>NZ_JAXCEJ010000020.1:0-167102 GCF_041463665.1 Actinomadura chokoriensis
AACAAGATCCTTCCAGAAGGACCTCGTTGCAACAGACACTAGAAACCGCCGCGTCGGAGGCAACGACACGCCGCAAGTCAACGAGGTAGGCGACCCGGTCGACGTTCGTGGACACCGCACTAGTCACGCATGTGGTCGCCGGTCGCACCGTCGATCAGCTCCCGGACGATGTCCATGTGACCGGCGTGCCGCGCGGTCTCCTCGATCATGTGGATCAGCACCCACCGGAGCGTCACCGTCGCTCCGTGCCATGCGGTTCCGCGCGCCTCGACGTCCAGTTCCTCGATCACCCCGTCGGCCGCGGCCCGCGCCCTTCCGTAGAAGGCGACGATCGCCTCCGTGGTCTCGTCGGGCCCGACCCTCAGATCGGCGTCCGGGTCGTCCTCGTCGAAGGGCAGCGGCTCCGTCTTCCGCCCGAACGTCTCGCAGAACCACCCGTACTCGACGGCCGCCAGATGCTTGACCAGCCCGAGCAGGCTCGTCCCGGAAGGCGTCATCGCCCGGCGCGCCTGCGCCTCGTCCAGGCCCTGGAGCTTCCACAGCACCGCGTCCCGATGCCGGTCAAGCCCGGCTTTCAGGCTTTCCTTCTCTCCGCCCGTGAACGGCACGTTTTTCACCACGCAAGGCTACATTGCCCTCTGTGATGAATGGGAACCCTATTAGCCGCTTCTACACCGGCCGTTCGTCGGCGTCCGGTTCTCCCTCGGCCTGATCAGCCCGGCGCGCTCCGTTTCGGTCACCTCTCCACCATGGCGGCGCGGCTCGTCCTGCCCTTCTTCCTGTCGCTTACCACTGGGCTGGAGCGTCCCGTGGTGGTACAAGCGGCAGCGCAGGCAGACGTCATGAAAGGGCCGCCGCCCCGCGGGGCGGCGGCCCCTGCACGGTCAGCAGTTGTAGTACCGGACGTACCACTTGCCGTTGCCGTTGCCGAGCTTGTAGTCGGCGATCCAGCGGTTGGGGCTCATCCGAACCCACAGGTAGCCGTCCCGGCGCTGGATGGTGTCCCAGTCCGTCCAGACCTGGGAGCCGTGCGCCAGGGTGCCGACCCTGGGGTAGTGGATGCCCGGCCCGGTGCGGACGTTCAGCCCGTTCGTGGGCAGGACCGTTCCATGGCACCAGCGGGTGCGCTCCTCGTCCCGGCTGAGCAGCCGGTCCATCGCCCTGGCGGCGCCTTCCGGCCCCACGATGAGGGCGCCGGGCCCGTGCCCTTCTTCCTCTTCCTCCTGCGGCTGCTGGCCCGGCTGCTGCTGTTGGACCGGTGCCTGCTGCTGGTCAGGCGCCTCCTGCTGGGCCGGTGCCTGCTGGACCGGTGCCTGCTGCTGCTCCGGTGCCTGCTGGTCGATCTGCTGGTCCATCTGCTGGCCCGGCTCCGGCGGCGGAGCGGCCTCGGCGACCGCCCCGACGGTCAGCGTCCCGCCGGCGAGCACGCCCGCCACCAGCCCGGTAGCGAGCTTCGTACCTACGCGCATGTAACCCCTCCAGGTTCGTCCGACATGCAGTCAGGTCATTACCCGGAGTCATATTAGGTCGACCCAAAGTAACGAAAACTCTTGTTGTTCTTGCCGGGCGGCATGGCCTGGATCGCGCGCTTTCGGGCGAACTGATGCGGACATCCAGTGATGTTCCCGGCGTCATCCCCATGTGAGGATGCGGCAATGACCTCGCTGCTCACCCTCGTCGTCCCCGTTGTTCCTCGATTTCCGAGGCCGGGAACTGATCCCCTTCCTGTCGGGAGAGAGGGTCGCAGGAGCCAATCCGGAGAGCCGGCCTAAGCCGGGCGCGGTTCGGCTTCCCCGAAGCGTTCCCCGACGTCCCCTTGTTTTCGCAGGTAATCGGCCCTAGAAGCGACTTTCCGAGACATCCCCGGACGAGGCGCGAATAAGCCTGACTCAGGGGTTCCCTAAGTGAGGCTTAAGGGCGTTCTGCTGGGGCGGCCTGCGGCCTAACGTTGCGGGTGTCAGATTGAAGAGACGGCGGAGGTGCACAGGCGGAGAGCGAAGCGAACGTCGGCTGAGGTTCCGACTGAGGTTCCTGATTGAGACAGGTTTCTGGCCCGCACGGCCCCGTTACCCCGCTCTGGGGCCGTGCGGGCCAGAAACCTTTTTCACTGGGGGAGGGCGCCGAGGAGCAGGAGGCGGATGGCGTCCGCGGTGCCGGTGGCGGTCGTGTCGCCGGTGGCGAGGCGGCGGATGGCGAGGCCGTAGAGCATCGCGACGATCGCGGGGGCGTGCCGGTCGGCGTCCGGGATGTCGAGGGCCCTGAGGACGGCGGCGGCCAGGCGGTCGTACGCCTCGACGGAGCGCCGCGAGGTTTCGCGGAGGGCCGGGTCGCGGGCGGCGTGCAGGTGCAGTTCCAGGTTGGCTATCTGCTTCGGGCCGTCGGTGAAGTCGGCGACCGCCTTCTCGACCTGGTCGGCGGCCTGGACGGGAGCCATGCCGGAATCGGCGAGAGCCGTGACGTAGGCGGTGATGCGGGCTATCTCTTCTTCCACGAAGGTGTGCAGGGCCTCGCGGAGGAGGTCCTCCTGGCTGGGGAAGTGGTAGGTGAGGGAGCCGAGGGAGACGCCGGCCGCGCGGGCGACGGCGCGGTTGGTCACCGCGCCGATCCCCCGCTCACCGATGAGGTGGAGGGTGGCCTGGAGAATCCGGTCGCGGGCGCTCATCGGTGCTCAGTCTTCCCTACAGGTGATGGCATCAGTATCGTTCGTTCGAACGAACGATAGCGGGAGGTCGCGTGGTGCTGGGGCTCGCGGGGCAGGCGGAGGCGCTGGCGAGGGGCGAGATCTCGTCGAGCGAGCTGGTCGAGGACAGCCTGGAGTGCATCGGGCGGAAGGAGTCGCTCGGGGCGTTCCGGGTGGTGCGGGCCGAGGCGGCGGCGCAGGAGGCGCTGGAGGCCGACAAGCGGCTCGCGGACGGGGAGCGCCTGCCGCTGCTCGGCGTGCCCGTCGCCATCAAGGACGACACGGATCTCGCGGGGGAGACCACCCCGTTCGCGGTGGCGGGGGACCACCGGCCCGCGACGCGGGACGCCGAGGTCGTGCGCAGGCTGCGGGCCGCCGGGGCCGTGATCGTCGGGAAGACGACGACGTGCGAGCTCGGGTTGTGGCCGTTCAGCGAGTCGGCCGAGTACGGGTGCGCGAGGAATCCGTGGAATCCCGACTACACGCCGGGCGGGTCGTCGGGCGGTTCGGCGGCGGCCGTGGCGGCGGGAATGGTCGCCGGGGCCGTCGGGTCGGACGGTGCGGGATCCATTCGCATTCCCGCGGCGTGGACGGGCCTGATCGGCATCAAACCGCAGCGGGGAAGGGTTTCGGGGTACCCGCAGACCGATCCGTTCAACGGCATCACCGTCTGGGGGCCGCTGGCCAGGAGCGTCGAGGACGCCGCGCTGATGCTCGATGTGCTGAGCGGGAGTCACCCGGACGACGTGTATCAGGTCGACTTGCCGGTGAAGTCGTTCGCCGAGGCCGCGAGAAGGGAGCCCGGGAAGCTGCGGATAGCCGTTTCGTTCAGGACGGCCTTCGGCGTCAGCGGGAAGCTCGATCCGGAGATCCGGGCGGCGGTCGAGCGGCTCGCGAGAAGGCTGACCGATCTGGGGCACAAGGTCTTTCCCGCCGATCCCGACTACGGGCCGGTCGGGCTCGGGCTCGTTCCGCGCGGGACGGCCGGCGTCGCCGACTGGCTGGATTCCCTGCCGAACCCGCGGCCCGACCGCCGGACGGAGGTGGAGGCGCGCATCGGGCGGATCGCCGGGAAACGGCTCCTGCCGCTGGCGAAGAGGATGGACCCCTACCTGCGGCGGAAGGTCGGGCGCATCTTCCGGTTCGCCGACGTGGTGATGACGCCCACCACCGCCAAGCCGCCGTTGCGGATCGGGGCGTTCGATGGCGCCGGCTATCAGAAGACCCAGTCGGGGGTCGCCGCCGCGTGCCCCTATGCCTGGACGTGGAACGTGCTGGGGTGGCCGGGCGTGAACGTTCCGGCGGGGTTCACGAAGAGCGGTCTGCCGATCGGGGCCCAGCTTCTGGGGCATGACTCTGACGAGGCCACGCTCATCTCGCTCGCCGCACAGTTGGAGGGTATTGAGGGGTGGATCGAGCGGCGCCCGTAGGACCTGCGGCGGGCCGCGCCCCGCGACGAGGCCGCGGGGCGCGGGCGCAGGGGTGCGCTCAGTAGCCCGCTCCGGTCAGCATGCCGCCGTCGACCAGGACCTCGCTGCCGGTGCAGTAGGACGAGTCGTCCGAGGCCAGGTACACGACCAGGCCCGAGACCTCCTGGGACTTGGCCATGCGGCCGAGGGGCAGCGACTTCATGAACGCGTCCGCGCTGTCGGCCTTCGCCGCGATGATGTCGTCCTGCATGAACAGGGGGGTCACCACGCCGCCGGGGTGGATGGAGTTCACCCGGATGCCGTACTGGCCGAGTTCGCGGGCGGCGGACTTGGTCAGGCCGCGGACGCCGAACTTGCTGGCGCTGTAGGCGGCGAGGCCGGACGCGCCGATGAACCCCTCGGTCGAGGACACGTTGACGATCGAGCCGCCGCCCGCGTCCCGCATCGGCGCGGTCACCGACTTCACGCCGAGCCACTGGCCGACCAGGTTCACGTCCAGGATCGTGCGGAACTCGTCGAGCGCCATGTCCTCGATGGTCTTGTGCCGGATGATGCCGGCGTTGTTGACCAGGACGTTCAGGGCGCCGAACGCCTGCGTCGCGGTCTCGACGGCGGCCTGCCAGTCGTCGGGCGACGTCACGTCCATCCGGACGAACCGGGCGTCGTCCCCGAGGTCGGCGGCGAGCTTGGCGCCCTCCTCCTCCAGGACGTCGCCGAACACGACCTTGGCGCCCTCGTCCAGGAACCGGCGGACGTGCGACTTGCCCATCCCGCGCGCGCCACCGGTGATCAGCGCCACCTTGCCGTCAAGCTGCCCCATCAACGCTCCTCGTCGCCCGTTGCCACCACGCCAACCTAGCGAACGCTTGGTCAACGGAACAAGGCGCCCCTACCCGGTGCGCAGGCCGTCGAAGAGCAGCGCCAGCATCCGGTCGGCGTACGCGCCGGGATCGGGTGTGCGCTCGGCCGCGACGCCGATCGCGTTGGTGAGCCGCAGCAGGTCGCGAGGGTCGATTTCGGCGCGGACCGCCCCCGCCCGCTGCGCCCGGTCGAGCAGCCGGCCGAGCGCGTCGCAGATCGCGGCGGCGGAAGCGCCGAGACCGGTGGCGGCCCACTCCGCCGACATCGCCTCGATGATCACGGTGGACGTGCCGCGCGGGGTCGCCGCGCCGGCGAGGTAGCTGCGCAGCCAGCAGCCGAGTGCCGCCTCCGCGCCGAGCGCCGCCTCCGCGCCGGCCGGGGACGGCTCGGCGAGCAGGTCGTCGGCGTGCGCGAGGAGCGCCTCGATCCGCTCCCGCAGGACGGCGTGCAGCAGCGCGTCACGGGTCGGGAAGTGCCGGTAAAGCGTCCCGGATCCGACGCCCGCGCGCTTGGCGATGTCGTCAAGGGAGGCGCCCGTGCCGTTCTCCATGAAGGCCGTGCGGGCGGTCGTGATGAGTCGCTCGTAGTTGCGGCGGGCGTCGGCCCGCATCGGGCGGGTGTCCATGGGCACCGTCCAGCGGTGTGGCGATGACCTGCGGTGGTCGCCGCCTGGCTTTGGGACGAGCCTGCCACCTACCCGGGCGGTAGCGCTACCCGGCGCCGCCGGAGGACAGCGCGTCCCGCGACAGCCGATCGGCTCTGCGGGTGGTCTCCGGCAGCCGGTATTCGGGCGTGAGGGCGAGGACGTTCCGGCACGCCGTGTCGAGGTCGACGCGGTGGCCGACGGAGACGAACACCGGCTTCACGCCGTCCCGCGTGCGGAGCACACGGCCCACGACCTCTCCGCCGTCCAGCAGCGGGCTCGCGTCACCGCGCCGCGCGCCCGGCTCCTCGTAGGCGCCGATGAAGGCGGTCTTGCCGACGCCGACGGTCGGCAGGCCGGTCAGGACGCCGAGGTGGCAGGCGAGCCCGAACCGCCGGGGATGCGCGACCCCGAACCCGTCGCAGACCAGCAGGTCGGGCGTGGTCTTCAGGTCGCGGAGGGCGTCGAGCAGCGTCGGCAGCTCACGGAACGCGAACAGGCCCGGGACGTACGGGAACGCGGCCGTGCCGAGGGCGACCGACTCCTCCAGCACCTCCAGGGTCGTGCCGTCGAGGACGACCACGGCGGCGGCGAGCCGCGTCCCGGCTCCGCCGCCGTCGCCCGCGTAGGAGACGTCCAGCCCCGCGACCGTGCGCGGTGCGCCCGGCCCGGGGACGTCGAGTTCGAGCATCGGACGCAGCCGGTCCTGGATCGCCTCCGCCTCCTCCGCCGTGGACGGCCGGCCGTGCAGTTCCCGTACCAACATGCCTCGGGACGCTATCGCCTGCTCAGGACAGCGACGCGTAGGCGGCCTCGGTCAGCCGGTAGGCGCGCAGGTCGCCGGACGCCTGGTCGCCCATCAGGTTCGGCAGGTAGGCGAGCGCGAGCCCCGCGTCCGGGTCGCCGAGGCCGATGGACCCGCCCGCGCCGGTGTGCCCGAAGGCCGACGCCCGTCCCGCCTTCGGGACGAAGTACGTCTGGGCCGGGCGCATGAAACCGAGCCCGAACGAGCTGTCGACGAGCAGCGTCCGGTCCGGGCCGCTGACGCGCGGGCGCATCGCCTCCCGCAGCGTGTCCGGACGCAGGATCCGGCCCGCCACGAGGTCGCGGTAGAAGGCGGCGAACGCGGGCGCGGTGGCGAGCATCCCGGCGGACGGCCATCCGGCGCGCAGCACGACGGGGTTGTTGAAGCCGCCCTTGCCCGGGTGGGGGTTGTTCAGCGACCGGTTCATCGCGCTGTCCGGGTCCACGTAGGCGGCGGCGAGGCGCGTCAGCAGGTCGTGACCTGCGGCCCTCGGGGTGCCGGCCGCGCCGCGCCGCCCGGCCGACAGCCTCGCGGCCCGCTCGATCACGTCGTCGGGGGAGCCGATCCACATGTCGAGGTCGCGGGTGAACTCGTCCTTCACGAACGCGCCGACCGTCCTGCCCGAGTGGCGCCGGACGATCTCGCCGGCCAGCCAGCCGTAGGTCAGGGCGTGGTAGCCGTGCGCCTCGCCGGGCGTCCACTCCGGCGTCTGCGCGGCCAGCCGCGCCGCGAGCGCCGGGGCGTCCGCCGCCTCCTCCGCCGACACGGGACTGGCGAACGCGGGCAGGCCGACCTGGTGCGACAGCAGGTGGGCGGCGGTCGCGCCGTCCTTGCCCGCGGCGCCGAACTCCGGCCACCAGGCGGTCACCGGGCCGTCCACGTCGTAGGCGCCGCGCTCGGCGAGCAGCAGCGCGGCGGCGGCCGTGACCGCCTTGGTGCAGGAGAACCCGAAACAGGGCGTGCCGGGCAGCCACTCCCGGCCCGTGCGCCGGTCGGCGACGCCGCCCCACAGGTCGACGACCTTGCGGTCGCCCGCGTAGACGGCGACGGCGGCGCCCAGCTCGCGCCCCTCGGCGAAGTTCCGCTCGAACACCTCGCGGACGCCCGCGAACGCCGGATCGCAGTGCCCCTGCACAGTGCCCATCGCCGCATTCCTCTCCACCGGGGACTCCATAGAATCACGTTCTAGGATTTTCCGGCGCAGCGGGACGCGGTCAGCGGCCGAGGTGGTGGACGGGTTCGGTCAGCGGTTCGGCCGCGGGCAGGGCCGGGCGCGTGCGGCCGAACTCCAGGGTGAGCAGCGCGGCGGCCAGCGGGGCGATGTCGGACCACGAGCGGAAGACGACGTTGCGCGGCTTGTAGGACGGCCTGAACTTTTTGTTGAACAGGTACAGGGACTCGACGGCGATCCACGGGTCCAGCAGGTGGAGGGCCTGGTAGCCGGCCTTCTCCAGGAGCCCGCGCTCGTCGTTGTCGAGGAGTCCGCGGAAAGCGGCGAAGTTCAGCGAGACGGCGCCGTGCCCGTGCTCGGCCGCGTACTCGATCATCTCGACGATGAGGCGCTCGTTGACGCCGTTGGGCCCGCCGGGACTGCGGCGCATCGCGTCCAGGCTCACGCCCTGCCCGGCGGTGACGTAGCGCTGGAACGCGATGGGCTCCTTGTCCTCGTCGTAGGCGATCGCGACGATCGCTCCCGGGTGGTAGCCGGTGAGCAGCTCGTCCAGGTTCATGGAGAATCCGCGTTCGGCCGCGCCGTCGAGGGAGCGGGACGCGACGTCCAGCAACTGCTCGCGCAGCGCCGGCGTGAGTTCGCGTTCCGGGACGATCCGGGACGTGACGCCGGCGTTCTCGGTGCGCTTCACCGCCTGCCGGACGTTGCGCATCCGGCGGCCGCTCAGCGCGAACTCGCCGGGACGGACGATGACCTCGTCACCGAATCCGATCGTGCGGCACGGGCCCCAGGCGGGCAGCAGCTCCTCGCTCGCGCCGAGGACGGCCGGCCGCCAGCCGGTCGTCCGGCACATCGCGAGGAACGCGCGGACGGCATCGGTTCGCGAGGCGGGATCGCCGACGGGGTCGCCGCCCGCCACCGCGACGCCGAACAGGACGCGGTAGCCGATCGCGGCCCGCCCGTCCGCGCTGAACACGTACGCCTTGTCGCGGCGCAGCGCGAACGGGGCCAGCGTGTCGGAGCCGGGGTGCGCGACGAGGCCCGCGACGCGGCGGCGCTCCGGCTCGTCGCCGGGCGGCGGCGCGGGATCGGGCGCGAGCAGCGTGGTGACCAGTACGAGGAGCCCGGCGGCGCCGGCGACGCCGAGCGCGCCGGACAGCCAGGACGCGCCGTCCAGCGGCGCGCCGGTGGACCCGAGACCGGCGGCGACGGCGCCGACCGACCGGACCGACACGCCGCCGAACAGCAGCGATCCGACGATCGCGGCGACCACCAGCAGCGCGCCGGTCTTCACCGCCGTGCGGACGCGTTCGGGGTGCGGGCGCACCGGGAACCGGTCGCGCTCCAGCCACAGCCCGCCGAGCACGGCACCGAGGATCGGCAGCCGCCACAGCGGGTCCTCGCCGGTGACGACGGCGAGCAGGCCGAGGGCGACCAGCACGACGAGGCCGTACCAGGCGGCGCGGCGGAGCAGCAGGACGCCGCGGGCGACGAGCGCGAGCGCCAGGCCGAGGGCGATGGCGTGGGCGGGGGCGAGCGGGCTGCCGGTGACGAGCCGGGACGCCCCGCCGAGCCAGTGCGGGGAGCCGGACAGGGCCGGGACCGCGATGAGCACGGCGACGAGCGCCGTGGCCAGCGCGAGCGGCCGGACGGGCGGCGCGGGCCGTGCCGGTGGCGGCACGGCCGGTTTCCCTGGTTGCACGAAGGACACCTCCGGTGAACCCCCAACCAAGATCCTTTGGAACTCATTCCCCCGGCCGGGCGTTGGATATGCCTCCCAAGGGCAGCCTACGGTCCGGAGCACGGGCCGGGAACGGCTCTTCTGCCACGTCGGAGGGAGCCCCGGCACGGACGGGCATACCCGGCCGGCGGCGCCGGACACCGATAGTCTCGAGGTGATGAAGAGGCTCCTGCTCGTCCATCACACGCCGTCGCCGTCCGTGCAGGCGATGTTCGAGGCGGTGCGCGCGGGTGCGTCCACCGACGAGATCGAGGGCGTGGAGGTCGTGTCCCGGCCCGCGCTGACGGCGTCCGCCGTGGACGTCCTGGAGGCGGACGGCTATCTGCTCGGCTCGCCCGTCAACCTCGGCTACCTCTCCGGCGCGCTCAAGCACTTCTTCGACCAGATCTACTACCCCTGCCTGGAGGAGACGGTCCGCCGCCCGTTCGGGGCCTTCCTGCACGGCAACAACGACGCCACCGGGGCCCTGCGCGCGCTCGACTCCATCACGACGGGGCTGAAGTGGAAGGCCGTCCAGCCGCCGGTCGTGGTGACCGGCGAGCCCGGCAAGGCCGACATCGAGGCGTGCTGGGAACTCGGCGCGATCACCGCGGCGGAGCTCGGCGGCGGTTGAGCGGCCGGTCCGGGGCGGCCGGCCGATAGTTTGCCCGCATGAGTGGTTTCCGTCATGTGGTGATGTTCAAGTGGGCCGAGGGAACGACGACCGGCCAGCAGGACGAGGTCGCGGCGAAGCTGGGGCAACTGCCCGGCCGCATCCCCGAGATCGGGACGTACAGCATCGGGGTGGACGCGGGCGTGAACCCCGGCGCCTACGACTTCGTGGTCGTCGCGGACTTCGCCGACCGCGACGCCTACCTCGTCTACCGCGACCATCCGGCTCACCGCGCGATGATCGAGGAGTTCATCGCGCCGATCGTGGCGGAACGCGCCGCCATCCAGTACGAGACGTGACGGAGAAGATAACCGAGCAAGCGCTTGTGTCCGAACGGATTTCGGGTTAGTTTCTCCAGAGACGCCCGCTGGGGACGGATCGCGCCCCGTCCCCGGCGGGCGGCACGAACCCCGCCGGGGATCGCCCGGTGAGCCAGGCGAACGCCCGGGATGGACGGGCTCGCCGCCAACTTTCCGGATCTCATCCGATTGGCCTGAACGCCGAAGACGCACGCCGGCCCGACCCAGCACCGATGCGCGGGCATCGCGGAGGACGCGCGCCAGGGCGCACGCCGG
Source organism: Actinomadura chokoriensis (assembly GCF_041463665.1). GTDB lineage: Bacteria > Actinomycetota > Actinomycetes > Streptosporangiales > Streptosporangiaceae > Spirillospora > Spirillospora chokoriensis_A. The sequence continues at coordinate 10,559 of NZ_JAXCEJ010000020.1, forward strand.
CGGCGGGCCGGTCAGCCCCGGTTCCGCAGGCTCATGATCTCGTCGCGGAGCTGCTGCGGCGACGGCGCCTCCAGCAGCCGCGGCCCGTCCCGCAGCGGCACCATCGCCCACCACGAACCGGTCGCCTCGCCGTACCAGACGCGCACCCCTGGGAACTGTTCCTGAAGGCTCCGTGCCGTGGCGGCGCGCAGGGCCGCGGGCATGGGCTCGTCGCGACCGGCGGCGCCCCCTTGAGCCGTCATGTCGCCCTCCCCCCGTAGATCTCTCCAGTTACAGCGTCCCTATGGGCCAATGCGTCACCCCTACTCGGCAATTTGTGACTAAGCACACTATGGGGGTTAAGGACTGCACACAGTGGGATACCGCGCCGGGTGTACTTGAACGAAAGTATGCGGAGGGCCGGACGCGCCCCGTCCTCCGGGGTGCCGCTAGCCGTCCGCGCGCCGGACCACGGCGCGTCACGGGCCGTGGAGCGTCCGCGAGGCGCCCGAAGTCAGTGCAGGTTGATGCCGTCGAACATGACCTTGAGGTAGTGCTCCGCCAAGCCCTGGGCGTCCAGCCGGCCGCCCGGCCGGAACCAGCGGACCGCCACCCACACCGTGTCGCGGATCATCCGGTAGGTCAGCTTCGGGTCGAGGTCGGGGCGGAAGAGCCCTTCCTCCTGGCCCGCCTGGAGCGTGTCCACCCACATCTTCTCGACCTCGTCCTCGGACTTGATCAGGTAGGTGAACCGGTCCATGCCCTTCAGGTAGTTCCAGTCGTTCTGGATCACCGTGATGGCCGCCCGGTGCGGCTCCAGGGAGCCGAACGCGACCCGGACCAGCCCGCCGATCGTGTCGCGCGGGTTGCGGCGCTCGTCGATGACCGCCTGGTAGGACGCCATGATCTCGGTGTAGAAGCCGGCCAGGATCTCGTCCACGATCGACTCCTTGGAGTCGAAGTGGTGGTAGAGGCTGCCGGACAGGATGCCCGCCTCGTCGGCGATGTTGCGGACCGTGGTGGCCTGGAAGCCCTTCTCCGCGAAGAGCTCGGCCGCGAGTTTGACCAGATGCTCGCGCCGTTCCGACGCCAGGGCGGGCGAGCCCCTGCCCCGGCGGCGGGAGCCGCCCTCGCCCGCGGCACGGGTTCGGGATCGTCCGGACTTAGCGCTCGTGGTCGTCACCCTCTCATTATGCCGTGCCGCCCAACCGCTTGCTCGATTCGGCCGCCGCCCCAGGCTACGGCCTATTACCAAGCGCTTGCTACGCCTGTGGCGGAGGTATCTCGCGCGCGCCGCATAGGCTCGGACGCATGCCCGATGTGATCGTGTTCGACCTGTACGGAGTGATCGCCCGCACGCAGACTCCGGAGGCGATCCGGCGGATCGAGGGGATCGCCGGGACGTCCGGCCCCGCGTTCTGGGACGCCTACTGGGGCTGCCGTCCCGCCTACGACGCCGGCCAGGAGAGCGCGGCCTACTGGGCGGACGTCGCCGCCCGCCTCGGCGTCGCGTTCCCCGACGTCCCCGCGCTGATCGAGGCCGACCTCGACAGCTGGACGGACGTCGACGACGAGATGGTCGCCCTCGTCGGCGAGCTGGCCGACGAGGGCCGCACGCTCGGGCTGCTCTCGAACATCATCGGCGACCTGGTGCCCCGCATGGAGGCCCGGCACGGCGCCCTGCTCGACCGCTTCCACGCGCTCGTCTACTCCTGCCGGATCGGCGTCGCCAAGCCCGACCTCCGCGCCTTCGAGATCTGCGCCGAGCGCCTCGGCGTCAGGCCCGCCGACGTCCTCTTCTTCGACGACACCGAACGCAACATCGTCGCCGCCCGCGAGGCCGGCATGCGCGCCGAACTCTTCACCGGCCCCACCCAGATCCGCACCCTGCTCGCCTAGTAGCGCGGGCGGCCCGCCTGTCAGCTCCGTGCGGGTGCGAAATGATCTCGACTCTCGGACGTGCTCCGCCACCACCTGGACGAGATCCTCCCGCGCTAGGGCTTGCGGGCGACGCCGCCGAACGAGTCGATGGGGCGGGGCTCGGCGGCCTGCGGGAAGTCGGGACGCCATAGGGGAGTCGACGCGACGCCGGGCTCGACCAGCTCCAGGCCCTCGAACAGCGCCTCGATGTACTCCGGGGTGCGCGCGTGGTACGGGACGGTGCCCGCCTCCGCGCACAATCGGAGCGCCTCGCCCCGGGCGGTGGCCTCGGCGGGCGTCCACTCGTCCACGCCGAGGACGTTCGTCCCGTCGTTGATGGCCACGTAGCTGCCGGTCGGCAGCGCGTCCGTGAGCCGCCGGACGATGCTGGGTGGGTCGTCCTCGTCCGCGATGTTCCCGACGATGCCGAGGAGCAGCAACCCGACCGGCTGGGTGAAGTCGATGACGGACGCGGCCTCCTCGATGATCGTCTCGGGGGCGCGGACGTCGGCCTGGACGTAGGAGCAGGCCCCGTCCGGGACGCTCTTCAGCAGCGCGCGGGCATGGGCGACGACCAGCGGATCGTTGTCGACGTACACGACCCGCGAATTCCGCACGTCCCGCTGCGCGATCTCGTGGGTGTTGTCGACGGCGGGCAGCCCTGTCCCGATGTCGAGGAACTGCTTGATGCCCTGGCCGGTCATGAAATGCACGACGCGGACCAGGAACGCCCGCGACTGCCGCGCCACGTCCGCGATCTCCGGATACACCGCCGCGATCCTGTCCCCGATCTCCCGGTCGATCTCGTAGGTGTCCTTGCCGCCGAGCCAGTGATTCCACAACCGCGCCTGATGCGGTCGCGTCTTGTCGATGACAGGGCTCGACTGGGCTGCGCCGTCGTCCATCATGTGACCTTCCCGGAGGTTCCTGGCGAACTTCAGCACATCACCATAAACCCGTTGTGTGTATGGCTGTCATCCAGCAGGTCGCGCGACATTGCTGCCGCAGAATATGGCCGGATACGGTCACGGCGCTCCTGATGGACCCTGGATCGTCTCGGAAAGGACGTCGACCTCGACGGTTAATTATGGTCAGGGTCCTCCGGCTTTTCGGGCACCCGCTATGGAACAGCTGGGATGTGGGGCTGCCGCATAGGTCGCTGATCCTGATGATGTCGAACATAGAACAGGCCGTAGGTCGGTTCGGCGGAACCGGAAATACGTAGGCAAGTGCTGTCGGAGCCTATTAGATGATGGCCTGTCCAGGAAAGGTGAGCATTCTAAGTTGCTGATGACCTATGCAGGCGCTGAAACCGATGCGCTGACCTGATGAACGTCGTGCGAGAGGAGGCGCGTCAGTCGGGCATTGGAAAGAATCTGGCCAACGGGAGCAGGGCGGCCATGACCGCCAGACCGGCGAGCGCGAAGAGCGCGGCGCGCTTTCCGTCATATTTCGCCGCGCGGATGAGCAGATATCCTCCGCCGAGAAATCCCGTGGCGCCCACGAGCCCGCCGACGTAGAGGTAGATCGCTGACATGACGCCGAGCGCCGCGCCCGCTGCCATGGCCATACCGGGATAGGCCGCCTACCGCGGGGGCGGGAGTTCGCTGGCCGCTTCGGCGGCCTTGGCGAGGCGGTCGCGGAGGGTGCGCAGGAGTTCGTCGCCCTGGTCGGTGAGGCGCTCGATCGCGGGGAGCGCCAGGTCGTCGCGGACGGTGTCGGCGAGCAGTTCGTCGTACTCGTGGGCCTTCTCGGCGATCGCCTCCAGGTGGCGCTGGGCGCGCAGGACCTCGTCCGCCGACCTGGCGCGTTCGGCGTAGCGTTCCAGGGCCTCCACCCGGCGCGTCACCGCCTCCACCGAGATGTCCAGCTTGTCGCGCAGCGGGCGGAGGGCCGCCTCCACCTCGGGGATCGCGGCGGCCTCGGTCATCTCCGCCTGCTCGGTGCGCAGCTTCGACTGCTTCGCGAGGACCTGCGCGATCTCCCACTCCTGGCGGGGGAGCGTGACCGCGTTGTCCACCGCGTCCAGCAGGCCCTCGCGGTTCACGGCGGAGTCGCGGACGGAGTCGACCGCCGTTTGGACGCGGGCCAGCAGCTCGCGGCCGTCGTCGTCGAAGTCCTCGGGGGAAAGGTAGCGGTCGCGGCGCCGCTCCAGCTCGCGGGCGCGGCGCAGGTCGAGGGAGACCGACGGGGTGCCGAGCGCGACCAGCACGGCGAGCATGCCGAGGCCGATCAGCCAGAGGGAGCCGAGCAGCGGGGAGCCGATCAGGCCGAGGGCGAGCACCGTCAGCGGCGCCAGCCACATCAGCGGGCGGCGGCGGCCGACGATCGTGTCGAGTTCGGCGCGCAGTGCGGGGTCGGCGACCGGGCGCAGCTCGGCGGGGGAGCCGTCCGCGGGCGCGCTCGGGGCCCCGATCCGCTGCCAGGAGGTGGAGACGTGGGTCTCGAACGCGAAGTCGGTCCGCGCGATCTCGATCACGGTGGGGCCGGGGGGCAGCGGCCACGAGCCGACGGGGTCGCCGCCGCCCGGGCCGGTGAAGCGCACCCACCAGCCGCCCTTGCCGTCGTCGCATCGGTACCGGCCGGGCGCGACGTCGATACCGACGAAGTACGTTCCGACACCCGGTATGGAATCACTCCATGCGCCTCTGGTCACGGGCGACCTCCCCTTACCTGCACGACGTCCGGGGAACGGTAAGAGTTGCATTACCCCACATCCGCCCGGGAAAAGCCGGATCTGGTTTTGGAATACTCCTCGGGTGCGACCTGACTACGACCCCCTCGATGATCCGCCCTGGGCGATGCAGCTGGTGGTACGCGCCGAGAAGTCCGGCCCGCCTGGCCATGGCGCCGTCTGCGAGGCGGCCGCGACCGCGGTCGTCCGGCTGCTCACCGACCCGCGCGCCGTCGAGGGCGAGTGGCGGGAGGCCGTCCGCGAGTGGGAGTCGCGGCGCATACGGAAGGTGACGAGGCGGGCGCGCGGGGTGCGGTGGCCGGAGGCGGAGGCGCTGCCCGGCGTCACGGTCGAGCACGCGGGCGCGCAGGTGCGGGCCTTCCCGCCCGGTCCCGTGTCGGACGTCCCGCCGCAGCTCGCGAAACTCCAGGTCGCCGGTCTCGACCTCGCCGAGGCCGGGGAGCCCGCCCCGCCGCCGGAACCCCCGTACGCGGCGATCGCCCTCAACCCGGACGTGACGATCACGACCGGGAAGGCCGCCGCGCAGTGCGGGCACGCCGCCCAGCTGCTCCTCCGGCGGGGCCGCCGCAAGGACGTGGCGGCGTGGGTCGAGGCCGGCGCGCCCGTACGCCTGGCCCGTGACGTCCCGTGGCGCACGTGCGTGAAGAAGGCGACCGTCGCGGTGCGCGACGGCGGTTTCACCGAGGTTCCGTCCGGCACGATGACCGCGATCGCATGGATCGTCCGTAAGTAGGGCGCGGCGTGCCGGACGCGCCGGCACGCCGCGCGGCCGATCAGGGGAGGACGACGGCGACCGGAGTGATGCCGGCCTCGCGGATGAGGGACGGGAGGCGCCCGGCGAACGGGTGGTGGTCCACCGGCAGCCCCCGCGGGTTGTCGATCACGTAGTGGACGACGCCGCCGGAACGGGACTCGGCCCATCGCGCGCCGGCCGACCGCAGCACGGACGCGGCCTTCGCGGCGTCCGCCGACTTCACCGACACGCGGATCGGCGACTCATACGAAGGCAGCTCAGCCGCCTCCTGCACGGCCTTCGCCGTTCCCTGGGCGACCGGGGCCTTCGCCGGGTCGGGGCCGAGGATCGCGTTGTAGAGCAGTTTGGCCGTGCCGTCGCTGAACGCGCGGAAGTTCGGCTCCGCCGCGAACAGCACGGAACGCCCGCCGCCGACGGGCTGGTCGACCACGGCCGCGGTGCCGCCCAGTTCGGCCGCGCCCCGCTCGAACCCGGAGGTGAACCAGTCGGGCGAACCGACCTCCGGATACGACACGGCGACGCCGCTGGACGCGTTCATCACCAGGTCGTAGGAGGTGAAGTTCCAGGCCGTCGCGCCGACGCCCTTCGACAGCGGACTCGACCCGTCCACCCGCACGCGGAACAGCGTGCCGGGAATGTCGGACGTGGGCTCGGCCAGGGTCGCGGTCGTCAGGCCGAGCCGCGCGGCGAGCTGCGTGCCGCCCTGCCAGCCGATGTACCGGCCGCCGTCCCGCGTCCACCGCTGGAGCGCGGCCCGCCCGGCGTCGCCGAGCGCGGTGTAGGCGGACGACGCCGGGCCGTCCGGCGTGACCAGGACCTCGATGCCGTCCAGCTTGCCCGCCGCCACGTCCGCCGGGGTGAGCGGCGTGAACGGCAGGTTCCACTCGCGGTCGAGGCGGTGCCGCAGCCAGCCGGTCGACTGGCGCGCCGCCGACGACGTCGCCGACAGCTGCAGGACGCCGAGCTTCGGCGCCTTGCCCTCATGGCCCGGACGCGCCGCCGGAAGCGTCGGCACCGGCACGGCCTGCGGACGCAGGTCGGCTCCGGACGACCCTCCGGACACGTTCCCGAGCAGCGGCAGGCTCCACGCCGTCACGTCGTAGAAGTACGGGAACGGGGTGTAGGAGTCCTCGTTCAACATGGCCTGGATCCAGTGCTTCTGGCCCTGCGCCATCGAGATCCAGTACGTACCCGCCGGCAGCTCCGTCCTGGCCTCGGCGCGTCCGTACGCCTTGAAGTCCGGAACGGTCAGCGGGCGGACGAGTTTCTCGACCCGCACCCCCATGCGCTGCAGCCGCCGCACGATCAGCCGGACCTCGGCGCGCTTGGCCGGGTCGTCGTCGCGCAGGAAGTAGCCGCGCACCTTCCGGTCGGGGACCTGCCGGTCGATCTGGTTCGGCGGGTTGTAGATCTGGTTGGGCTCCAGCGTCCCGGCCCTGCCCTGCGCCTCGGCGTCCACGGTCATCTGGCGCCACTGCGTGAGGATGCGGTGCCGGGCGCGGGCCGCCGCCGACAGCGACACCCACTGGGTGAGGTACTGCTCCTTCACGCGCTCCGGGTACGGGCTGCCGTCGCCCTTCTCGTACGTCATCCCGGCGGCGTGGAAGGCGCTGGTCGGGACCGAGTCGCCGTACCCCTGGTAGAAGAGGTCGTAGACGTCGCGGTTGAAGAAGTCGATGCCCTGCCGCGTGAACTCGGCGGCCATCGCCGCGCCGTACAGGTCGTTGATCCAGCCGACGGCCTGCTCGGGCGTCTCGTGGTAGATCGGGTCGGCGTTCGGCGGGAAGAAGTAGGACGTCCCACCCATCTCGTGCGCGTCGATGTAGAGCGCCGGCGGGTACTGGTTCAGCATCGCCAGCTTGCCGTCGGTCTCCGGCTGCGTGCGCGCGAACCAGTCGCGGTTCATGTCGAAGCCGTAGGCGTTCTGGCGCGTGTTCAGCTCGCGTCCGTCCGGGTTCTGCGTCGGCAGGACGATGACGAGCGCGTTGTCGAGGATCGTCGTGGCGGCGCAGTCGGTGCGGTCGCCGAGGTCGCGGAGGACCCGCAGCGCCGCGTCGGTGCCGCTCGGCTCGTCACCGTGGACGTTGCCGCTGATCCACAGGATCGGGACGCCGCGCTCGGTGATCCGCCGCGCGAGCGCCTCCGGGGTGCGGGGGTCGCGGAGCAGCCCGGCCTCCCGCCGCACCTTGGCCAGCCCCGCCTTGGACAGCAGCGCGGGACGCCCGGCGATCGCGTACTTGAGCGGACGTCCCTGCGCGGTCGTGGCCAGCGTCCCGGACACGACGCGCTCGCTCCCGGCGGCGACCGCCTCCAGGTAGGCGTCGGACTGGGCGGCGCTGACCGGCCGCTCACCGAGGTCGAAGCCGAGGACCTGCTCGGGAGTGGGGACCTTGCCCCGGTAGACCGGTGCGGTCCGTGTCGGGTCGCACGCTCCCGCGGGTGCGGCGGGACGTGCCGATGCGGGCGCCGCGAGCGACGCGGGCACCGCCAGGGACACCGCCAGCACCAGCGGCAACGCCAGTTTTCGCGCTCTCATGAGGCACAACTTGACATCAGGCGGAGGCCGCACCAATGGCAACTTCTGCCAAGATCAGTCGCGCTTTTCGGGGCGCGGGCGCGGCCCGGTGAGCGCCGCGGCCCGGTTGATCGCCTGGAGCGCGAACTCCTGGGTGCGGGTGAGCCCGCCCGGCCCGGCCGGTGACGGGCCGGGCCCGGCGCTCCCGGACGCGCCCGCGAGCTGCGCCTTCGCGCTGAACCCGTAGGACAGGAACAGCAGCACGACGAACGCCGCCAGGTAGAGCAGGTGCTCGATCAGGCCGCCCCAGCGGCCCGTGAAGACGTCCAGGACGGCGAACATCGCGAACCCGGCCATCCAGCCCGCGAGCGGCGGGACGAACAGCATGTCGCGGCGGAGCGCCATGCCCGCCACGGCGCTGAGGACGAGCAGCGCCTGGACCACCTTGACGAGGACCAGGACGCCCGCCGCGGGGCCGGAGCCGAAATAGCCCTCGGCCTCGTCCGTCCGGTCGCCCCACAGCAGCACCGCGCTGACCAGGCCCGCCGTGCCGTAGGCGATGAGGAACACGCCGACCGCGTAGTGGAACCGGTGCCACGTCCGCGCTCCCGATGCCGGGCGCCCGCTCCGCTCCCGGTCCGGCGCCGCGGCCCGCAATGGGACCGGCGCCGCGCCGGGTGCGGTCGGCGGTGCGACGCCGACGGCCGGAGTGGCGTCCGGGTCGGATCCTGGATCGGGGCCCGCGCCCACCGTCATCTTCGCCCCCATGTGCCCGTTCATGTGTTACGCGCAAGATATCCCGGATAGGGTCCCGGGGACCTCCGAAACGCGGGCCGCCCGCGCCTCCCGCGTCGCCGGCCGCGCGGTGACGCACCGCGCTGACCAGCCGATGTGCTTGCGCGCCGGCCGGTGAAGGGGGAGGGTGAAGACACGTCGGGCCGCGCGGAGTCCGTGAGGGAACAAGGATGACGCCTGACGATACGGGAACGGCCGCGCCGTCGAAGACGCGGATCGAATATCTGGAAGAGCTCGGGGCCGAGCTGGTCGAGCGCGGCCTCCGGGTGCGCCTCACGCTGCCCCGGGGCCAGTCGCCGAGCCTGCACGTGATGAACCCGGACGCCGCCGCCCTCACCGAGAACATCCTCGCCGAGCAGGGCGCCGACGGCTGGTGGTACTGGTGGTCGTGGGCGGAGCGCATCGCGCCCGCCGCCGACGTCGCCTCCGCCGCCGACCGCGTGGCCCGCGTCCTTTCCGCCTGATCGCACCGGGTCCTTGAAGAACTCGGTCCGCCCGAAGATATCGGTCCGTGTGACGACCCGGTCCGCCTGAGCGCCTGGTCGGCCTGAGCACCTGGTCGGCCTGAGCACCTTGCTTCGCCTGAGCACCTCGGCGCGCCGTCCACCGGCGTCGCCGGTGTAGCGCTGCCCTCGCAAGGCCGCACTCGCGGCGGCCAGGCCCGCACGACGGTCCCCGGAGGGGCGGGGCCGACCGTGACCGGCGTCACGGTGAATGTTGAGACGCCAAACATTTCCAACGCCGTGGCCGGAAGCCAGGACGTGCCCGTCCACCGCCGCGCCCCCGCGTCCTGAACGGGCCTCAGCGCGTGTCACCCATGGTGATCTCGCGTTACATGATTGTTATCGCGCACAACAAATCAACATCCGGACGGGTCTGGCGTGACCGACAAGTGCGACATAAGTTGCGGGACACAACATTCGTCCCCGGTGGACGCCTGACCTCGCTCACCGGGTCCGAAGACCCCCGGCCGCGGCACGGCGGCCTCCCCCCCAGAAAGGACCCGGGCAATGCGCAAGGGGATCCTCAGCCTGACGGCCCTCGCGACGGCCGCGGCGCTCAGCCTCACCGCGTGCGGGGACGACGGCGACGACTCCGGCGGAGACGCGGCCAAGGGCAAGGTCGGCGTGATCCTGCCCGACACGGCCTCGTCCGCGCGCTGGGAGAACTTCGACCGGCCCTACCTCGAGCAGGCGTTCAAGACGGCCGGCGTCGAGAGCGACATCCAGAACGCCGAGGGCTCGGCCCAGCGGTTCCAGACCATCGCCGACCAGATGCTGACCAGCGGCGTCACCGTCCTGCTCGTCACCGGGCTGGACTCCAACTCCGCAGCCGCCGTGCAGCGCAAGGCGCAGGCGCAGGGCGTCAAGACCATCGACTACGACCGCCTCACCCTCGGCGGCGTCGCCGACTACTACGTCTCCTTCAACAACGTGAAGGTCGGCGAGGAGATGGGCACCGGCCTGCAGAAGTGCCTGGGGGACAAGGGCGCGAACATCGTCTACCTGAACGGCGCCCCGTCCGACAACAACGCGACGCTCTTCGCCAGGGGCGCGCACAACGTCCTCGACAAGGTCTCCGCCTACAAGAAGGTCGCCGAGCAGCCCGTCCCGGACTGGGAGGCCGAGAAGGCCGCGACCCTGTTCGAGCAGATGTGGACCGAGCAGCACGGCAAGATCGACGGCGTCCTCGCCGCGAACGACAACCTCGCCAACGCGGTGATCTCGATCCTGAAGAAGAACCAGCGGGCGGGCAAGGTCCCGGTGACCGGCCAGGACGCCACCGTGCAGGGCCTGCAGAACATCCTCGACGGCACGCAGTGCATGTCGGTCCACAAGCCGACCAAGCAGGAGGCGGACGCCGCCGTCAAGCTCGCCGTCGCGCTGATCAAGGGCGAGAAGGGCGCGACCACCGCCACCGAGCACGACCCGGTCGGCAAGCGGGACGTCCCGTCGGTGCTGCTGAGCCCGGTCGGCATCACCAAGGAGAACATCAAGCGGGTCATCGACGACGGCGCCGTCAAGACGGCCGACCTCTGCAAGGGGGCGTACGCGGCCAAGTGCAAGGCCGCCGGCATCACGGCCCAGTGACGACCCCCGCCGAACCTCGTGGCGGGCCCCGCACCGCTGAGGGCGTCCCGGGTACCCGGAAACCCGGGGCGCAGGGGCCCGCCACGGGCGCGCGCAGAACCTGGAAGGAAGCACGTGGCTGAAAACGGAGACCCCGTCCTCCGCCTGACCGGGCTCAACAAGAGCTTCGGCGCCGTCCACGTCCTGCACGACGTGGACTTCACGCTGCGGCTCGGCGAGGTCGTGGCCCTCGTCGGCGACAACGGAGCGGGCAAGTCGACGCTGATCAAGTGCATCGCCGGCATCCACCCGATCGACTCGGGGCGGATCGAGTTCGACGGGCGCCCGGTGGCGATCGACGGGCCGCGCGCCGCGTCCGATCTCGGCATCGAGGTCGTCTACCAGGACCTCGCGCTCGCCGACAATCTGGACATCGTGCAGAACATGTTCCTCGGCCGCGAACGCCGCGCCGGCCTCGTGCTGGACGAGGCGTCCATGGAGGAGTCCGCCCGGGAGGTCCTCGCCCGGCTGTCGGTCCGCACCGTCAAGTCCGTCCGCCAGCAGGTGTCCAGCCTGTCCGGGGGGCAGCGGCAGACGGTCGCCATCGCCAAGGCCGCGCTGTGGGAGTCCAAGGTCGTGATCCTGGACGAGCCCACCGCCGCGCTCGGCGTCGCCCAGACCCAGCAGGTGCTCAACCTCGTCCGGCGCCTCGCCGACAGCGGCCACGCCGTCGCGCTGATCTCGCACAACATGAACGACGTCTTCGAGGTGGCCGACCGCATCACCGCCCTGTACCTCGGCCGCGTCGCCGCGGACGTCGCCCGCTCCGAGGTCACCCACGGCCAGGTCGTGGAACTCATCACCGCCGGACGTTCCGGTGATCTCGGCCTCGCGCCGACGACCGCCGCCGAGAGCATCTGAAGGGGGACGCGTGTCCACCGACCTCCCGGGCCCGAAGGAGACCGCCATGACGCTGGCGGACTCGGACTTCGCGACCGACCGGCGCGAGCACGACATGAAGTCGGCGGCGCTGGACTACTGGAACAAGATCAAATCCGGTGAGCTGGGGGCGCTTCCCGCGATCCTCGGCCTGATCTCCCTGGTCATCCTGTTCACCGCCCTGAAACCCGACACGTTCCTCAGCAAGGCGAACGTCGCGAACCTGTCCACCCAGGCGCTGCCCATCACCATCCTCGCGATGGGCCTGGTGTTCGTCCTGCTGGTCGGCGAGATCGACCTGTCGGCGGGCGTCGCGAGCGGGCTCAGCGCGGCCGTCATGGCCAAGATCCTCGTGGACGTGGGCCAGCCCTGGTACGTCGCGATCATCAGCGCGGTGGCGACCGGCATCATCATCGGCACCGTGATCGGCTGGCTCGTCTCGGTGCTGCGCATCCCGTCGTTCGTCGTCACGCTCGCGTTCTTCCTCGGGCTGCAGGGCATCACGCTGCGGCTGATCGGCGAGGGCGGCACCGTGCCCGTCCGCGACGACGTCATCGTGGCGCTCGCCACCAAGAACATGCCGATCTGGCTCGGCTGGACGCTCGCCGTGGCCTGCTCCGCCGGCTACACCGCGACGCAGGTGCTGCGCTGGCGCCGCCAGCGCGTCCGCGAGCTGCACTCCAGGCCGCTGGAGTTCGTGCTCGCCCAGTCCGGCGTCGTCGCCGCCGCGCTGCTGATCAGCACCTACGTGCTCAGCCAGGACCGCGCGCCCAGCCCGCTGATCACGCTGGGCGGCATCCCGTGGGGCGTCCTGCTGGTCGGCGTCCTGCTGATCGTCTGCACGTTCGTGCTGGGCCGCACCGCCTACGGCCGGCACATCTACGCCGTCGGCGGCAACGCCGAGGCCGCGCGCCGGGCCGGCATCAACGTCGTCCGCATCCGGATCTCCGTCTTCATGATCGGGTCCGGGCTGGCGGCGGTGAGCGGCATCGTGGCCGCGTCCCGGCTCAACTCGGTCGCCGTCAACGCGGGCGCGGGCAACACGCTGCTGTACGCGGTCGGCGCCGCCGTCATCGGCGGGACGAGCCTGTTCGGCGGGCGCGGCAAGGCCCGCGACGCCATCCTCGGCGGGCTCGTCATCGCGATCATCGAGAACGGGCTGGGACTGCTCGGCACCAAGGCCTACCTGAGCTTCCTCATCACCGGGGTGGTGCTCCTGCTCGCCGCCACCATGGACGCGCTGGCCAGGCGCCGGCGGACGTCCACCGGACGATGAGCCCCGGCCGGGCGGAAGCCGGGCGGGGCGAACCGGTGAACGCGGCCGGGGACGCGGGGGAGCAGATGGCCCGCACCATCGACTCCCCGGCGTGGCCACGCGGGGATCGTGCCGTTACCGAGGCCGTGAGCACTGCTGCTACGCTCACGGAGCATGACCGCCTGGCGCGCGGCGGCGGTGTGGCACGGTGGGAGCCCCTCGGCATGTCAGTGACGCCAGCCGTCGACCTGCGCGGTATCGACAAGAGTTTCGGTTCCGTGAAGGTCCTGCACGGCGTGTCGTTCTCCGCCTACCCCGGTGAGATCACCGCGCTCGTCGGCGACAACGGCGCTGGCAAGACCACGCTGGTCAACTGCATCGGCGGCATCCACTCCTTCGACCGCGGCGAGTACCGGTTCGAGGGCGAGCCCGTGCGGGTCGCCAGCCCGCGCGCCGCCACCCGGCTCGGCATCGAGATCGTCCATCAGAACCTCGCGCTCTGCGAGAACCTCGACATCGTCCAGAACCTCTTCCTCGGCCGGGAGCGGCGCAGCGGCCTCGCCCTGGACGAGGACCTGATGGAGGAGACGGCGCGCACCGCGCTGTCGGGGCTCGCCGTCCGCGCGCTCGGCTCGGTCCGGCGGCGGGTCGCCACGCTCTCGGGCGGGCAGCGGCAGATCGTCGCGATCGCCCGCGCCGTCCTGCTGGACGCCAAGGTCGTCGTGCTGGACGAGCCGTCCGCCGCGCTCGGCGTCGCGCAGAGCCAGCAGGTCCTGGAGTTCGTCCGGCGGCTCGCCGACCGGGGCCTCGCCGTCGTGCTGATCTCGCACAACATGAACGATGTCTTCGCGATCTCCGACCGGATCGCCGCGCTCTACCTCGGCCGGATGGTCGCCCAGGTCAGGACCGCCGACGTCACCCACCGCCAGGTCGTCGAGCTGATCACCTCGGGCACCGGGGGAGAGTTGGGGCTGCGCCGATGATGAAGGCGGGCCCGTCGCAGGAGGACATCCGGCGGCACAACCTCGGGACGCTGCTGCGCTTCGTGCACCTGCGCGGCCCCGCGTCGCGGGCGACGCTCGCCGAGTCGCTCGGCCTCAACCGCAGCACGATCATGGCGCTGACGTCCGACCTCACCGCCGCCGGCCTGGTCCGCGAGGAGCTGCCGCGCGGCCCGGGGCGGCGCGCCGGGCGGCCGTCCCTCGTCGTCCGCCCCGAGTCGACCCGCGTGTACGTGCTGGCGTTCGAGGTCGGCGTCGACCGGCTCGTCGTCGCCCGGGTGGGCCTCGGCGGCGTCGTCCTGGACCGCCGCGAGGGCGTGCGGGTCCGCGACTCCGACCCGGCCGAGCTGCTCGGCGTGCTCGTCGCCGGCGCCCGGTCCCTGGTCCGCAAGGCCGAGCGGGACGCCGTCTGCGTCGGCGCCGCGCTCGGGTTCCCCGGCACCGTCCGCCGCTCCGACGACACCATCATGTTCGGCCCGAACCTCGACGTCGGCGACCTGCGGCTCGGTGACGCGCTGTCGCGCCGCCTCGGCCTCGGCCTCTCCGTGTCCGTCTGCAACGACGCCAACCTCGGCGCCCTGGCCGAACACGAACGCGGGGTCGGCGTGAACTGCGACAACCTCATCTACCTGCACGGCGACGTCGGCGTCGGCGGCGGCATCATCGCGCACGGCCGGCTGCTCGGCGGGGACGAGGGGTTCGGCGGCGAGATCGGCCACATGATCATCAACCCCGGCGGCCGGCGCTGCGCCTGCGGCTCCCACGGCTGCCTGGAGGCCGAGGTGGGCGAGCGGGCGCTGCTGCACCACGCGGGCCGCGAGGAGGCCCCCGGGCAGGCGGGCCGGGACGCGGTCCGCGACGTCCTGGCGTCCGCCGACGCGGGCGACATCGTGGCGCGGGAGGCTCTGCACCGCGTCGGCACGTGGCTCGGCCTCGGCGTCGCCAGCCTCGTCAACGTGTTCAACCCCGGCATGATCGTCTTCGGCGGGACGCTCCGCGACATCTACCTCGGCGCCGCCGCGCAGATCCGCAGCGTGCTCGCCACCGGCGCGCTCGCCGCTCCCCGCGAGAAGGTCAAGCTCCGTACCGCCGCGCTCGGCGACGACACGACCCTCGTGGGCGCCGCCGAGTTCGCCTTCGCCGAGGTCCTGGCCGACCCCGTCAAGGTCCTGACCCGTCTCCGGGCCCCCGAGGACACACCCGTCTGACCGCGCCGCTACGGACGCCGGGCCTCCGGGGCCTGCATGGGGACGGTCGTGTAGTGGGTGACGAACGCGAAGGCCATGAGGCCGTCCATCATGAGGCTGCCGGCGGACGCGAGGCGGGCCCTGATGCGGGCGCCCAGGCGGGCGTGCTCGTGCAGGCCGGCCCAGGCCAGCCAGCCGACCCCGACGACGGCCCAGTAGGAGACGAGGCGGTAGAGGCCCACGGCCGCCACGGCCGGGGACATGGTGGCGCCGAACGCGACCAGCGAGGCGGCCATGCTGCCCTCGATCGCGCCGAGGCCGCCCGGCAGCAGCGGGAGCATGCTGCCCGCCGCCTGGGCGGCGAAGTAGGTGAGGGCGACGCCGGTCGGCGGCACGTCGACGCCGACCGCGTTCGCCGCCGACAGCAGAGCCAGGATGTCGAACACCCAGTTCAGCAGGGCGAGCGAGGCGAGCGCCGCCCAGTCGCGGCGGGTCGGGCGCAGCACGTCGCGGACGCCGGCCAGCCGCTCGGCGTACGGGGCGATCTTGGGATGGGCGAGCGCGAACCGGTGAGCGCGGCGGATCGGCGCCGTCACCACGGCGCGCGGCCGGGGCCGGCGCAGGACGGGGACGAGCAGCACCGCCAGCAGCAGCGGGACGGCCATCGCGATCAGCGCCGGCCCGCGGGCGCGGGGGTCGGTGAGCAGCGCCAGCAGGCCGACCAGCGTGTAGGCGGTCGTGGTGATGACGCCGCCGGCGAGGATCACCGCCGTGGCGAGCCGCGCCGACGCCCCGCCGCGGCGGAACTGCCGGAACGTGTAGACGACGCTCACCGCGGGGCCCGCCGGCAGCGTCGTGGACAGCGCGTTGCCCGCGTAGGTGATCGCGAACGCGCGGCGCAGCGGCATCCGCAGGCCGCCGACGCGCAGCAGCCGTCGCTGCAGCCGGGCGAACGCGCCCATCGAGCCCGCCACCGACAGGACGACCATGGTGAGCCAGCCGGGATCGGCGTGCGACGCGGCCGACCAGATGGCGCCGAGGTCGGGAAGTTCGTCGCCGTAGAGGGGGATGGCGGCGACGGCCGCCAGGACCAGCGCCCACTGGACGATCAGCCCCGCCTTGCGCCGCCACCAGGGACGATCCGCCTGCTCCGCCTGCTCCGCCTGCTCTGCCGTTCGCCCGTCGCCGAGCGGGAAAGGGGATTCGACGTCGGCCGGAGGGCGGGCCGGTGCCGCGACTGTCTCATGCATGTCCCGGTCACCTCGCAAGCTAGCCCGCATTGCGCAACCTATGGCCCGCCTATGACATTCCCCTCGGTCCGAAAACGAATCGCAAAGGGACCCTCGTCACAGGCGTCACCGGTCTCCGGCGCTCGCGGGCCGATCAGGGGCGCCCTCCGGCGCCCGGACGCCGGGTCCGGTGCGGGCGCGCAGGGCGACGGTGCGGAGCGCGGTCAAGGTCTGCGGGTGGGGTTGACCGCGTCGGACTCGGCGGCGGTGTCCGGCCGGGGGCGCTCCTCGTCGCCCTCCCTGGCCGCCTGCTCCTCGTACTCGGTGATGCCGAGGCCGTCCCTGCTCTGCTCGGGCTCCTCGATCACCAGGTCCTCGGGCGGGTCGGTCACGTACTCCTCGGTCAGGGCGATCTCCTCGTCCTGATCGTTGTCGCCCATGTCGTCGATGTCCGCGCGGAAGTCGCGCGTCTCACCTGGCTCGCGTGCCCTCATGGTTCCTCCCGGTTCGCATCGTTTTCACCTGATCGCACCGGTATCCCCGCTGACCGGGTCCCTACTCGCGGTCACGGACGGCGACGAGCCCGCCGAGGACGCCCACGTACGCGGTCCCGTTCGGTCCGATGGTGACGGGCGCCCAGTTGTTGTCGAACCACTTGCCCGTGCCGGTGAGCACCTTGTAAACGGTCCGGCCCGTGTGCACGTCCACCGCGGTCAGGTACCAGGCATCGATGAGGTCCTTGCGGGGCTCCTTGGTGTAGAGATACAGCAGGCCGGCGGGAACGGAGACCTTGGCCACGGTGGACGGCGAACGCTCCGGGCTCGTCCAGACGGTCACGCAACCCTTCCCACCTGGCTGCACGTCCACCCGGCTCACCCCGCCGACGGACGACCCTCCTGGCGGGAGTTCGAAGAAGTTGCGGTAACCGTAGTTGTTCTCAACGAACAGGCTGTTGCCATAGCCGATGAGCGAGTTGTCCGTCGCGCTGGCCCCGCTGTTGAACACCGGGATCTCGCAGACGAGTTCGCCGTCGTCCCTGCGGCGGACTATCACGTGCATGCGGTCGTCGGCGTTGTCGGTGATGGCCACATAGTCGTCGCCGAAGAACGTGGGAGTCGTCCCCGAACCCTGGTCGATCTGGCCTGGCTTGCGTCCGCTGCCCCTGTCGTAGGGCTGGCGCCAGACGACCTTTGGGGTACCGGCACCGTCGGCCCGCATCTGGTAGAGCGCGTGATCGGAGACGATCGAGACACCATTCTCGGCCGCGGCGAACGAGTTCTGGATGCTCTCACCAGTGAGTTGCACCATCCGGACGGCGCCGGACTCCGCGTTCACCGTGCCGACCCGTCCGTTGCGCGTGATCCACCAGATCAGGCCGTCCCAGGCGGGGCCGACAGCGGTGATGGGGTCGCATTCACCCTTCGGCCACGGATTCGTCCACGTCGCGCAGTCATGGGGGAGGTACCCGCTCAGGTCCCAGTCGTCGGTCACCGTGAAGCGCCACTGGCCGTCCGCCCCCTTCTCGTGCGCGAAACGACGCAGGTGGAACGCCGAGTCCGCCAGCACGGCGCGATCCTGCGGGTCCAGGTAGTAATACGCCCCGCCGGAGGTGTCGGTGAGCACCTTGTCGAGGCTCAGCGAGAACACCGCCTGGACGGTCGAGGGCCTCGGCGGCAGGTCGTACGTCGCGAGGTCCTTCAGCGTCGTCGGGTCGATCAGCCGCAGGACGAAGTTCTGCCCGCGCGTGCACTGCGCGACGATCAGGCCGGTGCGGCGGGCGAACGTCACCGTCGAGCACAGCCCCGGCAGGCCGCCGCCCTTGGCCTCATTGAGCACCTCGGGATCGCGGCCGAGCGGCCCCGGGAACGGGTACGTGTCGGACGCGTAGCTGTCGGCGTGCATGGACGACGTCCCCACCGGCCCCTGATGGGGGTTGGCCGGAACAGGACGACCGGCCAGCGGCTCCGGCGTGGCCGGACCGCCGACGTACGCCGGGACGAACCCCCTGCCGGGCCCGTCGGGGATCGGATCCGCCGCCGCCGGAGCGGCTAGACAGGCCAGTGTGAGGGCCAGGAGGGCGGCGAGCAGGGGTCTGCGCATGAAGGGCTCCTAGACGGGGCGTGCGATGGCCCGGTCGCGCCCTCCGGGACGATCCACAGCGTAAAGGGAGATCGTCCGCTCCGCCCGGATGGTTACGATCCGGAGCATGGGTGTACAAGCTGTGATCTTCGACTGGGGCGGCACGCTGACCCCGTGGCACGACCTCGACCTCGCCGACATGTGGCGCGCGATCTGCTCCGCCCACCTGCCCGCCGACACCGTGGAGAAGGCCGCCGCCGCGCTCGCGGACGCCGAACTGGAGCTGTGGCGCCGCGGCAACGAGGAGCACCGGAGCGCCACGCTCGCCGAGGTCTTCGAGATGGCGGGCGTGGAGCCCACCGAGGCGCTCCTCGCGACGCTGTTCGAGACGTGGACCCCGCACACCCACACCGACCCCGCCGTCCCCGAGCTGTTCCAGGCCCTCCGCGAGCGCGGCATCAAGATCGGCGTCCTGTCCAACACCATCTGGACCCGGGAACTGCACGAGCGCGTCTTCGCCCGCGACGACGTCCTCGATCTGCTCGACGGCGCCGTCTACTCGAGCGAGATCCCCTGGACGAAACCGCACGCCGAGGCGTTCCGCGCCGCCATGGACGCCGTCGGCGCCACCGACCCCGCCTCCTGCGTCTTCGTCGGCGACCGCCCCTACGACGACATCCACGGCGCCAAGTCCGCCGGGCTGCGCGCCGTCCAGATCTGGCACCAGACCACCCACGCCTTCGAGCGGCCCGGCCTCATGCCCCCGGACGCCCTGATCCACGGACTCGACGAGCTGCTCCCGCACGTGGAGCAGTGGTACTCAGCCTGACGACGGTTTGCGGGCGGTGATCAGATCACGGGAGATGGCCTGGTCCACGCGGTGGCGGAAGCTCCGGTAGGCCTCCGAGTCCTGGACGTCGAGCCCGCTGGAGCCGAGGATCCCGGCGAGTTCCTCGCGGCGCCCGACGAAGGTGTTCCAGGAGATCCCGATGGCGCCGCCCGGACGCAGGAGCCGGGCCCACTCGGGGACGGCCGCCGCCAGCAGGTCGACGGGGCTGCGCGACAGCTGCGGCCTCCCCTTGGGGCCTGGTTGCGCACCCTTCGGCCGGCTGCCGTGCTGGACGCCGTACGGCGCGTCCGTCACGATCAGGTCGAACGAGGCGGGACGGAAGAACTTCCCGGCCTCCACGGAGTCGGCGTTCACGACGGTGATCTCCATCGTCTCGCCGCTCTTGTACTGCTCCTTGGACGCCCCCAGCGTCACATGGAGGCGGCGCCCGAGGAGGGCCTTCTCCCGCCGGATGTTGGCGATCTCGGCCTGATGCTTGACCCGGTTGTTCTTCAGCCAGGTCTTGATGAAGGCCGCGTAGGCGTCGAAGTCCTTGCCGTCGATGTCGATCCCGGCCGCGTCCAGCCCGTACATCATCGCCTGGTTGAGGGTCGTGCCCCGCCCGCACATGGGATCGAGGACTCGGGGACGGCCGGTCACCAGGTCCATGGGTGAATCCGTCGCCATCGCAGTGACGTTCAGCAGCAGCTTGGTGAAGTACTCGTTCGTCTTGCCGGAGTACTTCTGGATGGTGAGCAGGTCGCTGCCGAACACATCGAGCGGCTGGAGCGTGACCGGACGCAGCAGCCCGTCCTCGATCTGGAACAGCGCGTAGAGCGACGACAGGTTCGACAGGAGACGGACGTCCTGCTCTGTCAGCTCGTCGGCGGAGAACGTCACGTACGGGACGCCGCCCATCACCGTCTCCTGGGCGTCGCGCACGCGCCCGCCAAGGGCCCTCTCACTGAACACGGTCAGTTCGGCCTTCACCAGGTCGGCGGCGGCCTGGGCGTAGACGCGGTTGTGCGAGGGGGAGACGAGAAGGCCGTACGCGGTCATTCGCAGAACCTTATTGGATGGCAGGAGCGAAGACCGCCGGGGCAGAAGCTCCCGGCGGTCCCCGTACGGCCCTCGGGCGGGCCGTTCCTCCCCGGCTAGGCCGCTCGTTCGGAACGCTCGGCGCCTTCAGAACGCTCGGCGCCTTCGGAACGCTCGTCATCTTCACGATGTTCGGGACGCTCCGCGTCGTCGGGAGCGTCCGGCGCGTCACCGGCGGGGAGCTCCGCCCTGCCGGGGCCTTCGACGGCCGGCAGGTCGGGCAGGTGCCGCGAGGCGGCGGCCAGCAGCTCCTGCACGCGGCCCTTGAGGCTCGCGAGGTCGGCGCGCGCCACGTCCGCCTGCGCCTGTGCCCTGCGCGCCTGGCGCCGCGCGGCGTCACGCTCGGCCGCGAGCCGGTTCAGCTGTTCGTGATAGGCGTCCCTCAGCTCGTCGAGGGCGCTGCGCCCGCTCTCCTGCGGAGTCGTGGTCACGTCTGGGCTCCTCCCCCGAGTTGTCCGATGGGACCAACGCGATCGATGCCGCGCATCGTTCCCGCCGTGTGGAAGATCACTCACCCGGTTCGGGACGAGGCGAGAGCGCCGCGGACGGCAGCCCGGGGAACGCGTCCCGCGGGATCGCGGCGCCCGCCTTCACGCGCCACCGGGCCGACCGCGCCATCGCCCGCTGCGCGCTGTCGGCGGCGAACGCCCGCAGGTCGGGGGAGGAGGCGCCGGCGAGGCCGACGTAGGCGGGGACGAGATCGTCCTCCAGCGCCACCGCGAGCCGCGCGGCGCCGCGGGCGTCGGAGACCCTGACCCGCGGCCGGTAGGCGGTCGCCGCCGGGACGGGCTCGCCGGACAGGATCGACTCCAGCCGGTCGCGCTGCGCCCGGTGGCCGTTCCACATGTCCTTCGCGACCTCCCGCAACGCCCCGGTCAACCGGGCCCCGAGCAGCCCGTACCCGTAGACGGCGGCGTGCTCGGCGGCCAGTGCCGCCCGCAACGCCTCCGCGTCGGACGTCGACCGGACGGCCGGAGCCCGGCCCTTGACCGTCCCGGCGTGGCCCGCCTCGCAGGCGCCGATGCTCGCGAGCAGCTGGGCCAGCGCGGGGTCGGCCTTGGCGGCGTCGGCCGTCCGCGCCCTGGCGGCGCGGTCCTCCGCGTCGCGCAGCAGGGTGAGCGCGGCCGAATCTCCGGCGGGGATCTGGGAAGCGGTTCCCGCGGACGGGACGGCGCCGCCCTCGCTCGCCCGGTCGCCGGAGCCGGGCACGTAATGCCGCTTCAGCACCGCCAGATGCTCCCGGTGATGCGCGAGGACGGGATCCAGCCTCCCGGCCAGCGGAGCGTGCGCCGACCGCGCCGCCTCATAGGCGGCGATCAGGTTCTGCTCGGCCACGATGGCGCCCACGAGCAGGGGAACGTCCGCGTGCGGGGCCGTCTTCGCCTCGCACCCCGACAGCCACGGCAGGATCAGCGCGGCCCCGCCGCCGAGCAGCAGCGCGCGCCGCGGCATCGCCTCTGGCAAGGCAGACTCCTCACCCGGTGGTGGAGGTGGTGGAGGCCCGCTGCGGTCCCCGTCCCCGGACGCGTCCATCAGGCCAGCTCAAGCATTCCATATCCGCCGCGCCGGTGAGCCGTCCGAAAGACCGCCGCGGTCTCCGGCTGTCGATAGTCTTGAGGTGTCGACGGACGAACGGTGACATCCGCGATCGCAAGCGTGACAACAGAGGGAAGGCGAGGAGGGCCCATGAGCGTCGAGTCCCGCGGTGGCCGCGCTCAGGGCGAGCACGGCGCCGAGAGGCGCGCCCCCGACGGAGGCGCCCCCGGCAGGCGTCCCGACGCCCCCGCGCGCCCCGCGCGCGACACGGCCGTCGCCGAGCTGACCGGGCTGCTCGCGCCCGCCGTGGCCGAGGCGGGCCTCGACCTGGAGGAGGTCGACGTGCGCCCGGCCGGCCGCCGCCGGCTCGTCAAGATCGTCGTGGACGGGGACGGCGGGGTCGACCTCGACGACGTCGCCAGGGTGAGCGAGACGGCCTCCCGGCTGCTCGACGAGTCCGACGTCATGGGGACCTCGCCCTACGTGCTGGAGGTGACCTCGCCCGGCGTCGACCGCCCCCTCACCGAGCCGCGGCACTGGCGCCGTGCCGTCGGCCGGCTGGTCGTCGCCCCGCTGACCGAGGGAGGCCAGATCGAGGGCCGCGTTGTCGCGGCCGACGACGAGGCCGTCGAGATCGACGTCGTCCAGAAGCGCCGGGCCAAGGGGGCCGGGGCCAAGACCGGGTCGCAGGCCGGGTCGCAGGCCGGGTCGAAGGGCGGGGCGCAGGGCGGGGCGAAGGGCGGCAGCACGTCCGCCGGACAGAAGGGCGCCGAGACGGTGCGGCGCAGGTACGGCCTGGCTGAGCTGGGGAGCGGCCGTGTGCAGGTGGAGTTCAAACCCCTGGACCACAAGGCCGAGGAAAAGCGTTCTCCGGCTGAGCCGGACTAGAGGGGGGAACCTCGTGGACATCGACATGACCGCCCTGCGGGGCCTGGAGAGCGAGAAGGACATCTCGCTCGACGTGGCCGTCAAGGCCATCGAAGACGCCCTGCTGATCGCCTACCACCGGACGGAGGGCGCGGCGCCGAAGGCGCGCGTCGAGCTGGACCGGCAGAGCGGGCACGTGACCGTGTGGGCGACCGAGACCGACGAGGAGGGCAACGACCTCCGCGAGTACGACGACACCCCGACCGGATTCGGCCGCATCGCGGCGACCACCGCCAAGCAGGTGATCCTGCAGCGGCTGCGGGACGCCGAGGACGAGCTGACGTTCGGCGAGTACGCCGGACGCGAGGGCGACATCGTCAGCGGCATCATCCAGCAGGGCAAGGACCCGCGGAACGTGCTGGTCGACCTCGGCAAGATCGAGGCGGTGCTGCCGCCGCAGGAGCAGGTGCCGGGCGAGCGCTACGACCACGGCGAGCGGCTGCGCGCCTACGTGGTGCAGGTCCGCAAGGGGCACCGCGGTCCCTCGGTGCAGCTGTCGCGGACGCACCCGAACCTCGTCCGCAAGCTGTTCGCGCTGGAGGTGCCCGAGATCGCCGACGGCACCGTGGAGATCGCGGCGATCGCCCGCGAGGCCGGCCACCGCACCAAGATCGCGGTGCGCTCGCGCAAGTCCGGCGTCAACGCCAAGGGGGCCTGTATCGGCCCGCTCGGCGGCCGGGTCCGCAACGTGATGGCCGAGCTGCACGGCGAGAAGATCGACATCGTGGACTGGTCGGAGGAACCCGCCGAGTTCGTCGGGAATGCCCTGTCGCCCGCGCGGGTTTCCCATGTCGAGGTCATCGACGCCGACGCCCGCGTCGCCCGGGTGATCGTGCCGGACTACCAGCTCTCCCTCGCCATCGGCAAGGAAGGGCAGAACGCGCGCCTCGCGGCCCGGCTGACCGGCTGGCGAATCGACATCCGGTCCGACACCGAGTCCGAGCAGACGCCCGTGAAATCCGCTGAGCCCGGTCAAACGGGATCTTCTACGTCAGGAGAGCATGCGACAGGCCCCGCCGACGCCTCGGCGCGGTAGACTCATGGAACGTGGCCGGACGGCCCCTGTTCGCACGTGTGCGGGCTGCCGGGTCCGAACGGCCAAGTCCGACCTGCTGCGCCTGGTGGTGGTCGAGGGCGTCATCGTCCCCGACCCCCGTGGGCGGCTGCCGGGGCGGGGTGCGCATCTGCATCCCGACCTTGCGTGCCTCGAGCTCGCAGAGCGACGTCGGGCGTTCCCCAGGGCATTCCGCCTTCCGGGGCCGCTCGACGTCAGTGCGCTGCGGGAGCGGCTTGCGGCACGCGCCGCGCAGCAGCAGGATGGCCGAACGGTAAGCGACGTCTAGTCGGAAGCAGGTCGAGATTGCTATGAGCGCTCGATGAGCACGCCGCGATGAGTACGGCAAGTTAGCGACGGTCCGGAGGCCGCACCCCCGGACCGAGTAGGGAGTGCAGTGGCCAAGGTCCGGGTGTATGAACTCGCCAAGGAGTTCGGTGTAGAGAGCAAGGTCGTCATGGCCAAGCTCCAGGAAATGGGCGAGTTCGTCCGGTCGGCGTCCTCCACAATCGAGGCGCCGGTCGTACGCAGGCTGACAGAAGCCTTCTCCAATTCTTCTTCTTCGTCCTCCAAGCAGGGGGACAAGCGGGGCGCGCCGAAGCGACCTTCGGGTCCGCGTCCCGCCGCGCCGCGTCCGGGTCCCTCCGGCGGCGCGTCCGACTCGCAGGGCGCGCGCCCGCAGGCCCCCCGGCCCGCCGCGCCGCGCCCGCCCGCGCCCAAGCCGGGCCCCGCGGGCCCGGGAACGGGCGGTCCGGGAGCCGGCGGTCAGGGCGGCGGGATGCCCAAGCCGGGCCCGCGCCCGCCCGTCCCGCCGGCGCCGAGCACGCCGGTGAACGTCCCCGCGGCGCAGGGCCCGAGCGCCCCGCCCGCGGCCGGTCCGGCGGCCGGCAACGGCGCCGGCACCCGTGCGCCGGGCGGCCCGAAGCCGGGTCCCCGCGCGCCCAAGCCGGGTCCGCGTCCCGGCCCGCGCCAGGGCGGCGGCGGTGGAGGCGGCGGCCGGCCGCGTCCGGGCAACAACCCGTTCAGCTCGACCAACACCGGCATGGGCCAGGCGCCCAAGCCGGGCCCGCGTCCCGGCCCGCGGCCGGGCGGTGACCGCCCCGGCGGCGACCGTCCCGGCGGCCCGGCCGGAGGCCCGCGTCCCGGCGGCCGTCCCGGCGGTGCGCCGGGCGCCGGCGGCCCGCGGCCGAACCCGGGGAGCATGCCGCCCCGGCCGGGCGGCCCGCGGCCGAGCCCGATGAACATGCCGTCCTCGCGGCCCGCCGGCGCCCCCGGGCGCGGCGGTCCGGGCGGCGGCGGCCGCGGTCCGGGCGGCGGAGGCCGTCCCGGTGGCGGCGGCGGTGGCGGTCGCGGCCCCGGTGGCGGCGGTCGTCCCGGCGGTGGCGGCGGCGGCTTCGGCGGCCCCCGCGCGGGCGGCGGCGGTCGTCCCGGCGGCGGTGGCGGTTTCGGTCCCCGTCCCGGTGGCGGCGGCCGTGGCCGCGGCGGCACGCAGGGCGCGTTCGGCCGTCCCGGCGGCCGTCCCGCGCGCGGACGCAAGTCGAAGCGCGCGCGTCGTCAAGAGTTCGAGAACATGCAGGCGCCCGCCGTCGGCGGCGTCTCGGCTCCGCGTGGCAACGGCAAGATCATCCGGCTGCCGCAGGGCGCGTCCCTGACCGACTTCGCCGAGAAGATCGGCGCCAACCCGGCGTCGCTCGTCGCGATCATGATGCATCTCGGCAAGATGGTCACCGCGACCCAGTCGGTCGACCCCAGCGACCTCGAGGAGCTCGGCGTCGAGCTGGACTTCGACGTCCAGGTCGTCAGCCCAGAGGACGAGGACCGCGAACTCCTCGAGTCGTTCGACATCGAGTACGGCGAGGACGAGGGCGGCGAGGAGAACCTCCAGTCGCGTCCGCCGGTGGTCACCGTCATGGGCCACGTCGACCACGGTAAGACCAAGCTGCTGGACGCGGTCCGGCACGCCAACGTGCAGGCGGGCGAGGCCGGCGGCATCACCCAGCACATCGGCGCCTACCAGGTCGAGACCGAGGTCGACGGCCAGGACCGCAAGATCACCTTCATCGACACCCCGGGTCACGAGGCGTTCACCGCCATGCGCGCCCGCGGTGCCGACACCACCGACCTGGTGGTGCTGGTGGTCGCCGCGGACGACGGCGTCAAGCCGCAGACCACGGAGGCGATCGACCACGCCACCGCGGCCGGCGTGCCGATCGTCGTCGCGGTCAACAAGATCGACGTCGAGGGCGCGGACCCGAACCGCGTCCGGGCGCAGCTCACCGAGTACGGCCTGATCGCCGAGGAGTTCGGCGGCCAGACGCAGTTCGTCGACGTGTCCGCCAAGCAGGGCACCAACATCGACGGGCTGCTGGAGGCGATCATCCTGACCGCCGACGCCGAGCTCGACCTGAAGGCCAACCCCGAGATGCCCGCCCAGGGCTCGGCCATCGAGGCCCACCTGGACAAGGGCCGGGGCGCCGTGGCGACCGTGCTGGTGCAGCGCGGCACGCTGCGGGTCGGCGACTCGATCGTCTGCGGTGTGGCCAACGGCCGCGTGCGGGCGATGCTCGACGAGAACGGCAACAACGTCGAGGAGGCGGGCCCGTCCCGTCCGGTGATGGTGCTCGGCCTCGCGGCCGTGCCCGGCGCCGGCGACAACTTCCTGGTCGTCGACGACGACCGGGTCGCCCGGCAGATCGCCGACAAGCGGGTCGCGCGCAAGCGCAACGCCGAACTGCTCAAGAGCCGCAAGAGCAGCTCCCTGGAAGAGCTGTTCAGGGACCTGGAGCGGGGCGAGCGGCAGGAACTGCTGCTCATCCTCAAGGGCGACGTGTCCGGTTCCGTCGAGGCGCTGGAGGACTCGCTCCTCAAGATCGACGTGGGCGAAGAGGTGCACCTGCGGATCATCCGCCGCGGCGTCGGCGCGATCACGCAGGACGACGTCAACCTGTCGCTGGCGTCCGAGGGCGCGGTCATCATCGGCTTCAACGTGCGGCCCGAGCGCAACGCGCAGGAGCTGGCCGACCGCGAGGGCGTGGACATCCGGTACTACTCGATCATCTACCAGGCGATCGAGGAGATCGAGGCGGCCCTCAAGGGCATGCTCAAGCCGGAGTTCGAGGAGCACCAGCTCGGCACGGCGGAGGTCCGCGAGATCTTCAAGGTGCCGCGGATCGGCAACATCGCCGGTTCGATGGTCACCTCGGGGATCATCCAGCGCAACGCCAAGGCCCGCCTCGTCCGGGACGGCGTCGTGGTCGCCGACAACCTCACGGTGTCCTCGCTGCGACGCTTCAAGGAGGACGCGACCGAGGTCCGCGACGGCTTCGAGTGCGGTATCGGCGTGGGGTACAACGACATCAAGCTCGGCGACGTCATCGAGTGCTACGAGATGCGGGAGAAGCCCCGCGACTGAGGTCGGCGGCACGTCCGCGCGACCCGGCCACGCACGGCCGGGTCCGCGCGGGCGGCCCGACCGTCGCCGATGTGATCGTTAAATCGGATGACAGGACGCCAGGCGGATCTTCTAGCCTGGCGTCCGTCATGTCCGGCCGTTCCCGCCCCCGCGGTGCGGCCGGGAACACGGCGGGAGACCCCCGTCGTTCCATCTTCAGAAGATCCCGAGGTGATCGACCAGGTGTACGTGGGTGCGCTGACACTCGATTTGCTGCTGGGGGACGTCCGCTCGCTGAAGCAGAAGCGGTCCGTCGTCCGGCCCATCATCGCCGAGGTGCACAAGCACTTCCCGGGGGTGGCCGTCGCCGAGACCGGCGGCAACGACCTGCACCGCAGGGCGGAGATCGGGGTGGCGGTGGTCTCGGGCACCGCCGCGAACTGCACCCAGGTGCTCGACCAGTGCGAACGCCTGGTGGCCGGGCGGCCGGAGATCGAACTCCTGTCCGCCCGCCAGCGCGTCTTCAACGACGAGGACTGATCGGCGGCTGGAACCGGGCGTCCGATGGCGTGGAGCCCGCCGTTCGTTCCGCATCGAGGTATGGGGGCATTCCCCCACAAATAGAACGACGGCTTTCGCCGTCGCACCACAGAGGGTCGGCAGACCATGGAAAGGGAGTGCGATCATGGTGGACGCAGCCCGGGCGCGCAAGCTCGCCGACCGCATCCAGCAGATCGTGGCCGAGATGCTGGAGAGGCGGATCAAGGATCCGCGGCTCGGTTTCGTGACCGTGACGGACACCCGCATCACCAATGACCTGCGCGACGCGACCGTGTACTACACGGTCTACGGGTCGGACGGCGAGCGCGCCGAGACGGCCGCCGCGCTGGAGAGCGCCAAGGGCGTCATCCGGTCCGAGGTCGGCAGGAGGACGGGGGTCCGGCACACGCCCAGTATCACCTTCGTCATGGACTCCCTGATGGAGAACGCGGCGCACATCGACGACCTGCTGGCCCAGGCGCGCGCGAAGGACGCCGAGGTGGCGCGGGCCGCGCAGGGCGCGTCACCGGCCGGTGAGGCGAACCCGTACCGGGAGGCCGACTCGGACGAAGCGGATGAAGGAGACGCCGGAGAAGGCGACTTCGACGACCACGACGCGGTGGGGGACGGTGAGGACGGCCGTTCCGGACGCCCGCCATCGTGAGCGGATCTGAGGGCCGCGCGGAGACGCCGGGCGCCGGGCGGCCGGACGAGTGCCGCCTGCACGATACGGACCGTCATACCGTGAGCGACCACGACATCGTCTCGCGCGGTGGCGGCGGTGGCGCGCGGCACGGCGGGCCCGCCGTGCCCGACGGCGCGTCCGCCGAGCTGGAATGGGACCGCGCGGTCGAGTTGATCGGGGCGGCGGAGGAGATCTGCCTCGCCTGCCACGTGGCGCCGGACGGTGACGCGCTCGGCTCCATGCTGGCGCTGGCGCAGGCACTCCGAGCGCTGGGCAAGCGGTGCGTCGCGTCCTTCGCGGACCCGTTCACCGTGCCGGCGATCCTGCGGTTCCTGCCGGGCCAGGAGATGCTGGTGGAGCCCGCGCGGGTGCCGTCCGCCCCGGAGCTGATGATCTCGCTGGACGCGGCCGGCCGGGCGCGGCTCGGCGGCCTCGCCGGGCGCACCGACCGGGCCGGCGCGCTCATCGTCGTCGACCATCACGCGTCCAACACCGCGTTCGGCGGCGTCCGGCTCGTCGACCCGGACGCCGCCGCCACCGCGGTGCTGGTAGAGGAGCTGATCCGCAGGCTCGGCGTCCCGCTGGACCGCGACATCGCGCTCGGCCTGTACGCGGGGCTCGCCAGCGACACCGGCTCGTTCAAGTACCCGTGTACGACCCCGGAGGTCCACGACCTGGCGGGACGGCTGCTGGCCGCGGGCGTCCGGCCGGACGCGGTCGGCCGCGAGCTGTGGGACCGGGCGCCGTTCGGCTACCTGCAGGTCCTCGCGGGCGCGCTGGCGCGGGCCCGGCTGGAGCGCGACGCGGCCGGCGGCCTCGGCCTGGTCTGGACGACGGTCGCCCGCGCGGACCGGGACGACCGCGACGTCGACTACGACCAGCTCGAAGGGGTCATCGACCAGCTCAGGCGCACCGACGAGGCCGAGGTCGCGGTCGTGTGCAAGGAGAACGACCGGGGCGAGTGGTACGTGTCCACCCGCTCCAAGGGCTTGGTCGACGTGGGCCGCGCCTGCGTCGATCTCGGCGGGGGCGGGCACCGTACCGCCGCCGCGTTCACCATGGGCGGGGAGCCCGCCTGCATCATCGACCGGCTGCGCGCGGCGCTGCGCGTGCCCGGCGATCCCGACGACTGATATTTCGGAGCGCGCGTGGACAATTCGGGACTCGTCATCGTGGACAAGCCCGCCGACTGGACGTCGCACGACGTGGTCGGGAAGATGCGGCGGATCGCCAGGACCCGGCGGGTCGGGCACGCCGGCACGCTCGACCCGATGGCGACGGGCGTGCTCGTCCTCGGGGTCGGCAAGGCCACCCGCCTGCTCGGGCATCTCGCGCTGACGGAGAAGGGGTACGACGCCACGATCCGCCTCGGGCAGTCGACGAACACCGACGACGCGGAGGGCGAGATCACCGCGACGGCGTCCGCCGCGTCCGTCACGGACGAGGCCCTGCGCGCGGGCGTCGCCGACCTGACCGGGCCGATCCAGCAGGTGCCGCCGCAGGTCAGTGCGATCAAGGTGAACGGCGAGCGGGCCTACAAGATGGCCCGCAAGGGCGAGGAGGTCGCGCTGGCGGCCCGCCCGGTGACCGTGCACGGGTTCACGGTGACGGGCGTCCGGCGGCAGGGCGACCTGATCGACGTGGACGCGTCGGTCTCGTGCTCGTCCGGTACCTACATCCGCGCGCTGGCCCGCGACCTCGGCGCGTCGCTCGGCTGCGGCGGCCACCTCACCGCGCTGCGCCGCACCCGTGTCGGCCCCTATGACCTGTCCATGGCGCGGACGCTCGACCAGCTCGCCGAGAAGCCGGAGATCCTTCCGATGGGCGAGGCGGTCGCCGCGGTGTTCCCGCGCAGGGACGTCTCGGACGAGGACGCCCGCAAGGTCGCGCACGGCGGGCGGCTGCCCGCCGCGGGGCTCGGGCCGGGGCCGGTCGGCGTCTTCGGGCCGGACGGCACGCTGCTCGCGCTCGTCGAGGAGCAGGGCAGGCTCGCCAAGCCCCTCGCGGTCTTCGTGCCCTGACCGGGTCCGCTCTCCTGACCGGCGGGCGTACCGGTGGGCGACGCTCCTGTACGGCGGCCGCGCTCGTGGTGAGCATCACCGGGCGAAGGGGATGCGCGGAAACCCTACGCGCGCGTAACCTACGTGAGCGTAGGTTCGCTTGGTGAGGAGGTGTCCGTGACCACGGTGAAGGACCAGCCCCCGGTGGCGTCCCCGACCCGCCCTCGGCTGCGCGGCTGGCTGCACCTCGGCGCTTTCCCCGCGGTGCTGGTCGCCGGGCTGGTGCTGGTCGCGCTCGGCCCGAGCGTGCACGCGCGGCTCGCGTCGGCGGTGTACGTGGCGACGTCGGGGATGCTGTTCGGGATCTCCGGGACGTACCACCGGCAGCAGTCGCCCCGGCTGATCGAGGTACTGCGCCGGTTCGACCATGCCAACATCTACCTGATCATCGCCGGGACGTACACGCCGTTCGCGGTCGTGGCGCTGGACGGCGGCCTGCGCGTCGCCGTCCTCGTCACCGTCTGGGCGGGCGCCGTCGCCGGCGTCGTCTTCCGGACGACCTGGATCGGCGCCCCGCGCTCCCTCTACGTGAGCCTCTACATCGTGCTGGGCTGGGTCGCGGTGTTGTTCCTGCCGCAGTTCCTGGACGGCGCGGGCGTCGCGGCCTGCGTGCTGGTCGCGACCGGCGGCATCTGCTACAGCGTCGGCGGGGTCGTGTACGGCCTGCGCCGCCCGAACCCCTCGCCGCGCTGGTTCGGCTTCCACGAGGTCTTTCACGCCTGCACGCTCGCCGCCTACATCCTGCAGTACATCGCCGTGTCGCTGGTCGTCTACCAGTCGGGCTGACGGGTACCCCTGGGTGCGACTAGAGCGTCGCGTGCATGGCACTCTTAAGGACGGCAGAATAAGCCGGCAGGCACGTCCTACGCAGGGAGAGAATGGTGCGGCGTTGGAATGGCCTCGACGAGGTTCCCGCGGACTGGGGCCGTTCAGTGATCACCATCGGGGTGTTCGACGGCGTGCACCGCGGCCATCAGCGGATCGTCGGCGCCGCGGCGGACGACGCCCGCCGCCGCGGCCTGCGCTCGGTGGTCATCACGTTCGACCCGCATCCCGACGAGGTCGTCCGGCCGGGCACCCATCCGCCGCTGCTCGCCACCACCAAGCGCCGCGTCGAGCTGCTGGAGGGCCTCGGCACGGACGCGGTCGTGGTCGTGCCGTTCACCCTTGAGCTGTCCAAGACGCCGCCGGACGAGTTCGTCCGGCAGGTGCTGGTCGACCGGCTGCACGCCGCGCACGTCATCGTCGGCGAGGACTTCCGCTTCGGGCACAAGGCCAAGGGGGACGTCGTGCTGCTGCGCGAGCTCGGCGAGAAGTACGACTTCACCGCCGAGGGCATGCCGCTTGTGGCCAACGGCGACACGATCTCGTCGACCTACATCCGGGAACGGCTCTACGCGGGCGAGGTCGACGCGGCGGCGCGCGCGCTGGGCCGTCCGCACCGCGTCGAGGGCATCGTCGTCCGCGGCCACCAGCGGGGCCGCGCGCTCGGGTTCCCCACGGCCAACCTGGAGACGCCGCCGAACACCGCGATCCCGGCCGACGGCGTCTACGGCGGCTGGCTGGTCTGCGACTCCGACCGCTACCCGGGCTTCCGCTGGCCCGCCGCGATCTCCATCGGGACGAACCCGACCTTCGAGGGCGCGGGGGAGCGGACCGTGGAGGCGTACGCGCTGGACCGCGACGACCTCGACCTGTACGGCGAGCACATGGGCGTGGACTTCACCGCCCGCATCCGCGACACGCTGAAGTTCGACTCGGTCGACGCGCTGATCGACGAGATGCGCCGGGACGTGGCGCGGGCTCGGGAGATCACCTCCGACTGATTGCCCGCGAACCGCCCGATCCGCTGCATACCCTGCGATAACAGAGGTTTTCGCTTCGTGACGGGGTGGGTTTCCGGCGTGGTACGGTGAATAGTCGCCGGGAAGGGCCCCGGCGCGGCTGGCTGCACCCTCATGCGGCCCGCCATCTCTTCACCACGCACCATGCGGACCTTTGCGCCCTCGGGGCCAGGATCTGCGGGTGACGATCCCATCGAAGGAGCCACGTGTCGCTCGACACCGCCACCAAGAACCAGATCATCGCCGAGTACGCGACCACTGAGGGTGACACCGGATCGCCGGAGGTCCAGGTCGCGCTGCTGACGCGCCGCATCAACGATCTGACCGAGCACCTCAAGGAGCACAAGCACGACCACCACAGCCGCCGCGGCCTGCTGCTGCTGGTCGGCCGTCGTCGCCGCCTCCTGAAGTACCTGAGCAACAAGGACATCAACCGCTACCGGCAGCTGATCGAGCGACTCGGCCTGCGCCGCTAGCACGGTGAGGGAGTGGCCCGGCCGGGCCACTCCCTTCCTTTTACGGCCGGCGGGCCCGGGAAGGGCCGTCCGCCCCGCCGTACAACTGCAGACAAGCCTCGCGGACACCGCTGGTGCGGGCCGGTCCTCGGTAGTGGCTTCCGGATCCGTTCCGCCGCATCGGCGGAGATCTCGATCCGGCTGCTTCGATCGAAGACCGGCAGCGTGACAAGCCACGGGAAACGGCCGCGAGGACCGACCTGGAACCTGAGGAGGTTTCCCGTGACAGAAGCCGTGCGCATCGACGGAGCGCAGAGCACCGAGGCCGTGATCGACAACGGCACGTTCGGCACCCGCACCATCCGCTTCGAGACGGGCCGGCTGGCCCGCCAGGCGGCCGGCTCCGCCGTCGCCTATCTCGACGACGAGACGATGGTGCTGTCGGCGACCACCGCGTCCAAGAAGCCCAAGGAGAACCTGGACTTCTTCCCGCTGACCGTGGACGTCGAGGAACGGATGTACGCGGCCGGGCGCATCCCCGGCTCGTTCTTCCGCCGCGAGGGCCGGCCCTCCGAGGACGCGATCCTCACCTGCCGGCTGATCGACCGGCCGCTGCGCCCCTCGTTCACCAAGGGTCTGCGCAACGAGATCCAGGTCGTCGAGACGATCATGGCGCTGCACCCCGACCACCTGTACGACGTCGTGGCGATCAACGCCGCCTCGATGTCCACGCAGCTGGCCGGCCTGCCGTTCTCCGGCCCGATCGGCGGCGTCCGCGTCGCGCTGATCGAGGGCCAGTGGGTCGGTTTCCCCACCCACCCCGAGCTCGAGCGCGCCACCTTCGACATGGTCGTCGCCGGGCGCGTCCTGCCGGACGGCGACGTCGCGATCATGATGGTCGAGGCGGAGTCCACCCGCGACACCATCAAGCTCGTCGGCGAGGGCGCCACCGCCCCGACCGAGGAGACCGTCGCCGAGGGCCTCGAGGCGGCCAAGCCGTTCATCAAGGAGCTGTGCAAGGCGCAGAGCGACCTCGCGGCCGTCGCCGCCAAGGAGACCGCCGAGTACCCGCTCTTCCTCGACTACCAGGACGACGTGCTCGAGGCCGTCACCGACGCCGTCAGCGGCGACCTCGCGCAGGCGCTGACCATCGCCGGCAAGCAGGAGCGCGAGTCCCGGCTCGACGAGATCAAGGCGGCCGCCGCCGACAAGCTCGCCGAGCAGTTCGAGGGGCGGGAGAAGGAGATCTCCGCCGCCTACCGCGCCGTCACCAAGAAGCTGGTCCGCGAGCGGGTCATCCGCGACGGGCTGCGCATCGACGGGCGGGGCCTGAAGGACATCCGCCAGCTCACCGCGGAGGCGCACGTCGTCCCGCGCGTGCACGGCTCGGCGCTGTTCGAGCGCGGCGAGACCCAGATCCTCGGCGTCACGACGCTGAACATGCTCCGCATGGAGCAGACGATCGACACGCTGAACCCCGAGCGCACCAAGCGCTACATGCACAACTACAACTTCCCGCCGTACTCCACCGGTGAGACCGGCCGGGTCGGCTCGCCGAAGCGCCGCGAGATCGGGCACGGCGCGCTCGCCGAGCGCGCCCTGCTCCCGGTGCTGCCGAGCCGCGAGGAGTTCCCGTACGCGATCCGGCAGGTGTCGGAGGCGATCAGCTCCAACGGCTCCACCTCGATGGGCTCGGTCTGCGCGTCCACCATGTCGCTGCTGGACGCGGGCGTCCCGCTGAAGCAGATGGTGGCGGGCATCGCGATGGGCCTGATCAACGAGGGCGACGAGTACGTCACGCTCACCGACATCCTCGGTGCCGAGGACGCGTTCGGCGACATGGACTTCAAGGTCGCCGGCACCCGTGACCTGATCACCGCGCTGCAGCTCGACACCAAGCTCGACGGCATCCCCGCCTCGGTGCTGGCCGCCGCGCTGAAGCAGGCCAAGGGCGCGCGCCTCGCGATCCTGGACGTCATGCAGGAGGCCATCGAGGCGCCCGCCGAGATGAGCCCGAACGCGCCGCGGATCATCACGATCAAGGTCCCGGTCGACAAGATCGGCGAGGTCATCGGCCCCAAGGGCAAGATGATCAACTCGATCCAGGACGACACCGGCGCCGACATCACGATCGAGGACGACGGCACCATCTACGTCGGCGCCACCGACGGCCCGTCCGCCGAGGCCGCGCGGCAGGCGATCAACTCGATCGCGAACCCGCACATGCCGGAGGTCGGCGAGCGGTTCCTCGGCACCGTCGTCAAGACCACCACGTTCGGCGCGTTCGTGTCGCTGCTGCCCGGCAAGGACGGCCTGCTGCACGTCTCGCAGATCCGCAAGCTGCACGGCGGCGCCCGGATCGAGAACGTCGAGGACGTGATGGGCGTCGGCGAGAAGATCCAGGTCGAGGTCACCGAGATCGACCAGCGCGGCAAGCTGTCGCTGGTGCCGGTCGAGGTGGTCGAGCGCGAGGCCGCCGAGAAGGGCGACGCGGGCGACGGCGCCGCCGCCGAGGAGCCGGCCGAGGCCGACTCCGGTGAGCGCCGGCCGCGCCGGGACGACGGGGAGCGCGCCCCGCGCCGCCGCCGCACCCGCCGCGGCGACGACTCCGGCCAGCGCAACTCCTGACCGCGAGCGGCCCGCCGTCGAACAGTCGAGCGCGGCCGTCCTCCCCGGAGGGCGGCCGCGGGGCTGGGGACGGCGGGCCGCCTGCCGCTTCCAACGACGGAATGTGAGCGAGACGTGACCCTGCCGGCGTGGGCGCAGGAGCCCGGCACCACCACCACGATCCACACCGACGGGGCCGGCGCGGTGCGCCGCACCGTCCTGCCCGGCGGGCTCCGGATCATCACCGAGACGATGCCGACCGTGCGCTCCGCCGCGTTCGGGATCTGGTCGGCGGTCGGCTCCCGCGACGAGGGGCCCGCCGACGCCGGCGCCAGCCACTACCTGGAGCACGTGCTGTTCAAGGGCACGAAGCGGCGGTCGGCGCTGGAGATCTCCGCGGCGATCGACGCGGTCGGCGGCGACCTCAACGCGTTCACCGCGAAGGAGTACACCTGCTACTACGCGCGGGTGCTGGACGCCGACCTGCCGCTCGCCGTGGACGTCGTGTCCGACATGGTCGCCGAGTCGGTCAACCGTCCCGAGGACGTCGAGGCCGAGCGCGGTGTGATCCTCGAAGAGATCCACATGCGCGACGACGACCCGGGCGACCTCATCCACGACGAGTTCTCCACCGCGCTGTACGGGGAGACGCCGCTCGGCCGTCCCATCCTCGGCACCGAGGACTCCATCAACGCCCTGTCGCGCGACCGGATCCACGGCTACTACCGGGAGCACTACGTCCCGTCCAAGCTGGTGGTGTCGGTGGCGGGCAACATCGACCACGAGGAGGTCGTCCGGCTGGTGTCCCGCGCGTTCGCCGAGCACCTCACCGGCGACGCCGCGCCCGCCGCGCCCCGGCTGGACGGCGCGCCCGCCCCGGTCGACCCGCGCAGCGTGGTGATCGACAAGGACACCGAGCAGGCGCACATCATCCTCGGCGGCGCCGGCGTGTCCCGCACGGACGACCGCCGGTTCGCGCTGGGCGTGCTGAACGCGGCGCTCGGCGGCGGCATGTCGTCCCGCCTCTTCCAGGAGATCCGGGAGAAGCGGGGCCTCGCCTACTCGGTCTACAGCTACACCGCCCAGTACGCCGACTCCGGCATCTTCGGCGTCTACGCGGGCTGCCAGCCCGCCAAGGCCGAGGAGGTCCTGTCGATCTGCCGGGACGAGCTCGGGAAGGCCGCCGAGGAGTGCCTCACCGACGAGGAGTTGGAGCGCGGCAAGGGGCAGTTGCGCGGCGCCATGGTCCTCGGCCTGGAGGACACCGGCTCCCGGATGAGCCGCATCGGCAAGAGCGAGCTGGTCTACGAGTCGCTGCTGCGGGTGGAGGAGGTCCTGGCGCGC
Organism: Actinomadura chokoriensis; assembly: GCF_041463665.1. Taxonomy (GTDB): domain Bacteria; phylum Actinomycetota; class Actinomycetes; order Streptosporangiales; family Streptosporangiaceae; genus Spirillospora; species Spirillospora chokoriensis_A. The sequence continues at coordinate 47,346 of NZ_JAXCEJ010000020.1, forward strand.
ATCGAGGCCGTCACCCTGGACGACGTCCGCGCCATCGCCGCCGAGGTGCTGTCGGCTCCGCAGGCCCTCACCGTCATCGGCCCCGTCGGCGACCGGGTCTTCAGCGCGTGAACCGTCCGGGCCGGGTCGCGATCCGTTAGGCGGCCGCCCCGATCGGGTAGATCGGGCGCGTGAAGATCCTCGTCAGGCTCGTCATCTCCGCGATCGCCCTGTGGGTCGCGGAGGCGGTGGTCGACGGTGTCGAGCTCACCGCCGGGAGCACGACCGAGCGGGTGCTGACCCTGCTCGTCGTGGCGGCCGTCTTCGGCGTCGTCAACGCCGTCCTCAAGCCCGTGATCCAGGTTCTGGGCTGCGCGTTCTACATCCTGACCCTCGGGCTGTTCGCCCTGTTCGTGAACGCGGGCCTGCTCATGCTGACGAGCTGGGTCGCGGGCGAACTCGACCTGCCCTTCCACGTCGAGTGGTTCTGGCCCGCCTTCTGGGGCGCGATCATCGTCGGCGTCGTGAGCTGGCTCCTCAACCTGTTCGTCGCCGACGAGGCGCGCGGACCGGGCGGGCGCTCGTGGCGATAGGCTCGGCCGGGACGCCAACCGGGAGGAACACGTGATCAAGGTCGGGGTGCTGGGCGCGCAGGGCCGCATGGGGGCCGAGGTGTGCCGTGCCGTGCGGGGAGCCGACGACATGGAACTCGTCGCGGCCGTCGACCAGGGGGAGGCGCTCGACGCGCTCACCGCCGCCGAGGTCGTCGTCGACTTCACCCACCCCGGCGTCGTCATGGACAACCTCAAATGGTGCGTCGAGCGCGGACTGCACGTCGTCGTCGGCACCAGCGGCTTCGACCCGCCCCGGCTCGACACGGTCCGCTCCTGGCTGACCGACGAGTCGTCCGGGAACGTCCTCATCGCTCCGAACTTCGGGATCGGCGCGGTGCTGATGATGCACTTCGCGCAGAAGGCCGCCCCGTTCTTCGAGTCCGTCGAGATCGTCGAGACGCACCACCCGAACAAGGCCGACGCCCCGTCCGGCACCGCCTACCGCACCGCGGAACTGGTCGCCGCCGCGCGCGCCGAGGCCGGGGTGTCGCCGTCCCCCGACGCCACCACCTCGGAGATCGACGGCGCCCGCGGCGCGGACGTGGACGGCGTCCGGGTGCACGCGGTCCGCATGTCCGGCGCCGTCGCCCACCAGGAGGTCGTCCTCGGCGGCCACGGCGAGCTGTTCACCATCCGGCACGACTCGATGAACCGCGAGTCGTTCATGCCGGGCGTCCTCCTCGCCGTCCGCAGGGTCCCTGAGATGGACCGGCTCACGCTCGGCATCGAGACGCTCCTCGGCCTGTGATGGACTTCGCCGCCGACCCCTGGGACTACCTCGCCGCGTCGGAGGCGATCGACATCGAGCACCCGCTCGTGCAGTCGATCGCCGCGGAACTGCGCACGGGCGACGACATCACCTACGCCCGTTCCGCGTTCGACTACGTCCGCGACCGGATCCCGCACTCGATGGACGCCGGCGATCTCCGCGTCCCCTGGCGCGCCTCCGACGTCCTCGACCAGCGGACCGGCCTCTGCTACGCCAAATCCCACGCCTACGTCGCTCTGCTCCGCGCAGGGGGCATCCAGGCCGGCCTCTGCTACCAGGAATCGTCCGGCGTCCTGCACGGCCTCAGCACCGCCCTGGTGGACGACCGCTGGGTCCTTCTCGACCCGAGGGGCAACAAGCCGGGCATCGACGTGCGTTTCTCCCCGTCGGAGGACTGCCTCGCCTTCCCCGACGACCGGGTCTACCCGACGATCTACGCGGCGCCGCCCGACGCCGTCCTGGAGGGCCTCAAGGCGATGCCCGAACCGGCGGCACTCCCGGCACCCCTCGAATGACCTCCGCCCCGCCTCTCCCGCCGACCACGAGCTTGTGCGGGGGCGGGAGGCGGGCCTAGCGTTCGGCGGATGGATGCCGAGTTCGCGCGGGACATATGGAAGGTCATCGAGCCGCTGCACGCGGTGACGTACTTCTCGGAGGAGTGCCTCACCGCCAACAAGGTCGTCGGGCTCAAGGGCTTCTGGATGGGGTATTTCGGCAGCCGGGGCGCACCGCTCGGCGCCGTGTCCGCGGGGACGATCGAGGCGACGTTCTTCGGGTTCCATCCGGCGCGGATACGGCGGGCCGTCCCGGACGCGTGGAGATTCGCGTCGCCGGAGAGCATCCTTCGGGTCCGGGGCGAGGCGGCGGCGCGCGCGCTGCGCCGGGTCTTTCCCGGGATCGAGGACGTGGCGGTGACGGCCGCGCCGCGCTTGCACGAGGTCGTCATGGCGGCGGACGCGGCAGGCCGCGCGTTGTTCGCCAGCAACCGTGACCTGGACGTCCCAGAGGACCCCGTGGAGGCGCTCTGGCAGGCGACCACGGCGTTGCGCGAGCACCGCGGCGATGGGCACGTCGCCCTTCTCACGGGGGAGGGGCTGAGCGGGCTGGAGGCGAACGTGCTGGCGTCCGCCGTCGGTGCCGTCCGGGCGGAGCAGATGCATACGAGCCGGGGATGGCCGCCCGAGGAGTGGGACGCGGCGGCCGATGCGCTGGCCGAGCGCGGCCTCGTGGCACGGGGAGAGGCCACCGAGGAGGGACGGGCGCTCAAGGCCCGGATCGAGCGGCGCACCGACGAACTCGCCGCGGTGCCCTACGGCGTCCTGGACGACCCCGAGGCACTCCACGAACTGCTCGTTCCGGCGGCGCGGGCGGCTGCTGACGAGATCCCCTTCCCCAACCCGATGGGCCTGCCCCGCGTCGGCTAGCGGCTCCGCGCTGCTCAGCGGGGGGAGGGCGGGTTGACGAAACCGTACTTGTGGAAGAGCTTCTGCGCGTCGGGAGTCAGCAGCCATGACACGAACGCGCCGGCGGCCTCCGCGTGGGCCGAGTCCCGAAGCGGGGCGGCGGTGAAGGCCGCGGTGACGTTCAGGTCCGCCGGGATGGGCACGCTGCTCGCCGCCACGCCCGCCGAGCGCAGGTCGGTGATGTAGACGATCCCCGCGTCGGCCTCCCCGGAGCGGATCCGGTCCAGGACGGCGCGGGCGCTGATCTCCTCCGAGCTCCACCGGATCGTCAGCCCCGCCTTGGCGAGGACCTGGCGGGTGTAGCGGCCGATCGGGACCGACCCCGCGCCGACGACCACGCGCAGGCCCGGCCGCCGCAGGTCCTGCGGGCCCCGGATGCGCCGCGGGTTGCCGGGCCGGACCGCGATGGTGAGCATGTCATGGGTGACGAACCTGGGGCGCCCGGCCAGGTGGCCGGCGGCCTCCTGCATGCTCGCCAGGTCGGCCGTCACGAGGACGTCGCCGGGGTCAAGGTCCGACAGCCGGCCGACGATCTCGGGGGACCCGCCGAACACGAAGCGCAGCCTCGTGTTCGGATGCTGCTGGTGGTAGGCGGTCCCCATCTCGCCGAACACCTCGGTCAGCGACGACGTGGCGAGGACGGTCAGCGTCACCGGCCCGGGCGAGCCGCCGCAGCCCGCGCCGAGACCGGGCAGGACGAGCACGGCGAGCAGCGCGGACGCACGGAGCCGCCGCCGACGGGGGGATTCGGGCATATGACGTCATCCTAGGGTCGGGCTCCTCGCACGCCCGTGATTCGGCGTGGCGTGTCAGAGGCGCGCACTAGTGTTTCCGGCAACTGATGATCACGTCTTCGGAGGCCCGACGATGTCCCTCGACCTGATGGAACTGCTGCCCGGCGACTGGCGGGAGCGGCTCGACCCGCTGCTCGACCCGATCGCCACAGCCGCGCTGGGCGCGTTCGTCGCGGGGGAGTACGAGGAGCAGACCGTCTACCCGCCGCGGGAGGACCTGTTCAGCGCGTTCCGGCACTGCCCGTACGAGAGCGCCCGCGTCCTGATCCTCGGCCAGGACCCCTACCACGGCGCCGGCCAGGCGCACGGGCTCAGCTTCAGCGTCCGCGACGGCGTGCGGCTGCCGCCGTCGCTGCGCAACATCTACAAGGAGCTGGCGACCGACCTCGACGTTCCGGCGGCGGCCTCCGGCGACCTCACCCGCTGGGCCGACCAGGGCGTCCTGCTGCTGAACGCGGTGCTGACCGTCCGCGGCGGCGAGGCGGGCTCGCACGCCGGCAAGGGCTGGGAGGACTTCACCGACGCCGCCATCCGCGCGCTGAACGACAAGAGCGAGCGCGTCGTCTTCGTGCTCTGGGGCGCCTACGCCCGCAAGAAGGCCCGCCTGATCACCGGCCCGCAGCACACCGTGATCGAGTCGGCCCACCCGAGCCCGCTCAGCGCCAAGAAGTTCTTCGGGACGCGCCCGTTCAGCGCCGTCAACAAGGCCCTCGTCGACGCAGGGCTCCCCGAGATCAGCTGGGGGTAGCCCGGTCGTCAGAGTGCGAGGCCGATCGCCAGCAGGACGCCGTAGGCGATCTGGAGGCGGCCGGTCTCGCCCAGCACCGGGATCAGGTCGGCGCCGGACGCCCCGTGCAGCACCTTCTGCGTCGGCGGCAGCGACAGCGGCGCGGCGAGCAGCGCGAGCAGCACCCACGGGTGCGGCGCCGCCAGCGCCAGGACGAACATGAACGGCAAGGCCGCGCAGGCCGCGTACAGGATCCTCGTCCAGGGGCCGCCGAGGACCACGGCGAGGGTCCGCTTTCCCGATTCCCGGTCGGTCGGGATGTCGCGCAGGTTGTTCGCGACGAGCAGCGCGCAGGCCAGCAGCCCGATCGGCACCGCGGCCCCCCACGCCTCCCACGGCAGCCTCTCGACCTGGACGTACACCGTTCCTACGACGGCGACGAGGCCGAAGAAGACGAAGACCGACACCTCGCCCAGCGCCCGGTACCCGTACGGCGTCTTGCCGCCCGTGTAGAACCAGGCCGCGAGGATGGCGAAGGCGCCGACCAGGAGCAGCCACCAGGTCGTCACGGCGGCGAGCACGAGCCCGGCCACGGCGGCGGCGAGGAAGCAGGCCAGCGCGGCGGCGAGCACCTGCTTCGGCGGCGCGACCTTCGAGCCGACGAGGCGGAGCGGTCCGACGCGTTCCTCGTCGGTGCCGCGGACGCCGTCGCTGTAGTCGTTGGAGTAGTTCACCCCGATCTGCAGGACGAGGGCGACGAACGCGGCGAGGGCCGCGCGCCACCAGACGGCTCCGCCCTCGCCGACCGCGACGCCGGTACCGACGACGACGGGGACGAGGGACGCGGGCAGGGTGCGGGGCCGGGATCCGGCGACCCATTGGGACAGCGTGGCCACAGTTACCGATTGTTCTCGTGGGACGACAGGGGGACTACCTCTTCGATTCTTCCCGATGGAGATCACCGGTCGGGCGCAGCCGCAGCGACACGGCGAGCCCGAGCGCGAGGATCGCCGCGGTGGTGAGTGCCGCGTGCCTGGTCGCGACGGCGAGGCTCGCGTCGGCGGCGCGCGCCTCGACCTCCAGCCCGGGCGCGGCGTGCAGGTCGCGGCCGTACGTGCCGGCGCTCTCCCGCAGGTCGTGCGCCATGGCGGCGCGCCGCTCGGGCGGCAGCGCGGAGTCGCTGGACAGCCGGTCGGCCATGGCGTGCCCGAGGCTCGTCGCGAACACCGTCCCGATCGCGGCGATGCCGAGCGCCGCGCCGACCTGCCGGGCCGTCGACTGGGTCCCGGACGCCTGCCCGGACTGCGCGGGCGGGACGTCCGCCAGCGACACGTTCGTCAGCTGCGCGGACGTCAGGCCGAGGCCCACCCCGTACAGCAGCATCCACGGCGCGAGGCCGAGCCCGCCGGTCGTCGCCGACACCGTGAGGCCGAGCGCGACGACGGCGGCGACCTCCAGCACCATGCCGATCTGCACGACCCGGTGCGCGCCCCGCCGGTTCGCGAGTCTGCCCGCGTACCCGCCGGACAGGAACGCCCCGACGGCGAGCGGCAGGATCGCCAGGCTGATCTCCAGCGGGGCGGTGCCGTGCACGCCCAGCAGGAACAGCGGGAGGACGAACAGCAGCCCCAGCTCGCCGACGTTGATGAGGGACGAGGCCAGGTTGCCGCGGCGGAAGTTCGGGATGCGGAACAGCTCCAGGTCGAGCATCACCGGGCGCCCGGCGGCGGCCCGCGACCGCTCCACCACGACCAGCGCCGCGATGAGCAGCGCCCCGAGCGCGAGGACGACCGGGACGGGCGACAGCGCCGTCTCCGGCCAGTCGAACCCGGCCACCGCGAACGGGCGCGTCGGGGTCCACCAGCCGTACGTCTGCCCCTCGATGATCCCGCACACGAGCGCGCCGAGCCCGAGCGCGGACAGCACCCCGCCCGCCCAGTCGATCTCCCGCCGCGCGCTCCCGGCGCCCGGCCGCCTGGTCTCGGGCATCAGCCACAGGGCCGCGACGACGAGCGCGACGCCGAGCGGCAGGTTGATCCCGAAGGCCCAGCGCCAGCCGCCGCCGGTGGCGATGGCGCCGCCGGCCAGCGGGCCGAGCGCCGCCATACCGCTGATCATCGAGCCCCAGATGCCGAAGGCGACGGCCCGGTCCCGCCCGGTGAAGACCGCGTTCAGCGTGGACAGCGTGGCCGGCATGATCATCGAGGCGCCGACGCCCTGCAGGGCCCGCGCGCCGATCAGCGCCGAGCCGTCCCCGGCCAGCGCGGCGGCGACGCTCGCCGCCGCGAACACCGCGGTGCCGAGCACGAACAGCCGGCGGCGCCCGAACAGGTCGCCGGCCCGCCCGAACGGGATGAGCAGCGCCGCGAACACCAGCGCGTACACCGAGGTCACCCACTCGGCGTCCGTGGTCGTGAGGCCGAGTTCGGCGATGATCCGGGGGAGCAGCACGCCGACGATCGTGGCGTCCACGATGATCAGCGAGACGCCGAGGCTGATGACGGCCATGCCGAGCCAGCGGTGCCGGACGGCGGGCGCCGCCGCGGTGGGGGAGCGCGGCGGTGTCATGGAGGTGGACTCGGGCACGGCTTCAAAGATATTGCCGGATGACCTGTGCGGTTCACCGACCCCTGGTTAGGGCGCCTAATCAGGCGCTGATGTCGGTGTGGAGGCGGATCTGCCGGACGGGCTCCCCCATGTCGAGCGTCCGGGCCGTGCCGTCGGGCCCCCAGCCGGCCGAGCCGAGGAACGTCCGGGTGACCTCGTCGTCCTCGAAGACCCAGCTGATCAGGGTGGTGAAGCCGTCCTCGCGGAGCAGGTCGGCGGTCGCGGCGAGCAGCCGGCTGCCGTGCCCGGCGCGGACGTGCAGCGGATCGACCAGCAGCGTGATCAGCTCCGCGGTGGCGGCGGCGTCGAGGTCCTCGTCCTCGGCGGGGCCGTGCGCGGCGAACCCCACGACCAGGTCGGAGGCGACCGCGACCAGCAGCCGGTGCCGGGGGGTCGGCGGCGCCGTCGCGGCCTCCGCCCACCGCTCCCGCCACGCCTCCACCGCGTCGGCCCCGGTCACCTCGTCGAGGACGCCCGCGGGCAGCAGGTCGCGGTACCCGTGCCGCCACGCCCGCACCTGGATGTCGGCGACGGCGGCCGCGTCCGCCCGCCGTGCGGGCCGCACTCCTGCATCGGCCATGCCGTCCCCCGTCCTCGCTCCGGAAACCCGCGGCCCACCCTAGCGATCTCGAACCGGCCGGTCCGCGGGGGATCTGCGGCGGGCGCGGTAGGCGCGGGTCTTGGTGCGGTTCCCGCAGACGCTCATCGAGCACCAGGCGCGGGACCGGTTCTTGGACGTGTCGAGGAACGCCCAGCGGCAGCTGTCCTCCTGGCAGACCTTGAGGCGGGGCCACGTCCCCTCGGCGATGGAGTCCACGATCGCGGCGGCGATGCGGGCGAGGCCGGCGGCGGCGGTCCCGGGCGGGTCGAGCGGGACGAGCGCCGGACGCGGGCCGGTGAGCGCGATCCGCAGCGGGAGAGCGGCCAGGGCGTCCTCGAAATCGTCCGGGAAGTCGGCCTCCCGCGGCCCGTGGTGCGCGGACATGGCTTCGCGGAGCCCCTCCCGGAGCGTCACGGCCACGCTCAGGTCGGCGTCGCCCGCTTCCGCGGCCGCGGGGACGAGCCCGCGTTCGGCCAGCCATCCGGCGAGGCCGCCGGGCGTGGCGATCCCGTCCGTCCCGGACTCCACGTCGAGCGTGTTGACGAAGTCCGTGAGCAGGAGCGCGGGGCCGTCATCGGCGTGAGCGTCTGCCATAACCCCTCCTGCGTGTCCACCTGCACTCTACCAAGCGGCACACCGTCATTGAGGTTTGACCGGTTGCATCGTGGCAACACCATCGTTACGGTTTAGGTGGTGTCAAAGAACGGGAGAACGAGATGAATCCGCTGCCGTACCTGGCGGGTCTCGCCGCTCGGCGCGCATGGGCGGAGCGCGAGTTCGCGCGGCTGCACGCCGACCTCGTCGAGGCGAGGCTCGCCGCCCGTGCCCGCGAGGCCGAGCGCGCCGCCCGGATCCGCCGGTGGCTGCTCGGCGGCGTGCCCGATCGCCTCGGCGACCGGCGCCGCCCCGCCCGCGTCGCGGGGCCGGCTCCCCTCTGCAGGCGGGCCGCCGCCCGCTCCGCGCACGTCCCGTGAACCGCGCACGTCCCGTGAACAACGCACGTCCCGTAGAGACGCACGTCCCGTGAACAACGCACGTCCCGCGAACCGCTGGAGGAACCCGATGACCGACGTGACCCCGAAGGTGACCACGCTCGTCCTCGACTGCACCGATCTGGACGCCATGGCCGACTTCTGGGCCGGGCTGCTCGGCATGAAGGCGACGTCCCGCGACGACGACTGGCTGGACCTGGAGCCGCTCGCCGGGGACGGCCCGGTGCTGGCGTTCCAGCTCGTCCCCGAGGGCAAGACGATCAAGAACCGGCTGCACCTCGACCTGGAGGTGCCCGACATCCGGGCCGCCGGCGAGCGCGCGGCGCGGCTCGGCGCCACCCCGGCGGGCGGGCCGATGGGGAACCCGGAGCGGCCGTTCCAGGTGTGGCTCGACCCCGAGGGCAACGAGTTCTGCCTCTGTACGGGCTGATCGGCTCCGGCTCACGACCGCAGAACGGTCGCGAGCCGGCGGACGCCCTCGGCGAGGTCGGACTCCGAGGCCGCCGTCCCGTAGCTGATCCGCAGGTACGGGCCGGGGGCCTCGGCGGGGAAGAAGGGCCGCCCCGCGCTGACCAGGACACCGGCGCGCAGGGCGGCCTCGGCCAGCGCCACGTCGTCGACGCCCTCCGGCAGCCGCGCCCACAGGTGGAAGCCGCCCGCCGGGCGGTTCACCGAGAGCTCCGGCAGGTCGCGGGCGAACGCGGCGAGCAGCGCGTCCCGGCGCGCGAGCAGCGCCGTCCGGACGGTCCGCAGGTGCCGCGCCCAGCCCGGCGAGCCGACCAGTTCCAGCAGGGTCTCCTGCAGCGGCCTGGCCGGGAAGAACTCCTCCACGAGCTGCGTGGCGCGGATCCGCTCGGCGACCGGGCCCCGCGCGATCACCGCGGCGACCCGCAGGCTCGGCGCGGTCGCCTTGGTGAGGGACGCGATGTGCACGACCCGGCCCTCGTCGTCCTGCGCGATCAGCGGCGGCGGGGGCGGGTCGATGCCGAGGTGCCGCGCGAAGTCGTCCTCCACGACGAACGCGCCCGCCGTGCGCGCCACGTCCAGCACCCGCGCGCGCCGCCCGGCGCTCAGCACGGCGCCGGTCGGGTTGTGGAAGACGGGCTGGCCGTAGAACACCCGCGCCCCGCTCATCGCGAACGCCTCGGCGAGCAGGTCGGGGCGGACCCCGTTCGCGTCCACCGGCACCGGCACCGGGTGCAGCCCGCTCGCCCGCGCGATCGCGAGGATGCCGAGGTAGGTCGGCGACTCGACCAGCAGGGGCGCGCCGGGCGGCAGCAGCGCCCGCAGCACGGTGGTCAGCGACTGCTGCCCGCCGCTGGTGATCACCACGTCGGCGGGGGAGACGGCGCCGCCGACCGCGCGGGCGAACCAGCCGCGCAGCTCGGGCAGCCCGCCGAGCGGCGGCATCTCCCAGGCGTCCGGGCGGCGGGCGGCCCGCGCCGCGGCGGTCGCCAGCGTCCTGCCCGGCTGCAGCGCCGGGTGCAGGTAGCCGCCGCTGAGCGGCACCACGCCGTCGGGCGCCGGGGTGAGCAGCCACGACACCCCGGACGGGTCGACGGACCGGTCGCCGAGCGTCACCGCCTGCCAGCCGAGATCCGCCGGCTCCGCGGCGGCCGCGCGCCGCCCGGCGGCGAACGTCCCGCTGCCCGGACGCGTCACGACGAGCCCCTCGGCCGACAGCAGCCCGAGCGCCCGCGACACCGTCACGGGGCTGACCCGGTGCCGCTCGACCAGCGTCCGGCTCGACGGCAGCCGCTCGCCGGGGCTCATGCGGCGGACGTCGGCGCGCAGCGCGTCGGCGAGCACCGCCACACTGCTATCGTTCTTCATGAAGGTTAAGGATAGCGCTACTGTCTCCGCGCCGATAGCGGAGACCGCCCTCGGTGCGGGCCTCTGGCTCGCCGCAGCCGGCGTTCTGATCTACTCGTTCACCTTCCCTGCCACGGTTCTCGCGCTGGAGGGGCTCGACCCGTACGTGATCGGCGTCGGCCGGTCCGCCGCCGCGGCCGTCCTCGCCGCCCTCGCACTGCTATCGGTGCGGGCCCGCCCGCCGCGCCGCGACCAGTGGGCCGGGCTCGCGGTCGTCGTCGCCGGAGTGATCTTCGGTTTCCCGGTGCTGACCACGCTCGCCCTCGACCGCGGCGCCTCGTCCGCCCACTCGGCCGTCGTGATCGGGCTGCTGCCCGCCGCCACCGCGGTGTTCGGCGTGCTGCGCGCGGGGGAGCGGCCCTCCCGCGCGTTCTGGCTCGCGAGCGCGGCCGGCGCGGCCTGCGTCACCGGCTTCGCGGTGATCCGCGGCGCCGGCCGCGTCACGGCCGCCGACCTGCTGCTGTTCGCCGCCCTCGTCGCCGCGGCGGCCGGCTACGCCGAGGGCGGCCGGATGGCCCGGGGCATGCCCGGCTGGCGGGTGATCTCCTGGGCGCTCGTGCTGGCCGCGCCCGTGACCGTCCCGGTGACCGGGTGGCTGGTCGCCACGACCGGCCCCGACTGGACGGGGCGCGCCGTGCTCGGCTTCGGCTACGTCGCAGCCTTCTCCGCCTACCTCGGGTTCTTCGCCTGGTACGAGGGCCTCGCGCGGGCCGGGATCGCGCGCGGCGGCCAGGTGCAGCTCGCGCAGCCGGTGCTGACCCTGATCTGGTCGGGGATCCTCCTCGGCGAGCCGGTCGACGCCGCCACCGCGCTGGCCGCCGTCGCCGTGCTGGTCTGCGTGGCCCTCACCCAGCGGGCCCGCGTGGGCCGCGCCCCGGCCGCGGAGCCCGGCGTCAGTCCTTGACGATCTGGGCCAGCAGCGTCACGACGCCGACGCCTACGCCTATCGGGACCGCGACCCGCGGGGCCACGGCGGTCAGCGCCGCGGCGCCGATCGCCACGATGATGATCACGAGGGCCCGCGTGCTGATCAGGGGGCGCGGCTCGTCGTGCCGCTGCGGCGTGCGCCGCGATGGGACGTGCTCCGGTGGTACTCGCATGCCGGTTCGACCTCCATCCAGACGGACGGTAAGGACCGGGGCGGCTTCCCGTCGGCGACGGGCGACACCGCTGAGCCGCCTCGTCATCACAGGGTTCCCCGGATGTCAACGGTTGCCGCGCGCGCCGCGCGATCAGCGCCCAACCATGATCGTTTCATGACGGATTCCTGGCGCTCGGCGTCCGGGGCGCCCCCGCTGATCCGAGATCATTGCGTGATGAAGTGCAAAGGGCGGGTTTCGGGTGTTCTGGGCAGACTGCTGCGCTGGGCCGGCTGGACGGCGGCGTACCTGCTCGGCCTCGTGGCCCTGGTCCTCGCGGGGGCGTGGGTCTGGTGGCAGCCCGAGCCGGAGGCGCGGGGCACCGAGGTCAACGCGCTGTGGGCCCGGCACCAATGGGTGGGGGAGCCGCACGGCGACGCCGAGTACCGCGCCTTCGGCGAACTCCTGAAGCGCAACCGCATCACCGACGTGTACTTCCACGCGGGCCCGTTCGAGGCGGACGGGACGGTCCCCGCCTCGAAGTACCGCAACGCGCGCCGGCTCATCGCCGCCATGCGCGAGTACGCGCCGGGCGTCCGCTCCCAGGCTTACCTGGGGCAGGTCCGGGTGGTGGAGGGCAAGGGCGTCATCGACCTCGACGACCCGGCCGTCCGGGAGCGGGTCCTCGAGACGGACGCGGCCTTCCTGGACCTCGGCTTCGACGGCATCCACTACGACTTCGAGCCCGTCTATCCCGACGACCGCGCGTTCATGACGCTCATGGACCGCACCCGCGAGCTGACCAGGGCTCGGGGCAGGCTGCTGTCGGTGGCGCTGGAGCAGCCGCCGCTCTTCGACGATCTCCAGCCCGTCTACAGGGCGCTGGTCCCGCGCACCGGCCCGGTGCACTACCCGCCGCGGCCGACCGGGGACTTCCTGCGCGCCGTCGCCGACCGCGCCGACCAGGTCGCGATCATGACGTACGACGTGTCGCTGCCGACCCGCTCGCTCGCCGGATGGCATTTCGCCCGGCACACGCGGGCGACGCTGGAGCTCATCGGCGACCGCACGACCGTGTTCATCGGCGTCCCCAGCTACCGCCCCCTCATGGAGTGGGCGGAGGACCTGTCGGTCGCGCTGCGCGGTGTCAGGCGCGGGGTTGACCAGCTGGAGCGTCCGCCCGGGCGCCCGTACGGCGTCGGCGTGTACGCGGACTGGACGACCAGCCAGGACGAGTGGTCCCGTTACAGGTCCACCTGGCTGCCCCGCCCGACAGAAAGTCCTGCCGGTTGAGAAACCTGCCCGGCCACGTTTCGTTTCTCTTGTATCCGCAGGTAGAAACGGTTGGGTAGCGGTTCACCCTCGCGGGTATTGCCCCGTGCGGAAGTCAAGAGCCGACCTGCGGATGGCAAAGGAAGTGGGGACGAGGCCGATGGGCACTCAGCAGACCGCGCGGCGCGACGCCGACCGGATCGGCGAGCTGTCAGCCGAGTTCGCCGGCTGGCGGATCGGGCGGGGCGGTTCCGGCCTCTGGTGGGCCGTCCGCGGCAACGATCTCGTGCGCACTCCCGACGTCGAGGAGCTGCGCGTCCGGCTGCATGAGATGACCGCTGGGTCACGTTATGCAACCGAGGCCGGGAAGTGGCCGGACTGACCCCGTAACGCCGCTTTTGCGTGCCACGATGTGCTGAGGGAGCCGCCGCCACGCGTACCCCCGAGCGTGTGGCGGCGGCTTCTGCCTTTATGTACGACCTGCGGGTCCAAGACGAACGGCCGGAACGGTACCGTTCGTTGCATGGCACCCAGCACAACGACTGACGCTCCGTTTGGACGGATGCTGACCGCCATGGTCACTCCGTTCCTGCCCGACGGCGGCGTCGACTACGACGGCGCCGCGCGCCTCGCGACCCACCTGGTCGACGAGCGGCGTCACGACGGCCTCGTCGTCAACGGGACCACGGGCGAGTCGCCCACGACGAGCGACGACGAGAAGAGCAAGCTTCTGCGCGCGGTGATCGACGCGGTCGGCGACCGCGCCGTGATCGTCGCCGGTGCCGGGACGAACCACACCGAGCACACCCTGAAACTCGCGCGCCAGGCCGAGGCCGCCGGCGCGCAGGGGCTGCTCGTGGTCACGCCCTACTACAACAAGCCCCCGCAGGAGGGCCTCGTCCGCCACTTCACCGCGGTGGCCGACGCGACGGGGCTGCCCTGCATGCTGTACGACATCCCGGGGCGCGCCGGGGTGCCGATCGAGAACGACACGCTCGTCCAGCTCGCCGAGCACCCGCGGATCATCGCCGTCAAGGACGCCAAGGGCGACCTGTTCGGCGCGTCCCGCGTGATGGCCGCGACCGACCTCGTCTGGTACTCCGGCGACGACAACCTCAACCTGCCCTGGCTCTCGGTCGGCGCGGCGGGGTTCGTCAGCGTGGTCGGGCATGTCGTCGGCGTCGAACTCCATGAGATGATCGACGCATACCGCGCCGGTGAGCACGGGCGGGCGCTGGAGATCCACCGGCGGCTGCTGCCCGTGGTCACCGCCATCATGACCCGTACGCAGGGCGCCATCGCCGTCAAGGCAGCGCTGAACCTGCTCGGCCTCCCCGGAGGCGGCCCGCTGCGCGCGCCGCTGGTGGAGGCCTCGCCGGAGTTCGCGGCGCGCCTGCGAGAAGACCTCACGATAGGGGGAGTCAAAGTGCCGGAGGTCGTCATCCCGGAGGTCGCCCGGTGAGTCATCCTCACCCGGAGCTCTCGGACCCGCCCGCACCGCCCGAAGGCGGGCTGCGCATCGTCGCGCTCGGCGGGCTCGGGGAGATCGGCCGCAACATGACGGTGTTCGAGTACGGCGGACGCCTGCTCGTCGTCGACTGCGGCGTGCTCTTTCCCGAGACCGAGCAGCCCGGCATCGATCTGATACTGCCCGATTTCGAGTACATCAGGGACCGCCTCGACGACATCGAGGCCGTCGTCCTCACGCACGGCCACGAAGACCACATCGGTGCCGTCCCCTACCTGCTGCGCGAACGCCGCGACATTCCCCTCGTCGGCTCCAAGCTCACGCTCGCGCTGCTGGAGGCCAAGCTCACCGAGCACCGGATCAAACCGGTCACCGACCAGGTCGTCGAGGGCGAGCGCCGCAGCTTCGGCCCGTTCGACTGCGAGTTCCTCGCCGTCAACCACTCCATCCCGGACGCGCTCGCCGTCGCCGTCCGCACGCCCGCCGGGCTCGTCCTGCACACCGGCGACTTCAAGATGGACCAGCTCCCGCTGGACGGCCGGCTCACCGACCTGCCCGGCTTCGCCCGGCTCGGCGCCGAGGGCATCGACCTGCTGATGGCCGACTCGACCAACGCCGAGGTGCCCGGATTCGTCACCAGCGAGCGCAACATCGGCCCGGTCGTCGACGAGGTGTTCCGCACCGCGCGGGAGCGGCTCATCGTCGCCTGCTTCGCCTCGCACATCCACCGCGTCCAGCAGGTCCTCGACGCCGCCGTCGCCAACGGCCGCAAGGTCTGCTTCGTCGGCCGGTCGATGGTCCGCAACATGGGCGTCGCGCGCGAGCTGGGCTACCTCGACGTGCCCGACGGCATCATGGTCGAGCAGAAGGAACTGGACGACATCCCCGGCGACCGGCTGGTGCTGGTGTGCACCGGGTCGCAGGGCGAGCCGATGTCGGCGCTGTCGCGGATGGCCAACCGCGACCACTCCATCCGCATCACCGCGGGCGACACCGTGCTGCTGGCGTCCTCCCTGATCCCCGGCAACGAGAACGCGGTCAACCGCGTCATCAACGGCCTCACCCGGTGGGGCGCCCGCATCGTCCACAAGGGCAACGCGCTCGTGCACGTGTCCGGGCACGCGTCGGCCGGCGAGCTGCTGTACGTGCTCAACGTGACCAAGCCCGCGAACTTCCTGCCGATCCACGGGGAGTGGCGGCACCTGCGCGCGCACGCCAAGCTCGCCGCGCTCACCGGCGTCCCCGAGGACGCCGTCGTCATCGCCGAGGACGGCGTCGTCGTCGACCTCGTGGACGGGCGCGCCCGCATCGTCGGCGCCGTCCCCGCCGGCTACGTCTACGTGGACGGGCTGTCGGTCGGCGAGGTCACCGAGACCTCGCTGAAGGACCGGCGCATCCTCGGCGAGGAGGGCTTCGTCTCCATCGTCGTCGGCATCGACTCGACGTCCGGCAAGATCGTCGCCGGGCCGGAGGTGCACGCCCGCGGCGCCGGCATCCTCAACGAGGACTTCGACGAGATCATCGAGCGCATCGAGTCCGTGCTGCGGGACGCGGCCGGCGACGGCGTGAACGACCTGCACCAGATGAACCAGGTCGTCCGGCGCACCGTCGGCAAGTGGGTGAGCGACAACTACCGGCGCCGCCCGATGATCGTCCCGGTGGTCGTGGAGGTCTGACGCCTGACGCCGCGGCCGGCTGGCGTGCGCGTGGGCCGGCGCGGCCCGCGTACCGGCAGGCTGGCACCGGTGGGCTGGCGTATCGGTGGCCTGGCGTCCGGGTCCGGACGTCAGGCCACCGGGGTCCCCGCGGCCGCCCGTCGTCGGCGGCCGTCCGTCGTCCAACACGCCCGCTCACCGTCCCCGGAACCGCGGGGGTCCTTGGTTACTCTCATAACCATGGCCACACGTGCGTCCGGGGGTGCGAGAACCTCTTCGCGTGCGGGGGGCAGTGCGGCTCGCAGGCCCACAGGTTCGACCCCCCGGAAGCGACCGAGCGGCACCTCCAAGGGCGGCCGCGGCTCGGGGCGGGGGCGCCCCCCGCAAAAGCCCGACCCGATCTCCCAGGCCGTCCTCGGGTTCTTCAAGCTCCTGTTCAGGCTGTACCTGCTCGCGGCCGTCGCGGTCGGTTCGGTCTTCCGCGCCTACGGGGACGGCGCCCGCAACCTCGACCCCGAGCACCGCCGCGACGGGCTCGGGCTGGCGCTGCTCGGCTCGTCCATCGTGCTGGCATCGGTGACCTGGTTCCGGCCGGACGGCGTCGTCACGATCGCGCTGGAGAAGGTCGTGCGCGGCGGCCTCGGCATCATGGCGATGGCGCTGCCCGTCCTGCTGGCGCTGCTGGCGTGGCGGACGCTGCGCCACCCCGAGCAGCACGAGGACACCGGCCGCGTCGTCATCGGCATCACCGCGCTCGGCGTCGGCGTGCTCGGCATCCTGCACATCGCCGCCGGCGTCCCGTCCCCGGCGGAGGACATGGCCGGCGTGCGCGAGTCCGGCGGCGTGATCGGCTGGCTGGTGTCGGCCCCGCTCGACACGGCGCTCAGCGGCTGGGTGGCCGTCCCGCTGCTGCTGCTCCTGTCCGGGTTCGGCCTGCTGGTCGTCACCGCGACGCCGATCGCGAAGGTCCCCGAGCGGGTCGCCGACCTGTGGGCGATGGCGACGCTGCAGGGGCGTCCGGAGCGCCCGTCCGCCGGGGAGAAGGACGGCGAGGACGCGCCGAAGAAGCGCCGCCGCAAGAAGAAGACCGAGGACGGCGCCGACGAGCTGGAGGTCGGCGAGCACTCCCGGCCCTACGACACGCCGCTGCTTGAGGACGCGCCGAAGAGGGCCGACCGGCCGAAGCGCGACCTCGCCGACGAACTGTTCGAGCCCGACCCGTTCGGCGCGGACGTCCCGCCGCCAGCGCCGCCCGCCGACGACGGGCCGATGGACGAGCACGTCGCCGGCGAGTCCATGGCGGAGGCGTCTCATGAGGCGTTCCACGAGCCGCCCCATGAGGCGCCGAACGAGGTGCGCGACCCGACCCCGCCGCCGCCCCGCTCGGAGCAGCTGCCGCTGTCGTCGTCCGGGGAGATCTACGTGCTGCCCGACCCGGCGACGCTGCGTCCCGGCAGCGTGTCCAAGCCGCGGACGAAGGCCAACGACACGGTCGTGAACGCGCTCACCGGCGTGCTGGAGCAGTTCGACATCGACGCGCAGGTCACCGGGTTCACCCGCGGCCCGACGATCACCCGGTACGAGATCGAGCTGGGCCCGGCGGTGAAGGTCGAGAAGGTCACCGCGCTGACCAAGAACATCGCCTACGCGGTGAAGAGCGCCGACGTGCGCATCATCTCCCCGATCCCCGGCAAGTCGGCGATCGGCGTGGAGATCCCCAACACCGACAAGGACATCGTCAGCCTCGGCGACGTGCTGCGCTCGCCCGCCGCGACGAACGAGCACCACCCGATGATCGTGGGGCTCGGCAAGGACGTCGAGGGACGCACGGTCGTGGCGAACCTGGCGAAGATGCCGCACATCCTCATCGCGGGCGCCACCGGCGCCGGCAAGTCGACGTGCATCAACGGGCTGATCAGCTCGATCCTGATGCGCGCCACGCCGGACGAGGTCCGGATGATCCTCGTCGACCCCAAGCGGGTCGAGCTGACGATGTACCAGGGCATCCCGCACCTGATCACGCCGATCATCACCAACCCGAAGAAGGCCGCCGAGGCCCTCGAATGGGTCGTGGGCGAGATGGACCGCCGCTACGACGACCTGGCCGCGTCCGGGTACCGGCACATCGACGACTTCAACAAGGCGGTGAAGGCGGGCAAGCTCAAGCCGCCGCCGGGCAGCGAGCGCGTCTACACCCCGTACCCGTACATGCTGGTCATCGTGGACGAGCTGGCCGACCTGATGATGGTCGCGCCCCGCGACGTCGAGGACTCGGTCGTCCGCATCACCCAGCTGGCCCGCGCCGCCGGCATCCACCTCGTCCTGGCCACGCAGCGGCCGTCGGTGGACGTGGTCACCGGGCTCATCAAGGCCAACGTGCCGTCCCGGCTGGCGTTCGCGACCTCCTCGCTGTCCGACAGCCGCGTCATCCTCGACCAGCCGGGCGCGGAGAAGCTCGTCGGGCAGGGCGACGCGCTGTTCCTGCCGATGGGCGCGAGCAAGCCGATGCGCCTCCAGAACGCCTACGTGTCGGAGAAGGAGATCCACGGCGTCGTCGACCACTGCAAGGCGCAGATGGAGGCGAACTACCGGGAGGACGTCGCCGAGTCGGGCAAGCCGAAGAAGGAGATCGACGAGGAGATCGGCGACGACATGGACCTGCTCGTCCAGGCGATCGAGCTGGTCGTGTCCACCCAGTTCGGGTCGACCTCGATGCTGCAGCGCAAGCTCCGCGTCGGGTTCGCCAAGGCCGGGCGGCTGATGGACCTGATGGAGAGCCGCGACATCGTCGGGCCGAGCGAGGGCTCCAAGGCGCGGGACGTGCTGGCCAAGCCGGACGATCTCCCCGGAGTGCTCGCGGAACTACGCGGCGGCGGCTGAGCGGACGCGGCCAGGGCATTGCGGAATGATGCGAAATCTTGCCCTGTTTCGAACGTGTTGGCTGTCGCCCAGCGGGCATTGCCGTTCCTAGACTGGTGTCCCAGGAGATCGGCCACGAGCGCCCCCGAAGGAGGCCCGAGGTGAGCATCGGTGAGACCTTGGCGGAGGAGCGTCAGCGGGCCGGTCTCTCGGTGACACAGGTGAGCCTCCAGACCCGGATCCGGGAGACCGTGATCCGCGGTATGGAGGCCGACGACTTCTCCGCGTGCGGCGGCAACTTCTACGCCCGCGGGCACATCCGCAGCATCTCCCGGGTCATCGGCATCGACGCGGAGCCGCTCGTCGCCGAGTTCGACGACGGGCACGGCGGCGCGCCGCAGCCCGTCTCGGCGGTGTCGGCGTTCGAGCCGGAGCAGCCCGTCGCGTTCCGCGAGCGCAAGGCGCCGAACTGGAGCGCCGCGATGGTGCTCGCGCTCGCCCTCGTCGTCGTCTACGGGGTGGTCCAGGTGGTCGGCCACGGCGGCGGAGAGCGGCGCACCGCGCGGCAGGTCGCCGGGACGCCCGCGGCGTCCTCCCGGCCGCCGTCCGCGCCGCCCAAGAGCGGCGCGCCGGTCGCGGAGGCGCCGCGCACCAAGGTCGAGGTGCGGATCGAGGCCAAGCGCACGACCTGGCTGAACGTCATCGGCGACGGCGGCAGGACGCTGTTCATCGGCACGCTGCGCAAGGGCGACCACAAGGACTTCTCCGCCAAGAAGAAGGTCAAGCTGGTGGTCGGCGTCGGCGGCAGCGTCGACCTGACCGTGAACGGCAAGGACATCGGCTCGCCCGGCAAGGGCAAGGGCGTGCAGCGGTTCAGCTTCGACCGGAACGACCCCGAACCCGCCTGAGGGGCCGCTGGTAGGTCCTGGCGCCTGAGCCCATTACCTTTAGGGCATGTCGACTCGCCGCAAGGTCTCCCTCATCACGCTCGGCTGCGCCCGCAACGAGGTCGATTCCGAGGAACTCGCCGCGCGCATCGAGGACGCCGGCTGGGATCTGGCCGACGGCGCGGACGGCGCGGACGTGGTCGTCGTCAACACCTGCGGGTTCATCGAGGCCGCCAAGAAGGACTCCATCGACACGCTGCTCGCCGCGCACGACTCCGGCGCCAAGGTCGTGGCGGCCGGCTGCATGGCCGAGCGGTACGGCAAGGAGCTGGCGGAGGCGCTGCCGGAGGCCGACGCCGTGCTCGGCTTCGACGACTACGCCGGCATCGGGGAGCGGCTCGACGACGTCATGGCGGGCCGCGCGCACGCCGCGCACACCCCGCGCGACCGCCGGACCCTGCTGCCGATCAGCCCGGTGGAGCGGACGGCGTCCCGCGTGGCGGTTCCGGGGCACGGCCCGGCCGACCTGCCGGCCGGGGTGGCGCCCGCGTCCGGGCCGCGGGTGCTGCGGCGGCGGCTCGGCGGCGGCCCGGTGGCGCCGTTGAAGCTGGCGTCCGGCTGCGACCGGCGCTGCACGTTCTGCGCGATCCCGGCGTTCCGCGGGGCCTACGTCTCCCGCCCGCCGGCGGAGGTGCTGGAGGAGGCGCGCTGGCTCGCCGGGCACGGCGTCCGCGAGCTGGTCCTCGTCAGCGAGAACTCGACGTCGTACGGCAAGGACCTCGGTGACCTGCGCGCGCTGGAGCGGCTGCTGCCGGGCCTCGCCGCCGTGGACGGGATCGAGCGCGTCCGGGTCAGCTACCTGCAGCCCGCCGAGACGCGCCCGGGGCTCATCGAGGCGATCTGCGGCACGCCCGGCGTCGCGCCCTACTTCGACCTGTCGTTCCAGCACGCGAGCGGCCCGGTGCTGCGCTCGATGCGGCGGTTCGGCGACCGGGAGCGGTTCCTCGGGCTGCTCGGCCAGATCCGCGAGCTGGCGCCCGAGGCGGGGGTGCGGTCCAACTTCATCGTCGGCTTCCCGGGCGAGACCGAGGACGACTTCGAGGAGCTGGCGGAGTTCCTGTCCGCCGCGCGGCTCGACGCGGTCGGCGTGTTCGGCTACTCCGACGAGGACGGCACGGAGGCCGCGAACCTGGACGGCAAGCTCGACTCCGCGGAGGTCGCGGCCCGCGTCGAGGAGCTGTCGAGCCTCGCCGAGGAGCTGACCGCGCAGCGCGCCGAGGACCGCATCGGCTCGCGGGTCCGCGTCCTGCTGGAGGACAAGGCCGAGGACGGCGGTTTCGAGGGGCGCGCCGAGCACCAGGCACCCGAGGTGGACGGGACGGTCCTCGTCCGCGGCGCCGGCCTGCCCCTCGGCGAGATCGTCGAGGCCCGCGTCGTCGGCGCCGACGGCGTGGACCTGATCGCGGACGTCGCATGATCGCGGGCACCCCGGAGCCGGTCGCGGGCGCCCCGGACCCGCCGCCGGCCGGCGTCTGGAACATCGCCAACGCGCTGACGATGACCCGGATCGTGCTGGTCCCGGTCTTCGTGTGGCTGCTGTTCCTGGACGGCACCGGCTGGCGGCTCGCCGCGTTCGCGGTGTTCGCCGCCGCCTCGATCACCGACAAGATCGACGGGGACCTCGCCCGGGCCCGGGGCCTGGTCACCGACTTCGGCAAGATCGCCGACCCGATCGCCGACAAGGCGCTCATCGGCGCCGCGCTGGTCAGCCTGTCGCTGATGGGGGAGCTGTGGTGGTGGGTGACGGCCGCCATCATGGTCCGCGAGATCGGCGTCACGCTGCTGCGGTTCGCCGTGATCCGGTACGGCGTGATCCCGGCCAGCAAGGGCGGGAAGCTGAAGACGATGCTGCAGGTCGTCGCCATCGGCTTCTACATCCTGCCCGGCCCGCTGGACTGGGTGCGCTGGGTCACGATGGGTGCCGCGCTCGCCGTCACCGTCGTCACCGGGGTCGACTACGTCGTCCAGGCGTGGCGGTTGCGCCGCACCTCCGGGGGGTCCTGACCGCTCACGTCGCGGCCAACTCGTCGCCGACGCGGAGGGCGCCGGTCGCGCGGGGGATGCCGAGGCGGCCGAAGAGGATCTCGCGGCCGCCGTCGACGCGGCCGGTGCGGTAGCGGCCGAGCGCGCGGAGAGGCTCGGGCGCGCGCCGGGCCGTCTCCTGGTCGGTGTTGACGATGACGCAGCGTCCGGTCGACCGGACGAGCTCGATCTCGACCCCGCCGCCGCGCAGCCGGGTGACGGCGTCCTCCCCGTACGGGCCCAGGCCGCGCAGGACGATGTTGGGCCGGAACCGGTTCAGCGGCAGCGGGCGCTCGACCCGCCGGTTGAGGTCGTCCAGCGACTCGGCGGACAGCACCGAGACCGGATAGCCGTCGGCGAACGCGAGTGTCCCGCCGCCGAGCCGGGTGGGCCGCGTCCCGGTGAAGCGGACGAGGCGGCACGGGGCGCCGAGGACGGCCGAGAACCATCGGGCCGCGTCGTCGCCCTGGTCCACGCCTTGGCAGGGGCGCTTGTGGACGGTCACGTCCAGCGGCGGTCCGTCCACGGCCGCGCACACGAGCGGCGTGTCGGCCAGCGGGGTGGAGACGGTCAGCTTGACGCCGTCGTAGGCGGGACGGAGGAGGGCGAGTTCGGGGACCTCCCGTTGCGAGAGGTGGCGTCCGTCCGGGCGGACGAGCATGAACTCGCGGTCGTGACGCAACCCGTCCGGCGTCAGCTCGGCCTCGGTGAGCGCGACGGCGCCCGCGCTCTTGACGGGGAAGACGTTCAGCTCCGCGACTACGGCGATCATGCGCCGGACGTTACGGGCCCGCCGCGCCGGTGACCAGGAAAAGCGGAGCTACCTGACACCGATTCGTCAGCTTGCGGGCGGAGCCGCGAACGGCCGTGGCGCCCGCGAGGGCCGCGAGGCCACGCCCACCCCGGTCGTGGTCCCGCGGCCCCGTACCGCGGGCGCCACGCCCTTGGATTATCCCCGTCCCCGTCCCGGCGGACGAATCGATCAAATGAGTTTTGACTCACAACGTGACCTGCGCTTTCGCGAGCCGGTCCCGCCGGGGGCCGATGACGCTCGGCGACGAAGCGCGCACACTCGCCGGCCCTGCCCGCACGCCGTGGCGGACGCGGTCACGTTCCGGACGACAATGCGCGGCCGGCCCTTCCGCGCGGCGACGGAAAAGGGATGCGCCGGTTGGACCGGTGCGAACGCCGGCGAGCCGCTCCGGCCTGTATCGGCCGCCCTTCCCGGTCAACCGGTGGTGCGCCGGGGCCGTCGCGGGGCCGCGCCGGTAGATTCGAGAAGCCGGTGGTCCCGGCGCCCGGGACCGGCCGCCGCCAGCGAGGATGGGGACGCCATGCGAGTCGAACTGCTCACCGTCGGCGACGAGCTGCTCCTCGGCGACACGATCAACGGGAACGCGGCGTGGCTCGGCCGCCGGCTGGCCGACCACGGCGTCGAGGTGACCCGCAGCGTCGTCGTCGGCGACGAGCTGGACGTCATCGTCGCGGCCGTGACGACCGCGCTCGAACGGGCCGACGCGGTGATCACCACGGGCGGGCTCGGCCCCACCTACGACGACCTCACCCGGGACGCGCTCGCCGCGGCGGCGGGCGTCCCCCTCGTCCGCGACCCGGACCTGGAGCGGCGGCTGCGCGAGCGGGTCGCCCGGGCCGGCCGCGTGCTGCAGCCGATGGCGCTGCGCATGGCCGACGTCCCGAAGGGCGCGCGGGTGCTGGCCAACTCCGCCGGCTCCGCGCCCGGCCTGCGGGTCGAGCTGCCCGGCGGGGCCGTCTACGCGCTGCCCGGCGTCCCGTTCGAGATGCGCACCATCATGGACGAGACGGTGCTGCCGGAGCTCGCCCGCATCGCCGGGCTGCCCGCGGTCGCGCGCCGCACGCTGCGCACCTCCCGGATGTGGGAGTCGGTCATCGCGACGCGGCTCGCCGAGGTCGAGGCGATGGACGGGGTGAAGCTCGCCTACCTGCCCGACCCGGCGGAGGTGAAGATCCGGATCACCGTGGCGGGCCCGGACGCCGCCGGCCGCCTCGCCGGGGTGGAGGCGCACGTCCGGACGCTGCTCGGCTCGGCCGTCTACGGGGCCGAGGACGAGTCGCTCGACCGGGTCGTCCACCGGCTGCTCGCCGCCCGCGGGGAGACCGTCGCGGCGGCGGAGTCGCTGACCGGCGGGCTCATCGGCGCGGAGCTGACCGCGATGCCCGGCTCGTCCGCCACCTTCGCGGGCGGCATGGTGACGTACGCGACGGAGGCGAAGCAGCGGTTGCTGGGCGTCCCGGCGAAGCTGCTCGACGAGCACGGGGCCGTCCACCCGGAGGTGGCCGCGGCGATGGCCGCGGGCGTCCGGGGCGCGATCGGCGCGACCTACGGGCTCGCGGTGACGGGTGTCGCCGGCCCCGACACGCAGGACGGCCGTCCGGTGGGAACGGTGTACGCCGCCGTGGCCGGTCCCGGCGATTCGCGCACGGTGGTCAGTCCGAGACTCCCCGTGCCCGGCGCCGGGCCGGAGATGCGCGCGGTGATCCGGCGGATGACCGTCGTGCACGCCCTTGAGCTGCTGAGACGCGTCCTGATGGGGCTTGACGTCGAGGGTGAGAGCGAGGAGGCTCAGGCAGATCGGGAAGACCTGGACTGATTACAGCGTTACGTTCCCAGCGAACACGAAATCAACGGTCTGCCATGGCCACCGTCAAGGCGGGTACGGTGGAACCGGCAGATGGTCCGAACTGAGGGAGGGAGCGAGACGATGGTCCTGCTTCGCCAGCTGCTCGGTGACGTACTGCGGCAGCTGCGGCTGCGCCAGGGACGCACCCTCCGTGAGGTGTCCGCGGCGGCGCGGGTGTCACTCGGCTATCTCTCCGAGGTCGAGCGTGGACAGAAAGAGGCCTCTTCGGAGCTGCTGTCCTCGATCTGCAAAGCCCTGGGCGTCCCGCTGTCGCACGTGTTGAGGGAAGTCGCGGATCAGCTGGCCCTCGCCGAGCTGCAGCACGAGCCCGTCATGGCGGGCGCGCCGGAGCACGAGCGCATCTCCGCCGAGAGCATTCCGGAGACGCCGGAGGAGATCACCGGGGAGCTTCGCGCCGACATGGTCGCGGCCTGACCTGTCCTCGGTCGCGTTCATGCCCTACCGGGGGCCGCGGGTGTGCGCGGTCTCACGCATGAACGCGGCATTCAGGGGGATCCTTCCGTGTTGTAACGGACAACCGTAACGAAGCGGAAGGAGCCCGATAATGGCGACGGTCAAGAGCCCGCTTCCGGAGCAGGCCGTGAAGGCGGCTGGGCAGGCCCTGCAGGGCGCTCTCGTCGATCTCATCGATCTGTCCCTTGTGGCCAAGCAGGCGCACTGGAACCTGACCGGGCGCAACTTCAAGGTCGTGCACGAGCACCTCGACGAAGTCGTGGCGCTGGCCCGTAGCGGCCAGGACGACGTCGCAGAGCGCGCCGTGGCTATCGGCGTGAACCCCGACGGCCGTTCCCGCACGGTCGCCGACCGGACTGAACTGCCGCAGCTGGAGGCCGGCTACCTCGACGACGACAAGGTCGTCGCCGCGGTCACCGACACCCTGGCGCAGATCATCGGCCGGTTCCGGGAGCGCATCGCGGCGACCGACGAGCCCGACCCGGTGACCCAGGACCTGCTCATCGGCATCACCGCCGAGCTTGAGAAGCAGCACTGGATGTTCCAGGCCCAGACCTGACGATTGCGATCCGGGCCCGCCCCGCGCCACGCGATCACGTGCCAACGTGATCCCGGCGCGATCGCGACCCGAGTGCGAAGCCCCGGTCCCCGCCGTTCCCGGCGGGGACCGGGGCTTTTCGTGTCGCCGCACGGTCAGGCCCGCAGATGCTCCAGGACCGTTTCGGCGAACTCGATCGCGAGGGGGCTCAGGGCGTCCCAGCGGCGTGCGGCCCAGCCGGCGGCGAGCGGAGGCAGGTCCGGGATCGGGATCAGCCGGACGTCTCCCCTGCCGCGCCCCCAACCCGGCAGCGCCGGAAGGATCGCGTGGCCGAGCCCCAGTTCGGCGAGCAGGAGAGCGGTGTCCCAGTCCGCGACGCTGGTGGTGGACGTCAGCCGCACACCGTGCCGTTCGAGGTGCATCTCCAGGTGGACGCGGGACGTGGAGTGCGCGGGCAGTTCGATGTACTGGATTCCCGACAGGTCGTCCAGCGTGACGGACGTGCGTCCCGCGAGAGGATCGCCCGCATGGACGGCGAGCATCCACGCCAGCTCGGACGAAGCGCGCTGCTCCACGCCGTCGAGCGGCGGGCCGATCGTCACCCAGGCCAGGTCCGCGGTGTGCGAGCGGACGGCCTCCAGGCAGCGGCGGCTGGAGGCCGCCGTCTCGAACTGGAGGGCCGCCTCGGGGTGCCGGTCCCGGAAGGCCGCCACGCCCGCCGCCATGAAGTGCCGGACGGTCGTCGCGCCGGTCGCGACCCGGACGGTGCCGCCGACCCCGCGGCGCAGGTCGTCGAGGTGGCGCAGCGCCGCGTCCAGCCCGGCGATGCCCTCCGTCGCGGCCTGGTGCAGGATGCGCCCGGCCCGCGTCGGCACCACCCCGCGCGGCCGCCGCTCCAGCAGGACCAGCCCGGTCTCCCGCTCCAGCCGCTTGACGTGCTGGCTGACCGCCGACTGGCTGCACGCCAGATCCCGTGCGACGGCGCTGAGGTTGCCCACCGTGCAGACGGCCACGAACACGCGGAGATCGTCCAGGGTCATGAGCCCAAGCTAGAGCTAAGCGATCAATAAGAAAACCCGAGAATTGACTTGGGGTGATCGCCGACCGAGGATCGTGGTGCGGGCGCAGGATCCGGCGACCCGGCTAGGCGGCGACCCGCCCCGGCGGCACCGGGGGCCAGGGCGGGCGCCGACCCGCTGCCCCTGCTGCCCCGCTACCCGCGCGACTTGGGCGCCGGCTGGCAGCGCGGGCACCAGTAAGTGACGCGCCCCTTCTGCTCGGCCCGCTCGATCCGCGTCCCGCAGCGCCGGCAGGGGCGTCCGGCCCGCCCGTACACCCAGTGCTCCCGCCCGCGTCCGAGGTCGCCGGTGGTGATGTGGCCGTGCCGCTCCTTGTTGGCGTCCAGGAGCCGGTGAGACAGCTCCACGAGCCCCGGCAGGTCGGGGACGTCACCGACACGCGCCCACGGGTTCACGCCCCTCAGGAACAGGACCTCGGCCTTGTAGACGTTGCCGATCCCCGCGAGCCGCGTCTGGTCGAGCAGCGCCTCCCCGACCGCCCGCTCCGGCTGCTCGCCCAGCCGCGCCGCGGCCCCGGCCGCCATCTCCGCGGCCCATGACGGATCGAGGAGATCGGGCCCGAGGTGACCGACGGCCTCGTCCTCCTCGGCGGTGCGCAGCAGCTCGACCAGGCCGAGCGAGTAGCCGACCGCCTGCCACTGCGCGTTCGCCAGCACCAGCCGGATCCGGTGGTCGCGCGGCACCGGCCCCGACCGGCGGATCTGCCAGCGTCCCTCCATCAGCAGATGCGTGTGCACGGTGAGCCCGCCCTCGACGCGCAGGAGGAGGTGCTTGCCCCGCGAGACGGCGTCCAGGACCGTCCGCCCGCGCAGGTCGGCGGTGGCGAACCGGGGGACGCGGAAGTCCGAACGCGTGAGCGTCCGCCCGGCGAGCGCCTCGCGCAACCGCCGGGCCGTCAGCCAGACGACGTCCCCTTCCGGCATGGCTCAGATGAAGGAGGGGCTCTCCCAGGCGGACGGGTCCTCGGTCAGCTTGCGGACGGGGGCGGGCAGTTCCCCGGACGCGATGTGCGCGAGCGTGACCTGCTCCAGGATGGACCGTTCGCTGGCGCGCAGCGCGATCCACACCTCCTGCAGGGAATGCGCCGGCCCCTCGTACCCGACGTGCTCGGGGCGCTCGCCCCGGACGCCGAGCAGCGGCCCGTCGATCGCGCGGATGATGTCGGCGAGGGAGATCCGCTCGGCGGGCCGCGCCAGCCAGTAGCCGCCCTCGGGGCCCCGCTGGCTCCGCACGAGGCCGGACCGGCGCAGCTGGCCGAGGATGTTCTCCAGGAATTTGGGCGGAATCTGCTGGGCCTCCGCGAGCTGTACCGCGGTCACCGGGTGACTCCCGGCGACCGCCAGCTCGGCGGAGGCGCGCAGCGCGTAATCGACCCGGGCGGACAATCGCATACTCGTATTATCCCTTGCCGACCGGACCGGTCGGGCACTGCCTCGTCCGCCGAGCGCGGCGCGCCCCCCGGACCGGGCCCCCTCTCCGGCGGGCGAGCCGCGGGTCTAGCCGGTCGGGGCCAACCCGAGGAGTTCGGCGGCGGCCTGGGCATTGGCGGCGGCGGCGCCGTAGGTGGCCAGGTACACGGCCGATCCGGGACGCCAGACGGGCAGCCCCATCTCCACGACGACGGTGTCGGGGCGGGCCGTCAGCAGGGCCGTCGCGAGGGCGCGCTGCCCGGCGTGCCGGTGTGCGTCGCGCAGGACGACGACCAGGCCGCGTCCCTTGGCACGATCCAGGATCCCGGCCACCGTTCCGCCGGCTCCGTAGGCCGCGCCCGCTCCGTCGGCCCGGACGGCGTCGGGCGCCCACGGGTGCAGGCCCCACGGGGTCGGGCCGACGGCGATGTTGCCGGTCGACTCCGTCTCGACGACCAGCGGCGCCCCGGCCCAGCCTGGGAGCGCTCCGAAGACGCGGACGGCGCGGCGGGCGGCCTCCAGGCCGGCGGCGCGGTCGACCGCGGCGGGGGCGTGCCCGGCGAGCCACTCCCTGAGCCGCGCGGTGCGCCGCGCGGCGTCCGCCAGCCGGCCCGGGGACAGCCGACCGGTCCGCACCGCCTCGCCGATCGCGTCGAGGGTCGCCGCGACGGTCTCGGCGTGCTCGTGCGAGCCGAGGCAGAGCAGGTCGGCGCCCGCGATCAGGGCCCGCACGGACGCCTCCGGGATGCCGATCGCGCCGCTCGCGCCCGCCATGTCGAGCGCGTCGGTGACGATCACGCCCCGGTAGCCGAGGCGCTCGCGGAGCAGCCCGGTGATCGCGGCGTGCGACAGGGTGGCCGGCACGCCCCCGGTGATCGCGGGCAGGTCGAGGTGGCCGGTCATCACCGCGCGGGCGCCGGCGGCGATCGCGGCGCGGAACGGCACCAGCTCGCGGCGGTCCAGCAGCTCCAGGTCGGCGTCGACGAGCGGGATCGACAGGTGCGAGTCCTCCACCGTGGAGCCGTGGCCGGGGAAGTGCTTCGCGCAGGCGGCGACGCCCGCCTCCTGCGTCCCGGTGACGGCCGCGGCGCCGTGCCGGGCGACCAGTTCGGGGTCGGAGCCGAACGAGCGGGTCCCGATGACCGGGTTGTCGTCGGCGGTGTTGACGTCCACCGACGGTGCGAAGTTGAGGTTGACGCCGACCTCGGCCAGCTCGGCCCCCAGGGAGCGGTAGACGCGGCGGGTCAGTTCGGGGTCGTCCACGGCGCCGAGCGCGGCGTTGCCCGGGTAGGGGCTGCCGGTGGCGTGGCCGCCGAGGCGGGTGACGTCGCCGCCCTCCTCGTCGATCGTGACGAAGGGGTCGCCCGCCTTGCGCATCTGCGCGGTGAGCGCGGCGAGGGACTCCTGGCTCGGCACGTTGCCGACGAGGGCGAACAGCGTGACGCCGCCGAGGCCGGCCTCCAGCTCGTCCAGCAGCCAGCGCGGCGCGGTCGCCCCGGGGAACGACGGGAGCAGCGTGCCGCGCGCCAGCCGGGCGATCTCCGCCGTGGTCGCGATGTCGTCGGTCGTCACCCCTTCACCGCCCCGGCGGTGAGGCCGGACACCATGCGGCGCTGGACGAGCAGGAAGAAGGCGATGACGGGAATGGTGAGCAGCGTGGACGCTGCCATGATGGGCCCCCAGGCGTTGCCGCTGCGGCCGAAGAAGAACTGCAGCATGATCGGCAGGGTGTACTTGTTCTGGTCTTCGAGGAACGTGTAGGCGAAGATGAACTCGTTCCAGGCGGTGATGAAGGAGAAGATGCTGGTCGCCACGAGTCCGGGCGCCACCAGCGGGAGCATGACGGTGAAGAACGTCCGGACGGGGCCGGCCCCGTCGATGGCGGCGGCCTCCTCCAGTTCGCGCGGCACCGCGGCGACGAAGCCGCGCAGCATCCAGATCGCGAACGGCACGGCGAAGCCGATGTAGACGAGCGAGAGTCCCGCCAGGCTGTTCAGCAGATCGAGCTGCTTCAGGTCGAGGAAGAGCGGGATGACGAGCGCCTCCAGCGGCACCATCTGCACCACCAGCAGCATGACCAGGAACGTCGTGCGGAACCGGAAGCGGAACCGGGCGACGGCGGTGGCGGCCATCAGCGCGAGCAGGCCGGACGCGAGGACGGTGACGACCGCGAGGATCGCGCTGTTGGCGAAGTACTCCCAGAAGGAGACCTCGGCGATGCCGCCGTTCAGCACCAGGTCGAAGTGCTTCAGCGTCGGGTGGGCGGGCAGCGGCTTCGGCGTCGAGCTGAAGATCTCGCTGTTGGGCTTGAACGCGGTGGACGCCATCCAGAAGACGGGGAAGACCGCGATGGCGAAGACGAGCAGCCCCGTCCCGTTGAGCAGGATCCTGCGTGTCAGCGAGGTCCTCATCGCGTCTCCCCCTGTCGGACCATGACCCGCACGTACAGGGCGGTGACGATGAGCAGGATGAACGTGAGCACGAGAGCGATCGCCGAGCCCATGCCGAGCTTCGGATTCAGCGAGCCGAACGCCTCGGAGTAGGCGTAGAGCGACAGGT
Source organism: Actinomadura chokoriensis (assembly GCF_041463665.1). Classification (GTDB taxonomy): domain Bacteria; phylum Actinomycetota; class Actinomycetes; order Streptosporangiales; family Streptosporangiaceae; genus Spirillospora; species Spirillospora chokoriensis_A. The sequence continues at coordinate 77,785 of NZ_JAXCEJ010000020.1, forward strand.
TGAACGCGTCGCGGTTGGCCAGCCCGGACATGATGAACAGCTGCGTGAAGACCTTGAAGTCCCAGATGACCGACATGACGAGCAGCACCATGAAGATCGGCTTGAGCATCGGGTAGGTGATGCTCCAGAACGTCCGCCACGGGCCCGCCCCGTCCACCCGCGCCGCCTCGTACAGCTCGCCCGGGACGCTCTTCAGCCCGGCCAGCACGGACACGGCGATGAACGGGCACGCCTGCCACACCACGCACACCGTCAGCACGGTGTAGGTGGACAGCGGCGTGGCGAACCAGTTGTAGTCGGTCCAGCCGCCGCCGACGAGGAAGTCCGGCAGCAGGTCGAGGGACCAGTTGACGAGCCCGCCGGTGGTGCCGAACAGCCAGCTGAAGATGATCGCCGCGGTGACCGGCGGGGTCGCCCACGCGACCATCACGCCGCCCGCGACGACGCCCGACATCTTCTTGCCGAGCTTGTTCAGCAGCAGCCCCACCAGCGTCCCGATGACCAGGGTCAGGCTCACCGCGACGACGGCGAACAGCACGGTGTGCTCGAGGGTCCGCCAGAAGAACGGGTCGTTGAGGATCTTGTCGAAGTTCTCGGTCCCCACCCGCTCGGCCGGCTCGCCGCGCAGCTGGCGGTTGCCGACCTTCTGGAACGACATGATCCCGATCTGGATCATCGGCCAGAACATCAGGACGGCGATCACGAGCGCGGTCGGCGCGATCAGCAGGTAGGGCCCGAGGCGGGGCCGGCGGCCGGGGCGCGCCCGGCCGGAGGTCCTCCGGCCGGGCGTTCTCCGCACCGCTGGGGCGGTGTCGAGCATGGACGTTCCGATCAGCCGTGAGCTAGGGGTTCAGCAGGGTGTTGGCCTGCTCGTTCGCCTTCTTCATCTCCGCGTCGGCGTTCTTGCCCTGCATGATCGCCTTGACGGTGTTCGGCAGCACCTTCTTGGCCTGCTCGAACTCCGCCCAGCCGGGGCCGATCGGCGGGAACTTGGTGTTGCCGGCGATCTGGGTGAAGACCTCCAGCTTCGGATCGGTGAACTTCACGTCCGACCGCATGGACGAGAAGCCGCTGTAGTCGGCCCACGCCTTGGCGTTCTTGGCGTTGTTCAGGACCGTGATGTAGTCGAAGGCCGCGGCCTTGGCCTTGCTGTCCTTCCAGACGGCGAGGTCGGAGCCGCCCGCGAGCGCCGGGGCGTTGCCGCCGTTCTTGGCCGGGATCGGGAAGACGCCCCACTTGTCGGCGTCCTTGGGGGAGATCTCCTTCATCTGCTTCAGCGCCCAGCTGCCGTCGATGTACATGCCGAGCTTGCCGAGCGCGAAGTCGCGCTGCGGGCCCTCCAGCTCGTTCTTGCCGACGTACTTCTCGGGCGCGACCTTCTCGGTGGTGACGAGGCCGGTGTAGTACTTCACCGCCTCGACGGCCGCGGGCTGGTCGAGCTGCCCCTTCCAGCCGCCGTCGCCGTCGTCTGCGGCGACCTCGCCCCCGTTGCCCCAGATGAAGCTGAGCAGGGCGTTGGTCTGGTCGCTCGGGGCGCCGACGCCGGGGACCTTCTTGGCGTCCTGCACCTTCTTCGCCGCGGCGGTGAGGTCGGCCCAGCTCTTCGGCGGCTGGACGCCGAGCTCCTGGAACCAGTCCGTGCGGTACCAGATGCCGCGGACGCCGCCGTACCACGGCACCGCGTAGATCTTGCCGCCCGCGCCGTCGTTGCCGAGCGCGGTCTTGTTGAGCGTCTTGCCGTCCGCCCAGCCGTTGAACTCGCCGGTGATGTCGGCCAGGCTGCCCTGGTCGATGTGGGACTGGACGTCGGTGTTGCCGAGTTCGGTCACGTCCGGGCCCTCGCCGCCCGCCGCCGCCTTCTGGAACGTGGTGGCGACCTGCGGCCACGGCACGTACTTGATCTGGACGTCGGTGTTCGGGTGCTTCTGCTTGAACTCCGTCTCGACGCCGTCGAGGAGCTTGGTCTGCTCGGGCGTCCCGTCGCCCATCATCCAGACCTTGAGCTGGGCGGGGTCCTTGCCCGCGCCGGATTCGTCGTCCTTGCCGTCGCCGCCGCAGGCCGTGGCGGCCAGGGCGATCGCGGCCGCCGCGGCCGCAATCTTGGTGTACTTCACTGGGGGATCCTTTCCGGCATCGCCCGCGCGGCCTTGTGGCCTGCGGTGCGGGGGAGCGGGCCCGGACCCTCTAGGGTCCTGGCCATGCCCCTCTCGCGTTCGGAACGCTCGCGGGCGCCCTGCTCGCCAGTCCGCGCTCTGCGCGCGCCCCCGGCCGGGGTACCGGACGGGTCGGCGCTTGGGCGTAAACTAACAAGAAACTTTCCTAAACAAAACTGCTCGTTAGCGGATTGAGACATCGAGGGGGGCCGGCATGGCCAGACGCCCGGGAACGCCGAGGCTGCTGCGTGAGCTCAACGACCGTGCGGCGCTGGACCTGCTCGTCGAACAGGGCCCGCTGACCCGCGCGCAGATCGGCGAGCACACCGGACTGTCGAAGGTAACCGCATCGCAGCTGTTGTCGAGACTGAAGGAGCGCGGGCTCGTCACGGTCGTCGGCGAGCAGGCCGGCGGGCGGGGGCCCAACGCCGCGCTGTACGCCGTCGTCCCCTCCAGCGCCTACGTCGCCGGGCTGGAGGTGGGGCCGGACGGGGTCACCGCCAGCGTGGCCGACATCACCGGGCACATCGCCGCCCAGGTCACCGTGGACCCGAACGGCGCCGACGAGCCGGTGAAGGTGGTGCACAGCGCCGTCGTCAAGGCGTGCCGGTCCGCCGAGGTCGCCGTGTCGAGGCTGAGCGCCTTCGTCATCGGGACGCCCGGCGTCGTCGACCCGCGCTCCGGCGACGTCCAGTTCTCCTTCGACCTGCCGTCCTGGCACGAGGGCGTCCTCGCCGCGCTGAAGACCGACCTGCGCCGGCCCGTGACCATCGAGAACGACGTCAACCTCGCCGCCGTCGCCGAGCGGGCCTACGGCGCCGCTCGGGACGCCGACGACTTCGCGCTCATGTGGTTCGACCGCGGGATGGGCCTGTCGGTCATGCTCGGCGGACGGCTGCACCGCGGCCGGTGGGGCGGCGCGGGCGAGATCGGCTACCTGCCGGTCCCCGGCGCGCCGCTGCCGGTGGGCGCCGCCCGGCGCGGCCCGCGGGAGGAGCGGGGCGTCACCGAGTCGACGACCTGGGGCATCCCGACCCTCGCCGGGGGCTACGGGGCGCTCGTCGGCGCGGACGCCGTCCGGAGCCTCGCCCACGAGCACGGGATCGCCGAGGCGACCGCGTTCGACTGCGTCAGCGCGGCCGCGGCCGACGAGGACCGCGGCGGCGCGTTCCTGGACGAGCTCGCCAACCGCATCTCCTACGGCGTGACCTCGGTCAACATCGTGCTGGACCCGGGGCTCGTCGTGCTTTCGGGCAGCCTCGGACGGGCGGGCGGACGTCCCCTCGCCGGCCGCATAGAGAGGATCGTCGGCCAGGTCAGCCCGACCCGCCCCACCGTGGCCGTGACCGAGGTGGAGGGCAATCCCGTGCTGCGCGGCGCCCTGCACGCGGCGCTGCAGAAGGCCCGCGACGACGTCTTCTCCGCGGACGGCGCCCCGTAGAAGAGTCGCAGGAAAGGTCGTAGGAAGCACGTGCCCCCGCCGGGCGGCGGGGGCACCTCGCTTGCGCGGCCACTCGGCGGCCCACCCCGCCGCTCGGCGGGCGCTCGTTACTTGGCGGCCATCCGTTACTTGGAGGCCACCGCCTCGACGGCGGCCTCCTTGTGGCGCCGCGGGTCGTTCAGCGCGCGGTCGATGACGGTCTGACTGATGACCTGGCGCTTGCGCCGGAGCGCGGCGGCCTTCCGTGCCGTAGGTGTCATGGCGAAACCCCGTTCCGCGGTGGCGCTTTCCCCTTGGCCACCGCAAACCCCGTGATGCCTTCATGCTCTCAAATGAGAGGGCCCGGGGGATCCGTCCGAGGAATGAAATCGAGGTCAGACCAACAGCGTATGGCGCCCCTGGGCGCGGCCGGGCTTCCCCTGGGATCATGGAGGGGAGACACCCGTCCCGTACCCGCCCGTTGGGGGAACCTTGAGCGAAGAACCGAGGCGCACCGATGGCGCTGCGTGACCGGCTGCGGCGGCTCGTCCAGAAGCCGGGGAGCGCCGACCTGGCGCCCTTCCGCGCCCTGGTGGACGAGGCGGGGGCGCGCGAGCCCCGCGTGCGGAAGCTGTCCGACGCCGAACTGACCGCCGCCGCGTCCGCGCTCCGCGACAAGGAGGACCTCGCCGAGCTGTGCGCCCTCGGCCGGGAGGCCGCCCGCCGGACGCTCGGGGAGCGGCCCTTCGACGTCCAGCTGATCGGGACGCTGGCGCTGCTGTCCGGGCACGTCGCCGAGATGGCCACCGGCGAGGGCAAGACCCTGTCGGGGGCCCTGGCCGCCGCCGGGTACGCGCTGCGCGGCCACCAGGTCCACGTGATGTCCGTCAACGACTACCTGGCGCGGCGCGACGCCGAGTGGATGGGCCCGCTGTACGCGATGCTGGGCGTCTCGGCCGGCTGGGTCGGGCAGTCGTCCACGCCCGGGGAGCGGCGGGCGGCGTACGCGGCCGACGTCACCTACGCACCGGTCAGCGAGGTCGGGTTCGATCTCCTCCGGGACCGGCTCGTCACCGACGCCGCCGACACCGTGCTGCCCCCGCCGTCCGTCGCGCTGATCGACGAGGCCGACTCGGTGCTCGTGGACGAGGCCATGGTGCCGCTCGTCCTCGCCGGCGCCGCCGACCTCGACGCGGCCGACCCCCGGTACGCCGACCTGGCCCGGCGGCTGCGGCCCGGCCTGCACTACTCGACCGACGACGAGGCGCGGAACGTCCAGCTCACGCCCGCCGGGACGCACGAGGTGGAACGCGTCCTCGGCCTCGACCTGTACGCCGCCGAGAACCTGCGCACCCTCACCGCCGTCAACGTGGCCCTGCACGCCGAGGTCCTGCTGCACCGCGACGTGGACTACATCGTCCGCGACGGCGCCGTGAAGCTGATCAGCGAGTCGCGCGGCCGGGTCGCCCTCCTGCAGCGCTGGCCCGACGGCCTGCAGGCCGCGGTCGAGGCGAAGGAGGCCCTGGAGGCGTCCCCGAGCGGCGAGATCCTCGACTCGATCACCGTCCAGGAGCTGATCGGGCGCTACCCCGTCCGGTGCGGCATGACCGGCACCGCGCTGGCCGTGTCCGGCCAGCTCACCGAGTTCTACTCGCTGCGGATCGCGGTCATCCCGCCCAACCGGCCCTGCGTCCGCGAGGACCGGCCGGACCGCCTCTACGCGACCTCCGCCGACAAGGAGGTGGCGATCGTCGAGGAGATCGCCGCCGCGCACGCCGCCGGCCGGCCGGTGCTGGTCGGCACCGGCGACGTCGCCGAGTCCGAGCGCCTCGCCCGCAGCCTCGCCCGCGCCGGACTCGACCGCGTCGTCCTCAACGCCAAGAACGACGCCGAGGAGGCCGCGATCATCGCCGAGGCGGGCGCGTACGGCGCGATCACCGTCTCCACGCAGATGGCGGGCCGCGGCACCGACATCCGCCTCGGCGGCAGCCCGGCCGCCGCGCCCGGCACCGCCCCCGCCGACGCGGCCGGCTCCGACCACGACCGGGTGGCGCAGGCCGGCGGCCTGCTCGTCATCGGGACGGGCCGCTACCACAGCAGCCGCCTGGACGACCAGCTCCGCGGGCGCGCCGGCCGCCAGGGAGACCCCGGCGGCTCCGTCTTCTTCACCAGCCTCCAGGACGACCTCGTCACCCGATACGCGCCCGACGAGAAGACCCCCGACGAGAAGACCAAGGAGTCCTCGGACGGGGACGGGCTCATCACCGACAAGGGCGCGCACTGGATCGTCGGGCACGCCCAGCGCGTCGCCGAAGGCGTCGACCTCGAACTGCACCGCAACACCTGGCGCTACAACCACCTGATCGGGCTGCAGCGCCGCGAGCTGCTCACCGAACGCGACGCCGTCCTGAACGGCGACGCCGCCGACCGGGCCATGGCCTCCTCCGCCCCCGGCAAGCACGCCGAGCTCACCAAGATCGCCGGTGCGGACGCGGTGGCCGCCGCCGCGCGCCAGATCGTCCTCTACCAGCTGGACCGCTGCTGGGCCGAGCACCTCGCCTACCTCGCCGACCTGCGCGAAGGCATCCACCTGCGCTCCCTCGGCCGCGGTCTCGACCCGCTGATCGAGTTCAACCGCGAGGCCGTCCCGGCGGGCAAACGCCTCCTCTCCGACGCCCGGGAACGCTCCGTGGCCGCCTTCGAGGCCCTCACCGCCACCGAGAACGGCGTCGACCTCGACTCCGCGGGCCTGAAACGCCCCTCCGCGACCTGGACGTACCTCGTCCACGACAACCCCTTCGGCTCCCTGGACGAACGAGCCTTCCGCGGCCTGATCAGCATGTTCAAGGGCCGCCGCTGACCCGCCCCGGGGACGGGACGTCAGGAGCGGAGGCGGAGGCCGCGGGGAGTCGGGTGGAAGCCCGCCGACTCCAGTGCGGCGGCCAGCGGCGAGTCGTTGATCGACTCGCCGTCGGCGCGCTCCACGGTCAGTTTGCCCAGGGCGCCCTCGCGGACGGCCAGGGCGAGGGCGTCCACGGCGGGTTGCAGTACGTCCGGGTCGTCGTCCCAGGTGAGCAGGGTGCGACCGCCGCGTTCGACGTACAGGACGAGGCGGCCCTCGACCAGCACCACCAGCGCGCCCGCCTTGCGGCCGGGCTTGTGGCCGCTGGCGACCTCGTCGTCACGTCCCGGCCACGGCAGGGCCGCCCCGTACGGGTTGGCGGGGTCGGCGGCGGCCAGCACCAGTGCGCGGACGTCGGGTTTGCGGGGGGTTTCCCAGAGCGCGGAGATGTCGTCCGAGGCAGCGGTCGCGGGACGCAGGGCGCGGAGCCGGTCGACGGCGCCCGGCAGAGCGAACTGAGCCGCTCCCAGGCCCTCGACGAAGTAGCCCCGGCGGCAACGGCCCGTCTCCTCGAACCCGCGCAGCACCGGGTAAACGGCCGAGAACCCGCCTGGAGTGCGTTCTGCCGCGACGGCGCCGCGTATGACGATGCCGTACCGCTCCAAGAGCGCCTCGGCGAGAGCGTGCGAGCGAAGCGTCGCGGTGGTCTCCCGTTCGGGGAGCGGCCACCAGCGTCCGGCGACCGTGGGCGGGCCCGTCCGGGACGGCAGGACGGGACGGCCGCGCCGCGTCGTCCTGGAACGGTGCGTCGGACGGCCGGACCCAAGCGCCGCGCGAAGCGGCGCCAGCGTGTCGTTGGTGAGATGCCCGGACCACACGAGATCCCAGAGGGCGGTGACGAGGGCGGCGTCGTTCGCGGTGACGTCCCTGTTCACCCGGTCGGACAGCGTCCGGAAGAAGAGGGCGCCCCCGTCGCCCAGCGCGTCCAGGATCGCCTGGTGCACCGGTGTGAGGGTGACCTCCGCAGGCTCCGGCATGAGGAGCGGCGCGGTGTCGGCCAGGTAGAGCGCCACCCATCCGTCGCCGCCCGGCAGCCCTCCCTGCCCGGCCCACACGACCTCGCCTGCGGACGTCAGCTCGTCCAGCATGGCCGGGGTGTAGCCGGCCACCCGGGACGGCAGGACCAGCGACTCCAGCGCCGAGGCCGGGACGGCCGCGCCCTGCAACTGCTCGATCGCCTGGACGAGCGCGTCGATGCCCCGCAACCGCGACCCGCCCGAAATGCCGTGCCAGACCGGCAGGAACCGGCCGAGCGATTCGGGCGGCGAAGGCTCCACCTCGGCACGGAGACGGGCCAGGGAACGGCGGCGCAGCATGCGGAGCACGCTTGTGTCGCACCATTCGGCCGTCAGCGGACCCGTGACGGCCTCGACCGGCAGGAACTCGCCCTCCACGACCCGCCCCGCGCCCGCCAGCCGCCGCAGGGTCTCCACGACCACCGCGGCGCCCAGCCCGAATCGCGCGGCGGCCTCGCCGACCCGGAACGGCCCGTGCGTGCGGGCGTACCGGGAGACCAGATCGCCGAGCGGATCGTCGACCGGTTCGAGGAACGCCTCCGGGATGCCCACCGGCAACGGCGCCCCGAGCGCGTCGCGCAACCGCCCCGCGTCCTCGATCGCGACCCACCGCTCCTCGCCCGCGACCCGGACCCGGATCGCCCGCCGAGCCCCCTCCAGCTCCACCAGCCACCGGGCCACCTGCGCCAGCGTGGCCGCGGCGCCGCCGTCATGGACCGGGAGGGTGCGTTCGGCGGCCTCTGCCGTGGTCAGGGGGCCGAGGGTGCGCAGGAGGTCGGCCACGCCCTCCAGATCGCGGGCGCGGCGGCCCGGGGCCAGGCGCTGGAGTTCGCTCTCGGTCTCGGCGACCGCGTCGAGATCGAGGAGCTCGCGCAGGTCGGCCTGGCCGAGCAGCTCGGCGAGCAGGGCCGAGTCGAGCGCGAGCGCCTGGGCGCGGCGCTCGGCGATTGGCGAGTCGCCCTCGTACATGAACGCGCCGACGTAGTGGAACAGCAGGGAGCGCGCGTAGGGCGACGGCTCTGGCGTCTCGACCTCGACCATGCGGACCCTGCGTCCCGACAGGTCGCGCATCAGCTGCACCAGGCCGGGCACGTCGAACACGTCCTGCAGGCACTCGCGCATGGTCTCCAGAACGATCGGGAACGACGGGTACTTGCTCGCGACGGCGAGGAGTTGCGCGGCGCGCTGGCGTTGCTGCCAGAGGGGCATGCGCTTGTCCGGACGGCGGCGGGGGAGCAGCAGCGAACGCGCGGCGCACTCGCGAAACCGGGCCGCGAACAGCGCCGAGCCGCCCAGCTCGTCCACGACGACGCGTTCGATGTCGTCGGCGTCGAAGACCGCGAGGTCGACGCCGGGGGGCTCGTCCATGTCGGGGATGCGGATGACGATGCCGTCGTCGGCGTGCATGGCCTGTGCGTCGAGGCCGTACCGCTCGCGCAGGCGGCCCGCGATGGCGAGCGCCCAGGGCGCGTGCACACGCGCGCCCAGCGGAGAGTGGACGACCATCCGCCAGTCACCGAGTTCGTCGCGGAACCGTTCGACGACCATCGTGCGGTCGTCGGGCACGTGCCCGGTGGCCTCGCGCTGCTCGTTCAGGTAGGAGACGAGGTTTGCGGACGCCCAGGCGTCCAGCCCGGCGGCGGAGACGCGGCTCTGCGCCTCCTCGGCGGGCAGCCCGGCCAGCTCGCGGGTGAACGAGCCGAGCGCGCGGCCCAGTTCGGCCGGACGCCCGAGGGTGTCGCCGTGCCAGAACGGGAGCTTGCCGGGCTGGCCGGGGGCGGGGGAGACGAGCACGCGGTCGGGCGTGATGTCCTCGATGCGCCACGAGCTGGCGCCGAGAACGAACACGTCGCCCACGCGTGACTCGTAGACCATCTCCTCGTCCAGTTCGCCCACGCGGGACCTCCCGGAGGCTCCGCCCTTGGCGGACGCGGTGTCGCCGACGAGGAACACGCCGAACAGGCCGCGGTCAGGGATCGTCCCTCCGCTCGTCACGGCGAGGCGCTGAGCGCCGGGACGGTCGCGCAGGACGCCGGTGACGCGGTCCCAGACCAGCCGGGGGCGGAGCTCGCCGAACTCGTCGCTGGGGTAGCGCCCGGCGAGCATGTCGAGGCACGCCTCCAGGGCCGAACGCGGGAGGGAGGCGTAGGGCGCGGCGCGCTGGACGAGTGACTCGAGGTCGTCGACGGCCCACTCGTCCATGGAGACCATGGCGACGACCTGCTGCGCGAGGACGTCCAGAGGGTTGCGCGGGTAGCGCAGCTCCTCGATCTCGCCGCCGCGCATGCGTTCGGCCACGACCGTCGTCTGGACCAGGTCGCCCCGGTACTTGGGGAAGATCACGCCCTTGGAGACGGCGCCGACCTGGTGGCCCGCGCGCCCGACCCGCTGGAGCCCGTTGGCCACCGACGGCGGCGACTCCACCTGGACGACCAGGTCGACGGCGCCCATGTCGATGCCCAGTTCCAGGCTGGACGTCGCCACGACCGCCGGGAGGCGGCCCTCCTTCAGGGCGTTCTCGATGCCGGCCCGTTCCTCTTTGGAGACCGAGCCGTGGTGCGCCCTGGCGATCTCCACGGGGGCTCCCCTGGCCGCACCCGCCTGGGCCATCGTGGCGGCGGGGGAATGGTCCTCGGGGAGGGGCTCGCCTGTCGCGCGCTCGTACGCGAGTTCGTTCAGCCGTCCGCAGAGCCGCTCGGCAAGCCGGCGCGAGTTCGCGAAGACCAGCGTCGAGCGGTGCGCCTGGATGAGATCGAGCAGGCGGTCTTCGACATGGGGCCAGATGCTGCGCTGGCGGGGGTCGGCCGCACCGGAGTCGTCCACGAACTGGCCCACCTCGCCCATGTCCTCCACGGGGACGACGATGTCGAGGTCGAAGACCTTGTCGGACCGAGGCTGGACGACCGTCGCCGGCCTGCTCCCGCCGAGGAACGCCGCCACCTCGTCCGTCGGGCGGACGGTCGCCGACAGGCCGATCCGCTGCGCGGGCCGTTCGAGGAGGGCGTCGAGGCGTTCGAGGGAGAGCGCCAGGTGCGCGCCGCGCTTGGTGCCGGCCACCGCGTGCACCTCGTCCACGATGACGGTCTCGACGCCGCGCAGCGACTCGCGCGCCCGCGAGGTGAGGATCAGGAACAGCGACTCCGGTGTCGTGATCAGGATATCCGGCGGCTTGACGGCGAGCCGGCGCCGCTCGTCGGCCGGGGTGTCGCCCGACCGCATCCCGACCTGGACGCCGGGTTCGGGCAGGCCGAGCCGCCGCGCCGCGTGCCGGATGCCGGTCAGCGGGGCGCGCAGGTTGCGCTCCACGTCCACGGCGAGGGCCTTCAGCGGCGACACGTACAGGACGCGGCACCGCCGCAGCCGCTCTTCGGGGACGGGCTCGTGGGCGAGCCGGTCGAGCGACCACAGGAACGCCGCCAGGGTCTTGCCGGACCCTGTCGGCGCCACCACCAGCGTGTTGTCACCGCCCGCGATCGACTCCCACGCCCCGGCCTGGGCCGGGGTGGGCGCGGCGAACGCGCCGGCGAACCAGGCGCGGGTCGCCGGTGAGAAGCGTTCGAGCACGTCACCGCCCATGGCGCCATACTGCCTCGCGGGTCCGACAGAACGCGGCGATGTGGCGCCCGTCACATTGTAAGCAAGCGCTTGTACGGGCATGGTCTACCGATAGGCCTACTGGTAGGACGCCCACCCCAGAGGGAGTCTCGATGCCCTACGTCCTGCTCGCCCTCGGGATCCTGTTCGCCCTGGTCGCCGCCAACGCGCACGCTCCCCGGCGCAACGCCGTCCTGCTCGTGCCCAGCTTCTTCCTCGGCTGGCTGACGATCGAGATGGCGCCGCACGTGCTCGTCACCTGGGCCGCCGCCACCGCGCTCACGGCCGCGTTCGGAGGACTGGACGGCTGGGCGGGCTGGACGGGCCTCGCCCTGGCGCTCGCCGCCATGGCGGGCATCGCGGCCACCGTCGTCGCGTCCCGCCGTACGGTCGTCACCCTGCGGGACAGCGGCGCACCCCTCGACCTCGACCCGGAGGGCGCACCCCGTTACCCGCTGGCGCACCTGATCGTCCCGCAGCTGTGCCTGATCCCGCGCAAGGGAGTGCGTGTCGAACGCAACGTCCTGTACCGGGAGGAGGGCCGGCTCCGGCTCAGACTGGACGTGTTCCGTCCGGCGGATGACGCAGCCGACGGGGAGCTGCGCCCCGGGCTCATGCAGATCCACGGAGGTGCGTGGGTCATCGGGGACAAGCGCGAACAGGGCCTGCCTCTGCTCAACCACATGGCCCTGCAGGGATGGGTCGGATTCAACGTCAACTACCGGCTCAGCCCCCGCGCCACCTGGCCTGAGCACCTGATCGACTTGAAACACTTCGTCGCCTGGTACAAGGAGCACGCCGAGGAGTACGGGGCCGACCCTGACTTCCTCTGCGTGACCGGTGGCTCGGCCGGTGGCCACCTCACCGCGATGGTGGCGCTGACCGCGAACGAACCCGAATTCCAGCCGGGCTTCGAAGACGCCGATACAACCGTGCAGGGCGCCGTCCCGTTCTACGGCGTCTACAACTTCTTTGAAGCGGGGCCATGGCCGGTCCCCATGGGGGCCACCCGCATCCTGGAGAAGATGGTGGTCAAGAAGCCCTTCGCTGAGAACCAGGAGCTGTACGCCAAGGCGTCCCCCGTCACGTACATCCGCGAGGACGCGCCGCCCTTCTTCGTCATCCACGGCAGCCACGACTCGCTCATCCCCGTGGCGGAGGCCCGGCGATTCGTCGAGCGGCTCCGGGACGTCTCCGCCTCACCCGTCATCTATGCCGAGATGAAGGGCGCCCAGCACGGGTTCGACGTCTTCCCCTCCTACCGGACGGCCCGCGTCATCGAAGGCGTCGAGCGCTACTTGACGGGCCTGCACCGTCAATACCGCCAGGGAACCGGGCCCGGCGTCCCCGAAGAGGTCACGCAGTCCTTGGAGGAGCCCTCCGTCGGATAGCGTGAAAGCGTGCGGCTCACAGTGTTCTGGGATCGGATGAACCAGCAGTTCGGTGAAAGCTATGCCCAGAGCGTGGCCAAGGACTACGTCCTGGCAGAACTGGGCGGGCGCACCGTCGAGCAGGCCCTCGCCGACGGCGAACCGGCCAAGAAGGTCTGGCAGGCCGTCGTCGCCACCTTCGACGTCCCCTCGACTCTCCGGTAGGAGCCGGTCAGTCCGGAACGGGCAGGTGCGCGTAGAGGTCCATCGCGTCCACGGACGACGGCAGATCGCTGACCTGGCCGTCGCCGACCTCCACGACACGCCAGACGCCGTCGGCGCGCCGGGCCAGGTCGGTGGTGATGAACCGGCAGCCCAGGGCGCGGACGGCCGGAGCCACGGAATCCAGGTCAGGATCGGGCTCCACACTGGGGCTGTCAGGGTGCGGCCCCACCAGCGCGGGCTCGCCGTCCACCCACCACACGCGCGCCTCGCCGTCGCCGTCGTACTCCTCGAACTCGCGGACGACGAGACCTCCCGCCAGATGGTCGTCGCGTAGCGCGACCATCTTGGAGGCGATGTCGTGCAGCTGGGCGAGGTTCTTCACGTCCGGGACGAAGCACGCCTCCTCCCACTCGTGCTTGCACGACTTCACGTAGTCCTTGACGACGGCGGGCCCGCCGCGCAGCGGCCGGACCAGCTCGGCCAGCTCGCCGAGATCGCCCGGATCCTGGCCGGTGCCGAGTGGACGCCACACGCTGTGCGGGGTCAGCCCGGCGAACGTCTCATGCCAGCCGGGCAGCTCGTGCGCGCGCCTGTAGTCGTCCGGGTGCGTCAGCAGGATCGTCCCGCGCTGCTTCAGCGCGGCGGCCATCGCGGCGTACTCCTCCGCCGACAGCATCCAGCCGCGATACCAGACCGGGCCCAAGCCGGAGGGGACCGCGCCGATCGCGTCCTCCACGTCACCGCGCCGCAGCGCGTCGTGGTCGACCAGGGCCGTCTCGCCGTAGTGGTCCCGCACGGCCGCGGCCTCGCGAGAGAAATGGGGGTCAACGCGCCGGGGGTGGAGCGGATCGACGCAGAAGAGGACGGTCAGCGTCATGATTGGAACCCTCCGTGGACGGCGCCAGCGTACGGGGTCCGGACCATGGAACGCACGGCGATTCCATCCAAATCGCCATACCGGACGATGATCGAACGGATGTTCGGTAAGCTGGCTCGCGGCACGCGGCGTCATCCACAATCGCGCCGGCGGCTCGAAAGTGTCGGTGGCCCGCCGTAACGTCGCCCTCGACATCGCAGAACAGCGGCCGAGAGCCGACAGTCACGACGATAAGGACATCTCAATGGCAGCGAACGACCGGGAGAAGGCTCTCGAGACCGCACTCGCCCAGATCGAGCGGCAGTTCGGCAAGGGGTCGGTCATGCGGATGGGCGAGGAGGCGCGGGCGCCCGTCGAGGTCATCCCCACCGGCGCGATCTCCCTCGACATCGCGCTCGGGATCGGCGGCCTGCCGCGCGGCCGCGTCGTCGAGGTGTACGGCCCCGAGGGCTCCGGCAAGACCTCCATCGCGCTGCACGCGGTGGCCAGCGTCCAGAAGCAGGGCGGCATCGCCGCGTTCGTGGACGCCGAGCACGCCCTCGACCCCGAGTACGCCACCAAGCTCGGCGTCGACATCGACGCGCTGCTGGTCTCCCAGCCCGACACCGGCGAGCAGGCCCTGGAGATCACCGACATGCTGATCCGCTCCGGCGCGATCGACGTCGTCGTCGTCGACTCCGTCGCCGCGCTCGTCCCGCGCGCCGAGATCGAGGGCGAGATGGGCGACAGCCACGTCGGCCTCCAGGCCCGCCTCATGTCGCAGGCGCTGCGCAAGCTCACCGGCGCGATCAACCAGACCAAGACCACCGTCATCTTCATCAACCAGCTCCGCGAGAAGGTCGGCGTCATGTTCGGCTCCCCGGAGACCACCACCGGCGGCCGGGCGCTGAAGTTCTACGCCTCCGTCCGGCTGGACGTCCGCCGCATCGAGACCCTGAAGGACGGCACCGAGGCCGTCGGCAACCGCGTCCGCGTCAAGGTCGTCAAGAACAAGATGGCCCCGCCCTTCCGCGTCGCCGACTTCGACCTCCTCTACGGTCTCGGCATCAGCCGCGAGGGCGGCCTGATCGACCTCGGCGTGGAGCACGGCTTCGTCCGCAAGTCCGGTGCCTGGTACACCTACGACGGCGACCAGCTCGGCCAGGGCAAGGAGAACGCCCGCAACTTCCTCAAGGCCAACCCCGACATGGCGGACGGCATCGAGAAGAAGATCAAGGAGAAGCTGGGCATCGGCCCGAAGGTCGACAAGGAGGCCGAGCCCGCCGCCCCGGACGCCGCCCCCGCGCCCCCCGCGCCGGCCGGCGCCGCCAAGGCCACCACCGCGAAAAGGGGAGCGAAGGCCGCCAAGGCAGGCGATTCCTGACGGAGAATCCGCTGATATGGGTGACTCCTGACGAAGAGTAAGCGATGATCTCGTATGCAGGGCGGCGGCGCCTTACCCGGCACCGCACGATCGGTGCGCGGATCTTCCCCGATGGCGCCGCCGCTCCCACGGGCCAGCCGGCCCGCACGGTCACCAGCGCGGTAACGGGGCGAGACGACCGCGCAGCGCCGCCCGGGGGACGTACGGCGTGGCGAGGGCGAGCGTGACCTCGCCCGACCATGGCGCGGATCCACCCGACGGCCGTGCGGATCCACCCGACCGCCGTGCGGGGGCTGACCCGGAGGCGAGGGCCCGCGAGGTCTGCCTGCGCATGCTGGCCGCGTCGCCGCGCACCCGAGCCCAGTTGGCGGACGCGCTGCGCCGCAAGGACATCCCGGCCGACGTCGCCGAACGCGTCCTCGGCCGGTTCACCGACGTCGGCCTCATCGACGACGAGGCGTTCGCGCAGGCGTGGGTCCAGTCCCGCCATGCCGGCCGGGGCCTGGCGAAGCGCGCCCTGGCCGCAGAACTCCGCCGCCGCGGCGTGGCCGACGACACCGTCAACGAGGCCGTCGAGTCGCTGGACCCCGCCCAGGAGGAGGAGACCGCCCGAGCCCTGGTCCTGCGCAGGCTCCCGGCCGGCAGAGGCGCCGACCCTGCCAAACGCATGCGCCGCCTGGTGGGCATGCTCGCCCGCAAGGGCTACCCGCCCAACCTCGCCTACCGGATCGTCAAAGAGGCCCTGGCCGAAGAGGGCGCCGACCCGGCCGCGATCCCCGAGCCTTCCGACCCCTTCGACTGATTTCCCGCCGGGTTGCGAAGGCGGGTTACCGGAGAGGCAGGGTGTTCTGACTCTGACCGGAGGGTCGCCGGCCTGGTCGGGAGGGGTGCGCGTGGTCAGGAGGGGTGGTAAGGAAGGACTCACGTTGACGTTCGGTTAGTCCGGAATGCCCATCGTTTGCTTGCTCATTACCTCCATGCCGCTTACCGTTACGGTAGTGAGGAGTTACTCCGCGTCTCGCGGATTGCCATACGACCGAGCACGTTCCAGCAGCTGAGAGGCAGACAGGACAGGTTCGTCGACCGGATTCGGCCGAGTCACCGGGGCGCGCCGTGCGCGGCCCCGCGACGTCGTGCATCCGCGCGCGAGTAAATCCTCGCTAGGCAGGGCCCGAAGTCCGGACGGGCCCGCGGCGAGGAAGGATCTGCCTCATGGAGAGCGTCCTGCTGGGTGCAGCGCTGCTGGTGACCCTGGCCGCTCTCATCTTCGTCGTCCTGTGGCGTCCCGGCATGCCCGGCAGAGCCGCGGCGGAGATCGCCCGGGCGCAGAGCGACGCCGACGAGATCCGGTCGAAGGCGCAGCAGGACGCGCAGGACGTCCTGGACGAGGCCGAGCGGGAGACGCGGCGGATCGCCGCCGAGGCGCGCGCCGAGGTCGAGGAGGAGGGCCGCGCCCTCCGCGACGACCTGCGGACCGTCCGGGAGGATCTGGAGCGCCGGGAGGCGCGGCTCGCCGAGCGGGAGCAGCGGCTGGACGCCGAGACGCGGCGCCTGGAGGAGCGGCAGGGACGGCTGACCGAGGCCAGGCAGGTGCTGGAGGCCCGCAGGCAGGAGCTGGCCGGCGTCGCCGAGGAGCGCCGCAAGGTGCTGGAGCGGGCGGCCGGGCTCACCGCCGAGCAGGCCAAGGGCGAGCTGGTGGCGGTGATCGAGAACCAGGCCAAGCGGGAGTCCATCCCGATCGTCCGCGAGATCGAGAACACGGCGCGGGCGGAGGGCGAGAAGCGTGCCCGCAAGATCGTGACGCTGGCGATCCAGCGGGTGGCGAGCGAGCAGACGGCCGAGTCGGTCGTGTCGGTGCTGCATCTGCCGAGCGACGAGATGAAGGGCCGCATCATCGGCCGCGAGGGCCGCAACATCCGGGCGTTCGAGACGACGACGGGCGTCAACCTGATCATCGACGACACGCCCGAGGCGGTGCTGCTGAGCTGCTTCGACCCGGTGCGCCGGGAGGTGGGGCGGCTGACGCTGGAGAAGCTCGTCCTGGACGGGCGCATCCACCCGCAGCGCATCGAGGAGATCTACGAGCGCAGCAAGAGCGACGTGGAGCAGCTGTGCGTCCGGGCCGGTGAGGACGCCCTGGTGGAGGTCGGCATCGCCGACATGCACCCGGAGCTGATCGCGCTGCTCGGGCAGCTGCGGTACCGGACGTCCTACGGGCAGAACGTGCTGAAGCACCTGATCGAGTCCGCGCACATCGCGGGCGTCATGGCCGGCGAGCTGCGGCTGCCGGTGGAGGTCGCCAAGCGGTGCACGCTGCTGCACGACATCGGCAAGGCGCTCACCCACGAGGTGGAGGGGAGCCACGCGCTGATCGGCGCCGAGATCGCGCGCCGGTACGGGGAGCACGAGGACGTCGTCCACGCGATCGAGGCCCACCACAACGAGGTCGAGGTCCGGACGGTGGAGGCGGTCCTCACCCAGGCCGCGGACGCGGTGAGCGGCAGCCGTCCGGGGGCGCGCAGGGAGTCGCTGGAGGCCTACGTCAAGCGGCTCGAACGGCTGGAGCAGATCGCGCGCGAGAAGCACGAGGGCGTGGAGAAGGTCTTCGCGATGCAGGCCGGGCGCGAGATCCGCGTGATGGTCAAGCCCGACTCGGTCGACGACATCCAGGCGCAGGTCATCGCCCGCGACATCGCCAAGCAGGTCGAGGACGAGCTGACCTATCCGGGGCAGATCCGCGTCACCGTGGTGCGGGAGTCCCGCGCCATCGAGTTCGCCCGCTGAGCCGGCGGCCGAGCGCCGCGAAGGAGCGCCCGGCGGTCTCTTGCCGTGGCCGCGCGGGCGTCCCGCAGAGGGCTGCTGAGCGGGCCCGCACCGAGTGCGGGGACCGGGGTCAGCCGACGGTGAGGTTGATGGGTTCCACGCCGCGCGGTTCGAAGCCGAGCGTCTGGCCGTAGAAGGCAAGCTCCGCCTCCAGGCAGCGGATTATCGTGCCGGCCTTCCGGAACCCGTGGGACTCGCCCTCGAAGGTGAGATAGGCGTACGGCATCTTCTTGTCGGCCAGCGCCAGCGCGAAGCGCTCGGACTGGTCCGGCGGCACCACCGGGTCGTTCAGGCCCTGCAGGAGCAGGACGGGGCACGCGGTCTCGTCGGCGCGGCTGAGCGGTGAGCGCTCCTCGTAGGCGCGTTCGAAGCCCGGCAGCGGGCCGATGAGGCCGAACAGGTAGTGCGACTCGAAGTCGTGGGTGGCCTCGGCGAAGCTCTGCAGGTCGCTGATGCCGAAGTAGGACGTCGCCGCCTTGAACACGCCGGTCCGCGTGATCGCGGCGAGCGTCGTCCAGCCGCCTGCGGAACCGCCCCGGATCGCCAGCCGCGCAGGGTCGGCTATGCCGCCGTCCACGAGGGCCTGGGCGGCGGCTACGGCGTCCTCTACGTCGACGACGCCCCACTGGCGGCGGAGCCGTTCTCGGTAGGCGCGGCCATAGCCGGTCGATCCGCCGTAGTTGACGTCGATGACACCGATGCCGCGGCTGGTGAAGTAGACCCGTTCCAGGTCGAGCACCTTGGAGACCCGGCCGGTGGGCCCGCCGTGCACGAACACGACGTACGGCGGCAGTTCGCCTTCGGGGGCGGTCGCCTCCGGGTTGGTGGGCGGGAACACGTAGGCGTGGACGGGACGCCCGAACGGGCCCTCCAGGCGCTCCGCGCGCGGCCTGGACAGGTACGCGACGTCCGGGAGCTCGGCCAGCTCGCGGCGCAGCCCTTCGACGCGCCCGGTCGTGGTGTCGACGCGGACGACCGAGGGGGGCAGGTCGGGGCCGCCGCCGATGCCGACGATCGTCGTCCCGTCCGCCGACAGCTGCGTCGCCCAGTGCTCGTAGGGGACCTCCAGGTCGACGAGGTCGAGCGTCTCCGGGTCGTAGACGCCGAGCCTCATGTCGCCCTCGCCGTGCAGGACGGCGAGGCGGCCGTCGCCGAGCAGCGCGTACGGCATGCCGCCGAGCTGCCACAGCGGGCCGGCGAACTCCTCCTCGGCCGGGTAGAGGGCCTGCGGGGACTCGCCGTGCAGGCCGACCTGGTAGATGTTCCACCAGCCGGGCCAGTCGGAGATCACGTACAGGGAGTCGTCGTCGCGCCACAGCGGCGCCAGGGCCGACTCCTTGAGCCCGCCCTTGACGGTCCGGGGCGCGACCGTGCGGCCGTCCTCGATCGCGGCGACGCGCACCTCGGTGCCGTCCCAGGGCATGCGCGGGTGGTTCCACTGCACCCACGCCAGGTGCCCGCCGCCGGGCGACGGCGCGGGGTTCGCGTAGAACTGCGCCCCGGTGACCAGCTCACGGATGGCGCCGGCGTCCCCGGCGGCGCGGCCGTCCAGCGGGACGGCGACGATGGCGCGCCGGATCCCCGTGATGCCGGGCTCCTCCACCGGAGCCGGAGCCGGGGCGGTGGCCGGAGCGCCCTCCTCGCCCGGGACGGCCCCCTCGCTCGCGGCGGGCGCCGGCTCCGGCGCCGCGGCGATGTGGCCTTCGCAGACGCACCAGATCTCCGTCCGGTCCGGGGACAGGACGAAGTCGGCGTAGCGCAACCCCGCCGGGACGGCCGGCTCGGGCGTCAGGGGGTACGGCTTGGGGTCGCCCTCGTCGAGCCGGTGCAGGCGCTGGTCCTCGTAGTTGGCGAACACGATCGACCAGCCGTCGGCGGTGCGGATCGGCAGGTACGACCGGCCCCCGTACTCGTGGACGCGGGTACGCGCGTCCCACGGCGCCTGAAGCAGTTCCGTGCGATGCCCGCCGTTGAGATGGATGACCGTGGTCCGTCCGTCCTCCTCGGGCCGGGCCTCCTGCCACCACACGTCATCGCCCGCGACGGTGGGAAAACTGAGGCGCAGCCGGGCGCGGGCGACATCGGCCGCGGAGATGGGGGAGGGCCAGGAGCCGTAGGGGAGGGTCGCACGAGCGGTCATAACAGGAATCGTCCCGCATACAGGGATGGGTTGGGGCCATGACGGGCCGTTTGACGTCGGAAAGATACACGTCGTCCACCAGGAAACTCACCGGTAACGAGCCCGGACGGCGACGGGGCGCCACCGGAGACCGGCGGCGCCCCCGAAGCGGGCGGTTGGGGAGATCAGACCGGCGCGGCGCCCTGCTGCGTGATCCCGACCCCGGCCACGGGCGGCGGCCCGCCGGTGCCCATGGTCTTGGCCTCCGTCTTGCGGCTGCGGCGGCTGCGCGCCTCCAGCCACGTCGCCAGCCGGCTCACCGACATGTTGATCGCGATGTAGATGACCGCGACGACGATCCCGGCCTGCAGGACGTTGTTGCTGTAGTTGGCGGGCACCTGCTTGAACCCGGCCTGCAGCAGTTCGGGGTAGGCGATGATGAAGCCGAGCGCGGTGTCCTTCAGCAGGACGACGATCTGGCTCACGATCGCGGGCATCATCACGGTGATGGCCTGCGGCAGCAGGACGAGCCGCATGACGCCGTTCTTGCGCAGGCCGATGGAGTAGGCGGCCTCCGACTGGCCCTTCGGGATCGACAGCACGCCCGCGCGGACGACCTCGGCGAGCACCGAGCCGTTGTACATGGTGAGGCCGAACACGACCGCGGCGAACGCGGGCACGGTGACCACGCCGGCGTTGCTCTCCACCCCGAAGATCGAGAAGAAGTAGTCCACCGAGACGCGCTGCAGCTGGCCGAACTGCGACTCGGCGATCGCCGGGCTGATCTTGTTCGGGACGAAGAACGCCAGGAAGATCAGGATCAGCAGCGGGATGCCGCGGAAGAACTCCACGACGGCCCCGGCGGGCAGCCTGATCCACCAGTGGTCGGAGAGCCGGGCCAGGCCGAACACGATGCCGAACAGCAGCGCGAGGACGGTCGCGACCGCGGCCGCCTTCAGCGTGTTCAGCAGCCCGGGAATGATCAGGTGCCGCCAGACCGTCCACTCGGTGAACGGCGTCCAGAGCTTTCCGGCGAACTGGTCCTTGGCGGCCAGCCGCCAGATGAGGGCGGCGAGGACGGCGGCGAGCGCCACCGTCACGAGGACGCCCAGCATCCTGTTCCGCGCGCGCGCCTGCGGCCCGGGGATGTCGAAAAGTACGGTCGCTTCCTTGCTCAACGCGCCACCGCCATCCGCTTGGCCAGCCAGCCGAAGAAGTACCCGGTCGGCAGGGTGAGGATCAGGAAGCCGACGGCCACGCCGATGAACAGCGGGATCACCCCGTTGCTGAAGGAGGGGGCGTCAACGATGGTCTTGGTGACGAGCGCCACCTCGCCGTAGCCCGCCGCCGCGGCCACCGTCGTGTTCTTGATCATCGCGATGAACACGCTGCCCAGCGGGGCGATGATGGCCCGGAACGCCTGCGGCAGGATGATCATGCGCAGCGACTGGGTGAAGGTCAGGCCGACCGACCGCGCCGCCTCCGCCTGCCCCAGCGGGACCGTGTTGATGCCCGAGCGGAGCGTCTCGCAGACGAAGGCCCCGGTGTAGGCCGACAGTCCGAGGACGGCCCACCAGTAGTAGCTGGTCGAGGGGACCTCGGAGAACTTCAGCGCGAGGATGTCGTTGAGGCCGAGGCTGCACATCAGCAGCACGAGCGTCAGCGGCGTGTTGCGGACGACGCTGACATAGCCCGATCCGAAGGCGCGCAGCACCGGGATGGGAGCGACGCGAAAGCTCGCCAGGAGCGTCCCGATGATGAGCGAGAGCACCGCGGCGACCGCCGCCAGGCGGATCGTCGCCCAGAAGCCCTGGAGGATCTCGTCGAAGTGGTCGAAGAACGGGCTGAAGTCAAACATTGCTCAGCTGTTTCATGGCGTTCCAGCCGTGCCGGGCCAGCGGTGTGCGGAGCCCGGCCGGCAATGTCAGGCCAGGCCGGCGCGTCCCCGGGAATGGCTCCGCCGGGGACGCGCCGGCGTGACGGGCGTCAGGCGCGGCTCCGGATCAGGAGCAGCCCTCCATCTGCGGGACGGTCGTGGCGAGCTTCAGCCCGGTGCCGGCGAAGTGCTTCTCCAGCAGCGTCTTGGCGGTGCCGTCGGAGTACATGTCGGTGACGGCCTTGTTGACGGCCTCGCAGGTCTCGGTGTCGCCCTTCTTGATGCCGACGCCGTACTTCTCGTCGGTGAAGGGGTCGTTGATGACCTTGAAGGAGCCCTTCTGCTGGTTGGCGAACCCGGCGAGGATCAGGTCGTCGGTGCTCACCGCGTCCAGCGCGCCGGACTTCAGCTTGCTCACGCATTCGGAGTAGCTGCTGGCGTCCACCAGCGTGACGCCCTTGATGTTGAGCTTGCCGTCCGGCGGGCCCTCGGTGATGCGGCGGAAGGAGTTGGACCCGGCCGCCTTGCAGAGCTTCTGGCCCTTCAGGTCCGCGGCCTTCTTGATGTCGGTGTTGTCGGCCTTCACCATCGTGTCCTGGTGCGCGATGTAGTAGGGACCGCCGAAGGTCACCTGCTGCTTGCGCGCCTCGGTGATGGAGTAGGTGGCGACCACGAGGTCGACCTGCCCGCCGCCGATGAACGACTCGCGGTTCGCGGAGGTCGTCTCCTTGAACGTGATGCCGCTCTCGGGGACGCCCAGCTTCTTGGCGATGTACTTGGCGACGTCGACGTCGAAGCCGTCATAGGTGCCGTCGGGCTTCTTCAGGCCGAGCGCCGGCTGGTCGAACTTGATGCCGATGGTCAGCTTCTTGTCGTCCTTGGCCTTCTGGACGACCGTCTTGGCCTCGGTCTTCTCGGTGTCGCTGCCACAAGCGCCGAGCGCCAGGGTCAGTGCCATCCCCGCCCCGATCAGGGCGCCGAAACGACGTACTCGCATTTCTCGTCCTACCTCTGCTCTCTGCCGGAGCCCCGCGGCTCAGTGCGTGAGGATCTTGGAAAGGAAGTCCTTCGCGCGGTCGGTGCGCGCGTTGGTGAAGAACTCGTCGGGGGTGTTCTCCTCGACTATCTGGCCGTCCGCCATGAACACGACCTTCTGCGCGGCCCTGCGCGCGAATCCCATCTCGTGCGTGACGACGATCATCGTCATGCCCTCGCGGGCCAGCCCCGTCATGACGTCCAGGACCTCGTTGACCATCTCGGGGTCCAGCGCCGAGGTCGGCTCGTCGAAGAGCATCACCTTGGGCTTCATCGCGAGGGAGCGCGCGATCGCCGCCCGCTGCTGCTGCCCGCCCGACAGCTGGGCCGGATACTTGCCGGCCTGGTTGGCGATGCCGACCCGGTCGAGCAGTTCCATGGCGTGCTTCTGCGACTCCTGCTTGCCCTGCTTGCGGACCTTCACCGGCCCGAGCATGACGTTCTCCAGAATCGTCCTGTGGGCGAAAAGGTTGAACGACTGGAAGACCATGCCGACGTCCGCGCGGAGCCTCGCCAGCTCCTTGCCCTCCTTGGGCAGCTCCTTGCCGTCCACGAGGATCTTTCCGCTGTCGATGGGCTCCAGCCGGTTGATCGACCGGCACAGCGTCGACTTGCCGCCCCCGGACGGGCCGATGACGACGACCACCTCGCCGGAGTCGACGGTGAGGTCGATGTCCTTCAGGACGTGCAACTCGCCGAAGTGCTTGTTGACCTTCTCGACCACGACGAGGGGCCGGTCGCCGCGCGTGGCGGCCGGCGCCGGAACGGAGTCCTCCGGCTCGTCCTTGGAGAGGTCGAGCCCGCCTTCGCTGTCCGTCATGCGGACGGACTTTACGTCATGGTCAGATTCGCGAACGTCGCCGAGCGGTACCGATACGATCACGAATCCCCACGTCGGACGGGGTCCGTCCGCGCGAAAAGTGATCATCGGTGCTGGTCGGAGCGGTGTGTCGCGCGTTCCGCGACGGCGTTCCGTCGGGGCGTGACGGGCCCGTACCCTTGGTTACCGAGATGAATGCGCCAATGGAGACGGCCCCCCGTACGTACGAGATCCGTACCTACGGGTGCCAGATGAACGTCCACGATTCCGAGCGGCTGTCCGGGCTGCTGGAGTCGGCCGGCTATGTCCGCGCGGAGGGCGCCGAGCCCGACGTGGTGGTGTTCAACACCTGCGCGGTGCGTGAGAACGCCGACAACCGGCTCTACGGCAACCTCGGCCATCTCCGGCCGGTCAAGGACGGTCATCCGGGCATGCAGATCGCCGTCGGCGGCTGCCTTGCGCAGAAGGACCGCGACACCATCGTCAAGCGCGCCCCCTGGGTCGACGTCGTGTTCGGCACGCACAACATCGGGTCGCTGCCCGCGCTGCTTGAACGGGCGCGCGTGCAGAGCGAAGCGCAAGTCGAGATTGAAGAGTCGCTGGTGACCTTCCCCTCGACGCTGCCGACGCGCCGCGAGTCCCCGTACGCCGCGTGGGTGTCGATCTCGGTCGGGTGCAACAACACGTGCACGTTCTGCATCGTCCCGTCCCTGCGCGGCAAGGAGAAGGACCGCCGCCCAGGGGAGATCCTCGCCGAGGTGGAGGCGCTCGTCGCCGAGGGCGTCCTGGAGGTCACCCTCCTGGGGCAGAACGTTAACGCTTACGGCTCGGGCTTCGGCGCGCTCGCCGCCGCGCCCGACGAGGTACGGGCGATGACCGGGGGCGGCCAGTCGGCCTTCGCGGGCCTGCTGCGGGCGTGCGGGGACGTGCGCGGCCTGGAGCGGGTCCGGTTCACCTCGCCGCACCCCAAGGACTTCACCGACGACGTCATCGCCGCGATGGCCGAGACGCCGAACGTCATGCCGTCGCTGCACATGCCGCTGCAGTCCGGCTCGGACGCGGTCCTGCGCGCGATGCGCCGCTCGTACCGGCAGGAGCGCTACCTCGGCATCATCGAGAAGGTCCGGGCCGCGATCCCGGACGCGGCGATCACCACCGACATCATCGTGGGGTTCCCCGGCGAGACCGAGGCCGACTTCCAGGAGACCCTGCACGTGGTGCGGGAGGCCCGGTTCTCGTCGGCGTTCACGTTCCAGTACTCCAAGCGTCCGGGCACCCCGGCCGCGACCATGGACGGCCAGCTCCCGAAGGAGGTCGTCCAGGAACGGTACGAGCGGCTCGTCGCCCTCCAGGAGGAGATCTCCTGGGCGGAGAACAAGAAGCAGTTCGGCCGCACCCTCGAGGTCCTGGTCGCCGAGGGCGAGGGGCGCAAGGACGAGGCGACCCGCCGGCTGTCGGGCCGTGCGCGCGACAACCGCCTGGTCCACTTCGGCGCGCCGGAGGAGCAGGTCCGGCCCGGTGACATGGTCACCGTCGAGGTCACCTACGCCGCCCCGCACCACCTGGTGGCCGACAAGCCCGCGCTGGCCGTCCGGCGGACGCGCGCGGGCGACGCGTGGGAGGCCCGCCAGAGCGGGAACCGCGGGGTGTCGCTGGGCATGCCGTCGATGGGGCGCCCGGCGCAGCCCGCCGCAGCCTCCGGCCAGGGCTGCTCCGCCGGCTCCTGAACTGGGGCATGATCGGATCGGCCCTTCGCGGCCCGGTCCGGTCACTGAGGAGGCAGCGTGCTCGTATCGGCGGCGGTGTGCCCGCATCCGCCCGTCCTCGTCCCGGAGATGGCGGGGGAGGCGGCTCCGGAGCTGGACGCGCTGCGCGCCGCGTGCGACGAGGCTGTCCGCCGCCTCCGCGGCGCCGACGCCGTGATCGTGGTCGGCGGCGGTCCGGAGACGAGGTCGTACGGCCCGGACGCCTACGCGACGCTCACGCCGTTCGGGCTCGACTGGACGAGCCCCGAGGGGGAGCCCACGGACGGCGCCGAGCCGCTGCCGCTGTCCCTGACGATCGGGAACTGGCTGCTGGAGCGGCAGGGGCCCGATGTGGCCGCGCCGCGCAACCAGGCCGAGCCGCGGTACCAGGCCGTCGGGTTCGATGCTGAGCCGGAAGCGTGCATGGCGCTTGGACGCGACCTGGCGGAGACCGCCGATCGCGTCGCCCTCCTGGTGATGGGCGACGGGTCAGCGTGCCGTTCGGAGAAGGCACCCGGCTATCTCGACCTGCGGGCCCGTCCCTATGACGAGGGCGTGGCGCGCGGGCTTGGCAATGCCGACGCCGCCGCCCTGGCCGCCCTGGACCCGGGGCTTTCCCGGGACGTACAGGCGGGCGGGCGCGCGGCGTGGCAGGTCCTGGCCGGCGCGGCCGGAGATACGGCCGACCTCACCGGCGAACTGCTCGCCGACGAGGCGCCGTACGGTGTCGGCTACTTCGCGGCGGCCTGGTCGCGGACCGGCCGTTCCTAGGGTCGGGCCGACCCGATTCAGGCTGGGGCAGGCCGGCCGGGTTAGGGCGTCGGCTGTCCGCCGCCCTGCGGGCCGGGCTCTCCGCCCTGGTCCATGTCGCCCGGGTGGTGGCCCATGTCGCCGCCCTGGCCGCCTTCGCGGTCGATGTAGTCGCCGGCCTTCTCCTGGGCCTGGTCGACCCTGTCGGCGTGCTCGCCGCCGGTTCGCTCGTCGAACATGTCCCCGGTGCGCTCGACGCCCTCCTTGGACTTCTCGGAGTGCTGCCCGAGCATCTGCTTGACCTTGTCGACGATGGACATTCCGATCCCCCCGGATCCCTCGTCTCGATCGGTGCGGCGCAGGGGTGCCCTGCACCCGTACAACCCGGCTATACCCGTTCTGTTGCCACAATCATTCCCGTGACCTCACCCAATACTCCGTATGTGATCGCCGTCGTCGGGGCGACGGCGGCCGGGAAGTCCGACCTCGCCGTGGAACTGGCGCTGCGGCTGGACGGCGAGGCGGTCAACGCCGACTCGATGCAGCTCTACCGGGGCATGGACATCGGCACGGCGAAGCTGTCCGCGGCCGAGATGCGCGGGGTCCCCCACCATCTGCTGGACGTCTGGGACGTGACGCGGACGGCGAGCGTCGCCGAGTACCAGCGGCTCAGCGCCGAGGTGGTCGCGGACGTCCGGGGCCGGGGACGGCTGCCGGTGCTGGTCGGCGGGTCGGGGCTCTACGTCCGGGCGGCGCTCGACCGCCTGGAGTTCCCGGGGACGGACCCGGCCGTCCGGGCGCGGCTCGAGCAGGAGCTGGCGCGGGTCGGCCCCGGCGCGCTGCACGAGCGGCTTCGCGAGCTCGATCCCGCCGCCGCGGACGCGATCCTGCCGAGCAACGGCCGCCGGATCGTCCGGGCCCTGGAGGCCATCGAGATCACCGGCCGCCCGTTCAGCGCGACGCTGCCCGAGCACCGGTACCGCTACGACTCTGCGCTGCAGATCGGGGTGAGCGTCCCCCGCGAGGCGCTGGACGAGCGCATCGCGCAGCGCGTGGAGCGGATGTGGGACGCGGGCCTGGTCGACGAGGTGGCGGACCTGGAGAAGCGCGGCCTGCGGGACGGCCTGACCGCCGGCCGGGCCCTCGGCTACGCGCAGGTCCTCCGGTTCCTCGCGGGGGAGTGGACGCAGGAGCAGGCGAAGGAGGACACGATCCGGACGACGCGGCGCTTCGCCCGCCGGCAGGAGTCGTGGTTCCGCCGCGACCCGCGTGTCCGATGGCTGCCCTACGACGCCGCCGACCTGGTCGAACGTGCTCTCGCCCTGATCGCGGAGGAGTCCGGCCGGGGCGGCTGACGGAGGCAATACGATCGAAGGATGCGGTTTGTCAAAGGCCACGGCACCGAGAACGACTTCGTGATCCTGCCCGACCCGGACGGCGTCCTCGATCTCACGGCGGAGGCCGTCGCGCGGCTGTGCGACCGGCGCGCCGGGATCGGAGCCGACGGCGTCCTGCGCGTCGTCCGGACGAAGTCCGCAGAGCGGGCCACAGGGCATGAGGGCGACCCGGCGTGGTTCGACCCGGCGTGGTTCGACGCGGAGTGGTTCATGGACTACCGCAACGCCGACGGCGGCATCGCCGAGATGTGCGGCAACGGGATGCGCGTCTTCGCCCGCTACCTGGTCGACGCGGGCCTCGCCGCGCCCGGCGAGTGGGACGTGGCGACCCGCGCGGGCCTGCGCCGTGTGACGCTCGGCGCGTCCGGCGACGTCAGCGTGGACATGGGCCTGCCCGAGATCCTCGGCGACGGCGAGGCGTCCCTGGCGGGGGCGACGTTCCAGGGCCGGCGGGTCTCGGTAGGGAACCCGCATCTGGCCTGCCGCGTGGACGAGCCGGTCGCCGCCCTGGACCTGTCGCGCGCCCCCGGCTTCGACCCGGCCCTGTTCCCCGACGGGGTGAACGTCGAGTTCTTCCGGACGGTCGGGGACAGGCACGTCGAGATGCGGGTGTACGAGCGCGGCTCCGGCGAGACGCGGTCCTGCGGCACGGGGACGGTCGCCGTCGCCGCCGCCGCGGCACTGGGGACCACGGGCACGTCCGAATGGACCGTGGACGTCCCCGGCGGCCGGGTGACCGTCACCCTCGACGGGGAGACCGCGCATCTGCGGGGCCCGGCGGTGCTGGTCGCCGAGGGCGAGACCCGCCCCGGCTGGATCTAGCCGAACGCCTCCCCACCAGCGGTTGCGGCGGTTGCGGAGCGGTCCCGGCACGAACGGGACCCGTGTCCCTCTCCAACGGGACCATGTGCCGCATAACTTCTTCCTTGCACACCCTCTGGTGAATGGCCCGTACGGACCGGGATGGGAGCCCCGGAGCCGTACGGAGCCTGAGGGCCGGTGGCGACCTTCTTGGCGGGGGGCGGTCACCGGCCCTCCCACCAGGGTGAGGCCGGGATCCGCGGACGCGTCAGGGATGGGCGCCGTTGACCGGCAGCCTGGCCCGGACGAGAGTTCCGCCCCTGGGGCCGGGCCCCACCGTGCAGGATCCGCCGAGTTCGGCCGCGCGTTCTCGCATGGAGGACATCCCGACACCGGAACGCAGCCCCATGGGCAGGCCCACCCCGTCGTCGCCGATCGTGACGTGCAGGTCGCCGTTCAGGCACAGCGTGACCTCGGCGGAGCCGGCGTTGGCGTGCCGGTGGACGTTCGTCAGCGCCTCCTGGACGATCCGGTACGCGGCGACCTCCGCGGCGGCGGGCAGCCCGTTCAGGTCGCCCTCCACGCGCACGTCCACCTTCGGCCCGTCCCCGGTCGCGACGACGCCGCCGAGCGCCTGGATCGCGCCCTCCAGCCCGAGATCGTCCAGCGCGGGCGGACGCAGCCCGTACACCAGGTCGCGGATGTCGCCGATGGTGCGGCCCATGGTGGCGCGAAGGTCCTCCAGGAGCGCGTCCACCGCCTCGGGGTCGGTCTTCAGCGTGATGCGTGCCGCGTCCACCGTCATCGCGAGGCTGGCCAGCGTGGGGCCGAGCCCGTCGTGCAGGTCGCGGCGCAGCCGGCGCCGCTCCTCCTCCCGGGTGCGCAGGATGTGCTCGCGGGAGCGCTGCACGTCCGCGGCGAGGCGGGCCGCGTTCGCCAGCTCGGCGAGGTTGCGGGCGAGGACGCCCGACAGCCGCGCGTCCGGGGTGCGGGTGACGCCGAGCAGCAGCCGGCCCACCGGCTCGCCGTGCCACACCAGCGGGATGAGCTGGGGCCGCGCGCCGAGCACGCCGTCCTCCGCGGAGATCGTCCGGCCGTCGCGGTCCAGCACCTCGATGACGACGCCGGTCGCGTGCAGCGCGGAGCGGGACACCTCGGCGGCCGCGGCGAGCGCGGCGCCGGGGTCGGCGGCGGTCTGCAGCCGCCGGTTGAGGCGGTCGGCGATCCGGTACGGGTCGCGCTCGCCGTGGATGAGCCCGTCCACCGTGCGCTGGAGGCGCCGCCGGACGGGTTCGAACACCGCGCCCGCGGCGATCGCCCCGGCCAGGCCGGTGAGCGCGCCCCCCTTGCCGTGAGCGAGCAGGCTCGCCGAGCCGACCAGCGCGAAGTACACACCGGTGATGACGACCACGAGCCCGGCGTAGACGAGCGTCCGGCTGACCACGAGGTCGATGTCGTACAGCCGGTAGCGGGTGATGGCGATCGCGATGCAGATCGGGACGGCGACGATGGTGATGTTGCGGAGCGGGTCGCCGACGGGGCTGTTCTCGGCGACGTAGACGACCGCCTCGGCGACGATGCCGGGGTAGACGACCCAGGCGATCTGCCGGCGGACGTCCGGCGCCGACCGGATGAACCGGACGAGCATGGAGAGCAGGCCGGCGGTCAGGGTGCCGATGATGAGGACGGTGATCGGCAGCGGGATCTCGCCGAACGGGTAGACCGACACCCCGTTGTGCCAGCCGCGCACATCGGGGTCGATCGTCAGGTGGACGCAGACGACGGCCGGGAGGAGGCAGGCGATCACGAGC
This sequence comes from Actinomadura chokoriensis, assembly GCF_041463665.1. GTDB lineage: Bacteria > Actinomycetota > Actinomycetes > Streptosporangiales > Streptosporangiaceae > Spirillospora > Spirillospora chokoriensis_A. The sequence continues at coordinate 107,882 of NZ_JAXCEJ010000020.1, forward strand.
ACCGGGCGGAACCAGCGCGACACGAGCCGCCCGTCCGGGAAGATCAGCGGCAGGACCAGCGTCAGCGCGTAGGTGTCGACCGCCCAGAGCCAGGTCCCGAGCCAGTTGACGAACCCCGCCACGGCCCAGTCGTGGCGTTCCGCCCACGGCCCGAGGTTCAGGGCCAGGACGTACACCGCCGCGCTCGACCCGGCGACGACCATCAGCCAGGCGACCTTCAGCCCCGGCCGGTGGCGCAGGAGGACGGCGCCGACGGGCGTCCAGGCCAGCGCGACGAGGATCTCCGGATGCCACCAGACCATCCGCAGGTCGGCGGGCAGGCGGGCTCCGACGGCGAGGGACGCGGCGACGGACGCGACCGCGGTCAGCGCGAGCAGGACGCCCATGCGTCCCGCCGCGCGGTCGTGTCCTGCCGTTTCCATCGCCAACTCCCCGCCCGAAAGTAATGGAATGTTAAAGCGTCCAGGTCGTCGTCCTGCAGTGTTCGCGGCGTCCGCCTCAGGACAGCGGGTCCCCGGCGGGCGCCGCCGGGGTCACGGTGCACTCGGGCGTGTCGTGATGGTAACCGCGGATCCTGGTGAGGAGAACGGAAAGTGCAGGTCAGAGAGACTTCTGTAATTTTCATACGCGTTGCGTGATCGATTGGTAGCATTCCGCGGTCAATGCCGGATGTTCGGGAGGGAAGACGTTGGCGGGGTTTCTGCTGCGCCGGCTGGTGAACCACGGGGTGCTGGTCGTGCTCGCCGCGAGCCTGGCCTACCTGCTCGCCGCCACCGCGCTCGATCCGCGCGCCGCCTTCGAGGGCCGCACGCCCCGCCCGCCCGAGGCCGTCGTCGACGCCAGGCTCAGCGCTCTCAACCTCAACGACCGGACGCCGCTCGCCGACCGGTACCGCACCTGGGCGGGGGGCGTCCTCCATGGTGACTTCGGCCGGACACAGGATGGTGAACGGATCAACGCCGAGTTATGGCGCCGCCTCGGCGTGAGCCTTCGGCTCCTGGTTCCGGGGGCCGTCCTAGGGGGCGTCCTTGGAGTCCTACTCGGCGCCTATGCGGCAGTGATGCGGGGACGGTCCGCCGATCGGCTCATAACGTTCGGGTCCTATCTGCTCCTGGCCGCGCCTGTGTTCGTCCTGGCCGTGCTGTTACAGACGGTCGCGAGCGTCGTCAACGACGCCTTGGGCGTACGGGTCTTCGTGTGGGTCGGGGAGTCCACGCCGGGGACGCCGGGAGGCGGGCCGGCGGAGTTCGTCGACCGGACACGGCATCTCCTCCTTCCGACCGCCACGATCGCGCTCGCCCAACTCCCCGTCTACGCGCGTTACCAGCGCGCCGTGATGCTGGACGTCCTGCACGCCGACCACGTGCGGACGGCCCGGGCCAAGGGGCTCCGGAGACGGAGGGCGCTGCTGCGCCACGGGCTGCCCACCGCGCTGATCCCGGCGAGCACCCACTTCGCCTTCGCGTCCGGGCTGCTCGTCCTGAGCGGCGTGTTCACCGAGAAGATCTACGGCCGGCACGGGATGGGGGAGTGGCTGGTCGACGCGATCGCGCGCGGCGACGTCAACGCGGTCGCGGCGATCGACTGCGTCGCCGCCTGCGCGGTGCTGGCGGCCGGCCTGGCATCGGACGTCCTGAACGGTCTTCTCGACCCCCGTGCCCGCTCTGGAGCCGCACCGTGACGCGGCGGTGCGCCGCCGGGGCCGTGGTGCTCGCGTCGGTGTTCCTGCTGGCCTTCGCGGGACCGCTCCTGTCTCCGTGGCGCTGGGACGATACGGATTTCACGGCGTTCCGGCAGGGCCCGTCGGGGCGGCACTGGCTCGGCACGACCCAGAGCGGGCGGGACGTGTTCGCCCTCACCCTGCGCGGAGCGCGGAAGTCCCTGGTCATCGGCCTGCTCGTCGCCGTGCTGTCGACGGGTCTCGCCGCGGTCGTGGGCACGGTCGCCGGACTCACGGGCGGCCTCCTCGACCGGGCCCTGATGCGGGGGGTCGATGTCCTGCTGGTGCTGCCGTCGTTCCTCGTCGTCGCCGTTCTGGCGTCGCGGACGGGCGATGACTGGCCGATGCTCGTGCCGCTGCTCGCCGCCTTCATGTGGATGGTCACCGCCAGGACGGTGCGGGCCATGACGATCTCGCTCCGCGGACGCGAGCACGTGCTCGCGGCCCGGTTCGCGGGGGTGGGCGCGCCGCGCGTGATCGTCCGGCATCTGCTTCCCGGGCTCGCGTCGCTGCTGGCCGTGGACGCGGGCCTGAACGTCGGCGTCGCGATCATCGCCGAGAGCGGGCTGTCGTGCCTCGGGCTGGGGGTCCGCCCGCCGGACGTATCGCTCGGCACGGTCATCGCCGACGCGTACGGCGCCGCGACCGTGGACCCGTGGAGGTTCGGGTTCCCCGCCGGGCTGCTCCTCCTGATCGTCCTCGCGGCGAACCTGCTCGGCGACGGGCTGCGCGACGCGCTGGATCCGGTCGGCGGCCGGTGACGGTGCTGCAGGCCGCCGACCTGAGGGTCGGATACGCGTCCGGTGTGCGCGCGGTCCGTGGTGTGAGCTTCACGGTCGCCGCAGGGGAAGTCCTCGGAATCGTCGGCGGGTCGGGCGCGGGCAAGACCGCGATCGCGCTCGCAGTCATGGGGCTCCTTCCGGCGGACGCCCGAGTGTCCGGCTCGGTGCGACTGAACGGGGAGGAACTGCTGGGGCGTTCCGATGCCGAACTCTCCCGGGTGCGCGGCAAGGACCTGTCGATGGTGTTCCAGGATCCGCATGCGGCGCTCAACCCCGTCCAGGCGGTGGGGGAGCAGATAGCCGAAGCCGTCCGGACACATTCCGGCGCCGGCCGTTCGGCGGCGCGTGCGCGGGCCGTGGAACTGCTCGAACTCGTCGGCATTCCGTGCGCGGCCCGGCGGGCTCGCGCGTACCCGCACGAGTTCTCCGGCGGGATGCGGCAGCGCGTGATGATCGCCATCGCGGTCGCCAACCGTCCGGGCGTGATCCTGGCGGACGAGCCGACGGCCGCCCTGGACGTGACGGTCCAGGCCCAGATCCTGGACGTGCTCCGGACGGCGAAGGAGGCGACCGGAGCCGCGATCGTGCTGGTCACGCACGACCTGGGGGTCGTGGCGGGTTTCGCCGATCGCGTCATGGTGATGTGCGAAGGACGGGCCGTCGAGACGGGGCCCGTCGAGCAGGTCTATCGGCGACCGCGTGCGGCGTACACGGCCGAGTTGCTGAGTTCCATCCCCCGTCTGGACGGCGCGGGTATGGCTCAACCTCGTCCTGAGCGGCCTGTAGTGCTGCAAGTGGACGGTCTTGTCCGGCACTACCCCCTTCTTAAGGGAACGCTGATGCGGCGCCGGGTGGGGACTGTTCGCGCCGTCGACGGCATCGGCTTCGACCTGCGCGAGGGCGAGACCCTCGCACTTGTAGGGGAGTCCGGATGCGGCAAGACCACGGCCTTGATGGAGATTCTTCGGCTGTCAAAGCCGCAAAGGGGACGTGTGGCCGTCCTTGGACAGGACACGGCGTCCCTGAACGCGGTCAAGCGGAAGGCTTTGCGACGGGACGTCCAGCTCGTCTTCCAGGACCCCGTCGACTCGCTCAACCCTCGGATGCGTGTGGCCGACATCATCGCCGAGCCTCTGACCGCGCACGGCGGCCCGTCATCTCTGATCGGCGGTCGTGTCGAGGAGTTGCTAGAGCTGGTGGGCCTGGAGGCTGACCATGCACGGCGCTACCCCCACGAGCTGTCGGGCGGCCAGAGGCAGCGTGTGGGCATAGCCCGAGCGCTTGCTCTGGAACCCCGCCTCGCGCTCTTGGACGAGCCTGTGTCGGCCTTGGACGTGTCCGCGCAGGCGAGCGTCATGGGGCTGCTGGAGAGCCTCCGCGATCGTCTCGGCCTGACGTATCTGATCGTCGCCCATGATCTGGCCGTCATCCATCGCATCGCCCACCGGGTCGCCGTCATGCACATGGGCCGCATCGTTGAGTCGGGGGCGGTGCAGGACGTGTACAAGGCGCCGGCCCACCCCTACACGCGCGCGCTGCTGGACGCGATCCCACTGCCCGATCCGTCTCTTGGACGCCGTCGTCGCGTCCTTCTACGAGGAGATCCACCCGGCCCCATGTCACCACTCAAGGGATGCCGTTTCCGTGGTCGTTGCCCCCGCTACCTCACGCTCGGCCCAGTCGAGGCGCGGCTCTGCGAGGAACAAGACCCGGAGGCCAGCCGAGACGCAGATCGGTCGGTCGCCTGCCACCACCCTTTCGTCGGAGCCGAGGTCAAGCAGTGAAACGGATACTCGGAGCGGTTCTGCTGGGTCTCGTCCTCATGAGCGGATGCACCGGCCCTGGGCAGCGGGACGTGACCAATGCGTCAGAGCGGCTACCGGCTTCCGACGTCAACCCGACCCAGCGCGACCGTGTCCGGAACGGCGGGACGCTCCGCTGGCCGCTGCCGGAGTTTCCGTCCCAGTGGAACTTCAACCATGTCAACGGCACCAAGGGCGCGGTGGATCACGTCGTCCAAGGTGTTCTGCCGTACCTGATGCGCCCGGACGAGAAGGCCGTCCCGCATCCCGTCCCGGAGTACCTGGAGTCGGCCACGCTGAAGCGCACCGGCCGCGGCCAGACCGTCATCTACCGGCTCAACCAGCGGGCCAGGTGGTCCGATGGCAGGCCCATCGGATACGCCGATTTCGTGGCCCAGGCCCATGCGCTGTCCGGACGCGACCCGCGTTACGAGGTCTCCACCGTGACCGGCTACCGCCTGATCAAGCGCATCGAACGAGGCGTCCGCGAGCACGAGGTCAAGGTGACGTTCGCGCAGACGTACGCCGACTGGCGGAGCCTGTTCAGCCCGCTCTACCCGGCCTCCGCCTACTCCAGCCCACGCTCGTTCAACACCGGCTGGGTGAACCTCCTGCCCGTTACAGCAGGCCCGTTCAGAGTCGAGCGGATCGACCAGACCGCCAAGACCGTCATCTTGGCTCGTGACCCGTCCTGGTGGGGCGCGCCCGCCAAACTCGACCGCATCGTCTATCGCGCTATGGACACCAGCGCGATGCCCGGTGCGTTCGCCAACAACGAGATCGACCTCATGGACATCGGCCTTGACGCCAGTGCGCTGCAACGCGTCCAAGACGTCTCCGGCGCTGACGTGCGCCGCGCGGGGGGACCCGACTGGCGGCACTTCACGTTCAACGCCGCCGGGCCCGTCCTGTCCGATATTCGCGTACGGCGTGCAGTGATGCTCGGCATCGACCGGCGGATCATCGCGCGGTCCGACCTGTCCGGCCTCGGGGTGTCCGTGCGGACGCTCGGCAACCACTTCTATGTCAACACCCAGGACGGCTACCGGGACAACTCCGAAGAGTTCGGAGCGTACGACCCGGCGCGGGCCAGGCGACTCCTGGACGAGGCCGGCTGGCGACCGCACGGCAAGTACCGCGCCAAGGCCGGCCGCACGCTCGCCCTCCGGTTCGTGGTGCCGTCTGGAGTCCCTCTGAGCGGGCGTGAAGGGGAGTTGACGCGTGCACTGCTCGAACGGATCGGCGTCCGGGTGGACATCAGGCCCATCCCGGCCGACGATGCGCTGGACACCTACGTCACGCAGGGGAACTTCGACATCGTCCCGTTCTCGTGGCTGGGCACGTCGTTCCCGGTATCGCCGATGAGAGCGGTGTTCGCGCGGCCGCACGACGGACGCGTCCAGCAGAACTACTCCCGCACCGGAACCGCCGCCATCGACGCGGCGATGGACCAGGCGATCGCAGAGGTCGACCCGGCGAGGATCCACGTCCTGGTGAACAGAACCGACCGGCTCATCTGGCGCCAGGCGTCGGTCTTGCCGCTGTACCAGCGCCCACAGCTCGTCGCCGCGCGCGCGGACCTGGCCAACATGGGAGCCTGCGGCTTCCTGGAGCCCGACTACCAGGACATCGGCTTCACGAGGCGCTCCTAGCCTCGACCGTCAGGGGAACGCGAGCCGGATGCCCTTGCGGTCGCTGGTGTAGCGCGCGTTCCACACGTACATCCGCAGGTCGTCGGCGGAGAGGTCGTCATCGACCGGGAGGTCCGAGACGATCCGGACCACGTAGGACGCGCCGGCCGGCATCATCGCGTCGCCGCTCTCCTCGGTGGGCGCCTTCGCCCCGTCGATCCGGGCGGTGATCTCGCTGTGGTTGGGCAGCGTGCACATGTCGGAGGGGATGCCGGCCTGCGGCATGCAGCGGTCCCGCGCGGACGCGGGCACCTTCGCCTTCGGCATGAACAGGTCGCCGGGGAAGTCCAGCAGGACCGGCCGCCGCTGGGTGTTGGTGAGGATGTAGTCGGCGTAGGCGTACGTCGTCCCCGACGGCGGCGCCTCGGGGGCGCCGAGCGGCTGACGGCCCGTCCCGGCCTCGACGGCGGCGAGGCTGTAGCCGTAGCCCTCGGGGGTCGTGAAGTTCACCGGCGGACCGGCCTTCGGCGCGGGCACGGCCGAACCCGCCCCGGCGCCGTCGCCCTGGCTCGCCAGGGTCGGGTGGGCGCTGTCCCCGGCGTCCGTGCCGGGCCGCAGGACGACGATCCCGACGGCCACCGCGGCGATCCCCACGGCGCCCGTGAGGGCCCCGGCGAGGCCGAGCCTCCCGGCGCTGGTCTTCTTCCTCCGGCGGTGCGAGCGGTGGTGGCTGTTGGACATGATGGTGCGTGCTCCCTCGGCCGTTCTCCAGGCTCAGTAAGCGCGTCCTTATCGAGTTCAGGGCGGCAATGGCGGCTGGACACGATACCGGACGCCCGGATCGGCGGTGATCCTGGCCTGCGGGTTACGAACCGCGCGCGATAAGGGCGCCGCGGCCGAGCCCCCGCAGCGAGGCGTCCAGCACCTGCGCGGTGTGCGCGACGGCGATGCCGGCGCCGCGCCGGCGCAGCGCGGTGGCGATCTGCATCGAGCAGCCGGGGTTGGCGGCGACCAGTAGTTCGGCTCCGGTGGCGTCCACGTTCACCGCCTTGCGATCGCCGAGTTCTCCGGCGGCCTCCGGCTGGAACAGGTTATAGGTGCCGGCGGAGCCGCAGCAGATGTCCGGTTCGGCGATCTCCCTGACGCTGAGCTCGGGAATCGCAGCGAGCAGCGCACGGGGCTGGCTGCGCACGCCCTGGGCGTGGGCGAGGTGGCAGGCGTCGTGGTAGGCGACGGTGACCGGAAGCGGCCGCCGTTCCGCGCGGGGCCCGAGTTCCACGAGATACTCGGCGAGGTCACGCGTCCTCGCCGAGAGCGCCTCCGCGCGCGCCGCCCAGGCGGGATCGTCCGCGAGCAGCGCCCGGTACTCCTTCATGGCCGACCCGCAGCCCGCCGAGTTCACCACGATGACGTCGACGGACTCGAACGTCTCGACCGTCCGGCGGGCGAAGGCGCGGGCCTCGTCGGCCCGGCCGGAGTGCATGGACAGTGCCCCGCAGCACCCCTGGCCTTGGGGGATGACGACGTCGCAGCCTTCGAGAGCGAGGACGCGGGCCGTGGCCGCGTTGACGCCGGGGAAGAACTCGCTCTGCACGCAGCCGGTCAGCATCCCGACCGTGGCGCGGCGCCCGCCGCGCGCGGCGACCCGCTCGGGCAGCCTCGGCGCCTTCCCGAGAGGCGGCGCGAGCCGCTCCATCGCCGCGATGGACGGCGAGAGACGCTCCAGGATGCCGCTGCGCCGGACGAGGCGCTCCAGACCCGACTTCTGGTACGCGCGCAGGGGACCGCGCAAGGCGCGGAGCCTCCGCTTGTACGGGAACAGCTGGAAGACCATCTCCCGTATGGCCCGCTCCTTCAGCGAGCGCGGATGTTCGCTCTCGACATCGGCGCGCGTGGTCTCGATGAGACGGTCGTACTGGACGCCGGACGGGCAGGACGTCACGCAGGCCATGCATCCGAGGCAGCGGTCGAAATGCTCGACCATCGGCCCGCTGAGCGGTTCGCCCTCCACGTGCTGCTGCATGAGATGGATGCGGCCTCTGGGAGAGTCCATCTCCTCGCCCCACAGCACGTACGTCGGGCATGTGGGCAGGCAGAAACCGCAGTGGACACAGTCGTTGAGCAGGTCCGGGAGGTCGTCCTTGGCGCTCATCAGATACCTCCTACGAAGCGGCCGGGGGACAGCCTGTGATCCGGATCGAACTGGTCTTTCACACGCCGCATCAGTGCGAGCGCCGGAACCGGCCCCCACAGGTCGATCTCGCCGCGCACCTCTTCGGGGACGTAGCGTACGACGGCGTGACCACGGTGCCGGGTCAGGACATGCCTCAGACGGCCCAGGATGTCGGCCACATCTTCCGGCGTCATCTCCGGGGGTAGACCGACGTGGCCGTGTCCGCTGCCGCTCCACGTGGTGGGGATGTCCGTTCCGAGGAGGGTGAGAACGTCGCGGAGGGAAGGCGGTGGTGCGCTGATGTCGATGAGGGTGGTGCCGTCCGGATAGCGTCCCCAGCCCTCCGGTGCGGTTTCAGAGATCGAGGTGTTCTCCCCGAGGAGTTCTGCGGCTTGCCCAGCGCGCGCGGCGACACCGTCCGGCACGCCTTCCAGCAGCACTGCAACCGTTCCCGGGCCCATGTATTCGATCGCGCTCGGGGCAAGGGGGGAGTGGAGGACGCTTTGGACGGCGTCATGCGCGTCCTCTGGCCCGCCCACGGCACACGTCACGTACGCGGAGGCGGCGGGTATCGGATGCAGGCGGAACGTCGCCTCCACGATCAGGCCCAGGGTGCCGTAGGAGCCGGAGAAGAGCCGGCCGAGGTCGTAGCCGGCGACGTTCTTGACGACCTTGCCGCCCGACCGCGCGACCTGGCCGTCCGCCCGGACGACGGTGAGCCCGATGACCAGGCTCCGGGGCGTCCCGTACATCGTGCGGAGCGGGCCCGCCGCGCCCGTCGCGACCGTCCCGCCGATCGTCGAGCCGGGCAGCGGACCATCGAGGGCGAGCCGCTGCCCCCGCTCCGCGAGACTCTCACCGAACACCTCCATCGGCAGGCCGGCCTCCGCCTTGGCGACAAGGTCACCGGCGGTGTGCTCCACGAGCCGGCTGAGCCGGTGGGTGTCGACCAGCAGATCGCAGCGTTCGGGAGGCGTCCCCCAGTCCAGGCGGGTCTCGGCCCCGCGCGGGACGACGGCGAGCCCCTTCTCGGCGGCGACGTGCATGACGTCGGCGGCCTCGGTCAGATCCTTCGGCGCGGCGACGAGCGCGGGCTCGACGCCGAGCACGCCTTCCGCGGGCTCGCCGGGCCGTACGTCGGCGCAGACCTTCGCAAGGGCGTCCAGGGGCCGCATCAGAAGATGTCCGCCTTTCCCTCGTACGGGTGGGGGCCCTTGCGCTTGCCGGGCACCTCGCCGCACAGCCGCGGCGTGGGGAAGACCTTGCCCGGGTTGCACAGCCCCGCCGGGTCGAAACCGCAGCGGACCATCTGCATCGTGTCCAGATCGGCGTCGGTGAACATGCGCGGCATGTACCGGGACTTGTCCACGCCTACGCCGTGCTCGCCCGTGATGGACCCGCCGTGCTCGATGCACAGGTCGAGGATCGCGCCCGACACCGTCTCCGCGCGCTCCTCCGCGCCCGGTTCGGCGTCGTCGAACAGCACCAGCGGGTGCAGGTTGCCGTCGCCCGCGTGGAACACGTTCGCGACGCGCACGCCCGACTCCGCCGACAGCGCGTCGATGCTCGCGAGGACCTGCGGCAGCACCGTCCTCGGGATGACGCCGTCCTGGACGAGGTAGGCCGGGCTGATCCGGCCGACCGCCGCGAACGCGGACTTGCGGCCCTTCCAGATCAGCGCGCGCTCCTCGTCGTCGGCGGCGATGCGGATCTCGAACGCGCCCGCGTCCCGGCACAGCCGCTCGACCTCGGCGAACTGGGCCGCGACCTCGGCCTCCGGGCCGTCCAGCTCCACGATCAGCACCGACCCGGCGCCCGGCGGGTACTCGCAGCGCACCGCCGCCTCGGCCGCCTCGATCGCGAGGGCGTCCATCATCTCGATCGCCGCGGGGACGACGCCCGCCCCGATGATCGCCGACACCGCCGTGCCGCCCGCCTCGATCGAGTCGAACGCCGCCAGCAACGTCTGGACGGTCTCGGGGACCCGCGTCAGCCGCACCGTGATCTTGGTGGTGATGCCGAGGGTCCCCTCCGCCCCGACGAACACGCCGAGCAGGTCGTAGCCGGGCGCGTCCGCCGACAGCTCGACCAGCTCCCCGTCCGGCGTGACGATCTCGCAGGCCAGCACGTGGTGCGCGGTGAACCCGTACTTCAGGCAGTGCGCGCCGCCGGAGTTCTCCGCGACGTTCCCGCCGACCGAGCAGATCTGCTGGCTGGACGGGTCGGGCGCGAAGTAGTACCCGTACGGCCGGACGGCCCGCGTCACGTCCAGGTTGATCACGCCGGGCTCCACCACGGCCCGCTGCCCCGGGATGTCGATCTCCAGGATCCGGCGCATCCGGGACGTGACGATCAGCACGCCGTCCGTCCGGGGCAGCGCGCCGCCCGACAGCCCCGTCCCCGACCCGCGCGCCACGTACGGCACTCCCGCCGCCGCGCACTCCCGCACGATCGCCGCGATCTGCTCGGCGGTGTCGGGCAGCACGACGATCCCGGGCGTCGCCCGGTGGTTGGTGAGGCCGTCGCACTCGTACGTGCGCAGGCGCACCGGATCACTGATCACCGAGTCGGCCCCGGTGATCTCCGCCAGCCGGCGTGCGAGCCCTGTGAGCTTGGTCTCCATCTCCTCCACCCTCCCTCGCCCGCGTACCGCTCGCAAGATCCGGCCACCGCCTCGTCCGCCTCGGCGGACGTGCGGCGGCCGGCGCCGCGGGCGCCGGCCGCCGGAGGCACCGCTCAGGGTGCTTACGGGAACTGCTGGTAGGCCGGGGTGGTGAGGAACTCGGAGTAGTCGTCGGCCAGGGTGACCTTTTTGAAGAGGGTCACGGCCTGGTCGTAGCGGGGCTCGTTGTACGCCTGGCCCAGCTCCGCGCGGATCTGGGCGAGCTCCTCGTCCAGGAGCTGCTCGACCCACTCCTTGGTGATCTTCCGGCCCTCGGCGGTGGAGACGCCGTTGTAGATCCACTGCCACACCTGGGAGCGGGAGATCTCGGCGGTGGCCGCATCCTCCATCAGGTTGTGGATCGCGACCGCGCCGGCGCCGTCCAGCCAGGTGGCGAGGTAGCGCAGCGCCACGTCGATGTTGTTGCGCAGGCCGGTCTCGGTGATCTCGCCCGGGGTGTCCTTGACGTTCAGCAGATCGGCGGCGGAGACGTGCACGTCCTCGCGGAGCCGGTCGCGCTGGTTCGGCTTGTCGCCGAGGACGCCGTCGAACACCTCGCGGCAGATCGGGACGAGGTCGGGGTGCGCGACCCAGGAGCCGTCGAAGCCGTCGCCGGACTCGCGGGTCTTGTCGGCGCGGACCTTCTCCAGCGCGACCTTGTTGACCTCCTCGTCCCGGCGGGACGGGATGAACGCCGCCATGCCGCCGATCGCGTGCGCGCCGCGCTTGTGGCACGTCCGGACGAGCAGCTCGGTGTAGGCGCGCATGAACGGCGCGGTCATCGTGATCGCGTTGCGCTCGGGGAGGATGAAGTCGGCGCCCCGGTCCCGGAACTTCTTGATCACCGAGAACAGGTAGTCCCAGCGGCCGGCGTTCAGCCCCGCGGAGTGGTCGCGCAGCTCGTAGAGGATCTCCTCCATCTCGAACGCGGCCGGGATCGTCTCGATCAGGACGGTCGCGCGGATGGTGCCGCGCGGGATCTCCAGGGCGTCCTGGGCGAGGTTGAACGCGTCGTTCCAGAGCCGCGCCTCGAGGTGGCTCTCCATCTTCGGAAGGTAGAAGTAGGGCCCCTTGCCCTTCGCAAGCTGGCGGCGCGCCGAGTGGAAGAGGTAGAGGCCGAAGTCGAACAGCGATCCGGACATGGGCTCGCCGTCGACCAGGAGGTGCTTCTCCTCCATGTGCCAGCCGCGCGGCCGGACGACGATGGTCGCGAGCTCCTCGTCGGCCTTCAGCGCGTAGGACTTGCCGCTCTTGCCGTCGGTGAAGTCGATGGTGCGGTCGAGGGCGTCCCGCAGGTTGAGCTGTCCCTCGATCATGTTGTCCCACAGCGGGGTGTTGGCGTCCTCGAAGTCGGCCAGCCACACCTTCGCACCCGAGTTCAGCGCGTTGATCGTCATCTTCCGGTCGGTCGGGCCGGTGATCTCGACGCGGCGGTCCACCAGGCCGGGCGCGGGCTCGGCGACGCGCCAGGCGTCGTCGGCGCGGACGACCGCGGTCTCGGGCAGGAAGTCCAGCGTCCCGCCCGCGGAGAGCTTGCGCTGCCGCTCGGCGCGGGCCTCGAGGAGCTCCTTGCGGCGAGCGCCGAACTCGCGCTGCAGGGCGGCGAGCAGGCCGAGCGCCTCGGGGGTCAGGATCTCCTCGTAGCGATCGCCGAGGGGTCCGGTGACCTCGATGCCTTCCAGTCCAGCCATCTGCTCGCCCTTTCGTATGGTGAAATTCGACTTCTGTTACGTGGAGAACGGTACTCGGCGGTACGAGGCCCGGTCAAAGCGGGTGTTCCCTGCCACATCTCCCCGCGCGCGCTTACGTCAACCCAGGGCGGAAACCATGGCTATAACCAGGTGACCACCAGCGAGGCGCGTGAGACGATCGCCGGGAAGATACGGCCGCTAGGCGGCGTTCTACTGAGGACATATGACACAGCCTTTCTCTGCAGACCAGACCCAGAGCCAGACCCAGGACGAGCACGAGTACGAGCCCATGACGGGCGAGCTCGACCTGGAGGACCGGAGGGCACTGCGCCGCGTCGCGGGCCTGTCCACCGAGCTGACCGACGTCACCGAGGTCGAGTACCGCGCGCTGCGGCTGGAGCGGGTCGTCCTCGTGGGCGTGTGGACCGAGGGAACGGCCGAGGCGGCCGAGAACTCCCTGCGCGAGCTGGCATTGCTCGCCGAGACCGCGGGCTCGCAGGTGCTCGAAGGGCTCGTCCAGCGCCGGTCCCGTCCCGACCCCGCCACCTACATCGGCTCAGGCAAGGCCGCGGAGCTGCGCGACGTGGTCATCTCCACCGGCGCCGACACCGTCATCTGCGACGGCGAGCTGGCCCCGAGCCAGCTGCGGCACCTGGAGGAGACCGTCCAGGTCAAGGTCATCGACCGGACCGCGCTGATCCTCGACATCTTCGCCCAGCACGCCAAGAGCCGGGAGGGCAAGGCGCAGGTCGAGCTGGCCCAGCTCAACTACCTCCTGCCGCGGCTGCGCGGCTGGGGCGGCAACCTGTCCCGGCAGGTCGGCGGGCGCGCCGCGGGCGGCGTCGGCATCGGCGGCCGCGGCCCCGGCGAGACCAAGATCGAGCTGGACCGGCGGCGAATCCGCACCCGGATGGCCAAGCTGCGCCGGCAGATCGCCGAGATGTCCAAGGCGCGCGACACCAAGCGCGGCGAGCGCCGCCGCCACCAGGTGCCCGCCGTCGCCATCGCGGGCTACACCAACGCCGGCAAGTCGTCGCTGCTCAACCGGCTCACCGGCGCCGGGGTGCTGGTGGAGAACGCGCTGTTCGCCACCCTCGACCCCACCGTCCGGCGCGCCGAGACGCCCGGCGGGCGCGCCTACACCCTCGCCGACACGGTCGGGTTCGTCCGGCATCTGCCGCACCAGCTCGTCGAGGCGTTCCGGTCGACGCTGGAGGAGGTCACCGACGCCGGGCTGGTCCTGCACGTCGTGGACGGCTCCGATCCGGACCCCGAGGCGCAGATCGACGCCGTCCGCGAGGTGCTGCGCGAGATCGACGCCGACGCGATCCCCGAGATCATCGTCATCAACAAGGCCGACGCCGCCGACGACCTCGCGATCGCGCGGCTGCAGCGCCGCGAGCCGCACAGCGTCGTCGTGTCCGCCCGCACCGGTTTCGGCATCGAGGAGCTGCGCGCCGCCATCGAGGCCGACCTGCCGGGGCTGGAGAGCGAACTCCACGCTCTCGTGCCGTACGAGCGCGGCGACCTCGTCGCCCAGGTGCACGAGCGGGGCGAGGTGCTCAAGCAGGAGCACGTCGCCGAAGGCACCCTCCTGCACGCCCGCGTGCCGGCGGTCCTCGCGAGCGACCTCGCCCAGTACGAGACCGTCTCACCGACGGCCTGATCCGACCCGCCGGGCCCCGCGCGGGCCCGGTGGGGTTCGGGCCCGCGTGCGTTAGGGCCCGCGTTCGGGACGCGTGCAGTCGGGACGGCGTGCTCGGGACGGCGCGTGTATTCAGGACGGCGCGGGTTCGGTTTTCGGGTCGTCTGGAACCCGGTGACAGCCCCGTCCCGGTCGCCGAACGGTGACAGCTTGTCCAATCCGCTTGACGGTTCGGTTGAAACCCGTACGGTCTTAGAGCTAGGGCGGGGGGATGGCTGTCGATGCGCTACGACCAGAGGTTGTCGGACGGGCCTTCGGTGCACTACCGTGACGAAACCGATATCTCCGGTCTCGTTGCCAGTGGTGGCCGTCCGGCCACCCGACCCTCCAATGGTGAATCGCCGGCACCCAGTCGGTGTTTCGGATCGAGAGCAGGTGGCCATGGCAGGTCCGAACACTGCAGCGAGGGCGGGCGGCCCGTCACAGCGCCATCCGGCGCCCGGTACCGCGCCGAAGGGCGCACGGCTCCATCCAGGTCGGTGACCCCATGACGGTACGGCTGTTGACGAACATCGGCAGGCTCTGGACGGGCACCGACGTCTGCAGCAACGCCGCGGTGCTCATCCACGACGACCGGATCGTCTGGGCCGGGCCCGCGTCCGACCTCCCGCAGAGCGTCCCCGGCATCATCGACGACATCGTCGACGTCGACCACGTCGAGAACCTCGGCGGCGGCCTCGTCACCCCGGGGCTCATCGACGCGCACTCCCACCCGGTCTACGCGGGCAACCGCTGGGCCGAACTCGCCATGCGCACCAGCGGGTCGTCCCACTCGGCCATCACCGCCGCGGGCGGCGGCGTCAACTCCACCGTGACCGTCACCCGGGGGACCGACCCCTGGACGCTGTGCAACGGCGTCCGCGAACGGCTCCGCCAGTGGATCCTCGCCGGCACGACCACCGTCGAGGCCAAGACCGGCTACCACCTCACCCGCGACGGCGAGCTCGCCGACATCCGGATGCTGCGGTCGCTGGAGGGCGAGCCGTCCATGCCGCGCATCCACGCGACGTTCCTCGCCGCGCACATCCTCCCGCCCGAGTTCTTCGGCCGCCGCCGCGACTACATCGAGGCCGTCCGGCTCTGGGCCGGCGACGCCGCCGTCGCGGGCGCCGACTCGATCGACGTCTACTGCGACGAGGGCCACTTCACCGCCGAGGAGGCGCGGGCCCTGCTGCTCACCGGCAAGCGCGCCGGGCTGAAGGCCCGCATGCACGCCTGCGCCAACGAGCGCATCGGCGCCGCGCAGGTCGCCGCCGAGGTCGGCTGCGCGTCCGCCGACCTGCTCACCCAGGCCAACGACGACGACATCAAAGCGCTCGCCCACGCCGGCGTCACCGCCACCGTCTGCCCCGGCAGCGCCCTCAACAGCAGCCGGGCCCCGGCGCCCGTCCGGCAGATGCTCGACCGCGGCGTCACCGTCGCGCTCGGCACCGACCACAACCCGGGCCAGTGCGGCATCACGTCGATGCCGCTCGTCATCGGGCTGTCCGTCGCCATGTTCGGGCTGAGCGTGACCGAGGCCCTGCGCGCCGCCACGCTCGGCGGGGCCGCCGCGCTGCGGGTCGGCGACCGCGGCTCCCTCGCGCCCGGGATGCTCGCCGACATCGTCCTGTGGGACGCCGACCACGAGGGCGCGTTCGCGTGGGCGTTCGGGCTGCGGGCGCTGCGCATCTGGCGCGGCGGCGTGCCCGTCCAGCCCTGACGGTTTCAGCGCTTGTACGGGGTAATGTCCCTGCCATGGGCAGTGCGGTCGCGGTCGTCACGGATTCCACCGCCTACCTTCCCCCTGGGCTCGCCGAGCGGCACGGGCTGACCGTCGTACCGCTGCAGATCTCCGTGGGCGGCGCCACCCGCGACGAAGGCGACATCAGCACCGCGGAAGCCGCGCAGGCGCTGAAGGAGCGGCACCCCATCACGACGTCGCGTCCGGCGCCGGAACGCTTCGCCGGCGTGTACGAGGCCGCGGCCTCGTCCGGCGCCCGCCACATCGTGTCGGTGCACCTGTCGTCCGCCCTGTCCGGGACGGTGGAGGCCGCACGTCTCGCGGCTCGCGACGCACCCGTCCCCGTCACGGTCATCGACAGCGGCACGATCGGGTTGGGGCTCGGCTTCGCCGCCCTCTCCGCGGCGGCCACCGCCATGTCGGGCGGCACGGCGGAGTCGTCGGCGTCGGCCGCCGTCCGCCGGGCCGAACTCACCCGGTCCCTCATCTATGTCGACACCCTTGAGCACCTGCGGCGCGGTGGCCGGATCGGCGCCGCCGCCTCTCTCCTCGGTTCGGCGCTCATGATGAAGCCCCTCCTGGACATCGCGGACGGACGTATCGCGCCGCTCGAGAAAGTCCGCACCTCCTCGCGCGCGCTCGCCCGGCTCGAAGAACTCGCCGTCGCCGAGGCCGGTGACCGGCGGGTCGACCTGGGCGTCCAGCACCTCTTCGCCGCATCCCGCGCGGAAACCCTCGCCGCCCGCCTGCGCGAGCGTATCTCGCACGTCGAGGACGTCTACGTCGGCGAGGTCGGCCCGGTCATCGGCGCCCACGTAGGCCCCGGCATGCTCGGCGTCGTGGTGGCCCCGCAACTCTGACGCGCGAGCCTGACGTCCGCGAACACGTCAGCTACCGGGGGCGGCGCCGTCGCGAGTTATCCACAATCTCCGAAGCCGTCGCGGCCGTCCCCCGGCTCTCCTTAGCGTCGGACCACATGAGACCCGACGCGCAGGACCGCCTGACCGCCCTCATCGGGAGGGTGCGGCCGCCCGCCCCTCCTCCCGACGCACCGCCGTCGGCCCGCTTACGGGCGACCTTCCGGGCGACGCCCGAACGATCCCACGTCCGGACGCTCGTTCTCATCGGCGTGGTCGCCGCCCTGGTCGCGGCCGGCTACCTGTGGCTCGCGCGCCCGCGCCCTCAGGCGTCCGCGGCCCCCATGGCCGGCGCCACGCTCGCCGGCCCGCGGCCCGCCGTCTCCGCGCGCCCGGCCGCGGCACCCTCCGTGGTCGTCCACGTCCTCGGCAAGGTGAGGCGGCCGGGCGTGGTCACGCTGCCGTCCGGCTCCAGGGTCGCCGAGGCCATCAAGGCCGCCGGCGGGGTCCGCCCGGGCGCCAGAACCGGCACGCTCAACCTCGCCCGCGAACTCGTGGACGGCGAGCAGATCCCGGTCGGCGTGCCCCGGCCCGCCCAGCCACCGGGTGTCGGCGCGTCTGCCGGCACGTCCGGTCCTGGCGCGTCCGGTCCCGGCACGTCCGGCGCGTCCGGCGCGCCGCTCGACCTCAACGCCGCCACCCCCGACCAACTGGACGACCTCCCTGGCGTCGGTCCCGTCCTCGCCCAGCGCATCGCCGCCTACCGCGCCCAGCACGGCGGCTTCCGCTCGGTCGAGCAACTCCAGGAGGTCAGCGGCATAGGCGCCCGCCGCTTCGAAGACCTGAAACCCATGGTCCGCGTATGACCCACGACATCCGGCTGCTGGCCCCCGCCCTCGCCACCTGGCTGACGGCCGCCCTGACCATGGGCCTTCCTCCGTGGCTCACCTATGCCCTGGCCGCCGCCGCGGCCCTGGCGTCCCTCTACCTCCTGGCCGGCCGCCGCCAGACCCGACCGGCCACCCCTCCGAGCGGGCGAGAAGCGCACCGCGACTCCGATGACCGGCGCCGACCGGCGGCAGCGGCGGCTGGGAACCTTCTCCGTCAGCCCGGCCGACCGGGAAGCCCAGAGCGGAGCACGTTCTTCGGCTCGCCCGGCCACGGGCTGCCGCGCGCCGTTCCACGGTGTGCGCAGGCGCGTTCCACGCACGGGCGCCGACTTCCCGGACTGCGTCCGGGCTGTGGCGGTGGCCGTCGGCGGGTCGTGCTCGGCGTCGTCCTGGCATGCGCGGCGGCGTCGGCCTGCGGCGTGGCGCTCCGGGTGACCGCCGTCGGCGGCGGGCCGGTGCGGGACCTCGCGCGCGCCGGACGGTTCGCGACGGCCGAGGCCGTGGTGACCGGCGACCCGCAGGGCAAACCGGGCGGCGGCCGCCAGATGATCATCGTCCGGGCCCGCGCCGAGGCGGTGCCGCGGGCGAAGATCCGCGTCCCGGTGCTGCTCATCGCGGGCGATCCCCGCTGGCTGCGCCTCGTGCCCAGCCAGCGGGTCCGGCTGCGCGGCCGGTTCGTGCCGCCCCGAGGCCACGACCTCCTGGCCGCGGTCGTGATCGTCCGGGGGCCGCCCACCCTGCTCGGGCCGCCCTCCAGGGTGCAGCGCGCCGCCGAGCACGTGCGCGCGCGCCTGCGGGCGGCGGTGCAGCACATGCCACCCGACCGGCGCGGAGTGCTGCCCGGCATGGTCGTCGGCGACACCTCCCGCCTCGATCCCGCGCTCGCGGACGACTTCCGGACGGCCGGCCTCACCCACCTCCTGGTGGTCTCCGGCGCCAACCTGGCGATCGTCGCCGGGGCGGTTCTCGGGCTGTGCCGTCTCGCCGGCCTCGGCCGCCGCCGCGCCCCGCCCGTGGCCGTCCTCGCGGTGCTGGCGTTCGTCATCGTCGCGCGGCCGGAACCGAGCGTTCTGCGGGCGGCGGTCATGGGCGTGATCGGCATCCTCGCGCTGTTCACCGGCCGGGAACGGCAGGGGCTGCCCGCGCTCGCCGCCGCCGTCCTCCTCCTCGTCCTGATCGATCCCGAACTCGCGCGCTCCTACGGATTCGCGCTGTCGGTCCTCGCGACGGCCGGGCTGCTCGTCCTCGCGCCGCCGTGGCGGGAACGGCTCGCGCGCCGGCTGCCCGGCCCCCTCGCCGACGCCCTCGCCGTGTCGGCCGCCGCCGAGGTCGCGGTGGCCCCGGTCCTGGTGATGATCTCCGGCGAGGTGGGCGTCGTCTCCGTCCTCGCGAACCTGCTGGCGGCCCCCGCCGTCGCCCCCGCCACCATCCTCGGCGCTCTCGGCGCGGTGACGGCGACCGTCTCGCTGCCGGTCGCCCGGCTGGTCGTGTGGCCCGCCGGCCTCGCCGTCGGCTGGATCATCCGGGTCGCCCGCACCGCCGCCGCGCTGCCGTACGCGACCGTCCCCTGGGCCGGCGGCGGCCTCGGCGCCGCCACCCTCCTGGCGGCCGCCGCGGCGGCCGTCCTGATCCTGCGCAGCGGCCGCCTGCGCCTGATCGCCGCCGCGGCCATGACCGGGGTCCTGATCGCGGTCGTCGCCATGCGCGCGACGGCTCCCGGGTGGCCTCCGCCCGGATGGCAAATGGTGGCCTGCGATGTGGGCCAAGGCGACGCGCTGGTCCTGTCCGCCGGTCCGGGCCAGGCCGTCGTCGTCGACACGGGCCCGGAGCCCGCCCCCGTCGACCGCTGCCTCCGGCGCCTTCGCGTGATCGACGTGCCGCTCCTGATCCTGACCCATCCGCACGCCGACCACATGAACGGCACCTCCGGCGTCCGCCGCCACCGCACGGTCCACGAGGTGCTGACGACACCCCTCACCTCGGGCCGCGAGGCGCGCCACACCTTCGGCCTCCGATCCCGCCACGCCGAATCGGGCCAGCAGTGGCGCGTAGGCGATCTGACGCTCTCGATCCTGTCCCCGCTCACCGCCGCCCACCGCCTCTCAGCAGGGGACGACGGCACCGCGGTCAACAACGCGAGCGTGGTCCTGGTCGCCCGCAAACCGGGCTTCAGCGCGCTCCTGGCAGGCGACATCGAAGCGGACGCCCAGCGCGCCCTGGAGACGGCCGTCCCCCACGTCCAGGTCCTCAAGGTCCCGCACCACGGCTCCCGCAGCCAGGACCCCCGGTTCCTGGCCGCCGCCCACGCGTCCATCTCGCTGATCTCGGTCGGCGAACGCAACGACTACGGCCACCCGTCCCCGGCGACCCTCACCCTTCTCCGCCGCCTCCACACGCAGATTCACCGCACCGACCAGGAAGGAGACATAGCCATAGTCCGCACGAACACCGCCATGACAGCCGTCCCCCGCCACTGACCGCATCCGAACGTGGGATGCTGCTGGGGTGTCGGTTGAGTCCATCGTTCTGGTCGTCGGGGACGAAGAGCTGCTCGTGGAGCGGGCGATCGGGGAGGTCGTCGCGTCCGTGCGCGGGGAGGACCCGGAGGCGGAGGTCATCGATCTGGCGCCGGGCGGGCTGGAGACCGGGCGGATCTCGGAGCTGACGTCGCCGTCGCTGTTCGGCGGCGCGAAGGTGCTGGTGATCCGGTCGGCGCAGGACCTCGGCAAGGACCTGACGGCCGAGGTGCTGAAGTACGCCAGGAACCCGGCCGACGATGTGGTGCTGGTGGCCGTCCACCACGGCGGGGCCAGGGGGAAGGCGCTGGTCGACGGGCTGGTCAAGCTCAAGGCCCGCAAGATCTCGTGCCCGAAGGTCACCAAGGCGGGGGAGCGGATCGACTTCGTCCGGGCCGAGATCCGCCGGGCGGGCGGGAAGATCTCGGCCGACGGCGCGCGCGGGCTGCTCGACGCGGTGGGGAACGACCTGCGCGAGCTGGCGGCGGCGTGCAGCCAGCTGGTGGCCGACACCGGGGGGAAGGTCGACGACGCGGCCGTCGCCCGCTACTACCGGGGGCGCGCCGAGGTCAGCGGGTTCACGGTGGCGGACAAGGCCATCGAGGGCCAGCTGGCCGAGGCCCTGGAGCAGCTCCGGTGGGCGCTCGCCACGGGGGTGGCGCCGGTGCTGATCGTCAGCGCGCTCGCCCAGGGCGTGCGGGGGCTGGCGAAGGTCGGCGGCGCGCCCCGCGGCGCGCGCGGCGCCGCGCTGGCGAAGGACCTGGGCATGCCGCCGTGGAAGATCGATCGAGTGCAGAAGCAGTTGCGGGGCTGGTCCGGCGACGGGGTCGCCCGAGCGCTGGCGGCGGTCGCCGAGGCCGATGAGGCCGTCAAGGGCGGCGCGGCCGATCCCGCGTACGCCCTGGAGAAGACCGTCGCGGAGATCGTCGCCGCGCGCGGCTGACCAGCCTCGCGGCGCGACGCGCGGTGCGGTGCGGTGCGGTGCGGTGCCAGGGTCGAGCCGCCCGCTTGCCCAGGAGGGCTGTTTTTCACGAAACGTGTGCGGGTGGATCGGATCTGTGACCATGATGTGGCATGAGCTTCCCGTTGATGCCCGGTTACGACCGCATCGATATGGTCGCCGATCTCGACCCGGTGGCGGCGGTGCGGGACAAGGAGCTCGGCGAGCGGATCCAGGAGTACCCCAAACTGTTCCCCGCCGGGTCGCCCGACTTCGGATTCGCGATCCAGAGCGGGACGGGCTGGCGCATCGGGTGCCTCGGCGCGTCCGATCCGGAAGGCGGACGCAGGAGCCTGGCCGTCCATCTGCGTCAGACCGTGGCCGAGCAGGAGCCCGCGCCGGACCTGGCCCGCGCGATGCTGGCGGCCGCCGGACGGCTCGACCCCGAGGAGGGCGAGCAGCTCGCCAAGGACGAGTGGGAGATCGGCGACCGGCGTTACCGGGTGATCCGGATCGAGAAGTTCACCCTGATCGGCGGGGGCGAGATGGAGCCTCCCCGGTCCACCGACACCGAACCGGACGGATGGCCGGTGCCGCTCCGCGACCACCCCATCGAACCGCTGGCTCCGTCCGGCCACTGGGAGACGCAACTGCGGCTGAACCTGGTCGGGTTCCGCCCCATTCCGGGCACCGTCCCGGAGATCGTCCAGACCGAGGCCGCCCACGCGATCCGGTCGCACCCGGGAGTGATCCTGCTGCCGCCGACCTTCACCGTGGTGGAGATCAAGGACGGCGCCTGGGATCCCATCACCGGAGGCGAGGGCCCCCTTCAGGCGCGCGACAATCTGGCCGCCCATTTCACCCAGCTGCTGCCCCTGCTCCGCAACTATCAGGGCGATCCCGCGTCGGCGGCCGAGCTCGCCGAGTGGGCGCGGGCGGCGGAGGAGATCAAGGCGGTGCGCGGGTACGAGTTCGCGACGATGGGGCGCCGGTTCCGCACGGTGCGGATCTCGCGGATGATGCGGGTCGGCCGGGACGGTCCAGAAGGCCCGCGGCCGTCCGATCAGGACCGCTATGGCCTTCAGTAGGGGAGAAGCCGCCCGCGCCCGGGATGACGGTCGATCCCGGAGACCTCATCGTTCGGCCTTGGCCTTCAGGCCGTTGGCCTCCATCGTCACGTAGCGGCGGGTCAGGCGCCCCGTCAGCAGGGAGAACAGGGGAGCCAGGGGGCCCTTCTGGGTGAGGGTCAGGTGGACGGCGACCGTGCCGCCGGGGGTCCGGACGATGTCGTGGGCGGCGATGGTGGTCACGCCGGGGGAGCGGGACTCCCAGGTGAAGGTCTCGTTCTCCTTGAAGGCGGTGACCGTCCAGGTCGCGGCGGGGATCTTCGGTTGGTGGACGCGCGCCCGGCTGGAGAGGGCGAAGGGTCTGTCGAGCACTTCGACGCGGTTGATCGACTCCGTCATCTCGGGCCAGCGTTCGACGTCCTTCAGGAGGTTCCAGACGGTCTCGGGCGGGGCGTCGATATCGACGGTGATCTCGAAGCGCACGGTGTACTCCTCACGGCGGTGCGTACGGCGGTCAGGAGGCCGGTTACCAGGGGGTCGTCGGCGCGGCCCGGCAGGTGCAGAGCGTAGTAGGGGACGGCCGGCAGGTCGATGATCTCGCGGGCGGCCAGGCCGGGCGGCGGGGGCACGCAGCCGTTCACGACGGCCAGGCCGACGCGCAGGGACACGAAGTGCAGCATGAGCGGCCAGCCTTCGGCCTCGACCGCGAGTGTCCAGGGGACCTCGGCCGCGCGCAGCGCGCGTTCGAGCGTGATGCGGTGCGGGCCGGTCGGGGGCGGGACGACGAGGGCGGCGCCGGCGAGGTCGGCGAGGGTGAGGCGGGGACGCGCGGTCAACGGGTGGCCGTCCGGCATGACGAGCGTCTGCGGGTAGGACGCCAGCGGTTCCGCCTCCACGTCGCCCGGGAGGACGTCGAGGACGGCGACGCCCACGTCGGCGCGCCCGGTCCGGACGGCGGTGAGGGTGCGGGCGCGGTCGCCGTTGATCAGGCGGACGCCCGGGTGGACGGCGTCGCCGAGCAGGTACAGGTAGGCGCCTTCGCCGGCGGCGAGGGTGGGGACGCGGGAGGCGGCGGCACCGTCGACCTCCGCGAGGAACGCCGTCATGCGGGCGTCGAGGTCACGGGCGAAGCGGGCGACCCGCTCGCCGGCGGGGGTCAGGACCAGGCGGCGTCCGTGCCGGGTGTAGAGGGGGCGGCCGAGGGTTTCGGAGAGTTTGCGCACCTTGACGTGGAGGGCGGGCTGGGAGAGGTGGAGTTCGTCGGCGGCCCGCGTGAAGTTGAGGTGGTCGGCGAAGACGGCGAACGAGGCGAGCGCGTCCGTGGACAGGCGGCTCAGATCCATAGTCATGGACTATAACGAGGTCGCTAATCGATAGTTCTGTTTTAGGGTTCAGGGTTCGAGAGTTGAGACATGGACATCGAACCTCGGCTCGGCGTCGATTTCGGCCGGGTCATCCACGGGGGTCTGCTGGCTCCCGGCGACGACGACACCGTGTTCCTGGGCGGCAGTTTCGAGGAGGCCCTCGCCTCGCCCGCGACCGAGGGCGTCTACGAGGTGCTGCCCGGGCTCATCACGGCCTTCGAAGGGCGCGCCTGGATCATTTCCAAATGCGGCGACCGGATCCGGAAACGGACGCTCGCATGGCTCGACCATCATGACTTCTACGCCAGGACGGGGCTGCCCAGGGAGAACGTCCGGTTCTGCCGGAAACGCACGGAGAAGGCGGGGCACTGCGCGGATCTCGGCATCACCCACATGATCGATGACCGGCTGGACGTGCACCGGACCATTCGCGACATCGTGCCCTACCGGTACCTGTTCGGGCCGAGTGAGGGACCGGAATGGGTGCGGCACCTGTCCGACTGGGCCGCCGCGGAGGTCATTCGCGGAGATATTCCGGCGGCACGGAACCGGCCAGCCACACGCCGTTCGCGCTGACCCGGAACTCGTGCCCGTCGCCGGCCATCCGGCCGGACTCCACCGTGAGGACGACGGGCCGGCCGCGGCGGGCGCCGACGCGCCGGGCCGTCTCGCGGTCGGCGGAGAGATGGACGGCGTGCCTGCCCATCGGCAGCAGTCCCTCACACAGGATCGCGTCCGCGGAACGGCGGACGGTGCCGTGATAGAGGCATTCCGGCGGGGGCGTCGGAGGCAGGTTCAACTCGACGGGGATCGAATGCCCCTGGACGGCCCGTATCCGGTTCCCGTCCAGTTCGTAGCGCTTCTTGTCGTTGACTTCGACCACGTGTTCCAGTTCGGAACGGGTCAACGCGAAGCCGTGCCGCTCGGCGGCGGCGAGAAGTTCGGTGACGTCCGCCCAGCCTTCGGGCGACAGCGTGAGACCGATCCGCTCGGGGCGGTGCCGCAGATGCTTGGCGAGATACTTTGAGATCTTCACCATGCGGCGCTCGTCCAGACGCTCGTCCATGGGCGTGGACCGGACATGCGTCGGGGCCGGCCGGTGACGCGGGCCGGCCCCGGGCGCGCGGCTCTTACTCGGCCGCCTGCAGGGCGGCGGTGCGCTTGGCGATCGCCGACTTGCGGTTGGCGGCCTGGTTCTTGTGGATGACGCCCTTGCTGGCGGCCTTGTCGAGCTTGCGCGCCGCGGTGCGCTGCGCGGTGACGGCCTCGTCGAGGTTGCCGGCGTCGGCGGCCTCGCGGAACTTGCGGATCGCCGTCTTCAGCTCGGACTTGACGGCCTTGTTGCGCAGCCGGGCCTTCTCGTTCTGCTTGTTGCGCTTGATCTGGGACTTGATGTTAGCCACGTCGTAGTGCCTCAGCTTGGTAGCGATCCTCGCCTGCTCGCCGGCAGGCTCCAACAGATGTCTGAACGGGGGCGGGACGGTGCCCCCGGGGCACGACGCTACGCCACACGCAGTCGCACAGCCTACCAATCACTGGCGCCCGCCCCAAACCGGGCCGTGCACGGAGCATCGCGCACGGCATGGGACTATGGAAGCACATATCCATGCCCACCAGTGAGTTTTGCGAACGGACCCCGGTGCCAGCGCCTCAGCCCGACAAGACCGATCCCGCGATCATCCGCAACTTCTGCATCATCGCGCACATCGACCACGGCAAGTCGACCCTCGCGGACCGGATGCTGCAGCTGACGGGTGTGGTGGAGGCGCGCCAGATGCGCGCCCAGTACCTCGACCGCATGGACATCGAGCGCGAGCGCGGCATCACGATCAAGAGCCAGGCCGTCCGGCTGCCCTGGACGTCGGGCGGCGTCGACCACGTCCTCAACCTGATCGACACCCCGGGGCACGTCGACTTCTCCTACGAGGTGTCGCGGTCGCTGGCGGCGTGCGAGGGCGCGGTCCTGCTGGTGGACGCGGCGCAGGGCATCGAGGCGCAGACGCTCGCGAACCTGTACCTGGCCATCGAGGCGGACCTGCACCTCATTCCGGTGCTGAACAAGATCGACCTTCCGGCGGCCCAGCCCGACAAGTACGCCGAGGAACTGGCCGGGATCATCGGCTGCGACCCGTCGGACGTGCTGCGCGTGTCCGGCAAGACCGGCGAGGGCGTCCGCGAGCTGCTCGACAAGATCGTCGCGGAGGTGCCGGCGCCGGTCGGCGACCCGGACGGCCCCGCCCGCGCACTGATCTTCGACTCCGTCTACGACACCTACCGCGGCGTCGTCACCTACGTCCGGATCATGGACGGCCGCCTGTCGCGCCGCGAGAAGAGCCTCATGATGTCGACCGGGGCCGCGCACGAGACCCTGGAGGTCGGCGTGATCTCCCCGGAGCCGAAGCCCGTGCAGGGCCTCGGCGTCGGCGAGGTCGGGTACCTGATCACCGGGGTCAAGGACGTCCGGCAGGCGCGGGTCGGCGACACCGTGACCGGCGCGTCCCGGCAGGCGGCCGAGGCGCTCGGCGGCTACCGCGACCCGAAGCCCATGGTGTTCTCCGGCCTCTACCCGATGGACGGCGACCAGTACCCGGAGTTGCGGGACGCGCTCGACAAGCTGCGGCTGAACGACGCCGCGCTCGTGTACGAGCCGGAGACGTCGGCGGCGCTCGGGTTCGGGTTCCGCTGCGGCTTCCTCGGCCTGCTGCACATGGAGATCGTCCGGGAGCGGCTGGAGCGCGAGTTCGACCTGTCGCTGATCTCGACCGCGCCGAACGTCGTCTACCGCGTGGTGATGGAGGACGGCAGCGAGCACACCGTCACCAACCCCAGCGAGTTCCCCGAGGGCAAGATCGGCGCGGTGTACGAGCCGGTGGTGAAGGCGACGCTGCTGTCCCCGGCCGAGCACATCGGCGCGATCATGGAGCTGTGCCAGGGCCGCCGCGGCGTGCTGCTCGGCATGGACTACCTCTCCGAGGACCGCGTCGAGATCCGCTACACGCTGCCGCTCGCCGAGATCATCTTCGACTTCTTCGACCAGTTGAAGTCGCGGACGCGCGGGTACGCCTCGCTCGACTACGAGCCCAGCGGGGAGCAGGAGGCCGAGCTCGTGAAGGTCGACATCCTGCTGCAGGGCGAGTCGGTGGACGCGTTCAGCCAGATCGTCCACCGGGACAAGTCCCGCGAGTACGGGCTGATGATGACGTCCAAGCTGAAGGAGCTCATCCCCCGGCAGCAGTACGAGGTGCCCATCCAGGCCGCGATCGGCGCCCGGATCATCGCCCGCGAGAACATCCGCGCCATCCGCAAGGACGTCCTCGCCAAGTGCTACGGCGGCGACATCTCCCGCAAGCGCAAGCTGCTGGAGAAGCAGAAGGAGGGCAAGAAGCGGATGAAGACCATCGGGCGGGTGGACGTCCCGCAGGAGGCCTTCGTCGCCGCCCTCTCCACCGGCGGCGGCGACGCCGACAAGGGCAAGAAGTAGGCCCCGCCCCGGGCCCCGCCTAAACGGCGCCTACTTCACGGCCTACTTCACGGCCTACTTCACGGCCTACTTCACGGCCTACTTCACGGCCTACTTCACGGCCTACTTCACGGCCTACTTCACGATGGGCCACGCCACCGGGGCCGGGACGCTGCGGAACTCGCCGCGGTTGGCGGCCCGCCCCGCGTAGACGAGGAAGAACATCACGGCGGCCGTGAACAGCAGCGGCACCCAGATGAGGACGTCGACTGCGAGGGACAGCAGGCCGAAGACGAACCAGACGGCGATGGCGGCGATGCCCATGTTGAGGCCCTGCGCGGCATGCCGGCGGACGAACGGTGAGCGGGCCTTGCCGAAGTAGACGATGGCCGGTGCGATCGCGCCGACCAGGAACTGGCCCAGGTACGCCATCAGCGACCACGTCTTGTCGTCATCGCTGACTGGCCCGTAGTGACCGGGCATCTGGGCGGTGCCTCCACCGGGCTGGGGCTGTTGCCAGGCCGCGTTGGGCTGCTGCTGAGCATGCTGGGGTTGCTGCCAAACGTTCCCTGGTTGCTGCCAGGGAGCCTGCTGCTGCGGCTGCTGCCAGACGTTCCCTGGTTGCTGCCCTTGGCCGGGCGACGGGGGAGGCCCGTAGGCCATGGCGGACGTCCTCTCCTCTAGTTCGCTGCGCGTTCGCGGTGCGAGCTATTGCGCGAAGTGTATGACTCATTGGACGCGCCAGAAGTTCGGACGGGTTCCCCGGAACCGCCCGGCCCGTGGCCGTTTCGCGCCACGGGCCGGCCCATATCGCGGTTACGGACGCCAGATGACGGCGGACGGGTTCGCCTGGGTGAGCGTGACCGAGCCCGTCCATGCGATGGACGACGGCTGAGGCAGGTACGCCTCGTCCAGGAAGAACCCCCGGTTGACGGACGTGACCGTGGCGGGCGCGCCGTTGTCGCCGGACCCGGTAGGACGGCGGATCGCCTCGATGCTCGCGATGTCGGAGACCCGCGTCCCTTCCGGCAGTTCGACGGTGGTGGCGACGGCGCCGTCACGATCGATCGACCAGGTCGGCTCGTCATGGTCGGACCGGTACAGCGTGGACGTGTCGGACTTCAGCCGGACACCGAGCGCCACGCCCGGCACCGACCCGGTCCCGGCCGCCGCGCCCGTCGCCTTGGCGAACTCCGCGAAGAGGTACGTGCGCTGGTCGCCGACCTCCCGCGTCGCCGGATCGGACGGGTTCTCGATCTTCCCTTCCCGGACCATCTCCTGCGCCGCGACCCGGTACGTCCACGGCTCGCGGTCCATGACGACCTCGCGCGCGCGCCCGTCCGGACGGGTCCCGGACGCGTCGAGGAGGAAGCGCAGCGGCGGCTCCGGCGAGACCACGTCGCACATGTTGTTGTTCTGCGTGCAGGTCTGGAGGACCGGATGGTCGCCCTCGTAGCGCCCGCTGAACTTCAGCGTCAGGTGCATGGGCGCCTGGTAGACGGCGGTGCCGTCCACCCGGTTCCCGGACGCGTCCACCTCGACCCGGTACACCCACTCGATGTCGGTCGTCCGGCCCCAGCGGGCCATCAGCGCGGGCGTGTCGGTGCCGCCGTCCTCGTTGCTCCAGACCACCGAGTACTCGATGACGCGGTGCCCCGGCGTGGCCGCGGCCCGCGTCTCGTGCCAGGCGATCAGCGGGGTGTCGGTGGCGGCGTTCTGGTAGGGGTCGCCGAAGGGCCAGCCCGTCCGGCCGACGACGACCGGCGCGTGGCGGAGGGCGAGCGCGTCCGACGTCCGGACCGCGGCCCGCCGGAGCGTGACGCGGCGGGCGGCGGGCGCGCTGCCCTTCGCGAAGCGCAGCGTCACCCTGTGGCGGCCCTTCCCGACATGTCCGAGGCCGAGGCTCCGGGGGATCGGGTCTGACGAGGGGACGACGAGGTCGGTCACATGGCGTCCGTCCACCGAGATCGACACGACGGCGGACTCGGCGCCCGCACGCGCCCAGGAGACCCCCGGGGCGGACGCGGTGAAGGAGATCACCGCCTCCCCGTCCCGGCGCGCGGTGAACGGCAGCGACCGGGCGGGCCCGCCGCGCCGGACGGTGATCGTCCCGGCGGCGGAGGACGTGAGGGCGGAGGACGCGGCGGGGGAGGCGTGGGCGGGCAGGGCGGTGAGGGTGAGGGGAGCGCCGGCGAGGGCGGCGCCGGTCACGGCGAGCACGGCATGACGCGCACGGCTTCTCATGATCAGGAACCTAGGGCGGCCGGGTCGCGTTCCGGTGACGGCAGGGTCGCCCGCGGGTGTCGGCTCGGTGAGCCTTCAGGCACGGCTCCGGTGCGGCGTCCGGTGCGGCGCGGGGACGGCGGGCGGCTGCAGCGACACCGCCGTGAAGGGCTCGGCGTCGCCGGGCAGGTCGGGCCCGTAGAGCGTGAGCCCGGACGCGGCCAGCCGGACCGTGCGCCCCCGCCGGACGACCTCGTGCCCCAGTTCCCGCAGCAGCGCGACCACGTCGCGGGCGGGCTCGTCGAGCAGGTCGACGCCGTCCACCCGGAACCGCATCTCCGGGTTGCCGCTCCAGCCGGGCGACCGCGTCCCGCAGATCTCGGCGAGCCGCTCCACGCCGTCCTCGCCCCGGTCGGTGGACAGCGCCAGCGTCCCGCGACCCACCCGGACGCTGCGATGATCGGCCCAGCCGCACAGCAGCGACGCCTTCGGCGGCGGGGTGCCGCACCGCTCGGCGACCGCGGCGAGCGTCGTCCACGCGTCGGGGGCGTGCGTGGAGAACAGCAGGTTCGCCTCCGGCAGCAGCGCCCCGCGCCCCGGCTCCAGCGTGATCACGAACGGCGCGACCCGGCCGGGGAACCGCGCCGGATCGGCCTCCCGGAGCGTGACGAGCCCCTCCCACGCGACCGGCTCGTCCACCGCGAACCAGGTGATCACGGCCTCGACGCCGAGGGCGCGGAACGTCGCGTCGGTCAGCCGCTCGGCGACCGCCTCCCGCAGCCCCTCGGCCGTCTCGGCGAGCCTGCGCCGCCACCACGGCGGTTCGGGATCGCCGCCCCCGCCCGTCGACCAGCGCGTTCCCGCGCCGGCGAAGTCGCTGCGCCGCTCGCCGCCCGCCCCGTCGACCACCACGCAGTGCCAGCCGTCCGGCTCGCCCTGCAGCAACACGCGCGCCGGCGCGCGTCCCCGCTCGGTCGCACCCTCGTCCACCATCCCGATGACACTATCCACCCAAGAGGGTCGGCACGCTCCATTCCGGCCGCGCGGCGGGTGGTTTCACCACGACACGGCGGTGGTTGCTCGACCTGGGCGCGTATGTCGGTACGGTCGGAAGCAGCGGCCAGACGGTCCCGACCCGACCTCCCGGAGGTAGCGTGACCCACCCCGAGCAGGTTCTGCGTTCTGCGAAGGAACGGGAAACGGTGAACGGCGCCGTCCGCGCGCTGCGCTCCGCCGCCCCCGACGGCTGGGAACGGCTCGACTTCGAGTTCCGCGCGACCGTGGGCATCGACAGCGCCTCGTTCGAGGTCGAGGACGCCGGCGGCGGGCGCCGCACCGCCATCCCGCCGGGGCAGGCCATCGGCAGGATGGACGAGCTGCGCCGCGTCATGTACCGCAGCGGCAAGGGCGCCTGGTTCACCGCGCGCCTGCAGATCGAGCGCTCCGGCCGGTTCAGCGCCGAGTTCGACTACGACGGCGAGCCCGACTTCACCCCGCCCCTCACCCCGTCCGCCTACGCCCTGGACCTCGACCGCTTCCCCCGCTCGGAGACCCACATCCCGGACTGGCTCCGCGCCAAGCTCGACGAGGTCTGAAGCAGGGCTGCACGCGAGGCAGACTTGAGGGGTGCCCTCGACCCTTCCCGATGGTGATCCCGTACCGGCCGACGGTGCGCTGCCCGGCAGCGCCCTGAACGGCCTCGGGGACCGTCCCTTCGCCTTCTACGTCCATGTGCCCTTCTGCGTGACGCGGTGCGGGTACTGCGACTTCAACACCTACACCGCGACGGAACTCGGGCCTGGGGCGAGCCGTGATTCCTACGCCGACACCGCCATCGGCGAGGTGCGCACGGCCCGCCGTGTGCTCGGGGACGCGGACCTCCCCGTCGAGACGGTTTTCGTGGGCGGCGGCACACCGACGCTGCTTCCGCCTGACGACCTGGGCCGAATCCTGGCCGCGATCGACGCCGAGTTCGGGCTCGCCAGGAACGCGGAGATCACCACGGAGGCGAATCCCGAATCGGTGGACGAGAGGTACGTGGCCGAACTCCGGCAGGCCGGGTTCACCCGTATCTCGTACGGCATGCAGAGCGCGCGCGAGCACGTCCTAGCCGTCCTGGAGCGCGCCCACACCCCCGGGCGCGTCCCGCAAGTCGTCGAGTGGACGCGTAGGGCGGGCTTCGAGCACATCAACCTGGACCTCATCTACGGGACGCCAGGGGAGACCGACGACGACTGGAAAGCCTCCCTGGAGGCGGCCCTGGCATCAGAACCAGACCATGTGTCGGCGTACGCGCTCATCGTGGAGGAGGGCACCCGCCTGGCGGCGCAGGTGAGGCGGGGTGAACTGACCGCGCCCGACGACGACGCCATGGCCGACCGCTACCTCATCGCAGACGAGATGCTCAGCGCCCACGGCCTGCACTGGTACGAGATCTCCAACTGGGCCGCCGACCCCTCCGCCGCCTGCCGCCACAACATGCTCTATTGGACGGGCGCCGACTGGTGGGGCGTAGGCCCAGGCGCGCACAGCCACGTCGGCGGAACGCGCTGGTGGAACGTCAAGCATCCCGCCGCCTACGCCTCTCGCCTGGCCGAAGGCACCACGCCCGCCCACGCCAGGGAGATCCTGACCGACGACGACCGCCACATCGAGCGCATCATGCTCGAACTACGCCTGGCCCAGGGCTGTCCCACCGAACTCCTGGACGACAAGGCCGTCCGCAGAGCCATCGATGAGGGCCTGCTGGAACCGGCACCTTACGAGCAGGGCCGCGCCGTCCTGACCCTCCGTGGCCGCCTCTTGGCCGACGCACTGGTCCGCGACCTGACCTAGGCGCAGGTGGCGAGCCCAGCCACCTGCGCCTGGGCTACGCAGTGACGAAGTCGATGAGCTCCTCCACCCGGCCCAGGAGGTCGGGCTCCAGGTCGGTGTAGGAGTTGACCGAGTTCAGGATCCGCTTCCACGCGGCGCCGGTCTCGACGCCCCAGCCGAGTTCGGCGACGACGCCCTCCTTCCACGGGATGCCGCGCGGGATGCGGGGCCAGGCGCGGATGCCGACGGCCGCCGGCTTGACCGCCTCCCAGATGTCGATGAAGGGATGCCCGGTGATGAGGACGTGCGGGGACGACACCCGCGCGGCGATCCGGGACTCCTTGGACCCCTCCACCAGGTGGTCGACGAGGACGCCGAGACGGCGCTCCTCGCCAGGGCCGAACTCCTCGACGATGGCGGGCAGGTCGTCCACGCCTTCGAGGTACTCCACGACGACGCCCTCGACGCGCAGGTCGTGTCCCCAGATCTTCTCGACAAGCTCGGCGTCGTGGACGCCCTCCACGTAGATGCGGCTCTCCTTGGCCACCTGGGCGCGCAGCCCCTGGACGGCGATGGACCCGGACGCCGAACGCGCCGGCCCCTTGGGCGCGGCGGTCGGCCGGACCAGCGTGACCGGCTTGCCGTCGATCAGGAAGCCGGACTTGGTGAGCGGGAACACGCGCCGCTTGCCGAACCGGTCCTCCAGGGTGACGCCGAACTTGTCGCAGCCGACCACCGCGCCGCAGAAGCCGCTGCCCGGATCCTCCGCCACCAGCCCGGGTTCCGCCGCGACCTCGGGAATCTGCCCTTTCCGGGGCCTGCGCCAGTCGCCGGCGAGCACGTCGTTTCCGTAGTCCTTACTGTGCACGGGTCCGCACATTAACCCTCCGGAACGGCCGCGTGGCGTCGCTCCTCGTCCCTCGGCGTGGCGTCCGCGTTCGATACGGATAGGATCGCGCAGCCGTGCGGGGAGTGCACAGGCACTCCGATCGGGGTCCCGGGGCCGTACAATTGGCACTCCAGAGTAAGGAGTGCCAGCGGCACGGGCCGGCCGGACGAGGGAGGTGAGGCCGTGCTGGACGACCGGAAACTCGCGGTCCTGCGCGCCATCGTCGAGGACTTCGTCTCGACCAACGAACCGGTGGGGTCGAAGGCCCTGGCGGACCGGCACAACCTCGGGGTGTCGCCGGCGACCATCCGCAACGACATGGCGGTGCTGGAGGAGCAGGGCTACATCGCCCAGCCGCACACCAGCGCCGGGCGCGTTCCCACAGACAAGGGCTACCGGCTGTTCGTCGACCGGCTGTCCACGATCAAGCCGCTTTCGGTCGCCGAGCGGCGCGCGATCGAGACGTTCCTGTCGGGCGCCTACGACCTCGACGACGTCGTCGGCCGCACGGTGCGGCTGCTCGCGCAGCTCACCCGGCAGGTCGCCGTCGTGCAGTACCCGTCGCTGACCCGCTCGTCGGTGCGGCACGTGGAGCTGGTCCCGGTCGCCGAGGGACGGCTGCTGCTCGTCCTGATCACCAACACCGGGCGGGTGGAGCAGCGGCTCATCGAGACGCCCGCCGGCCTGTCCGAGGAATCGATCGGGCACCTGCGGGCGTTGCTCAACACGTGCCTGGACGGGCTCGGCTTCGGCGAAGTGCCGGCCGCCGTCGCCGACCTCCCCGAGAAGGTGGGGCCGGACGACCGGCCGGTCGCGGCGGCGGTGCTGTCGGTCCTGCTGGAGACGCTCGTCGAGAACCACGAAGAGAAGATCGTTTTCGCCGGCGCGGCCAACCTCGCCGCCGTGGACTTCTCGCAGAGCCTGCGGGAGGTACTGGTGGCACTTGAGGAGCAGGTCGTCCTCATGCGGCTGCTCGGCGAGACCGGAGACTCCTCTACAGTTACGGTGCGGATCGGCACCGAGAACCCCGACCTGGGGCTCCGATCGACCTCGGTCGTCGCCGCGGACTACGGGGTGGGCGACCTCACCTTGGCCCGGCTTGGAGTGCTCGGGCCTACACGCATGGATTACCCCAGCACGATGGGAGCGGTACGGGCAGTGGCACGCTACGTGGGACAGATCCTGGCGGGGTCGTAAGGTGGCGAACGACTACTACGCGACCCTGGGCGTCCGGCGCGACGCCAGCGCCGACGAGGTGAAGAAGGCCTACCGCCGGCTCGCCCGGGAGCTTCACCCGGACGTCAATCCTGATCCGGAGACCCAGGAGAAGTTCAAGGAGATCACCCAGGCGTACGAGGTGCTCTCCGACCCGAAGAAGCGCGAGATGTACGACCTCGGTGCGGACCCGTTCGCGTCCGGGGCGGGGGCGGGCGCCGGCGGCTTCGGCGGCGCCGGGTTCCCGTTCAGCGACATCATGGACGCCTTCTTCGGGACGGCGACCTCGCGCGGCCCGCGGTCGCGGGCGCGGCGCGGCCGGAACGCGACGCTGCGGGTCGAGCTCGACCTCGGCGAGACCGCGTTCGGCACGACCCGCGAGCTGTCCATCGACACCGCGGTCGCCTGCGGCGCCTGCGAGGGGTCGGGCTGCGCGCCCGGCACCCACCCGGACACGTGCGACACCTGCCACGGGCGCGGCGAGGTGCAGCAGGTGCAGCGCTCGTTCCTCGGCCAGGTCATGACGGCCCGGCCGTGCCCGGCGTGCGGCGGGTTCGGCTCGGTGATCCGCAACCCGTGCACCGAGTGCTCCGGCGACGGCCGGGTCCGCACCCGGCGGACCGTCAAGGTCAAGATCCCGGCCGGGGTGGAGAACGGCATCCACATCCAGCTCGCCGGCGAGGGCGAGGTCGGCCCGGGCGGCGGCCCGCCCGGCGACCTGTTCCTGGAGATCGTGGAGAAGCCGCACCCGATCTTCGAGCGGGAGGGCGACGACCTGCACTGCACGGTCGAGATCCCGATGACCGCGGCGGCGCTCGGCACCAGCGTGACCATCGAGACGCTGGACGCGGCCGAGAGCGTCGACATCAAGCCCGGCACGCAGTCCGGGCAGGTCATCACGCTCTACAACCGGGGCGTGCGGCACCTCAACGAGAGCGGCCGCGGCGACCTGATGATCCACGTCAACGTGGAGACGCCGAACCGGCTGGACGAGGAGCAGGAGGACCTGCTCCGCCGCCTCGCGGCGCTGCGCGGCGAGGAGCGCCCGCCCGGCAAGTTCGCGCCCGGCCAGCGCAGCGGCGTGTTCTCCCGCATCAAGGACGTCTTCAACCAGCACTGAAGCGAGGTGGCGGCGGCCTACCGGGAGGGCCGCCGCGGCGATTCGGAGCAGGGTGACCATGGAGGTCCCTCATGAGCCCGCCGGTGTTCCTCGCGGGTACGGACGCGCTCGAGCGGGACACGGTCGTCCTGGACGGGCCCGAGGGGCGGCACGCGGCGGCCGTGCGGCGGCTGCGGCCCGGTGAGCGCGTCGACCTGACCGACGGCGCGGGCCTGCTGGCCGAGTGCGTCGTCACCGCCGCGGACCGGGCGTCCCTCACCCTGGACGTGCGAAGCCGGCACAGGGAGCCGCCGCCCTCGCCGCGCCTCGTGGTCGTCCAGGCCCTGCCGAAGGGCGACCGGGGCGAGCTGGCGGTCGAGGTCATGACCGAGGTCGGCGTGGACGTGATCGTCCCGTGGGCGGCGGACCGCTGCGTCACCCGGTGGCGTCCCGAACGCCGCGACAAGGCACTCGCACGCTGGCGCGCGACCGCGCGGGAGGCGGGCAAGCAGGCGCGGCGCGGCCGGCTGCCCGAGGTGCCGGAGCTGGCGTCCACCGAGGACGTCGCCGCGCGGATGGCCGGCGCGTCCCTGGCCCTGATCCTGCACGAGGAGGCCGAGGCGCCGCTGAGCGCCGTGGAGCCGCCCGCGGAGGGCGACATCGTGCTCGTGGTCGGCCCGGAGGGCGGGATCACGGAGGCGGAACTGGACCGGTTCGCCGCAGCCGGCGGGCGTCCCGCAAGGCTCGGCCCGACCGTGTTGCGCACGTCGACCGCCGGGGTGGCGGCGGCCAGCGTGCTGCTGGCCGCCACCGGACGCTGGTAGGGCCGCCCGCCCGGGACGTCAGGGGGTGGTCGCGGCGCCCTGCTCGGTCGTGTTCGCCGGCTCGCTCGTCGGCGCCTGCGTGGGCGTGTCGGTGGGCTTCTCCGACGTCGGCGGCGCGGGCGGCTCCGGCGTGGTCGACACGGGCGGCTCCGTCGTCGGGGTGCTGCTCGGGCACGGCGTGGTCGCCGTGGCCGGCGCGGCGGTCGCGCCTGGCGAGCCGGAGGCCGCGCCCACCGACGGCGGCGGGATGCGGCAGGACGACAGCCCCGGCTTGGAACTCGGGGCCGAGGTCGACGAGGCCGACGGCGCGCCGGACGGGCTGCTCCCCGGCGACGACGGGTCGGGGAACTCCGGGTTGCCCTGGGCGTCGGTGCGGTCGCCGTCGCTGTTGTTCTGCCCGCCGCCGGACGGCCCGTTGTTGCCGACCGTCTGCTGGATGAGGTTCATGGTCTGCGGGGCCGTCACGCCGAGCGCGGCGATCGCCACGGAGGCGGCCACGGCGAGGACGGGCCGCGCCCAGTTGACGGTGAACCGGTCGAACCCGAACCGGGCGGGGCCGAACCGTCCGATACCGAACCGGCGGCGCCGGCCGTCGGCTATCCGGGCCCGGATGTGCTCCAGGCCGTCGCTCGCGGGGTTGACCGCGTCCGCCTCCGCGTGCAGGGCGCGGCGGAGGATCTCGCCGAGCTCGTCGTGGGGGTCGGTGGTCATGAGAACTGCTCCAGGACGTTGCGTAGCGCGGTCATTCCGCGCGCCGTATGACTCTTCACGGCGCCTCGGGAGATGCCCATCGCGCCCGCGATCTCCGCTTCGGAGAGATCGGCGTAGTAGCGCAGGACGAGTGCCTCCCGCTGGCGGGCGGGAAGCCGGGACAACGCGTCGATGACCGCCGAGCGTTCCAGCTCCCCGATGGCCCCGGCCTCGGCGCTCGGCGCGTCCGGCAGGCCCTTCGGGGCGTACTTCTCGACGACGGCGCGGTGCCGGAGCACCGATCGCGACCGGTTCACCACGGACTGGCGCAGGTACGACAGGGCCTTGTCGGGGTCGCGCAGCCGCCGCCAGCCGCCGTGCATGGCGACGAAGGCGTCCTGGACGACCTCTTCGGCCGTCCCGGCGTCGCGGACGAGCATGGCTGCCAGGCGTACGAGCGAGCGGTAGTTGGCGCTGTAGAGCGCGGTCACCGCCTGATCGGCGTCCCAGGCGACGGCCACTGCCCCGGCCGTGCCCCTGGCCACGAGGGTCTCGGTCACGTCAGTTCGACGCGTGCCCTCCTCACCCGGTTTACGGAAGGGCAATTCCTGGTCTGCCTCGGTCACCTGTCCGCCGCCTCTGCCGGCCCCGGCCGTCTCCATTCGGACGGTCGCCCTCGGGGCGGCACGAATCGGTGTCCCCGCCCGGCGCCGAGCATGCCGCAATCCCTTGCGAACCGGGGGGTACGCCTGAGCTGACAACCTTAACCAGTGACCGGTCGCGATGGTGACCGCAAACGGAGGTCGGCTCCCGAAAAAACGCGTCGGGCGCGGAGCGCGGCGGGCCCGGCCGCGCGGGGGTCGGTAGGATTCCGGGGCGGTCACGGGCCGTTGCGAGGGGAGACAGATGATCGACTGCCTGTTCTGCAAGATCGTTTCCGGGGACGTGCCCGCCAAGATCGTCCGGGAGTCGGCGGGGACGGTGGCGTTCCGGGACATCAACCCGCAGGCGCCCACGCACGTGCTGGTCATCCCGCGGGACCACCATCCGACGGTGGCCGAGCTCGCCGCGTCCGATGCCGGGCTGCTCGCCGAGGTCGTCCGGGAGGCCCACGAGGTCGCCGTCGACGAGGGCATCGCCGAGAGCGGCTACCGGCTCGTGTTCAACACCGGCGTCCAGGCCGGGCAGACCGTCTTCCACGTGCACGTCCACGTGCTCGGCGGCCGCGGCCTGAACTGGCCGCCCGGCTGACCCCCGCGCGGCCGGGCGGACGTCACGCCACGCGAAAAACCTTTCGGCGTCGTGTCGTGGGTGCCCAGTACGATGGAAGCCAACTGGACACCCGGAGCAGACAGAAGGCAGGTCCGAAAGGCCGCAAGGCCCGGCTGATGGTCGAATCAACTCACACGAGGGCAACTCGCACGGGGCGCGACGACCGCAACGGCTCGCGCTCGCAGATCAAGATCGTGGTGCCGGACGACCATTCGATGGTGAGCCTGCTCGGCTCCCGGGATGAGCTGCTCCACGCGATCGAGCAGGCGTTCGGCAGCGACATCGACATCCACGTCCGCGGCAACGAGATCACGGTGACCGGCGCGGAGAGCGACACCGACCTGGTGTCCCGGCTCTTCACCGAGATGCTCGAACTGCTGAAGGGCGGCACGCAGCTCACCCCCGACGCGGTCGAGCGCAGCCTGGCGATGCTGCGCGGCGAGAGCGACGCCCGCCCGGCCGAGGTCCTGACCCTGGACGTGCTGTCCAGCAGGGGCCGGACGATCCGCCCGAAGACGCTGAACCAGCGGCGCTACGTCGACGCGATCGACAAGCACACGATCGTGTTCGGGATCGGTCCCGCCGGCACCGGCAAGACCTACCTGGCGATGGCCAAGGCCGTCCGCGCGCTGCAGGACAAGCAGGTCAACCGCATCATCCTGACGCGCCCCGCGGTCGAGGCGGGGGAGCGGCTCGGGTTCCTGCCCGGAACGCTCTACGAGAAGATCGACCCGTACCTGCGGCCGCTCTACGACGCGCTGCACGACATGGTCGACCCGGACTCGATCCCGCGCCTGATGGCCGCCGGCACCATCGAGGTCGCCCCCCTGGCGTACATGCGCGGACGGACGCTGAACGACTCGTTCATCATCCTGGACGAGGCGCAGAACACCTCGGCCGAGCAGATGAAGATGTTCCTCACCCGGCTCGGCTTCGGCTCGAAGGTCGTCGTGACCGGCGACGTCACCCAGGTCGACCTGCCGAACGGGCAGACGAGCGGGCTGCGCGTCGTCCAGGACATCCTGGAGGGCGTCGAGGACATCGACTTCTGCCGGCTGGACAGCCGCGACGTCGTCCGGCACAAGCTCGTCACCGACATCGTCGACGCCTACAACCGCTGGGACGAGACGCGGGTGCCGGAGTTCAAGCAGGGCGCGGCCGGCCGCGGCGGGTCCCGCAAGCGGGGGCGGCAGTGAGCATCGAGGTGCTGAACGAGTCGGGCGTGCCGGTCGACGAGAGGGCCATCGGGGAGCTGTCCCGGCACGTCCTCGACGGCATGCGCGTCCACCCGCTGGCGGAGCTGTCGATCCTGCTGGTCGACGAGGCCGCGATGACCGAGCTGCACGAGAAGTGGATGGACGAACCGGGCCCGACCGACGTGCTGTCCTTCCCCATGGACGAGCTGCGCCCCGGCCACATGTCCGGCGGCGCCGACGAGGACGGCGAGACCGATCCGGGGCTGCTCGGCGACGTCGTCCTGTGCCCGGCGGTGGCGGAGCGCCAGGCGCGCGAGGCCGGGCACGACACCGAGGCGGAGCTGGAGCTGCTGTGCGCGCACGGCATCCTCCATCTCCTCGGCTACGACCACGCTGAGCCGGAGGAGCACAAGGAGATGTTCGGCCTGCAGGCCGAGCTCCTCGCCTCCTGGCGGGAGGAACGCGGCGGCTGATGAGCACCGCGCAGGTGTGGCTGTCCGCCCTGGCGGTGGGCCTGGTGTTCATGGCGGGCCTGCTGGCCGGCACCGAGACGGCGCTGGCCCGGGTGTCGCGCGTCACCGTCGAGGAGGTCGTCCGCGAGGGGCGGCGCGGCGCGAAACGGCTGGCCGAGGTGGTCGCAGACCCCGCCCGCTACGTCAACATGGTGCTGCTGCTGCGCATCGGCTGCGAGCTGGTCGCGACCGTGATCGTGGCGGACCTGTGCATCTCCTGGCTGGACGAGACGTGGCGCGCCTACGTGACCGCCGCGGTGGTCATGATCCTGGTCAGCTACGTGGTGATCGGGGTCGGGCCGCGCACGCTCGGCATCCAGCACGCCGACCGGATCGCGCTGGCCGGCGCCGCGGTGATCCATCCGGTGACCCGGGTGCTCGGGCCGCTGCCCGCGCTGCTGATCGCGCTCGGCAACGCGCTGA
Source organism: Actinomadura chokoriensis (assembly GCF_041463665.1). Classification (GTDB taxonomy): domain Bacteria; phylum Actinomycetota; class Actinomycetes; order Streptosporangiales; family Streptosporangiaceae; genus Spirillospora; species Spirillospora chokoriensis_A. The sequence goes on from NZ_JAXCEJ010000020.1 coordinate 148,022, forward strand.
CGCCCGGCAAGGGCTTCCGGGAGGGCCCGTTCGCGTCCGAGGCGGAGCTGCGCGACCTGGTCGACCTCGCCGAGCAGCGCAGCCTGATCGAGCCGGTCGAGCGGGAGATGATCCACTCGGTGTTCGAGCTGGGCGACACCCTCGTCCGCGAGGTGATGGTGCCGCGCACCGACATCGTGTTCGTCGAGCGCACCAAGACGCTGCGGCAGGCGATGTCGCTCGCACTGCGCAGCGGCTTCTCCCGCATCCCCGTCGTCGGCGAGAACGAGGACGACGTCGTCGGCATCGCCTACCTGAAGGACATCGTCCGCCGCAGCCAGGAGCACCGCGAGGGGGAGTCGGTCGAGACGGTCGACTCGGTGATGCGCTCGGCCACCTACGTGCCCGACAGCAAGCCGATCGACGAGCTGCTGCGCGAGATGCAGGCCCGGCAGATCCACGTCGCGATCGTCATCGACGAGTACGGCGGCACCGCGGGCCTCGTCACCATCGAGGACATCCTGGAGGAGATCGTCGGGGAGATCACCGACGAGTACGACCGCGAGATCCCGCCGGTGACCTGGCTCCCGGACGGCGCCGCCCGCGTCACCGCCCGCCTGCCCGTCGAGGACCTCGCCGAGCTGTTCGACGTCGAGCTCGACGGCGAGGACGTCGAGACGGTCGGCGGGCTGCTGGCGCACGCCCTCGGCCGCGTCCCCATCGAGGGCTCCACGGCGGAGGTCGGCCCCGGCGAGGGCGACCCCGTTCTGTCCCTCAAGGCGGAGACGATCGCCGGCCGCCGCAACCGCATCGGCACCGTGCTGGTGCACCGGCTGGGCGCGACCGCCGCGGACGCGTCCGACACCGGGGAACCGGACCGGGCACGCTAGGACCGCGGCTCAGCGGGTCGTGCGCAGGGCTCAGCGGGTCGTGCGCAAGGTCCCGTCGTGGCCCGCGACGAGGACGGGCGCCTTGGGGCCGAGGTCGCGGACGGCGGCGACGTCGGCGGGGTCGGGAGCGTCGTCCTCGGTGACGACGGCGGCGGCCTCCAGGTCTTCGGCGCCGCTGGAGACGGCCATCGCTACGGCGGCCTTGAGGGCCGAGAGCTTCAGGGACGGCAGGTCCACGCTCGTGGCGGAGTAGGTGCGGCCCGTCTCGTCGCGCACGGCGGCGCCCTCGGCGGCGCCCGTGCGGGCCCGTGCCGACCTGGCCAGGGTGATGATCTTCGCGTCCTCGGCGTTCAGCTCGCTCACGCCGCCAAGCGTACGGGGTGGCGCACAGGTCCGCTCCATCGCCCGGGCGCCCCCGCGGCATGCCCGGACGTGCCGGGCGCACGGCCGGGTAAGGGACAATCGACGTGTGACGAGTCTGGGGAATGGGACGCCGGAGGGGCGCCGGGCGGGGTTCGCGTGCTTCATCGGCCGCCCGAACGTGGGGAAGTCGACCCTGATGAACGCGCTCGTCGGGACGAAGGTGGCGATCACCAGCAGCCGCCCGCAGACGACGCGGCGGGCGATCCGGGGCATCGTGCACCGGCCGGACGCGCAGCTGGTCGTCGTCGACACGCCCGGCCTGCACAAGCCCCGGACGCTGCTCGGGGAACGGCTGGACAGCCTCGTCCGGTCCACGCTGACCGAGGTGGACGCGATCGGCTTCTGCGTGCCGGCCGACCAGCCCGTCGGGCCGGGCGACAAGTACATCGCCCGCGAGCTGGCCGGGGTGAAGAAGACGCCCGTGGTGGCGATCGTGACGAAGACCGACCTGGCCGCGCCCGAGCAGGTCGCCGAGCAGCTCCTCGCGGTCGGCCGGCTGGGGGAGTTCGCCGACATCGTGCCGTGCTCCGCCGAGAGCGGCTTCCAGGTCGATCTCGTCGGCGACCTGCTGATCTCCCACCTGCCGGAGGGGATGCCGCTCTACCCGGAGGGCGACCTCACCGACGAGCCCGAGCAGGTCCTGATCAGCGAGCTGATCCGCGAGGCGGCGCTGGAGGGCGTCCGGGAGGAACTGCCCCACTCGATCGCCGTGGTGGTCGACGAGATGGCGCCGCGCGAGGGCCGCGACGACCTCGTCGACGTCTACGCGCACCTGTACGTCGAGCGGCCCAGCCAGAAGGGCATCATCATCGGGCACAAGGGCTCGCGGCTCCGCGAGGTGGGCGCGGCGGCGCGGCGGCAGATCGAGGCGCTGCTCGGCACCAAGGTCTTCCTCGACCTGCGCGTCAGTGTCCTCAAGGACTGGCAGCGCGACCCGAAGCAGCTCCGCCGGCTCGGTTTCTACGACTGACGCCGGCCCTACGACTGACGTCGCCCTACGACTGACGTCGCCCTACGACGACACCGCCTTACGACCGGCGCCGCCCCTACGGCTGATCCTTACGCTGCTCCTCCTCGGCGGGCGACCCGGACGACAGCGGGTCCTCCCGGCGGCCCCAGGCCTGGTCCTCCTCGGGCCAGGAGGCGTAGTCGCCCGGCTGGCCCGGGTAGGCGAGCTCCGGCTGGTACTCGTCCGGCTGCTGCGACCGCGACACCCGCTCGCCGATGGGGCGGGCGAGGCTGAAACCGACCACGAACAGGGCCGCGACGACCCCGAGGTACCAGCCGTAGCGGACGGTGATCTGGTAGCCGAGGTCGAGGCCGGTCTCGGGCAGGTCGTCGCGGACGTCGCCCAGCCGCAGCACGAAGATCCCGCAGACCAGCAGGGCGAGCGTGCCGGGGACGGCGGCGAGCCCGCCGATCCGGGCGTCGCGGCCGATCAGGTCCCAGAAGGCCAGCGCGATCGAGACGACGGCCAGCACCGGGACGGCGAGGACCATGTCGTCGGCGTCGATGCCGGCGACGCTGCCGAGGTCGCGGCTGAGCGTGCGGCCGAACAGGTCGACGACGACCTGCGCGTGCGCCCACGGCAGGAACGCCGACACGAGCAGCGCCGACGCGGAGGCGACCACGGCGAGGATCCACGGGGTGCCGCGCCGCGCGGCGGGCGGCCCGGCGGGCGCCTCCGCGGCCTCGGCCGGGTCGGCGGCGGGCGGCGGGTAGCCGTCGACGGGCGGCAGGAAGGACGGGCGGGAGCGCGCACGTTCCGCGTCGGAACCCAGGTCACCGGTCATGAACCCAGCGTAAAGGCAGGAACGGCATTGACCGGGACGGCCACGTCGGCGCCCCCGTGTCGGTACTTTGGACGAAGTCCGTTATGGGAGGAGAACCCGGGTGTTGCTCGTTTTCGGCCTCACGGCGGTGTTCCGTACGGTCAGCGAGGGGACGTTCCACTGCCCGCAGTGCGGGGGCGACCGTCCCTACCGCAGGCGTGCGGGCCGCCGCTGGTTCTCGGTGTTCTTCGTCCCGATGATCCCGCTGTGGCGGCTCGGCCACGCCGTCGAGTGCCGGACGTGCCGGGGCCGTTTCCCCGGCTCGGCGCTGCGGACGCCGACCGCGCAGCAGATGGCGGAGACGCTGGCCGCGGGCATGCGGGCGGCGGCCGCCCTGGTGCTGCGGGCCGGCGACCCGTCCGACGCGGTGGCCCGCGCCCGCGCGATCGCCACGGTCACCGGGTACGGCGAGCCCGACTACGACGCCGACGCCGTGAACGCCGACCTCGGGCTGCGCCGCACGTTCCTGGAGCGGGAGGTCGTCCAGGCCGGGGCGCAGCTCGCGGTGGAGGCCAAGGAGTGGTTCCTGGCGCAGGCCGTCCGGATCGGGCTCGCGGACGGCCCGCTCGGCGAGGGCGAGCGGCAGGCCCTGCACGGCGTCGCGGACCTGCTCGGCATGTCCCCCGCGTACGCGCTGGGCGTGATCGTGACCACCGAGGGGGCGTCGCGCTGACATGGGCCGCGCCGGCAGAGCGCTCGTCCGGGCCCCCGGCCCGCGGATCGCGGAGGGGATCGTCACCCACGCCGCCCGCCGCCGCGTGGACGCCGCGCTCGCCGCGCGGCAGCACGAGGCGTACGTCGCGGCGCTGCGGTCGGCGGGCTGGCGGGTCCGCGCGGCGCCGCCGGCCGACGACCGGCCCGACGCGGTGTTCATCGAGGACGTCCTGGTCGTCGCCGGCGACCTCGCGATCGTGTGCCGGTCGGGGGAGGAGCGCCGCCGGGGCGAGCGGCCTGGCGCGGAGCTGGCGGCGCGCGAGCTCGGCCTGCGGATCGAGCGGATCAAGGATCCGGGCACCCTGGACGGCGGCGACGTGCTGAGCGTCGGGGACACCGTCTACGTGGGGCGCGGCGACCGCACGAATGAGGAGGGCATCTGCCAGCTCGCGCACCTGCTGGGCGGGCGGAAGGTCGTGCCGGTGGACACCCGCGGCTGCCTGCACCTGAAGTCGGCGCTGACCGCGCTGCCCGACGGCGGCCTGATCGGCATCCCCGAGATGGTGGACACCTCGGTGCTGCCGTGCCTGCGCGTCGCTCCCGAACCGTCGGGCGCCCACGTGGTGCCGCTCGGCCCCGACCACGTCCTGATGGCCGCGTCGGCGCCGCGCACGGCGGCGGGGCTGGCGGCCGACGGCCTGCGCGTCACGAGCGTCGACATCAGCGAGTTCGAGGCTCTCGACGGCTGCGTGACCTGCCTCTGCGTGCTCGTCCCCTAATGGGAGCTGCCGGGGAATGGCGCGGCCGCCGGCGAGCGTTCCGGTGAGATGGAGAAGGCCCTTCTCGTCTCAACATGCGGACGCCGGTTTCCGTAACACGGATGGCATCTGTTAACTTGACGATCGTGTTGCGTGAGCTGCTCCTCCTTAGCGGCCGCAGCGGGGGCCTGTAAGACAGGCCGGCTCCCTCGCTGCGGGACTTTGACGTGGACGTCGGCCGCGAGGTTCGAGCAGAGAGATCTCAACGGATGTATCCGCAACAGCAGTCCTCCGGCATGCCCTTCCAGCGCTACCGCGGGTTCGCGCCGATCAGGCTGACCGACCGGACCTGGCCGGACCAGGTCATCACCGAGGCCCCGCGCTGGTGCGCGGTCGACCTGCGGGACGGCAACCAGGCGCTGATCGACCCGATGGACGCCCACCGCAAGCTCAAGATGTTCGAGCTGCTGGTGGCGATGGGCTACAAGGAGATCGAGGTCGGGTTCCCGGCGGCCAGCCAGACCGACTTCGACTTCGTCCGGCAGATCATCGAGGAGGACCGGATCCCCGGCGACGTGGTGATCCAGGTCCTGACGCAGGCCAGGCCGGAGCTGATCGAGCGGACCTTCGAGGCGGTGCGCGGCGCCGGGCGGGCGATCGTGCACCTGTACAACTCGACCAGCACGCTGCAGCGCCGCGTCGTGTTCGGCCAGGACAAGGACGGCATCACCGCCATCGCCGTCGAGGGCGCCAAGCTGTGCGCGAAGCTCGCCGAGGACATGGGCGACACCGAGATCTTCTTCCAGTACTCGCCGGAGTCGTTCACCGGCACCGAGCTGGAGTACGCCGTGGAGGTCTGCAACGCCGTCAACGACGTATGGAAGCCGACCCCGGACAGGAAGGTCATCGTCAACTTGCCGGCGACCGTCGAGATGGCGACGCCGAACGTGTACGCCGACCAGATCGAGTGGATGAACCGGAACCTCGCCTACCGCGACTCCGTCATCCTGTCGCTGCACCCCCACAACGACCGCGGCACGGCCGTCGCCGCCGCCGAGCTGGGCTACCTGGCGGGCGCCGACCGCATCGAGGGCTGCCTGTTCGGCAACGGCGAGCGCACCGGCAACGTCTGCCTGGTCACGCTGGGCCTGAACCTGTTCACCCAGGGCGTCGACCCGCAGATCGACTTCTCCGACATCGACGAGATCCGCCGGACGGTCGAGTACTGCAACCAGCTGCCCGTCCACGAGCGGCACCCCTACGGCGGGGACCTGGTCTACACCGCGTTCTCCGGCTCCCACCAGGACGCCATCAACAAGGGCTTCGACCACCTGAAGCGGGACGCCGAGGCCGCCGGGTCGCCGGTGGAGGAGTACCCCTGGGAGGTCCCGTACCTGCCGATCGACCCGCACGACGTCGGCCGGACGTACGAGGCCGTGATCCGCGTCAACAGCCAGTCGGGCAAGGGCGGCGTCGCCTACGTCATGAAGACCGAGCACTCCCTGGAACTGCCGCGCCGGCTGCAGATCGAGTTCTCGCGGGTGGTGCAGGAGCACACCGACAGCGAGGGCGGCGAGGTCACGCCCGAGCGCATGTGGGAGATCTTCCAGGCCGAGTTCTTCGCCAACGGCCCGCGCGCCGGCCTGCTGGCGCACCGCGCCACGTCCCGGGTGGACGAGAAGGACGCGCTCAGCTGCGACGTCCGCGTCGACGGCGAGATCCGCGAGATCGAGGGCGTCGGCAACGGCCCGGTCTCCGCGTTCGAGGACGCGCTCGCCACGGTCGGGATCAACGTGCGGGTGCTGGACTACGCCGAGCACGCGATGAGCGCCGGCGGCGACGCCCGCGCCGCCGCCTACGTCGAGTGCGACGTGAACGGGACGACCGTGTGGGGCGTCGGCATCGACGGCAACATCGTGACCGCGTCCCTCAAGGCGATCCTGTCCGCCGTGAACCGGGTGGCCCGCGCTCAGGAGAAGTGAGCCTCGGCGTGCCGCTGAACCCCGTGGTCACCGGCCGGTGACCACGGGGTGGACGCCTCGCCCCCGGCCGGGCTCCGGGGGGTGAGGCGATCGGGTCAGCGGGCCCGGCCGAGGACGTGGTGGACGAGTTCGCGGAGCGGGCCGTGGAGCTGGGCCTCGCCGACGGTCGTTCGGTCGCCGTCGATGTCGATTTCGTAGAGGAACTGGTCGGGGATCCGGCCCGGCGGCGGGACCGTCTTCAGGTCGACCCGGTGGACGAGCCTCGTCAGCATGGGGTCGCTGGCGCTGTCGGACTCGGCGCGCCGTTCGATCCCCGCGAATCCTCCGCTGCGGACGACTGTCACTCTCACTGCGCTATCCGTTCGGCTGCTGGGGGAGACCTACCCCCGTCCAGGCCCGGTTCACCGCCTTCGTCTCGACCGCGTCGGCACCGTAGAGCCGGACGGCGGACCGGACGGTCGCGGCGGCGAACCCGGCGAAGTCGACATCGGCGGCCAGAGTGCCGCCGGTGAGCGTGTCGTACCAGACGCGGCCGGCGCTCTCCCAGGCGTTGCCGCCGATGGCGGTGGCCGTGAGGTAGAAGGCGCGGTTGGGGATGCCCGAGTTGATGTGGACGCCGCCGTTGTCGCGGTAGGTCTCGACGTAGTGGTCCATGTGGGCGGGCTGCGGGTCCTTGCCGAGGCGCGGGTCGTCGTAGGCGGTGCCGGGCTCCTTCAGCGAGCGGAGCGCGACGCCGCGGACGCCGGGGGCGAGGAGGCCCTGCCCGATGAGCCAGTCGGCCCGGTCGGCGGTCTGCCCGAGATGCCACTGCTTGATGAGCGAGCCGAACACGTCCGACATGGACTCGTTGAGCGCGCCCGCCTGACCGTAGTACTCCAGGTTGGCGGTGTACTGCGTGATGCCGTGGGTGAGTTCGTGCCCGGTGACGTCGAGGGGGCCGGTGAACCCGGTGAACAGGACGCCGTCGCCGTCGCCGTACACCATCTGCTCGCCGTTCCAGAAGGCGTTGTCGTACTTGTCGCCGTAGTGGACGGTCGAGACCATCCGCAGGCCGGCGCCGTCGATCGAGTTGCGCCGGTAGGCGGCCTCGAAGAAGTCGAACGTCGCGCCGAGCCAGTCGTAGGCCTGGTCGGCGGCCTCGTCGCCGGTGGCGGGCGCCCCCTCGGCGCGCACGGTGCGGCCGGGCAGCTCCTCGCGGCCGCCGGCGTCGCCGATCGTCCGGTCGGGGACGAAGTCCGCGGAGGGGGCGGGGGCCCCGGCCGCGGCCGTCTTCCGGTCGGCGAACTGCGCCGAGGTGAGCGCCAGCGTACGGCGCGCGCGGTCGCGGAGGGCCGGATCATCGGCGTCGCGGGCGATCCGCTCCAGCATGTGCGGTGGCACGATGTGGCATCTCATGCCACAACGCTGCCAGTTCCGCGTGATTCGAGCCACAATTTTCGGCGCGCCGCCGCGGCCGAATCCGGTCACGTTATGTGATTGGTGCGAAGCGGAGCGGAACCAGTCGGGTGACTTGTGGGGATCCTGGGGAGATGTCCGACGCCGCACCGAGGCATCGCGCGGCGTGCGTCAGAATGAGGGGGTGACCCTCTACCGCGACGAAGGCATCGTCCTGCGCACCCAGAAGCTGGGCGAGGCCGATCGCATCGTGACGGTGCTGACCCGGCGCACCGGCCGGATCCGCGCCGCGGCGAAGGGGGTCCGCAAGACCAGGTCCCGTTTCGGGGCGCGGCTGGAGCCGTTCACCCACGTGGACCTCCAGCTCTACGAGCGGCGCTCCCTCGACCTCATCACGCAGGCCGAGACGCTGCGCCCGTACGGGGAGGCGCTCGTCAGCGACTACCCCCGCTACACGGCGGGGACGGCGATGCTGGAGACGGCCGAGAAGCTGACGAGCGAGGAGGGCGAGCCCGCGCTGCGGCAGTTCCTGCTGCTGGTCGGCGGGCTGCGCACGCTCGCCGAGCGCCGCCACGACCCCCGGCTCGTCCTGGACGCCTTCCTGCTGCGCTCGCTGTCGGTCGCCGGGTGGGCGCCCGCGCTCGACGAGTGCTGCCGCTGCGGCACCCGCGGCGGGCTGCGCGGGTTCGCGATCGCGGCGGGCGGCGCGATCTGCGCGAACTGCCGGCAGCCGGGCGCCGCGACCCCGGCGCCGCCGACGTTCGCCCTGATGCTGGCGCTGCTGCGCGGCGACTGGGAGTACGCCGACGGCAGCGAGCAGCGCCACCGGGCCGAGTCCAGCGGCCTGGTGGCCGCCTATCTCCAGTGGCATCTGGAACACGGGATCCGGTCGCTTCGCCACGTGGAGCGCCAAGCCCCTCCCGAGGCCCCGCACGACCACGCACACGACCACGCGTACGACCACGCGTACGACGACATCGACAGGGAGCGAGTTTGAGCAGGGCCGTATCGCCGCCGGAGCCGCACCGCGACGGCGCCACCCCGCCCGCGATCCCCGCGGACCTCGTGCCGCGGCACATCGCCATCGTCATGGACGGCAACGGCCGCTGGGCGAAGGAGCGCGGGCTGCCGCGCACCGAGGGGCACAAGCGCGGCGAGGACTCGCTCTTCGACGTGATCATGGGGGCGATCGAGCTGGGCGTCCCCTACCTGTCGGCGTACGCGTTCTCCACCGAGAACTGGAAGAGGTCGCCGGACGAGGTGCGGTTCCTGATGGGCTTCAACCGGGACGTGATCCGCCGCCGCCGCGACCAGCTCCACTCCATGGGCGTGCGGGTGCGGTGGGCGGGCCGGCGGCCGAGGCTGTGGCGCAGCGTCATCAAGGAGCTGGAGACGGCCGAGGAGATGACGCGCCACAACGACGTCCTCACGCTGCAGTTCTGCGTGAACTACGGCGGGCGGGCGGAGATCGCGGACGCGGCGGCGGCGATCGCCCGCGACGTCCGGGACGGCCGGCTCAACCCGGACAAGGTCAACGAGAAGGTCTTCGCCCGCTACCTGGACGAGCCCGGCATCCCGGACGTCGACCTGTTCCTGCGCTCGTCGGGGGAGCAGCGCACGTCCAATTTCCTGCTGTGGCAGTCGGCGTACGCGGAGATGGTGTTCCTCGACACGCTCTGGCCGGACTTCGACCGGCGCCACCTGTGGCACGCGTGCGAGCTGTACGCCTCACGCGACCGCCGGTACGGCGGCGCGGTCCCGAACAGGGCGGAACCGGCCGCCGCCGGCTGACGGCGTCCTCAGACGAGGGCGGCGTCCAGGGTGATCTTGGTGCCCGTGAGGGCCTTGCTGACGGGGCAGTTCTCCTTGGCGCCCTGGGCGGCCTTCTCGAAGTCGGCCGCGGACAGGCCGGGCACGCTCGCCCGGACGGTCAGGTGGATGCCGGTGATGCCCTCGCCCGGCTGGAACGTGACCTCCGCCTTGGTGTCCACCTTCTCCGGCGGCGTTCCGGCCCCGGCGAGGGCGTGCGAGAGCGCCATCGAGTAGCAGGTGGAGTGGGCGGCGGCGATGAGTTCCTCCGGGCTCGTCCGCCCGCCCGGCTCCTCGGATCGCGATGCCCAGGTCACGTCGTAGGTGCCGAGCTTCGAGGAGTCCAGCGAGACCGTCCCCTGGCCCTCGATGAGCGAGCCTTCCCAGTGTGCGTTCGCGGTGCGTGTCGTAGCCATGTCCCTGATTCTTCACCATGGCCCCGCGCCGTGGATCATCAACCCGGTAAAGCCCCGCACCCGCGCCGCGGATCGGACGCTGATGCGGGGCCCTCGTTCCGGAACAGGGGTCTCTAGGTGACGTTCACCGCGGACCAGGCGGCGGCCACGGTGCTGTACTGGGTGCTGCCCGCGCCGTAGAGGTCCGTGGCCGCGTTCAGGGTCGCCGTGCGCGCCCCCTTGTAGTCGGTCGAGGACGTCATGTAGGTGGTCAGCGCCCGGTACCAGATCCTCGTGGCGGCGTCCCGGCCGATGCCGGTGATCGTCGAGCCGTTGGACGTGGGGCTGTTGTAGGAGACGCCGTTGATCGTCTTCGCGCCGCTGCCCTCGGACAGCAGGTAGTAGAAGTGGTTGGCGACGCCCGAGGAGTAGTGCACGTCGAGGTTCTTGGTGGTGGACGACCAGGAGTCGGCCGAGTTGCCGTCCTTGCTGGGCTTGTCCATGAACCGCAGTGCTGCCCGGCCGAGGCCGGACAGGACGACCTCCTCGCCGACCAGGTAGTCGCCGACGTCGTTGGAGTTGTTCGCGTAGAACTCGACGGCTGCGGCCATGATGTCGGACGTCGCCTCGTTCAGCCCGCCGGACTCCCCGGAGTAGGTGAGGTTCGCGGTCGCGCTGGTGACGCCGTGGCTCATCTCGTGCGCGGCCACGTCCAGAGACGTCAGCGGGCCGAACTGGGTGCCGTCACCGTCGCCGTAGGTCATGCAGAAGCACGAGTCGTCCCAGAAGGCGTTGGCGTAGGAGCTGCCGTAGTGGACGCGGTTGTACGATCCCGCGCCGTCGCCTTCGATGCCGGTGCGGCCGAAGACGTTCTTGTAGAAGTCCCAGGTCATGTTGGTGCCGAACTGGGCGTCGACGGCGACGGTGGAGCGGTCGGACGTCGTCCCGGTGCCCCAGTGGTTGTCGGCGTCGGTGAACAGCGTGGCGGGGGCGCGCCTGATGCACCAGCCGAGGAAGCAGAGGTCGGTCTGGTTCCCGGCGTCGCCGGTGTAGGTGTTGCCGCGCGTCGGGTCCTTCAGCTGGAAGGTGCTGCCCGAGGCGGTGGTCTCCAGCGGGACCGTCCCGGTGTAGAGCGACTGGCCGTCGCCCGCCGCGGTGCGGACGGTCTCCTCGCGCAGCAGGACCTTGCCGGTCGCGGCGTCCACGGAGGTGAAGACGCGGCTCGGGGTCCCGTCGGCCTGCGTGCCGACGGTCTGGACGCGCCAGGCGAGGCGGGGCTGGTGGTCGCCGGTGCGCGCCTCGACGACGAGCGCGGGGGAGCCCTTCGTCTTGCGGTGCTTCGTGACGGCGCGCTTCTCGGCGGTCTTGGCGGGGACCTCCGGGCTGGAGTCGGCCGGCGCCTCGGCGAGCGTGCCGCTGCTGCCGCGCCACGCGCCAGAGGCCGACTGGTGGACGACGAGGTCGCCGCCCAGCACCGGTAGCCCGTCGTAGGTGCGCGTCATTCGAGTGTGGGAGGTGCCGTCCCGGTCCAGGGTGACCCTGACGACGCGGAACGCCTGCCCGTCTCCGCCGCGCACCTGCGCGCCGCGTTCGGCGAGCGCGTGCAGCGCCCGCTCGGCGGCCTTCTGCGGTGTCGGCGGTGTCGGCGCCCGTCCCGCGGACGCGGGCAGCGCGGTGCCGGCGGTCGCGAGCAGGGTCGCCGAGGCCAGGAGCACGGTCCTTCGGCTGGTGAACGCCCGTCTTGTCATGAACGCCCTCTCGTGCGGGCGCCACGCACCCCCGAGAGGCCCGCCGTCGGGCCTGCCATGGCGACGGGTTATTTATGACATAGGGCAGGAAGGTTGTAGATGTGACAATTCGCCAAGAATTGCCTACGGAGCGTGTGAAGTACGCGCCTTGCTACTGATCAGTAGACCAGGGCCGCCGGGTCAGCGCGCCTTCGCGGCGCACCCGCCGCAGGTGCCGAACACCTCGACGGTGTGGGTGATGTCGGTGAACCCGTGCTCGGCGGCGATCGTGTCCGCCCAGCGCTCCACGGCCGGGCCCTCCACCTCCACCGTCCGGCCGCAGCCGCGGCAGACGAGGTGGTGGTGGTGCTGCTCGGTCCGGCAGGCGCGGTAGACGGCCTCGCCCTCGTCGGTGCGCAGCACGTCGACCTCGCCCGCGTCGCTGAGCGCCTGCAGCGCCCGGTAGACGGTGGTGAGCCCGATCTTGGAACCGTCGGCGCGCAGGTCGGCGTAGATGTCCTGCGCGCTGCGGAACCTCTCGCAGCCGGCCAGCACCTGCCGTACCGCGTCCCGGCGGGCCGTCGTCATCCCCTGAGCACCTCCGCCTCGGCATCGACGCGCGCCTCCCCGCCCGGCCCGGCGTGGACGGCCTCGCCCGCGCTCGCCCGGGCGCGCCTGCGGCGCACCACCGAGCCCCCGGCGACCGCGACCACGAACGCCGCGAGGGCCAGCAGCACGATCGAGGGGCCCGGAGGCAGATCGTACTCGAAGGACCCGGCGAGCCCGGAAACGGCCGACAGCACCCCGATCCCCATCGCGGCCAGCATCGTCCCCCAAAAGCCCCGGGTGACCTGCTGCGCCGCCGCCACCGGGACGACCATCAGCGCGCTGACCAGCAGCAGCCCGATCGCGCGCATCGAGATCACTACCGTGACCGCGGCGGTCGCGGCGATCAGCACGCCGAGGAACCGGACGGGCAGGCCCGCCGCCCGCGCGACCTCCTCGTCCTGGCACAGCAGGAACAGCTCGCGGCCGAACAGCGCGATGATCGCGAGGACGGCGGCGGCGAGCCCCGCGACCACGTACAGGTCGGTCACGGTCACGCTGCTGATCGAGCCGAACAGGTAGGACTGGAGGGTCGCCGAGCCGTCGCCGTTGGCGTTCGTGAGGAGCACGCCGCCTGCGAGCCCGCCGTAGAAAAGCAGCGCGAGCACGACGTCCCCGCCGCTGCGGCTGCGGGCCCGCAGCACCTCGATCGCCACGGCGCCGAGCACCGACACCGCCAGCGCGCCGAGTACGGGGGAGGTGCTGGTGAGCAGTCCCAGCCCGATGCCGGTCAGCGCGATGTGCCCGATGCCGTCGCCGAGCAGCGACAGCCTGCGCTGCACGATGAACGTGCCCACGGCGGGGGCGGTCAGCCCGATCAGCACCGCCATCACCAGGGCGACGCGCATGAAGTCGTACTGCAGCATCTCGCTCACGCGGGCCTTCCCGTGGTCGCCGTCCGGCCGACCGTCGTCGCGTGGGTGGTGGTCTCGTGGACGATGCGCCCCCGGCCCAGCTCGATCGTGCGGGTGACGAGCGGCTCCAGCGGGCCGAGCTCGTGCGCGACGAGGACCACGGTGCGCCCCTCCCCGGCCAGCTCGTGGAGCGTGGAGGCGAGCGCCGCCTGGCTGCGCGCGTCCACGCCGGCGGTCGGCTCGTCCATCACGAACACGTCGGGCTCGCCGGCGAGAGCGCGGGCGATCAGCACCCGCTGCTGCTGGCCGCCCGACAGCAGGTGCGCCGAGTCGCGGGCCCGCTCGCCGAGCCCGACCGCCCGCAGCGCGCGGTCGACGGCCGCGCGGTCGGCCGCCCGGTCGGTGAACAGGGCGGGCAGCCGGCGGGACCGGCGGCCCACCCGCCCGGACGCCACGACCTCCCGGACGGTCGCCGGTACGCCGCCGCCCATCGGCAGCCGCTGCGGAACGTAGCCGAGGCGGTTCCAGGCGCGGAACCGGGCGGGCGGCTCGCCGTAGATCTCGGTGCGGCCGGCGGCCAGCGGGACGAGCCCGAGCAGCGCCTTGACCAGCGTGGACTTGCCCGCGCCGTTCGCGCCGAGGACCGCCAGCACGTCGCCCGCCTCGACCCGCAGGTCGACGCCGGCGAGCACCTCGCGGCCGTCCCGCCGGACGGTGCCGCCCGTCATGGCGAACGGCGGGGCGGTCTCCTCGCTCGGCGCGGTCTCCTTGCTCGGGGCGGTCTCCTCGGTCGGGCGGGTCATGAGCACTCCAGGGCGGGACGCAGCGTCCGCAGGTTCTGTCGCATGATCGTCATGTAGTCGCCGGACGAGCCTTCCTCGATGCCCTCGACCGGGTCCAGCACGGCCGTCCGGACACCCGCCTCGCGGGCCAGCGCCTCGGCGACCTTCGGGCTGACCAGCGTCTCGGTGAAGACCGTCGTCGCGCCGGAGGCGGACACCAGCCGGGTCAGCTCGGCGAGCCGCTTCGGGGAGGGCCCGCCGGACGGGTCGACGCCGGAGACCGGGCGCTGCCGCAGCCCGTAACGGTCAGCGAGGTAGCCGAACGCGGCGTGCGCGGTGACGATGTCCCTGCGCGCGCAGGTCTCCAGTCCGTCGCCGAAGGCGCGGTCGAGCCCGTTCAGCTCGCCGGCCGCGGCCGCGGCGCGCCGCAGGTAGCCGGACGCGCGGCCGGGGTCGGCGGCGGCCAGCCGCTCGCCGAGAGCGGTCGCGACGGTCGCCATGCGGCTCGGGTCGAGCCACAGGTGCGGGTCGTAGGACGCCTCCCGGTGCCGGACGCCGTCGTGGGCCTCCTCGTCGCGGGTCTCGCCCGGCGGCGGCAGCGTCCTCACCAGGGACGCGGCGTCCAGCGACCGGCCGCGTTCCGCGTGCCTGGCGACGGCGTCGTCCACGGCGGGCTGGACGCCCGCGACGTAGACGGAGAGGTCGGCGTCCTCGATGTTCGCGACCTGCCGGGCGGTCAGCTCCAGGTCGTGGGGTTCGGTTCCGGGCCTGGTGAGCGTCCGCACGAAGACGTCGTCTCCGCCGACCTTCTCCACCAGCCATGCCATCGGATAGAACGACGCGACCACCGCGGTCTTGCCGGGTGGGACGTCGGCGTCCGCGTCGGCGCAGCCCGTCAGGCCCGCGGCGAGCCCGGCCAGGGCGAGGACCACCGCGGGGAGGACGGCCGCGGGGAGGGCGCGCAGGGACTCGCGGAGGCGGGGCACACGGCGATTATGGACGAAGATGAAAACGGTTGTCAAAATCGGCCGATGCCGCGTCCCAGGGCGAAACCGACGAGGACCGCCAGCGTGACGATCCGCAGCAGCCGTCCCGAGCCGTCCAGCGCGGGCCAGTTGAGATAGGCGAACCAGCCCAGCGCGACGGCGAGGACCAGCAGCCCGGCGGCGGCGACCCAGCCCGTCCCGGCCATGCCGACCACCAGCAGCACGAACACCGCGGCGAGCAGCACCCACCGCGGCAGCCGGTGCAGGAACACCAGCGGAGCCGCGCTCCGCCGCTCGACGGCCGCCCGCAGGCCGCCCTCGCGCTCACGTCTCGTCTCCACGCGCCCCAACGTACTGCGAGGATGGGCGGATGATCGCGATAACCCGGTACCGGGTGCCGGGCGAGGAGGCCGACGGCTTCGCCGAGCGGATGACCGCGGTGCTGGCGGCGCTGTCGGCGAGCCCGGGGTTCCGCTCCGGCCGCCTCGCCCGCACCGTCGACGACCCCGGCCTGTGGGCCCTCGTCACCGAATGGGACGGCGCCGGGCACTACCGGCGCGCGCTCGGCGGGTACGACGTCCGGCTCCAGTTCATGCCGCTCGCGGTGATGGCGGTCGACGAGCCCGGCGCCTACGAGATCGTCAGCTCGGCCTGACCCGGCCGGTCCGCCGGCCGCCCGGTTCACGGGCCGGGCAACCGCCGGGCAAGAAGCGTGCGGCCCCGGTTTCGGGTGCCGCGTTCATGGTCATCTTCGCCCATACGTGATCATGCCGCGGTCCTCGGGGGAGTCGTCATGCGCCATGCGGTCCTGTTCAGCGTGCTCTCGGCGGCTGCGGTCGTTCCCGTTCTCGCCGTCCTCGGTACCGGCCCCGGACGGGTCGCGTCCCGTCCGGCCGCCGCACTGACGGGGGGTGCGCCGACCGGGGGTGCGCCGACAGGGGGAACGCCGGCGAGGGGAACGCCGGTGGAGGGCGCGCTGACGGGGACAGCCGGGCCTCGCGTCGTCGAGTACCGGGGCCTGCGCGTTCCCGTCCCGGCCGGCTGGCGGGTCCACCGGCTGGACGCGGATCCGGCCCGGTGCGTCCGCTACGACCGGCACGCCGTCTACCTCGGGCGTCCCGGGCCGCAGCCCGACTGCCCGGCGCGAGTCGTCGGCCGCACCGAGGCCGTGCACATCGAGCCGTTGGACGGCGCGTCGGTGGACGGCGGGCCCGCGGATGTCGGCCACGCAGGGGGCAGACGCGGCGCGCGGACGGTCGTGCACGCAGGCAGGCTCGCCACGCTCACCGTCGCACCGAACGCCGCCCACGAGACGCGGCTCACCCTCCCCGAGGCCGGGGTCATGATCACCGGCGTGTACGGGCGGGACCCGGGACGGCTCCAGCGGATGCTGCGCGGCGCCCGGCTGTCCGCGAGATGGACCGCGACGCCGCGCACGTCCGCCGCGGGCTCCGAGTCCGGCGTGCGCCGGGCGGCCCCGACCCCGCCTCCGGCCCTCGCTTCCGTCGTCGCCCCTGCGACCGCCGCTGACGATAATCCGGCGGGTCCGGTGGATCCGGTGCAGGATGCCGATCTGGACCGTCCGTGGGTGCGCGGCAAAGGGTTCGACACGTGCACGGCCCCGTCGCTGGCGACCATGATGGCGTGGCGCCCCTCGTTCAAGGTCACCAACATCTACATCGGCGGTGCCGCGCGCGGCTGCGCCCAGCCGAACCTGACCGCGTCCTGGGTGCGGCAGGTCCGCAGGATGGGGTACCGCATCACGCCCACCTACGTCGGCCTGCAGGCGCCGTGCGGCACCCGTCCGCAGCGGTTCACCGCCGGGAACGCCGCCGGACAGGGCGCGAAGGCCGCCGTGGACGCCGCCCGCAGGGCCAGGGCGCTCGGCATCCCGGAGGGCAAGCCGATCTACTTCGACATGGAGGCCTACAACGGCGGAGAACGCGGGTGCAAGGCCGCCGTCCTGCGGTTCGTCGACCAATGGGTCGAGCGGCTGACCGACGAGGGCTACGTCCCCTGCCTCTACAGCAGCGCGAGATCCGCCATCCGCGACGTCGGCCGGGCGACCGGGATCAGCAAGCCCGAGGCCGTCTGGTTCGCCAACTGGAACGGCCTGGCCTCGGTCTACGACGACCCGTTCCTGCCGGACGGCTGGTGGGCACCGCACCGCCGTGTCAAGCAGTACCGGGGCGCCCACCGGGAGACGCACGGCGGCGTCACGCTCGACATCGACAGCGACATCGCGGACGGCCGCGTCTACTAGCGCGTTTCCAGGCCGCCGGGTGCCCTAAGCTGGGGAATGCTCTCCGGCGGCGGCGATGCCCGCGCCGGGGCTCATCACCGGGGATCACACTCGCCGCCGCCCGCCGCCGCGCGGGGCCGGGGTGCACTCACTGTCCCGCCGACCGCCAGCCGGATGGAGAAGATTTCATGGCACGCCGTTCCGATGTGCTGGACACGATCGTCAACCTCGCCAAGCGGCGGGGGCTGGTCTACCCGTCGAGCGAGATCTACGGCGGGCTCCGCGCGTCCTGGGACTACGGGCCGCTCGGCGTCGAGCTGAAGAACAACGTCAAGCGCCAGTGGTGGAAGGCCATGGTGCAGGGCCGCGACGACATCGTCGGCCTCGACTCGTGCGTCATCCTGGCGCGCGAGGTCTGGGAGGCCAGCGGCCACGTCCAGGCGTTCGTCGACCCGCTCACCGAGTGCCAGTCATGCCACAAGCGCTTCCGGGCCGACCACCTGGAGGAGGCCTACGAGGAGAAGCACGGCCGCCCGCCCGCCGGCGGCCTGGCCGACATCGGCTGCCCGAACTGCGGCGTCAAGGGCTCCTTCACCGAGCCGAAGATGTTCAACGGCCTGCTCAAGACCTACCTCGGCCCCGTCGAGGACGCGTCCGGCCTCGCCTACCTGCGTCCCGAGACCGCGCAGGGCATCTTCATCAACTACCTGAACGTCCAGCAGTCCGCGCGCCGCAAGGTGCCGTTCGGCATCGGGCAGATCGGCAAGTCGTTCCGCAACGAGATCACGCCCGGCAACTTCATCTTCCGGACCCGCGAGTTCGAGCAGATGGAGATGGAGTTCTTCGTCAAGCCCGGCAGCGACGAGGAATGGCACCAGTACTGGATCGACGAGCGCATGCAGTGGTACGTCGACCTCGGCATCCGCAAGGAGAACCTGCGGCTGTACGAGCACCCGCAGGAGAAGCTGTCGCACTACTCCAAGCGCACCGTGGACGTGGAGTACAAGTTCGACTTCGTCGGCAGCGAGTGGGGCGAGCTCGAGGGCATCGCCAACCGCACCGACTACGACCTGACGACGCACTCCAAGGCGTCCGGCGCCGACCTGTCGTTCTTCGACCAGGAGTCCGGCGACCGGTTCACCCCGTACGTGATCGAGCCCGCGGCGGGCGTCGACCGCTGCACGCTCACGTTCATGATGGACGCCTACGCCGAGGACGAGGCGCCCAACGCCAAGGGCAAGCTGGAGAAGCGCGCCGTGATGCGGCTCGACCGCCGGCTCGCCCCGGTCAAGGTCGCGGTGCTGCCGCTGTCGCGCAACGCGGACCTGTCGCCGAAGGCCCGCGACCTCGCCGCGCGGCTGCGCCGGAACTGGAACGTCGACTTCGACGACGCCGGCGCCATCGGCCGCCGCTACCGCCGCCAGGACGAGATCGGCACCCCGTTCTGCGTCACCGTCGACTTCGACACCCTGGAGGACGACGCGGTGACCGTCCGGGAGCGCGACTCGATGAGCCAGGAGCGCATCGCGATCGGGCAGGTCGAGTCGTTCCTCGCCGCGCAGCTCGTCGGCTGCTGACGCGGCTCGCAAGACCGCTACGGGCCGCCCCCGCGTGCTGGGGGCGGCCCGCCTCATTCGGGAGCACCTAGGCCCTGTTCGTAGTTCAGATCAGTTGCCGCTGGTCACGATCGTGTGATTCCCCCCCGCCGGGGCGGGAGCGGGCGGTATCACCAGTGTGTGACACGCGGTGATGTGACCGATACGGAAT
>NZ_JAXCEJ010000021.1:0-154453 GCF_041463665.1 Actinomadura chokoriensis
AACGCTGGATCGCCCGCTGGAAGGCCGCCCTCAACGCCTTCGACATCGCCTTCGAAGGCCGCCTCACCGCCGCCCGCAACTGACCTCAGCAAGATCGAGTTACACCGTTAACTGGACACACCCCAATCGGAACCAGACGCCCTGCCCGTAGACGCAGTGTCACCGGGGTTGAGGAACCTGCGGACAGCCATTAGCGCTGAGAGCGATCTTGAAGCCGTGACCGGTTGGAACGTTCACTTTGTAACGCATTGATTACCGTGAGTTAGTTGCTGGTGTGTTAGCCGTACTTTGCGGGCTATGCCTGCGGAGTTTCTGTCGGATGAGCAGAGGACGGCGTATGCGTCGTTCGTGGAGATGCCGACCCAGTCGGAGCTGGAGAAGTTCTTGATCTTGGACGCGTTCGACCGGGATGTGATCGCGCGGTCGCGGGCTGATTCGCATCGCCTCGGCGCTGCCGTCCAGATCGGGACGGTTCGCTTCAAGGGGCTGTTCCTAGCCGATCCTCTGGACGTGCCGTGGCCTGTGGTGGACTACTTGGCCGAGCAGTTGGAGATCGGTGATCCGTCGCAGGTCAAGAGGTACACGGTGCGGGCGCAGACGGCGTACGAGCACGCGTGGATGATTCGGGACGCCTACGGCTTCCATGTCTTCGATGACCGGGAAGGCTGGGAGGGGCGGCAGCTGTCGAAGCGGTTTCTGGCGTTCCTGCATGGGCGTGCGTGGACGCACGCGGAGGGGCCGACGGCGTTGTTCGATCAGTCGGTGGGGTGGCTGCGTCGGCATCGTGTGTTGTTGCCGGGGGTGACGGTGCTGGAGCGGCTGGTGGGCAGTGTCCGGGACCGTGCGGATGAGCGAGTGTATGCGGCGCTGGCCCGCCAGACCGGCCGGGCCGACGCGGGTTTGCCGCGGGCGTTGGCGGAGTTGCTTGAGGTTCGCGACGGGGCGCGGGTGTCGGAGCTGGAGCGGTTACGTAAGGCGCCCAAGCGCCAGTCGGGGACGGAGATGGTGCGGGCGCTTCGGCGGGTCGATGACCTGGCCAGGTTCGAGCTGGGCCGGGTTCAGGTGGGCAAGGTGCCCGTCCGGCGGATGAAGACCCTCGCGCGGTACGGGGCGGGCAGCAAGGCGCCGGCGCTGGCCCGGCTGGGCGAGCCGCGCAAGACCGCGACCCTGCTGGCGGTGACCCGGAGCCTGGAGGCCGAGGCGATCGATGATGCCCTGGATCTGTTCACGCTGCTGATGGCCACCCGGCTGATCTCCCCGGCGCGCCGCAAGTCCTCGGGCGAGCGGCTGGCGATGCTGCCGAAGCTGGAGCGGGCATCGCGGCTGCTGACCAGGGCCGGTCGGGTGCTGGTGGAGCAACTCGACCTGGTCGCCGAGGTCGGCGCGGACCTGGACGTGGCGGCGTTGTGGGCGGCGGTCACCGACCAGGCCGGCGCCACCCGCCAGCAGGTGGTAGCGGCGTTGGAGTCGGTGGAGGAGCTCGTCCCCGACGATGAGGGCGCCGCGGAGGCGGCGATGCGCGCGGCGCTGGTGGACAAGTACAACACGGTGCGGCCGTTCTTGAAGCTGCTCGGCGAGTCGCAGGCCCTGTCGGCGGCGGCGGGTGGCCGCAAGGTGCTGGCGGCGGTGCGGCGGCTGCCGGAGCTGGCACGCCGGCAGGTGTCGCGCAAGCCGCTGCTGCCCAAGGAGATCGACGCCTCGCTGGTGACGGCGGCGTGGAGACGGCCGGTGTACGCAGGCCCGGAGTTGCCGGCCGGGGCGGTGGACCGCGACGCCTATGTGGTGTGCGTGCTGGAGGCGCTGTTTCGCGCGCTGCAGGTCCGGGACGTGTTCGCGGCACCGTCCAACCGGTGGGCCGACCCGCGCGCGCATCTGCTGGACGGGCGCCAGTGGGATGCGATCAGCGAGGACGTGCTGGCATCCCTGTCCCTCACCGACCCGGTCCAGACGCATCTGGACGGCCGGGTGCTGGCGCTGGACGCGGCCTGGCGGCAGATGGCGACCCGCCTGGAAGAGGCCGGCGATGACGCCCTGGTCCGCGTGGTCGCCCCGCCGGACGGCGCCGGCGGGCACGCCCGGCTGTCGGTGGAGAAGCTCGGCGCGCTCGGCGAGAGCCCGTCGCTGAAGTGGCTGCGCGGCGCCTGCCAGGCGATGCTGCCGCGGGTCGATCTGCCCGAGCTGCTGCTGGAGGTGCACGCCTGGACCGGGTTCCTGGACGCCTACGTCCACCTGGCCGACATCTCCAGCGGCATGAAAGACCTGCCTAGATCGCTGGTGGCGCTGCTGATCGCCGAGGCGTGCAACGTCGGCCTGACCCCGGTGATCAAGGAAGGGGACCAGGCGCTGACCCGCGGCCGGCTCTCCCACGTGGACCAGAACTACGTGCGCGCCGAGACCCACGCGGCCGCCAACGCGATCCTCATCCAAGCGCAGCGGGAGGTCCCGATCGTGGCGCTGTGGGGCGGCGGGCTGCTGGCCTCGGTCGACGGGCTGCGGTTCGTCGTCCCCGTGCAGACCATCAACGCCGGGCCCTCACCCAAGTACTTCGGCTACAAGCGCGGGATCACCCTGCTGAACGCCGTCAACGGCCAGGTGATGGGCATCGGGCAGATGGTCGTGCCCGGCACCCCGCGCGACTCGCTGTTCATCCTGGACACCCTCATCAACATCGACGCCGGCCCCAAACCCGAAGTCGTCACCACCGACCAGGCGTCCGATTCGGACATGGTGTTCGGGATCTTCTCCATGCTCGGCTACCGGTTCGCTCCGCGCTTCGCCGACCTGGGCGACCAGCGGTTCTGGCGCGCCGACCTGCCTGATGGCACCACCCCCGGGTACGGCCCGCTGGAGGCGATCGCCCGTAACAAGATCAACCGGAACAGGATCAACACCCAGTGGGCGGACATGACCCGGGTCGCCGGCTCGCTGGTCACCAACCAGGTTCGCGGCTATGACCTGCTGCGGATGTTCTCCCGAGGCGGCCGCCCTACTCCGCTCGGGCAGGCGTTCGCCGAGTACGGGCGCATCGACAAGACGCTGCACCTGCTGGACATCCTGGACCCGATCGACGATGGTTACCGCCGCACGCTGAACAAGCAGCTCACCGTCCAGGAATCCCGGCACCGCCTGGCCCGCAAGATCTGCCACGCCGGAGGCGGCCAGATCCGTCAGGCATACCGGGAAGGGCAAGAAGATCAACTAGCGGCGCTCGGGCTCGTCGTGAACGCCGTCGCATTGTGGAACTCTCGCTACCTGTCGGCGGCGGTCGACCGGCTGCGGGCCCAAGGAATCCCGGTCAAAGATGAGAACGCCGCCCGGCTCAGCCCTCTCGGCCACGCCCACCTCAACTGCCTGGGCCGCTACTCCATCGCGCCCTCGGCGCCCACCGAAGGGCTGCGCGAGCTCGGAGACATCCCCGCCGTCCCCGACCTCGGTGACCGGGCGGACGAGAAGAAGATGTAGGGCAGCTCAAACGACCGGGCGCTCAGGGTGCGCCTCACAGACACGCACATGCCGGCCCGCGAGGAGGATCGGACCGGATTAGGCCTGTAGTCTCCACGGCAGCTTGATGGGGACGGCTGGCCGTCATCTCGACCACTTGTTCACCGGGATCCGTTGATCGCGTTCGACCGGCCCGAGTCCGACGGGTCCACGCACAGGCCGGGACGGCGTACCCGGCATGCCCTACTCCTCGACGGTGAGGGGGTGGCCGTCCGGATTGGCCACTTTGCGCATGTCGGTTCCCGCTTCGGTGGTTACCTGCGGACCGAAGATCTGCAGGAAGGCGTTGACGGCGGTGCGGGCCAGGTCGCTGAGTGTGGTGTCGTCGATCGGGCGGGTGCCCATCCGGGTGCGCGCTTCGAGCGGGCCGGTGAGCAGGGAGAGGAACTGCTCGGCGGCTAGGTCGGGGTCGGTGATGCGGAGCCGGCCGGCGAGTGCGAGGCGGGCGAGCCGGTCGGCCAGCGCCTGGGTGAGGCGGTGCGGCCCGCTCTCGGTGACGATCTCCAGGATGTCGGGGAAGTGGGTGATCTCCGAGTAGAGCAGGCGCCGCAGCGCGCAGGCGCGCTCGTCGGTGTGCAGCCGCAACAGCCGGTGCCCGACGTCGTGCAGGGTGGCGGGCAGGTCGCCGTCCGCGTCTTTGAGCGGGTCGAGGGCGGCGAGCCGCTCGTCCAGGACGTTCTGCGCCGCTGCCTGCATCGCGTGCCGGAAGAGGGTCGCCTTGTCGTTGAGGTGGTTGTAGACGGTGGGCTTGGCCACGCCCGCCTCGGCGGCCACCTCCTTGACGCAGGCCTGCGCGTAGCCGCGGCGGGCGAACACGGTGAACGCACCCTCGAGGATCGCCTGCCGCCGGTCGCCGCCTCCGCGTGTGGTCGCCATGCCTTGATTGTACCCATGGGTTCAGTTCCATGGACTCGCGGGTTGTGAATGGACTTGTTGGACCATTAACTTGAACCCATGAGTCCAATCAATGCGGATGACCGGCTGGACGCCCGGCTGCTGGCCACGATCGGCGTGGTCCTGCTCGGCGGGCTGCTGGGCATCCTGAACAGCTCCATGGCCGCTGTGGCGACCGGCACCCTGGCCGCCGAGCTCGACGCCTCGCTCAGCACGGTCGGCTGGGCCTCGACCGGATTCCTGCTCGCGGTCACCGCCACGATCCCGTTCACCACCTGGGCGGTCGACCGGTTCGGCGGCCGGCGGCTGTGGCTGCTGGGCCTGACGGTGTTCGCGGCCGGTGCCCTGGCCGCGGGGCTGGCCTGGAATGTCGGCAGTCTGATCGCCTTCCGCACGCTGCAGGGCGTCGGCGCCGGCCTCCTGGATCCGCTGGTGCTGATCCTGCTCGCCCGCGCCGCCGGTCCCGCGCGGGCCGGACGCGTGATGGGGCTGATGGGCGTGGTGCTCTCGCTCGGCCCGGTGCTCGGCCCGATCGCCGGCGGCGCCATCCTGGACGGCCTGTCCTGGCGCTGGATGTTCCTGCTCAGCGTGCCCGTCGGCCTCGCCGCCCTCGTGCTCGCGGTGCGCGTCCTGCCCGCCGAACCCGCGGCCGATGGGCCGCGGGTCCGGCTGGACGTGCTCGGCCTGGCCCTGCTCGCCCCCGGATTCGCCGCCGTCGTCCTGGCGCTGTCGCAGTCGGCCGAGCAGTCGGCCTTCACCGCCTGGCAGGCGCTGCTCCCGCTGGTCGCCGGCGCCGTGCTGCTGGCCTGCTACACCGCGCACGCGCGGCGGGCCGGAACCGTCCCACCTCTGATCGACCTGCGGTTGTTCACCAGCCGCAGCTTCACCGCCAGCGTGGCGATCATGGGGCTCGGCGGGCTGGCCAACTTCGCCGCGCTGTTCGTCCTGCCGCTGTACTACCAGCGGGCGCACGGGCACGGCGTGCTCGCCGCCGCGCTGCTGATGGCGCCGGTGGGGCTGGGCGGCGCGATCTCGATGCCGCTGGCCGGACGGCTGTCGGACCGGATCGGCCCCCGCGGCCTTGCCGTCGGCGGTGCGGCGCTGGCCCTGGCCGCCGCGTTGGCCTTCACCCGCGTCGGCGCCGGTACGGCAGAAGGGTGGCCGGTGGCGATCGCGCTCGCGCTCGGCCTGGGGATGGGGCTGTTCAGCGCCCCCACGATGGGGTCGCTGTACCGCAGCCTGCCCGGTCCGATGGTCGCCCAGGGCAGCTCGGTCCTCTACATGCTCAACCAGCTCGGCGCGGCGCTCGGCGTCGCCGTGGTCACCCTCATCCTGCAGACCTCCGCCGACCCGGTCACCGGGGTGCACGGCGTCTTCTGGCTCACCGCCGGCGTGCTCGCGGTCATCCTGGCCGCCGTTGCGCTGCTGCCCGGGCGCCCGGCCGTGACCGCCGTCGCCCACCACCGGCCCGCCATGTCCGAAAGGACGACCCGATGAACCACTCCACGAACACCTCACCCAAGACGATCGTGATCACCGGCGGCACCGACGGGATGGGCCGCGCACTCGCCCGCACCCACCTGGACCGAGGCGACACCGTCATCGTCGTCGGACGCGACGCCGCCAAGGCCGCCGCCCTCCCCGGCGCCGAGTTCATCGCGGCGGACCTGAGCCTGGTCAGCGAGAACCTCCGGGTCCTGGAGCAGATCAACACCCGGCACCCGGCCGTGGACGCCCTGGTGCTGTGCGCCCGCTACTTCCGCTCGGAGCGCTTCGTCACCACCGAAGGGTTCGAGGGGACCTTCGCGCTGGAGTACCTGAGCCGGTTCCTGCTCAGCCACGGACTCAGCGAGCCCGGCGTCATCGTCAACGTGTCCGGCCCCGGCGTGCCGGTGGGCCGCGTCCACTGGGACGACCTCATGCTCGAACACCACTACGACGGGGTCAACGCGCAGATGCAGGCCGGCCGGGCCAACGACCTGCTCGGCGTCGCCTACGCCGCCCGCCACGCCACCACGCGCACCCGGTACGTGCTCATCAACCCCGGCCCGGTCGCGACCGGCTTCGCCGGCCAGTACGACGCGGCCACCGCAGCCCACGTCGCCGCCCTCAAACGTAACGGCCGACCCGTCCAGGACGGCATCAAGCCGATCGCCGCCCGCATCGACACCCCGCCCGCGGCACCGCTCAGCGCCTTCGTGCGCTTCGACCCGATCAGCCTCGACCACCCCTCCTTCGACCCCGACGCCGCCCACCGCCTCCACGACCTCACCCGCCACCTGCTGCGCCGACTGGAGAACTGACCCCATGACCTCCCACTGGACGGCAGCGTTCCGCTCCGCCCCCGTCAGCCCCCACGAACCGATGCCCCTCATCCACCCACCGCGCGGCTTCCACGACCAGACCCTCCGCCAGGTCGTCCGCCTCAGCGGCACAGGGACCCGGCTGCGGGTCCGGCTCGGCAACCTCTACGGCAAGGACCCGCTCACCATCGCCCGCATCCGGGTGGCGGCACACCGCAGCGCAGCGACGATCGTGCCCGGCACCGACACCGCGGTCACCTTCGGCGGCGCGCACCAGGTAACGATCCCGCCCGGCCAAGAAGCGATCAGCGACCCGGTCGACCTCACCACGACACCCGACACCGACCTGGTCCTCAGCAGCTACCACGCCGCCGCCACCGGACCGGCCGACTACCACCCGTTCGCCCTGCAGACCGGCTACCTCAGCCCCGGCGACGCCGTCTCCCACACCGACCTGCCCCAGCCCGAGCCGGTGGAGTCACGGTTCTTCCTCACCGGCATCGACGTCCTCGGCCCGGCCGACCGGCCGGTGGTGGCCGCCTTCGGCGACTCCATCACCGACGGGGTGGGCACCACGCCCGGGACCCACCGCCGCTATCCCGACCTGCTCGCCCGCCGCCTCCACCCGGCCGGAGCCGCCGTGCTCAACCTCGGCATCGCCGGCAACCGGCTGCTCAGCGACGTCTTCGGCGAACGCGGCACCACCCGGTTCGACCGCGACGTGCTCACCGCCCCCGGGGTGACCCACGTCGTCGTCCAACTCGGCCTCAACGACATCGGCCTGCCCGGCATGCTGGACCAGCCCCCGCTCCGGGCCGCCGACCTCATCGCCGGACTGTCCGCACTCGCCACCCGCGCCCGCCGACACGAGATCAGGCCCATCATCGCGACCGTCACCCCGTTCGCCGGCGCCGCCGCGGCCGGCCCCGGGTTCGACACCCCCCAAGCCCAGCACACACGCCGGCAACTCAACCAGTGGATCCGCGCCAACGACGCCTACGACGCGGTCGCCGACCTCGACCAGGCACTCCGCGATCCCACCGCACCCGCCGCCCTGCACCCCGACTACGACAGCGGCGACCACATCCACCCCAACGACGCCGGAGCACAGGCCATCGCCGACACCGTCGCCGACGCGCTCCCGGCCTGATCACCGCCCCCGAACCGGCGCCGCCGTCCACTCGGCCGGCGGCGCCCCGGCCGGCAGCGTGCCGGTGGTGTGGATCGGCTCTTCCACGGCGACCTGCAGGATCGCCTTCCGCTGAGCCTCGATGCGGATCCACGGAAGCCTGGTCAGCCGCGGGACCAGGCCGCGCTGGTGGCCATCAAAGAGACAGCCCGGCGTGCAACGGCCCCGCCCGACCGGATCGGACTCGCGCAGACCATCCTCGATGCACCAGCCGCTGCCGGATCGTGGCGTTCGACAGGCCTGACCCCGAGTCGATCGACACGACACTGGCGCCGCGGCGGCTCGGCCTTGTGGGAGGGCTGCCGCACGTGACCGGCGATGTGCTCTCGTGTCGCTCCCACCGGGTCGACGCCCTCCCGCTCGCAACGGTCGAGCCGCGCGTCGAGCCTCAACTCTGCCCGGTGGGCGGCCCATGGACGATGCGGTGGATGGTGGAACGGCCGACGCTGTACTCGGTCGCCAGGTCCGCCAGCGACACCTCACCCTCGGCGTAGCGGCGGCGGATGGAGCGGCGCGCGGACTCGGGGAGTTTGGGCTGCTTGCCTTTGAGCTTGCCGTTCCTGTGGGCCAGCGCCATGCCCTCGCGGGTGCGCAGGTGGCCCAGGTTCGCTTCGAATTCGGCGACCATCGCCAGGGTCTGCAGGAACAGCCGGCCGAACGGGTCGTTCCAGTCGTAGACCGATCCGCCCAGCCCGAACAGCAGGCCCCGGTCGGACAGGTCGGTGAGGATGTGGTTGGTCTCGGCCATGTTGCGGGCGAACCGGTCGAACTTGGTCACGGTGAACACGCTGGCCGGCCACACCGCAGCCAGGGCCTGGTCCAGGCCGCCGCGGTTGCGGCGGGTGGTTCCGGAGAAGCCCCGGTCGATGTAGATCCGACCGGCCGGGACGCCGAGCGCGAGCAACTGCTCGGTCTGGACTACGACGTCCTGCTCATAGGTGGAACAGCGGGCGTACCCGACCCGGACGGCACCGGGAGCCGTAGCGTTCACGCCCTCAAGTGTTCCGGATAGGGCCCCTTCACCGGGACAGTTCGCGGAACACCTTTACGGAACACCCCGACCTGGGGCGCCGTCCCGGCCGGTGGGTGTTCCGGTGGGGGATCCCCAAACGGAACACCACCCCAAGATCATTCTCGGCGCTAACGGCTGTCCGCAGGTTCCTCAACCCCGGTCACGGCCAGCGAAGCTAAGTCAACCTCCACGCCGTCCGCACAACGATCTCGCCCGCCGCCCGCGGCCCAAGGCTTGCCCTGCCGCCTCGGCTCGTCGCCACGCAGAGCCATCCATCATCTGGTCGCACGGTCTCGCGGAGGGGCCTCATGGGGTGGTCGAAAGGGGCCCCGGAGTGGGGCGGCACACTCAGCGGCATACTCAGTGGCATGACCGTTCACAGCGCCCGGGGAACCCCGGCCGTACCTGGCGTTCCCAACACGGCCGCCTGCGCCGCCGCCCTCGAAGTCGCCACTGCTTACTGCTCCCCCGCGCTGTTGAACCACTCGGCGCGGTCCTTCGTGTGGGCATCGGCGTATGCCGGGCAGCGCGGCATCGAGTACGACGCCGAACTGCTGTACGTCGCCGCGCTGCTCCACGACATCGGCCTGGTGGCGGAGTTCGACAGCCATACGGTCGCCTTTGACGTGGCGGGCGGCCACGTTGCCTGGGTGTTCGCTGCGGGTGCCGGGTGGCCGACGCAGCGCCGGCAGCGGCTGTCTGAGGTCATCGTCCGGCACGTGTGGGACACGGTGGATGTGCGTGAGGACCCGGAGGGCCATCTGCTGGAGCGAGCCACCGGCGTTGATATCACAGGGCGGAATCTGGACGATTTCACTCCCGAGTTCCAGGCCGAGGTGCTGGCCCGGTATCCGCGCGCGGGACTCTCGGAGGAGTTCCTGGCCTGCTTCCACGACCAGGCCGCCCGCAAGCCGGACAGTTCGCCGGCCGTGTCGGTTCGCGGTGGCCTTGCCGAACGCATCCGGGAGAACCCGCTCGACCGGCCGATCGGCTGACCTACCGGGCGAGACCGGGCGTGGTTTCGTCCGCGTCCAGCGGCAACATTCGCGACCGGCTCGTCGACGAGCTGTGATCTGCGCTTTCCCGGCGGCCTGCCGCCACCCCGCCGTCCGCACACCGCCGCTTTCGCTGCCAATCACCCGCCGCCCCACCTGTCCACGGCGTATCCGCTCCGTCAGGAGCCGGTGATCGCAACCAGTGACCTCCAGCCGGGAGTCCATGTCCAGGCGGAAGCGGCCGTAGGAGGTTGACGTGCGCCCAGAACTGAGGGCTGAGGGCGCCGGTCCCCTGGAGTGGGCTTGCGGGTCCAGGCGGGATCGCGCAGGACGGCTTGGGAGTAGCAGGGTGTTGCTGTAGACCAAGGAGCATTGCAGCAGGTGGGAGGTGACCGCGGCACCCCAGGCCACCGCCGTACTTGCCTGAAACTTCGCAATCAGGCTGGTGGGGCGGTGTCGGCGGGGAGGTCGAAGGCCAGGCCGCTGGAGCCCTCGCCTCGCCCGGCGCCGCGGCGGGCGCTCAGCCAGACGGCGACGCGGCCGTTGGACCAGCGGGTGCGGTTGTAGGCGACGGTGACCTTGGTGCCGGTCTGCGGGACCTCCTCCTCGTTGACGAAGTACGGGCCGGGTTCGGCGGCGTCCAGGCCCTCGCGGAGCAGGGTGGTGCGCGGGCGGACGGGGTTCTGGTCGATCTCGCTGGGCATGGCGGCGCGCTGGAGCTGGATCTTCCGGGTGTCGCCGGGGACGTGGACCGGGATGAACGGGATCCAGTGGCCGGGGACGGAGGTCATGGCCACGTACGCGATGGGGGCCAGGGGCGCGGTCGGGGGGTCCTGCGGGAAGAGGCGCCTGCGGTGGGCGAGGATCTCCGCGGCGACCTCGCTGCCCTTGCGGGGATCGCCGGTGGGGAGGCGTACGGTCTGCTCGATGCCCCAGACCATGTTGGCGTTCTCGTCGCGGATGAGGTCGACCTCCTCCAGCAGGGGCCCGTCGGCGACCTTGGGGACGGTGGGGGCGAGGAACAGGCCGGTGTCGGCGGGCACGCTGTCGGAGCCGATGGTGTCGAGGGTGAACATCGACCAGCGCTGCCAGTCGTCGTCGGCGCCCGCCCCGGCGGGGGTGATCCAGAGGCGCTGGCCGAAGACGTCGGTGACGGCCAGGCCGCGCAGGGTGGCGAGGGTGCCGGTCGGCAGGTCGCACGGCAGCTGGAACCAGTCGTTGCTGTAGACGAGCGCGAACTCCAGCACGACCAGGCGGGCCAGGTCGGTGCGGTCCGGGCGGACGGCGGCGAAGTTGGTCCGGCCGTCCTCGACGGCCCACCAGCGCGGCAGCGGCATGCCGGAGTAGCGGACGGGCGCGGGGAAGACGGTGCGGTTGATGGGGGCGGGCGCGGCCGTGCCGCCGCCGATCTGGGTGCCGGGGTCGATGGAGAAGGCGTGCCAGTCGAGTTCGCCGCCGGGGTACTCCTGCGCGGTCAGGACCTTCTCGGTGCCGTCGGCCTGGCGGGCGGCGACGGAGAAGCGGTGCTCCAGGCGGCGGGGGTCCCAGGTGCTGTCGGTGGCCGGCTGGTCGATCAGGCCGTCGAACCAGCTGACCAGGCGGGTGCCGAGCTGGTTGATGAGGGTGCGGTGGGGCGGGGCGACGTGGTCGAGGCCGTCGGTGGCGTCGTGGCCCTGCTTGATGTGCCGGTACAGCTCGTACCCGTCCATGCGGCGTCCGGCGACGGCCTGGAGCGTGGCCCAGACCTCCGGGTGGGCGACGCGCGGGCTGTCGGCGTCGGCCGTCGGGGACGGCTCGGCGATGGGATACAACTCGACGTACTCGTCGCGATGGTGGCGGATGGGCGGGTGGTTGCTCATCAGCTTGAGCCAGCGGCGGCCGATCGCCAGGCGGAGGTCGTAGGAGATGCGGTCGGGGCCGAGGGTGAAGGGGAGAGCGCGCCGTTCGGCCATGTTCTCCAACGGGCGGTCGGCGGGGAGGTCCTGCGGTTGGCCGCCTGTGGCCGGGCGGAATCGGCTGGGTGTCGCGCTTCCCACGGAGTAGGTGGCGGTCACCGGTGAGCCGGCGTCGGAGCCGCGGAATTCGCCGAGCTGCCATTGGCGGGTGAGCAGCCAGAGGGCGTCTCGAACCTCGACGCGGAGCGCCCTCTCGAAGTCCGCCGTGCGGGGGCGTCCCTCCAGACGGTTCCAGAGTCCGACCGTGGGGTGCTCGCGATCGGCCAGCGCCTTCGGCAGGTCCTCGATGCGAAATGGCGTGCTCAGTGCGGAGGGAGCACCCTCCACACCCCCTGCGGTCGCTTCGCTCATGGTCATTGGGCCTTCCAGCGCAAGTTGTTGGTCGCGAAGTCGGTGCTGATGGTGATGGGCTTGCTGTGGGCCGACACCAACGTGGCGGGCAGCAGGTGCGCGTAGGCGGTGTTGTCGAGGTGTGCGGGCTCGACGGCGCGGGACTGCATCAGCTCGTACGTCTCGTGCAGCGCGGCCACCAGGTCGTCGGGGTTCCAGGCCCCGGTCTGCGTAGGTGGAGTCACCAGGAGCATGGCCTGCGGCGGCTCGGAGTCGGGCCGGTCGTAATGCAGCGCGATCCCGGTCGTCTCCTTCTCGGCCGGTATGACCTCCGTCCATTCATCGAGCAGCAGGCCGCAGAAGCCGTCCGTCGACGGAGTCGGTTTGTCCGCGTAGTGCGCGGTGAACAGCAGCCGGTCCTCGTCCAGCGTCGTGCCCGGCGCGAACTCCATGGCCAGCCAGTGGTCGTCCTTGCGGTAGGGCAGCTGGATCGGTTCGAGCTGAGGCTCCTCGAAACCCGGCAGCTGCCCGAGCAGCCCGCCGTCACCGCGCAGCGCGTCGCTCAGGATGCTGACCTGCTCCCACAGCCGCGGCTTGTCCCTGACCCGTGCGATGCCGTGCAGCCAGTCGTCCACCGGGAAGTCGCGTCCGGCGTCCTCCAGGTGCTCGATCAGCTCGTCGCTGTCGTTGCGGGCCTTCTTCCAGTCCGAGGCGAGCTGCGCGGACGCCGTGTACTCCGGTACGGCGAGGACGTCCTCGCCGAGCATCGCCTTGAGCGTGTCGCGCGCCGCCTCCACCTGATCGGGCCCGGTCACCGCCGCGTCGTACTCCGCGAGCGCGGCATCGGCGGCGGTCAGCCGCTCGGCGATGTCGGCCTGCAGCGCCGTGGCCCGGTCGAGCAGTTCCCGCCCGTACAGGACGATCTTGTCCTCGATCGGGGTGAGCGACAGCCCGCCGGGGTCGAGGCCGGTGAGCGGGAGCAGGTCGCCCACCTCGTCCAGGAGACCGCTCAGGGTCTTCTCGCTGGTGTCGGCGATCTCGCGCAGGTCCCCCAGTTTGTTCTGGAACGTCTGGCGGCGGTTGTTGATGATCGACCGCAGCTGCTGCGGGGTATTCGGGCGCGGGACGGTCGGCTTGGTGGTGAGCAGCCGCTCGATCCGTTCCAGCAGCCGGAACCGTTCGGCCGCCGGAGTCGCGCCGGGCAGCGCGTCGTAGGCGGTGATGAGCGCCGTCGCGTCGGCCAGGGCGCGGGCCATCCGGTCGGCGGTCTCCTCGACGGCGGCCAGCACCTCGAGGTACCGGTCCCGCCGCCAGGCGGCGGCCTCGCCCCAGCCGCTGCGCACCATGCCGAAGCCGCCCGCCGTGGCGATCAGGTCTCCGTACCGGCGCAGGAACGTGTCGATGCCGTCGATCAGGTCGGCCCGCCGGACCGGCGCGGGGGGCGCCGGGAACAGCGGCCCCAGATCGTTCAGGTAACCGGTCACCGAGGTCCGCAGCGCCACCAGCGCGTCCCGCACCGCCGCCAGCCGGTCCCGCGGCACCGTCACGGCGGCGTCGGCGGCCCGGTCGATCGGGGCGTCCCCGGCGGCCGGGGCCAGGTCGGTCGGCCGTACCGGACGGGACGTGGTCAGCAGCGAGCGCAGCGCGGCGATCAGCGGGGACAGCTCGAAGAACGTCACCTTGCCGTCGACGCGCCTGGTGTGCTCGATCACCAGCCGGGCGTCCGGGCGGGGCTGCTCCCGGGTGGCCACGACGCCGATGATCCGGTCGTCGAGGTCGGTCATCGCCGCCTCGCTCGCCGGCCGGACCGCCCACAGCAGGTCGATCGGCCGCAGCTCCAGGTCCCGCTGGGTGACCTCGCTGCTGCGGGCCACCCCGTTGACGGGGTCGGTCCAGGTGACCAGGGCGGCCACGTCGCGCTGGTCGGGCAGCAGTGTGGGCAGCCAGTCGTCCACGGCGGGCTCGGCCAGGGCGCGCGGCCCGTCCCCCTGCGCGGACGGCGCGCTGTGGCCGGGCCGGATGCCGGGCTTCAGCTGCAGGGCCAGCCGGTGCGTCAGCGTGGTGCCGCTGCGCGGGGTGGCGACCACGGCGGGGTCGGGCGCGAGGCCTTCCTTCGCGTACGCGTCGAGCGTCGCCGATGCCCGTTCGGGGTTGCCCGCCAGCGTCTGGTGGGTGCTCTCGGCGACCGCGAGGTCGGCCAGCGCGTCGTGAGTGTCGAGCAGCCGCCGCACCTCCTCGTTGATGGCGTCGCGCTGGGCCTGGGTGGGGTCGGGCAGGCCCGAGGCGCCGAACGGGTAGACGTCGGCTCCCGCCACCCTGGTGACGCGGCGCACGAGTTCGAGGCCGTCGATGACGTTGCGGGCCTCGACCAGTTCCACGGCGGTGCCCGGCGCGGGCTTGGTGTCTTCGATCCGCCCGGCCCGCAGCGGGAACGCACCGCGCAGCGCCGTGATGAACGAGTCCAGTTCGGCGTCCGGGTATCGGTCGTGCAGGGCCCGTTCCAGCCGGTACCCCAGCAGCGCGCCCAGTGACTGGCCCTGGCGCAGGCCGTCCAGGAGGCTCAGCGCCACCCGGACCCGTTCGGAGCTCAGATTGACCGCGAACGTCTCCCGGTCGGCGGGACTGGCATTGGAGATGTATCCCGCCCGCAGCACGGCGGCGGTGGTGGCCTGGGCGGGCGACGGCGCGTGGATGTGGCCGCCGTTGGCCGGGTCGTGCATCAACGGCGCGGCGCCCGGCGGAGTGAACAGCTGCGCGAGGTCTCCGCTCAACTGGACCTGGGTGAGACCCGGCCGCGGCTTGGGCCGGACGTCCTCCAACCATCCGTACGCGCCGAGGTGGACGCCGCGCCGCGCGGGCCCCTCGCCGGTCGGGCCGTACCGCAGCTCGGCGAGCCGCTCGTTGACCAGCCCCAGCCGCCAGGCGTCGAGCCGGTACGTCGCGCAGTCCAGATGCTCGGTCAGCACGCGTTCCAGCCGGGCGGTGGGCAGCCCCGCCAGATGCGTCAGCGCGTCGATCTGCTCGGCGAGTCGCACGGCGGCCGGGTGCTGCCGGATCACGTCCGGGACGAAGTCGACCACCAGCCGGTCCGGGCTGCCGGTGATGCCCTGGTCCGGCGCGTACAGCCGGCGGAACCGGCTCTCGCTCGGCACCGGCGGCGCGCCGGGCCGGTTCGGCCGGACGTGCACGAACAGCGGGTCGCGTGCGGGCGGTACCGGGCTGTCCGCGGCGGCGGCGAGGCGGCGTGCGGTGTCCTCCCAGCCGAGCAGCACCGCGTGCCGGGCGAGCAGGTACAGCAGCGCGGCGGGCGGGCGGTCGCCGGTGAAGCCCAGCTCCAGCCGTATCGTCTCCAGGTCGTGCTCGCCGTGCTGGGCCAGCCAGTGCAGGTAGTTGCCGCCGTCGTCGGTGTACCCGCGGATACGGTCGGTCTCCGACAGCGGCCGGTCGTCCACCAGCGGGCCGAGCAGCGGGAACTGGCCGCCGGCCAGCAGCCGCCGGATCAGGTCGGGGTCGGCGCCGGGCGGGGCGGCGTACCCCAGCCGGGTGAGCAGCGCGCGGATCGGCTGCGGCATGTTGAGCTGGTCGAGGGCGGGCAGCACGCGAGGCCCGCCGCTGTTGAGGTTCTCCCGGTTGAAGATGTCCTCGACGCTGTGCGCGTACCGCTGGTAGAACTCCGCCGACGTGGGATGCAGCGCCAGGATGTCCAGCAGGAGCTGGTGCGGGTCGCCGTCCTTGCCCAGATGGCTGACCTTGGCGGCGGCGGCCCGCCAGTCCTGCGCGGCGGCGCCGAGCAGCTTGTGCAGCGCGCGGCGGTGCGTCGCCGCCTCGGGGAAGGCCAGCTTCGTGAACGCGGTCGTCGGCAGGATCCCGTACGGCTGCCGCCCGATCTTGACCGCCGGGACCGGCCCGCGCCCGGACACGTGCCGCACGAAGAACTCGCGGGTGGCGTCCACCGCCTGCTCGGACAGGATCGGGTGCAGCGTGCCGCGCAGGTACTCGCCCCAGGTGGCGGGCCACAGCGCGATGTTGGCGGCGCGGGCGTCGCGCTGGTCGGTGCCGTCGGCGTTGGGCATGCCGGTCAGCACGGCCGGGTCGATGCCGAGCAGGTCGGCCAGCCACTCCCCGTCGGTCCGGGTCCGCCAGTCCCCCGCCGCATCGGCCGCCGCGGCGAAGCCGAACGCCGTGCGCAGCCCCGCCTCGGCCTCGGCCTGGCGGTCCTGCCCGGCGGGTGTGGTCTGGGTGTTGTTGGTCGGGGTGCCCTGCGGCAGCAGCCCGTACCCCGACGGGCTGCGCAGCTGCCGGGTGATGAGGTCGGCCAGCTCGGTGGCGGCCAGGTCGGGGCCGGACCGCTCGCGCAGCCCGAACACCACCAGCCGGTCGAGCCCGTTCTGGGTCTGCGGGCCGAGCGGGATGCGCAGCCCCATGCCGACCGCCACCGCCTGGTCGAAGTCGGTCAGCCAGCGCAGTTCCTCGGGCACCCGCAGCGCCCCGGTCTGCTCGTCCACCTTGAGCTGCTTGTCGGAGTCCGCGCCCGGATCGGGGCTGACCGCGAGTGTGTCCGGCACCGGCGCGCCGATCGCCGTGAGCACCTTCTCCCCGCCCACGTAGCCGAGCACGGTGAAGCGGTCCGGAAGGAGCTGGGCCGTGGCCGCCTGGGTCCACGACTGGTCGGCGAGCCCCGACGCGGGCGGCGGCGGCAGCACCAGGAACGCCACCAGCACCCCGTCGCCCGGGACGCTCGGCGCGGCCTCGACGCCCGCCGGGCGGCGCGACCGGATCGTGGCCGCGCGGTTCACCCCCACGGCCGCGCGCAGCGCGATGTCGGCGGCGCGCAGCTCGGCCCGGTCGCCGTGCGCCCGCCACACCGAGGTCCAGTACGTGACGGTGGGCTCCCTGTCGGCCGCCGGCACGGGCTGGCCGGTCACCACGACCAGCACGGTGGTCTCGGCGGGCACCGCCGCGGGCCGCTCGCCCGGGTTGGCCGGGGTACGGGTCTGCAGCAGCCAGCTCGCCCGGCCGCCGGGCACCCGCGCGGTCAGCTCCTGCCAGGCCGCCTGCTCGGACGACGGGTCGCCGCCGGTCCGCCACAGCGCCGTCCAGTACGCGTCCACCGCGCTGATCTCGGCGCTGGTCGGCTTGGGCTCGAACTTGTCGACGCACCACTCGTCCGGGAAGATCCGCACCAGCAGCTCGGACGGGGTGAAGCGGGTCTCGACCCGGACCGGGCCGAGCAGCACCGGGAAGTCGTCGCTGAGGCTCACAGCAGCATCTCCTGAGCGTGGACGGCCATCAGCACCGGCGCCTGGAAGAGCATGTAGGCCACGTCGGCCGAGCTCAGCCCGCCGTGCCAGACGGGCAGGAACGCGTCTTCCAGGTGCTGGTCGTTCTTCTCCTGATCGGCGGCCGGGTCGTCGAAGTCCTTGAGCGGGACCTGCACGGTGCCGCCGTCCAGCCGGATGAAGCCGGTCCCGGCAGGGTCCACGTCGGCCCACGACAGGTCGTTCCACACCTCGACCCGGGTGGGCGGCCCCTCGTCCGCGCCGAACCTGGGGTCGCCGGGGCGCTCCTGGATGACGAAGAACCATCCCGCCGCGCCGGTCGCGAAGTTGCCCTTCGCCTCGGCCGCGGTCAGGTCGAACCCGAGCAGGTACAGGTCGGGCTCGACCTTGGCCTCGTACAGCGGGAGCCGGATCTCCTCCAGCGTCGGGTGGGCCGGGTCGGCGAGCGTGACCGGCACCCGTTCCTGCTGCGGATCCGGCGGCCCGGTCTCGGGCTGCCAGCGGGCCCGGTGCGCGTAGATGGCGGCGTTCGGATACTTCTTCAGCAGGTCGCCCCGGATCACGAGCACCAGGTCGTCGGCCTGCTCGCCGGTCTCCCGGTTGTCGTTGTGCCCGAGCAGGGCGGTCTTGGGCCAGGTGTGCAGCGGCCGGATGTCGTACAGCCGCTCGCGGCGCTGCTCGGCGGTCTCCCCGGGCGGCGACGGCGCGGTGCGCACGTCCCAGAACTGGCGGAAGGGCGAGCCGCGCTGGTCGGTCGGGTACTCCCGCCACAGCAGCTCGCGGGCCATCTCGTGGTTCAGCCCGACGAGGAAGGACTCGATGAACTCCTGGTTGGTCTCCAGCAGCGTCACCGTGTTCTGCGGCACGAGCCCGAGGTTGGGGGCGAAGTAGTCCACCGACAAGTCGAGCAGCGCCGCGTACATCGGCAGGTCGATGACGGGATAGGCCATCGCCTCGATGAACCTCTCGGCGAACGGCTGCAGCCGTTCGGGCAGTGAGACGGTGGTCAGCAGGCTCTTGGGCACCGCCTGGTCGGCGCGCAGCCCGGTCAGCATGGCGTCGGTGGAGGCGGGGACGTTGAGCGCTTCGCGGCCCTCGGTCTGGCCGCCCACGGTCGCGGCGTGCCTGCCCCGGTAGATGTCGCGCAGGCCGTCCTTGAAGCGCTGGGCCTCCTCGCTGTCCTCGCCCCCTTCGGACGGTACGAACGTGTCGCCGGGCAGGGTCAGCACGAAGTCGGCGCTGTGCGGCAGCTGGTCCACGGGTGCGGCGGGGTCGTCGTCGCCGGCGGCGAGCCCGATGGGCGGGGGCGCCGGGTGCAGCACGTCGTCCAACTGCTCGGGCGTGACTACGGCGTCCGGCGTCTTCTTGTCCGCCGCCGCGGTCACCTCGTCGTCGGGATCGTCCATGCGCGGGATCAGCGCGTCGGGCGGCTTGGTCTCGGTGAACGGCAGTTCCCGGACGAGCCGTGCCCCCG
The DNA here is from genome assembly GCF_041463665.1 of Actinomadura chokoriensis. Classification (GTDB taxonomy): domain Bacteria; phylum Actinomycetota; class Actinomycetes; order Streptosporangiales; family Streptosporangiaceae; genus Spirillospora; species Spirillospora chokoriensis_A. The sequence goes on from NZ_JAXCEJ010000021.1 coordinate 18,933, forward strand.
GCCTGGTCATCCGCCGCATCGGCGGGGACAGCGGTGCCGCCGTCACCCGGCTGCGGGCCACGTGGAAGCCGACCGCGACCCGCTCCGCGCCGGTCGCCGCCGCCAGACCGCGCAGGGTGCGCTCCCCCGTGGTCACCCGGGAGTTGGCCGGGGCGGTGAGGGCCAGGGCCTTGCCGGACGGTACCGGCGCGTCGGCCAGCGTCACCGCGGCGGACGCGGGATCCACGTGCTTGCCCTGCAGGACGAACCCGACCTCGCGGGCGACCTGGGCCGCGCGGATCTTGGCGTTGGCCCGGAGCACGTCGCCGACCTGCGCCCAGGCGGCGACCATGAACTCCTCCTGCCGGTCCTGGACGACCCGGGTGCCGAGGTGGGCCGCGACGCGGAAGCGCGGGTCCAGGTTGAGCCGGTGCACCCAGTTGCGGTCGGGCGTGATCGGGGAGCCGTCGCGCTCGGTGAGCAGCCGGCTCGCCGGTGCGTGCCAGCGCCCGTACAGCGGCGGCGTGATGATCGGGTCGGGCTCGCCCGCCACCTCCTTGACCTCGAGGGCGGCGTTGGCGGCGGCCGGGGTCTGGTCGAGGTAGCCGTCGGCGAGGTTGATCAGCCCGGCGAGCGCCTTCTGGAACGGGTGCGGGTACGGATCGTCCCACTTGTCGTACACATCGCCCTTCGGCCGGTTGGGCGACTGGAGCGCGCCGCCCAGCTTGAGGACGCCGTGCAGCCCCTCCGGGGAGGTGATGCCGGGCAGCCCCGGGCCGGCCGGGTTGTGCACGTCGAGGTCGCGGCGGCCGATGGCGGGGTCGGCGGGCCGCGGCTCCAGCAGCCGGACCAGGTACTCGAAGTCGCCCGCGCTGCCGGTGCCGAAGTACCAGCGGTGGTAGTACGGCAGCGTCCCCGGCTCGGGACGTCCCGGATAGTCGGGTCCCCAGCTCGAATGCAGCGCGCCGGGCGCGGCGGCGGGGTCCAGGCCGAGCCCGGCCAGCCGTCCCGTCTCGAACGCGGGCACCAGGAACGCGTGGTAGCCGCGGTCCGGGTGGAGCCGCCGCGGGCACACCAGCCGCGAGCACGCCAGGTCGGCGTTGGTCCGCAGCACCTCGCTCAGGCCGGCCAGGGCGGCGGCCGGGTCGTCGTTGGCGACCAGCCCGTCCAGCTCGCCGTTGACGTGGACGTGCGCCCACGCGCCGAGCTGATCCGGCGGCGGCAGCGTCCCAGCCGGGTCCTTCACGAGGATCGAGGGCAGCGGCCGCCCCGCGACCACGCCCTCGGTGAACTCCGCCGCCGGATCGCCGCCGGGATCGGCCGTCCCGGCCAGCACAACGAGGGCCAGCCACGGCAGCAGCCGCCTGTTGGCCGCGTCCGGCGGCGCCGGGCTGTAGCGCCAGGGCAGGTCCTCGTCGTAGAACTCGACATGCGCCAGGTAGTTGGGCTCCACGTTGGTGATCCAGGGCCGCGGCTCCACCCGCGAGACCACCCGCGGGTCCAGCCCGACCACGTCGCCCGGCCCGTACAGCTGGACGGTCTTGTCGACGTCGCGGGTGATCGTGCCGCCGGACACGCCGTCCCCGGTGATCCGCAGCTTGACCGGGATCGCGGCGCGTTCGGCGGTGCCCGGGTCGGCGGCGATCCGGGTGGTCAGCCCGGTACGCAGCCAGGGCAGGAACGAGTACGCCGGGCCGGTCACGGCGTCACCGGGCCGGTGCTGAAAATCTCGCTGCTCGCGGTGGCCTCGGCGGCGCCGGGATCGGCGGCGGCGGACCCGGTCCGGGTGAGCCCGCCGGTGACCAGCACGGCTCCGCCGGTCAGCGGCACCGCGGCGAATCCCCACCGGCCGGTCGCCAACCCGCCCGCCGGCGACCAGGCGCGCGGGCCCGCGTCGAAGATCAGCGCGCTGGCGTAGCCGACCCCGTTGTCGGGGCCGTCGGTGCCGCCCACCACCAGCACCTTGCCGCCGCCGAGCGGCACCGCGCGGTGCAGGCCGCGCCCGGCGGGCATGTCCGGTGTCGCGGTCCAGGCGCCGGCGGCCGGGCTGTAGGTCTCGGCGGTGGCCCGGCTGAACGGGTCGAAGGTGCCGTCGCCCGGCGCGCCGGGCGGGCTGCCGCCGCTGGCCAGCACCGACCCGTCCGGCAGCAGGGCGGCCTGGTGCCCGCTGCGCGGCACGCGCATGCTGCCTGTCGGCGTCCACGTGCCCCCGGTGCCCGCCGCCGGGTCGTACAGCTCGCAGAAGGCCAGCGCGGCGTCGGCGTCGCGGGAGACCGGGGCGCTGCCGCCGGCCACCAGCACCTTGCCGCCGGCCAGCACCAGCGCGGGATGGCCGCACCGCGCGTCGGTCATCGCGGTGACCTCGGTCCACTCGCCGGTGGCCGGGTCGTACATCTCGGCCGAGCGCAGCGCCTTGACCGACTGCCCGGACCGGGTGGTGCAGCCGCCGGCGACGAGCACCTTGTCGCCGAGCAGCACCGCGCTGTGGCCCCACCGCCCGGTGTGCAGGCTGCCGGTGGCGGTCCAGGTGCCGGTCGCCGGGTCGAACACCTCGGCCGAGGTCAGCCCGGCGGCCGGGAAGGCGGGCGCCCCGGTGGCGCCGCCGGTGACCAGTACCTTGCCGTCCCCCAGCCGGGTCACCGTATGCAGCCGGCGGGCGGTGTGCAGCGCGGCGGCGGCCGTCCACGTCTTGGCGGCCGGATCGTACAGCGACGTCTGCGCCAGCGCGGTGCCCGTGGCGTCGGCCCCGCCGGCCACCAGCACCTTGCCGCCGGTCAGCACGACCGGGCCGTCGTGCTGACCGGACCAGACGCGCGCGGACGGCAGTGCCCCGGTGCTCGTCCACTGTCCGGTCGCCGCCACGGTGGAACTGGTCATCTGGGTGCCTCCGTCAGGGCGTGAAGATCTCTGCGGTCGGGGTGAGGATGTCGGTGCCGGGATGCGGGGCGGCGGCCGCCGAGCGGGTCTGGCCGCCCGCCACCAGAATCCTGCCGTCGGGCAGGTCGGTCGCCGCGACCGCCCACCGGCCGGTGGCCAGGCCGGGCACGGCGGTCCAGGTGCCCGCGGCCGGGTCGTACAGGACCGCCCCGCGGAACCCGCCGTCGAAGGCGGGCGCGCGGGTGCCGCCCACGACCAGCACCCTGCCGGAGCGCAGCGGCACCGCGCGGTGCCGGGTGCGGCCGCCGGGCATGTCGTGCACCGCCGTCCACACTCCGGCAGCGGTGCCGAATCGTTCGGCGCTGGCGAGGGCGCCGGCGTTGTAGGGGCCGCGCACCGGGCCGGTCACCGGGTCGCCGCCGGTCACCAGCACCGTCCCGTCGGAGAGCAGGCTCGCCTGGTGGCCGGCGCGCGCGGTGGCGAGCGAACCGGTGGGCGTCCACTGCGCCGTCGCGGGATCGTAGATCTCGCAGTAAGCGAGTGCGACGCCGCCGCGGCCGGTCTTGAGGACCCCGCCGGCGACCAGCACCCGCCCGTCGGAGAACCCGACGGCCTGGTGGTCGGAGCGCGGGTCGTTCATCGGTGCGGTGTCGGTCCACTGCCGCTTCACCGGGTCGAACAGCTCGGCGGAGGTCAGCGAGCCGCCGCGGGTGCCGGTGCCGCCGGTGACCAGGACCTTGCCGCCGGGCAGCAGTGTGGCGCTGTGGCCGAGCCTGGCGGTGCGCATCGGCGGGACGTCGGTGGTCCAGGTGCCGGTGAGCGGGTCATAGACGGCGGCGGACGCCAGGGCCGCGTCCTGGGTGACGCCACCGGCGGCTAGGACGCGGCCGTCACCGAGCAGGGTGAGGCTGTGCGCGTCGCGTGCGGCGGGCAGCGGCGCGGTGGCGGCCCAGGTGCCGGCGACCGGATCGAAGAGCGCGGCGGCGGCCAGCGGCGCGCCGGCGGCGTCCCGGCCGCCCGCGACCAGGATCTTCCCGCTGCTCAGCCGTACCGCCACCGGGGCGATCGCGGCGGTCGGCAGGGAACCGGTGGCGGTCCACGTCTGCGGCGGCACGGGCGGCGCCGCAGCCTCGGACTCGGGGATGACGTGCAGCTGGCCGATCAGCGCGGCGTCCTCGGTGACCCATTCGGCGAGGGCGTCCTCGGCCGCGGCCAGGCTGCGGAAGCTCGCCGCCGTGGACCCGTGCGAACTCGGCGGGAAGGCCTGGACGTTGTTGCGGGCGTAGGCGACCACGTACCGCTGGGTCGTGAGCTGCACGGTGTCGGCGGGGGCGAACGGCTGGCGCTGGCCGGCGTCCCGCTGGGACAGGGCCGAACGGCTGGTGCTGCTGCCCTCCAGGAGTTGGGTGAAGACGGCCGGGCTGACGCTGGTCAGCTTCCTGGCCGGCGCGGCCGTGGGAGCGACCTGGCGGACGACACCGTCGGCCCGCATGACGGAACGGGTCGCGGGCCGTACGGTGCCGGGCGGGCGGCGCAGCCTGCTGTCGATGACGATCTGCTCGTAGCGGGCGCTGCGCTTGACGACGCGGGCGGAGGCCAGCGCGCCTTGGGCGGCGACCAGTTCGAGGCCCGCGTCCTGCGCCTCGTACGCCGGCCGCGAGAGCTTGGCCGCGTCGTCCATGTCCTGGAACTGCGCCATGGCGAACTTGTCGTCGGTGATGGAGGCGCGGACAAGGCCGGTCTCTGGAAGCGGCTCGACGTTGAAGCGCTTGCCGTCGCGCGGGCGCTGCGCCCCGACGCGGTCCAGCCGGACGGCCAGCGGGATCGCGCGCTGCCGGATGAACAGCGAGCCGAGCGGGTGCAGGACGAGGTCGTCGGTCGGCGGCAGGGTGCGCAGTGTCACCAGCGGGTTGCCGCCGCCGCTGGGCAGCCGGGTCTGCCATCCCTCCTGCTTGGCCAGCTCCCCCGCCAGGAGCGGGAGCACGTCGACCGGGGGCAGCGTCGTGTCGCGTTCCTCGCCCCAGGTGATGTCGAAGTCGGCGGAGATCTCGAAGAACAGCAGCGAGATCGAGCCGCGGCCGTGCGCCCGCCACGGCGCCGGGCCCTCCAGCTGGAAGTCGAGGTCGATGCCGAACAGGCCGACGCCGAAGGCCTTCAGCGAGACGCCGGCGGAGACGGCGATGACGAAGCGGAACGGGGAGAACTGGAACAGCGCGTCGAAGCTGAGGTGCCCGGAGATGCCGAAGTCGTCGAAGCCCAGCACGAGCTCGGCCCGCGCCCCGAACTGCACGGTGTTGCTGGTGACGGCGAAGTAGCCGGAGACGGTGATCCGGGCGCCCGGACGGTTGAGGACGTCCACCCGGACCCGGGCCGGCACCGGGAACGGCAGCGGCGGCGGCTTGAAGGAGGGGTGGAAGCCGCCGACCGAGATGACCAGGTCGGCGTCGTCGCCCCAGCCGACCAGCAGCCCCATGCCGCCCTCGATGGTCATGAACAGCACGCGCGACTCGAAGAGCTGGGCGAAGAACCACACCCGCTGCTTGTCGAACTCGATGGCGCCGACGAACTGCACCTGCAGCACCAGCAGCGGCAGGTCGGTGCTGGGCAGCACGCAGCGCAGCACGCCCAGGATGGCGATGTTGCCGGGGATCTCGATGATCACCCCGAGCGAGACGCTGATCAGCGTCGGCGTGCCCCAGCCGATCTTGGCCATCGGGCCGATCAGGAAGGTGCCCTGCTCGGGCGGGAAGAAGGCGCGCAGGTCCGACAGGATGCGCGGGGCGTTGGCCACGACGTCGCGGGGGAACATCACCGACTCGATCGAGCCGGTCCGCACCCCCTCCGCCAGGGCCTGCAGGTTCATCCGCCGGTTGAGCCCGATGAGGCCGCCCACCGCGAGCAGGGTGAAGCCGAAGCCGAGCTGGATGCCGGTGCCGAACTCGGCGGTGATGATCAGCAGCAGCGAGAAGCCCGGCGAGCCGTCCGGCATCCGGGTGGTGATGAGCCCGATCGCCTTGACGTCGAACAGCCCGGCGAACTCCAGCTCAAGCGCCCCGGCGTACTCGCCCCTGTCCGGGTCGAAGAACAGGTAGCCGCCGCCGCTCACCACCCCGGCGTCCACCGACAGGCCCGCGCCCTTGGGCGGCTTGAACCCGAGCGAGACGTCCAGCGGGCCGAGGTTGCCGTCGTTGCCGGACCTGACCGCGAACGTCGCCGACAGGCCCAGCTCCTCGACCACCGCCTTGATCGGCCCCAGCTCGGCCTTGAACGTCGCGCCGAGCTTGATGGGCAGGCCGTCGGCCCCGGGGGCCGCCGAGACGGTCAGCGACTGGATGTCGATGGGGCCGAGGTTGAGGTGGACAGGGAGCTGGATCTCCAGGTTGGAGGTGCCGCGGAAGTAGAAGCCGGTGCGGTGCGCGATGCCGAGCGTCAGGTCGGCCCCGAAGCTGAAGCCACCGGCCGGCACGATCTTCGCGATGAACCCGTCGGCCTCGCCGGGGTCGAAGACGAACTCCAGGCCGGCCAGCTCGAACTCGGCGAACAGGTCCACCTTCCCGTCCGCCAGCCGGATGCCGCCGGTCCCGCCGAGCTTGCGGAACTGCAGCCGGGTGGCGCCCGGCGATCCCAGCAGCACGGTCGGGGTCGAATCCGCGTTCCCGCGCTCGGCCTTGACCGACAGCGAGCCGCTGGCGTGGCCGGGCGAGCCGCCGCCCTCGAATCCGACGACGAGCTCGATCCCGCTGCCGGGCCGGATCTGCAGCGCCACCCCGCCCTGCAGGTCAAGGTCGGTGCGGATGGTGACGGAGATGTCGTCGCCGAGGTCCAGCTTGAAGTCCAGCACGCCGTTGTAGGCGGGGAGCAGGACCAGCCCCGGCAAGCCCGTCCCGTCGCCGGGCAGCGGCAGCAGCCGCATCTCGGCGGCCATCCGCTTGCTGGGCTGGAACCGTTCGAAGAAGATCAGGCTGAGGCCCCTGGGCGCGGACTCCGCCAGGTTCGGCGGCGTCCCCTGCACGGCGGTGGCCGTCGCCGTGGGCAGGGTCATGAAGGTGACGTCCACGCCGATGGCCATCAGCAGGTCGTCCACCTGCGAGGCGAACGCGTCGAAGTCGAAGTCGGCCTGGCCCCACCCGAACGCGTTCTTGAGCACCAGCGAAGGGTCGCCCAGCGCCTTGGGCAGGTCGGACAGGTCCAGCGCCAGGTGCACGTAGGGCGGGCGGTTGCCCTCCGGCGGGGCGTAGCGCGACTTGACGACGCCCAGCGATCGCAGCCCGAACGCAACGGACGGGTGGAAGCGCTGCAGGTAGGTGATGACCAGGTGCTCGACGAGCTGGCCGGGGAACTTGGTCTTGAAGCCGTCGGCGCGCAGCGGCGCCGGGATCGCCGAGTCGGGTGCGTTGGCGATCCCCCTGATGCCGTTGACGACGTCCTGCACCGCCCGCAGCGTCCGGGCGACGTCGTCGGGCGAGATGTCGACGCTCGCGCCGCCGTCGCCGATCGATCCGCCCACGTTGACGCCGCCGTCGCCGAGCAGCCTGCGCAGGGTGTCGTACAGGGTCTCCACCCCGGTGCCGAGGTCGCGCAGCGGCTGCGGGATGTCGTCGGCCCGCCACCCCAGCTCCTGCAGGAACGCCACGAACGCCTCGGTCGAGCCCAGGGCCTGGCGCAGCGGCAGCAGCGCCTGCCCGATCTCCGCCACCAGTCTGTCGAACGTCCCCGGCTCAGCCATGCCGCTTCGCCTCCGGATAGAACTTCTCGCTGATGAGGGTGTGCTGGCCGGGATCCACCCGGTTCACGATCAGCCACTTGCAGACGAAGCAGAACTCGCCGTCGTTGTACTTCTCGCCGCTGCTGCGCATCTTGCAGGCGCCCGTCGACCGGTAGTTGGCCCCGGCGAACCGCTCCCCGCCCTCGTAGATGCCGATGAGCTTGGAGCCTTTGCAGGGGCCCTTGAATCCGGAGATCGAGACCGGCCCGTCGGCTTCGTCGTTCGTCTTCACGTGGTTGGTGTCAGAGTTGAGGGGGTCGTGCGTGCCCCCTGTACCGCCGACTCCCTCGATGTGCTCGCGCACCTTGCGTTCGACCAGGGCGTGCGGCTGCCCGTCGTCGCGGAGCAGGGGCACGAACACGCAGGACCCGGCCACGAAGACCGGCGGCGGAAGTCCGAGCGCGGAGCCGCCGAGCACCATCGTGCCCTGCGCCTCGTTGATCGACACGATGTCCAGCGGGTGCGCGTACTCGCCGGCGATGGTGTCGGGCTTGAGCGGGAGCTGCTGGCCGGTCGGGCCGATCCGGAACCGGCGCAGGTGCACCTGCGCGTTCTCCTGCTTGGCCTTGACCCACTTGGCGATCTGCCCGCGGTCGATGCTGACCTGGATGCCTCCCGGCACCGCCGTCGAGTCGACGAGCAGGCGGTCCGACAGCCGCATCCGCAGCAGCTCGAACCACTTGACCTTGGCCGGGTCGACCTTCCTGTTGGCCGCGGGCCCGAAGCTGATGGCGCCGAGCCTGGCGACGTTGTCGTGCGTCAGGTCGTCGGTGAGCGTGGCGTTGCCGTCGTCGCCGTTGAACTCCTCGTACTCGTCCCCGAGGTTGAAGCTGTGCCCAAGCTCGTGGGTGACGGTGTTGACGATTTTGCTCTGGTTGACGGTGATCGATGCGGGCGGATCGCGGCGCATCTCGCGCTTGTCCGCGGGGTTGGCGTACTTGAACGGCAGCGTCAGGGCCTCGTTGCAGGCGAGAGCGGTGAGCGTGTTGTTGTTGACGTTGGCTCCGCCGGAAACGTTGTCGTTGACGACGAGCACGACCAGTCCCCTGCTGCGCTTGAAGTTCTGGTCGTCGGGCTCCCACTGCGGCCCGATCAGCGGGAACGGCGCGAGGGTGAACTCCAGGTTGCGCAGGTAGCTCACGATCGAGCAGTCCGGATCCGTGAACCCCGCGAACAGCTCGGGCGGGTGGCGGCGCGGGTCGAGCGACACCACCCGGGTCGCCTCGGTGTCGTAGAACTCGTACAGCCGCTTCACGAACGCGCTCAATGCCGGTCCGGCCGTGTCCGCGCCGGGTGGGGTGACGGCGGCCGGCCGGGAGAAGCCCGAGTCGCGATCGGCGAGGCGGCTGCCGAAGTGCATGCCGAAGAACGTGTCGCGCGTGTGCAGGATCCCGGTGGAGCGGTGGACCTTCCACGCCTCCAGCAGTTTCGGGTCCACCTTGGTGCGCTCGAAGTTGTCCAGGCTCTGCCCGTTCCAGAGGTCGGGCAGGTTGGGGCGGCTCTCGTTGCGCATCGGCAGCCCGACCTTCAGGACGAGCTCCTCCAGCGTGTAGCTGTCCTTCTTTTCGGGATCGACGTGATACGGCCACGGAATGGGCGAGCCGGCCGTCACGCCTGCCACGTCGGTGTCGGTGACCTGGAACCCGCAGGTGATCCCATGCTCCTGCGATGCCGCGAACGCCTTGAAGACGTTGAACGACCCCTTGAGCGAGGGGTACGGCTCGTGCCGCGCCTTGGTGAACATCAGCTGCTCGGTCTGCGTGACGATCGAGTTGAACTTCGCCTGCTCGGAGGCCCGGAATCCCTCGGCGACGAAGACGATGTTGTGCAGTTCGGCCGCCCGGCCGGGCGCGGGCGTGCGGATCGGCTCCAGTTCGCGGCGGTTCGGCTTGGCGTAGTTCACCACCCGGACGTCCAGGTCGTGGGACTGCCCGAGGAAGGTGCCGGACACCTTCACCGGGGCCGCCGACTCCGCCGCACCTCTCAGCCGCCCGTCCGGCGTCGGCTGGACGGTGCCCGGCGCGGCCGAGGTGAGCGGGAAGTACTGGTGGCCGGTGATGTCGCCGATCAGATCGGTCCCGGTGCCGGCGTCGTCGCTGAACTTGGCGTAGATCGACGGCTGCGCGTGCGCGAACGCCGGGTCGAGCGCGGTGGTGATCGAGTCGTTGCCGAACCACCACGCCAGGATCTGGTTGTGCACCTGCAGCCGTCCTACCTGGTAGAACTGGCCGCGCCGGACCTGGAACAGGTACACCCCTGGCTTCGCCGCGGTGACCCTCCTCGTGGCCCGGTCGAACACCGGCAGGTCGTCGAACCGGTGCCCGGCCACGTTGTGCGGCGCGAAGAAGTCCACCTCGTACGGCACCGTCGGGGCCGGCAGCAGCTCGGTCAGCTTGTAGCGGCGCGCGTTGGCCGGATCGCGGATTCGGTCGAACACCCGCAGGAGCAGTGGCGGAGTACCGGCCAGCGCCATGTGCAGATCACAGTGCGGGAACAGCACAATGCCCGGAATCGTCACAGTGCCCCCAATCCACAATGGATTTCGGACAGCACGAAAAGGCCGCGACCATCGCCGTCCGTGATGCGTACGACACTCAGCGTGCCAGCACGGGTACGCGGAGTCTCGTCAATGGCCGGAATTGGCCTCGCCGGGCCTCGGGTGGTCAAGGGGTCGATGCGAAACCTGAGGTGGAAGGCCCTGCCACCGCTGTCTTGGGCAGCAGCTCAGTCGGTGTGGATGCTGTGGTCGGCGAGCCAGGTGAAGACTCCGCAGTCGCCGGGGCTCTCGCGTCAGCAGGTCGGTGGCCGCTCGTGCAGGCCATGAGGGGGTCCCGGTAGCAATGAAGAAATTTCCAACGGATATAACTCTGACCTGCGGTGATGTGTGAGCTTGCGGTGTTGTGGAGGGTTGGTAATCACTGCCGCTACGTTCTGATCCGGTTTTTCCGGTACGGGACGTTGGGGTGGTGCGTTGTCCGAGAAGATGTTCTCCGAGGAGCAGCTGGAGCAGCTGCGGTCGTTTCCGGAGATCAGCAGGGATGAGTTGATCCGGTTCTTCACGCCGACGTCTGCGGACGTGGCGTTCGTTGATCCGGGTCGTGGGCGGGGCGCGGCGGACCGGCTGGGGATGCTGATCCAGCTGTGTACTTTGCCGTGGCTGGGGTTCGTGCCAGATGAGGTGACGTCGGCACCGCAGGCGGCGGTGGCTCGGCTGGCGGATCGGCTGGGGCTGGATCCGGGGGCATTGTCGTTGTACGGGCAGCGGCCGCAGACGCGCTCGGACCATCTGGTGAAGATCGCCGAGTATCTGGAGTGGAAGACCGCTCCGGCCGGCGGCGAGGCGATGAAGGAGCTCGAGCAGTTCCTCCTCGATCGGGCGATGGAACACGACTCCCCGACGTTGTTGTTCAACCTGGCACGCGAGTACCTCATGTCGGCGAAGGTGATCCGGCCGGGCGCGCTCATCCTGGCGAAGATGATCGGCACGGCCCGCAAGGGCGCCGGCGACCTGACGTCGGAGAAGGTCGCGCATCTGCTGACCGATCAGGTCCGCGCCGATCTGGACCGGATGCTGCTGGTCGATGCCGGGCTGGGGATCACCCGGCTAGAGTGGCTGGTCAACCCGGCCAAGGACGCCTCGGCGTCGTCTGTGAAGACCGGTATCGAGAAGCTGACCTGGCTGCGGAATATGGACGCGGACCGGCTAGACCTGTCGGTCCTGCCGAACGAACGGCGCAGGTTCTTGGCGCAGGTGGCGCGCAGGTCGACCAACCAGGGGCTGGAGCGGCGCGCCGAACGCAAGTACCCGATCCTGCTGGCGTTCGTGGCCCAGGCCGCGGTCGACCAACTGGACGAGGTCGTGGCGTTGTTCGACCAGGCGGTGTCGGCCCGGGAGTCGCGGGCCAAGTCCAAGACCGATGAGGCGCTGGTCGAGCGGGCCAAGAGAGGCGAGGTCCGTCAGCTGCTGATGGACATGATCCTGCCGGTGCTGGCCGACCCCGGCGTCCCAGACGATCAGGTCGGCGGCCTGCTGCGGGAGCGAATCGGAATGCAGCGGCTGCGGGAGATCACCTCCGATACATGGAAGCCGCTGCCCAAGGACCACGGCCGGTTGTCGGAGCTGGACTCCTCCTACTCCTACCTGCGGCAGTTCACCCCGAACGTGCTCGCCACGATCGACTTCCAGGGCGGCCCGGGCACCACGGAGCTGATGAGCGCCGTGGCCATCTTGAAGGAGATGAACCGGCTCGGCGGCCGGAAGGTCCCCGACGGCGCGCCGACCGCGTTCGTGCCGGCCCGGTATGCCGACTACCTGGACAAGGCCCGCAAGTCCGGGGAGGACACCGCGTTCCGGCACTATTGGGAACTTTGTGTGATCTTGTGCCTGCGGGACGGGCTGCGCAGCGGGGACGTGTTCGTGCCCGGATCACGCAGGTACGCCGACCCGTCCACCTACCTCTACACCGAACAGGAATGGGCGCCCAAGCGCGAGGAGTACTGCCGGCTGGTCCGCAAGCCGGTGAACGCCACGAACGCACTCGAGCAGGGCAAGGAGGAACTGCACGCCGCGCTGGCGGAGCTGGAGCAGGCGCTAGCGAACTCCGCACCGGATGAGGCGGGCACGGTCCGCCTGGATGAGGAGGCGCACCTGGTGGTGCCGCCGCTGTCGGCGGAGGACATCCCGGCCGAGGCCAAGACGCTGAAGGACGAGCTGGCCGGGATGCTGCCGTTCGCCCCGATCGCCTCGCTGCTGATCGAACTGGATGCCCGGACGAGCTTCCTGGACTGCTTCACCCACGCCGGCGGCCGCAAGCTCGTCAAGTCCGCCGAGACCAAGCGGAACATCTTGGCGGTGCTGATCGCGATGGCCACCAACCTGGGGCTCGGCCGCATGTCCGAGGCGTGCGGGGTGTCCTATGACGTGCTGGCCTGGACGATGGAGTGGTACGTGCGGGAGGAGACGCTGCGGGAGGCCAACACGGCCATCGTCAACCACCACTACAACCTGGAGCTGGCTGGAGTGTTCGGCGGCGGCACCATGTCCTCCTCCGACGGGCAGCGGTTCCCGGTCCGCGGCAAGACCCTCACCGGCCGGAACATGGTCATCCACGGCGGGCAGGTCCTGTCGACCTACACCCACGTCTCCGACCAGTGGTCGACCTACGGCACGAAGATCATCGTGCCGACGGCGCGGGAAGCGCACTACGTCCTGGACGACTTCCTCGGCAACGCCACCGACCTGCCGATCACCGAGCACGCCACCGACACCCACGGCGCCACCCTGATCAACTTCGCCCTGTTCGACCTGGTCGGCAAGGCCCTAACCCCAAGGATGCGAGACCTGACCCGCGTCACCCTGGTACGCGACGACACCCCCACCGAGATCAGCAAGCTCTACCCGAACGCCGGACCGCTGCTCGGCGCACGCTGGAACGAGGCCCTGATCGGCGACTGCTGGCCCGACCTGGTGCGGATGGCCGGGTCACTGAAGTACGGGCAGGCGACCGCCTCCCTGATCGTCGGGAAGTGGTCGGCGGCCTCCCGCCAGAACACCCTGGCGGCCGCGCTGAAGGAATGGGGAATGCTGCGAAGGACGATCCACCTGGCGAAATACCTTTCGGACCCGGTGTTCCGCAGGAAGATCTCCCGGCAGCTGAACAAGGGCGAGTCCTTGCACGCGCTACGCCGGGACCTGCATTACGCCCAGCAGGGCACCATCACCCGCCCGCACCTGCTTGAGCAGGCCGAACAAGCCTGGTGCCTGACGGTGCTGACCAATGCCGTGGTGGCCTGGACGACCGAGTACTACTCCCGGGCCGTCCTGGAGCTGCGGTCCCAGGGCCGCGACGTGCCGGATGAGATCCTCTCCCACATCTCGCCCGGCCACAGCGACAACATCAACTTCTTCGGGGTCATCAACGTCGACGTCGAAGCCGAGCTCGCCAAACTCGACACCGCCGGGTGGCGGCCGCTGCGCCCCGCCCAGCTCCGCGAACTCGGCCTGACCCCCTGAGGCCAAATGCCGTCCCGTGGGCCGCGCCCCTCTCCTAGCCCGCCGGCACACGGGACGGCCCGCAAGATGTGACAGGGAATTCAAATTACCTGTCACATAGACTGCCCTCTGCGCGCGTCCGCCCAGCTCGGCCTCCGCCGAACCGGGGCCGACTCGGCAACGTTATGTGTCACATCACCTTCGCGAAGGGCTCGCCGTGTCCGTTGTCGCGTTCCCCGGCTCGGCCTCCGGCCCCTCGGCCGTGGCGGCCGCCGTCGACTGCTACCTCGAATCCGTCCAGGCCGCGACGACCCGCGCCAGCTATGCCGAGACGCTCGCGCACCTGGTCGCCATCGCCGGGGCCAACCGACCCGCCGACGCTCTGACGCCGGAGGACTACGCCACAGTGATGCGGCGGTGGGACGGCGCGGCGGCTGCCACCTGGAACCGGCACCTGTCCGCGCTGGCCTCCTTCACCACCTGGGCCCAGCGCCAAGAACTCCTGGCGACCAATCCGGCCTGGCGGCTGGAACGCCGCAAGCCCGCCCGCCGCGGCGACCGCTCCATCCCCCGCGCCCGCTTGGAGGCGCTGTTCACCGACAACCGGCATGCCCTGCGGGAACGGGTGCTGTGGAGGCTCCTGTACGAGACCGCTGGGCGCGCCGAGGAGATCCTGTCCCTCAACGTCGAGGACCTGGACACCGAGTTCCGCCGCGCCCGGGTGGTCTCCAAAGGCGGCGCGATCGAGTACGTGCACTGGCAGACTGGCACCGCCCGCCTGCTGCCGCGCCTGTTGGCCGGCCGCACCAGCGGGCCGGTGTTCCGCGCCGATCGGCGCGCCCCCACCTCCGGACCCCGCGCGCCCGCGGCCGCCGACATCGACCTGGGTACCGGACGGGGCCGGCTGTCCTACCCACGCGCCGAATACCTGTTCAAGACCGCCACCGCCCGCATCGACCCGCACGGCCGCGGGTGGACACTGCACCAGCTGCGTCACTCGGCGCTACAGCATCTGGCCCAGGCCGGGCGCACCGCACCGGAGCTGCAGGCCAAAAGCCGCCATCAGCATCTGGCCAGCCTCGGGCACTACGTACGCCTCGGCGAGGAGACCTCCGCCCGCATCACCGCCGAGCACGACCCCGCCGCCCGCCGCCGACGCTGAGGAGGACCGCGGGCCGGGGACCGAGTCTCAACCGAGGTTCGCGTGCGGCTCCAACTCAGCCCGCAGAGCCGTATGCCCGCAGGAACGCCCTTACCCCGGCTGCGGTCAGCCGGTCGGCTTCCTCCTGCGGGAGCGGGCTGACACCCCAGTAGGACCGTTGGTTGATCTCGGTTGAGATCAACGCCATGAAGTGGACGGCGGCCTGGGCAGGGCTGCCGTGGACGTCGATCAGGCCACGGTCGTCCAACGCGGCCATGGCGGAGGTCACCTCGCGGCCGACCGCACGCGGTCCGGCCTCTTGCCAGGCATCCAAGACCTCGGCCGGGATGTGCCCGGCTTCGGCGTAGATGTGCCGCACAAGTGAGAAGTGGTCGCGGAAGTCCGTCATCAGGCCGATCCAGGCGCGGGCCAGGGCGAGCAGGTCACGTTCGAGGTCGTCAGGATGCGGCGGAAGCTCCGGATCCAGGTACCTCCGCAGCTGTGCGAGCTGCTCGTCCCTGACCCGCTGTGAGCTCCACTGCATGACGGAGCGGAACAACTCCTCCTTCCCGCCTGGGAAGTGGTTGTAGATGGTGCGAGTCGAGGCGCCGGCCTCGGCGGCGATCGTGTCGATGCTGGCCCGGGAGTAGCCGTCCCGTCCGAAGACCTCGCACGCGGCCTGCACGATCGCTGTCGCCTTGTCCACCCGGCCCCGCCGCGGCCGGGTAGTTCTTGTCTCACCCATGGACCCCGTGCCGGTCATCGCTTCATCTCCCACATGTCGATCAACGCCGATTACAACGATCGTTTTAACTTTTGCAATGCTCGTTGTATGTTAACTGACGTGCCGCGGATCGTGGCAATGAAACGAGAGAACCAGGGAGGCCGCGATGCCTGACTTCGCACCTTCGGACGACTCCGCGCTCCGGGTCGCCGTCATCATCGGAAGTGCTCGTAGCGGCCGCGCTGGCCTGTCGGTCGCCGAGTGGTTCACCGGCCATGTGGGCCGCCGTACCGACATCGATCTGGACGTTGTCGATGTCGCCGGCCTGGATCTTCCCGTGTCCATGCCCGGGTGGGACGGCCTTCCCGCCCCCGCCCCGCAGACCCAGGCCGCTCTCGCCGACGTCAGCCCACGGCTGGCCGCCGCCGAGGCGTTCGTCGTCGTCACGCCCGAGTACAACCACAGCTTTCCGGCCTCGTTGAAGAACCTCATCGACTGGCACTACACCCAGTGGCAGGCCAAGCCGATCGGCTTCGTCTCCTACGGCGGGCTGGGCGGCGGGCTTCGCGCCGTCGAGCAGCTTCGTCAGGTCTTCGCCGAGCTGCACGCCATGACTGTGCGCGACTCCGTCAGCCTGCACGGGCCCTGGTCCGGGCTGGGCGAGGGCGGCCGACCGCTGGATGCGGCGGTCTGCGAGAGCGCCGCCAAGAACATGGTCGACCAGCTGTTGTGGTGGGGCCGCGCGCTGCGCACCGCTCGCGCCGAGCACCCGTACGGTAATTGACGGGCGATGAGCACCGTCACCGGACCTACACGAACCGCCGAATCCGCCGCCACTCTCGCCCGTACCCTCGTGGTCGTCATCATCGGCTCGATCATGGCCGTGCTCGACGTGACCATCGTCAACGTCGCCATGCATCCGCTGGCGGCGGCGTTCGACGCCCCACTCGCCACCGTGCAGTGGGTCGCCACCGGCTACACGCTCGCTCTTTGCGCCGTGATCCCGCTGGCCGCCTGGGCCATGGGCCGCTTCGGCGCCAAGCGCACCTACCTCACCGCCCTAGCCCTGTTCACCGGCGGCTCCGCAGTGGCCTCGCTGTCATGGAACATCGAGACACTAGTGCTGTTGCGGGTGGTGCAAGGGCTCGGCGGCGGCCTGCTGGTGCCGGTCGGCATGGCGATGGTCATCCGTGCCGCAAACCGAGAGCACATGGGCAGGGCAATGGCCATGCTCGGCATCCCGGTCCTGATCGGTCCGGTGAGCGGGCCAATCCTGGGCGGCTGGCTGATCGACACCGCTTCCTGGCACTGGATCTTCCTGGTCAACCTGCCTGTCGGCGCGGTGGCGCTCCTACTCGCGGCACGGCTACTGCGAAGCGACGAAACGCGGTCGGTGCGTCGGCTGGATGTGCCGGGTCTGCTGATGCTGTCGCCGGGCCTGGCCCTGCTGATCTACGGCCTGTCCACCGGCGGCGCGCGCGGTGACTTCACGATGCCGGGCGCGCTGCTGCCCGCCGTCGCGGGACTGCTGTTGGTCGCCGGCTTCGTCGCCCGCGGCCTGACCGCCCGTCACCCGCTCCTGCAGCTGCGCCTGTTCCACGACCGTACCTTCGCCGCCGGCATTGCCACGATGGTGCTGTTCCCTGCTGGCTACTTCGGCTCCATGCTGCTGACGCCGATGTACTACCAGACGACACGAGGGCTCACCGCGACCGAGTCGGGCCTGCTGGGCGCTCCGCTGGCCGTCGCCGTCGGTACCTCGATGCAGATCGCCACGCGGCGGATCGACAAGGCGTCCCCGCGGCTGATGGTCATCTCCGGCATCTTTGTCGCCGCACTCGGGCTGTCCCTGTTCGGCCTTCAGCTCGGACCCGACACACCGTACTGGCGGTTGTGCGCGGCGATGCTGGTCATGGGCGCCGGCGTCGGCATGGTGATGATGCCGGTCAACACGACGGCGACCCGCACGCTGGCCCCCGATGACATTCCCTCCGGAAGCACCACAATCAACATCGTCTCCCAGATCGGCACATCGATCGGAACCGCGCTGATGTCGGTGGTCCTGGCCTCGAACATGACCGGTACTACGAGTCAGAGGCAGCAGGCCGCCGCGTTCCAGCACACCTACTGGTGGGCCGTGACGCTGCTGATCCTGGCAGGCGTACCCGCGCTGCTGCTGCCGCGTCGGCGGCGTTCCCCTGACTCATCGACCTCGGCGCCGGTGACCCCAACCTCGATCCGCACCCGTTGATCCCGAGTAAACACAGCGCCGGCTGAAGGCCAGTGACCAGCCAGCACACTCCGGGACCGGCATTCGTACGGCGAATCCAGATTCGCCGTCCACAGTTTCCAGAAAGGCGCATCATCCATGTACGCAGTCAGGCTTCACGAGTTCGGGGCTGCGGAAAACCTTCAGTACGAGCAGATCGCTTCACCGGTACCACGCGAGGGACAGGTTCGAATCGACGTGCAAGCCAGCGGCGTCCACTTCATCGAGACGACGTTGCGGTCCGGACGCGGAGTGGGACCTCATGCTGCTCCCGAACTACCCGTCGTTCTGGGAGGTGAGGTCGCGGGTGTCGTGAGCGCGCTGGGCCCGGACGTCGACAAGAGCTGGCTGGGCCGCCGAGTGGTCAGCGCGCTTGAATCTTACGGCGGTTACGCCGAACAGGCGGTGACGGCGATCGACACCCTTCACGACATTCCCGACCATCTGACCGCGGACACTGCGGTAGCGATGATTACCACGGGCTCGACCGCGCTCGGGATCCTCGACAGTTCAAACGCCAAGCCCGGAGACGTGGCGCTGGTCACCTCGGCAGCCGGTGGCATCGGCGCCCTGCTCGTGCAGGCTCTACACCACCGGGGCGTCATCGTCATCGGCGTGGCCAGCGGGCCGGAAAAGGTTCAGCGAGCCACGTCCCTGGGCGCCGACATCGCCGTTGACTACCGCGACCACCACTGGCCGGACACGGTGCGCGGCGCCCTTGGCCGCAGAGAAGTCGGCATCGTGTTCGACGGCGTCGGAGGAACCGCGGGCGGCCAAGCATTCGACCTGCTCGCCCCTGGCGGGAGATTCCTCCTACACGGCTGGTCATCGGGGACCGCCACCCGCATCACCACCGACGACATCATCAAGCACGCCAGCACCGTTATATGGGCGATCGGCCCACAGATGCTGGAACATGCCGGCACCATCCATGAACTACAAGACCGCGCGATCCGAGCAGCCGCCGATGGCGTACTCGAACCACTGATCACCCGCTATCCCCTCAGCCGCGCCAGCGACGCACACGCCGACCTGGAAAACCGCCGCACGGCGGGCAAGATCGTCCTTATCCCTTAAACCCGGTCGAAAATCCCGCCCGCAGCCAACTGAGGCCCCCAGACCGTCCATGGGGAGAACAGAGCGCCGGGCTTAAGGTGACTCGACCGCGCGCCCTGCCGCGGCCGGATCGCCGAGACGGTGCGGTCGCTGAACTCCCGCCGCCCCGCCTTGCGCAGCGCGCCGCGGATCGCCTTGGCAGCCCTTGCCGTACCCGAATTCCAGCTCCTCCTCGCTCATGGCCGACACCGTAAGCGATCTCACACCCCAATCGCCGGGCTCTGCATCACCACAGGTCAGTGGTATATCCGTTGGAAATTTCTTCATTGCTACCGGGACCCCATGAGGCACCGTGGTGCGGATGCGGCGGCCGCACCGGGCGCCCTGCATGCCTAGCGGCGCGTTCACCAGACTTCCTGCGCGCACGGTCACATCGGGTGAGGCCCGCTGGCAGGCTCATTCGGCACCCGGATGGCCTGTTCGGCCCGCACGGCCCGTTCGCGCTGCTCGGTCTCTGCGGCCCGGGCGGCGTCCCGTTCGCGCTGCACCGCCTCCAGTTCGGCACGGTGGGCGGCCTGCACGGCGATCAGGTCGGTGCGCGCCTGGTCACGTTCACCACGCATGTGCTCGGCGGCCTCGACGGCGCTCTGCCGTTGCGCGTCGGCGCGCCCGACGTCCTGCTCAGCGGCGGCGCGGACCGCGCGCACGTCCTCGGCCGCGCGGGAGCGGACCGCCTCGGTCTCCTGCTCAGCGCGCTCCACCCGCGCGGTGAGTTCGCCGATCGCCGCGTCCTTCTCGGTGAGGGTGTGGCGGGCGTCGGCCAGCTCGCGGGTGGCGATGTCCAGCCGCCCGGCCAGGGTGTCGGCCTGGACGCGTAGTGCGGCCAGTCCCTGCTCCAGTTCGATGAGCCGCCCGCGGGCTGCGTCGCGTTCGGTGCGCGCCTCCTTACCCGCCTGGATGGCCACCTCGGTCTCCTGCTCGGCCTTGTTCCGGGCGATCCGGTGGGCGTCGGCGGCGTTCTCGGCCTGGCGGGCCAGCTCGGCGGCGCCGGTAGCACGCTCGGTGGCCCGCTCGGCGGCGGCGCGGGCGGCGGCGGCCTCGGCCAGGGCGGTCTGCTCGCGCCGTTCGGCGGCCTCGCGGGCGGCGGCGGCCTCGGTCGCGGCGGTCTTGGCCTGCGCGGCCTGGGCCTCCAGTTCGGTGTTGCGCTCCAGCACGGCAGTGCGCAGGTCGGCCAGCTCGGCGGCGAGCCGGTCGTCGCGGGCGGCGGCCGCGCGCAGCAGTTCGGCGTGGGAGCGGCGGCCGGTCTCCTCTCTGTCGGCCCAAGTGACGAGGGCCTGCAGCGGCTGCTCGACCGCGGCGCCGACGGCGGATTCGCGGGCTCGCCGGGCCGCCTCCCGGCAGTCCTGGCCGTCCGGGCCCTCTCCGCTGTGGTGGTACTCGCGGCGGCGGCCGGTGGCCGCGCGCGGGGGCAGCGGCTCCCGGCAGTGCTTGCACCGGCCGTGCGGCGCCGCGTCCGCCGTCTCCTTCCTCGGGCTTTCGGGCGCGGAGGAAGGGGGCGCGGCCTCGGCGGGGTCCGGAGCGGGCTGCGCATCGCGGTCGGCGCGGGGCGCCGAGGCTTCAAGATCGGCCATGTCTTCATCATGGCAGGTTTCGCGGGCAGATTTCGCGAAACCGCGATTACGTTTCAAGGTTCCTAGAAACAATCTGAGATCAAGAATATGGCTGGGGTTAAGGGATACTTAACCCTGACAAGGCGAGCCAGAGCCGCCTATGATCACCTGGTGACCACCGAGCAGCCCGCCGCCCACGGTGCGGACACCGGCGCCGCCCCCTCTCCGCTCCGGCGCCCATCAGTGGACGGGTCCGACCGCGGAGACAACAGCACCGCGGCGCTGGTTCTCCCCCGCGCCGACCAGCCTGCCGCCCCGGCACTCAGGCCAGAGACCGTTCAGCCCGCGCTCACCGGGCCGCCGGCCCCGTCGGGCGAAGCCGCAGCTGCAGCAGACCGGGCCCTGTCCCCCGAGGCCGCTGCGATGGTGACCGCCGGGCTCGCCGACAACACCACCCGCGCCTACACCCGGCACTGGGCCACCTTCACCCGCTGGTGCGAGCTGACCGGCCGGACCCCACTGCCGGCCACTCGGGAGACACTCGCCGAGTACGTCCACCACCTGACCGGCACCACCACCCAGTACGGCAAGCCCCCTGCACCGGGCAGCATCGACGCGATGCTCAGCTGCGTGCAGTCCGCGCACAAACTCGCCGGGCTCGGCTGCGACCCCCGCCTGGCCCGGATGGCGCTGCGCGCCTACCGCAAACAACGCGCCACCCACCCCGACCCCGCGCTGCGCCATCGGGTCAGGCGCGCCCCCGAGATCGACGTCACCGCGCTCCGCGCCATGATCACCGCGATCGGGGACGCCGCAGACGCCGGGCGGATCCACCCGCTGCGCGCCGAACGCGACCAGCTCGTCCTGGTGCTCGGCTTCGCCATGATGGGCCGCCGCTCCGAGGTCGCCGCGCTCGACATCGAGGACCTGACCTTCACCACCCGCGGGCTGGTCATCAAAGTGCGCAAGTCCAAGACCGATCAGGACGCGGTCGGAAACGAGGTCATCATCAAGCACGGCAGGCGCCCGCAGACCGACCCGGTCGCGCTGGTGCGCGACTGGGTGTCGCGCCTGGCCGAGCCGACACAGACCAAACCGGCCATCACCAGCGGACCACTGCTGCGCGGCATCGACAAGCACGGCCGCCTGGGCGGCACCCCCGGATACGCCGCCCCCGGCCCGAACACCGGCCGCATCGACGACGAGACCCTCAACGACATCGTGCGCGACGCCGCCATCCGCGCCGACCTCGACAACGCCGCCGCGTACACCTTCCACGGCCTACGTGCCGGAGCCGCCACCTCCGCAGCCGAGGCTGGCGCCGCCCCCTCCACCATTCAGGAACACGGACGATGGACAAGCCTGGCCATGGTGTTCCGCTACTGGCGCCGCGGCTCGGCCTGGGCCAACAACGCCCTGGACGACGTAGGCCTCTAAATTGCCTGCACCTGGTCCGCTCGTCACTGCGGTATGCCCCCGAGAGCCACTGGAGCCGGCTCACCCGCGATCTGCGGCAGATCTACACTGCCCGACCGAGGCCGCCGCCCAACAGCGGTTCACCGAGTTCGAGGCCGAGTGGAGCGACCGCTACCCGGCGATCGTCTTGTTGCGGCGGGACGCCTGGCCGACGTCTGAACGCCCGGTTCCGCCAGGCCACCCGCCGACGCGGGCACTTCCCCACCGAGCAGGCCGAAGACCTGGCGTGCGCGGGCCCTGCGGCTGGCGCGGACCGCGTTCCGCGTGATGGCGCAGGCGCTCTATCTCCTCACGGCCCTCGCAGTGCTCGTAGTGCTCTTCGACTGGCAGCAACGCCTCACTAGCGGGCGCGGAGCTACACCGCGAGGCTGCGCAAGGAGCACACCACCACCTGGACGCTCACCGCGAACACGCCGGGCGGGCGGGGCGGATTCGCGCGCGGCGGTACGGCCAAGGAACTGCCATGGAACCGGCCGGAGCTCGTCGGGCAGTTCCAGCGGTTCCTGAAGGACGTCGCGGAGGCCGAGGCGGCGCGAGGGCGGCGGGTTCTGGTTGCGATCGACGAGGTGGACCGGATCGGGTCGATCGCGCAGGCCGAACGGTTCGTCAGCGAGGTCAAGGCGGTGTTCGGGATCCCGCACTGCTTCTGACTTGTTCAATCGAGCTCAGGCGCGCGGTCTGCAGCCGTAGCGTCCAGGGTGCCGGTCGCCACGGGCCCGCAGTGCTTCTTGCCGCCCCAGCAGGGCAACCGGCGGGGCTGGCTCGCTGATAGCGTGCCGCCGCCGACCGGCACCCGCGCCTCGTACACGGAGTTGTCGGCAGCGCGCCGGGAACTGAGCATCTCCCCGCAGAGCGCCCGCGCGGCCCTCACCCGCTTCCGCCGCGCCATCACCGAGGCCACGCCCTGACCTTGAACTCCTGACGGACTTTCGCTCCAACCGGTAGAGATCGTCAGCACGTCTACACCTGGGACGTTGCCCCCGAGATAGCCTCCGACGCCTACGGCGCCTGCCCCGGCCTCGCACGCGTGCGTTTATGGGTGCCGTTAACGCACGCGTCACCCCATGTCCAGACCTGCCCGAGGGTCGTCGGCGACCAACTCGGGGCGGACCCGCGGCGGGTGGGTGGCCTGGCGGCGCGGTCCCCGGTCTGTCCGGCTGCGGCCAGCAGCCGATACATAGTGCTGATGCTGCAGGTAGACACCCTCGTCCAGCAGCGTCGCCCACACCTGCGCCGGTGTCTTCTCCAAGAACCGCTGCGAGTTGAGCACCTCCAGTTGTCACCCCCCGCTGCTGGGCGGGGTGACCACTGCGCTGGATGCGCTATCGGTCCGCGAGGGCCGAGCACCTGTTCAAGACCGCCACCGCGGCTTGGGCCCGCACGCCCGCGGCTGGATGCTCCACCAGCTCCGCCACTGCGCCGGCAACACCTGGCGGCCGCACCGCCGCCGAACTTCTCTTCGGGGGCGACCACTGGGTTTCCAGGTTGCCTTCGGGGGCGGCCAGACAGTGCCAGGGCTCCTCGCCGGTCTGGCCGACGTCGGCCGGGCGCGCCCCGAGTTTCAGGAGGCGTTGGAGTTCGGCGCCCTGATCCCGGTCGGTGGCGTTGACGTCGATGCCCATGCCGGTCACGCCGGCTGCGGCTCACCGGCCGGCGCTTCCCGGTTCCTGATCGGTCTGGTCACCTGCTTGGCCACGCACGACGGCATCCCCGCCGTCGCGTCCGCCGCCCGGTGCCGGTAGACGCTGGGCGGCTCGCCGACGAGTTCGGTGAAGCGGGTGCTGAAGGTGCCGAGGGACGAGCAGCCGACCGCGAAGCACACCTCGGTGACGCTGAGGTCGCCGCGGCGCAGCAGCGCCATCGCGCGCTCGATGCGCCGCGTCATCAGGTAGCCGTACGGCGATTCGCCGTAGGCGAGCCGGAACTGGCGGCTGAGGTGACCCGCCGACATGTGGGCGCCGCGGGCCAGGGCCTCGACGTCCAGCGGCTGCGCGTACTCCCGGTCGATCCGGTCGCGGACGCGGCGCAGCCGCGCGAGATCGCGCAGGCGCTGCACCGCGTCGGGACTACTGCTCACCTGTGAAATCCTGCCACACGACTCTGACCGGCGGCGCGGGCCGGGCCCCGCCGGACGCGCCGCCGGACGCGCCGCCGCCGGCGAGCCGGGAGGCCCTGTTCAGGCGCCGACGTAGGACGCGAGGTGCTCGCCGGTGAGGGTGGAGCGGCCGGCGACGAGGTCGGCGGGAGTGCCCTGGAAGACGATCCGGCCGCCGTCGTGGCCGGCGCCGGGGCCAAGGTCGATGATCCAGTCGGCGTGCGCCATGACCGCCTGGTGGTGCTCGATGACGATCACCGACTTGCCGGACTCGACGAGCCGGTCCAGGAGGCCGAGCAGCTGCTCGACGTCGGCGAGGTGCAGGCCGGTGGTCGGCTCGTCGAGGACGTAGACGCCGCCCTTCTCCCCCATGTGGGTGGCCAGCTTGAGCCGCTGCCGCTCGCCGCCGGACAGGGTGGTGAGCGGCTGGCCGAGCGTCAGGTAGCCGAGCCCGACGTCGGCCATCCGCTGCAGGATCTTGTGCGCGGCCGGGATCCGCGCCTCGCCCGCGCCGAAGAACTCCTCCGCCTCGGTGACGGGCATCGCGAGCACCTGGCTGATGTCGCGGCCGCCGAGGCGGTGCTCCAGCACCGCCGCCTGGAACCGCTTGCCCTCGCACTCCTCGCAGGTGGTGGCGACGCCGGCCATCATCGCGAGGTCGGTGTAGATGACGCCGGCGCCCTTGCAGACGGGGCAGGCGCCCTCGGAGTTGGCGCTGAACAGCGCCGGCTTCACGCCGTTGGCCTTCGCGAAGGCCTTGCGTATCGGGTCGAGCAGCCCGGTGTAGGTCGCGGGGTTGCTGCGGCGCGAGCCCCTGATCGCGGTCTGGTCGACCGCCACCACCCCGTCCCTGCCCGACACCGAGCCGTGGATCAGCGAGCTCTTCCCCGATCCCGCCACGCCGGTGACGACGACCAGCACGCCGAGCGGGACGTCGACGTCGACGTCCTGCAGGTTGTGGGTGCCGGCTCCGCGCACCTCCAGCGTCCCGGACGGCTCGCGGACCGACGGCTTCAGGCAGGCGCGGTCGTCCAGGTGCTTGCCGGTGAGGGTGGCGGAGGCGCGCAGCTCCTCGACGGTCCCCTCGAAGACGACCTCGCCGCCGGCGGTGCCTGCGCGCGGGCCGAGGTCGACGACGTGGTCGGCGATCGCGATGGCCTCCGGCTTGTGCTCGACGACCAGGACGGTGTTGCCCTTGTCCCGCAGTTGCAGCAGCAGGTTGTTCATCCGCTGGATGTCGTGGGGGTGCAGCCCGATCGTGGGCTCGTCGAAGACGTAGGTGACGTCGGTGAGGGAGGACCCGAGGTGGCGGATCATCTTGGTGCGCTGTGCCTCGCCGCCCGACAGGGTGCCGGACGGGCGGTCGAGGCTGAGGTAGCCGAGCCCGATCTCGGTGAACGAGTCGAGGGTGTGCCGCAGCGTCGCCAGCAGCGGAGCGACGGACGGCTCGTCCAGGCCGCCCACCCACTCGGCGAGGTCGCTGATCTGCATCGCACAGGCGTCGGCGATGCTGATCCCGGCGATCTTGGAGGACCGGGCCGCTTCGCTGAGCCGGGTGCCGCCGCAGTCGGGGCAGGTGGTGAACGTCACGGCGCGGTCGACGAACGCGCGGATGTGCGGCTGCATCGACGCGCGGTCCTTGGCCAGGAACGACTTCTGGATCTTGGGGATGAGCCCCTCGTAGGTCAGGTTGATGCCCTCGACCTTGATCTTGGTTGGCTCCTTGTGGAGCAGGTCGTGCAGCTCGGTGTCGGTGAACTCGCGGATCGGCTTGTCGGCGTCGAAGAGGCCGCAGCCGCGGAAGATGCGGCCGTACCAGCCGTCCATGCTGTAGCCGGGGATCGTGAGCGCGCCCTCGTTGAGCGACAGGCCGTCGTCGTACAGCGCGGTCAGGTCGAAGTCGGTGACCGAGCCGGTGCCCTCGCAGCGCGGGCACATGCCGCCGGTGATGTTGAAGCTGCGCCGCTCCTTCACGGTCTTGCCGCCGCGCTCGAACGAGACCGCGCCCGCGCCGCTGAGGGAGGCGACGTTGAAGGAGAACGCCTGGGCCGAGCCGATGTGCGGCTGCCCGAGCCGGCTGAACAGGATGCGCAGCATCGCGTTGGCGTCGGTGGCGGTGCCGACCGTGGAGCGGGGGTCGGCGCCCATCCGCTGCTGGTCGACGATGATCGCGGTCGTCAGCCCTTCGAGGACGTCGACGTCGGGCCGCGCCAGCGTGGGCATGAAGCCCTGCACGAACGTGCTGTAGGTCTCGTTGATCATCCGCTGGGACTCGGCGGCGATCGTGTTGAACACCAGCGAGCTCTTGCCCGAGCCGGAGACGCCGGTGAACACCGTCAGGCGGCGTTTGGGGATCTCGACGCTGACGTCCTTGAGGTTGTTCTCGCGCGCGCCGTGGACGCGGATCAGATCGTGGCTGTCGGCGGCGTGCCGCGCAGGAGCCTGCGCGTCCGTACTCGTGGCCTTGCTCATCGTTCTCCTTCACCCCGCGCGGTCACGGCAGGGGTCACTGTCTACCTGATCGGCGGTTCCGGGCGGACCCGCGCGCCCCGGTGGGGGCGTCCCACCGGCCGATGGCCGTCGCGCGTCGGCCCGCCACGCTGATCACGCTAGCCGCTGCCCGCCGGCCGGCGCTTCTCGATTCCTGACCGGTCACCTGGCCGGGGGCGGCCGCGGCCCGCCCTCTCTAGCTCCGGCGGCGGCCCGGGCGGCCGGTGGACGGGAGCACGGCCACGAGCGCGGCGGCGGCCGCCGCCGCGGCGGTGAGGGTGAGCAGGCCCGCCGCGCTCTGCGAGATCACCGTGCGGAACGACACGAGGGCGTACACCGCCTGGAGGGTCACTGCGGCGCTGCCCGCCGCGATGAGGCGGCGTCCGGCCGCCTTCCGCAGGAACAGCAGCAGGAACGCGCCGGTGGCGAGCACGAGCGCCTGGACCACGCACAGCGCCACGTGCACCCGCGCGGATCCGGCCGACAGGGCGCCGGCGTCGAAGGCCTGGACGGCCGCGAAGGGGATGACCAGCTCCGTCAGCAGGCACAGCATCGCCATCGCGGCGCTCGCGGTCCGGGCGGCGGGCCGCTCGGACACCTCCGCCGGGCCGGTGGGCCGCTGGAGTTGGGGAACGGGCCGCGTGCCTGGAGGACCGTCCAGCGGCTCCGCCTCGTAGGCGGTCCGTCGCGGGCGCGACCCGCCGGTCCGGGCACCGGCGGGTTCGGGCGCTTCGGGGACGCCGGGGCGGGGCGGGGCGCCGACCGCCGTGCCGCGTTCGGTGATCATGGTGGTGATGTCCGGTGGGAGCCAGGCGGCGGCGGTGCCGTCGTGCTCGGGCGGTGCCAGCCGGTCGAGGACGTCGTTCAGCGCCGGCCGGTCGGCCGGGTGCTTGGCCAGGCAGGAGCGCAGCAGGGGCGCGATGTCGGCGGGGACGCCGTCCAGCCGGGGTTCCTCGTGGACGATGCGGTAGATGATCAGGTCGGCCCGGCCGGTGCCGAAGGGCCCGGTGCCGGCGGCGGCGTAGGTCAGCACGCAGCCGAGGGAGAACACGTCGCTCTCGGGGCCGACAGGGTCGGCCCTGGCCTGTTCGGGGGACATGAATCCGGGGGTGCCGATGACGCGCGTGGAGGAGTGCACGGTGTCGAGGGCCTTGGCGATGCCGAAGTCGATGACGCGCGGCCCGTCGTCGGCGAGGATCACGTTGCGGTGGGTGAGGTCGCGATGGATCAGGCCGCTCGCGTGGATCGCGGCCAGGCCCTCGGCCAGGCCCGCCCCCAGCACGCGGACCGCCGTGGCCGGCAGCGGCCCGTGCGCGGTGACGGCCTCGGCCAGGGACGGGCCGGGGATGTAGGCGGTGGCGAGCCAGGGCGGGTCGCCGCCCGTGTCGGCGTCGACCACCTGGGCGGTGTAGAAACCGCCGACGCGGCGGGCGGCCGCGACCTCGTCGGCGAACCGGCGCCGGAACTCGGCGTCGCCGGCGAGGTCGGCGTGCACCAGCTTGACCGCGACCGCGCGTCCGCCGCGGGATCGGCCGAGGAAGACCCGGCCCATGCCGCCGGTGCCGAGATGCCCGATCAGCCGGTACGGGCCGATCTGCCGGGGGTCGCCGTCTCGAACAGGTTCCATTGCCCCTACTCCTGCGGGAGAACGTCCGCGTCCCACTGATCTTCGCAGCCGCCGCGCGAACCCGCTCCCCCAACGGGCTACCGGGGGCGCGCTGACGCTGACGCGGACCGGCCGAGGCCGGGGATCAGCACGGCGGCCACCAGGAGGTGCATCGCGGTCAGGACTGCCGTGGAGGCGGCGTCGCCGGCGCTGCCGAGCGGCCCTGCCAGCGACAGGACGAGGACCGCGAGCGCGGTGATCGTCCAGGTTCGGCGGGGGCGTTCGGCGGTGCGTTCCAGCAGCGCGAGGAGGGCCCAGGCCGCCAGCCCCGTGATGAGGCCCGCGACCGCGACCGCGCCCGCCCCGACCGGCCGGTCCTGGCCGCCCGTCTGGGCGGACGGGTCGAGCCCCGCGACCGGGACGGTCAGCGTCCACAGCGCCAGGGCCGCGGCGGTGGCGGCGGCCACCGTCAGCGCCCGCCGCACCGGCCTCCACTGCATCGGGTTCCGCTGCATCCGCTTAGGCGGGGTCGGGTTCTGCGGGGTCGGGTTCTGCCGGGTGGGGGCGGCGCCGGTCATGCGGGTCTCCTTCGTTCGGTTCACGTCCGGTCAGGGTCGCCGCCGCCGGCGGCACGGCGCATCGGGCGCGGGTCGGGGACGGGCCCGTCCGGGGAAGGGGCGGGCATCGACTTTGGTCGGTGTCGGCCCCGCGAGCCCGCGGCTAGCCTTTGGCCGATGAACGAGATCACGTTGGGCCGGGTGGACATCTGTCCGCGCCGCCCGCGCACCGGCGCGGCACTGGTGTTCGCCGTGTCGGGCGTCTTGATCGCGCTGACGGTGTGGGGCCGGGCGGAGTCCGGGGGCAGCCTGGTCCTGGACGTCGCGGTGGGGGCGGCGGGCTGGCTGCTGTCGCCGCTGCTGCTGTGGCGTCCGGTCGCCGCCGCGGTGGTGCTGAGCGCGCTGGCGGCGCTGTCCCCGGCCGCGACGCCGGTGGCCGGCATGGGCGCGCTGCAGGTCGCGCAGCGGCGGCCGTTCCCGACCGCCGCTGCGGTCGGCGCGGCGGGGGTCGCGGCGCACGCCGTCCAGGGGCTGCGGCAGCCGAGCGGCGGGATCTCGTTCGGCTGGTGGCTGCTGCTGGTCACTCTCGGGTACGTCGCGCTGGTCGGCTGGGGCGCGCTCGCCCGGGCGCGGCGGGCGCTGCTGATGTCGCTGCGCGAGCGCGCCCGCCGCGCCGAGGCCGAGCAGGGCCGCCGGGTCGCCGAGGCGCGCATGGCCGAGCGGACCCGGATCGCGCGGGAGATGCACGACGTGCTGGCGCACCGGCTGTCGCTGCTGGCCACCTACGCGGGCGCGCTGGAGTACCGCCCGGACGCCCCGCCGGAGAAGCTGTCGCAGGCGGCCGGGGTCGTCCGCGCCGGGGTGCACCAGGCCCTGGACGAGCTCCGCGAGGTGATCCTGCTGCTGCGCGCCGACGACGACGGGGACGGGGACCGGCCGCAGCCCGTCCTGGCGGACCTGCCGCGGCTGGTGGGCGAGTCCCGCGACGCGGGCGGGCGGGTGGAACTGCGCGACGAGGTGGCCGATGCGGCGGCGCTCCCGGCTGCGGCCGGGCGGACCGCGTACCGGGTGGTGCAGGAGGCGCTGACCAACGCCCGCAAGCACGCCGCGGGCCGTCCCGTCCGGGTGGCGCTGGAGGGACGTCCCGGCGCCGGGCTGGTCATCGACGTCCGCAACGCGCTGCCGGCGGAGGGTGGGGACGCCGCGCCGCCGGGCAGCGGGACGGGCCTGGTCGGGCTGACCGAGCGGGTCCGGCTGGCCGGGGGGCGGCTGGACCACGAGGTCGCCGCGGGCGAGTTCCGGTTGAGGGCGTGGCTGCCATGGCCGACGTGACCCCTCCGTTGCGGGTGCTGATCGTGGACGACGACGCGCTCGTCCGCGCGGGGCTGTCGATGATGCTGGACGGGACGGGCGGCATCACGGTGGCGGGCGAGGCGGCCGACGGCGACGAGGTGCCCGCGGCCGCCGACGCGCACGCGCCCGACGTCGTCCTGATGGACCTGCGGATGCCCCGGGTGGACGGCATCACCGCGACCCGCAGGCTGCGGGCCAGGCCGAACCCGCCGGAGGTCATCGTGCTGACGACGTTCGACTCCGACGAGAACATCCTGCACGCGCTGCGGGCGGGCGCCAGCGGGTTCCTGCTGAAGGACACCCCGCCGGACCGGATCGTCCACGCCGTCCGGCAGGTCGCCGCCGGGGAGCCCATGCTGTCACCGGGCATCACCCGCCGGCTCATGGACCGGGCGGCGACCGAGGCCGGCGCCCACCAGCGGGCCCGGGCGGCGCTCGCGCGGCTGAGCCCGCGCGAGAACGAGGTGGTCCTCGCGATCGGCCGTGGCCGCTCCAACGCCGGCATCGCGGCGGAGCTGTTCATGAGCGTGGCCACGGTCAAGGCGCACGTGTCCAGCGTCCTGACCAAGCTCGACCTGGACAACCGCACCCAGATCGCCCTCCTGGTCCACGACGCCGGCCTCGCCTGACGCCGGTCAGGCCGTCGGCGTCGCCCGCTCTCGCAGTGCGTCCGCCGGGGGGCGGTGCCGGGCATCGCGCCGTTCACCTGCGGGCGCGCCGGCGTCGGGCGGACCCACGGCCCGATCGTTAGGCGACGCCGGTTGCGTTAGCCTCGCCGCCGGACGGAAACAGCACCTGTGGGATGAGGGGGGGGACGATCCATGCCGCAGGGTTCGCATGCCACGATCAGGGAGTACACGGTCTCCGGCCCGGACGCGGGCCCGTACGGCATCACCGCCGGGCCGGACGGGGCGCTGTGGTTCACCCTCGTCCACGACGGCCGGATCGGCCGCATGACACCGGACGGGGACCTCACCGTCCACGGCCCCGTCCCCGCCGGCCCGACGATCATCACGGCGGGCCCGGACGGCGCGCTGTGGTTCACCGCGTTCCAGGACAACGCGATCGGCCGGATCACCACCGGCGGCGAGGTCACCCGGTTCCCGGCGCCCGAGGGCTGCGGCCCGTGCGGGATCGCGGCCGGGCCCGACGGCGCGCTGTGGTTCACCCAGATGTACACGGGCCGCGTCGGCCGCATCGCCACCGGCGGGCAGATCACCGAGTTCCCGGTGCCCGGCGAGGGCACGATGCCGTCGATGATCACGGCCGGGCCGGACGACGCCCTGTGGTTCACCCTCAACCAGGCGAACGCCATCGGCAGGCTCGCGCCGGACGGGGACGTCGCCGTCCACCCGCTGCCCACCGAGGGCTCGGCGCCGGTCGGCATCACCGGCGGACCGGACGGCGCGCTGTGGTTCACCGGGATCGGCGCCGGCCACATCGGGCAGATCACCACCGACGGGAAGGTCACCGAGTTCCCGCTGCCCGACCCTGCCGCGCGCCCGCACGCCATCGTCGCCGGCCCCGGCGAGGACCTGTGGTTCACCGAGTGGGGAACCGCCCACATCGGCCGCGTCACCCTCGACGGCCGCGTCCACGAGCATCCGCTGCCGACGCCCGGCTGCGAGCCGCACGGCATCGCGCTCGGCCCGGACGGCGCGCTGTGGGCGGCACTGGAGTCGGGCGCGCTCGCCCGCATCGCCGTCAGCTGACCCCGCCGCGCACGTCCCGGCCCCGCCGCGCCTGTTTCGGCCCCGGCGGACCGGGCCCGGCGCCCGGCCACCGAGGGAAAACCCGTTGGCATGATCGGCGGTGTTCGCCTACAACGGTCGGATGCTGAGCAAGTACCCCCGAACCCGGCACATCGCGGGATCCCGGCTCCAACCGGGCGACCACGACCTCGCCTCGGTGCCGTTCGGGGCGATCGCCGGGCGCTCCCTGGTGGTGGAGGAGAAGCTCGACGGCGCGAACGCCGGGATCAGTTTCGGCCCCGGCGGGGAACTGCGGCTGCAGAGCCGGGGCCACTACCTGACCGGCGGGCCGCGCGAGCGCCAGTTCGGGCCGTTCAAGGCCTGGGCGGCATCGGTCCAGCACGTCCTGCGCGAGCGGCTGGGCGAAAGGTACGTCCTGTACGGGGAGTGGCTGTACGCCAAGCACACCGTCTTCTATGACGCGCTCCCCCATTACTTCTGCGAGTTCGACGTCCTCGACCGGTCCGACGGGACGTTCCTGTCCACGGCCCGGCGCCGGGAGCTGCTGGACGGCACGCCGGTGGTGCCGGTGCCCGTCCTGCACGAGGGGCCGCTGGCGGACGCGGCGGCGCTGACGGCGCTCGTCGGCCCGTCCACGTGCCGGAC
Organism: Actinomadura chokoriensis; assembly: GCF_041463665.1. GTDB lineage: Bacteria > Actinomycetota > Actinomycetes > Streptosporangiales > Streptosporangiaceae > Spirillospora > Spirillospora chokoriensis_A. Next base: position 51,280 of record NZ_JAXCEJ010000021.1, read on the forward strand.
CCCCGGGTGGCGGGACGCGCTGCGCGCGGCGGCGCTGGCGGGCGGCGCCGACCCGGACCGCGTCACCGCGGAGACCGACGCCGCCGAGGAGATGGAGGGCCTCTACATCAAGGTGGAGGAGGGCGGGCGGACCGTGGGCCGCTACAAGTGGGTCCGGCCCAGTTTCCTCACCGCGATCCTGGACGCTGGCCCCCACTGGCAGGGACGGCCGATCGTCGCCAACGGCCTCGCCGACCCGGAGGTCCTGTATGCGGGTGTTTGAGGACCTGTGCCCCGCGCCGCCGCACTGGGACGTCCCGTGGCGGGAGATCCGGGACGCGTTCGGCTGGGTCCGCGACCTGGCCGGGGTCCCGCAGGACCCCGGCTACCACGGGGAGGGCGACGTCGAGGTCCACACCCGGATGGCGTGCGAGGCGCTGGCGTCGCTGCCGCAGTGGCGGGCCCGCCCGCCCGCCGAGCGGGTGCGGCTGTTCACGGCCGTGCTGATGCACGACATCGCCAAGCCGCACTGCACCGCCACCGGCGACGACGGCCGCATCACCGCGCGCGGCCATTCGCGCCGCGGCGACCTGATGGCGCGGCGCGTCCTGTGGGAGCTCGGCGCGCCGGTCGCGTGGCGCGAGCACGTGGCGGCGCTGATCCGCCACCACCAGGTGCCGTTCTGGGCGCTGGAACGTCCCGACCTGCAGCAGATCGCGTTCCGCGTCAGCCTGCTGGCCCGCAACGACGACCTGGTGGTGCTGGCGTCGGCCGACATCCTCGGCCGGATCTGCCGCGACTCGGGCGAGCTGCTCGACAACGTCGCCCTGTACGGGGAGTACTGCGCCGAGCAGGACTGCCTGGACGCGGCGCGCGCCTTCCCGTCCGACCACGCCCGGTTCTGGTATTTCCGCACACCCGGCCGCGACCCCGGTTACGCCGCCCACGACGACACCCGCTGCACCGTCACCGTCCTGTCGGGCCTGCCGGGCGCCGGCAAGGACCACTGGATCGCCGCGCACCGCCCGGACCAGCCGGTGGTCAGCCTTGACCGGCTCCGCGCCGAGATGGGCGTGTCGCCCGCCGGCGACCAGCGCGCCGTGGCCGCCGCCGCGCACGAGCAGGCCCGCGGGCACCTGCGCGCCGGCCGGTCGTTCGTGTGGAACGCCACCAACGTGTCCCGGCGGCAGCGCGACGCGTGCGCCGGCCTGGCCGCCCGCTACCGGGGGCGCGTCGAGGTCGTCGCGCTGGAGGCGCCGCCCCGGGTCATCCGCGCCCGCAACCGGGCCCGGCCGGCGCCCGTCCCGGACGCGGTCATCGACCGGCTGGTGCGCCGCTGGGAGACCCCCGACCCGACCGAGGCCCACCGCGTCGACTGGCTCACCACCGCGTAGCCGCCGGGGTCCGCGCCGGTCCGCCCGCTCACCCTTGCCCGGGGCCGGGCACGTTTAGCCTCCGGCAAGGGGGAACGCCCTCCTTCAGGCTTCGAGACGACACGCGGAGGGGGCCTGAAGGCTATGAGCATCGTGCGGCCGACGCATGACGGCGAGACCCCGGCCGAGAGCCTGGGCGTGCACAGGCAGGACCAGGCCGGTGCCCCGGAGTTCCACCGCCGCGGACGCGAGGAGGCGGGGACGGGCGAGCTGGTGCGGCAGGCCGCGCAGCAGGTCTCGGAGCTGATGCGCGCCGAGCTGCGGCTGGCCGTCGCCGAGCTGAAGGCCAAGGGCCGGCACGCCGGCACCGGCGCGGGGATGTTCGGCGGCGCCGCGCTCGTGGCGCTGTACGGGCTGGGTGCGCTGCTCGCCGCGGCGATCGCCGCGATCGCGGTGGCGCTTCCGGTGTGGGCGGCCGCGCTCATCATCGGCGGGTTCCTGATGTTGGTCGCCGCGGTGCTGGCGCTGATGGGCCGGTCGCAGGCCAAGCGCGCGACACCGGCCAAGCCGGAGATGGCCATGGACGGGGCCAAGCGGACCGTGGCCGAACTGAAGGAGAGGGCGACCCACCGATGACCATGCAGGGCAAGCACGGCGCCGCGGTCGGCACCGAGGAACTGCGCGAGGAGGTCGACCGCGCTCGCCACGAACTCGGCGAGACGGTCGAGCAGCTGGCCGCCAAGGCCGACATCAAGGCGATGGCCAGGGAGCGCGCGGAGTACGCCAAGGGCCGCGCACGGGACGCCGCGGCGTCGGTGCGGGAGGCCGCGGGCTCGCGGGAGGCCAGGACGAGGGCGCTGCAGGGCGGCGCGGTGATCGGCTCCGCGGGCGCCGTGGCGGTCGCGGCGCTGTGGATGCGCCGCCGCCGGGCGTCCACCAAGCGGTTCGGGCCCGTCCGGGTCCGGGTCCGGCACGGCCAGAAGCGCGCCGTCAAGGTACGCCGCGGGAGGGGTTGACCCGACGCCATGCCCTCCCCCCGCGCCATCACCGACCCCCCGGCCACCTCGTTGAGAGGGGCACTGAAGCGGACCGCCGGCGAGGTCAAGAAGGACAACCTCACCGCGTGGGCGGCCGCGCTCACCTACTACTCCATCCTGTCGATCTTCCCGGCGATCCTGGTGGTGGTGTCGCTGGTGGGACTGGCGGGCAGGTCCGCGACCGACAGCCTCATCAGCGACCTCGGCGGCCTCGCGCCGGGCGCCGTGCGCGACCTGCTGGTCAGTTCGGTGCGGCAGTTGCAGGGCGGCAGCGGCGGCGCCGGCGTCGTCGCCCTGCTGGGCCTCCTCGCCGCGCTGTGGTCGGCGTCGGGGTACGTCGGGGCGTTCATGACGGCCTCCAACGTCGTCTACGACGTCCCCGAGGGCCGTCCCATCTGGAAGACCCTCCCGCTCCGGCTCGCCGTCACGGTCGTCACGCTCGTGCTGCTGTCGGTGTCGGTGGTCGCGGTCGTGGTGACCGGGCCGCTGGCCCGCAAGGCCGGCGACGTGATCGGGGCGGGCTCGCAGGCGGTGACCGTCTGGAACTTCGCCAAGTGGCCGGTCCTGCTGGCGGTGGTGGCGCTGCTGTTCATGCTGCTGTACTGGGCGTCGCCCAACGCCAAGCACGGGTTCAAGGGCCTCGCCCCCGGCGGCGTCCTGGCGATCGTCGTGTGGCTGGTCGCGTCCGCGCTGTTCGCCGTGTACGTGGCGAACTTCTCCTCCTACAACAAGACCTACGGCAGCCTCGCGGCGGTCATCATCTTCCTGGTCTGGGTGTGGCTCACGAACCTGGCGATCCTGCTGGGGGCCGAGCTGAACGCCGAGCTGGAACGCGGCCGCGCCATCGCCGCCGGGTCCGCGCCGGAGGAGGAGCCCTACGTGCGGTTCCGCGACACCCGCGCCTTCGACGAGCAGGAGCGCCGCGAGACGGGCCTGGCCGGCGAGGAGGACGCCGGGCAGGACGCCGGGCAGGCGTCCGGGCGGGGCGCGAGCCGCGCGCGTCCGCCGGGCTGAGCCGGGGCCCGTCCCGGCGAGTTACCGGGGAATCACGGGTCGCACAGGGCAGAGCGCCGTGAATAGGATCATCGCATGCTCCGTCCCTCTTATCCGATCGAGACCGAGCGGCTCACCCTGCGGCCGTTCCAGGAAGGCGACCTTGAGAGCCTGTACGCCTACCAGTCCCTGCCGGAGGTGGCGCGTTTCCTGTACTGGGAGCCGCGGTCGCTCGATGAGTCGCGGTCGTTCCTGAAGCAGAAGATGGGCGCCTCCGGCATCGAGAAGGAGGGCGACTGGCTGGTCCTCGCGGTGGTGTGGCGCGAGACCGGCGACCTGATCGGCGAGGTCAACCTGCAGTGGCGCAGCCGCGAGCACCGGCAGGGCGAGATCGGCTACATCTTCAACCCCGGCTACCACGGCCGGGGGTTCGCGACCGAGGCCGCCGAGGTCGTGCTGCGGCTCGGGTTCGAGGGCCTGGACCTGCACCGCGTGTGCGGGCGGCTGGACGGCCGCAACGCCGCGTCCGCGCGGGTGCTGGAACGGCTCGGGATGCGCCGTGAGGCGCACCTGGTGCAGAACGAGATCGTCAAGGGCGAGTGGAGCGACGAGGTCGTCTACGCGATGCTGCGCCAGGAGTGGGACGCCCGCCCGGCCTCCTGAGCCCCCGCACCGTCCCGTCCCCCTCCTGTCCCCGCTTTCTCCCCGCTCTGTCCGCGGCGTGTCACCGCGCGGCCTGCTCCTCCAGCCTGCGGGCCAGGTCGCGGACGTGGCCGCGCAGTTCGGCGGGGCGGCGGACGGTGAAGGGGAACCCGAGCCCGGCCAGCATCCGCGCCATCCCGTCCAGCCGTTCGGCGCGCGTGGTCATCACCACTCCCCCGCCGTCCTCCTCGCCGTTCTCGGTGAGCGCGGCGACGGAGGCGGGGATGCGGCGGCGGGCCTCGGCGAGGGTGGTGTCCAGGACCACCTCGACCTCGTGGGCGTAGGGGACGCGCGCCAGCGACCGGACGACGTCCCGGACGGGGTCGACGCCGCCGGGCACCTCGAAGGTCGCCGGGCCCGCCTCGGCGGCGCGGATCCGGTCGACGCGGAACGTGCGGGTCTCGCCGCTGCGGTGGTCGTGGCCGGTGACGTACCAGCGCCCGGAGTGGAACACCAGCCCGTGGGGGTCCAGGTCCCGTTCGGTCTCCTCGTCCCGCCAGGACCGGTACCGCAGCCGGACGCGGCGCCGCTCCCGCGCGGCGGCGGCCAGGGTGAGGACGGCGCCGGTGTCGGGCGCGGCGTCCGCGGCGGCGTCGCGGTCGGGCGCGGTGAACCCGAGGGTGTCCCGCAGCGCCTGGACCCGGTCGCGCAGCGCGGCGGGCAGGACGCGCTGCACCTTGGCGAGCGCGCTCTCGGTGGCCTGCCCGGGCAGGCCGAGGCCCATCCGCCGCCCGGCCAGCAGCCCCAGCACGACGGCGGTGGCCTCGTCGTCGGTGAGCATCAGCGGCGGCAGCTTGTAGCCGGGCATGAGCCGGTAGCCGCCGTGCCGGCCGCGTTCGGCGACGACGGGGACGCCGAGGTCGTCCAGCCGGGCGGCGTAGCGGCGGACGGTGCGCTGGTCGACGCCAAGGCGCCGGGCCAGCTCGGCGCCGCCCATGCGGTGGTTGGCCTGCAGCAGCTCCAGCATCGCCAGGACGCGGGTCGTCGGATGGGACGGCTGTGTCATGGGTCACCCACTTAATCCGGGCGGATCCTGTCCGGTATTGACCGTAGCGTGCGTGTGAACCCCGACGAGAGAGGACGGCTGGCATGAAGGCTGGCAAGGCGACGTTCGTGCTGGTGCCCGGATACTGGCTCGGTGCCTGGGCGTGGGACGAGGTGGCGGCGACACTGCGGGCCGCGGGCCATGACGTCCACGCGGTGACCCCGGCCGGGCAGGCCGAGCGGGCCGGGGAGGCCGCAGGCGGCGGGAGTGCCGGCGGGGACGGCGGTATCGACGTCGACACCCACATCGCCGACATCGTGCGGGTCATCGAGGACGGCGGCCTGGACGGGGTCGTCCTCGTCGGGCACAGCGGCGCGAACATGGCCGTCACGGGCGCGGCCGACCGGATGGCGGACCGAATCGCCCGCGTCGTGTACGTCGACACCGGGCCGATGCCGTCCGGGCTGGCCGCGATCGACTTCTACGGCCCGGACGAGCGCGCCGCGCTGGAGAAGTCGGTCGCCGAGGACGGCGGCGGCCGGCTGATCCCGGTGCCGCCGTTCGACCCGGACGCCGACCCGGTGAACCTCGTGGGCCTCACCGCCGCGCACCTGGCCGCCATGCGCGAGCGCGGGACGCCGCAGCCGTTCGGGACGGCGACGCAGCCCGCGGCGCGCCCTGACCCGCTCCCGGCGACGCCGCGCACGCTGATCGCCACCACGATCCCGCTCGCCGCGGTGCGGCAGATGGGCGAGGCCGGCAATCCCGTCTTCGCGGCGATGACCGGCCCCGGGTGGACCTACCACGAGCTGCCGACCGGGCACTGGCCGATGTTCTCCCGGCCCCGCGAACTGGCGGCGCTGCTGGCCGCCGCCCCGTGACTCGCTCCGCCCCCCGATGACTCACTTCTCCACAGCGGTGTGCGCATTTCTTGTTACCCGCACAGGTAGATCATTTACGCGGGGGCGAGGACAATCTCCCGGAGTCGCACGGCCACGGGGGTCGGGCCTGATCGCGAGGTGAGCAGATGACACCCGCCCTCCGCCGGCGTTCACACTGGATCCACCGCCGCCGCTCGCTGGCCTCCGCCGCCGTCGGCGTCGTCCTGGTCGCCGGGATCGGCGCGGCGGGCACGGGGCCCGCGCAGGCGCTGGCGGGGCCGGTCCGCGCCGACTCCGGCGCGCGGATCACCGCCGAGAAGAAGATCGGCGCCCGCGAGGTCGACATCACCATCGCCTCGCCCTCGCTCGGCAAGTCGGTGAAGACCCGCATCCTGCTGCCGGCGAACTGGACGCGGAACTCCTCGGCGACGTGGCCGGTCCTGTACGCCTTCCACGGCGGCCAGGACGACTACACCTCGTGGACGAAGAACACCGACATCGAGGCGTGGGCGGCCAAGTACAACGTCATCGTCGTCATGCCCGAGGGGGAGAACGGCTCCTACACCGACTGGTACAACTACGGCAAGGGCGGGTCGCCCAAGTGGGAGACCTTCCACACCGCCGAGGTGCGCCAGCTGATGGAGCGCAACTACCACGCGGGCGCGCTGCGCGCGGCGATCGGGAACTCCTCCGGCGGGGCCGGAGCCCTGGCGTACGCGGCCCGGCATCCGGGGCTGTTCAAGTACGCGGCGTCGCTGAGCGGGATCGTGTCGATGCGCTCGATCGGGATCCCGGCGATGCTGATGTTCACCAACGCCAGCAACGGGCAGGACCCGTTCGCGATCTGGGGCGTCCCGTGGGCCGACGACGCCAACTGGCAGGCGCACGACCCCTACACGCTGGCGTCCCGGCTGCGCGGCACCGGGATCTTCTTCTCCGCCGGGACGACGGGCCGTCCGGGGCCGGGCGACCCGGACGTGGCGCCGTGGGACATCGGCCTGCTGAGCGAGATCGCCGTAGGCGCGAACAACAGGGACTTCCAGAAGCGGCTGGACGAGCTGAAGGTCCCCTACACGGCGCACATCTACGGCGACGGCCGCCACAACTGGCCCGCGTGGGTGCGGGAGTCGACGTTCGTCTGGCCGACGCTGATGAAGTCGATCGGCGCCCGGCGGGTGTGACGCGCACCTGATCGCGGGAAGCCTGGAGAGCACGGACCCGGCCCGGCCGGGGGACGGCAGCGGCTGCCGTCCCCCGGCCGGGCCGCCGTACGCAGAGGCCGTGCCCCTCGACGCCGTCCCCCCGGCGGCCGTCCCCCTCAGCCGCTGAGGCCGTGCCCGAACGGGTAGAGGACGGTGCCGGGCTCGTCGCGGACGGGGATGGTGACGGGCAGCCGGCCGCGCGGTTCCAGTTCCCCGAACAGGACCCCGGCGGCCGACCGCAGCGCCTCGGCGGTGTAGGAGTAGGTGGCCAGGTAGGTGGCGGCCTCGGGGAACCAGGCGATGTCGTAGGGGTCGCGGACGGCGATGACGACGACGGGTTTCCCGGTGGCGACGAGGGCGTTGACGAGGTTCATCTGCCCGGGACCGTTGTGGCCGGTTTCGCCGGAGATATCCCAGGCGCGGTTGGTGACGGCGACGACGAGGTCCTGGTCGCGCGCGGCGGCCACGGCCTCGTCGATCTGCGCCGGGCCCGGACTGAGGCCGGTCTGGCGGACGGTGGCGGTGGCGCCGCGCCGGGCGAACTCGGTGCCGATCGCGGCGGTGGTGGACACGCCCCATCCGGTGACCAGGACGTCGCGGGCTCCGGGCCGCACCGGCAGGACGCCCGCGTCGTTCTTGATCAGGGTGGTGGTGCGGTCGGCGGCGCGCTGCGCGGCGGCCAGGTGCGCGGGCGTCCCGACGACGTCGCCGACCCTGGACTCGTCGGCGTAGGGGTCGCGGAACAGGCCGCGCTTCTGCTTGAGCTCCAGGATCCGGTACACCGACGCGTCGATGCGCCGCTCGGTCAGCTCCCCGGACCTGACGGCGTTGACGACGGCGGCGAGCTGCCGAGGGAACACGCCGTTGCCGTCCTTGTCCGCGGGTGGTTTGAGCAGGACGTCCGCGCCGGCCTTGAGGGCGAGGACGGGGATGTTCTCGTCGCCGTACTTGTCGCGGACGCCCTGCATGTCGAGCGCGTCGGTGACGACGACGCCGCGGAAGCGCAGTTGCTCGCGCAGGATGCCGGTGAGGATGGGCCGCGACAGGGTGGCGGGGTCGCCGGACGGGTCCAGCGACGGCACGACGATGTGCGCGGTCATGATCGCCTCGGCGCCGTGGGCGATCGCGGCGCGGAACGGCGGCAGGTCCAGCCGTTCCCATTCGGCGCGGGTGTGGTCGATGTGCGGGACGCCGGTGTGGCTGTCGGTGCTGGTGTCGCCGTGCCCCGGGAAGTGCTTGACGGTGGCGGTCACTCCCCCGGACCGGTAGCCGCCGACCTGCGCGGTGACCATGGACGACACCAGACCGGGGTCGGAGCCGAAGGACCGGACGCCGATGACGGGGTTGGCGGGGTCGACGTTCACGTCGGCGTCGGGCGCGTAGTCCTGGTTGACGCCGATGGCGCGCAGTTCCCGCCCGGTGATGCGGGCGAGGGCGCGGGCGTCGCCGGTGCGGCGCCCGGCGGCCAGCGCCATGGCGCCGGGCGACTGGGTCGCGGGCGGCTGGACGCGGGCGACGATGCCGCCCTCCTGGTCGGTGGCGATCGTCGCGGGGACCGGGTGCGGGCGGGCCGCCGCGGCGCGCTGGATGCCGTTGGAGAACGCGGCGACCTGCCGCGGGTCGCGCACGTTGTCGGAGTAGTAGATGAACCCGCCGGGCTGGTAGCGGGCGACGACCTGGGCGGCGTTGTCCACCCCGTACAGCTTCCGGTTGGCGGCGACGGCCGCCGGGTCGGCGGTGTCGGCGGCGGTGCCGTAGACCTGCAGGACGAACAGCTGGGCGGCCTTCTCCTCAAGCGTCATCGACTTCAGGATCCGCAGCAGCGCCGGATCCGCGCCGTGCTCATCGTCCTCAGCGCGCGCGCCCGGCGCGTTCAGCGCGGTCATGGCGAGGATCCCCACGGTGAGGCCGGCGACCCACCGGCGGCGCCGGCCGGAAGGGGGACGGCGTGCATGTGAACGGCTTGTCTGCGGACGGGGCGTGCGGGCACGGTGCATGACGGCTCCCTCCGGCCCCCGAACTGCCCGGTGATCATGTTCCTTCCGGCACGCTAACCCGGCCGGGCGGACTCGTCCACGGCAAAGCTCGACGATGCGGCGGCGGGCCGCCGGCGCCGCCGGGGTCATGAGCGGCGGGGTCATGAGCGGCGGGGTCATGAGCGGCGCAGCCAGCGCCACCAGCGGGCGCCCTCCGGGTCGGGCACGGTGAGCGGATGGTCCTGCACCTCGTAGCGGCGGACGTAGGCGTCGGCGAACGCCTGCACGCTGGCGCCCAGCGGGACGCTCAGCAGCACCCCGACGGGCCCGGCGATCGCGGCGCCGGCGAGGACGAGCCCGAACGCGACCGCGGGATGCATGTCCAGGGCGCGGGCGGTGATGCGCGGATGCAGCAGATAGTTCTCCAGTTGCTGGTAGCCGAGGATGAACAGGAAGATCCACAGCGCCGTCGCCGGCGACACCGTCAGGGCGATCAGGATGGGGACGGCGCCCGCCAGGTAGGTGCCGATGGCGGGGATGAACTGCGACACCACGCCCACCCATACCGCGAGGATCGCCGCGTTGGGGACGCCGAACCCGGCCAGGGGGGCGTAGTGCGCTATGCCGGAGATGAGGGCGAGCAGGCCGCGCGAGTAGATGTAGCCGCCGGTCTTGTCGATGGCGATCTCCCAGGCGCGCAGCACCTCCCGCTGCCGCCGGGGCGGCAGCACGGAGCAGACCGTCCGGCGGAAGCGGGGCCCTTCGGCCGACAGGTAGAAGGTGAACAGCAGGACGCCGAGGCCTTTGAAGACGACGCCGAACGCGGTGGCGCCGATCCCCCATACGTTCTGGGCGAGGGACGACAGGTGCCGCGACAGGGCGCCGGTGACGGTGGGGAGCCGCTGGAAGAGGGTGTTCTGCGACAGGTGCGTCCCGAACGTGGCGTTGATCCATCCGATGAGCTCGTGGACGTATCCGGGGAACCCCTCGATGAGGTGGGTGGCCTGGGCGGCCAGCAGCGACCCGATGCCGCCGATGAACCCGGCGAGCAGCAGCCCGACGACCACGAACATCAGCCCGGTCGCGGCGCCGCGCCGCCACCCGTGCCGGGCCAGCCAGTTCACGGCGGGCTCGATCGCGAATGCCAGGAACAGCGAGATGAGCAGGAGCAGCAGCAGGCCCCGCAGCCGCGCCAGCAGCCACAGCACCGCCATGAACGCCAGGACGACCACGCCGGCCAGCATGAAGGCCTTGAGCAGCCAGGGCGGCATCCGCCGCGGCGGCCCGGCGCCGGGCCCCGCGGCGCCCGGGGCGGCGTCGGGCGGGACGTCGGCGGGCGCGTAGGCGGAGGTGTCGCCGGGCGGCTGCGGCATTCCCGCACGCTAACTGTCGCGCATCCCCCAATCCGGTCATCCCGCCCGCCCGGAGGGGCAACTTTTGCCGAGCCTTCACGGGCGCCGGGCGTTGAGGGTGCCGGGACGTTCACGGGTGCCGGACGTTCGGCCGACGCGGATCTCCGGAAAAAGTTCTGCGGGAGTGTTGATCCGCGGCGTCCTCGTTCGACCTGGGGATGAGAGGGTCCGGGACACGGGCCCGGACGACCAGGGAGCAGGACGATGAAGTACATGCTGATCATGCGCGCGACCGACGAGGCCTTCGCCGGGATGGCCGAGGTGGACGTCACCGAGATGATCGAGACGGTCGGCCGGTTCAACGAGGAGATGATCCGGGCCGGTGTGCTGCTGGCCGCCGAAGGCCTCGACGACGCGGCCGAGGGCGTGGTCGTCGACTACTCCGCCGAGCCGCCGGTGGTCACCGACGGCCCCTACGGGGAGACCAAGGAGCTGTTCGGCGGCTTCTACATCCTGAACGTGGCGTCCAAGGAGGAGGCCGTCGAGTGGGCCAAGCGGGCCCCGGCCGGACCCGGCTTCAAGACCGAGATCCGGCGGGTCACCACGATCGACGAGTTCCCGCAGGACAACGAGTGGATCAGGAAGGAGCGGGCGTGGCGCGAGGCCACCGGTCAGCTGTGACGGGAGTGGCCGAGGATGAGCGACCGGACCGGCCGTGAGGCCGTCGCCGCCGTGTGGCGGATCGAGTCGGCGCGGGTCGTGGGCGCGCTCGCCCGCTACACCGGCGACTTCGCGCTGGCCGAGGACCTGGCGCAGGAGGCCCTGGCGGAGGCGCTGGTGACGTGGCCGCGCGACGGGGTGCCCGCGAGTCCGTCGGGGTGGCTGCTGACCGTGGGGCGGCGCCGCGCGATCGACGCGTTCCGCCGCCGCTCGGCCCTCGACGACCGGTACGCCGCCCTCGCCCGCGGGCTGGGCGAGGGCGGCGCCGCCTCGGGGAACGTCCCCGCCGACCCGGCCCGCGACGGCGGGGACGTCCTGTGGGATCCCGACCGCATCGACGACGACGTGCTGGCGCTGATGTTCGTCTCCTGCCATCCGGTGCTGGCGCCGGAGGCGCGGGTGGCGCTGACGCTGCGCGTGGTCGGCGGCCTGACCAGCGACGAGATCGCCCGCGCGTTCCTGGTCCCGACCGCCACGGTGCAGGCGCGGATCACCAGGGCGAAGAAGACGCTGGGCGCGGCCCGGGTGCCGTTCGCGGTGCCGCCGGCCGGGGAGCGGGCCGCGCGGCTCGGCTCGGTGCTGAGCGTCATCTACCTGATCTTCACCGAGGGGTCGTCGGCCAGTTCCGGTGACGCGCTGATCCGCGCGGACCTTGCGGGCGAGGCGCAGCGCCTGGCGCGGGTGCTGGCGCGGCTGGTGCCGGACGAGCCGGAGGCGCACGGCCTGCTGGCGCTGCTGGAGCTGACCGCGGCGCGGTTCCCCGCCCGCACGGGGCCGGACGGCGAGCCGGTGCTGCTGGAGGACCAGGACCGGCGCCGCTGGGACCGGTCGGCGATCGGCCGGGGCCGGGCGGCGCTGGCCCGCGCGGAGAAGGCGGGCCGGGGCCTGGCCGCCTACGGGCTGCAGGCGGCGATCGCCGAGTGCCATGCCGTCGCCCCGTCGGCGGGGGCGACGGACTGGGACCGCATCGTGCTCCTGTACGAGGCGCTGGGCCGGCTGGCGCCGTCCCCGGTGGTCGAGCTGAACCGGGCGGTGGCGGTGTCGATGGCGCGGGGGCCGGGGGCGGCGCTGCCGATCGTGGACGGGCTGGCGGACGCGGGGGCGCTGGCGGGCTCGCACCTGCTGCCGACCGTCCGGGGGGAGCTGCTCACCCGCCTGGGCCGCACCGGCGAGGCGCGCGCCGAGCTGGAGCACGCGGCGGGCCTGTGCCGCAACGAGCGCGAGCGCGCGGTCCTGGAGCGCAAGCTCGCCGCCCTCCCCTGACCGCCCCGCCCGGCGACTCCGCCCGGCGACCCGGTCTGCCCGGCGGCCGCCGTCAGGCGGGGCCGCTGCCGGGCGGCGGGACGAATTCGGGCTGGTCCAGGACGCGGAGCCAGGCGCCGTCGGGCTGGCGGCGGACGACCTGGGCGCGGGCGCCGGCGCCGTCCCTGGGCGGGGTGGAGGTGAGCGCGAGGTCGCCGCTGATCAGGGTCGGCAGCGGCTCTTCGGGTTCGAAGCGGGGCCCGGCGGCCAGGACCTTCTCCCACATTTCGCGGATCGCGTCCCGCCCGACGGTCTGGGAGCCGGGCGGGTAGGCGAGCACGGCGCCGGGCTCGTAGAGGGCGGCGACGCCGGCGGCGTCGCCGGCGTTGGAGCGTTCGACGAACAGCCGCGTGATGTCCTCGGGCCGCATGGCCTTCTCGTATTCCGTCATGACTCTCCTCGTTTGTCCGGTCGTTTCACTCCATCGTGGTCGCCGTAACTCCAGAAGTCCAAGAGATAGAAATTCTCGGATACAGAAGCAACACTTATGCATACGTGCAGGATGAGGCAGGATGCCAGGTATGGGCGAGGTTTTCACGCATCGGCTGAGGGTGCGGTACAGCGAGTGCGACCAGCAGGGCGTGGTGTTCAACGGCCACTACCTGTTCTTCTACGACGTGGCGCTGACGGAGATGTGGCGCGCCCTGATCGGCGACTATGGGCAGATGGTGGAGCACGGCTACGACCTGGTGGTGGCGGAGGCGCGGATCCGCTACCGGGAGGGCGCGCGGTTCGACGACCTGCTGGACGTGTCGATGCCGGTCGCGCATCTGGGGACGACGAGCATGATCGTGCGGCCGGTGTTCCGGGTGGAGGGGCGTCTCATCGCCGACGGGGAGGTGCGGCACGTGTTCATCGACCCCGCGTCCAAGTCCAAGCGGGAGATGCCGGCGGAGGTCAGGTCGGCGCTGGAGCCCTGCCTGGACGGAACGGGGCAGGCCGCCGCCTCGCGGGGCTGAGTCCCCGCCGAGAAGGCCGCGGGCCCGCCCCGATCAGGGCGTCGCGAGCGGCAGAGGCGGCGGGGGTGTCTTGGGCGGGAGGGCGGGGCCGGGGATCGTGGCGCGCTGGGCGATGTAGGCGCCGGTCAGCACGATCGCGCCGCCGGTCATCTGCAGCGGGGTGAGGCGCTCGCCGAGCACGGCCCAGGCGATGAGGGCGGCGGCGACGGCCTCGGTGTAGCAGATCGCGCCGCCGACCTGCACCGACAGCCGCTGCAGGCCCGCGACGCCGGCGAGGTAGGCGAGGACGGTGCTGACGACCGCGATCCAGGCGACCAGGGTCCAGCCGGGCGCGGTGTGCCCGGCGACGGGGACCTGCGCGGGCAGGACGTCCCACGGCAGCGCCCAGGGGGCGGCGAGGCCGGCCAGCGCCAGCGCCGCGACGACGCTGCCGGCCGAGGTGATGGCGAGCGGGTCGACCCGCCCGGTGAGCCGTTCGACGATCAGGAAGTATCCGGCCTGGCAGGCGGCGGCTCCGAGCCCCGCGGCCAGGCCGACCGGGTCCAGGGACAGGCCCTCCCACACCCGCACGACCAGCGCCAGCCCGGTCATGGCGATCACGACGCCGGCGGCGGCCGCGGTGTGCACGGGGGCGCGGCGCACCACCCGCAGCCACCCCAGGACGATGACGGGTCCGCTGAACTCCAGCAGGATCGCCACGCCCACCGGCAGCCGGGACGCGGCGACGAAGAAGAGCGCCTGGCAGCCGGCGACGCCGGTCAGCCCGTAGAGGACCAGGGTGCGGGCGTGCGGCCGCAGTCCCCGCAGCATCGCGCGGCCCCGCAGGACCGCGGCGAGCGGGACCAGGACCAGCGCGGCGACCGTGATCCGCAGCCAGGCCGCCTGCAGCGGGCCGAGCCCGGCCTCGATGAGGGCCTTGCCGAACGGCCCGGACGTGCCGAAGCACACCGAGGAGACAACCGCGAGGCCGAGACCCGTCGCCCGGGTGCGCGCCGCGTCCATCGTCACCCCCGCCGCACGGTCCGCCCGCCCCGCGGCGAGCCATGACCATCCTGCCATAACAGTCATTACGGACGGAGTGGTGACCGGCGGCCGATAACCCCGATCGATTCGGGCCATCCGATTGATTCAGGCGATGCCGGACGGACCGCCCCGGGCGACTACTATTCGCCGGATGAGCTGGCAGGCGGCCGGGGCGGGGCCCGGCGGAACCGGAGGCGGCCCGAGCGGCGACCTGTTCGCCTCGGTCGAGGGCAACGTGCGCGAGCTGGTGGCCTCACCGTGGTGGCAGACCGCCCAGCCCGCCGACCGCGCGGCCCAGGTCGCCGCGCGGATGCTGTGGGGCGCCGGTGAATGGTGGCTCTACGGGGCGTGGGGCCGCTGGTACCGGTGCGGCCTGGACGGCGCCTGGCACCCCTGCCCGCCCCCGGCCGAGTTCGAGGACCGCCGCGTCGCCGTCCCCGCCCCCCGCGGCGCCGGGACCCCGCCCGTCCCGCCGCAGCTGTTCCCCACCGGCCCCGACCTGTCGGCCGGGCGGGTCGCGCCGCTGGGGTTCCTCGGGCCCGTCCCCGACACCGCCGTCGTCGCGCGCATCTCCCAGGCCCTCACCACCGCGCTGGCGGTCAACCCGCAGCAGTTCGCCCAGCGCGACCCGATGTTCCAGCCGGGCACGCCCAGCACCGTCGCCGCCGCGTGGGGCGCGCTGCTGTGGTGCGCCGGGTCCCCGGTGGCGCTGACCGAGCACCCGCTGATCGAGTCGTTCATCCCGTTCCTGACCACCTCCGCCGACCGGCTGCACTGGATGATGCCGCCCGACTTCGCCACCCTGGCCGGCTACTACGTGCACCGGCTCGGCGCCGGCGACGGCGGCGGCGCCGCCCACATCGCCCGCGTCATGTACGAGGTCGCCGCCGGGCTCCAGGCCGACCCCCGGTTCCGGCCCGGTGCCGACGCCCTCGCCGCCGTGACGGCCGCGTCGCTGCGGAGGGTCAACCAGGACATGGCGACCGTCCGGTACGGGCCCGACGCCGTCCTGCAGGAGTGGCGGCGCCGCTGCCCCGCCGAGTACGCCACCCCGATGCTCCGCGACACCGCGCCCGGCGAGTACCTGCGGCTGGCCCTGTACGACCTGCAGCAGATCGTCGCCGGGCTCACCGGTCCGCGCCCGGCCGCGCCCGGCCGCGGCCACGACGAGGTCCGCCGCGCCGGGATCGCGGTGCTGGCGGCCGACCTGCAGGCCGCGCCGGGCGCGCTGCCGGCGCTGCAGCGCTGGCTGGACCCCGACAGCGCCCGCACCCTGCAGGCCGTCCTGGCCGACCCGGCCAACCCGCTGCGGTCGCTGTGGCCGCGCGACGGGCGGCTGCCGGACGCGCTGCGCAGCGACGACGCCGACGCCCTCGCCGCCCTGCTGGCCACCACCTACACGCTCGGGCTGACGTGGTGCCGGCTGGCGCAGGTCCCGCCGCCGGCGAACGGGTTCGCGGTGCCGCAGGCGGTCGCCGCGGAGCTGACGTCCCCGGCGATGCACAGCCCACCGTCCACCGACGAGCTGTCGGCGTGGGACATCATCAAGGCCGCCCGCGCCCACATGGCCGCCGAGCGCGCCACGTCCGGCGCCGACCAGCCGGTCGCGCCGGTGCCCGAGCCCGCGCAGGACGCCCCCGGCCCGCCGCCCGCGGTGGCGCCCGTCCCGCCGCCCGCCGCGCCGGAGCCGTCCCACCGCGAGCAGCCCTCCCCTCCCCCAGCCCCCGCGCCGGCCGACCCGTTCGCCGCGGACGCGCCGCCGCCGAGGATCGCGCCCCCGCCTGCCCCTCCCGTGCCCGCTCCGGCGCCGCAACCGCAACCGGAGCCGGCGCCGGCGCCGCGGCTGGACGCGACGACCACCGACGCGCCGCCCGCTCCGGCGCACTACCCGCCTCCCGCGCCGGACCCGGTATGGCCGGTGGAGCCGCAGCACACGCAGCTGGACACCGACGCGTTCAAGACCCAGTTCGACCCCGGCCCGGCGTGGCCCGGTGCGGGCGCGCCCGCACCGCCGCCCGCGCCGGAACCGAGCTCCCGGCAGAGCGCAGCGCCGAACGTCCCGCCGGGTGCCGGACCGGCCCCGCACCCGGATCTGCCGCCCCCGCCGGCGCCGGTTCCCGAGCCGCCGCCCCCGCTGCCGGCCGCGCCCGTCTCCGAGCCGGACCCGCGGGTCGCCGAGGCCTACGGGATCCGGTTCCTGTGCGGCCCCGACGACATCGAGCGCGTCGTCACCGAGGTGCGGCGGCGCGGCAAGTGGGCGCGCCGGCTGCGCGGGCAGGAGGTGTCGAGCGCGTCGGCGCCGGCGCTGCTGCTGATCGGCGCCGCCTCCAGCGGACAGCGGCGGCTGGCCCGGATGGCCGCCCGCGCGCTGGCGGAGGTGGAGGCCTCCAGCGGCGAGGTCCACTCCGTCCACGCCGAGGACCTGCGCGAGCGCGGCCCCGACGGGCTGCGGGCCGCGCTGGAGGAGCACGCGGGCCACGTGCTGCTGCTGGACGGCCTGGACGGGCTGATCCTGGACGAGGCCGACGGCGCCGCTTACGCCTCGGTCCTGTACCGCACGCGGCTGGAGGGCGTCAACGACACCGCGCTGCTGGGCACGTGCGAGCCGGACCGCGTCGGGGAGCTGTCGGCGGCGTCGCCGGAGCTGACCGCGGACCTGCGCGCGGTGCGGCTGCCGGACCTGTCGGGCGCGGAGGCGCGGGCGGCGCTGGTGCGGCTGCTGGCCGGGGAGCGCAGCCTGCGGCTCGGCCCGGACGCGTGGGCGGTGGTGAACCGCGAGGTGGGGTCGCTGCGCCCGCGCGGGCGGCTGACCGGCGCCCGGCTCGTGGAGGCCTACCTGGACCGGGCCGCGACGCGGCATCTGGGCAGCGCGGAGGCGACGCAGGCGATCGGCAGCGCGCTGTCGCTGACGGCGGCCGACTTCGAGGGCCTGGCGGCGGAGCTGTCCGGCCGCTGACCGCCGCCCTCCCGGTTGTCGCCCGCGCGTAAGGGATTTGGGTCCCCGAGGCGCGGCGGAATGCCGGTGCCCCCGGGCCACGATGGGGGGCGTGGATCGCGTAGACCGGCTGCTGGCGCTCGTCGCCGAGCTTCGGGCGGCCTCCCCCGAGCCGCTGGACGCGGCCGTCCTCGCCGAGCGCCTGCGGGTCAGCGATCGGACCGTCCGCCGCGACCTGGAGCTGCTGACGCACGGCGGGCTGCCGGTGCGGGCCGAGCAGGGCCGCGGCTACGTCCTGCCGGCGCCGCCGGAGCCGGCGCCGCTGGGCGAGGTGGCGTCGCTGATGGGCCCGGTCCGCGGCACGCTCGCCGAGGCGGTCCGGACCCGCCGGATCGTCCGGCTGGCCTACACCGATCGGGCGGGGGCGCGCAGCTTCCGGGACGTGGAGGCGCACGGCCTGGTCATCGCGCCCTACGGGGAGTACCTGGTGGGGTGGTGCCGGATGCGGGACGGGCCGCGGATGTTCCGGCTGGACCGGATCGGCGCGGCGTTCCTGTCGGGCCGGGGCGCGGAGGTCCGTGATCTGGACGAGCTGCTGGCGGCGCTGCGGGTGCCGGTGCCGCGCCCGCCGGCGGAGCCGGGCCCGCGGGGCCCGGCCGATCCGGAGCGGGCTCGGGCGTGGACGCTGGACCGGCTGGAGTTCGTGCGGTCGCGGCTGCGCGACGCGGCCGCCGGGGCGCGCCGCCCGGCGGGTCAGCGCCGAGCGGGAGGGGGCGCGGGGGCGGCGGCGCTGCGCGGGGTGCTGGGGCATCTGGCGGAGTGGACGCGCTGGCAGGCGGCGGCGATCCGGTCGGCGGCGACGGGCGAGGAGCCGGTGCTGGCGGGGCGCCGCCCGGCGTTCCCGCCGGTGTTCGACCGGGAGCTGCCCTTCGACGCGCGGGAGCGGATGATCCAGGACGCGATGGCGCTGCGGTCGCTGGGGGAGGTGGCGCGCGACCTGGAGGAGGTGCTGGAGTCTGTGGGGCACTGGGCGGCGGGCTGCGACGACGCGCTGTGGGCTGAGGAGCTGCCCGACCCGCGGCCCTACGGCCCGCCGGGCCCGCCGCGGCCCCTGGCGGACCTGCTGGCGGGCTGGCGCGGGCCGCTCGCCCACATCGAGTGGCATCTGGACCGGCTCGGCGACGAGCCGCCGCTGCCGCCGGGCGACGACGAGGAGGGTGTCCGGGTCGTCGACCGCTGCCCCCTGCAGGCATGACGGCGCCGGGTCAGGGGGCGGGCGGGCCGCCCGGTTCGGCGGGCCGGGGCGCGGGCACTGCGGCGCCGTCCGTCGCAGTGTGGTCCGTCGCAGTGTGGTCCGTCGCGGTGTGGTCCGTCGCGGTGTGGTCCGTCGCGGCGCGGTCCATTGGGCTCTCGTCCCGTGGGAGGCCGGGTGAGGGTCGGCGGGCGACACGGCGGGTGAACCAGACGGTCTTGCCGGGTGGCCGCGGGCGGGCGCCGAAGCCGGTGGCGAGGGCGGCGACCAGGAGCAGGCCGCGGCCGGCCTCGGACCAGTCCAGGACGCGGGGCGGGCCGCCGGGGACGGCGGGTGCTGCGGGGTCGGCGTCGCTCACCTCGGCGGTGAGGAGGGGCCCGTCCAGGCGCAGGGCGAGGCGGACGGGCCCGGTGCCGTGGACGACGGCGTTGGTGACGAGTTCGTCGACCATGAGGACGATGTCGCCGGTGTCGGCGGGGTCGGTGACGTGCCAGTGCCGCAGGGTCCGGGCGGTGAGGTCGCGGGCGCGGGACGCGGCGCGGGCCTGGGCGGGCAGGTCCCACGCCGCCGCGGGGCCGCCCGCGCCGCCGTCCGTCCCGTCTTCCGCGCGGTCTGTGGTCGCGGTTTCTTCGGGCCGTTTGGTCCCGGTCCCGGTGCTCCTCATGGTGCTCTCCCCCGTTTCGTGTGGCTTGCCCGGCGTGCGGTCATAGTCAGGGACGCCTCTGGCCGTGGGGCGGTGCACGGGCGAAGGGAACCCTCACCCGGGGGTGAGGTGAACGCCACTCGCGGGGTGGCGGTGGAGGAGGCACCCGCCGGGAGCCGTTACAGTGGACGGGTCGGTGTGGCATGTGTCCCCCGGGCTCTACCTGACGCCTTCGGGGAATACCGCCGGTCCCATGCGGTCCGGGCTGGAGCTTCGTTGTGCCTTTCGCCGTGAGGCGACCACCACACCGGCTTGAACGCCGAGGCCCCGGCGAGATCTTCTCTCGCCGGGGCCTCGGCGTTCGCGTGCCGGGAGGGCGGGGGGACGGGGTGTTACAGGACGGCTGTTACAGGACGGCCGCAGCGACGCCGGCGCCGATGGCGGCGAGGACGATGATGACGGCGGCGGCGGTGAGGACGATGGTGCGGGCGCGGCGCCCGTGGGGGGTGCCGTGGCGGGCGAAGCGCTGGGCCAGCCGCGGGTCGTCCTCGCTCAGGCGGACCTCGATCTGCGTGAGGATCCGCTGCTCCTCCATCGACAGCGCCATGCTTCATACCTCCGGGGGGTGGTCAGATGACTGGTTCCTCCCCGCAGACCATGATCGTTATCCCTTCGGGGCGTCGACCGTTGCGCCGCGTCCGGGGGCGCTCTGGTGGTGTAGGCGGTCCAGGGCGGTGACGTAGTAGGTGTAGGCGCGGCGGGGTTCGGCGGCCGGGTCGAGGATGCCGCCGCCGCGGACGTCGGCGATGAGGCGGCCGGGGTCGACGGGGGCGCAGCCGGGGCCGGCGCCGTCCACGCGGTAGACGGCGTAGGAGGCGGCGCCCTGCGAGGGCCGCCAGGTGACGCGGACGCCCTTGCCGTCCCGGACGGCGGTGGTGCCCTGGACGGCCGGGGGCGCGGTGCCGCCGGGGCCGCCGGAGACGGGCCGCAGGGCCGGGCGCCGGTAGTGGTCGCCGCGCAGCCGGGCGGCGAACCCGCGGCGGTTGGCGGCGATGTCGGAGGCGCTGAAGAAGACGTCGCCGCGGACCTGCGGGTACTTGGCGTTCAGGGTGAGATGCCGCGACAGCTCGGCGGGGTTCTTCCAGGCGGCGTCGGCGCCGACGCGGTAGGCGGCCTGCCCGATCGTGAGCTGCACGGAGGTGCCCTTGACCTGCCCGGCCCACCAGGCGACGAGGCCGGCGTAGTCGGCGCGGGGGTCGCCGATCGGCCAGTACAGCTGGGGGGTGATGTAGTCGACCCACCCCTCCTTGATCCATTTGCGGGTGTCGGCGTAGATGTCGTCGTAGCTCTGCAGGGCGCGGGTGGGCGATCCGGCGGGGTCGTTGCTCTTGTTGCGCCAGACGCCGAAGGGGCTGATGCCGAACCGCACCCACGGCTTGGCGGCGTGGATCCTCTGCGACAGCGACTCGACGAGGGTGTCGACGTTCTTGCGGCGCCAGTCGCCGCGGTTCATGCCGTTCCCGTAGGTCTTGTAGGTGGCCTTGTCGGGGAACTCGCCGCCCTCGGGGTAGGGGTAGAAGTAGTCGTCGAAGTGGACGGCGTCGATGTCGTACTTGGTGACGACGTCCATGACGGCCTTGGTGGCCAGGTCCCGGACCTGCGGCAGGCCCGGGTCGTACCACAGGCCGGCGCCGTACTTGCGGACCCAGTCGGGGTGCTTGCGGGCGGGGCTCTTGGGCGACAGCTTCTTCAGGTCGTCCTGGCGCGACACGCGGTAGGGGTTGAACCAGGCGTGGAACTCCAGGTTGCGGGCGTGGGCCTCCTTCAGCATGAACGCCAGGACGTCGTAGCCGGGGTCCTTGCCCTGCTTGCCGGTGATCCACTGCGACCACGGCTCGTACGGCGAGTCGTAGAACGCGTCGGAGTTCGGGCGGATCTGGACGAACACCGCGTTCATGTTCATCGCGACGGCGGTGTCGAGGAGCTTGACGAACTCCTTCCGCTGCCCGTCGACGGAGCCGCCGGCGTCCTTGGGCCAGTCGATGCCGCCGACGGTGGCGATCCACATGGCGCGCAGCTGCCGGTCCCCGGAGTCGCCGGGCGCGGCGATCTGGGGGCATTCGGCCTTGGCGCCGGGCGGCACGGCCCCCCGCCCGCCGTCCTCCCGCTCCCCGAAGGCGGGGATGCCGCACGCGGCGAGCGCGCCCGCCGACACTCCCGCCGTGAGCGCCGCCGCCATTGCCCGGATCCTGGATCGCGATGCCATAGCGGCCCATTGTTACGCACCCGTTGCGATGCTCGCGCCAGAACACTGATGCCCGTGTGATCCCTATCCGTCCCCGTTCGTCCTGGTCCCCTTTCGTCCCTCCCCGCACCCTCCTGTGTCGGCGCCCCTGGGAGCGGAGCCGGAGGGCGGTTCGGAGGGCGGTGGACGGTCAGGCGGGTTCGGGGTCCAGTTCGACCGGCTCGGCTATGACGTCGACCATCGCGCCGTTGCGCAGGACCGTGATGGGCAGCGGACGGCCGATCGCCTCGGCGAACATCAGCTTCTGCAGCGACTGGGCCTGGGAGACCGGGGCGCCCCCGGCGGTGAGGACCAGGTCGCCGCGCCGCAGCCCGGCGCGGTCGGCGGGACTGCCGGGCACGACCTCGGCGACGCGCAGCGCGTCGTCCTGCCCGGTGCGGGCGCGCAGCGACGCCGGGACCGGGACGGGCGCGGCGGCCAGGCCGAGGAACGCGCGGCGCACCCGCCCGTCGCGGATCAGCGCGGCGATGATGCGGCGCGTGGTGGCGTTGATCGGGACGGCGAGACCGAGGCCCAGCCCGGCAACGGCGGTGCTGACGCCGACGACGCGGCCGCGGGAGTCGGCGAGCGCGCCGCCGGAGTTGCCGGGGTTGAGGGCGGCGTCGGTCTGGATGACGTCCTCGATGACGCGGACGGCGGTGCCCGCGCGGGTGGGCTGCGAGGTCGGCAGGGACCGGCCGAGCGCCGACACGACCCCGGCGGTGACCGACCCGGTGAGGCCGAGCGGGTTGCCGACGGCGACGACGAGCTGCCCGACGACCAGGGCGTCGGCGTCGCCGAGGGTGACCGGGCCGGGGACCCGGGCGTCGGCGCGGACGACGGCAAGGTCCGACAGGGGGTCGGTGCCGACGACGGTGAAGTCCGCGGTGGCGCCGCCGCCGAACGCGGCCTGCCCGCCGGGCGCGCCGCCGACGACGTGGGCGTTGGTGAGCAGGAACCCGTCGCCGGTGAACGCCACCGCCGAGCCGGTTCCCTCGCCGCGGCGGTGCCGGACGCGCAGCGCCGCCACGCGCGGGGTCAGCTCGCGCGCCACGGCCGACACCACGCGGGAGTAGGCGTCCAGCGGCTCGGTCTCCTCCATGACACCTCCCGGACGATTACATCGTTACACGGTAACCATCCGGGGTGAAGGGGTGTTCCCGGTCACGGCCGCGGGGCGCCCGGACCGCACGAGCCACAGCCACAGCAGCAACACAGCCGCACGTGATAGCTCACGGATGCCCGGCGCAGGGGCCCGCACCCCGGCCCGGTTCAGCGAAGGGTGGACAGGCCCCCGTCGACGTGGACGACCTGCCCGGTCACGTAGGACGCGCGGTCCGACAGCAGGAACACCGCCACGTCCGCGACCTCCCACGCCGTCCCCTGCCGGTGCATCGGGATGAGCCGCGCGACCCGGTCGCGGGCCTCGCTGCCGGCCGAGGCGTCCCGCCCCATCACCGTGTCGATCAGGCCCGGCGCCACCACGTTCGCGCGGATCCCGCGCGGCGCACCCTCCGCGGCGATGTGCCGCACCAGCCCCGTCAGGCCCGCCTTGGACGCGTCATAGGACGGGGACCGCGATCCCGGCTTCGTTCCGGCCAGGGAGCCGACGAACACCAGCGACCCGCCCGCATCCAGCGCCGGCATCGCCGCCTTGCCCACCAGGAACGGCGCCCGCAGGTTGACGTGCAGGACCCGGTCCCAGTCGGCCAGCGCCGTGCCCGCCAGCCCGTACCCGATCCCGATCCCGGCGTTGAACACCACCCCG
Organism: Actinomadura chokoriensis; assembly: GCF_041463665.1. Taxonomy (GTDB): domain Bacteria; phylum Actinomycetota; class Actinomycetes; order Streptosporangiales; family Streptosporangiaceae; genus Spirillospora; species Spirillospora chokoriensis_A. Next base: position 74,646 of record NZ_JAXCEJ010000021.1, read on the forward strand.
TCCAGCCCGCCGAGCCCCTCCGCCGCCTGCGTCACCACGCGGTCGCACGACGCCGGGTCGGTGACGTCGGCCACGACCGTGCACGCCCGCCCGCCCTCGCCGGCGATCATCGCGGCGGTCTGCCCCGCAGCGTGCTCGTCGACGTCCGCGCACGCCACCGCCGCGCCCTCCCGCGCGGCCGACACCGCGATCGCGCGGCCGTTGCCGACCGGCGCGGCGGGATCGGCGCTGGGCCGCGTCCCCGCGCCGACGACCAGGATCCGGCGTCCGGCCAGCAGCCCGCCGGAGGGGCGAAGATCGGGCATGACCGGCACCGTAGCCGACACGCCGCCCAGCCCGCCACGACGTCCATAACAGCGGCCACTACAGCGGCCGCCACGGCGTCCGCTGCGGCGGGCTAGGGTGCGGGGCATGGGAACCGCCGCAGCCGGTGAACCGGTCGTGATCGAGCGCGCCCCCGGCGTCGGCGGCGAGCTGGTGCTGCGCCGCGCCGGCGACGACTACGAGATCATCAGCAACGGCGTGTTCCTCATGGACACCCGCAACGGCGAGTCCGAGCGGCTGCTGGTCCGCGCCTGCGTCCGGGGACTGGACGGCCCGGTGCGGCTGCTCATCGGCGGCCTCGGCGTCGGGTTCTCCCTCGCCGAGGCCCTCACGCTCCCCGGCGTGGCGCACATCACCCTCGTCGAACGCGAACACGCCGTCATCGGCTGGCACGCCTCGGCGCTGCGGCCCTGGTCGGGGGGCGCGCTCGACGACCCCCGCGTCACCGTCCGGTGCGCCGACCTCCTGGACGTCGTCGCCGATCCCGCCATCGGCCGCTTCGACGCCCTCTGCCTGGACATCGACAACGGCCCCGACTGGACCGTCACCCCCCGCAACGCCCGCCTCTACGCGCCCACCGGCCTGGACCTGCTCACGCGCCTGCTGACACCGCGCGGCGTCCTGGCCGTCTGGAGCGCGAACGCCGCGCCGGCGTTCGAGGCCCTGCTGCGCCGGCGGTTCGCCCGGGTGGAGGTCCACCCGGTGCCGGTGCCGCGCGGCGAACCCGACGTGATCTACCTCGCCGCGCGCCCCCGCCCCGCCGAGTGACCCTGGCACGGAACGGGCCGTCCCGGCCCTCCAGCGGCGTCCGGGAGGGGGCCGTACAAAGCGGGACGGGCCGTTTCTGTAGCCCGGGTGAAGCTCGCCGTAACCCCAGTTCGCTAAGTTTCGGCCTGACAACACCATTTTGGGAGGATCTGTGGCTACTGCCCACGCAACCCAGCGGCGCCCCGCCGTCCTGGGCGACCTGCTGCCCGGTTCCCTGGCCCGCGACGCCGCCCTCGTCGCCGGCGCCGCCGCGTTCGTCGGCGTCGCCGCGCAGATCGCCGTCCCGCTGCCCGGCACCCCCGTCCCGGTCACCGGTCAGACCTTCGCCGTCCTGCTCGCCGGCGCCGCGCTCGGCACCGGCCGCGCCGCCCTCGGCATGCTCGTCTACCTGCTCGCCGGGATGGCGGGCGTCCCCTGGTTCACCGACGGCACCTCCGGCGCCGGATTCCCGACCCTCGGCTACGTCATCGGATTCGTGGCGGCCGCCGCCGTCGTCGGGCGCCTCGCGCAGCTCGGCGGCGACCGCACCCCGCTGCGCACCATCGGCACCATGCTCGTCGGAACCGTCATCATGTACGCCGCCGGCGTCCCCTACCTGATGGCCGCCCTCGGCGTCGACCTCGCCAAGGCGATCGATCTCGGCATGACGCCGTTCCTCGCGGGCGACGCGCTGAAGGTCCTGCTGGCGGCAGGACTGCTGCCCGCCGCCTGGAAGCTCACCGGCGCCGCCCGCCGCTGAACCGCCGCACCCGCCCGTCCCGCCCCCGGCGCCCGCGCATGGGGACGGGACGGGCGGGCATAGGTGCCCGCACACGAGCGTCCCGTCATGCGCCGTCCCCATGCGCCGTCCACGGGCAGGCCGTGCGGGAGCGCTGTGGCGCACACCTCACCCCGCGCCTGCGCCCCAGTCGTTTGAACAGGTTCAAATCTGGCGTACAGTGGCCGTGTGAAGCTCGCCGTGACAGCACCGGACCGACTCACCGTCCGCACCGTCCCGATCCCCGACCCGGGCGACCTCGTCGCGCGGCTTCCGCACCCCTCCGCGCTCGCCTGGGTCCGCCACGGCCAGGGCATCGTCGGCTGGGGCGAGGCCGCCCGCCTCACCCTCCCCGGCGGCGACGACCGCTTCACCGCGGCCGCCCGCATCCTGCGCGACCTGTTCGGCGCCGCCGACGTCGACGACCCCGTCGCCGTGCCCGGCACCGGACCCGTCGCCTTCGGATCCTTCGGCTTCGACCCCAAATCCCCCGACTCCACCCTCATCGTCCCCCGCCGCGTCCTCGGCCGCCGCGACGGCCGGGCCTGGCTCACCACCATCGGCGACGACGCCGACCCGCTCACCCTCGCCAACCCGCCCCGGCCCCCCGCCGGCCTGCGCTGGAGCGACGGCGTCCTCCCCGAACGCGACTGGGCCGAAGCCGTCGCCACCGCCGTCGACCGCATCCGCGCCGGCCGCCTCGGCAAGGTCGTCCTCGCCCGCGACATCACCGCCCGCGCCACCGCCCCCATCGACGCCCGCGTCCTCCTCCAGCGCCTCGCCGCACGCTTCCCCGCCTGCTACACCTTCTCCTGCGCCGGCCTCGTCGGCGCCACCCCCGAACTCCTCATCCGCCGCACCGGGGACGACATCGAATCCCTCGTCCTCGCCGGCACCACCGCCCGCGGCGACACCCCCGCCGACGACCACGCCCGCGCCGCCCGCCTCTTCGGCTCCGCCAAGGACCGCGAAGAACACCGCTACGCCGCCGAAATGGTCCGCGACGCCCTCGCCCCCCTCTGCGCGCGGCTCACCGTCCCCGACCAGCCCGAACTCCTCACCCTCCCGAACGTCCTGCACCTCGCCTCCCCCATCCGCGGGCGCCTGGCCGCCGACCGCTCCGTCCTCGACGTCGTCGCCGCCCTGCACCCCACCCCCGCCGTCTGCGGCACCCCCACCGACATCGCCCTCGACCTCATCCGCGAGCTCGAAGGCATGGACCGCGGCCGCTACGCCGGCCCCGTCGGATGGGTCGACGCCCGCGGCGACGGCGAATGGGGCATCGCCCTGCGCTGCGCCGAGATCGACGGCACCCGCGCCCGCCTCTTCGCCGGCTGCGGCATCGTCGCCGACTCCGACCCCGACGCCGAACTCGCCGAAGCCCGCGCCAAGTTCCGCCCCATGCAGTACGCACTCCACGGCTGACCCCACCCGGCACACTGGGACCATGCGCGCGAGCCGGCTGCTGTCCCTCCTGCTGCTCCTGCAGACCCGCGAACGCATGACCGCCCGCGAACTCGCCGCCGAACTCGAAGTCTCCATCCGCACCGTCTACCGCGACGTCGAATCCCTCAGCGCCGCCGGCGTACCCGTCTACGCCGACCGCGGCCCCGACGGCGGCTACCGCCTCCTCGGCGGCTACCGCACCCGACTCACCGGCCTCACCGAAGCCGAAGCCGCCTCCCTCCCCCTGTCCGGCATCCCCGGCCCCGCCACCCAGCTCGGCCTCGGCGACGTCCTCGCCGCCGAACTCAAACTCCTCGCCGCCCTGCCGCCCGCGCTCCGCGACCGAGCCACCAGCATCCGCGAACGCTTCCACCTGGACGCGCCCGGCTGGTTCCGCACCCCCGACGACGTCCCCCACCTGCACGCCATCGCCGACGCCGTCTGGAACCAGCACCGCATCGAGGTCCGCTACCGCCGCTGGCAGCACCCCCAGCAGGTCACCCGCGTCCTCGACCCCCTCGGCGTCGTCCTCAAGGCCGGCTCCTGGTACCTCATCGCCCGACCCGGCACCCGACCCGAAACCCGGCCCGAAACCCGGCCCGACGGCGACCGGCCCGGCACCCCCGGCCCTCCGGCACCTGCCGCCCCCGCCGACCTGCGCACCTACCGGATCTCCCGCGTGCTCACCCTCCACACCCGCCCCGAGCGCTTCGAGCGGCCCGCCGGATTCGACCTCGCCGCCTACTGGACCGCCTACACCGAACGCTTCGAAGCCGACTCCTACCCCGAGCACGCCATCGTCAGGCTGTCACCCGACGGCCTCACCCGCGCCCCCGTCCTGCTCCCGCCCGCCATGGCCCGCGCCGCCCTCGACGGCGCCGCCGCACCCGGCCCCGACGGCTGGACCGAGGTCACCCTCCCCATCGAATCCGTCCGCCACGCCCACGTCGAATTCCTCAAACTCGGCGCCGACGTCGAGGTCCTCGCTCCACCCGAACTCCGCCGAATGATCACCGCGACCGTTCGCGCCCTCGCCACCCGCTACCACCCCGAATCCCCCCATCTGCGAGGATGACCCGCTGTACCCGGCATTACGCACCCGCGTGGCCCCGGTACCGTGACGAAAGACCCAGCACAGTGAGACGGAGGACGAAGCACCGTGGACGTCGAACGGACCGCTTTGCCCGGAATCGGCCTGCAGCACGTCATGACCACCGGCCGCGGCCGCCAACTCGGCGTCATCTCCCACCGCACCGGCCGCCGCGACCTGGTCATCTACGACAAAGAAGACCCCGACAGCTGCATCGCCACCGTCGCCCTCACCGCCGAAGAGGCCAACGCCATCGCCGAACTCCTCGGCACCGGACGCATCGTCGAACACCTCGCCGAACTCCACCGCCAGGTCGAAGGCCTCGTCACCGAACAGGTCCCCATCCCCGCGGGCTCCCCCTACGACGGACGCCCCCTCGGCGACACCCGCGCCCGCACCCGCACCGGCGCCTCCATCGTCGCCGTCGTCCGCGAAGGCGAGGTCCTCGCCAGCCCCCGCCCCGACTTCACCTTCACCGCCGGAGACACCGTCGTCGTCGTCGGCACCGGAGAAGGCACCGCCGCGGTCGCCCAGATCCTCACCAACGGCTGACCCGACCGCGCATGCACTCAGCCGTACAGCTCATCGAACTCGGCACCATCATCCTCGTCCTCGGACTCCTCGGCGCCGCCTCCGTCCGCTTCTCCATCTCCCCCATCCCCCTCTACCTCATCGCCGGCCTCGCCTTCGGCTCCGGCGGCATCCTCCCCCTCACCACCAGCGAGGAATTCGTCGCCATCGGCGCCGAAGTCGGCGTCATCCTCCTGCTGTTCAGCCTCGGCCTCGAATACACCGCCGGCGAACTCGTCGGCACCCTGCGCACCTCCGCACCCACCGGCTTCGCCGACCTCGCCCTCAACGCCGCCCCCGGCGTCGCCGCCGCCCTCCTCCTCGGCTGGGGCCCCATCGCCGCCGTCGCCATGGGCGGCATCACCTACGTCACCTCCTCCGGCATCACCGCCAAAGTCATCGGCGACCTCGGCTGGCTCGGCAACCGCGAAACCCCCGCCCTGCTCTCGGTCCTCGTCTTCGAAGACCTCACCATGGCCGCCTACCTGCCCATCCTCACCACCCTCCTTGCCGGCGCCGGACTCCTCGGCGGCGCCACCGCCCTCGCCATCGCCGCCGCCACCATCACCGTCATCCTCTACATCGCCCTCCGCCACGGAAAACTCGTCGAACGCTTCGTCGCCAGCCCCAGCGAAGAAGTCCTCCTCCTCAAAGTCCTCGGCCTCACCCTCCTCGTCGCCGGCGTCGCCCAGCAACTCCAGGTCTCCGCCGCCGTCGGCGCCTTCCTCGTCGGCATCGCCCTGTCCGGCTCCCTCGCCCACACCGCCCAGAAAGTCCTCGCACCCCTCCGCGACCTCTTCGCCGCCGTCTTCTTCGTCTTCTTCGGCCTCCACACCGACCCCGGCGCCCTGCCCCCCGTCCTCGGCATCGCCGCACTCCTCGCCGCCGCCGGCGTCCTCACCAAGATGGGCACCGGCTGGATCGCCGCCCGCCGCGCCGGCGTCGCCACCACCGGACGCCTGCGCGCCGGCGCCGCCCTCGTCCCCCGCGGCGAATTCAGCATCGTCATCGCCGGCCTCGCCGTCAGCGCCGGAACCAACGCCCGCCTCGGCCCCCTCGCCGCCGCCTACGTCCTCATCCTCGCCGTCGTCGGGCCCGTCCTCGCCCGCGGCACGGAACCCCTCGCCGCCAGACTCCGCTCGCGCCGCGCACAGCGCCGCGCCCCGCAGACCGACGACGACGTGCCGCTCCTCCCCAAACCCGCCCACACCGGCGACACCGATTCCGTTCCCACCATCACCTGACCGCCGAACGAGCACCCGGCAGACAGCACACGGCGGACGTCACACGGCGGACGGCTGGCACCCCGGACACCAGAACAGGTTCCGGGACGCCACCTCCGCCACCGCGACCGGCGTCCCGCAGAGCAGGCACGCCTGCCCCGCACGCCGGTACACGTACACCTCACCACCATGATCGTCCACCCGCGGCGAACGCCCCATCGCCTCCGGCGTGTGCTCCGGACGCACCGTATCGATCCGCCCCACCCGCACACCCTCCGCCATCAGCAGCACCAGATCGTCCCAGATCGCCGCCCACTGCCCCGCCGTCAGCCGCCGCCCCGGCAACCGCGGATCGATCCCCTGCCGGAACAGCACCTCCGCCCGGTAGATGTTCCCCGGCCCCGCCACCACCGACTGATCCATCAACAGCACCGCGATCGGCGTCCGCGCCCGGCTGATCCGCCGCCACGCCACCTCCGGATCGGCGTCCGCCCGCAGCGGATCCGGCCCCAGCCGGTCACGCAGCAGCTTCACCTCACCCGGCTCGAGCACCTCGCACGTGTTGGGACCCCGCAGATCCGCGAAATGCTCCCCGCCCGCCAACCGCAACCGCACCAGACCCACCGGCGCCGGCGCCGGCAGCGCCCCGAACCCGAACTTGCCGTAGATCCCCAGATGGACGTGCAACGTCAGGTCATCGTCGAACCCGAGCAGCAGATGCTTGCCATGCGCGTCCGCCTCCACCAGCACCCGCCCGTCCAACCGCAGCGCCCCCTCCGCGAAACGCCCCTGCGGGCTCGTGGCGGCGACGGCGAGACCGCCGAACATCCGCTGATGCTCGGCGGCCAGGCGATGAATCGTGTGTCCCTCGGGCATGGCCCGGAGCATAGTCCCGCCGCTACCGCAGCGGCTTCCCGATCTCCCGCATGTGACCAAGAGCCTGCCGGTACGACGCGACCAGCCCCGTCTCGGTGTAGCGCACGCCCACCGCCGCGCAGTGCTCCATCACCAGCGGTCTCACCCGCCGCAGGCTGCACCGCGGTATACCCGGGAACAGGTGATGCTCGATCTGGTAGTTCAGCCCGCCCATCAGCCAGTCGGTGACCACCCCGCCCCGCACGTTCCGCGACGTCAGCACCTGCCGGCGCAGATGCCCCCACCGCTCCCCCGGCCCCGGCATTGCCATCCCCTTGTGGTTCGGCGCGAACACCGCACCCAGATGCACACCGAACAGCGCGTGCTGAACCGCGATCAACGCCACCGCCTGCCCCACCGGGAGCAGCGTGAACGCCAACGCCAGATACCCCACCACGTGCGCCAGCAGCAACCCGCCCTCGACCAGCCGGTCACGCCGCGACCGGCCCCGCAGGAACAGCACGCTCCCCACCTTGAGGTTGACGCCCTCCAGCGTCAGCAGCGGGAAGAACAGCGCCGCCTGATGCCGCGCCACCCAGCGCAGCACGCCCCGCTTCCGCCCGGCCTGCTCCCGCGTCCACGCCAGCACGCCCTCCCCCACGTCCGGATCCTTGTCCACATGGTTCGGACTCGCGTGATGCCGGTTGTGCTTGTCGCTCCACCACCCATGCCCCATCCCGAGCAGCAGATTGCCCAGCAGCAGCCCGAGCCACCGGTTCCCCCGGGCACTCCGCGCGATCTGCCGGTGACCCGCGTCATGCCCGAGGAACGCCGTCCGCGCCGCCAGGACGGCGAGGGGAACGCCCAGCAGGACCGTCCACCAGCCGTCGCCCGCCCACGCGACCGCGGCCCACACCGCGGCGGTCGCGGCCAGGTTCAGCCCGATCGCCCGCGCGTAGTACCCGCGGCGGCGCTCCAGCAGCCCGCTCTCGCGGACCCGCCGCGCCAGCGGCGCGAAGTCGCTGCCGGAAGAACGCCCCGACGCTGCAGGCGAAACAGAGGGGGCGGACGGGGCGTGCAGGGTCGCGGGCATGGAGCCTCCATGGCGAGCAGAGGGAAACGACGAAACGACTACTCGAAAGCTACGGAGCTTAAGACCGGATGGTCGCCACGCTGCGGAGCCAACCCCGCTCTAGCTCGCAGGTCCCGGGTCCCCGCCGCCCCGGCCGGCGCATCACACCTCTCAGCCCACCGGAACGAGACCACCGCGACAGGGCCCTGCGTGGGAGAGCAGGAGCCACCGCCCTGTAAGGTCATAAGTCATGGACGATGGCACGCGGTGGATCGAATTGGACGGTGCGGTCAACGCCCGAGACCTCGGTGGGCTCCCCACCGCCGACGGCCGGACCACCCGGCGGGGGCGCGTGCTCCGCTCCGACAATCTTCAGGATCTCTCGGTCTCCGACGTCCGCCTCCTCCTCGACGACTACGCGCTGAAGAACGTCATCGACCTGCGCAGCGACGCCGAGGTGCGCCTCGAAGGCCCCGGCCCCCTCGCACGCACCCCGTCCGTGACCGTCCACCAGCTGTCGCTGTTCCCCGAAGGCGGCCGCCACACCGACGTCGCCGCGGACGTGGCCGCCGACGTCGACAAGGCGCTCCCCTGGCAGGACCGTTCCACCGGCCACTACCTCGGCTATCTCACCGACCGCGGCGACTCCATCGTCGCGGCCCTGCGCGTCATGACCCGCACCGACGGTTCGTCACTGGTCCACTGCGCGGCCGGCAAGGACCGCACGGGCGTCGTCTGCGCCCTCGCCCTGGACGTCGTCGGCGTCACCCGCGAGGCCATCGTCGCCGACTACGCCCAGACCGGCGAACGCCTGGAGGCCATCCTGCGCCGGCTGCGCGCCAGCGACACCTATGCCGCCGACCTCGACTCCCGTCCCCCCGACACCCACCGGCCCCACGCCGCGCTGATGGAGAAACTCCTCGCGCGGGTCGACGAGCAGTTCGGCGGGACGCTCGGCTGGCTGTCCGGCCATGGCTGGACGCCCGAGGACTCCGACGCCCTGCGCGAGCGTTTCCTCTCCGCCTGAGCCCTTCAGCTTGGCTGAAGGTTGTTGGTTGTTCGAGGGGTGGGTAGTGCTCAAACCCACCGCCTTTACGTTGTAAATTGAAAGCTGAAGTACAACGTGCCGGAGCCCGGCGCTTGCCGGTTCAGGTCAGGGTCGCGCGGACGGCCGCCTGCGCGGCCTTGCGGATGTCGGCGTGCAGGGACGCGTTCGCCTCCCTGTCGGTGCGGGCCTCGATGATCCGCAGCCCCTCCCCCGCCATCGCCTTCGGCAGGTCGCCCGCGGCCTCGAGCCGCCGGTACGGGACGCCGTGCGCGGCGGCGACCGTCTCCACGTCCACCCGGTGCGGAGTGCCGAAGACCCGCTCGAACGGGCCGTGCAGCGCCGCCTGCGGCAGCAGCGAGAAGATCCCGCCGCCCTGGTTGTTCACCACCACGATCGCCAGGTCGGGACGCCGGTCGTACGGGCCGACGATCAGCCCGTTCTGGTCGTGCAGGAAGGCAAGGTCGCCGAGCAGGGCGTAGGAGCGGCCGCTGTGCGCCAGGGCGGCGCCCATCGCCGTCGAGATCAGGCCGTCGATGCCGCTCGCGCCCCGGTTCGCCATGATCCGGATGCCGCGACGCGGGCGCATCACCTGGTCCAGGTCCCGGATCGGCATGCTCGCCGCGGCGAACAGCAACGACCCGCCCGGCAGCCCGGCGACCAGGTCACGGGCCAGCCGCGGCTCGCTCACCTCCGGCACCGCGTCCAGCACGGCGTCGACCGCCGCCGCGGCCGCCAGGTCCGCGGACCGCCACGATTTCAGCCACGCGTCGTCGCCCGACACCACCGGGATCTCCACCTCGGGAGCCACCTGCGTCGCCGACCGGACGGGGTCGGGCCAGTGCGCCAGATCCGGCGCCAGCACGATGTGCTCTTCCGCGCGGCGCAGCAGCGACAGCAGCGGGCGCGACAGCCCCGGCTTGCCCAGCGTCACCACCACCTCGGGACGGTGCCGCTCCACGAACTCCGGGACGCCCAGCAGGAAATGGTGCGACGACAGGGCGTGGTCGCCGTAGCGGGCGTTGCCGTTCGGCTCGGCGAGCACGGGCCAGCCGGCCATCGACGCCGCCGCCACGTACCGCTTGACGTTCGTGGCCCCGTCCCCGACCACGAGGACGCCGCGGCGGGTCGGCGGGACGTGCAGCACCGACCCGGGCGTCGCCGGGCGCACCTTCGTCCACGCGCCCGTCGCGTCCCCGTCCAGGGGCTCGCACCAGGTCTCGTCGCCGTCCGGGATCAGCGGCTCGCGGAACGCCGCGTTCAGGTGCACCGGCCCCGGCGAGGGCGCCCGCGCCGCCCCCCACGCCCGGCTGATCAGCGACCGCCAGTACGCCACCATGCCGGGACGGTTCTCCGGAACGCCGACCTCGGTGCTCCACCGCACCGCCGTCCCGTACAGCTTCACCTGGTCGATCGTCTGGTTCGCGCCGGTGTCGCGCAGCTCCGGCGGACGGTCGGCGGTCAGCACGATCAGCGGGACGCCCGACTCGTGCGCCTCGATCACCGCCGGATGGAAGTTCGCCGCCGCCGTCCCCGACGTGCACACCAGCGCCACCGGGCGGCCCGACCGCTTCGCCAGGCCGAGCCCGAGGAACGACGCCGACCGCTCGTCGATCCGCACGTGCAGCCGGACCCGCCCCGCCTCCTCGGCGGCGTGCAGCGCCAGCGCCAGCGGCGCCGACCGGGACCCCGGCGCCAGCACCGCGTCGGTCATCCCGCAGCGCACCAGCTCGTCGACCAGGACGGTCGCCAGCGCGGTCGCCGGGTTCACGGCGCCACCCCGATCACCGCCGGGCCGCCCAGCCGCTCCTGCGCGGCGATGGCCCGGCCCCGCCACCCGCCGGCGTCCGGCGCCTCCCAGCGGCGCAGCGCCTCCTCGTCCACCGCGGGCCGCCGCACCTCGATCTCGCCCGCCACCGGACGCAGCGGATCATGGACGACGTCGCCCTCCAGCAGCGACAGCGTCCCCAGCCCGCACGCGTACCGCAGCTCCGGCAGCGCGGCGGCCAGCGCCACCCCTGCGGCCAGCCCCACCGACGTCTCCACCGCGCTCGACACCACCACCGGCAGCCCGCACGCCTCCGCGACCCGCAGCGCCGCCGCGACCCCGCCGAGCGGCTGCACCTTCAGCACCGCCACGTCGGCGGCGCCGGCGGCCCGCACCTTCAGCGGATCCTCCGCGCGGCGGATCGACTCGTCCGCCGCGATCGGCACGTCCACCCGCAGCCGCACCCGCGCCAGCTCCTCCAGCGTCGCGCAGGGCTGCTCGGCGTACTCCAGCTCCCAGCGGTCCAGCGACCGGATCATCCGGGCCGCGTGGTCGACGTCCCAGCCGCCGTTCACGTCGATCCGCACACGACCGTCCGGCCCGATCGCGTCGCGGACGGCCTCGACCCGCGCCATGTCGTCGGCGTCGCTCTGCCCGCGCTCGGCGACCTTCACCTTCGCGGTGCGGCAGCCGGACTCCTTGGTCATCGCGAACGCCCGCTCCGGGCCGACCGCCGGGATCGTCACGTTCACCGGGATCCGGTCGCGGACGGGCTCGGGCCAGCCGTCGCGAGCGGCCTCCCGGGCGGCCGCCAGCCAGCGGGCGCACTCGGCCGGACCGTACTCGGCGAACGGCGAGAACTCCCCCCATCCGGCGGTGCCCTGGATCAGGACGCCCTCCCGCCGCGTCACACCGCGGAACCGCGTCCGCATCGGGATGGAGTAGACCCGCACCCGCTGACCCCCTGACCTGCCCGCCTAATCACGGTATTCCGGACGACACCGTGCCTTGGGTCCATTAGTAGTACCACGGGAAACGCGACCAATCGGGGTCGCGCTTCTCCAGGAACGAGTCCCGCCCCTCGGCGGCCTCGTCGGTGCCGTAGGCGAGGCGCGTCGCCTCGCCCGCGAACACCTGCTGCCCGACGAGCCCGTCGTCGATCAGGTTGAACGCGTATTTCAGCATCCGCTGCGCGGTGGGGCTCTTGCCGTTGACCTTCCGCGCCCACTCCAGCGCCGTCGCCTCCAGCTCGGCGTGCGGGACGACGGCGTTGACCATGCCCATCCGGTGCGCGGCCTCGGCGTCGTAGGCGTCGCCGAGGAAGAAGATCTCCCGGGCGAACTTCTGCCCGACCTGCCGCGCCAGGTACGCCGACCCGAACCCGCCGTCGAAGCTCGCCACGTCCGCGTCGGTCTGCTTGAAGCGGGCGTGCTCCCGGCTCGCGATCGTGAGATCGCACACCACGTGCAGGCTGTGCCCACCGCCCGCGGCCCAGCCCGGCACCACGCAGATGACGACCTTGCCCATCATCCGGATCAGCCGCTGCACCTCCAGGATGTGCAGCCGTCCGGCCCGCGCCGGGTCGATCGTCTCCGACGTCTCGCCCTCGGCGTACTTGTAGCCGTCCTTGCCGCGGATGCGCTGGTCGCCGCCCGAGCAGAACGCCCGGACGCCGTCCCTCGGCGACGGCCCGTTCCCGGTCAGGAGCACGCACCCGATGTCGCTGGACATCCGCGCGTGGTCCAGCGCCCGGTACAGCTCGTCCACCGTGTGGGGACGGAACGCGTTGCGCACCTCCGGGCGGTTGAACGCGATCCGCACCGTGCCCTGGTCGACGGCGCGGTGGTAGGTGATGTCGGTGAAGCCGAACCCCTCGATCTCTTTCCAGGCGTCCGCGTCGAACAGCTCCGAGACCATGTGTTCCTCTCCCTGAAGCGACCGCGTCGGCCGGGTCGCGGGCGGTCGTGACCCATTCAACCGCTCCCGTGTTTGAACGCGTTCAGCGGGGTCGTCTAGGCTGATGAGATCATGGATCGCCCACTGCACGCCGTCGTCCTGCCGCCCGGCCCCCGCCTGCTGCGGGCTCTGGCGGACGCCCTCGACGGCGGCCCCGCGATCTGCCCGCTCTCCCCCGATCTGCCGGAACCGGCCCTCCGGGATCTGCTGGACGCGCTGGCCCCCGACGCGGTCGAGACGCCGGACGGCATCGTCCCGCACTCCCCCCGCGAGGGGCACGCGCCCGTCGGCGCCGGCACCGCCGTGCTCATCGCCACCTCCGGCTCCACCGGCGCGCCCAAGTTCGTCGAACTGTCCGCCGGCGCGCTGCGGCATTCCGCCGCCGGCACCCTGGCGCGCATCGAGGCCGCGCCCGGCGACCGTTGGCTGTGCTGCCTGCCCACCAGCCACATCTCCGGCGTCCAGGTCCTCGTCCGCTCCCTCGTCGCCGGAACCCGCCCGGTCATCGCGCCGCGCTTCGACGCCGCGGCGGTCGCGGAGGCGGACGGCTTCCACGTCTCGCTCGTCCCGACGCAGCTGCGCCGCCTGCTGGACGAGGGCGCCGACCTGTCGCGGCTCGGCGCCGTCGTCCTCGGCGGCGCAGCCGCCGCGCCCGGCCTGCTCGCCGAGGCCCGCGACCGCGGCGCGCGCGTGTTCACCACCTACGGCATGAGCGAGACGTGCGGCGGCTGCGTCTACGACGGGACGCCGCTGCCCGGCATGCGGGTCGCACTCGGCGACGGCGGCCGGATCCGCCTGGCCGGCCCCTCCTTGTTCACCGGGTACCGACTGCGGCCCGAGCTGACCGCCGGGGCCAGGGACGGCGGCTGGTTCGTCACCCAGGACCTCGGCGTCGTCGAGGACGGCCGGCTCCGGGTCCGCGGCCGGCTCGACGACGTGATCAACACCGGCGGGGAGAAGGTCGTGGCCGGCGAGGTCGCCGCCGCGCTGTCGCGGCACCCGGCGGTCCGCGACGTCGTCGTGGTCGGACGGCCCGATCCCGAGTGGGGCGAACGCGTCACCGCCGTCGTCGTCCCCGCGGCCTCCGCCGCACCGGAGCTGCCGGACCTGCGCGCCTTCGTCCGCGAGACGATGCCCGCCTACGCGGCCCCCCGCGAGCTGGAGCTGGTGGAGGCCATCCCGCTGCTGGCCTCCGGGAAACCCGACCGTGCCCGCCTGCGCTCCGCGGCGCGCTGATGTCTGTGCTCTTCGTCACGCTGCTCTGGCCGGGCACCTTTACGCAGTAAGGTCGGGTCGGGACACTCCAGAGGTATGAAACGGTCCATTGCGGGCACCAGGGTCTTCTGGATCGTTCCTCCGCGATCCCCCGGGCGGGCCGCCCGTCCAACGGCGCCGGGAACAATGACCCGACCGTGCGACGTTCCGTTAAGTGCGTGCGCCAACAGCGAACACAATCCGCGCCGCAGTCACACACCGAAGGGAGGGGGGTGTCCCCATGCCGCGAAGCGCCGTCGAGACCCCGCTCACGGAGGCGGCGGGCCCCGCGCTCAACGAGCTCCTGGAGCGCGGCCGTGCCCAAGGGCGCCTCTCGCTCGACGAGGTGCGGGGGGCCTTCGAGAGCGCCGGGCTCAGCCCGGCCCAAGGCCGTTCCATCCTGCGCGAGCTCTCCGAGGCCGGCATCCGCCTGGCCGGCGAATCCGACACCGTCCGCAAGATGGCCGCGGCCGCCGACCACGACGGCGGCGAGACCGCCCAGGCGACGGCCCGTCCCGCCAGGAAGCGTGCCTCCCGCAAGCCGGCGGGCAAGGCCTCCGGCGAGGCCGCGACGCCCGCCGCGGACGCGTCCGCGGACGACGAGTTCGAGGTCACCGAGGTCGAGGCCGCCGAGACCCCGGCGGACCTGGACGACCAGTCGACCGCCATGGGCGACTCCGTCCACACCTACCTCAAGGCCATCGGACGCCGGCAGCTGCTCACCGCCGAGCAGGAGGTCGACCTCGCCAAGCGCATCGAGGCCGGGCTGTACGCCGAGCACAAGCTGGAGACCGCGAACCTCTCCCCCCGCATGCGCGCCGACTTGGAATGGGTCGCCGCCGACGGCCGCCGGGCCAAGGCCCACATGCTCGAGGCCAACCTCCGGCTCGTGGTGTCGGTCGCCAAGAAGTACTCCGACCGCGGCCTGTCGCTCCTGGACGTCGTCCAGGAGGGCAACCTCGGCCTGATCCGCGCCGTGGAGAAGTTCGACTACTCCAAGGGCTACAAGTTCTCCACGTACGCGATGTGGTGGATCCGCCAGGCCATACAGCGCGGCTTCGCCGACTCGGCCCGCACGATCCGGCTGCCCGTGCACGTGCTGGAGATGCTCAGCAAGCTGAGCCGCGTCGAGCGGGACATGCACCAGCGCCTCGGCCGCGAGCCCACCCCGGAGGAGCTGGCCGTCGAGCTGGACAAGAGCCCCGAGCAGGTCCGCGAGCTGCTGCGCACCAGCCGCCAGCCGATCAGCCTCGACTCCACCATCGGCGAGGACGGCGAGACCCGCATCGGCGACCTCATCGAGGACACCGACAGCCCCGAGGCGTCCGAGCTGGTCGACCGCCAGCTGATGGCCGACCAGCTGCGCCGCACCCTCGACATCCTGTCCCCGCGCGAAGCCAAGATCATGGCGATGCGGTTCGGGCTGTACGACGGGACGCCGCGCACCCTGGACGAGATCGGCAAGGCCCTCGGGCTGACCCGCGAGCGGATCCGCCAGCTGGAGAAGGAGTCGCTGTCCAAGCTGCGGCACCCCAGCAACGCCCGCCCGCTGCTGGACTTCGCCGTCTGATCCGTCCCGCACGGAGAAAGGCCCGCCCGACCGTCACGGTCGGGCGGGCCTTTCTCCGTCGCGCCTCGGTCGCGGCGGAGAAGTCGCCGGGCGTCAGTCGGCGCGGCGGAACTCCATGATGGCCACCGCCATCAGGCCGAACCCCATCCCCAGGATGATGACGATCTCCAGCCAGATCGGCACCGTCCAGCCGCCCCACGTGACGCCCGGGTCGAACGTGCGCAGCAACCGCGGCGGGACGTCCAGGTGCGAGAACACGACGTGCCGCATCGGGTCGACCGCGTAGGTGAGCGGATTGAACCGGGTCAGGACGCTCAGCCACGTCGGCAGTCCGTTCAGGGGGTACAGGGCGCCCGACAGGAACATCATCGGCATCATCGCCATCTGCATGAGGCCGAAGAACGCCTGCATCTGGGTGATCCGCGCCGCCATCATCACCCCGAACCCCGTCAGCGCGAACGCCCCGATGAACATCAGGCCGATCAACTGCAGCATCAGCATCGGGTTGTAAGGGACACCGGCGAGGGGCGCGAGCATCACGATCACCACGCCCTGCAGGGTCGCCACGAGCGCGCCGCCGATGCACTTGCCGATCACGAGGGCGCTGCGGCTCACGGGCGCCACGAGCATCTCGCGCAGGAACCCGAACTCCCGGTCCCACACGATCGACCCGGCGGAGAACATCGCGGTGAACATCACCGACATCGCGCACACGCCGGGATAGATGAACGTCTTCAGGTCGACGCTCCCGGCCGAGCCCCCGCCGCTGGTCACCAGGTTGGACAGGCCGGTGCCCATGACCAGCAGCCACAGCACCGGCTGGACCAGACCGGACACCATCCGCAGCTTGTCCCGCCAGAACCGGATCAGCTCCCGGTGCAGGACGATCTTCACGGCGCGCAGGTCCCGCCGCAGACCGCGCTCGGGCACCCGTACCCGGACGACCTCGGCGGCCGCGGCCTCCTCCTTCTCCGCCGTCCGCACCATCCTCACCTCCTCATCGCCCGCATGGCGACGCGCATCCGGTCGCTCCCCGAGGCCTCGGCGTCCCGGATCGTGGAACCGGTGAAGGACATGAACACGTCGTCCAGCGACGGGCGCGCCACGTTCACCGACCGGATCGGGACGCCCAGCTCGGCGAACAGCCGCGGCACGAACGCCTCGCCGGAGGCGACCGAGAACGTCACGGCGCCCTCCGAGACGACGGCCGCCAGGTCGAACCGGTCCTTGATCGCGGCGATGGCGGCCTCGTCGTCGTCGGTCTGGATCCGGATCCGGTCCTTGCCGACGCCGGCCTTGAGCGCCTCGGGCGTGTCGAGCGCGACGATCCGCCCCGAGTCCATGATCGCGATGCGCTCGCAGAACTCGGCCTCGTCCATGTAGTGCGTCGTCATGAAGATCGTGATCTCCTCCGCCGCCTGCAGCTGGCGGATGTACTCCCAGATCGACGCGCGGGTCTGCGGGTCCAGGCCGACGGTCGGCTCGTCCAGGAACAGCACCCGCGGCGAGTGCAGCAGACCGCGCGCGATCTCCAGCCGGCGCTTCATGCCGCCGGAGAAGGTCTGCACGAGGTCGCGGCGCCGGTCCCACAGATTGACCATCTCCAGCACCTGCCGGATGCGGTCGCCCGTCACCGAGCGCGGCACCCCGTACAGCTCGGCGTGGAAGCGCAGGTTCTGCTCCCCCGACAGGTAGCCGTCGAGCGTCGGATCCTGGAACACGAGCCCGATGTTGCGGCGCACGCTGTCGCGCTCGGCGACCACGTCGTGCCCCGCGACCCGCGCGCTGCCCGCGGTGGGGCGCAGCAGCGTGCAGAGCATGTTGATCGTCGTGGACTTGCCCGCGCCGTTCGGGCCGAGGAAACCGAAGATCTCCCCCGGCCGCACGGTGAAGTCGATCCCCCGCACGGCCTCCACGTCGCCGAACCTCTTGATCAGGCCGTCGACCTCGACGGCGGGTCCCCCGTCCGGCATCGGGCCTCCCTCCGCATGGAGTACACACCCATATTTTGGGCCATGCAACGGTAGGAGTACCCTATCTCTCACGTCAAGAGAGATAGGAAGCACCAAGCGACTCCGAGGAGCCGGACGTGACGGACCAGTCCGACCCGATGTTCGACTCGCCCACCTACCTGATGTTCGAGACGGTGCGGCTCGTCCGGCGGACCTCTGCGCGGATGTTCCCCGGCCAGCCGCGGCTACCCCACCTGCTCGTCCTGTGGTGCGTGGCGCGGTCCGGGCCGCTCTCGCAGCGCGAGGTCGCCGAGCGGCTCAGCATCGACCCCGGCGACCTGGTCGGCATCGTGGACGCGCTGGAGGAGGCCGGCCACGTCGAGCGCCGCCGCGACCCCGAGGACCGGCGCCGGTACGCGCTGGACGCCACCGAGGCCGGCCGGCTGTTCCTCGGCGAGAGCCTCGACGCGCGCGTCCGCCTCAACGAGCTCCTCTTCGAGCCGCTGTCCCCGCACGAGCGGCGGCTCTTCAGGGAGATGCTGCTGCGCGTCCTGGCCCACCACGACGACCGGTTCGCCGCGGCGCGCCGGCACACCGCCACGCGTCAGCGCGCGGAGGCACCGCAGGGTACGGAGGCTCGTCCGCGTACCGGGACGCGTCAGCGCACGGAGACGGGCTCGCTCATGCGCGACCGCGCCTCGTCGTAGCGGCCCAGGACGAGGCGGGCCGCCGCGTCGTGCGCCCCGATCGGCGCGGTCACCGCGTCGGCGCCGCACGATCGCATCCGGTCCAGGAACCGGCCGGGCGCCAGCAGGTACGACGCGACGACCACGCGTCCGGCGCCCTGCCGCCGCCGCTCCGCGACGGCCTCCTCCAGCGCGGGACCGCCCGCGGCGACGAATCCGTGCGTGACGGGCCGCCGCAGCCGCCGCGCCAGCAGCTGGACGGCGGCCCGCACGTCGGCGGCCCCCGCCGGATCGGCGGATCCCGCCGCGCCGAGGACGACGGCGTCCGTGCGGCGGGGCGGGACCCGGGTCTGCGCGCACTCCCCCAGGCGACGGGCCAGAGCCTCGGCCAGCAGCCGGTCGGGACCGAGCGGCCGGGCCGTCACCGCGCCGGGCAGCAGCCGCGCGGCGCGGTCCGGGATGTCGATCAGCGCGTGGTAGCCGCGCGCCAGCATCAGCGGCACGACGACCACGGGCCCGCCGCCCAGCCCGGCCGCGGCCTGCTCCAGCGAGGGCTCCGACAGCTCGCCGTACGCCTCCGCGACCGCCAGCCCGGGCCGCATCGCCCGGACCCGGTCGAGGAGGGCGCCGACGGCGGCGGGCCCGGCCGGGGCCCGCGTCCCGTGCGCGACGGCCAGCAGCGCCGGACGCGGGTCAGCCACCCGCGCCCGCCGCGAGCCGGTCGACGAGCCGCGGATCGCACGCCAGCCGGTAGCCGCGCTTGACGACGGTCTCCACGATCCCCGGCCTGCCGAGGCCGCGCCGCAGCCGCGCCACCGCCATCTCCACCGCGTGCTCGTCGGCCTGCGGCCGCGCCTCCCGGCCCCGGGGCACACCGTTCCCGGCCGGACGGCTCGGCAGCGCGCCGCACAGCTCCGCCCGCGACACCACGTGCCCGGGGCGCCGTGCGAGCGCTCGCAGGATCGCCATCGGCGCGGGCGCGATCGGCCGCAGCTGCCCGTCCAGCACGACGGCGTGCCCGCGCAGCTCCAGCGACGTCCCGCGCACCGACAACCGCCGCGACCGGCGCCGCGGCAGGTCCGTCACCAGGGCGCGGACGAGCGCGCCGAGCCGGGCGCGCTCCGGCTGGACGGTCGGGACGCCGTGCTCGGTGAGCGCCCGAGCGGTCACGGGCCCGACGCACGCCGCCACGACGTGGGTGCGCATGGCCTCCAGCAGGGCCTCCTCCAGCCCGTCCTCGGCGGCGACGGCCAGCGTCGCGGCGACCGCGGGCGCGCTGGTGAACGTGATCGCGTCGATCGTGCCCGCGACGGCCTGGCCGGCGAGCCGGCGCAGCGGCGACGGGTCCTCGATGCGCGACCACCGGTACACCGGGATCTCGATCACCTCGGCGCCCGCGGCGCGCAGCGCGCCGGTCAGCTCCGGCTGCCGCTCCCCGTACAGCTGGACGGCGACCCGCGCGCCCGCCAGGTCCTTGCCCAGCAGGTGCCGGGTCACCTCGGCGCAGCCCTCGGACTCCGGCGACCACGCCTCCCGGAGCCCGGCGGAGCGGATCGCGCCGCGCGCCTTCGGCCCGCGCGCCACGATCTCGGCCCCGGCGAGCCGGCCGACGAGGGCGTCCCGCAGCCCGTGCCCGTCCGCCGCCTCCAGCCACGCCCGGAACCCGATCCCCGTCGTGGCGACGACGTGGTCCAGCGGCCCTTCGGTGCACGCCCGGGTGGCCTCCAGCAGCTCGGCGTCGTCGGCGAGCGGGACCAGCCGGATGGCGGGCGCGAGCACGACCCGGGCGCCGCGCCGCTCCAGCAGCGTCGCGAGCTCCTCGTGCCGGCGGGCCGCCGTCACGCCGACGGCGAACCCGGCCAGCGGCTCACTGCCGGTGCTCATCGGGGAGCGCCACCTCCACCCGGTCCCCTGCGCGGCGGACCGGGAAGGCCGGCAGCGCCACCCTCGGATCGTCCAGGCACACCCCGGTCCGCAGGTCGAACACCTGCTTGTACATGGGGGAGGCCACGGTCGGCGTCCCGTCGCGGGTGCCGAGGATCCCGCGCGACAGCACGTAGGCGCCGCTGAACGGGTCGAGGTTCGACAGCGCGTACAGGGCGCCGTCGAAGACGCGGAAGACCGCGACCTGCGTTCCGTCCACCATCGCGCAGACACCGCGCTCGGGGATCAATCCGGCGTAGGAGCAGATGTCGAACCAGCGGGCCGCCGCCCGGCCCGCCCGGTCCCTGGCGATCGTCGCTTCGGGTGTCGTGGTCATGGTCAGATCCTCGGCACCGGCGGTTTCGCGGCTGGGTCCCCTTTGTCACCGGCGTGTTAAAAGGGACTCACTCCCACCCGGACGGCGCAGACCTTGAACTCCGGCATCCGCGACACCGGGTCCAGGGCCGGGTTCGTGAGCAGGTTCGCCCGTCCATCCCCCGCCCAGTGGAACGGCATGAAGACGGTGTCGCTGCGGATCGCGTCGGTCAGCCGCGCCCGCACGGTCACCGCGCCCCGGCGGCTCTCCACCCGCACCTCGGCGCCGTCCTCGATGCCGAGACGCTCGGCCAGGTCGGGATGCAGCTCGACGAACGGCCCCGGCGCGGCCTCCGCCAGCGCCCGCACCCGCCGGGTCTGCGCGCCCGACTGGTACTGCGCGAGGACCCGCCCGGTGGTCAGGTACAGCGGGTGGTCTTCGTCCACGTCCTCGGCCGGGCCGTGGTGCTCGGCCGGGACGAACCGGGCCCGCCCGTCCGGCGTGGGGAAACGGTCCAGGTAGGGGCGCGGAGTGCCCGGGTGGTCCGGGGACGGGCAGGGCCAGAACACCCCGCCCTCCGCCTCGATCCGCGCGTAGGTGATGCCGGAGTAGTCGGCGACGCCGCCCGCGCTCGCCCGGCGCAGCTCGCCGAACACCGTCTCCGGATCGGTGCTCCACTCCCCCGGCGCCTTCAGCCGCTCCGCGAGCGCCCCGATGATCTCCAGGTCGGTGCGGACCCCGGCGGGCGGGCGGGCGGCCCGGCGGCGGCGCAGCACGCGGCCCTCCAGGTTCGTCATCGTCCCCGACTCCTCGGCCCACTGCGCGGTCGGCAGCACGACGTCGGCGCGCCGCGCGGTCTCCGACGGGACGAAGTCGGCCACCACCAGCAGGTCCAGGGCGTCGAGCCGCTCCTCCACCTGCGCGGCGCGCGGCGCCGACACCACCGGGTTGGACCCGAACAGCAGCAGCGCCCTCGGCCCGCCGGCGGTGCCGAGCGCCGACAGCAGCTCGTGCGCCGACCGCCCCGGACCGGGCAGCACCTCCGGGTCGACGCCCCACACGGCCGCCACGTGCGCGCGGGCCGCCGGGTCGTCGATCTTGCGGTAGCCGGGGAGCTGGTCGGCCTTCTGCCCGTGCTCGCGACCGCCCTGCCCATTGCCCTGCCCGGTCAGGCACCCGTATCCGGAGCCCTCGCGGCCGGGCAGCCCGAGCACGAGCGCCAGGTTGATGAACACGCCGACCATGTCGGTGCCGCGCGCGTGCTGCTCGGCGCCCCGCGCGGTCAGCACGTGCGCGCGGCCGGCCCGGGCCAGCAGCCGGACCGCCTCCCGCATCGCGGGGACGGGGACGCCGGTGATCCGCTCGACGCGGTCCGGCCAGTACGCGTTGGCGACCGTCCGGACGGCGTCGAACCCGGTGGTCCGGGCGGCGATGTAGTCCTCGTCGGCCAGGCCCTCGGCGAGCGCCAGGTGCAGCAGCCCGTTCGCGAGGGCGATGTCGGTGCCGGGCACCGGCTGAAGGTGGAGGTCGGCCTGGCGGGCGGTGGCGGTGCGGCGCGGGTCCACCACGATGAGGGCTCCGCCGGCGTCCCGCATCTGCGCCAGGTGCCGCATGAACGGCGGCATCGTCTCGGCGGGGTTCCCGCCCGCGAGCAGGACGGCGCCGGACGCGGCCAGGTCGGTGACGGGCCCGGGCAGCCCGCGGTCCATGCCGAACGCCCGGCCGGACGCCGCCGCGGCCGACGACATGCAGAACCGCCCGTTGTAGTCGATCTGGGACGTGCCGAGCGCCAGCCGGGCGAACTTGCCGAGCTGGTAGGCCTTCTCGTTGGTCAGCCCGCCGCCGCCGAAGACCGCGACGGAGTCCGCGCCGTGCAGCGCCCGCAGCCGGGCGGCCTCGCTGGTGACGCGGTCGAGCGCCTCGTCCCAGGTGCAGGGCTCCAGCGGCGCGCCCCGGTCGCACCGCATCATCGGCGCTGTCAGCCGGTCGGGGACGGTCAGCAGCTCCGCGGCCGTCCAGCCCTTCTGGCACAACCCGCCGCGGTTGGCGGGCACGTCGTCGCGCGGCTCGATCCGCACGGCGCCCGCATCGGTGCCCGCATCGGCCTTGTGCAGGGTCATGCCGCACTGGAGGGCGCAATACGGGCAGTGCGTGGGAGTCCCGGTCATGCGCCGAGAGTCGGGGGGCGCCGTTTCGCTTGCGAGTCCCCGGTGTGACCCGGGCGTTAAATGCGCTTCACGCGGCGCGTCCACCGAGGTCAGGCCGCTGGACGGCGCACCGCTCCGAAGAATCTTGACGCGCGCGTGTCAAGCGTTGTCGATCCCTGTCATGCCCTATTCGTCATTTTTTATCCGATTACCGAACGGATTCGTGGTGGCCCGGGGATCTCACGGACGGATGCGGCCCCCGCCCCACTCCGGCCCCGATCGCCCCCCGGTGATCACGCCTAACCTCGGTACATGCCCGACCTTGCTTACTACGCCTCCCTGCCGCGCGCCCGCGGCGCCGCGGCGGCCCTGCTCCTGGACGATCTCGGGCGGGTCCTGCTGGTCAAGCCCACCTACAGCGAGGGCTGGTACCTGCCCGGCGGGGTCATCGAGGCCGACGAGTCCCCGCTGTCGGCGTGCGTGCGCGAGTGCGAGGAGGAACTCGGCCTCGTCCCGCGGCTGGACGGCCTGGCCTGCGTCGACTGGGGCTCGCCGCGCGACGACGGCGTCGACGCCGTCAACGTGTTCGTCTTCGGCGGCACGATCACCGGCGCGGAGATAGCGGCGATCCGGCTGCCGCCCGAGGAACTGTCCGACCACGTCCTCGTGGCGCCGGAGAAGATCCCCGAACTGGCCCCGCCGCACGTCTCCCGCCGGATGGACCCCAGCCTGCGGGCCATGGCCGACGGCCGCGCCGTCTACCTGGAGGACGGTCGCGCGCCGCGGTTCGGCATACCCCTCAGAACCTGACCGTCTCCCTCCTCAACCGGGACCCCTCCTGGGCCCCTCCTCAACCGGGACCCCTCCTATTCGGGGCCCCTCCTATACCGGGACCGCGTCCTGGATCTGGCGCGCGCCCTCCGGATCGGCGGCGCGTGCGCAGTGCGCGCAGCAGAAGAAGTGCCCGCCCACGTCCACGCCGTGCCCCATGATCCGGCACTGGCAGTGCTCGCAGATCGGCGCCATCTTCGTGACCGCGCACTCGAACGAGTCGAACGTGTGCACCTGGCCCTGCGCGTGCACTTCGAAGGCCATCGCGTAGTCGTTGCCGCAGACCTCACAGGTCGCCATCGGTCTCGCTCCGTTTCCCCCGCCGCTCGCGCTCACCTGCCTACCCGGCCTGCCCGGGTCTACCCCGCCTCACAGCCAGCGGGACGCGCTGTGCGGCGGAGTTATCACCGGCGTATGACCGGCCACACGCGCCCGAAACCCCGCCCTCCTACGTTCGCCTCGTCCGAACCGACCAGGGAGAGCGCCTGATGACCGTCACCACCGAAGCCGCGCGCGGGGACCGCGCCCGCCCGCCGAAGGGCCGCTGGATCGAGGACTGGCGGCCCGAGGACCCCGACTTCTGGGCGGCCGGCGGCGCGCGCGTCGCCCGCCGCAACCTGATCTACTCGATCTTCTCCGAGCACATCGGGTTCTCGGTGTGGACGCTGTGGTCGGTCCTCGTGCTGTTCCTCGGCCCCGCCTACGGCGTCGACCCGGCCGGCAAGTTCACCCTCACCGCCGTCCCCGCCCTCGTCGGCGGGGCGCTGCGCATCCCGTACACGTTCGCCGTGGCCCGGTTCGGCGGCCGCAACTGGACGATCTTCAGCGCGGCGCTGCTGCTCGTCCCGTCGGGGCTCGCCGCGTTCCTGGTCGAGCCCGGCGTCTCGTACACCACGCTGCTCGTCCTCGCGGCCGTCGCGGGCGTCGGCGGCGGCAACTTCGCGTCCTCGATGGCCAACATCAACGCGTTCTACCCGCAGCGGCTCAAGGGCTGGGCGCTCGGGATCAACGCCGGAGGCGGCAACCTCGGCGTCGCCGTCGTCCAGCTCGTCGGGCTCCTCGTCCTCGCCACCGCCGGCAAGAACCACCCCGGACTCGTCGCCGGCGTCTACATACCGCTGATCGTGCTGGCCGCCCTCGGGGCCTGGCTCCGCATGGACAACCTGGCGCACGCGCGCAACGACCGGCGGGCCATGCGGGCCGTCTGCAAGGACGCCCACACCTGGATCATGTCGGTGCTCTACATCGGCACCTTCGGGTCGTTCATCGGGTTCGGCTTCGCGTTCGGGCAGGTCCTGCAGGTGCAGTTCGCGGACGACTTCGACACCCCCGTCAAGGCCGCCTACCTGACGTTCCTCGGCCCGGCGCTCGGCTCGCTGATCCGCCCGGCCGGCGGACGGCTCGCCGACCGGCTCGGCGGCGCCGCCGTCACCTTCTGGACGTTCGTCGCGATGGCCGCGTCGGCCGGCCTCGTACTGGCCGCGTCCCTGCGCGGGTCACTGCCGCTGTTCCTCACCGGGTTCATCCTGCTGTTCGCGTTCAGCGGCGTCGGCAACGGCTCCACCTACAAGATGATCCCCGCCATATTCCGGGCCAAGGCCCGGCACGGCATCGCCGGCGGCCTCGACCCGGAGGCGGCCGAGCACGAGGCACGCCGCCTGTCCGGGGCGCTGATCGGCATCGCCGGCGCCGTCGGGGCGTTCGGCGGCGTCCTGGTCAACATCGCCTTCCGGCAGTCGTTCCTGAGCTCGGGGACCGGCGACGGCGCCTACCTCGCGTTCATCGCCTTCTACGCCGTGTGCTGCGCCCTCACCTGGCTGGTCTACCTGCGGGACCGCCCGGGGAGGCCGGAAGGCGTCTGACGGCCGGCCCGCCGCCTCGCCCGGCCGGGCCGGTCGTCGGGCTCCGGCCAGCGCGGCGACCGGCCCGAGGAGCGCAGCACCGCCTCCCACGAGTCCCCCGCCGCGAGCGGCAGGTGCGGGACGCCCCAGTGCCACGCCGAGACCAGCAGGTCGGGGTCGCGCGGCCGGTAGTCGGCGCCGGACGCGCGGGCCATGTCCCAGGCGTGCAGATGCCACTCCACGCACGCCGCGCCCGCGTGGTCGCCCACGGTGTACTTCGTGCCCCGGTAGATCAGATGGGTGCGGTCCCACATGTCCGGCAGCAGGTCGGCGTACGCCCCGGCCGACACCCCGAACGCCATGATGCGGTCGGGGCCCGGCTCGGGCGGCAGCACCGCGAGCTCGGTCGCGTTCTGCCGCGCCTGCTGCCGGATCAGCACCGCCGACGCCGCCTCCTGCGCGAACAGCGTCGCCAGCCGGCTGTCCGGCGCGTCCTGGAGGTACTCCAGGAAGTTCTCCGCGACGCACCGCAGGTGCCCGGCGAGATCGATCAGCCGCCAGTCGGCGCAGGGCGTCGGCACGTCCCAGTCGCCGGCGCCCTCCGCCAGCGCGCGGATCGCCTTCACGCCGTCCTGGTAGGAATCGAGTACGCGGCACCGGTCCGGCGGCGTGCGCTCCACGTGACATCCCCCAACGTCCAGAGCACCGTGTGCCCTCTCCGCCGGGACGCGTCCGCGCACGCAGTGGCGGCGGGCGGCGTCCCCGGCGTTCCCCGAGACGGCAGACTGTCAAAGTTCGGTGGCCGGTGCCACCCGGTGACGCTGTGTCGTCACACGTGCGGGACGGCTCAGCCGAGCGGGGCCGGAACCGTCTTGAAGCTCAGCCGGTGCGCCTCGCGGGCCGTGCGCAGCCGGTCGACCTCCTCGGTCCACGGGCGCACCGCCGGGCGCGCCTTCGCCTTGCGGTAGGCGATCTCGGCGGCGCGCCGCGCCTTGGCGTCCTGCGCGTCGGCCGAGTAGACCTTCGGGCCCATCGCGACCCGCTCGGACGCCTCGGCGGCGGCGAGCACCGAGGTCATCGCCCTGTCGAACGCGACCGTCAGCGCACGCAGCTCCGGCCCGGCGACGTCCGCGGCCTGCGCCTTGCGCAGCGCCCGCTCGGCGTCGCCGGCCGCCGCGAGCCGGTCCTCGTACTCGGCGGCCAGCCGCTGGTCGGCCTCGTACGGCTCCGCGACGTCCTTGCTCACCCGGCGGCCCAGCGGCATGGTGGTACTCCCTCGACGGTCTTCAATGCCTGATCCAGGTAAGCGTACGCGGGGTTCCGGCGTGTCGCGGCGGCGGACACCCGGCTTCGACCCTTTACGTAGTAAGGTCACGTCTCATGGTCCGGCAGCCCAGCATCAACGCCCAGCACCGCCCGCCGCTGTCCACCGAGCGGATCATCGAGGCGGCCCTGCAGATCGTGGACGGCCAGGGACTCGGCCGCCTCACGATGCGCCGCCTCGGAGACTCCCTCGAGGTCGAGGCGATGGCGATCTACCACCACCTCCCCCGCGGCAAGGAGCAGCTCCTGGACGGCCTCGTCGCGCACGTCGCCTCCGCCCCCGCCGAGGACACGCCGTCCCGGCCCTGGCAGGACGTCCTGCGCGGGTGGGCCGGCGACTACCGGGGACGCCTGATGGCGCACGCCGGGGTGCTCCCCCTCGTCGTCACCCGCCGCAACCCCGCCGCGCTCACCACCACGGTCGCGTCCCTGCGCGAGGTCATGCGGCGGGGCGGCATCGCCGAAGGCGCGGCCGCCGCTGCCGCGCACACCCTGCTCGGCTACGTGATCGGCCACACCGCCCTGGAAGTGCGCGGCACCAACGAGGACGGCGCCGACCGCGTCGTGGACTGGGAGGCGCGGTTCACCGCCGGGCTCGATCTCGTCATCGGCGGGGTGCGCTAGCCGTACTGCCCTGACTCAGCCGTCCGCTCAGCCGCCGTCCGCCCAGTCCTCCGCCCAGTCCTCCGCTCAGTCCTCCACGATGAGGATCTCCAGATGGAGGGGGCCGTGCACTCCCTCCACCCGGGCCGCCTCGATGCCGTGGGTCGCGGACGGGCCGCTGATCCAGGTGAGCGGCCGCGCCGGGTCCAGGCGCGTGACCGCCTCCGGGACCGTTCCCACGATCTGGTCGGCGTGGACCACGCACAGGTGGAAGCCGGGCACGAGCGTGAGCGCCCGCCGTCCCTGCGCGCGGCCGCCGTCCAGGACGACCGTGCCCGTCCGCGCCACCGCCACGGCGCAGCCGGTCACCACGCCGTCCACGGCCGCGAGGGCGTCGGCGTCGAGCGCCGGAGGGTCGGCGAGCACCCGGACGCCGTCCAGCTCGGCGAGCCACCCGAACGGCAGGTCCGCCGGGACGACGATCTGCTTGGCCTCCCGGCCCCACAGCGCGGCGGCCACCGCGGTGCCCAGCTCGTCCGCGCCGACGTGCCGCACCGCCGCCCGGTTGTCGGCCACCCGCTCGGTGAACAGGGCGAGGACGTCCGCCCGCGTCTGCGCCTCCGCCTCCGGCAGCCGGCGCGCGTAGCCGCGCGGCACCGGCGGATGCGTGCCGCGGGACCCGCCGAGCGCCTCGCGCACCCGCCGCAGCGTCTCCTCCCGCGCGGTCACGTCCGGCGCCCGTTCCACCAGGCGCGAAAGCTCTCCGCCGGCGGCGCCGGCAGGTCGCGGGCCTCGGTCCACTTGCCGAGCAGGCCGGGCAGCCGGCGGATCCGCCCGCCCCGCGACAGCAGCCGCGCCCACCGGGTGCCGCGCCGCAGCGCCGCCTCGTGCCGGCGCGGGTCGCCCATCGTCCAGGCCAGGCCGCGCATCAGCACCATCTCCGGCGTCGGGACCGGGCGCCGCCGCCGCGACTCGACCACCGCGCCGCGCAGGTGGACCAGCACCTCCGGAATGTCGATCTTCACCGGGCAGACGTCCGCGCAGGCGCCGCAGAGCGTGGACGCGTACGGCAGCGAGGCCATGGCCGCGCTCTCCACTCCGCGCAGCTGCGGGGTGAGGATCGCGCCGATCGGCCCCGGGTACACCGGCCCGTACGGCCGCCCGCCCGTGCGCTCGTACACGGGGCAGACGTTCAGGCAGGCCGAGCAGCGGATGCAGCGCAGCGCGGCGCGCCCGACCTCGTCGGCGAGCGCTCGGGTGCGGCCGTTGTCGAGCAGGACGAGATGGAACGCGCGCGGCCCGTCGCCCGGCGTCACTCCCGTCCAGGACGAGACGTACGGGGTCATCCGGTCGCCGGACGACGCGCGCGGAAGGAGCTGAAGGAACACCTCCATGTCATCCCACGTCGGGACGACCTTGTCGATGCCCGCGACGCAGATCAGCGTCTCCGGCAGCGTGAGGCACATCCGCGCGTTGCCCTCGGACTCCACCACCACGGCCGTGCCGGACTCGGCCACCAGGAAGTTCGCGCCGATGATCGCGACGCGGGCGCGCAGGAAACGCTCGCGCAGATGGGCGCGGGCCGCCGCGGCGAGGGCCTCGGGGTCGTCGGCCAGATCCGGCCCGGCGGCGGGCATCACGCGGCGGAACAGCTCCCTGATCTGGGCGCGGTCGCGGTGCGCGGCCGGTGACAGCAGGTGGGACGGCTCGTCCTCGCCGAGCTGGACGATCAGGTCGGCGAGCGCGGTCTCCCAGGCGGTCACGCCCATCCGGGCCAGCGCGCGGTCCAGGCCGATCTCCCGGACCGCCAGCGACGCCGACTTCACGACCTCCGTCACGTCGGCCGCCCGGACCAGGCCCGTGACGACGCGGCGCGCCTCGGCCGCGTCCGCGGCCCAGTGCACGGTGCCGCCCGCCTCGGTGACGGCCCGTTCCAGCTCCTCGAGATGGATGTCGAGGTTGCGGAGCGCGTCGTCCCCGATGGCGCGGCCGGCCTCCCGCAGGTCCTCCCAGTCGGCGGGCTCGCCGGACGCCGCGGCGGCCCGCTCGCGGAACGCCGCGGTCGCGCCGCGCAGGTTGCGGCGCAGGCCGGTGTCGGCCAGCGCGGGCCGGGCGGCGTCGGCGAACTTCGGCATCGGCAGCGGGACCGGCCCGCCCGGCGGGGCGCCGGTCACGAGGGCCCCGTCGCGGCGAGGATCTCCGCCAGGTGCATGGTCCGGACGCCGGCGCGCAGCCGGGACAGCGCCCCGCCGATGTGGGCGAGGCAGGAGTCGTCGACCGCGCACACCACGTCCGCGCCCGTGCCGCGGATGTGCCGCACCTTGTCGGCGACCATCGCGACCGACACGTCCGCGTTCTTCATCGCGAACGCGCCGCCGAACCCGCAGCACTCCCCCGCCGCGGGTAATTCGGCCAGGTCCAGGCCCCGCACCGCGCGCAGCAGCCGCCGGGGCCGGTCGCCGACCCCGAGCGTTCGGAGCGACTGGCAGGACGGGTGGTAGGTGACCCGGTGCGGGAAGTAGGCGCCGACATCGGTGACGCCCAGGACGTCGACGAGGAACTCGGTCAGCTCGTAGACGGCGATGCCCTCTGCGGCGCGGGCCAGGCCGGGGTCGCGGGACGCCCGCGCGATCCTCGGGTAGGCGTCCCGGACGGCGGCGGCGCAGGACGCCGACGGCGCGACCACGACGTCGCCGCCCTCGAACGCCCTGGTGTAGGAGCGGGCGAGGTCGGCCGCCTCGCGGTGGTAGCCGGCCGTCCAGTGGATCTGGCCGCAGCACGTCTGCCCGGGCGGGAATACCACTTCGTGGCCAAGACGTTCCAATAGGACGGTCACGGCCCTCCCCGTCTCGGGGAACAGCGCGTCATCGAAGCACGCGACGGACAACGCGACCCGCATCGGCCTCACTCCCCCTACGCCGCGACGGCGTTCCCCGCCCGCCATCGTAGGGCTTTCGCGCCCGTCGGCGTGTCGTTCTCCGGCCGATATCGCGTTGGAGGGACCCTGAGCCTGACACCTCGGAGTGAGGGTGATCACACCGTTCCGGTACTCCGGTACCAACGGACAACCGTCCCAACGGGCTATGGCCGGTCGGGGCGAACCACTCCACACTGGGGTGCGTCATTAAAGGAAAGAACCACGACCGACCAGTAGTTGAGACCGGAGGCACACGATGTGCCCGCACCAGCCGCCCTGTCCCTCGCACGACGCACCCGACCGCGACGCCGCCCGGACGCTGGCCGCCCACCCCGAGCAGGGGTGGAGCCTGCTGTGCAACGGCGTCGTGCTCTTCGAGGACACCGGTGAGCTGCTGCCCGACGGGGAAGTCATCGCGCCGCACCGGCCGACGGACCTGCAGGCGCCGTCCGCCGCTTGAGCGGTCTCCACGGGGGACTAGTTCAAACGGGTGATCATCCTCGGGGGCAACGCTCACTCCGCCCTTGACCTCTGGGCCCGCCGGGCCCAGAGGCACCTACACGAGGCCCGTCCGAACCGGACGGGCCGTCCACTTCCTCAGCCACGGCTCCGCCGCCCGGCCGACCGCGGCGGGGTCCTTGTTCAGGTCGTGCCGCTCCCCCGGCAGGACGGTCACCTGCGCCGCGTCCGCCGCGTCCGGCACGCCGAACGGGTCGCGGCCGCCGTTGACGACGAGGACCTCCACGCCCGCCGACCGCAGCTCGTCAGCCCGCGTCCTCTCCGGGTTGCGGGGCGGGTGGAGCGGGAACGCCAGCGCGACCACGCCCACCGCTCCGGCCGCCCGCGCCGTCCGGCACGCGACCCGCGCGCCGTTGCTCCGGCCGCCCTGGACGAGCGGGACGTCCCCGAACCGGTCCCGCAGCTTCCCGACGATCTCCAGCCACGCCGCGTCCTGCCTGGCGGGCGAGCCGGGCGCGCGGCGGCCCGCGAGCCGGAACGGCTGCGTGACCCGCGCGACGGCGCCGCCGAGCCCGAGCGCGGCCTCCCGGACGGCGAGCAGGTCGGGCGCTTCCACGCTCCCGTTCGACCCGTGCGTCAGGACCAGCAGGAACGCCGGGTCGTCCACCTGGTCGAGCGTCACCTCGGCGGGCCCCTGCGCCGTCACGACCTCCATGCGCCCACCGTAACCGCCCCCATCGATGATCTTTGCGGCGGCCCGGCCGCATCGCCCGCCTCACCGAGGTGATCGCGGCACGCGCCGGCTAGCCCTCCGGCCAGTTCGCGACGGTCGTGCCCATCGCCATGCGGAGCCGCTCGGCGAAGCTCTCGTGCAGGAGCGGGCCCCACGGGTAGCCGCTCGGGACCCGGACCGCCTCGCCGAGCATCTCGTGGGTCTCGTCCGACCGGCGCTCGGCGTACCGGACGGCGAGCAGCGCGTACATGTGGTCGAGGGCGCCGAACGCCTCGCCGGTGAGCGTGGGGAGCGTCCCCTCCGACACGGCCTGCTCGACGACCGGCTCCCACCACAGGTCGGCGTCGCCGTCCTCCTCGCCGAAGTCGCGGCGGAGCCTCGCCCGCACCTGCGGCGCGATGCCTGCGTCGGCCAGCCCGCGCCGCCACACCTCGCCCGCCTCGCCGCCGCGTCCCCGCAGCGGCAGCGTCCGGGCCAGCAGTTCGGTGGCCAGCGGACCGGCCTCCGGGTCGGACGGCTCCTCCGCCAGCGCCGCACCGAACGCGCCGATCGCCTGGTCGAGGTAGGAGATGCCGAGCGCGACGGCGAGCCGCGCGTAGGCGTGGGGAGCCGCGTCGCGGTCGATCAGCCGGAGCCCGGCGGCCAGGATCCGCTGGGCCCGCGCCGGGTCGCCGCGCTCCAGCAGCCGTTGCGCCAGGTCGTGCGCCGCGAGCGGCCCGTACTCGGCGTCCCCCGTCCCGATCGCGGCCTCCCAGTGCTCCCGCGCGGCCTCGAAGTCGCCGGCGTCGTCGGCGATCCGGGCGAGGGCCAGGTGGGCGGGCGGCAGGTAGGCGGGGCTGCCGAAGTCGACCACCGCGCCCCAGGCGGGCGCCGCCCGCTCCGGATCGCCGGCCCGCTCGTGCGTGAGCGCGAGATGGTAGGCGGCGCGGGGCCCGTACTCGGGGTCGGCGGTGGCGATCGCGGCCCGGTCGGCCTCCCTGGCCCGCTCCACCTCCCCGGCGTCGTCGAGGACGACGGCGAGCCCGAGGGCCGCCTGCGCCCGGCAGGGCGTCTCGCCCATGGCGAGCACCTTCTCGAACAGCGCCGCCGCCGGCCCGGCCTCACCGTTCTCGGCGAGGTTCCGGGCCTCCTCGCACATCTGCGCCGGGTCGTCGGATACGGACGTCTCGTCCGGCAACTCGCTCATCGGCCTCTGCCCTCACCCGGGTTCCTCGGAGTCCGCACAGAGCCTAGCGACGCACCACCCCGCCGTCCCGCGACGACACCCCGAAACCCCCACCAAGATCACATATCCATCCTCCGGCCGGCTGCCGCCCGGCCCGCTCGCCGGCCTCGCGAGGCGCACGTCCGAGATCCCGGCCGGCGGCGCCCCGGCTCAGCCGGCCGCGGACCTCGGACCGCTCAGTCCTCGAAGGCCTCGGGGGGAGGGCAGGAGCAGACCAGGTTGCGGTCGCCGTAGGCCTGGTCGATGCGCCGGACCGGCGGCCAGTACTTGTTCTCGCGCAGCGACGGGACGGGGTAGGCGGCCTCGTCGCGGGTGTACGGGTGCTTCCAGTCGTCGGACACCAGGCAGGCGGCGGTGTGCGGGGCGTTCTTCAGCGGGTTGTCCTCGCGGTCGTAGGCTCCGTCGGCGACCCGCTGGATCTCCCGGCGGATCTCGATCATGGCGTCGCAGAAGCGGTCGAGTTCGGCGAGGTCCTCGGACTCCGTCGGCTCGATCATCAGGGTGCCGGCCACCGGGAACGACAGGGTCGGGGCGTGGAAGCCGTAGTCGATGAGGCGCTTGGCGACGTCCTCGGCGGTGATCCCCGTCTCCTTGGTGATCTTGCGGAGGTCGGCGATGCACTCGTGCGCGACGAGGCCGTTCCGGCCGGTGTAGAGGATCGGGTAGTGCGGGCCGAGCCGGGCGGCGAGGTAGTTGGCGCCGATGATGGCGCCCTCGGTGGCGGCGCGCAGGCCGTCCGGGCCCATCATCGCGATGTAGGCCCAGGAGATCGGCAGGATGCCCGCCGAACCCCACGGCGCCGCGGAGATCGGGCCGACGCCGGTGTCCGGGCCGGCCTCCGCGCGCAGCGGGTGGTTCGGCAGGAACGGGGCGAGGTGCTCGCGGACGCCGATCGGGCCGACGCCGGGGCCGCCGCCGCCGTGCGGGATGCAGAAGGTCTTGTGCAGGTTGAGATGCGAGACGTCCGAGCCGAACTCGCCCGGACGGGCCAGGCCGACGAGCGCGTTGAGGTTGGCGCCGTCGACGTAGACCTGGCCGCCCGCCTCGTGCACGGCCGCGCACACCTCGGTGATCGAGTCCTCGAAGACGCCGTGCGTCGAGGGGTAGGTCACCATGATCGCGGCGAGCCGGTCACCGTGCTCGGCGATCTTCGCGTGCAGGTCGTCCAGCGCGACGTTGCCGCCCTCGTCGCACTTGACGACGACGACGCGCATCCCCGCCATGACGGCGCTGGCGGCGTTGGTGCCGTGCGCGGACGACGGGATCAGGCAGACGTCGCGGTGCTCCTCCCCCCGGGACGCGTGGTAGCCGCGGATGGCGAGCAGGCCGGCCAGCTCGCCCTGCGAACCGGCGTTCGGCTGGACCGACACCTTCGCGTAGCCGGTGATCTCGGCGAGGGCGTCCTCCAGCTCGCCGATCAGCTCGACGTAGCCGGCGGCCTGGTCGAGCGGCGCGAACGGGTGGAGGTTCGCGAACTGCGGCCAGGTGATCGGCTCCATCTCGGCGGTGGCGTTCAGCTTCATCGTGCAGGAACCGAGCGGGATCATGGAGCGGTCGAGCGCGATGTCCCTGTCCTGGAGGCGGCGCAGGTAGCGCAGCATCGCGGTCTCGGAGCGGTGCGCGTGGAAGACCGGGTGGGTCAGGTAGGGGCTCTCGCGGCGCAGCCCGTCCGGGATCGCCTCGGCCGCGCCGGCGGCGGGCGCGGCGCCGAACGAGGCCAGGACGGCGGTGACGTGCTCGGGCAGCGTCGTCTCGTCGCAGGCGATGCCGACCCGGTCGGGGCCGTCCGGACGCAGGTTGACGCCGCGCTCGCGGGCCGCCGCGACGACCTCGGCGGCCCGGCCGGGCACGCGGGCGAGGACGGTGTCGAAGAAGGCGTCGTGCACGACCTCGATCCCGCCGGCGCGCAGCCCGGCGGCGATCTCGGCGGCCCTGCGGTGCGCGCGCTGCGCGATCGCGGCCAGCCCCTCGGGGCCGTGGTAGACCGCGTACATGCTCGCCATCACGGCAAGGAGGACCTGGGCCGTGCAGATGTTGCTGGTCGCCTTCTCGCGGCGGATGTGCTGCTCGCGGGTCTGCAGCGCGAGCCGGTAGGCGGTCTCGCCGTCCGCGTCGACGGACACGCCGACGAGACGTCCGGGAAGCTGGCGCTGGATGCCCTCGCCGACCGCCATGTAGCCGGCGTGCGGGCCGCCGAACCCGTAGGGGACGCCGAACCGCTGCGCGGACCCCACCGCGATGTCGGCGCCGGCCTCCCCCGGCGGGCGCAGCAGCGTCAGCGCGAGCAGGTCGGCGGCCACGACCGCCTTGGCGCCGCGCCCGTGCGCCTGCGCGATGACGGGCGCCAGGTCGCGGACGGCCCCGGACGCGCCCGGGTACTGCAGCAGCACGCCGAAGAAGTCGCCGTCCGGCAGCCCGCCGGACAGGTCGGCGGTGACCACCTCGATGCCGAGCGGGATCGCCCGCGTCCGGACGACCTCGATCGTCTGCGGGAGCGTGTCGGCGTCGACGAGGAACGTCCCCGGCTCCCTGCGCTTGGACACGCGGTGCGCGAGGGCCATCGCCTCGGCCGCGGCGGTCCCCTCGTCCAGCATGGACGCGTTCGCGACGGGCAGCCCGGTCAGGTCGCCGACCACGGTCTGGAAGTTCAGCAGGGCCTCCAGGCGCCCCTGGGAGATCTCGGGCTGGTAGGGCGTGTACGCGGTGTACCAGCCGGGGTTCTCCAGGACGTTCCGCAGGATCACGCCCGGGGTGATCGTCCCGTGGTAGCCGAGCCCGATCATGGACGTCAGCACGGTGTTGCGGGACGCCAACTCGCGGAGCCGGTCCAGCGCGGCGGTCTCGCTCAGGGCGGGCGGCAGGTCCAGGGGGCGGGCCGTGCGGATCGAGGCGGGGACCGCGGCGTCGATCAGCGCCTCGGCGCCGGAGTAGCCGATGGCGGCCAGCATCCGGGCCTGCTCGTGCGGGGCGGGGCCGATGTGCCGGTCGGCGAACGCCGAGCGCGGGTGCTGCGGCGAGGCCACGGGGGCGTAGAACTGGGCGGTCATGGAGAGCCTCCTGGCTGCTGCGGTCGCTCAGGGCCACCGCCGGCACGCGGGCCGGCGGCCGGTCTCCCCCTCTGTCATCGGCACCTGAGAGCTTCACCCGCGCGGCGGGATTTCCCCTTCGGTGAGCCGCCTTTCCCCGCGCGCGGGGTTCGACGCCTGCTTTCCAGAGGTGCCTCGCCCGAGCGGTCCTTTTGCCTGAGAGGTTCCGGGGAGGTTGCCCCTTCGGCGCCCCACGCTGGCGGCGTGGGATCTCTCCCGCACAGGGTCGACGGCATGTCCTGGGACGAACCCTACCCAAAGCCGGGTCCGGACGATCGTCCCGGCCCCGGCCCGCGCCCGGACACGGGACCGATCCGACGACGCCGGACCCGTACCGGCCGGTACGATGTGCTCACTCACCTGGGAGAAGACGACCTCGGGCCTTGGGGGCGCGGATGGGGCTGCGGGGGGTGCACGCGACCGGCCGGACGCCGGAAGGGCACTCGACGGCGCGCCGCCGGTTCTGGGACGCTGATCACGATGACGGATGGCCGGGGCGGCGGTACGGCGTGACACGGACCCACGACGGCACGGTGCGCCCGCGGCACCGCGCGGGCGGCGGCGTGCCCGTCGACGAGCCCGCCCAGCCGGACCGGATCCGCCGGCCGTCCGACGCGATCAGGTTCGCGGGCTCGGTGGTCGGGCTGGCCGCAGTGATGCTGCTGGTGTCGATCGCGCAGCAGACCACGCACGGCCTGGAGAACGACATCGCGGAGGGCACCGCGCACGCGCCCCGGATGCTGCTCACGCTGGCGACGCTGGTGTCGAGCTTCGGGGTGCTGGCCGTCCCCATCGCGTTCGCCGTCGAACGGCTGTTGCGCAAGGACGGGACGCGCGTCGCGATCGCCCTGCTGGCCGCCGTGATCGCGTTCGGGATCACGGTGGGGCTGGACGACCTGGTGGTGCGGGCCGCGCCCGGCGGCGTGCTGGACTCGCTGATCTGGGGCGGCACGGAGACCGCCCCCGTGCACACCGACATCGCCCCCGTGATCGCGTTCGTCAGCGCGGTCGGGATGGCGGGGCGCACCCGCTGGCAGGCCGCGACCTGGACCATGATCGGGCTGGCGGCGCTGACCGGGCTCACCGCGTCCTACGCCTCCGTCGCCGCGCTCGCGGCCACCTACTTCCTCGGCCGCGCCATCGGCCACGGCACCCTGTACGCCGTCGGCACGCCGAACCCGCGGCCGCCGGGGGCGGCGGTCGTCGCGGCGCTGGAACGCCTCGGGCTGCGGCCGCAGCGGGGCGCGCGGCTGGACGAGCCCGCCGACGACACCGAGGACGGCCGCCGCTACGGCGTCGTCCTCACCGCCCGCGCCGACGAGGGATACGGAGCCCGGATCCCGGCGGGACGGGGCGCGCACGGCGACTGGGACCTGGAGGTCCGGGTCCTGGACCGCGACCAGCAGACCGCCGGGCTGCTCTACCGGATCTGGCGGCTGCTGCGCGTGCGCGCCGCGACGACCGGGCGGACGCTGCGCTCGCTTCGCCGGTCCCTGGAGCAGGAGTCGCTGATGGCGTACGCGGTGGAGGCGGCGGGCGTCCGGACCCCCCGGCTGGCCGGGACCTGCGAGGTCGGCACGGAGGCGGCGCTGCTGGCCTACGAGCACGTGCCCGGCCGGCGGCTCGGCGACGTCCCCGACGACGAGATCACCGACGGGCTGCTGACCGACGTCTGGCGGCAGTTCCGGTCGTTGCAGGGCGGCCGGCTCGCACACCGGAGGCTGCAGGACGAGGCGCTGCTGATCGGCGAGGACGGTCTCGCCTACGTCGTCGACCTGCGCACCGGGGAGACGGCGGCGGGCGACCTGGCGCTCCGGCTCGACCTCGCGCAGCTCCTCACCACGCTGGCGCTGCGGACCGGGCCCGAGCGTGCGGTGCGGACCGCCGCGTCCGTGCTGGGCGAGGAGGCGCTGGGCGGCGCGGTGCCGCTGCTGCAGCGGGTCGCGCTGTCGCGGGCGACGCGGCAGGCGCTGCGCCGCGACCGGGAGCTGCTGACCCGCATCCGGGAGCAGATCGTCCGGCTGAAGCCGGAGGTCGAGGCGGCGCCGGCCAGGCTGGAACGGTTCCGCCCCCGGACGATCTTCAGCATGGTGGCGCTGTCGGTCGCCGCGTACATCGTCATCCCGCAGGTGACCAGCCTGGACGTCGGCTACCTGGTGGCCACGGCGAGCTGGCACTGGGTCGTCGCCGCCGTCGGCGCGGCGGCCCTGACCTTCGTCGCCGCCGCGTTCATGCTGATGGGGTTCGTCCCGGAACGGCTGCCGCTGGGGCGGACCGTCCTGGTGCAGGTCGCCGCGTCGTTCGTGAAGCTGGTGGCGCCCGCCGCGGTCGGCGGCGTCGCCGTCAACACCCGCTACCTGCAGCGCTCGGGGGTGCGTCCCACCCTGGCGGTGGCGAGCGTCGGCGCGTCCCAGCTGGTCGGGATGGTCACGCACATCCTGCTGCTGGTCCTGTTCGGGTTC
Source organism: Actinomadura chokoriensis (assembly GCF_041463665.1). Lineage (GTDB taxonomy): Bacteria > Actinomycetota > Actinomycetes > Streptosporangiales > Streptosporangiaceae > Spirillospora > Spirillospora chokoriensis_A. The sequence continues at coordinate 112,848 of NZ_JAXCEJ010000021.1, forward strand.
CTGACGGGTTCGACGGCGAAGGCGACACAGGATCTGGCGCCGTCGCGCACGGTCGTGATCGCGGTGCTGGCGCTGGGCCTGGTGGCCGGGCTGGCGCTGACGGTCCCGCGCGTCCGCCGGGTCGTCACCGCGCGGCTGAAGAGCATGTTCTCGGGCGTGGTGCCCCGCCTGGTGGACGTCCTGCAGTCGCCGAAGAAGCTGTGCACCGGCATCGGCGGCACGCTCCTGCTGACGCTGGCGTTCGTGCTCTGCCTGGACGCGTCGATCCGCGCGTTCGGCGGGTCGCTGCCGTGGACGACGGTGGTGCTGGTGTTCCTCACCGCGAACGCGGTGGGGTCGGCGGCGCCGACGCCGGGCGGTCTCGGCGCGGTCGAGGGCGCGCTGACGCTCGCGTTGACGATCTCGGGGCTGTCCGCGGAGACGGCGACGTCCGCGGTCCTGCTCTACCGGCTGTTCACCCTGTGGCTGCCGGTTCTGCCCGGCTGGGGGGCGTTCACCTACCTGCAGCGCAAGAAGGCGCTCTGAACGTCAGCCGGTGCGGCGGGCCCGCCGCCGGTTGGCGAGCTCATCGTGGGGGTGGCCGGGAGGGTCCGTGGCGGCCCGCTCACCGGGGAGCTCCGCGAGGCTGCCCTCCACCTCCTGCCACACGCGCCCGAGCGCTATGCCGAACACGCCCTGCCCGCCCTGGAGCAGGTCGACGACCTCGTCCGCCGAGGTGCACTCGTAGACGCTGACGCCGTCGCTCATCAACGTGATCTGCGCGAGGTCCTGCACACCGCGATCACGCAGATGCGTCACGGCGGTGCGGATCTGCTGCAGCGAGACGCCCGTGTCCAGCAGCCGCTTCACGACCTTCAGCACGAGGATGTCGCGGAAGCTGTACAGCCGCTGGCTGCCCGACCCGTGCGCCGCGCGCACGCTCGGCTCGACCAGCTTCGTCCGCGCCCAGTAGTCGAGCTGCCGGTAGGTGATCCCCGCCGCGGCGCACGCCGTCGGGCCGCGGTAGCCGACATCCTCCGGCGGCGCGGACACCTGCGTGTCGAAGAGCAGGCCCTGCTCTCCGGCACGGCGGGACGCCACGTGCCTGTCGGGGGTCGCCTTGCCCTCGCCGCTGCTCACCGCCACGCGGACCTCCGGCTTCTATCACCCCGTGGCGCTTCGTCAAGGGGGTTTGACGAATTACACCACGGGTGTTCCACCAGCACGGTAGGTGCCGGTCAGGGTGTGGTCAACGTTCACCGTCGGCGCGTCGCATGCCCGGATGAACCGGCTTCACGTGGGCAAACTGCGCACCTCCGCCACCCACCGAGTCCTACCCCGCAGCCCGCCCGCCAAAAACCACCAGGTCCAGGACATGCGGCATCAATTTACAACCCATCCCGCATTCCGCCCCACCGTCCCGCCGCGACCTGCCACGAGACGGTGGCGAGCACGGGACACGCGAGATCGTGGAAGTGGCTTGCCACGACCATACGTCTCCCGGGCACCGGAACCTATCCGGCGCGGCCGAAGTCCTCCGGGGAGATCGTGTCGAGGAACTCGCGGAACTTCTCGACCTCGTCCTCCTGCTCGTCGGGGATGGCGACGCCGGCCTCTTCGAGGACGTCCTCGCTGGCGAAGATCGTGGCGCCGGTGCGCAGGGCCAGGGCGATGGAGTCGGACGGGCGGGCGCTGACCTCGACGCCGTTGGAGAAGACCAGGTCGGCGAAGAAGATGCCCTCGCGCAGGGCCGTGATGTTCACGGTGCGGAGCTGGACGCTGAGGGCGTCCAGGACGTCGCGGAACAGGTCGTGGGTGAGCGGCCGCGCGGGCAGCACCCCCTGCTGCGCGAAGGCGATCGCGGTCGCCTCGACCGCCCCGATCCAGATGGGCAGGTAGCGATCGCCCTCCGTCTCCTTCAACAGGACGATCGGCTGATTGGAGGGCATCTCGACCCGGACGCCGACGACCTCCATCTGCTTCACTGCGGCTCCCTGCTGGTTCTCGCTGTCTCGATCACCACGTGCAGCGGATCGATTCCTGACCGAACCATGTAGCCAACGTACACCCAGGCTCGGACAGCTCGTCGCGCCGCGGGTGCGGGAAAATCCTCCGCGGCGCCCATGATCAGTGGTCGAGGCTTTCGCGGAGACCCGCGCTGACCAGGGCGGAGTGGAGTCTGACCGACAGCGCGGCGATCTCCCGGGCGGTCTCGGCGGCCTCCTCGTGCGCGCCGCGGCTGCGGCGGCGCAGCTGCGGCGCGACCATCTGCTCGATCAGCCCGACCTGCCGGTCGGCGGCGGCCTTGACGGCGCGCAGGTGCCGGACCTCGAAGCCGAACTCGCCGAGCGCGGCGGCGATCCGGCAGATGCCGAGCGCCTCACCCTCGTAGTGCGAGCCCCTGCGGCGGACGAGGCCGTACTCCTCCAGGCGGGCGAGGAGCGCCTCGTCGATGCCGGCGCCGTCCAGCAGCTGGCGGCGGGTGAGCCGGACGGCGGGGTCGGCCGCGGTGGTGTCGGCGGCCACCAGCGTGCGGGGGCGGCGCCGCGGCGGCTCGGCGGCGCCGAGCGGCGGGACGTTCTCGCCCCGGTCCCGGGCCTCCAGGTGCTGCCTGATCACGCGCAGCGGCATGTAGTGGTCGCGCTGCGCGCACAGGACGAACCGGAGCCGCTCCACGTCGGCGGCGCCGAACTTGCGGTACCCGGAGGGGCTGCGCTGCGGCTCGACCAGGCCCTCGGACTCCAGGAACCTGATCTTGGAGATGGTGACGTCGGGGAACTCGGGCCGCAACTGCCCGAGCACGTCCCCGATCGTCATCAGGGGCCGGGCCGGCTCCGCGCTCAACGCCCCTCCCGCCCCCGTCAGCCGTGCGCCGGGTTGGTCAGGAACACCAGCCGGAACTTGCCGATCTGCACCTCGTCGCCGCCGGACAGGCCGGCCTGGTCGATCCGCTGCCGGTTGACGTAGGTGCCGTTGAGGCTGCCGACGTCGCGGACGGAGAAGGTGCCGCCCTGGCGGGCGAACTCGGCGTGCCGGCGGGACACGGTGACGTCGTCCAGGAAGATGTCGCTCTCGGGGTGCCGCCCGGCGGACGTGCGGTCCTTGTCGAGGAGGAAGCGGCTGCCCGCGTTCGGGCCGCGCTTGACGACGAGCAGCGCGGTGCCCGGGGGCAGCGCCTCCATCGCCATCTGGTCGGGACCCGCAGGCTCCTCGGCGCCCGTGTCGGTGTCCAGTGCCTCGAACCCGCCGATGGAGATCGTGGACGTGGACTCGCCGGGCGACTCGCGGTACGGCGGCGGCGCGGACGAACTCCGGGTCAGCGGAGTGCCGCAGTTCGAGCAGAAGCGGGCATCATCCGGGTTGGCGTGACCGCACTGCGTGCAGTAGACGCTCGGCATCGATCGGCTCGGCCTCCTACCATCGGCGTGCCGCACGCGGACGCCCCGCCGCAGCGGGAGCCGCCTGCGCCACGCGCATCCTTCACCCAACCCCACGCCGGGGACCCGCCCCCGGCCACGGTCCAACTCACCGCCCGCTTTCACGACGGTCGCCGCAACTTACGCGGGTATCACCCGAGGGGTCAACTGGAACGGCGAGCCGGCTGGACCAAACTACATTCGCCGATGATCGCAGGTCTACGCCGCCGCGCGGACCGCCGCGATCCGCGGCACAGGAGCCGGTCGCCCGGTTCACCGTTCCCCCCGTTCCCTCTAGGGAGACCGTACCGCGCCGACGGTCACTTTCGCGCGCGGGGTGATCAGGACGGTCGCCCCCGCGCCCCGCAGCGTCCTGACGAGGCCGCCGGGGATGTTGAGCGCGGTGGTCATCGTGTGCGCGTCGCCGATGGCCAGGAACCGGTACGGGGCCGACAGGGGCCGCCCGTCGACCCGGACGCCGTCCCGGTCGTCCAGGAAGTAGGTGTCGACGCCGACGCGAACATCGTTGACCTGGACGACCTCGGCGCCCGCGTCGCGGAGCTCCTGCAGGGCGTCCAGGAGGTTGATCGCCTTGACGCCGTCCCTGGGGTCGCCGATCAGCATTTCGATGCCGGGGCCCTCGGCGGGGAGCGTCCCGGCGAGCAGGCCGTAGGTGGTCGCTCGTTCCCGCGCGTCCTCCAGGGCGGTGCCGCCCTCGGCGTCCCGCTCCAGCCGGCTCCTGGTGGCCTCCAGGTTGCGCAGGTCGGTCCGCAGCCGCTCGGACCGCTGGCCCAGATCGGCCAGGATCCCGACGAGCTCGTCCTGCCGCGCGGTGGCGAACGTGGTGTCCCGCTTCGTCGACTGGACCTGCACGGCGACCGCGAAGCCGAGCACGAGGCACAGCAGGCCGCCGGCGAGCTGGCCGGCGCCGGCACGCGGGCGCAGCAGCCCGAGGAGCGCGCGCAGCCCCGCCGGGCGCTCCTCCTCGCGCTCGTCGCCGGTCACGCGCCGAACAGCTTCCGCCGGATTCCGGCCACGTTGGAGAAGATCCGGATGCCGAGCACGACCACGACGCCGGTGGACAGCTGCGACCCGACGCCGAGCTGGTCGCCGAGCAGGACGATCAGCGCGGCGATGACGGTGTTGCCGACGAAGGAGACCACGAAGACCTTCTCGTCGAAGATTCCCTCCAGCCGGGCCCGGACGCCGCCGAACATGGCGTCGAGCGCCGCCACGATCGCGATCGGCAGGTAGGGCTGGAGCCAGAGCGGCACGTCCGGCTGCAGCATGAGGCCCAGCGCCACGCCGATGACGAGGCCGATCAGCGCGATCACCCTCGGGTCACCTCCCCGCTCGTCGGCCGTCCGGCCGCCTGCTCGTTTGACCGCCCGCTCATTGCCGCCTGCTCATTGACCGGCTACTCACTGGCCGTCCGCTCACTGGCCGTCCGCTCACTGGCCGTCCGCTCACTGGCCGTCCTCCTGGCGGGGGACCGCGTAGCGCAGGCCGTGTGCGCCCGCTGCGGGCAGCCGCGCCCTGGCCGAGCGCCGCACGTCGTACCGGATCCCGAACCGCTCGCGCAGCGCGGTGAGCCGCCGGTCGGCGGCCGAGCCTGCGAGGGCGTCCCGCAGGCGGTCCGGGTCGCCGAGCGCCGTGACCGCGTAGGGGCCGTTCAGCGGCCGGTAGTCGACCATGATCGCCTCGCCGGCCGTGCGGATCGCGGTGGTCGGCGCGAGCCGCTGCCCGTTGACGCCGATGGCCGCGGCGCCCGCCGCCCAGAGCCCGTTCACCAGGACCTGGAGGTCCTGATCATAGACCCGGCCGCCCTCGGCGGCGGGTCCGCCGGGGCGCGGGGCGTCGGCGAGCGTGACCACGATCCCGGCGCCGGCGGCCGGCAGGGCGGCCGCGGCCGCGGCGGCCCGGGCCAGCCCCTGCCGGACGCGGCGCCCCTCGTCGCTGCGGGCGAGCGCACCGGCCCGGCGCCGTTCGGTGTCGGACCGCAGCCGGTCGAGGCGGCGCTGGAGGCCGTCCGTCTCGGCGGTGCGGGCGTCGATCTCCTCGATCAGCCGGGACCGCTGCCCGGCCGCCACGGGCTCGGCGCGGCGGGCCTGCGACCCGGCGACGGCGATCAGCGTCCCGGCGAGGAGGAGGACGAGCAGGACGCCCGCGCCCCGGAGCCGCCCGCGCGGGGACGCGGCCTCACCGGCGGCGGCGCGGCGCGCCGCGGCCTCGGCGTAGCCGTGGTCGAGGAGCTTCCCGGCGAACAGGTCGGCGAGCAGCGACATCGAGGCGTCGGGCCGCCGCCATCCGGGCGGACGGCGGCGGTCACCGGGGTCGTCCCGTCGTGCGATCACCGCTCCATCATGGCAAGTCCCGGCCGCGCGGCCCGTCGCGGTGTGGTCGCGGTGCCGCCGCGGGTTCCCGTCGCGGCGTTCCCGTCAGGCGGTTCGCTTCAGGCGGTGGCCGGACGGTAAAGGCCGATCTGGAGGGCGAGCGCGGCGAGGACCGAGCCCATGAGGTAGCGCTGGGCGCGCTGCCAGCCGGGCCGGCGCGCCAGGAAGGCGGCGATCGCGCCGGCGCCGAGCACGAGGAGGAGGTTGACGGTGAGCGCGATGGCGATCTGGAGAAGGCCGAGCAGCAGGATCTGGGCGGCCATGCTCCCGCGTTCCGGGTCGGCGAACTGCGGCAGCAGCGACACGTACAGGATCGCGATCTTCGGGTTGAGCAGGTTGGTGACCAGGCCCATCGTGAAGAGGCGGCGCGGCGGGTCGGCGGGCAGCTCCCTCGGCGCGAACGCGGTCGTCCCGCCCGGCCGCAGCGCCTGCCAGGCCAGCCAGAGCAGGTAGGCCGCGCCGCCCACCTTGATCACCATGTAGAGGGCCGGGACGAGGGTGAAGACGGCGGTGAGGCCGGCGGTGGCGGCGGCGACGTAGACGAGGAATCCGGCGGCGACCCCGCCGAGCGAGACGAGCCCGGCGCGGCGGCCCTGCGTCACCGACCGCGACACCAGATAGACCATGTTGGGGCCGGGGGTGAGGACGAGCCCGAGGGCGAAGGCGGCGACGGCCGCGGCGGCGGTCAGCGAGATCATTGCACTCCCAGATCGAGGGAATTCGATGCTAGAGCTCCACGACTTCTCGGTGCAATAATCCGAATTGCACTCGGTGCAATTGGAGGGACGCATGGAGGACTTCCGCCGGATCGCGGACGAGGTGGCCGCCGGCATCGCGGCGGGACGGCTGCGGCCTGGCGACCGGCTGCCGCCGCAGCGCGCCTTCGCCCGCGAGCACGGCATCGCCGCCTCCACGGCGAGCCGCGTGTATCGGGAGCTGGGGAGACGCGGTCTCGTGGCCGGCGAGGTCGGGCGCGGCACCTTCGTCCGCGCGGCCGGGCCCGCGCCCGCTCCCGCGCTCGCGGAGCCGGCCGGGGCGCGCGTCGACCTGGAGCTGAGCCAGCCGCTCGTCCCGGAGCAGAACGCGCTGCTGGCCGCCGGGGTGGCGCGGCTGCTGCGTCCGGACGTCCTGGACGCGGCGCTCGGGCCGGTGGGCGTCGCGGGGACCGCCGCCGCCCGGGAGGCCGCGGCGGCGCTGCTGGCCGCGCCCGGCCTGCGCCCCGACCCGTCCCGGGTGCTGTTCGCGGGCAACGGCCGGCAGGCGATCGCGGGCGCCGTGGCGGCGCTCGTCCCGCCGGGCGGGCGGCTCGCCGTCGAGGCGCTGACCTACCCGGTGATCAAGGGCGTCGCGGCCCGGCTCGGCGTCACCCTCGTCCCGGTCGCGGCCGACGAGCACGGCCTGCGCCCCGACGCCCTCGCCGACGCGCACCGCGTCTCCCCCCTCGGCGCGCTCTACCTCCAGCCGACGCTGCACAACCCCAGCGGGACGACGATGCCGTGGCGGCGCCGCGCCGAGATCGCCGCGCTGCTGGAACGGCTCGGCCTCAACGCGATCGAGGACCGCGTCTGGGCGTTCCTCCAGGAGGACGGGCCGCAGCCGCTCGCGAGCCTGGCCGCGCGGCGCACCGTGCTCGTCGACAGCCTGTCCAAGCGCCTCGCGCCCGGCCTGACCCTCGGGTTCGCCGTCCCGCCCGCCGAACTGTCCGGGCGCGTCGCCGCCGCGCTGCGCTCGGGCGCCTGGGGCCCGACGCGCTTCGCGCTGGAGGCGGCCACCGGCTGGATCACCGACGGGACCCTCGACGCGGTCACCCGCGCCAAACGCGCGGACGCCGCGGCACGGTGGCGGATCGCCGCCGAACGCCTCGCGAGCGCCGGCGTCCGGTCCGGGCCGTGCTCGTACTTCTGCTGGTGGGATCTGCCGCCGCAGTGGCGCGCGGAGACGTTCGTGGCGGCGGCCGCGCGCCGCGGGATCGCCGTCACCCCCGCCGCCGCCTTCGTCGCCGGGACGGGCGCCGCCCCCCGCGCGGTCCGCGTCGGGCTCGCCTCACCGCCCCTGGAGACGCTGTCGCGCGCCCTGGACGTCCTCGCGGAGATCGCGGCCGGCACCCCCGACGACCTCCCCGTCGACTGACCGGGAGCACCGGTCCGGCGGCGGTGCGGCGGTCAGGAGCCCGCGCGCTCGACCACGATCGCCCATTCCTCCAGGAGCGCCTGGGCGGCGTCGGCGTCGGGGCCCTCGGCCCACAGGTGGGTGACGGCCTCCGCCGGATCGGGGAGGACGAGCACCCAGCGGCCGTCCTCCTCCACCACGCGGACGCCGTCGGTGGTGTCGATCGTGCGGCCCGCGGCGGCCTCCACGACGTGGCGCATCACGCTGCCCTTGGCGGCCCACGGCGTCGGGACGGAACGGCGCAGCAGGTGCGCGTCGGGGATGCGGCGGTCGATCTGGGACAGCGTCAGCCGCGTCCGCGCGACGAGCCCGACGAGCCGGACGAACGCCGCGATCCCGTCGACCGTCCCGCTGAACTCGGGCATCAGGAAGCCGCCGCGGCCGTCCCCCGCGAAGATCACGCTGGGCTGCGCGGCGGCCTTGGTGAGGACGTCCTGCGACGTGGACGTCCACTCGACCTGCACGCCGTGGAAGCGGCACACCTGCTCGGCGACCCGCGTCGTCGTCACCGGCAGCGCCACCTTGCCGCCGCGCCGCTCGGCCGCGACCAGGTCGAGCATCACCAGCAGGGCGCGGTCGTCGCCGACCAGCTCGCCGTTCTCGTCCACCAGGGAGATCCGCTCCCCCACCGGGTCGAAGCGGACGCCGAACGCGGCCCGCGAGGAGGAGACGAGGTCGCCGAGCCGCTCCAGGTCGCGCATCCGCTCGGCGAGCGTCTCGGTCGGGTTGGCCTCGTCCAGCCCGGCGTTGCGGGTGAGGACCTCCACCCCGACCTTGCCGAGCAGGTTCGGCAGGACGAGCGAGGCGACGCCGCCCGCGCAGTCCAGGACGATCTTCAGCCCGGCCTCGCGGACGCCGCGGATGTCGACCCGGCGCAGCAGGTCGCGGGTGTAGGTCTCCACGACGCGCGGCGGGTAGGTCAGCTCGGCGATCTCGCCGGGGAACGCGCGGCGGTACTCCTGGCGGCCGAAGACGCGCTCCAGCTTGCGCTGCGCGGCCTGGGACAGGTCGGCGCCGCCCGCGTCGAGGAACAGGATGTCGACACCCTGCGGGTCGCCGAGCGTGGTGCGGATGTAGATGCCGCCGACGGCGTCCTCGCGGCCGGTCTCGAACCGGGCGACGGTCAGCGGGGTCGCCTCCAGGTCGGTGACGTTGATGGCGCCGGCGGTCAGCGCGCTGTTCACGGCGCGCTTCAGGGTGCGGGCCGCGCGGGAGACGTCCCGGCCGGTGACGACCGTCGTGCCCTTCTTCAGCGTCGTCGCGTAGGCGCTCGCGAGCCGCACCGCCAGCTCCGGTGTGATCTCCACGTTGACCAGCCCGGACACCCCGCGCGGCCCGAACAGGTTGCGCTGCCCGCGCGACTCCCAGATCACGCTGGTGTTGACGACCGCGCCTGCCTCGATGGTCTTGAACGGGTAGACCTTCACGCCACTGGAGACGTACGCCTCCGCTTCGATGACGCACTCGTCCCCGATGACCGCGCCCTCCTCGACGCGCGCGCCGGCCATGATGTCGGTGTTCTTGCCGACGACGCAGCCGCGCAGGTTCGTGGACGGCGCGACGAACACGTTGTCGTGGACGATGGCCCGGTGCAGGAACGCGCCCTCCTTCACGACGACGTTGCTGCCGAGGACGGTGTACTCGCGCAGTTCGACGCCCGCCTCGACCTTCGCGTAGTCGCCGATGTAGAGCGGGCCCTTGAGGACGGCCTCGGCGTCCACCTCGGCGCCTTCGGCGACCCAGACGCCCGGCGACATCTCGAAGCCGTCCAGATCGATGCCGACCTGGCCCGACAGCATGTCGGCCTGGGCTTTGAGGTAGTTCTCGTGGGTGCCGACGTCCTCCCAGTAGCAGTCGGCGACGTACCCGAACAGGCGGGCGCCTTCGGCGAGGAGTTTCGGGAACACGTCCCCGGACCAGTCGACCGACTCGCCCTCGGCGACGTGTTCGAGGACCTCGGGCTCCATCACGTAGATGCCGGTGTTGACGGTGTCGGAGAACACCTGCCCCCAGGTGGGCTTCTCCAGGAACCGCTGCACGCGGCCCTTGTCGTCCACGATGATGATGCCGAATTCGAGAGGGTTCGGGACCCGCTTCAGCCCGATGGTGACGAGCGCGTCGTTCTCCTCGTGGAACCGCACCATGTCGGTCAGGTCGATGTCGGTGAGCGCGTCTCCCGAGATCACGAGGAACCGGTCGTCGCGCAGCGCCTCCTCGGCGTTCTTGACGCTGCCGGCGGTGCCGAGCGGGATCTCCTCGGTGGCGTAGCTCAGCGACATGCCGAGCTCCTCGCCGTCGCCGAAGTAGTTGCGGATCAGCGCGGCCAGGAACTGGACGGTGACGACGGTCTCGGTGAACCCGTGCCGTTTCAGCAGCCGGAGCACGTGCTCCATGATCGGCCGGTTGACGAGCGGCAGCAGCGGCTTGGGCTGGTTGGCGGTCATCGGACGCAGCCGCGTCCCCTCGCCTCCCGCCATCACGACGGCCTTCATCGGGGGGTCTCAGCTCCCTTCTGGTCGCCGGCCGGCGGTTCCGCGCCCGGATCGCCCCGATCACCCGGATCGCTCCGGCCCCCCCGATCGTCCGGTCCGACCCGATGATGTGGATCTGGCGCGGGGTCCGGCCCCGGATCCGCTCCGGAGGCCGGGGGCGAGCCGCGGCCGGCCAGCACCAGTTGCCGCGTCTGCGCCCAGTAGAGGACGGCCGCCCACCAGTACAGGCCCGTCCCCCAGATGGCGAAGGACCATCCGGTGACCTTCGCCGCGGTCGCCGCGCCGCCGCCATGGTCGCCCAGCAGCAGCAGCGGGAAGGCGTACAGCAGGCACATGGTGCCCGCCTTGCCGATGAAATGGACGGGAAGCGTGCCGCCGTACCCGAGCCGCCGCACGATCGGCGCGATCGGCAGGATCGCGAACTCCCGGGCGACCAGCAGGACCACCAGCCACAGCGGGATGATGTCGCGGATGGTGAGCCCGACGAGCGTGGCGAGGATGTAGAGCCGGTCGGCGGCCGGGTCGAGCACCGTCCCGAGCTTGCTGGTCTGGTCCAGCGCGCGCGCCAGCTTGCCGTCCAGCCAGTCGGACAGGCCGGCGAACACCAGCAGGCCGAGCGCCCACCAGTCCGCCTCGACGAGGACGAGCCACAGGAACAGCGGGACGCCCACCAGCCGCGCCATGCTCAGGATGTTCGGCACCGTGAGGATCCGGTCCTGCGGGGCCTCCTGCAGTGTGCTCACCGACGTGTTCGCCTCCCCTGGGTCCCCTTGATCCTGACCCTACCGGTAAGGGTTTGAAAGCCCCCGATAGCGTCCATCCATGCGATGGACGGTGCACGGGGAGAGGTCGGTCTACGACAGCCCCTGGATGGACGTGCGGCTGGCCGATGTCGAACTCCCGGACGGGCGCCGGTTCGACCATCATCTCCTGCGGCTGCGGCCCGCGGCGGGCGTGGCGGCGGTCGACGGGGACCGCCGGGTGCTGCTCATCTGGCGGCACCGGTTCATCGTCGACCGGTGGGGTTGGGAGATTCCCGGCGGACGGGTCGAGCCGGGCGAAGACCCCGGCGAGGCGGCCGCGCGGGAGCTGGTCGAGGAGACCGGGTACCGCGCGGGGCCCCTCCGGCATCTGCTCGACGTCCGGCCCTCACCCGGCGTTCACGATGGCGTTCATCACATCTACCGGGCGGGCGGCGCCGAGCGGATCGGCGAGCCGACCGACGTGGAGGCCGAGCGGATCGAGTGGGTTCCGCTGGCGTCGGTCCCCGCCCTCGCCGCGCGCGGGGAGATCGGCTCTGCGTCCTCGTTGTCGGGCCTGCTCTATCTCCTCAACGCGGGCTGACGGCGTCCGCGAACGGGAGGACGGCGGTGACGACGAACCCGCCGCTCTCCCCCGGGCCCGCGTCCAGCGTGCCGCCGACGCTGCGCGCCCGCTCGATCATCCCGAGGATCCCGAACCCCTCGGGGGCGTCGCCGGACGGCCCGCGCCCGTCGTCGGCGACCCGCACGACGAGCCCGCCGCCGTCCCGCCCGAGGCGCACCGACACGCGCTTCGCCGCGGCGTGCTTGACAACGTTGGTCAGGGCCTCCTGGACGATCCGGTACGCGGCGACGCCGATCTCCGGCGGCAGCGTCCCGAGGCCGCCCTCCGACAGGTCCACCTCCAGCCCGCCGCCGCGCGCGGCGGCCACGAGGTCGCCGATGCCGTCCGGGCCGGGCAGCGCCCCGGGCGCCTCCGCGCCGGTGCCGCGCAGCACCTGCAGGGTGCCGTGCAGCTCTGTCCGGGCGTCCCGGCACGTGCCCGCGATCGAGGCGAGCGCGTCGGCGAGCTCCGCCCGGTCGAGCGGCCGTTCGCCGCGCACCAGATGGGCCGCGGCGCCCGCCTGCACGCCGATCAGCGTGATGCTGTGCGCGAGGAGGTCGTGCAGGTCACGGGCGATCCGCAGCCGCTCCTCGGCGACCCGCCGCCGCGCCTCCTCCTCGCGCGTGCGCTCGGCCCGCTCGGCCCGCTCGGTGATCGTCGCGAGGCGCGCCCGGTGCACCCGCCACACCAGGACGGCGATCACGACGGCCACCACGGCCTCGATGACGGCGATCTGCTCGCGGACCGAGCTGCCGCCCGCCCGCATCGCCATGCCGATCACGCACACGGCCAGCAGGAACGCGGCGGCGCCGAGGACGATCCGCACCCGGCGCCCGAGGACCGCGTAGGCGAACAGCGCGATCACCTCGGCGGGCACCAGCGCGTGGTGCTGGTACTGCGCCAGGTGGTAGGGCAGCACGACGACGACCAGGGCCGCCAGCCCCGGCGCCGGCCACCGCCGGATCACCGCGAGCGGCACGTGCGCCGCGACCAGCAGCACGAGCCCGGCGGCGTCCAGGTCGCGGACGCCGGGCCACATCACCGCCACCAGCGCCGCGATCACCGCCAGCAGCGCCGCGTGCAGGGCGTCCTTCGCCGTCACACCGATCCGGGGCACCGTCACCACCCGCCCATCCTCCCCGAAGCCCGCGATCACCGCACACCACCCCCGCACCGGGTGGCGCCGGAAGAGCGGCGGCCCCGGCGGGCCGCCGCTAGGCGCCGGGCTCGCCGGGCAGGATCGGCTTCACGTCCAGGACCGGGGTGTTGTCCAAGGCCTCCAGACCGCGGACGCGGACGCGGCGGCCGGCGACCTCCAGGATCTCCACCGGGTGGAGCCCGATCGGGTTCGGGCGGTCCGGCGAGCGGGTCGCGAACACTCCGCGCAGCGGGGTGGACTGATCGTCGCGCGGATGGACGCGCAGGACGTCGCGGGGCGACAGGTGCAGCCAGGTCAGCACGAAGACCCGGTCGCCCGGACGGAGGCCGTCCAGCGCCGGGACGACCACCGGTTCGAAGATCAGCCACGCCTCCGGCGCGCCCTCCGTCCCCTGCTTGGGCGCGGACGCCCGGTCGGTCAGCGTGGACGACACGTGGCCGACCGGGGTGAGCGTGAACTCCTGGTGAGAGTCGGGCATGTCCCGATCATCTCAGGCCGCCGCGCGGGCGCGCTCCGCCCCGGCGCCCGAGGGGATTCCGCAGGTCGGCGCGGGCCCGCTCCGGCGAGGCGGGTAGCCCCGGGGAGGGCCCGGATGCCCGCCGCGGCTACTATCGAAGGACCGTTCCAAAGCCGCGGATCCCCCCGAATCACCCGCAGGCCCGTACCCGCCGGGAAGGACCGACGACCCACGTGACCAGCGACGACACGCCGAAGGCGCCCGCTCGCGCGGTCCGCGCCGACGTGCGCCGCAACCGGGCGCGGCTGCTCGCCGCGGCCCGCGAGATGTTCGAGCGCGACGGGGCGGACGCGTCCCTGGAGGGTGTCGCCCGGCTCGCCGGGGTCGGCATCGGGACGCTCTACCGCCACTTCCCGACCCGCCAGCACCTCCTGGAGGCGCTGCTCGCCGACGCCTACGCGGAACTGGCCGGGGCGGCGCGCGACCTCCTGGTCTCCCCCGCGCCCGGTGAGGCGCTGATGACGTGGCTGCGGGCGTTCGTGTCGCAGGTGACGGTGTTCCGCGGGCTGGCGGCCTCGGCCGTGGTTTCGCTGCGGGACGAGCGGACGGGGTCCGACTCCCGCCGGGCGATGTGCGAGGCGGGCGAGGCGCTGCTCGCCCGCGCGCAGCGGGCCGGGGACGCGCCCGAGGGGGCCGCGTTCACCGACGTCCTGTGGCTCACCGGCGCGATCGCGACGGCCGCCGAGCGGGAACCGGAGGCCGCCGGGCGGCTGCTGTCCCTCGCCGCCGCCGGGATGGCGCCGGGCAAGCGGTGACCCCGCCGGCCCGTCAGCCCTTCGCCGGGACGGGCAGGACGCGGCGCGGGCCGCGCGGCGCCTCGCCCCGCCTGCGCCACTCGCGCGGGTAGCCGACCGACACCTCGACGTGCGGGACGTCGCCGGTCCAGATCGTCCGCGGGATGTGCAGGTGCCCGTACACGACCGACACCGCGCCGAACCTGCCGTGCCAGTCGGCGGTGCGCTCCGTGCCGCACCACTGCGCGAACTCCGGGTACCACAGGACGCGGGTGGGCTCGCGGACGAGCGGCCAGTGGTTGACGAGCACGGTCCGCGTCCCCGGCGCGAGCGCCGCCAAGCGTTCCTCGGTGTAGGCGATGCGTGCGTCGCACCAGGCGTCCCGCGTCGGGTGCGGGTCCGGATGCAGGTAGACCTCGTCGGTGCACACGACGCCCGCCTCGTGCGCGACCTTCAGGGCCTCCTCCTTGGTGGACGTCCCGTCCGGCCGGAACGTGTAGTCGTAGAGGATGAACAGCGGCGCGATCGTCACCGGACCGTCCTGCCCGTCCCAGACGGGGTACGGGTCCTCCGGGGTGAGCACGCCCAGGCCGCGGCACATGTCGACGAGCCGCCGGTACCGGGCCTCACCGCGCAGCTGGACGGGATCGTCCTTGATCGTCCACAGCTCGTGGTTGCCGGGGACCCAGATCACGGTGGCGAAGCGGTCGCGGAGGGTGCGCAGCGTCCACTCGACGTCGGCGAACCGCTCGGCGACGTCGCCCGCGACGATCAGCCAGTCGTCCCCGGACGCGGGCCGCAGCCCCTCGGTGAACGCGCGGTTCTCGGCAAATCCCACATGCAGGTCGCTGATCGCGTAGACACCGGCCATGCAGAGATCGTAAGCCCGGGCCGGGTTCGGCCGTCCTCGGCGGGCGGGGCACGCCGGACGGCGCGTCCTCCCGGAGGTGCGCGTCCTCCCGGCGGTGCGCGTCCTCCCGGCGGTGCGCGTCCTCCCGGCGGTGCGCGTGCTCGTGCCGGAGCGTCCGCCGCGTTCGTGCCGTGGGCGCCGCACTGGGGCCTGCTCCTCCCCTGGATCGCGACGAGGTCCGCACTCCGGAATGGAGCGCGGGCCTCTTCGGCGTCCCGTCCTCGGCGCCTCAGTTGCTCCTGCCCCAGAGATAGACGCCGAGGCTCATCGCGAGGAGGCTCGCCCAGCCGGACACCGCCCTGAGGTTGTTCCAGGCGGTCCAGCGGCCGGAGTAGTCCGACCAGATCCTCGCCGCCTCGGCCGCGTCCTTCGGGATCGTCACGGCGTCCAGGTCGTTGTTCATCGGGATGTTCACGGCGAAGCTCGGCACCAGCGCGCCCACGAAGTACACGGCGGCCGCAACGAAGAACAGGACCGCCGCCTGCTTGTGGCCGAGCGTCAGCAGCAGCACGCCCGCCGCGGCCGCCAGCACCGGGACCAGCAGGAACACCGCGATGAACACCGGGTTCTGGATCTTCTGGTTGATGCCCTGCATCGCGTCGATCGCCGACTGCGGCTTCGCCGCGTCCAGGCCCGGCATCACGCCGGTCGAGAAGCCGAAGAACGTCCCGGCCATGCCGGCCGCCATGATGAGGGAGAGCGTCACCGAGACTCCCGCCAGCGCGTTTCTCATCGTCACTCCGTCTCGTTCCAGATGCCGCTGGCCGCGGCGTCGCGTGCGTATTCGGCGAAGTCGCGGGGCGCCCGGCCGAGCGCCCGCAGGACACCGTCGGCGGGCTTCGCGTTGCGGACTGGGAGGACGAGGCCACCTGGGCGCCCGTCCTGGCTTCCGTGTTCGTCATGCCCTTGAGTCAACAGCGGAGCGCTTCCAGCGACCATCGTTGAGAAGCTCGCCTCCATACGCGAGCGTCTAGGCTGGCCGTCGTGGACGCTCTCACCGACCTCCTCGACGGGCCGCGCGCCAGGGGAGCGTTCCTGCTCCGCTCCACCCTCACGCCGCCCTGGTCGATCCGCATCCAGGACGAGGCGCCGCTGACGCTGCTCTCCATGGTCAGGGACGAGGCGTGGCTGATTCCCGACGAGGGAGAAGCGCAGCGCGTCGGCCCCGGCGACATGGTCATCTTCCGCGGGCCCGACCCCTACACGGTCAGCGACGACCCGGCCACCGAGCCGCAGATCGTCATCCATCCCGGCCAGCGCTGCACCACCCCGGACGGGACGAGCCTGTCGGAGGCGATGGACCTCGGCGTCCGCGCCTGGGGCAACGACCCCTACGGGACGGCGGTCATGCTGATCGGCACCTACCAGATGCGCGGCGCCGTCACCCGGCGGCTGCTGTCCGCGCTGCCGCCGATCGCGATCGTCCGCGGCGACACCTGGAAGTCGCCGCTCGTCGAGGTGCTCGGCGAGGAGATCGGCAAGGACGAACCCGGCCAGGACGTCGTCCTCGACCGGCTCCTCGACCTGCTGCTCATCGCGACGCTGCGCGCCTGGTTCTCCCGGCGGGACGCCGAGGCGCCCGGTTGGTACCGCGCCCACGGCGACCCCGTGGCCGGGCCCGCGCTGCGGCTCCTGCACGACGACCTCTCGCACCCGTGGACCGTCGCGGATCTGGCCGCCAGGGTCGGAGCGTCCCGCGCGGCGCTCGCACAGCGGTTCGCGAAGCTGATCGGCGAGCCGCCCATGGCGTACCTGACCGGCATCCGGCTCGCGCAGGCCGCCGACCTGCTGCGCGAGAGCGACGCGACACTGGACGCCGTCGCCCGCCAGGTCGGCTACGGCACCGCGTTCGCGCTGAGCACCGCGTTCAAGCGGGAGCGCGGCGTCAGCCCGCAGGAGTACCGCGCCGGCCGAGGCTAGTGCTGCTTGCGCAGCGTGGGCTCCGCGCGGACGACCGAGTCGCCCGCCGCGTCCGGGATGAAGGGGATCACGAACGCGTACTCGGCCAGCACCGCCTCGGGGAGCTCCGCCGACTCGCCGAACGCGGCGATCTCCCCCCAGCAGGGCGAGCCCAGGGAGCCGCTGCGGTGCCGCACCGACAGCCCGGCGCACAGGTTCGCGAACCGGAGCCGCTCCGCGAGCGGCAGCCCGGCGAGCGTGCCGAACACGAACCCGGCGGCGAACACGTCGCCCGCGCCCGTCGGGTCGAGGGCCTCCACCGGGAGGGCGCCGACCTCGGCGCGCTCCCCCGCCCGCGAGTCGATCGCGATGGCGCCGTCCCCGCCGCGCTTCACCACGACCACGGGGACGCGCTCGGCGAGCGCCTCGGCCGCCTCCGCCGGGGAGCCGGTGCGGGTGTAGGCCATCGCCTCGGCGGCGTTC
Source organism: Actinomadura chokoriensis (assembly GCF_041463665.1). Classification (GTDB taxonomy): domain Bacteria; phylum Actinomycetota; class Actinomycetes; order Streptosporangiales; family Streptosporangiaceae; genus Spirillospora; species Spirillospora chokoriensis_A. The sequence continues at coordinate 130,364 of NZ_JAXCEJ010000021.1, forward strand.
GGCAGGAAGACGTCCACGTGCGCGAGGCGTTCGAGGACTTCGGCGGGCCAGGCGCCGGTCTGGTCCCAGCCGAGGTCGCCGAACACCAGGGAGCCCCGCGCGCGCATCTCGGCCGCCCATGGCGGCAGCGGGCGGTCGACGTCCACGAAGCACGCCCGCGCGTCCGGCGGCGGCGCGCCGAGGTCGTCCAGCGGGGACGGGACGGGGCTCACGAACGTCACCATGCTGCGGTCGGAGTCGTAGGCCATCGAGACGGTGACGGGCGTCGACCAGCCCCGCACCCGCCGCGACAAGGCGAGGTCGACGCCCTCCTGCTCGGCGAGGGTGCGCCACAGGTAGGCGCCGAACATGTCGTCGCCGAACGGCGCCGCCAGCCCGACCCGCAGCCCGAGCCGGCTCATCGCGACCGCGATGTTGGCAACGCCGCCGGGCGCCGAGCCGAGCCCGTCGGTGACGATCTCGGTGCCGGGCGGCGGCAGCCCCGGCAGCCCGGTGAAGATCATGTCCATGAACACCTGGCCGGACAGGAACACGTCCAGCCCCAGGCCGTGCCCGCCGGCCCGCAGCCGCTCCCCCGCCGGCTCCCGCGCCGCGCAGGGGTCGGCGAGGGACGGCTCGGGCGCCCGGCCCGTCGCGGTCTGCTGTGTCACGAGGCCCCCCGTGGCGAGGCTTGGGCACGTCCCTGCGAACCCTAGCCCGCGCCTCCGACGTTCTGGTTCACCTCGGAACGTACATGCGTATGTCGTCCACCTGCGCACTTCCCTCGTAGAAGTTCATGTGCGACGAACGCCGGGACCAGCGGCAGCGCCGTCGCCAGGGCGCGGCGGGCGAGATTCCTCATGGCGCGACCGTAGATCGGGCCATCGGCCCGCGACCACGGCGAACATCGCCAAAGTGGTATTGACCACTCCTCATATTCGGACATACGGTGTGCAGCCTCAGGAACAACCACATAGGAGGTGAACGGTGTGACATTCGCCGGTGAGCGCCGGTCCGGGAGCACGAAACGGCAGGCGGTGCGCCGCGAGCTGCTCTCGATGCTGGACGGCCTGGACGTGGGGGACGTCCTGCCGTCCGAGCGCCGGCTCGCCGAGGAGCTCGGCGTCTCCCGGCCGACGCTGCGCCAGGCCGTCGACGGCCTGGTCGCCGAGGGACTGCTCGACCGGCGGCACGGCAGCGGCACCTACGTGGCCGAACCCCGGATCGCGGTGTCGCTGACGATGACGTCCTTCTCCGAGGACATGACAAGGCGCGGGATGAAGCCGGGCGGCCGGGTCCTGTCGTTCCGCACCGAGACCGCGGGGGCGCGGATCGGCAGGCGGCTCGCCCTTCCGCCCGAGGAAGAGGTATTTACCATTCGCCGGCTCCGGCTGGCCGACGAGGCGACCATGGCCATCGAGACCCTCTACCTGCCGCGGGCCCTGCTGCCCGGCCTGCGGCGGCACGACCTGGAGGAGCGGTCGTTCTACGACCTGCTGCGCGGCCGGGGAATCGTGATCGCCTCGGGCACCGAGACGATCGAGCCGACCGTCACCACCGCCGAGGAGGCCGCCGAACTCCGGGTGCCGGTGCACACGCCGGCGTTCCTGTTCGAGCGGATCACCAGGGACCCGGGCGGGCGGCCTCTGGAGTACGTCCGGTCCGTCTACCGCGGCGACCGGTACCGCCTGGAACTCGACCTGCGACCACCCCCCGGGAAGTGAGGCGACTTCACCATGGACGTCATCAAGGACACCCTCACCTTCCTGGCCGACAACGTCTTCGGCCAGGTCCCCATCCTCATCGGGCTGATCACCCTGATCGGGCTGATCCTGCAGCGCAAGCGGTTCGAGGACGTCCTCGCCGGCGCGCTGCGCGCCACGATCGGCGTCGTCATCCTGTTCATCGGCGTGGAGGTGTTCACCGGCGGCCTGACGAGCTTCCAGACCGTCCTCGCCAGCGCGATGGACACCACGCCGCCGACGGCCGGCAACACCCTCGCCGACTTCCTCACCGAGCAGGGCGGCACGGTCGCGCTCGTCATCACGGTCGCCTTCCTCGTGCACGTGCTGGTCGTCCGGCTGTTCCCGGCGGCCCGCTACCTGTACCTGACCGGGCATCTGATGTTCTGGATCAGCACGGTGACGGTCGCGTCGCTGGTGACGATCGCGCCGGGCGCCGACCAGCTCACGCTGGTGCTGTGCGGGGCCGGGTTCGTCGCCGCCTACTGGACGGTCCAGCCGCTGTGGATGCGCCCGCTGATGCGCCGCGTCATGCCGGACGACCGGTTCGGGTTCGCGCACACCAGCTCGCTCGCCTGCCTGGTCACGGGGTACGCGGCGCGCCCGCTCGGCAGCCGCGAGCGGCACGACACCGAAAAGCTGAGGCTGCCCCGCCATCTGTCGTTCTTCAAGGACGTCAACGTCAGCACGGCGCTCATCATCACCGTGATCATGCTGGTGGGGGTCGCGCTCGCCGACGACGGCGTGGTGACCAAGGCGGCGGCGGAGATGGACGACAAACTGTCCCCGTGGGTGTGGGCGGTCCTGGTCGGCCTCCGGTTCGCCGGCGGCATCGCGATCCTGCTGTTCGGCGTGCGGATGTTCCTCGGCGAGATCGTCCCGGCGTTCAAGGGGTTCAGCGACCGGGTCATCCCCGGCACCCGTCCCGCACTGGACGCGCCGACCGTGTTCCCCGTCGCGCCGACCGCCGTCATGGTCGGCTTCGTCGCCTCCACCGCGGTGTTCCTGGTCTGCCTGGGCGCGTTCGCCGCGGCCGGCTGGTTCACCCTCGCCCCGCCCATGATCATGCTGTTCTTCGTCGGCGGCGCCGCCGCGCTGTTCGGCAACGTGGTCGCGGGCTGGCGCGGCGCCGTCCTCGGCGGCGTGCTCACCGGCCTGATCCTCGCGGTCGGGCAGGCCGTCACCTGGGACCTGTACGAGAGGACCGCGCCCGAGCTCGCCACCCTCGCCGACCCCGACTGGTACGCGATCGCGTGGCTGCTGAAGGCCGTGGAGCCGGTCGCCGGCGGCGAGGCGATCTGGCTCGTCCCCGCCGTCGCGCTCGCCGCGATGGTCGCGACGCTGCTGCTCCTCGGCCGCGCCGACCGGCGCCGGGCGGCGGACGCCCCGCCCGACGACTCCGCGCCCGAGGGCACGGCTCCCGCGAAGGCCTGACCGACTCACGAGGAGGGGACCGAGATGGCACTGGACCGGCAACTGGAGATCCTCGCGGTCTGCGGCGTCGGCATGGGCTCCAGCCTGATGCTGAAGATGACCGCCGAGGACGCGCTGCGCTCGCTCGGCGTGGACGCGCGGGTGGAGAACACCGACCTGTCCACGGCGCGCGGGATGTCGCCCGACGTGGTGATCGGCCAGGGCATGCACACGGGTGAGATCGCCGACCTCGCGCCCGTCGTGATCACCATCAGCGACTTCCTCGACAAGGAGGGTCTCGAAGCGCAGCTCAGGGAGCGGCTGGCCGAGCAGGGCTGGTTTTCATGACGGTCGTCGCGGCGGCCGGCGGCGTCACCGCGGACGGCTGGCGGGAGGCCGTCCGCAAGGCGGCCGCCGTGCTGGTCGACGCGGGCGCGGCGGGCGAGGGCTATATCGACGCGTGCGTCCGGGTGGTCGAGGAGAACGGCCCCTACATCGTGCTGACCAAGGGCCTGGCGCTCGTCCACGCGCGCCCCGAGGAGGGCGGGCTGGCCGTCGGCGTCGGCGTGACCCGGCTGGCGGCGCCGGTCGAGTTCGGTCATCCTGACAACGACCCCGTCGACCTGCTCCTCGCCTTCTGCACGCCCGACCCCGACGCGCACGTCGGCGTCCTGTCCGGGCTGGCGCGCGCCCTGTCCGGCGGCCTGGCCGACCGGCTGCGCGCGGCGCCCGGAGAGGACGACATGGCCCGCACCCTGAAGGAGGCTCTGCCCGATGCCTGAAAGGGCGTCCTCGGGGGGACAGTCGCCAGACCCCCGCGGTGCGGGATCAGCCGATCCTCGCGCCGCCGGGTCGCCGCGGTCCCGCGACCCGGGGCCGGCCTTCCCCGGCCGGGTGCGGGCCTTGCTGGACGACCTGGACGCGGTCTCGGGCGAGGCGATCGACGCCGCCGCCGCGCTGGTCCTGGAGTCGGTCGAGGCCGGCGGGATCGTGCACGTCGCCGGGGCCGGGCACTCGCTGGCGATGGTGTTCGAGACGTTCTACCGGGCCGGCGGCCTCGCCGCCGTCCGCCCGATCTGGGACCCGGGGGTGTTCCCGCTCGACGACGCGGTGCGCAGCACCCGTGTCGAGCGGGAGGCGGGGATCGGGCGCGCCGTGGTCCGGGAGGCGGCGCCGGCCCCGCCCGACGTGGCGGTGGTGTTCTCCACCAGCGGCCGCAACCCGTACCCGGTCGAGGTCGCGGCGGAGTGCCGGGCGCGGGGGGTGCCGGTCATCGCGGTGACGTCGGCGCGGGCGTCGCGGGGCGCGGCGGCGCGGACGCGGACGCCCCTCGCCGGTCATGCCGAGATCGTGCTGGACACGCGCGTCCCGCCCGGCGACGTGCTGCATCCGGCGGTGGAGCCGCGCACCGCCGCGGTGTCCACGATCCTCGCCGCGTACGCGTGGTCGCGGGTGCTGGCCGCCCTGGACGACCTCGCGGCGGCGCGCGGCGCGGACCCGCCGCGGTGGACGAGCGCGAACGTCCCCGGCGGCGACGAGACGAACGCCGCGCTGCTCGCGCGCTACCGGCACCGCGTCCCCGAGCTGACCGGGGATGAATAGCCGCAAACCCGGGCTCTTCCTGCGGCGTTTCGCGATGGCCGGGCTCGCTCCCTATGACATGATGCGTGGCTACCATCGGAGAGAACGAGGAGCGAGATGACGACACGACCGACCGAGGACGACCTTCTCGCGCTGTTCACGCAGGCGGACCTCGGCGGCGACCAGAAGCTCGACCTGATGGAGTTCACGCTCGTCCTGGACGAGCTCGGGCTCGCCTGGACGCGCGCCGAGACGCAGGACAGGTTCGAGAGGGCGGACGGCAACCTCGACGGGTTCATCTCCTTCGAGGAGTTCCGCGCCATCATGGAGTCCCAGGGCTGGGCCGAGAGGCCGCTGCCGGGCGCCCGCGCCTGATCGCGGCCGTGACCGGGCCCGCCGGCGCGCCGGCGGGCCCTTCGCGCGCGGGTCAGACCCGCCGGCCGCGCAGCTCCCGGTACCGGCGGACGAGCGCGGCCGTGGACGGGTCGGGCGCCCGCGAGGGCGGCTCGGCGGAGGTGAGCGCGGGCGCGAGGTCCATCGCCATGACCTTGCCGAGTTCGACGCCCCACTGGTCGAAGGAGTCGATGCCCCAGATCGTCCCCTCGACGAACACGATGTGCTCGTAGAGCGCGACGAGCGATCCGAGGGTCTTCGGGGTGAGCTTCGGCACCAGGATCGTGCTGGTCGGCCGGTTGCCCGGCATGACCTTGTGCGGGACGACCGCGGCGGGCGCGCCCTCGGCGGCGATCTCCTCGGCGGTTCTGCCGAACGCGAGCGCCGACGCCTGCGCGAGCATGTTCGCGGTGAGCAGGTCGTGCATCCCGGCCGGCCCGTCGACGGCGGGCTCCTCGAACGGCTCGGCGAAGCCGATGAAATCGGCGGGGACGAGCCGGGTGCCCTGGTGCAGCAGCTGGTAGAAGGCGTGCTGGCCGTTCGTGCCGGGCTCGCCCCAGAAGATCTCGCCGGTCTGCGCGACGACGGGCGCCCCGTCGGCCCGCACCGACTTGCCGTTGGACTCCATCGTGAGCTGCTGGAGGTAGGCGGGGAAGCGGGACAGCCGCTGGCTGTAGGGGAGCACCGCCCGGGTCTGCGCGCCGAAGAAGTCGGTGTACCAGATGCCGAGCAGGCCCATCAGCACCGGCATGTTCGCCTCGAACGGCGCCCGGCGGAAGTGCTCGTCGATCTCCCGGAAGCCGGCGAGCATCTCGCGGAACGCCTCGCCGCCGATCGCGATCACCAGGGAGAGGCCGATGGCGCCGTCGAAGGAGTACCGCCCGCCGACCCAGTCCCAGAAGCCGAACATGTTCGCGGTGTCGATCCCGAAGGCGGCGACGCGCTCGGCGTTGGTCGACACGGCGACGAAGTGCCGGGAGACGGCCTTGTCGTCGCCGAGCCGCTCGACGAGCCACTGCCGCGCGGCCTTGGCGTTGGTGAGGGTCTCCAGCGTCCCGAACGTCTTGGAGCTGATGACGAACAGCGTCTTCTCGGGGTCGAGTCCGGCGAGCTTCCCGACGATGTCGGCGGGGTCGATGTTGGAGACGAACCGGCAGGAGATCCCGGCGTCGGCGAAGTCGTGGAGGGCCTCGTAGGCCATGGCGGGGCCGAGGTCGGAACCGCCGATGCCGATGTTGACGACGGTCGTGATGCGCTTGCCGGTGAAGCCGGTCCACTCCCCCGAGCGCACCCGTCCGGCGAAGTCGGCCATCTTGTCCAGGACGGCGTGCACGTCTCCCGCGACGTCCTGCCCGTCCACGGTGAGGGCCTCGCCGGGCGGGAGCCGCAGCGCCGTGTGCAGGACGGCGCGGTCCTCGCTGACGTTGATGTGCTCCCCGGTGAACATCGCCTCGATCCGGGCGCGCAGGCCGGCCCGCTCGGCGAGCGCCACGAGGAGCGTGAGCGTCTCGCCGGTGGCGCGGTGCTTGGAGTAGTCCAGGTGGAGGTCCCCCGCGGTCACCGTCATGCGGTCGACGCGTCCCGGATCGTCCGCGAACAGGTCGCGCAGGTGCCGGCCGGCGAGCGCGGCGTGGTGCTCGGCCAGCGCGGACCATTCCGGCGACTCGGTGATATCAGCCATTGCCTCTCTCATCTCCTCGCGGGGCGGGCGCCGAATCCCCCGGGCGCCGTCCCCACGGCGATCATAGGTCGACCGCGCGTGACCGTATCAGGGTCGCCGCGCGCTGCGCAGGCGACCGCCCCGGATGCGCGGGCCCGTCCCGCCGCCGAGTAGGGTCACCGCCACGGCGCGGGTTGCGGGAGGTGCACGGGGATGAGCGGCAGCGAGCCGGACGTCACGCGGATGTTCGACCTGGACCCGCTCGGCGAGGACTCCTTCCAGGCCACCTCGCCGCCCGTGGGACGGCCGAGGCTGTTCGGCGGGCAGGTCGCCGGGCAGAGCCTGCGCGCCGCCTGCCTCACCGCCGGCGGGCGCCCGCCGCATTCCCTGCACGCCTACTTCATCCGCCCGGGGTCGCCCGACGAACCGCTGACGTTCGACGTGGCCCGCACCCGCGACGGCCGCTCGTTCTCGACCAGGCACGTCACCGCGAGCCAGGGCGGCAAGCCGATCCTGGAGCTGATCGCCTCGTTCCACGACCCGGAGGACGGCTTCGACTGGCAGCCGGATCCGCCGTCCGGCGTGCCGGGGCCGGAGGGGCTGAGCGAGCCGGTCCTCCCGTCGTTCTTCAAGCATCCGGCGGGCTTCGACATCCGGGTGGTGAACCCGCCCGGCGGCGACGAGTTCCCGCTGGCGCACCCGTTCTGGATCAGGACGTCCGCGCCGGTCGGCGACGACCCCGCCCTGCACGCGTGCCTCGTCACCTACCTGTCGGACATGGCCGTGGTCAGCAGCGCCCGCGCGCCCGGCTCGCCGAGGCGCCTCGTCACCGCGGTCACGCTGGACCACGCGATGTGGTTCCACCGCCCGCAGCGCGTCGACGAGTGGCTGCTCTACTCGGTGGTCCCGGTCACCAACCACGGCGCTCGCGGCCTGGCCCGCGGAACGCTCCACTCCGCGGACGGCACGCTCCTCGTCTCGGTCGCCCAGGAGGCGCTCCTGCGTCCGGGGTGAGGTGTGCGCGATCCCGGCCTGACCGGCGTTTCCCGCGGGGGCTCCCGGGCACGTCCCGGTCAGATAGGCCGGACAATCAGGGAGTATCCCGACATGACGACGATCGCCATGACCAACCCCGCGACCGGGGAGGTCGAGCAGACCTTCGACTCGCTGACCGGCGAGGAGGTCGACCGGCGGATCGCGCGGGCCGCGCAGACGTTCGCCTCCTACCGGAACACGCCGCTGGAGCAGCGGGCGGAATGGATGAACGCCGCGGCGGACATCCTGGCCCGGGAGGCCGACCAGATCGGCGCCATGCTGACGGCGGAGATGGGCAAGACGCTGAAGTCCGCCGTGGCGGAGGCCCACAAGTGCGCGAAGGCGTGCCGGTTCTACGCCGAGCACGCGGCGGAGTTCCTGGCCGACCGGCGCCCCGCCGAGCCGGGGGACGTCGGGGCGTCCGACGCCTACGTCCGCTACCAGCCGCTCGGGCCGGTGCTGGCGGTCATGCCGTGGAACTTCCCGCTCTGGCAGGTGATCAGGTTCGCGGCTCCCGGCCTGATGGCGGGGAACGTGGGGCTGCTGAAGCACTCCTCGAACGTCCCGCGGACGGCGCTGTTCCTGGAGGAGCTGTTCCGCCGCGCCGGGTTCCCCGAGGGGGCGTTCCAGACGCTGCTGATCGGCTCGGCCGAGGTCGAGCGGGTGCTGCGCGACCCGCGGGTGAAGGCGGCGACGCTGACCGGCAGCGAACCCGCCGGGCGGTCGGTCGCGTCGATCGCCGGCGACGAGATCAAGCCGACGGTGTTGGAGCTCGGCGGCAGCGACCCGTTCGTGGTGATGCCGTCCGCCGACATCGAGGAGGCGGCGCGGACGGCGGCGGAGTCGCGGTGCCTCAACAACGGGCAGAGCTGCATCTCGGCGAAGCGCTTCATCGCCGACATCGGCTGCGCCGACGAGTTCGAGCGGCTCTTCGTCGCGAACATGCGCACGCAGAAGGTCGGCGACCCGATGGACGACTCGACCGACGTCGGCCCGCTCGTCAGCGAGGACGCGCGCGCCGGCGTCGAGGAACTGGTGGCGGACGCGGTGGCGAAGGGCGCGACGGTGCTGTGCGGCGGGGAGCGCCCGGACGGGCCGGGCTGGTTCTACCCGCCGACCGTGATCTCCGGGGTGACGCCGGAGATGCGCATGTACCACGAGGAGGTCTTCGGGCCGGTCGCGTCGCTGTTCCGGGTCCGCGGGGTGTCGGAGGCGGTGGAGGTCGCGAACGCGACGGGCTTCGGGCTGGGCTCGAACGCCTGGACGCGGGACGAGACCGAGCGGGAGCGGTTCGTCCGGGAGCTCGACGCCGGGCAGGTCTTCGTCAACGGCAAGACGACGTCGTACCCGGAGCTGCCGTTCGGCGGCGTGAAGCGGTCCGGCTACGGCCGCGAGCTGTCGGCGGACGGCCTGCTGGCGTTCTGCAACGCCAAGACGGTGTGGGTCGGCTGACCCTCTCGCCCCCCGTCACAGTTCCACGTGCCGGCCGACGCCGGCCTCGCGGGCGCGTTCGACGATGACCGAGGCCGCGGCCGTGTCCTGCACTCCGACGCCGACGCTGTTGTAGAAGACGATGTCGCCAGGGGCCCTCCGGCCGGCGGCCAGGCCGGCGACGATGGGCCCGAGGGGCCGCACCTCCTCCGGGCTCAGGTGCCCGGCGCGGACCGCGGCCACGACGGGACCGGCGTGCTCCAGCGCCGTGGGCACGTCGTCCACCACGACGGACGCGGCGCGGGTGAGGACCTCGTCGTCGACCTCCGTCCGGTCCGGGGCGAAGGATCCGACGCTGAGGACGGTGCAGCCGGGGGCGAGCCACGCGCCGAGCACGACCGGTTCGACGCTCGTGGTGGCGGTGACGACGATCTGCGCGCCCTCGACCGCCTCGCGGACGGACGCCGCCCGCTCGACCGGCGTCCCCAGCTCGTCCGACAGCTCGGCGGCGGCGGTGCAGGTGTCCGGGTGGCGGCAGGCCAGAGCCACCCGGCCGATGGGACGGACCGCCGCCATCGCCGGGACGTGCGCGCGGCCCTGGACGCCGCAGCCGACGACCGCGAGCCGGGACGAGTCCGGCGCCGCGAGATGGTCGGCGGCCACCGCGCTCGCCGCCGACGTGCGCAGCGTCGTGACGGCCTCGCCCTCGATGATCGCGATGGGCCGCCCGTCGGCCGGGTCCTGGACGGTCACGAGCGCGGCGACCGTCGGCAGCCCGCGCGCCGCGTTGCCGGGGTTGACGCTGCCGAACCTGGCGACGGCGCCGGTGCCGGGGAGCCGGGAGACGTAGCAGAAGGCGACGTCTCCCTCCGGGCCGTCCAGCAGCAGCCGCGGCGCGAGCCGCGCCTCCCTGCGGCCGAGCGCGCCGAACGCGGCCCGCTGCGAGGCGATCGCCGCCGGAAGGTCGAACACCGCGCGCACGTCGGACCCGGAGAGCAGCAGGACATCGGCCATGGGGCGATCTTCGCGAGCCCGCCGCCGCCCTGTCGAGGGGGGAAGGGCAAGCGCCGCCTATCGATCAGTGAATGAGATCGCATGCTCGCCCGGCGGGAGCGGCGGTCAGTCGTGCCTCGGCCGTTTGGCCACCAGCGTCAGCACGTCGTACTTGGCGACCGAGGCCCCCTCCTGGTTGGTGACGTCGGTGTCCCAGCGGACCTCGCCGTAGTCGGCCCCCTCCCGCGGCGTGATCTGCTTGGCGGTGAGAGTGACGGTCAGCTCGTCACCGGGCTTGACCGGCGTGAGGAACCGCAGGTTCTCCAGCCCGTAGTTGGCCAGGACGGGCCCGGGGGCGGGCTCCACGAACAGCCCCGCCGCGAACGACACGACGAGGTAGCCGTGCGCGACGCGCCCGCCGAAGAACGGGTTCGCCCTGGCGGCGTCCTCGTCCATGTGGGCGTAGAAGGTGTCGCCGGTGAACTCCGCGAAGTGCTCGACGTCGTCGAGGGTGACCGTGCGGGGGCCGCCGACGGCGGTGTCGCCGACGCGCAGGTCCTCCAGGTGCCTGCGGAACGGGTGCTCGTCGGTGACGGTCCGGTCGGTGCCGGGGACCCAGCGCCCGGTGATCGAGGTGAGCATCGCGGGCCCGGACTGGACGGCGGTGCGCCGCATGTGGTGCACCACCCCGCGGATCCCGCCCATCTCCTCGCCGCCGCCGGCGCGGCCGGGGCCGCCGTGGACGAGCGGCGGCAGCGGGGACCCGTGCCCGGTGGACTCCTTGGCGTCCTCGGAGTTCAGCACGAGCAGGCGCCCGTGCCAGGGCGCGGCGCCGAGGACGACGTCCCGGGCGAAGTCCGGGTCGCCGGTCACCACCGACCCGGCGAGACTGCCGCGTCCCCGCGCGGCCAGCTCGACCGCCTCGTGCACGCCCTCGTACGGGAGCAGCGTGCTGACCGGCCCGAACGCCTCGACCTCGTGCGGCTCGGCGCGGGCGGCGTCGTCGGCGCGCAACAGCACCGGCGACATGAACGCGCCGCGCTCGGCGTCCGCGCCGACGACCTCGACGCGCTCGGGGTCGCCGAAGACGGCCCGGCCGGCGTCCATGAGCGCCTTGAGGGAGCGCCGCACCTCCTCGCGCTGGTCGAGGGTGGCGAGGGCGCCCATCCGCACCTGCGGATCGGCGGGGTTACCGACCGTGACCTCCGACAGCCGGTCGCGGACGGCCTCGGTCACGTCGTCGATGAGCGCGGCGGGGACGAGGGCGCGCCGGATCGCGGTGCACTTCTGCCCCGCCTTCACGGTCATCTCCGTGACGAGCTGCCTGACGTAGAGGTCGAACTCCTTGGTGCCGGGCACGGCGTCCGGGCCGAGGATCGAGCAGTTCAGCGAGTCGGCCTCGGCGTTGAACCGCACCGCGTTGCCGACGATCGCCGGATGGGTGCGCAGCAGCCGGGCCGTGGACGCCGACCCGGTGAACCCGACGATGTCCTGCTCGGTGAGGTGGTCGAGCAGGTCGCCCGGGTCGCCGCAGACCATCTGCACGGTGCCCTCGGGCAGGATGCCCGACTCGACGATCAGCTCGACCAGCCGGGCCGTCAGGTACGCGGTCTGGCTCGCCGGCTTGATCAGGCTCGGCACCCCGGCGAGGAACGCCGGCGCGAGCTTCTCCAGCGGTCCCCAGACCGGGAAGTTGAACGCGTTGATCTGCACCGCGACGCCCCGCGACGGCGTGCACAGATGCTGCCCGACGAACGTCCCGCCCCTGCCGAGCGGCTCGACGTCCCCCTCGATCAGCACCCTGTCGTTCGGCAGTTCCCGCTTCCCCTTGCTCGCATAGCCGAGCAGGACCCCGATGCCGCCGTCCACGTCGAACTTCGCATCGTTCAGCGTCGCGCCCGTCCGGGCCGACAACGCGTACAGCTCCTCGCGGTGCTCTCGCAGATGCGAGGCGAGCGCCTTCAGCAGCGCCGCGCGCTGGTGGAACGTCAGCTCCCGCAGCACCGGACCGCCGGTCGCCCGCCCGTACCGCAGCGCGGCGCCCATGTCGACCCCCGCCGACGAGATCCGGGCCACCTCCTCCCCCGTGACGGCGTCGTGCAACGGCACGCCCTCGTCCTCCGGGGCACGCCATGAACCCGACACATAACTGCGCAGCACGACCACCGGGACCTCCTCGTCCTCATCTCCTGAGTCTTCTTGCCACCTTCGAGCCTCGTTCACGCATCGCAGACATGACAGCCGGGGGCGGTTCCGTTTGTGTACTCGTGGGTCCGGCGGGCGAATCAGAGGGACAATTCTTGTGGATCTGTTCCACTGTTCACTACGCTGCCGCGCATGCTCCTCCGCACCCGGATCATCGCCGAGCTGACCGCGCTGCGCGCCGCCGCGCGGGCCGGGATGATCGGCCCGATGGCGCCGAGGGCGCTCGCCGCGACGGCACGGGCGCTGCGCGCCTACGGGCCGCTCGGCGCCGCCACGGCCCTGCCCGCGCACCGCTTCCCCGACCGCACCGGACTGGTCGACGACCGCGGGAGCCTCACGTTCGGCGAGCTGGACCGCCGCTGCAACGCCCTCGCCAACGCCCTGCGCTCGCGCGGCATAGGCGCCGGCGCCACGGTCGGGGTCCTGTGCCGCAACCACCGCGGCCTGCTGGAGGCGATGTCGGGGACGGCGAAGACGGGCGCGTCCATCCTGTTCCTGAACACCGACTTCGCCGCGCCGCAGCTCCGCGACGCCGTGGTGCGCGAAGGCGTCACCGCGCTGCTCCACGACGACGAGTTCTCCCCCGTCGTGGACGGCCTGGACCTGCCGTGCTTCACCGAGTCGGACATGGACGACCTCATCCGCGGCGTGGACGACGCGCCGCCGCCCGCCCCGTCCCAGCACGGCTCCCTGGTGATCCTCACCAGCGGCACCTCCGGACGGCCGAAGGGCGCGCCGCGCGCGCAGCCGCGGTCGCTGGCGCTGCCGGGCGGGATCCTGTCGAAGGTGCCGTTCCGCGGCGGTGAGGCGATGTTCGTCGGCCCGCCCCTGTTCCACGGCTTCGGCCTCACCTCGGCCCTGCTCGCGCTGGGGCTCGGGTCGACGCTCGTCCTGCGCCGCCGCTTCGACGCCGAACAGGTGCTGGACGACCTTGAAAGGCACGGCTGCACATCGTTCGTCGCCGTCCCGGTGATGCTCAACCGCGTCCTGGCCGCGCCCGGCCTGCGGGCCCGCGACCTGTCCCGGCTCAAGGTGATCATGACGGGCGGCGCGCGCCTCGACGCCGGGCTCGGCGAGCGCGCGGCCGCGGCGTTCGGGCCGTCCCTCTACAACTTCTACGGCTCCACCGAGGCGTCCTGCATCACGATCGCCACCCCGGACGACCTCGCCGCCGCGCCCGGCTGCGTCGGCCGCCCGCCCGCCGGCACGACCGTCGCGATCCTCGGCGACGACGACCGCCCCGTCCCGCCGGGCGCCACCGGGCGGATCTTCGTGGACACGCCCGCGCGGTTCGGCGGGTACACCGGCGGGGGCGGCAAGGACGAGGTCGGCGCCCTGATGGCGGTCGGCGACCTCGGCCACCTCGACGCGGCCGGCCGCCTCCACGTCGACGGCCGCGCCGACGACATGATCGTGTCCGGTGGCGAGAACGTCCACCCGGGCGAGGTCGAGGACCTGCTCGCCGCCCACCCCGCCATCGACGAGGCCGCCGTCGTCGGCGTCCCCGACGAGGAGTTCGGCCAGCGCCTCCGCGCCTACGTCGTGGCCGCCGGCCTCACCGGGGACGACGTCCGGGGCCACGTCGCCGCGAACCTCGCCCGCCACAAGGTCCCCCGCGACGTGGTCTTCCTGGACGCACTCCCCCGCAACCCGGCCGGCAAGGTCCTCAAGCACGCACTGGACCGGTCCTGAGATACTCGCGGCCATGACCTATGTGGCGGACGGCGCACGGTACGAGCGGATCCCCTACCGGCGGTGCGGGCGCAGCGGGCTGCGGCTGCCGGCGATCTCGCTCGGGCTGTGGCACAACTTCGGCGACGACCGCCCGCTGGACGTCCAGCGGGCGATCCTGCGGCGGGCGTTCGACCTCGGCGTCACGCACTTCGACCTGGCCAACAACTACGGGCCGCCGTACGGGTCCGCGGAGATCAACTTCGGCCGGATCCTGCACGAGGACCTCGCCCCGTACCGGGACGAGATCGTCATCTCGACGAAGGCCGGATACGACATGTGGCCCGGCCCGTACGGTGAGTGGGGGTCGCGCAAATACCTGCTCTCCAGCCTCGACCAGTCGCTGCGCCGGATGGGCGTCGACTACGTCGACATCTTCTACAGCCACCGGTTCGACCCGGAGACGCCGCTGGAGGAGACGATGGGCGCGCTCGACCGGGCCGTCCGCTCGGGGAAGGCGCTGTACGCGGGGATCTCGTCGTACTCGCCCGAGCGCACGGCCGAGGCCGCGGCGATCCTGCGGGACATGGGGACGCCGCTGCTGATCCACCAGCCGTCCTACTCGATGCTCAACCGGTGGATCGAGGGCGGGCTGCTCGACACGCTCGGCCGGGAGGGCGTCGGCTGCATCGCGTTCTCGCCGCTCGCGCAGGGCATGCTGACCGACAAGTACCTGGACGGTATCCCGCGGGGGTCGCGGGCCAGCAAGGGCACGTCGTTCGCGTCCAGCCTGCTCAGCGAGGAGAACCTGCGGCACGTCCGTACCCTCGACGAGATCGCGAAGGGGCGCGGGCAGACCCTCGCCCAGCTCGCGCTGGCCTGGTCGCTGCGGGACGGGCGGGTCACCTCCGCGCTGATCGGGGCGAGCAGCGTCCGGCAACTGGAGGAGAACCTCGCGGCCCTGGACCGGCTCGACTTCACCGCCGACGAGCTCGCCGCGATCGACCAGGACGCCGTGGAGGCGGGCATCAACATCTGGGCGGCCTCCAGCGCCGGCTGATGCCCCGCCGGTGATCAGGGGCCGGTGATCAGGGGCCCGGTGAGCCCGGGCCGATGGTTCCCGCGTGATGTTCATGGGCCGGCCGCATCGACGCGGCGCGACCGGGCACGACCAGCGCATGGAAGAGATGATGCTGCGGAGCGCCGCGTTCGACGATCACACGCTCATGCCGTCGGAGTACTCGCACGACAGCGGGGACCTCTCGCCGCCGCTGGAGTGGTCGCCGGCCCCCGAGGAGGTGGTGGAGCTGGCGCTGGCCTGCGAGGACCCGGACGCGCCCACCGGCACCTTCGCGCACTGGCTGCTCGCCGGCATCGACCCCGTGACCACCGGGCTCGACGCCGGGGAGCGGCCGGCGGAGGCCGTCGTCGGCCGCAACGACTTCGGCACCGGCGGGTACGGCGGGCCGAAGCCGCCGGCCGGCGACGGCCCGCACCGGTACTTCTTCCGGCTCTACGGGCTGTCGGAGCCGTCCGGCCTCCGCGACGGCTTCACCGCCGAGGACCTGGGCGACGCCCTCCAGGACAAGATCGTGGCGTCCGGCACGCTCGTCGGCACGTTCGCGAGGTGATCCCGTGGGCGCCCCCGACCGGCCCGAACCCGAGCGTCCCGAGCGTCCCGAGCCGGGACGGCGCGAGCGCGAACCCTACGGCCCCGACTGGCACGGGCCGGGCTCGCACGGGCCCTACCCGCACGAGCAGCCGCGCGGCAGCGAGCCGCTGAACGCGCGCAGCCCGCTGCTGCTCCGGGCGATCCTGTCCGGGATCGCGCTGGTCGTCTCGGTCGCCGCCGCGATCGTGTTCGCGGTGGCCGCACGGGGGGACGGGTCCGCGGCGGCGGCCGGCATCTGCGCGGCCGTCGCCGTCGTCGCCGCGATCGACCTGGTCGTGATCGCGAGGCGCGCCCGGACCTGACCGTCAGCGGCCCCTGACGCTCAATGGCGGTGGTCCGCGGCGGCGGCCTCGGGGTTGGCGAGCAGCCAGGCGATCCGCTCGCGGCTCTCCTCGTCGGTCGGCGTGTAGGTGATCAGCCGCGCGCCCGGCGAGGCGCTGACGTCCAGGTTCATGGTCCGGGTCCGGATCTCGCCGGCGGCGTGGGGCCTGAAGACCTTGGTGCTCGACCCCGGCAGCGCGACGTCGTGGGACGCCCACAGCCGCGCGAACTCCGGGCTGACCGCCTGCAGCCGCCGGACGAGGTCCTTCCAGCCGGGCTCGTCCAGGTGGCGGCTGTAGCGGTGCCGGAAATTCGCGACGAGCCCGGGCGCCGTCTCCGCGAGGTTCGTGACCGGGTTGCAGCACGGCGGCAGCGTGAACGCCATCCACATCGAGTTGCGCTCGCACGGCCGTACGTTCTGGACGACCGGGAAGATCGCTGCGTAGGCCGCGTTCCAGGCGAGGATGTCGGACCGGGCGTTGACGACCGAGGCGGGCATCGGCACGAGCGCGTCCAGGACCGCCTGGAGGTCCTCCGGCAGGCCGCGGACCTCGTCGTCCGCCGTGGCGCCCGGCACGTCGGCGAGGCGGTACAGGTGCTCGCGTTCGGCGCCGTCCAGCCGCAGGGTGCGCGCCACCGCGTCCAGCACCTGCGTGCTGGCGTTGATCGGACGGCCCTGCTCCAGCCACGTGTACCAGGTCACGCCGACCCCGGCGAGCTGCGCGACCTCCTCGCGGCGCAGTCCCGGCGTGCGCCGCCGGGGCCCCGGCGGCATCCCCACGTCCTCGGGCGTGATCCGCTCCCGCCTGCTGCGCAGGAACGCCGCCAGCTCGGTGCGGCGGCGCGGACTCCTGCCGGTCCGGGCTCGCGCCGCCCCGCCGGTGGTGGTCTCCGCACTCGTCATCGTCACGCCCCCCAGCCTGCCCCCGGTCGGCGGCGCCTGCCAGGTGCTGTCAGTACCAGTATCGACAGGCTCTCGTTACGGGTACCGGCACCGCCGCACGCTGGGACCCATGACACAGACAACCGATCTGCGCGGGATCGTTCCCGAACGGGGGGCGCGGAACGGGTCCGGCCGCCTCGTGCTCGGCTTCATCCTGCTCGGCCAGTTCATGGGCATCCTCGACACGAGCATCGTCAACGTCGCGCTCCCGACGATGCGCGCGGACCTGCACGCCTCCGCGGCGGGGCTGCAGCTCGTCGTGGCCGGCTACATCATCTCCTACGCCGTCCTGCTGATCACCGGCGCGCGGCTCGGCGCCCTCGCCGGTCACCGCCGCATGTTCCACCTCGGGCTCGCCGGGTTCACGGCGGCGTCGCTGGCGTGCGGGCTGGCGCCGTCCACCGGCTCCCTGGTGGCGTTCCGGTTCCTGCAGGGCGCCGCCGCCGCGCTGCTGACGCCGCAGGTCATGTCGATGATCCAGCGGAACTTCACCGGCGCCGCCCGCGCCCGCGCCCTCGGCCTCTACGCGGCCGTGATCGCCGGCGCGATCGTGGCCGGGCAGGCCGCCGGGGGCCTGCTGGTCAGCGCCGACCTGTTCGGCACCGGCTGGCGGACGGTCTTCCTCGTCAACGTGCCGATCGGGATCGCGCTGCTGCTCGCCGGGCCGCGCGTCCTGCCCCGCGACGAGGAACCGCCCGGCGGCGGGAGCATCCGCGGCCGGCTGGACCTGCCGGGGCTGGTGACGCTCGCCGCCGCGGTGCTGCTGTTCGTCGTCCCGCTGATCATGGGCCACGAGCTGGGCTGGCCGGCGTGGGGCTGGGCGTCGGTGGCCGCGAGCGCCGCGCTCCTCGCCGCCTTCGTCGCCGTGGAACGCCGGGTCGCCGCCGGTGGCGGGCGGCCGCTGATCCCCGCGCGGGTGCTGCGCGCGCCGCTGCTCGTGCCGGCCTGCGTCGCGATCGTGTTCGGGCCGGGCAGCTGGGCGTCGTTCCTGTTCACCACCACCCTGCACCTGCAGGGCGACCTGCGGATGTCGCCGCTGGAGTCGGGCCTCGCGTTCGTGCCGTGCGTGACCGCGTTCGCGCTGGTCGGGCTGAACTGGCAGCGGCTGCCCGCCCGCTGGCACCGCCGGGTGATCCCGGCCGGGTTCGCGATCGCCGCGGCCGGCTACCTGTGCGTCGGCCCGCTCGCCGGCGGCGGCGCGGCCTACGAGACGCTCACCGCGGTCATCGGGCTCGGCCTCGGCGTGATGCCGATCATCATGACGACCGCGCTGCGGCACGTGCCCGCCGAGGACGCCGCCGACGCCAGCGGGCTGCTGCTCACGCTGATGCAGCTGGCCCAGGTGATCGGCATCGCCACCGTCGGCACGCTGTTCCTCGGCCTGACCGAGGCCGGCGGCTCCACCCGGCACGCCGAGTACGGCACCGGATGGGCGCTCGCCGCCGCGGCCCTGCTCGGCGCCCTCTGCGCCCTGTTCCTCGCCCGCGGGCACACCCCGTCCCGGACCTGACCGCTCAGACGGCGGCACCGCGGTCGGCCGGCACTCCGTCAGCGGCGGCTTTCCTGACTTGAGCGTTTAGGTCCACCGCTATCGGCAATGCCCCGAATCACCTAGAGGTGATCCACTCCCTACGAGACCGCCAGGAGCCGATGTCTGGGACGAAGCCATCGGCACACCACCGGAAGCTGCGCCGAAACGGGGCTCTCATGCGCGTGCTCGGGAATCAATGCGATCTTTCACGACGGAGGACGGCTCGGCGGCATCGCGGGACGCGAGCGGCTCCGGCCGATCGCCCCGACGGCGGGTCCGGGGCGCGCCCCCGAGATCCGCGACGCGCCGGCCCCGGCGGAAGGCGGCGCCGATGAGGGTCCTCCTCGCGCGCCAGGACGGCATCGGCGAAGTGCTGCTCGCCGGGCCCGCCGTGCGGGCGGTCGCCGAGCGCGCCGACGAGGTCGTGCTGCTGTGCGGGCCGCGCGGGCGCGCCGCCGCCGACCTGCTGCCGGGCGTCGGCCACGTCATCGAGTGGCGCGCGCCCTGGATCGACCCTGACCACGTGCCCGTCGAGCGGGCCGCGGTCGACGCGCTCGTCCGCAGGCTCCGCGGTTTCGACAAGGCCCTGATCCTGACCTCGTTCCACCAGTCGCCGCTTCCGCTGGCGCTGCTGCTGCGGCTCGCCGGGACGCCCTGGATCGGCGGCATCGGCGCGGAGGACCCGGGATCGCTGCTCGACCTGCGGCACCGGCCCGACACCGACGTCCCCGAGCCGCTGCGGATGCTGGCGCTCGCGGAGGACGCCGGGTTCCCGTCCCCGGCCGACACCCGGTTGCGGGTCCGCGGGCCGCTGCCCGACACCGACCACCTCACCGGCGGGCCCGGCTACGTGGTGGTGCATCCGGGGACGTCCGTGCCCGCGCGCGCCTGGCCGCCGCGACGCTGCGCCGACGCGGTGCGGCTGCTGCGGGCGGCGGGCCGCCGGGTGGTCGTCACCGGCCACGGGGACGAGAAGGAGCTGACCGCGCTCGTCGCCGCCGAGGACGGTCTCGACCTCGGCGGCCGCACGTCCCTGCCGGAGCTGGCGTCGGTGCTGGCGGCGGCGTCCGCCGTCGTCGCCTGCAACACCGGCCCGGCGCACCTGGCGGCGGCCGTGGGCACCCCGGTCGTGTCGCTGTTCGCGCCGACCGTGCCCGCCGCCCGGTGGGCGCCGTTCGGCGTCCCGCTGGCGCTGCTCGGCGACCAGCGGGCGCCCTGCAAGGACAGCCGCGCCCGCGAGTGCCCGGTCGACGGCCACCCCTGCCTCTCCTCCGTCACCGCCGACGAGGTCGCCGCCGCCGTGGAGATCGTGGCGTCGGTGGAGGAGGGCGACGCCCGATGAGAATCGCGATCGAGAGGCCGCCCGGCGGTTGTCGATCTTGAAGGGAGACCCGTCATGAACGTCCTCATCACCGGTGGCGCCTCCGGACTCGGCGCGGCCGTCGCGCGGAAGGTCGCCGACGACGGCGGGCGCCCGCTCATCCTCGACCGGCACCCGCCGAAGGACGACTTCGAGCACATGCAGGCCGACCTCGCCGACCGGCGCTGCGCGGAACGCGCCGTGCACGGCCTGGCGCGCGCGGCGGGCGGGCTGAACGCCGTGGTCACCGCCGCCGGCATCGACGCGTGCGGGGCGCTCAACGACGTCCCCGCCGAGGACTGGGAGCGGGTCGTCCAGGTCAACCTGCTCGGCACCGCCGCCGTCGCCCGCGCCGCGATCCCCTACCTGGAGAACGAGCCGCACGGGCGGATCGTGACCGTCGCGTCCACACTCGGGCTCCGCGCTGCGCGGGACGCCACCGCCTACTGCGCGGCCGGCTTCGGGATCGTCGGGTTCAGCCGGGCGCTCGCCGCCGAGCTGGCCGGGAAGGTCGCCGTCACGATGATCGCGCCCGGCGGGATGGACACCGCGTTCTTCGACGACCGCCCCGACCGGTACAAGCCCGGCCCGGACGTCAGCCTGAACCGGCCCGAGGACGTGGCGGCGGCCGTCGCGTTCGCACTCTCCCAGCCCGCCGGCTGCGAGGTGCGGGAACTCGTCGTCTGCCCCTCCGAGGAACCGTCCTGGCCGTGACGGCCCGCCGGGAGGAGATCACGAGGCATCCGCGCGCCGCCGTCCGGCAGGGGCCTCAGCCGGAGCTGCCCGCCGACACCAGTTCCCGGATGTCGGCCGGAAGCGCGCCGCGCACCTTCGTGGTGATCGAGCCCTGGGTGGCGTCGTCCACCACCTCCAGGACGGTCCGTGCGAGGAAGGCGGCGCGCGCCTCGTTGGTCCCGGCGCGGACGGCGACGCGTTCGATGAAGTCGTGCTTGTCGAACCGCTCCCCGCTGCCCGCGCCACCGTAGACCTCGGTACGGCGCAGGTGCTCGCCGATCTCGTGCGGCAGTTGCGCCGCGAGGTTGTCGGCGAGGCCCTCTGGGACCCGCTCCCCCAGCGTCTCCAGGGTCGCCCGGGACGCCCGCTCCGCGTCGCCCCAGCCCGGCAGGCGGGCGCGGTCCTGGACCTGTCCGATGAACTCCTCATGCCGCATGACGGACGCTCCTTCCAACGTCTGAAATGCGGAAACTTCCCGATATATGGGCGCTTTAACGCGCGCCGAGCACGTCCAGAACCCCCCTACCACGGCGGCGCTGACCACCGCGGCGCGGCGGCGAGAACCCATCACCCGGACAGCAGGTTGCTCTGCCTGGCACGTGACACTTCAGACACCTTCCGGTTTACGGACACGGCCTTATGGGCAGAGACACCTCGCGGCCCACTCGCGAGCTCGGAGCCAAGTGCCCTGAACTACGAGCCTGGGCCGCACCACTTTTCACCCCGTCTCCCACCCCGCCGAGCGGTTCACAGGGCGGGCGCTCACATGGCGGGCAGCGCCTCGGCGACGATCATGCCGCAGTAGGCGGCCCCCAGCCCCGCGGCGATGCTGGCCGCGGCGTTGAGCAGCGCGTAGGAACGAGCGCCGTCCTCGGCCAGCCGCAGCGTCTCGTAGCCGAACGTGGAGTACGTGCTCAGTGCGCCGCAGAAACCCGTTCCGGCGAAGGCCATCACCCCGCCGTCCGCCGGGAGTGCCGTCAGGAGGCCCAGCAGGAACGACCCCGCGACGTTGACGGTGAACGTCCCCCAGGGGAACACCGAGTCGTGCCCGGCCTGGACCGCACGGTCGGTCAGGTAGCGCACCGGAGCACCGAACGCGGCGCCCAGCACGATCAGCAGGATCGTCACTCGGCTTCCTCCGCGGCCCGGCGGCGGACGAGCGACCTGGTCACCCGCACACCTGCGAAGACGGCGCCGAGCGCGGCGGCGAACGTCAGCGTCAGATACGCCAGCCCCACCCGCGGTGCGCCGTGCTCCACCGCGCGCAGGATGTCCACGGAGTAGGTCGAGAACGTGGTGTACCCGCCGAGCACGCCCACCCCGAGGAACGGCCTGACCAGCCGGTGCGCCCGCCACACCTCGGTGATCAGCACCATCAGCACGCCGATGAGCAGGCAGCCCGAGACGTTCACCCAGAAGACGGGCCACGGGAACTCTCCCGGCCCGTACGGGAACGCGCTGCTCAGCCCGTACCGCGCGAGCGCCCCGAGTGCGCCGCCCGCCGAGATCGCCCCGAGCGTCTCCCACGGCGCCCGGCGCAGCTCGGCGCGCTGCTCCGGAACGTGCAGATCGACATCCGGGTCCACGGGAGGGCCGGGCATGGCGTGCTCCTACCAGTAGCGACAAGCGTTCACCGGTAGGGACCGTTGGCGGACGTCGTCCGCGGTTCGCCCATGCCGGGCGCGGCGGGCCCCACCGCCGCGGCCCCGGCCTGCCGGGGCGTCCCCGAGTCTACCGGCGATCGGCGGCCGGGACGGTCGGCCCGGCCGCGCCGGCCGGCGGCCGGAGGCCGGGCCGGACGCCGGGCCGGACGCCGCGCGCCTCGACGAAGGTCTTGAAGCGCCGCAGGTCGCCGCGCACGCGGTGCGTCAGCGCGCCGGCCCCGCCCCCGGCCTTACGGGCGAAGCCCTCCGGGTCGATCTCCAGCTGCGCGGTGACGCGGGTGGTGGTCTCGTCCAGCCGGCGGAACGTCACCACGCCGGCGTGGGTCGGACCGTCCAGGGACCTCCAGGCGACGCGTTCGCCGGGGAGCTGCTCGGTGATGCGCGCGTGGAACTCCCGCGTGACGCCGGCGACCCGCGTCCTCCAGTGCAGGGTCGTGGCGTCGAGCCGGCGGACCTCCTCGACGCCGTCCATGAAACGCGGGAACGTCTCGAACCGCGTCCACTGGTCGTAGGCGGTGCCGATCGGAACGGTGACGTTGACCGATTCGGTGATCGTTGCCACGGCCGCACCTCCTGCCTCACCGCCCGGTTACCCGCCTGACGTGCGTCTATCCGCGCGGCCCCCGGGTGCGCCGTGTGATCTTTTGCCCAATGGGTACGGGCACGGCACCGAGCGATAGCCCCTGCCCTCGCCGGCCTCGTCCGCAAAGGAGAGCACCCTCATGACGTCGGCGCAGACCACCCGGTTCGATGACGGACAGGCCGAAGAACTGCTGGCGGAGATGAACCGGCTCGGGGCGGAGGATCCCCGGAGGGAGCGGCTGCGGACGCGCATCGTCGACCTGCACGCCCCGCTGGTCCGCGGGGTGGCGCGCCGGTACGCCAATCGCGGCGAGCCCCTGGACGATCTCCAGCAGGTCGCCTACCTGGGGCTGGTCAAGGCCATCAACCGGTTCGACCCGGGGATCGGCGACCGCTTCGTCACCTATGCCTACCCGGTGGTGACCGGCGAGGTGAAGCGGCACTTCCGGGACAAGACCTGGGGCATCCGGGTGTCGCGGCGCATCCAGGAGCTGCGCCCGATCCTGCAGCACACCGTGCAGGAGTACACCCGCGAGCACGGCCGCTCGCCCACGACCGCGGAGATCTCCTCGCTCATGGACATCACGGAGGAGGAGACGGTCGAGGTCATCATCGCCTGCGACGCCTACCGGCCGCTGTCCCTGGAGGCGCCGGCCGACGGGTCGCCGGCCGGCGAGAACGGCTCGGTGGGCGAGTACCTCGGCTCCGACGACCCCGCGCTGGACGCCTTCCTCGACGGCCACGCGCTGGGGCCGCTGATCGACGAGCTGCCCGAACGCGAGCGGACGATCCTGCTGCTGCGCTTCTTCGGCAACAAGACGCAGACGCAGATCGCCGAGCAGATCGGGCTGTCGCAGATGCACGTCTCGCGGCTACTCCGCGCCACCCTCGACCGGCTCCGGATGGGCCTGCTGACCGAAGGATGAGCACCGTGCCGGCGGGAGCGGCCTCCCGCCGGTGAGCGGCCTGTCACCGGCGGGCGCCGATCATCTCCGATCCGGCGGGAAGGACCGCGCAGCCCTCTAGTCCACGTCCACCCAGCCGTAGGTGCGCTCGACGGCCTTCTTCCAGCCGGCGTAGCCGGTTTCGCGCTGGTGTTCGTCCCAGGTGGGTTGCCAGCGTTTGTCTTCGTTCCAGTTCTGGCGGAGTTCGTCGGTGTTGTTCCAGAAGCCGACGGCG
>NZ_JAXCEJ010000022.1:0-145097 GCF_041463665.1 Actinomadura chokoriensis
TTCCGTATCGGTCACATCACCGCGTGTCACACACTGGTGATACCGCCCGCTCCCGCCCCGGCGGGGGGGAATCACACGATCGTGACCAGCGGCAACTGATCTGAACTACGAACAGGGCCTAGGCCCCTGCAACACCACCCAGCTCGCGCAGTGCACCGCGATCCCGCTGCCCACCGCCAGCCAGCAGGCGAGGGTGCTCCGCGAGGCCGGTCTCATCGCCACCCACCGCGAGGGCAGCCAGGTCCGCCACGCCCTCACGCCGCTGGGAGCCGCCCTGCTGAACGGCACCACCGTCGCACCGGCGACGAGCGAGGGCGGCTCTTGATCCGGTGGACGTCCGAGGGAGGACCGCCGCCGGCCAGGCCCGCGACCGGGTGATCACGGCGGCGGCCGTCGCTCGGACGCTGCGGCTAGTGCCAGCGGCTGTCGCAGGTGCGGTGACTACCGCGCCGCTTGCAGACCTGCATCCAGAAGTCCTTCACTTTGTACTTGGGGTCGTAGACCCATTTCGACCGGGTCACCGTCACCGGGGCGCGGCGGCCCTTGGTACTGACGATGTCCGTGGTGAAGGTATGCCACCCATAGTGCTTGAGCCGGAAATGAATCCGGAACACGGCGTAGTGCCCGTCGCTCGCGCTGTCGCGCAGCTTGATCTTGGATACGGAGATCTCGTGCGTGCTCCAGCACAGCCTTCCCGAAGCCTTCGCTCCGGAGATGGAACTGGACTCATTGCGGCATCCCGACAATGCCTCGATCTCTCCCCCGATGGCACCGGTGCGGGCGGCCGTGCGAGTCGGCGCGGCACTGGCGGGCGGGGCGCCCGCGACCACCGCCGTCAAGCTCGCGCCGGCCAGGGCCGTGACGGCCACCGCAGTGATGTTCCCCCGTGAATGCATGTTTCGTCCCCGTTCGTTCGCTCCCGGGTCGGTCGACCCGATGGCTGGACGACCAGCGTGAACGATCGTCAACACCGCCGAAAGACCCTTTCAGCAGGATGGAAACACGCGTCGCCGGCTCCCGACCCGTTGCCGTCGACGGTCGCCTTGGACTGCGGGGCGCCGGTGGCGGTCTCATCTGCCAGAGTGCGGCGTGGCGGGGGCGTCGATGAGGCGGCGTATTTCCGCGCGAATCGATGCGTCGAGGTTCTGGCGGCTCCAGAAGACGTGGCACGGCGGCGGCGGTGCGGCGTCGTGTGCGACGTCGATCCAGTGAAACGCGTCGCGGTGGTGCCGGTAGGCGTAGGCTCCGAGCGCGTTGAACTCGGAGAAGCCGCGGGGCGGCCGGCTCATCACGTATTCTTCGAGTGACATCCCGTGGAGTTCGCGACTTCTTTTCCGCAGCGCCGGGTAGAGCCAACGCGGGAACGTGTACGGCGGCCGGCGCATGAACTCGTGGCCGACGTCCTCGCCGAGAAATCGTTCGGTCAGGGCTCGCCAGGGAATGTGCCGGTCGAGCCGCGCATATGGCTCCATCAGGACGTACGGTCTGCCCTCGCAGGTCAGGTCGCCCGGCGTGGTGGAGCGCTCGAAAACGCAGTCGGAATCCACATGGCAGATGAAGTCCGCGTCGGAGTACCGGTCGGCGTGCAACTTCGTGACCTGCTGCCCGAGGTAGTCGTCGCGGTAGGCGGGACAGCACAGCACCCGGTCCGCACTGAGCCCGAGCCAGCGCCATTTCGCAAGGCTCGCCGGCGGGATGATGACGACCACGCTTCGGAAACCAGTGCAGTAGCGCCCGATGGATTCCAGGCAGTAGCGCAGCCACTGGAAGTCGCGCTGGTAACTGCGGATGACGATGTCGTAGGACGGATCGGGCCGGAAACCATGCGGCGAGTGCTGTTGCGCGGATGACGAGGCTGCCGGAAACTGCTTTCCGGCGGCTTCGTCACGATGAGGGGGCAGGCGATCAACACTCCCGGTCAGTTCTGTGTTCCGTCGTTCTTCGGCGAAGCCGATGCGATGCGCGGGACGTTCGACCAGCGCGTCGGACCCGCCCGCGACGCCGATCCCGCGCGTTTCGTGTGGGATTACTGGCATGTGCCCGGCCAATACTCGTATTTTCGTACCCATATCCGGCGTTTCTTCAGGCCCGATCTCCACCGCCGGTTCACCTCGGCGGTCCGGCAGTGGGGCATGACGCATCTCGGCTGCGACCGGATCAGCGAGCCGTGGCTGAGCTACTACATCGACGGCTGCCGGCAGGAACTGCACACCGATGTGCCGCGCGGCCCGTGGGCGTTCGTGTACTCGCTGACGAGGTGGGACGAGCGGCGCTTCATCGGCGGGGAGACGCTCCTGCTCGGCCCCGAGGTGCTCGACTACTGGAACGGCTTCGACGCCGACCGGCCGCTGGAGGCCGACAAGCTGCTGGTCCGCGTGCCGGCGCTGTTCAACCAGTTGACCGTCTTCGACGCCCGGATACCTCACGGCGTGGCCCGGGTCGAGGGGACGCACGATCCCGCGCAGAGCCGTGTCGTCGTGCACGGCTGGTTCCTCACGCCGGCGCCGTCGATCCGCGGCGCGCTTCGTCCGGCCGAGACCGCGCCGGAGATCGCGCGGATCCGTGCGGACTGGCGCGGGCTGCTCGCGAGTCCGGTGACCGGCGCGGGCGGCCGGGCCGCGGGCACCGGCGCGGTCACCGGACTTGCGGTGTGGCGGCTGCGGGTGGCCGCGGAGGGCGCCGTGACGGCGGTGCGCCTGGTCGCCGACACTCTCGTCTCGACCGTCGCGGACTCACGCCGCCCCGAAAGCCTGCTCGATGACATGCGGCACCGCCTGCAGCGGGCCGAGTTTCCGGGCTCGTCCGGTGAAACCGTCATCACCCTTCCGCTGAGCACGAAGGAGACCTAGCGCCGGGCGGTCACTCCAGGAGGCCTTCGTCTTCGATCTCCGGCGGAAGGGCAGGGCCGACGGGTGCGACGCCACCGGGCAGGGACGCGTCGAACAGGCCGCCGTCGACCCAGATGATCTCGCGGACCACGCGGTCGCTCACCCGGATCGGCTGGGACGCGAGGTGCAGCGTCGAGAAGAACAGCGCGTGCCGCTCCAGCGTCTCTTCGTCGATCTCGTGCGCCAGCAGTTCCGGGACGCTCAGCCGGTCCAGGCCCAGCCGCTCGCGCAGCGCCCCGGCGTCCGTGCGGTGGAAGACGTAGCGGCGGTCGTCGGTGACCAGCAGATCTTCGCTCGGTTCGAACCCGTAGGAGCGCAGGATGCGACTCGCGTACACGGAGCCGTCGATGACCAGGTAGTTCACCTCGGTGCGCTCGCCCCGGCCGAGCTCTTCGAGCATCTCGGCGTAGACGGCGGCCATCAGGCCGAGGTTCGTCGCGTCCTCGTCGGCGACGTAGACCGGGCTCACCCCGACGCCCATCGGCGATACCGCGTGCACCTGGCAGAGCGCGGCCACGGTCCGGGCTTCGAGGCCCCACGGCGGCCATGCCCGATCCCGGACGGCCAGGAACAGGGAGGAGTCGCCGGCTTCGAGCGTCGGGGACACGCGTTCCTCGAACAGGTGCGGCACGTCCAGGCGGCGGAAGAACGCCCTGACCGCGACCGCGGTGTGCGTGTCGAGGTCCTGCATCTGGTCGATGTGGACGGCGTCGTTCCTGGTGTCGTAGGACCAGCTGAGCACCTGTTCGTCCATGGTTCATCCTTCCTTTCGCTACGGACTTTTCGTGACATCGGAGTCATGGCGTGGCCAGTCGGGCGCAATCAATGGGGATCATCCGGATGCGTCCTGGCGCGACGCGTCCCGTCACGCATAATAATCATCATGGTGGACGCCGAACTGTTACGGTGCGCCGGACTCTTCGTCATGCGCGACTTTCTCCCCGTCGATCTTTGTGCGCGCCTGCGCGACGAGGCGGCGAGATCAAGGCTGCACAAGGCGGGAATTTTCCGCGGCGAAAAGATCTTGATGGACGAGCGGATCCGACGCACGGAGGGGGCCTGCCTACCCGAAACCCTGCAGTCCGCGATCGACGAGCGCTTCCAGACGATCATGCCGGATTTGGGGCGGCATTTCGATCATGTCCTCACCGGGCGGCAGCCCGCGCAACTGCTGGCTTATCAGCGAGGCTCATTTTTTCGTCCACATCAGGACAATTCAGGTAGTTCTGGATTACCGCCCGACGTCACGGACCGGCTGGTCTCGGCCGTCGTCTTCCTCGGCCGCCAGACGCGCCTGCCCGAGCCCGGCTCCTACTGCGGTGGAGCCCTCACCTTCTTCCGGCTTCGCGGCCCGGGCGGGACGAACCGGGTCCGCACGGAGGTGTGGGGCGAAGAGGGGCTTCTCGTCGCCTTTCCCGCCACCGGCACGATCCACGAGGTGCGGCCCGTCACGCACGGACCGCGCTACTCCCTCGTCACCTGGTTCACCGGTGGCGACCGCTCCGAGCAGGACGCCGGCGGGACGTGACCGGACGGGCGCGAGGGCCGATCATCGTCCTGGGCCGGCCGCACTCGGGCACCCGGCTGCTCGCCGGTCTCCTGCGCTCGGGCGGTGTGTTCCTCGGCGCCGACCTGACACGCCCGCAACTGGACTCGTGGAGCATGCACGGGCAGTTCACAGTGCCGCTCCTCCATGCGCGGCTGGCCGTCCACAGCGGCGCACCGCAGGACGCCGACCTCGACCACCTGGCCCGCGGATGCTGGGATGCCGCTTGGCCGCGCTACGCCGGCACCGCATCGAGAACCGCGACGAGACAGGACGCCTGGGGCTGGAAGTGCTGCGAGACGGCCTTCGTCATGCCGACGGTGCGGCGATTGCTGCCGGGGGCGGTCTTCGTCCATCTCATCCGCGACGGGCGGGACGTGGCCCTGTCCGGCCGCGGCTACTTCCAGATCACCTCACCGACCGCGGACCCGCCCGGATGGCCGCAGGCCGCCCGGCCCCGCGACGGCGCGGGTGGACCGGCACCGCTCGGGTACCGGGAGTTCTCCCGGCTCGTCACGTTCGGAGAGCCCGAGGTCCGTCGCTGGCGGGGCATCGACCTCGATGACGTGCGCGATGTCGTCCGCCACCGCTACCTGCTGCAGATGAAGGCGTGGACGACCGCGGTGACCTGGGCCAGGCGCGATGCCTCGGCGCTCGGCGGCGGCTACCACGAGGTGCGCTACGAGGAACTGTGCACGTCCCCGATCGATGTCGCCCGCGCCCTCTTCCGGCGGCTCGGCCTGCCATGGACGGCCACCGCCGGCGCCTTCCTCGACCGGCACGCGGTCTCGACCCGCGCCGGCCGGTGGCGGCACGCGCGGCTGTCCGGGCGGGAGACACGCGACTTCGCCGACGCGGTCGCGTTCGGCCGCCCCCTGCTGCGGGAGTGCGGGTATGCCGACTGAACCGCGGCCCCGCGCCGCGATGGTGGTGGCCCACCCGGACGATGAGGTGATCTTCTTCGGCGGCCTGGCCGCGCGGCTGGTCGGCGAAGGGTGGGACGTCGACGTCGTCTGTGTCACCGGACGGTTCTGCTCGCCGTACACCACCTGCGCGCGGCGCGCGGAGTTCTTCCGCGCGTGCGGGGCCCTGGGCGTGAAGGCCCGGCTGCTCGACCTGACGGACGACAGCGGGCCGCTCGACGAGGTCATGCTGGGCCGGGCCCTGACCGAGCGGGTGCGATGGGACCGGTACGCCCGCGTCTACACGCACGGGCCATGGGGCGAGTACGGCCACCTTCACCATGTCCAGGTGTGCCGGGCCGTCCACCGCCGCGGCCGCGCGGTCCGCTGCCTCGCGGGCCCGTTCGCGCCTGACTTCGCCGTGCCCCTGTCGCAGGCCGAACTGGACAGCAAGCGGCGGCTCGCCGCCCTGGCGTATCCGAGCCAGCCGTTCGCGGCACGCTGGTGTACGGAGCGGGAGGATCTCGTCGGCCTGCACCTCGACGCGGTGGAGGTCCTCACGGCGATCGCATCGGCGGAGAGGACGGGTGACGACACTGCGCTCCGGGACGCATCCGGTTTGCGAGCGGTCGCCTTGCCCGTGCTCGTCCCGGCGGCCCTGGACGCCGTGACGCCGACCTTTCCCAGCGTGACGCACATCCCCGCTCACCTGTGGCGGGACGGGCATCGGGCCAGGGTCCGCGCGCTCCAGCGCCGGACGGCCGATGAGGGCGGCGATCTCGCAGACCTCGGCGGGCGGACCTAGAACCGGGCGGGCGGGCTAGAACGGGGCGGGCGCGCCGGTCACCGACTTCGTGAAGTGCGTGTGGCGCGCGGGGCACATGCCGCAGAACGACTCGGGGCCGCGCGCGAAGAACGCCCTGATCTCGTCCGCCGTCGCGGTGAGCGGGAGCGGACGGTAGCGCAGGTACGGCTGCCAGGACGGCCGGTCGCCGAGTCCGTGCCGGGAGGCGACGAGCGGGAGATGCGCCAGTGGCGGGCACTTCCAGAGCGCGTTGTCCTGCAACGTCACGCAGTGCCTGGTCGTGCACGCCGTCCAGCTGGCGCGCGGATCCCCATCGGTGAACGGCTCCATCGCCGCCCCGGAACCGCGGTAGAGCTTGTACCAGCCTTCGACGGAGTCACGTTCCTCCAGCCTGAAGCCGATCTCGGCGGCACGCGCCCGGGCGAGTTCGAGGTTGGGCCGCAGCCGCGCGAGATACGCGTCGTCCCGGGAGTGGACGGAGACGGTGAGCGTCGTGCCGGTCTCGCCCAGCACGTCCCACAGCTCCGGCTTCCGGTGCAGTAACAGGCCGTTGCTGACCAGGCGCAGCCGCGCTCGGGGCCACAGCCCCCTCGCCAGCCGGAGGAAGTCGGGGACCCGCCGGTTGAGCAGCGGCTCCCCGCCGAGAAAGCTGAAGGTCACCGGGCGGATCCGGGCGCCCCAGCCGGTCAGCCAGGCCGCGCCGTCCTGCAACGGCAGGACGCCGGGCAGGCCGTGATCGGCGTAGTGCGCGCATCCGGTGCACCGCAGCGTGCACGCGTGCGCGAGGTGCATTTCGATCTTCGGAACGGTGATCACGGCGATGCCCCTTCTTCTGAAGCGCAACGATCAGCGCGAAGTAGCGATCGGCGCAATGCGACGTTCAGCGCGAAGTGGCGATCAGCGCTGAATCTCCTGCCCGGCGGCCCGGCTCGGCCGTATGCCACTCTGGAGGTTCTGGAATCGCGCTTCGGGACGAGAGGACATGGGCCGTGGAGGACGATGCGATATTTGTCCAAATTCCGTCCTATCGTGATCCCGAATTGCCGAAGACTCTGGTCGAACTGTATGCGAGGGCGTCCCGTCCGTCCCGGCTGCGGACGGTCGTCGCATGGCAGCACGACGACGATGAGAGGCTCGACCGGACGGTGCGGAGGCTTCCCGGCATCGAACTCATCGACGTGCCGGCGAGCGAGAGCCAGGGCTGCAACTGGGCCCGGCGGCAGTGCCAGGAACGC
Organism: Actinomadura chokoriensis; assembly: GCF_041463665.1. Taxonomy (GTDB): domain Bacteria; phylum Actinomycetota; class Actinomycetes; order Streptosporangiales; family Streptosporangiaceae; genus Spirillospora; species Spirillospora chokoriensis_A. The sequence continues at coordinate 7,377 of NZ_JAXCEJ010000022.1, forward strand.
TGGGCCGGGGAGCCCTTCACCCTCCTGCTCGACTCGCATCACCGGTTCGCCCTCGGCTGGGACGACCTGCTGCTCGGCATGCACGCCCAGTTGCGGCAGGCCGACGTCGACAAACCCTTGCTGACCGCTTATCTGCCCGCGTATCACCCGAAAAGCGATCCGCAGGGTCGACAGCAGGAGCCGTACGAGATCCACGCACTCGGACGTGAAGAGCAGATCCTCACCCGGCTGGTCGGCCGCCCCATCCGGGACTGGCGCACCTTGACCGCTCCGATCCCGGCGAGCTTCCTCTCCCTGCACTTCGTCTTCGCCGCAGGAGCATTCAACCGCGAGATCACCGCCGACCCCGCCGTCTACTTCTCCGGAGACGAGGTGATGACGGGGTTGCGCGCGTTTCTCGCCGGCTACGACCTCTATCATCCGCACCGCCTCGTGGGCTGGCATTGCTACGACAGAGGGACGCGTGCGGCGCACTGGGACGACCATCCGGGCTGGCACCGCCTGCACCGCCGGTCGCTGGCGATGATGCGCGACCTGTACCGGACGTCGGCCCCGGGTTTTGGGCAGGCGCGGACCGTCGCCGACTACGAGGCGCATATCGGCATGAGCCTGGTGGCGGACGGAAACGGCGTGGCGGACGGAAACGGCGACGGCTGCTGACGCGCCCCCGCTCAGCCCGGATCGCGGGTGGCCTCGCCGCTCGACGGCTCCCCCGGGGCCAGGATGCGCTGGCCGGGGCGCAGGGCGCCCTCGACGGCGTCGCGGCCGAGGCGTTCGACGAGGGAGGACAGGGCCTTGCGGGCCGCGGTCGCCTCCAGCGGGTGGGAGGACGTCTGCGCCTCGGCGACCAGCGGGACGGCGAGGTGCAGCCCGGTGTCCGCCAGGGCGATGAGCGCGTTGCCGCGGATCAGCTCGTCCTCGTCGCGGGTGGCCAGTTCGGTCAGGACGTTCAGGTCTTCCACCGACGCCAGCCGGCCGAGGGCGGTGACGGCGTTCCGGCGGATCTGCGGATCGCGGCCGAGGGTGTCCGGCTCGCGGGCGATCCGGCGCAGGAGGGGTCCGTGCCGGTCGAGGAGCCGCGCGAGGTTCGCCTCCGCGGTCTCGGGGTCGTGGGCTCGTAGCAACTCGTTGATCTCCTCGCGTGCGCGCACGCCCGGGAGGTCGCCCCGGTCGACGAGGGTGGACGGGCGTTCGGCGGGCTGGTCCTGTCCGGCGTTCTGGCTCATGCCATGGTCCTCACGCGATGTTCACCCAGCCGTACCGGATGATCGTCCGGTACTGCGGGTCGTAGTTCAGGTTGGTGTCGTCGGCGGTGCTGGCGGAGAGCATCAGGTTGCCCGGCTCGGTCACGTGCACGAGCCCGAGGTAGTGGCCGACCTCGTGGCCCATGAGCATCCCGAGGTAGCGGACGTTCAGCCGCCGCACCCCGCCGACGACGACGCCGCTCCGGTCCACCACGACGCCGCTGTTGCGGCCGGCGTGCGACGTCGGCCCGGGAATCGCGCCCGCCAGCCCGTCGAACCCGGTACCGGAGATGCTCGGCACGACGAAGACATCGATGAAGGTCGTGCTGGAGTCACCGTTCCACTGCTCGAACAGGTCACGGGCCTCGCTTTCGGACGTGATCACGGTGAAGCCGCCGGCCTGCGCGTTGGTGATGTGGAGGCGGTTCACGGCGAACGTGACGTCCCGGCGTTCGTAGATGGCCCGGGTCACGTCCACGGCCTGGTAGAGGTCCGCGGTCTCCTCAGCCGTGAACGACTCCTCGCCCACACGGACGACGTTGAGCCCGAAGGCGAACATCGTCCGGACCGTGATCTGGTCGGCGACGGAACCGCCGGCCTGCCGGTTCATGGTGATCTGTACGCCAAGGTCCTCCCGGCCGTCGAGCTTGCCGAAGATGCCGCTGCCACGAGGCGAGTTGAACGTGATCGAGCCGCTCCAGGTGCTGTGGGCGCCCACCGTGATCGGGTCGGCGAACCTGGCGGTGCCCTGTTCCACCAGCGTCCCGGTGCCCACCGGGCCGTCCCAGAACTGCCACGGGCAGTCCTGGAGCATGGCGACCGGCGCGGCGTCGCCGTTGCTCAGCGTCAGCCCGACTTCGGTGCGGTAGGCGTCCCCGGCGCGTACCGCACGGGCGCTGAAGGTGCCGGTGACGAAGCTGCCCTGCGGAGACACCTGGAGGCTGAGGGGGTTGGACGGCAGCACCGCGACGCTGACGAGGAACCCCGCCTGCGCGCCCGACTCCAGGATCAGCCCGACCGCGAAGGTCGCCGGGCCGGGCGGCAGCGTCTGCTCCTGGGTGAACTCGACGTCCGCGTACCCGCGCTCGTGGTCGCCGGGGTCGATCCTCCGCTCGACGACGAACGGGGTTCCCGCCCAGTGGGTGAGGACGCTGATCACGCCCTCGTGCGGCTCGTCCCCCACGAACGCGACCCGCAGCTGGAACGGCCGGTCGCTCATGACCCGCTCTACGGGCTGAACGTCGACGATGGCGACCTGGCCTGGCGCGAGCGACCGCCGCGCCTCCTCGGGATCGGCGGGCGGCGAGTCCAGCGGGCCGTACCGGCTGACCGGTCTGGTCGGCGCCCGGCTCGTGGACGAAGTGGTCTCCATACCGGGAGAGATTCCCGGCGCACCGCACCGGAAGCTCCCGCTGCCGCCAATCATCGGTCATCAAGGCCAAGGTTCTCCCCTCGCGGGTCGCCTTGTAGACGCTGCCGTGGCGTCGGCTGCCGGCCGTGCGTGATTCGCCTTTCCAGCCCAGAACCTGGTTCGGCTGATCCCGGCGGTCAGATCCAGCCTTGCTGCCAGGCGTGGTGGGCGGCGGCATGGCGGGTGGAGAGCTGGAGCTTGGTCATGGCGGCGGAGAGGTAGTTGCGGACCGTGCCCGGAGCCAGGTGGACCTGGGCGGCGATCTCGTTGACGGACGCGCCGGTGCGGGCCGCGCGGAGGACCTCCAGCTCGCGATCGGTGAGGGGGCACTCGTCCTCGGTGAGGGCGGAGGCGGCGATGTCGGGGTCGACGTAGCGGCGGCCGGCGGCGACGTCGCGGATGATCTCGGCGAGCCGGGCGGCGGGGGTCGTCTTGGGAACGAAGCCGCGCACGCCGGCGGCGAGGGCCCGGCGCAGCACCGCGGGACGGGCGTGCCGGGTGACCAGCACGACCTGCGTCGGCGACGCGGCCCTGATCTCCTCGGCGGCGCGCAGCCCGTCGGCGGGCGGCATCTCCAGGTCCAGGACCGCGATGTCGGGGCGGTGCTCGCGGGCCAGGCGGACCGCGTCGGTGGACGTGGCGGCCTCGGCGACGACGACGAAGTCCTCTTCGAGCGCGAGCAGGGACGCCAGGGCGCTCCTGAGCATCTCCTCGTCATCGGCGATCAGCAGGCGGATCATCGTCGCCCCTCCCCGGACGAGGCCGTCCCCACCCCGGCCTGGGGTTCCTCTGGCGGGACGGCGGGCAGGGACGCCGTGACCTCGAACCGGCCGCCGTCGCGGGTCCAGGCGAGGTCGCCGCCCGCAGGCCCCAGCCGCTCGGCGAGGGAGCGCAGACCGGTGCCGGACGCGGCGCCGCCGGTGACGTCGAAGACGCCGTCGTTGCTCACCCGGAGCCGTGCGACGCCGCCCGTGACGCGGTAGTCGATCGACGCGTGACGTGCCCGGCTGTGGCGCAGGAGGTTGGTGGTGGCCTCCCTCATCACCAGTCCCAGCAGGTGGCGGGCGGCCTCGGTGACGGCGGCGGGCTCCGCGGTCGTGCGGGTGTCGATGCCCGCCGAGGCCAGGATCCGGGTGGCGTTGGCGATCTCGTCGTCCAGGCTGGTGCGGCGATACCCCCGCACCACCTCGCGCGTGTCGCGGAGCGCGTCCGTGGCCAGCCGCTGCACGTCCCTCATCTCGGCGGTGGCGCGCTCCGGGTCGGCCTCGGCGAGCCGGGCGGCCAGTTCGCTCTTCAAGGCGATGACCTGCAGGTGATGGCCCTGGATGTCGTGCAGGTCGGCGGCGAACCGGAGCCGCTCGTCCTTGACCGCCAGCTCCGCCGACAGCCGGCGCGCCTCGTCCAGCCGCCCGGTGATGTCCCAGGCCCACAGGGGGCCGAGCATCGCCCAGACGACGAAGGCGGTGATCCCGGGCGGGAACAGCGCGGCGTACACCAGCCGGCCGTCCCCGCTCGCCAGGCTCACGGCGCCGCCCGGCAGCGCCGCGAGGGCCAGCACGCCGGTGATCAGCCACCGGCGGGGCCGCCGGTCCAGGTAGGTCGCCGCGACCGCCGTCATGATGGCGGGCGCCATCGGCCACAGCCCGTAGTTGCGCAGCGCGAGAGGGCAGGCGGCGAGCACGATCGCGGCCAGCACCCCGGCGGCCGGCCACCCCGACGGCGGGCGGGGACGGGACGCGTGCCCGCCCGCCGACAGCCGCCTGTTGAGGAGCGCCACGACCGCGGCCACCTCGACGGCCAGCGCGGCGGCGCTGAAGACGCGCGGCTGGATCGGGACGTCGCCGTCCAGGATCCACTCGCCGGTGAACAGGATCAGGATGCCCACGTTGGTGCCCGGCACCGCCCACCAGGTGTAGCGGCGAAAGCCCGCGAGGGCCGTCCCGCCCTCGTTAGCCTGATCATGCATGGTCGCCATTGTCCCAGCAGCACGCCATTCGCACGGGATGTCATTTGTGATGAATCCGCATGACAGATGTCATGCGGACCCGTGCAGGTCCGTCACTACTGGAGAACTTCGCGTTCCCGCAGGCTGAGAACGTCGGAAGGACCGGCCGCGGAACGAGGGAGAACCGTCATGCAGCCTCAGGACGACAGCACGCTCACCCACGAGGCGGGCACGCGCCGTCACGGCGGCTGGGGGCATTTCGCGCGGCACTACGTGGAGATGGTCATCGCGATGGCCGTCGGGATGCTGATCTTCGGCGCGGCCGTCCGGGGCGTCCTGGCGCTCACCGGAGGCGAGCTGTCCATGGAGCGCCACCCCGAGCTGACGTCCCTGGAGATGGCGATCGACATGTCGGCCGGAATGCTCATCTGGATGCGCGTCCGCGGCCACGCCTGGGCGGGCTCCCTGGAGATGTGCGCGGCGATGTTCGCGCCCCTCGCCGTCCTGTTCCCCCTCCTCTGGCTGGACGCCGTCACCGCCGACTCGCTGATGATGCTCGAACACGTGCTGATGCTCCCGCTGATGCTCCTGGTCATGCTCCGCCGCCGCCACGAGTACTCCCACTGACCCCGGGGGCCGCTGCCTGGTCGGCACGTACATCGAGCGGACCCGTTCAGGTCGGGGACGGCGCGCGTCGTCCCGGCGGCTACGGGATCTTGCTCGCCTCCTCCTCGTGCGGGTCCGGGTGCGGGGTTCCGGGGGCCGGCATGAACAGGGCGGCGACTCCGGCGGCGAGGCCGATCCCGCCGCAGAGCAGGTAGATCGTGTGGAAGGTCTCCACGTCGGTGACCGACCGGCTCGCGAGGAGGGCGGCGAGCCCGGCGATGCCGAGGGCGCCGCCGAGCTGGCGGACGGTGAGGCTGAGGCCGAGGCCCGCGGCGAAGCGGGGCGGCGGCAGCGCGGTGGCGGCGGCGGCCGAGACCGCCGTCATCACCAGGCCCACGCCGGCTCCGCAGAGCACGCCGACGGGCACCCAGGCGTCCCAGAAGCGGACCTCGTAGAGGAAGAGGTCGGAGCCGTTCAGGCCCGTGCCGGCGGCGAACAGCACCGTCCCCGCCGCGATCAGCCAGCGGTGCCCGGCCGGATCGACGATCCGGCCGGCGAGCTTGGCGGTGACGCCGGCGGCCACGCCGCCGATGGTGAGCGCCGCGGCGCTCTCCAGGATGCTCCAGTGCCAGATCTGGGTGGCGAAGAGCGGGTTCGCGAGCAGCCACGGGAACATGGCGGTGCCGAACAGGAACGCGGTGACGTTGCAGACCGCGTAGCGGCCGCTGCGCCAGAGGCCGATCTCCACGGCGGGCGCGGGGTGCCGCCGCGAGCGGAGCAGGCTGAGGACGCCGAGGGCGGCGCCGCCGCCGAGCACGCCGATCGTGGCGGGGCTTCCCCACCCCCAGCCGTCGCCTTCGGTGAAGCCCGCGACGATCCCGCCGACGCCGAGGAGCAGGGCGAGGGTGCCGAGCGCGTCGGGACGCTTCGAACCGGCCGGAGGGGCGTGCCTCGGCAGCGTCCTGCGCGCCCACACGGCGAGGACCGCGCCGACCGGGACGTTGATGAGGAACACCGAGGGCCAGCCGAACCGCTCGACGAGGACGCCGCCGACGATCGGCCCGACCACGGCGGACACGCTCGTCACCGCCGACCAGGTCCCGATCGCCTTGAGCAGCTTCCCGCCCGGGGCGTCCGCGATGATGAGGGCAAGTGCGGCCGGGATCATCCCGGCCGCCGCGGCGCCCTGCAGGAGCCGTCCGGCGATCAGCAGTTCCACCGCCGGAGCGAGGCCGCACAGCAGCGAGGCGAGCGTGAAGCCGATGACGGACCAGGTGAAGACGCGGTCGCGGCCGGCGGTGTCGGCGAGCCGTCCGGCCGGGGCCAGGAAGGCCGCGAACGTGACCGCGTAGGCGCTCGCCACCCAGGTGAGGACGGAGACGCTCGTGCCGGGGAAGTCCTCCATGATCTCCGGGAAGGCGATGTTGACGACCGACAGGTCGAGGAACGCCATGAAGCTGGCGCCGGAGCACAGCGCGAGGACCAGGCCGGGCCGCGCCTCCCGGCCGCCGGAGCCCGTCACGCCGCCGTTCCCGTCCGGTCGCCGAGCTGGGCGTGCGCGGCGTCCAGGCCCGACCGGAAGCACGCCTCCAGGGACGCGCCGCGGCGGTAGTCGCCCGCCAGCGTCAGCCCGGGCACCGCGGCCAGCTCGGCGTCCAGCCTCGCCAGGAACTCGCCGTGGAACGGCACGTAGCCGCAGTACGCCGCCTCCCAGCTCCGGACGAGCCGGCGGACCCGGGTGGCGCCGGCCAGCTCCAGGTGCGGGCGGAGCATCTCCTCGGTCTCGTCGAGCCACCCGTCCAGCCGTTCCGGGGTCGGCACCGGGCGGGCGAGGCGGCCGCTGAAGGTGTAGCGGGCAATGTGGCGGTCCTCGACGCCGTACGCGCCGATGTTGCTGCAGGGGCCGCCGTCCAGCGCGATGGCGCGGACCTCGCGGCCGAAGACGGGCCGGTCGTATTCGACGAGAACCACGGTCGAGGGGAAGTAGCGCACTTCGGAGAGCAGCTTGCCCAGCGTGGGCGCGTCGTCGTCGACGAGCGCGGCGGCCGCGTGGGCCGGGAGGGCGAGGACGACGCCGTCGTAGCGGTGCTCCCGGGCCGGCCCCTCCCCGTCGGAGATCCGCAGGCCGGTGACCCGGCCGTCGCGGACGACGAGACCGCGGACGGTGGCGCGCAGCCGGACGTCCACCTTCTCGGCGAACGCGTCGAGGACCGGTTGCAGTCCGCGGGTCAGCTGGTCGTAGGTGTCGAGCATGCCGATGTTGGTGCCGAACGTCCCGAGGTACATCTCGTCGGGCTCCGCGCCGTTCATGCGGATCGTCATGGGGCGGATGAGGTTCTCCAGCATCTTCGCGCCGAAGTGGGCGCTGAGCGGTTTCCGGTCGGCGGTCCCGGCGAGGCCGGCGAAGTACTCGTCGCCGAGGAACCGGCCCGTGTCGGACCGGCGGGCCCGGACGGCGTACCGCACGAGCTTCGCGGTGTCCCGGGGCGTCCCCATTTCCAGCAGGACGCGCCGCAGTCCGTTGAGGCGGTTGTCGCTGCTGAGCCCTCGCACCCGCCCGTCGACGATCCTGGAGGTGTTGATTCCGAACGGCTCGAACGGGTGGTCCCCCATCGCCGCGACGAAGCCCCGGAACTCGGTGTACCGGCGTCCGATGTTCTTGCCGCCCAGCATGACCGGGCGGTCCCCGAACATGGTGGGGCCGCACCGGCCGCCGAGCGCGTCACCGCTTTCGATCAGTTCGACGCGCGCCCCGGCGCAGTGCAGGGCGAACGCCGCGCCGATGCCGGAGATGCCGCCGCCGACGACGGCGATGTGCTTGCTCATGGGTCCGCTCTTTCCAGCCGATCCGACAGTGCCTTGCGCCATCACGCGTCCCGCCCCGGGTAGGCCGACAGCTCGACCCGGCCCTTCGCGATCCGCGTCCCGTACTGCTCCAGCCCGACCTCGACCTCCGCGCCGCCGCCGAAGCCGGCCCGCGCGGCCGCCTCGATGGTCAGCGGGGCGTCGAGTTCGGCGAATCCGGTGAACTCGGCCTCCGCACCCGTCGGCGCGGACTCGGGGGCGTCGAGGAGGCCCCCGGCGACGGCCGTCAGGATCGCCGCCTGCCGGAAGCCCTCGAGCATGAGCGGGCCCGGCACGTGGTCGTAGGGGTGGTCGAAGAGCGACGGGTGCCCCTGGTCGACCAGCAGCGGGACGCGCCCGGACTCCGGTTCCCCGACGACGACGTTGCGTCCGTCGCGGCGCCCGACCCTGGCCGGTTCGACGGGGCGGTCCGGCCGCGCGGGTCCCGGGCCGGGCTCCGGCCGCCCGGCCCGCTGCGCCCGCCGGAACTCCTCGTAGGCGTCGCGCGGGAACAGGACGCCGCTCGCCCGCAGGGTGAGCGCCGGGACGTCCCCGACGGTCAGCCGGGCCTCGAACCCCGTCTCCGTGAAGAAGCCGCCGCCGTCGTTGCTGTCCCTGCGGACCCGCACCACGCCTTCGAGGGGCGTCCCGGCGTCGCGGAACGCGCCGAGGTCCTCCACCCAGAACTCCAGCCGCTGCAGGCTTCCGGGATCGGAGTCGCCGACGCCGCCGTGCCGGTGCCCGATCACGGTGAGCGCCTGGCGGATCGCCTCGACCGCCCCCAGCGGATCGTGGTACTCCGGCGGCCGGTCGAACCACAGCAGGTGGGAGCGCGGGACCTGGACGGCCGCGAGGTACTCGCCGGGGCCGGCCTCCGCCGTGTCGCAGACGAACACCTCCGCCGCGGCGCGCCGGTGCGCCAGCCTCCGCGGCACCGGCTGCTCGAAGCTCAGCGCGGCGCTCACCGGGCGCCTCCCGCCGGCCCGGCGGGCACCGGCCCGCCGAGCAGCTCCGCGCGGATCGCCTCGGCCACGCCCCGCAGGGTCGGGTCCCGGAAGATCGTCTCCAGCTCGATCCTCGTCCCGGTCGTCCGGATCATGCGCGATCTCAGCTCCATCGCCGACAGGGAGGTCAGCCCGAGGTCGGCCATGCTGGTGCCCGCGCCGACCGCGTCGGCGGCCAGGTCGACCAGGATCGCGGCGAGCTCGCCGCGCAGCAGGTCGACCAGGAGACCGAGCTGGTCGTCCGGCGGGAGCCCCGCGAGCCGGAGCCTCCAGCCGTCCGCCCGCGCCGCCTCCGCCGCGGCCCCGTCCACGCTTTCGTCCACGCTTTCGTCCACGCTTGCGTCCATGGTGTGGTCCATGGCTTCGTCCCCCGGGTCCCCCGGGTCCCCCGGTTCGGCCCGGGTCCCTGGTGCGCCGGAGGCGGCCGCCGTCAAGGCCGTTGCGGGGGCCGTCCCCTTCCCGGACGGGCCGCGCCGCCTCTCCAGCCAGTAGCGGCGGCGCTGGAACGCGTAGGTGGGCAGGTCGGTGGTCCCGCCCCCGCCGAGCACGGCGCCCCAGTCCACGCCGGTGCCCGCGACCCATGCCTCGCCGAGCGCCCGCGTCAGCGCGGCCGCTTCCCCGCCGCCGCGCTGGAGCGGGATCACGCGCACCGCGCCGTCCGGGACGCAGTCGCGGACGAGTCCCGACAGGACGTCGCCGGGGCCGCATTCCAGCAGCGTCGCCGCCCCGGACGCGCTGAGGGCGCCGACCGCGTCGGCGAACAGCACCGGCCGCCGCGCCTGCTCGACCCAGTACTCCGGCGAGCGCAGGTCCGCGGTGTCCGCGACGGCACCGGTCACGTTCGAGACCAGCGGGACCTCCGGGGCGCCGAACTCCACCTTGCCGAGGACGGACCGGAACTCGTCGAGCACCGGGTCCAGGTGGGCGGAATGGAACGCCCGTTGCGTCCGCAGCCGCGTGACGCGGCGGCCGCTCCGGCGCCAGAGCGCGGCGAACTCGGCCGCGGCGTCCTCGTCGCCGGAGACGACCAGCGCGCGCGGCCCGTTGACCGCCGCGACCGACAGCCGCGCCCCGAAGCCCTCCAGCGACTCTTCGACCTCGGCGCGGGTCGCCCGGACGGCGACCATGGCGCCGGCCCGCGCACGCTGCATCAGCCGTCCCCGGGCCGCGACCACCATGGCGGCGTCGGGCAGCGTGAACACGCCGCTGAGATGGGCGGCCGACAACTCGCCCAGCGAGTGGCCGGCCATGACGTCGGCGCGCACGCCCCAGGCTTCGAGCAGGCGTCCGAGCGCCACCTCCACGGCGAACAGCGCGGGCTGGGTGCGGTCGGTCCGGTCGAGCGGTGTCCCGCCGCCCGCCGCGCCGTCCGGCAGGTCCGGCCCGAGAGGGTCCGGCCCGAGCAGGTCCGGCAGCAGCGGACGGTCGAGGTGCGGATCGAGGGACGCGCACACCTCGTCCAGCGCCGCCGCGAACGCGGGGAGGTGGCGGTACAGCTCGGCGCCCATCCCGGCGCGCTGGCTGCCCTGGCCGGGGAACATCAGCGCCGTCCGGCCGCCGCGCCCGGCGCGCCCGGTCGTCGCGGACGCCCCGGGCGACCCGTCGGCCAGGCCGCGCAGCCCCTCCAGGAAGGCGTCTCGGTGCTCGCCGTGCAGGACTGCCCGGTGGTCGAGGACGGCGCGGGTGGTGGCCAGCGAGTAGGCGATGTCGGCGTCGCACCCGTCCGCGCCGGCGGCCAGGGCGGCGTGCAGGCGCGCCGCCTGGCCTCGCAGCGCCGCGCCCGTGTGGGCGGACAGCACCCACGGGCCGCGCCGGGACGGCGGCGCCGCCGGCGCGGGGTGCTCGGCGGGGGCCTCCTCGGGGTTCTCAGCGGCGTCCTCGGCGGGGGCCTGTTCGAGGATCACGTGGGCGTTGGTGCCGCTGATCCCGAGCGACGACACGGCGGCGCGGCGGGGCCGCCCGGTCTCCGGCCACGCCCGGGGCTCGGTGAGGAGCCCGACCTCGCCCGGACGCCAGTCGACGTGCGGCGTCGGCTCGTCCAGGTGCAGGGTCTTCGGCAGCGTGCCGCGCCGCAGCGCCTCGACCATCTTGATGACTCCGCCGACACCCGCGGCGGCCACGGTGTGCCCGATGTTGGACTTCAGCGACCCCAGCCACAGCGGTTCCGTCCGGGTCCCGCCGTAGGCGGCGAGAAGCGCCTCCGCCTCGATCGGGTCTCCGAGCACCGTCCCCGTGCCGTGGGCCTCGACCGCGTCGACCTCGGCGGGGGACAGCCCCGCGTCGGCGAGCGCGTCCCGGATGACCCGCCGCTGCGCCGGACCGCTCGGGGCGGTGAGGCCGTTGCTGGCGCCGTCGCAGTTGACGGCCGAGCCGCGCAGCACCGCCAGCACCCGGTGGCCGAGCCGCCGGGCGTCCGACAGCCGCTCCACCAGCAGGACCCCGCCGCCCTCCCCCCACGCGGTGCCGTCCGCGCCTGCCGCGAACGACTTGCACCGTCCGTCCGGCGCGAGCGCCCGCTGGCTGGAGAACCCGATGAACGGGGCCGGCGAGGTCAGCAGGTGCACCCCGCCGACCAGCGCCGCCGAGCAGTCCCCCGAGCGGACGGCGCGGCACGCCAGGTGCAGCGCCACCAGCGACGAGGAGCACGCGGTGTCGACCGTCAGCGCCGGGCCCTCCAGGCCGAGGACGTAGGCGACCCGCCCGGACACGACGCTGCCCGCCGTCCCGGTGACCAGGTACCCCTCGGCGATGTCCCAGCCGTCGGTGTCGCCGGTGAGGTACGTCTGGGCGGCCAGGCCCATGAACACCCCCGTGCGGGTCCCGCGCAGCGACGCCGGATCGATCCGCGCGTGCTCGATCGCCTCCCAGGACAGCTCCAGGACGAGTCGCTGCTGCGGGTCCATCACCTCCGCCTCCAGCGGGCTGATCCCGAAGAAGCCCGCGTCGAACCCCGCCACGTCCTCCAGGAAGCCGCCCTCCCGGACGTAGGACGTGCCGGGCACGTCCGGATCGGGGTCGTGGATGGCGTCGAGGTCCCAGCCGCGGTCGGTGGGGAACGCGGAGATCGCGTCGCGTCCCTCGGACACGAGCCGCCACAGCCCGTCCGGGGAGCCGGCCCCGCCCGGATAGCGGCACGCCATCCCGACGATCGCGACCGGCTCGCCCGCCCGCGCCTCCAGCCGCCGGATCCGGCCGCGGGCCTCGGCGAGCTCCTGGGCCGCGCGCCTCAGGTACTGCCGCAGCTCTTCTTCCGTCGCCATGCGCTCCCGTCCCTCGCTCGCCCTGCCTGCTCCCCGCGGCCCGGCGCACCCGGGCCCGCCCTGCTCAGCCGGCCGCTCCGGCCGGCCCCGCCGCGGCGTCGATGAAGTCGAACAGCTCCTCGTCGGTCGCGGTCTCGTCGAGGGCCGCGACGTCCGCGCCGCCCGTCAGCGCCCGCAGGAGCTCGTCCAGCTTCGCGGCGACCACCGCGCGCTCCTCGGCGGCGAGGGCCCCCGGGTCGATCCCGGCCGCCACCGCGTCGAGATCGGCGACGATCCGGGCGGCCGGGTCGTCGTCGTCCGGCGCCAGCTCGTCGAGGACGAACCGGGCCAGCGCCGCCGGCGTCGGATGGTCGAAGACGACCGTGGTCGGCAGGCGCAGCCCGGTGGCGGCCTTCAGCCGGTTCCGGAACTCGACGGCGCCGAGGGAGTCGAAGCCGAGGTCCTTGAACGACTGGTCGGCGCCGACCGCGGACGCCGAGTCGTGGCCGAGCACCAGGGCGGCCACCGAGCGCACGAACTCCAGCGCCGCGGCCTGCCGCTCGCGGTCCGGCAGGCTGGCCAGGCGCTCGCGCAGCCCGTCCCCGGCGCCGGCGGCGCCCGCCTCCGCGGTCCTGCGGCCCGTTCGGATCAGTGAGCGCAGCAGCGCGGGCGGCCCGCCGTCTCCCGACCTGCGGCGGATCGCGGCGAAGTCGAGCCGGCAGGGCACCACGGACGACGCGCCGAGGCGCAGGGCCGCGTCGAGGAGCGCCAGCCCGTCCGCCGCGGACATGGGGACGATGCCGCCCCGGCTCATCCGCGCCCGGTCGGTGTCGGTGAGGTGCCCGGTGAGGCCGCTCTCCTGCGCCCAGAAGCCCCACGCCAGCGACACGGCGGGCAATCCGAGGCGCTGCCGGTGACGGGCCAGCGCGTCCAGGAAGACGTTGGCGGCCGCGTAGTTGGCCTGGCCCGCGCCGCCGAACACTCCCGCGGCGGACGAGAAGAGCACGAACGCCGACAGCGGGAGGTCCTTCGTGGCCTCGTGCAGGTTCCAGGCTGCGTCGACCTTGGGCCGGAACACCGCGTCGAGCTGCTCGGGCGCCAGGTCGGTGAACAGGGCGTCGTCGAGGACGCCCGCGGCGTGCAGCACGGCGGTCAGCGGGTGCTCCGCCGGGACGGCGGCCAGCAGCCGGTCCAGCGCGGCGCGGTCGGCGGTGTCGCAGGCGACGATCTCGGCTTCCGCGCCGAGGCCCGCGAGTTCGGCGGCGAGCTCGGCGGCGCCGGGCGCGGCCGGGCCGCTCCGGCTCGTCAGGATCAGCCGCCGCACCCCGTGCGCGGTGACCAGGTGCCGGGCGACCAGCCCGCCGAGCAGCCCGGTGCCGCCGGTGACGAGGACCGTCCCGGACGGGTCCAGGGGCTGCGGCAAGGCCAGCACGTTCTTCCCGATGTGCCGGGCCTGGCTGAGGTGGCGGAACGCCTCGGGCGCCCGCCGCACGTCCCAGACGGTGACCGGGAGCGGGGCGAGGGTGCCGTCCGCGAGCATCCCGACGCACTCGCGGAGCAGCTCGCCCATCCGGTCGAGGCCCGCGTCGGCCAGGGTGAACCACCGGTACTCGACGCCCGGGTGGCGGGCCGCGACCTCGGCGGCGTCCCTGATGTCGGTCTTGCCCATCTCGATGAACCGGCCGCCGCGCGGCAGCAGGCGCAGCGACTCGTCCACCAGCTCCCCGGCCAGCGAGTTGATGACGATGTCGACGCCCTCGCCTCCGGTGGCGGCGAGGAACGCGTCCCCGAAGCCGGCCGTCCGCGAGTTGGCGATGTGGTCGTCGTCGATGCCGAGGGCGCGCAGCGCGGGCCACTTGCCGGGGCTCGCGGTGGCGAACACCTCCAGCCCGAGGTGCCGGGCGAGCTGGACGGCGGCCATCCCGACCCCGCCGGTCGCCGTGTGGACCAGCACCCTCCCGCCCGGCTTGGCCGAACCGAGGTCGACGAGCGCGTAGTGGGCGGTGAGGAAGGCGAACGGCAGCCCGGCGGCGACGCGGTCGGCCATGCCGTCCGGGGTTCTGGCGACGACGCGGGCGTCCACCGTGACGACCGGCCGGACCCCTTCGTCGGTGCACAGCAGGACGCGGTCGCCGGGGTCGAGGCCGGTGACGTCCTCGCCCACGTCGAGGACCACGCCCGCGCCCTCTCCCCCGATCATCGCGCCGAAGGTGAGCGCGGTGTCGACGAGGCCGAGCGCGACGACGACGTCGCGGAAGTTCAGGCCCGCGGCGTGCAGGGCGACGCGCACATGGCCGGGCGGGACGGGTTGTGTCGTGGACTCCCCGGTCTCGCGCAGCAGCAGGTTGTCCGCGCCGAGCGTGCCGGTGCCCGCGGTCTCCAGCACCCAGGGCGCGTCGCCGGTCGCGGCCGCCGCGCCGCCGACGGTGTCGCCGCCCGCCCGCACCAGCCGCTGCGCGAACCAGGTCCCGGCGCGCAGCGCGAGCTGCGGCTCGTCCATGGCGACGGCCACCCGCGCCGCCTCCTGCCGGTCGTCGGGGGCGTCGGTGTCGACGAGGACGATCCGGTCCGGATGCTCCGCCTGCGCGCTCCGCAGCAGGCCCCACACCGGCGCGTGCCTCAGGTCGGTGACGTCCTCCGCGCCGTCGGCCGGGACGGCTCCGCTGGTCATCACGACCAGGCGGGCTTCGTGCCCCGGGTCGGCCAGCCGGGTGCGCACCCGTTCGAGGACGTCCGCCACCGCGGCCCGCGTCTCGGCGGGGAGCCCGGGCCCGGCGGGGCCGGGGCCGGGTGGCAGCCACAAGAGGTCGGTTTCCGCTCCCCCCGTGCCGGTCGGCGCAGTGCTTGCCGGCGCAGTGCTTGCCGGCGCAGTGCTTGCCGGCGCAGTGCTTGCCGGCGCAGTGCTTGCCGGCGCAGTGCTTGCCGGCGCAGTGCTTGCCGGCACGGACGGGGCGGGGACCTTCACCCACACCGGTTCGAACAGGGCGTCCAGCGCGGCCTGCCGCTGGACGTCGAGCTGGTCGTCGGAGATCGTCCGGACGGTCAGCGCGTCGACGGTGCAGACGGCCCCGCCGGCGGAGTCCGCGATGTCGACGGCGGTCCGGTCCGCGCCGTCCGGACGGAGCCTGACCCGCAGGTCGGCGGCGCCGGAGGCGTGCAGCGTCACCCCCTCCCAGGAGAACGGAAGCGGCACGCCCCCGCCGTCGCCGGCGGGCGCCGCCAGAGCGGCGGCGTGCAGCGCGGCGTCCAGCGCCGCCGGGTGCAGCCCGAACGCCGCCGCGTCCGACCGCGCGGGGCCGGGCAGCGCGACCTCGGCGAACACCTCGCCGCCGCGCCGCCACACCGCGCGCAGCCCCCGGAAGGCGGCGCCGTACTCGTAGCCGCGCGCGGCCAGGTCGTCGTAGGCCCCGTCGATGTCGACCGGCTCCGCGCCCCGCGGCGGCCAGACCGCCAGGTCCCGCGTCCGCGGCGGCTCAGGGTCCGCGGCCCGGAGGGTGCCCTCGGCGTGGCGGGCCCACGGGCGCTCCTCGGCAACCGCGGCGCCCGCCGCGACCGGACGGGAGTGGACGGTGACCGGACGGTCCCCGTCCTCGATCGGGCCGCCCACGCGCACCTGAAGCTCCACCGCCGTGTCCTCGGCGAGGACGAGCGGCGCCGCGAGGACGAGCTCGCCGACGCCGGAGCAGCCGGTCTCGGCCGCGACGTGCGCCGCCAGCTCGGCCAGCGCCGCGCCGGGCACCAGCACGGTTCCGCGCACGGCGTGGTCGCGGAGCCAGGGATGGGCGCCGAGCGAGAGCCGCCCCGCGAAGACCACGCCCCCGTCCCCGTCCGCCAGCGGCAGCGCCGCCCCGAGCAGTGGGTGCCCGGCCGGGGCCAGTCCCGCCGCGGCGACGTCCCCGCGCCCCTCCCGCGGCATCCAGAAGTCGCCACGCTGGAAGGCGTAGGTCGGCAGGTCCACCCGGCGGCCGGCGAGCAGGCGGGACCAGTCGACCGGCAGGCCGCGCACCGCCGCCGCGGCCACCGCGGTCAGCAGGCGCTCCCGGCCGCCGTCGTCGCGGCGCAGGGTCTCCAGCACCACCCCGTCCTCGTCCAGCCCGGCGCCGTCCAGGAAGTCCTGCACGCTCGGGGTGAGCACCGGGTGGGGGGTGCATTCGACGAACGCGCGCAGCCCCTGCTCGGCCGCCGTCCGGACGGCCTCCTCGAACAGGACGGTGCCGCGCAGGTTCCGGTACCAGTAGCCGGCGTCGAGCCCGGCGGTGTCGGCGACGTCCCCGGTCAGGGTCGAGATGAACGCGACCCTGGACGCCTTCGGGGCCAGGTCCGCGAGCAGGTCGCGCAGCTCCTCCTCGATCGCCGCCACGTGCGCCGAGTGGGAGGCGTAGTCCACGGGGACGCGCCGCGCTCGCACGCCCTCGGACTCGCAGGCGGCCACGAACTCCGCGCAGGCCCCGGCGGCGCCGGAGACGACCGTCGTGGCCGGCCCGTTGATCGCGGCGACCTCCAGCCGGCCGTCCCAGCGCTCCAGGCGCGCGCGGACGGCGTCCACCGGCTCCGGGACCGACACCATGCCGCCGCCGCCCGCGAGCCTCAGCAGCGCCCGGCTGCGCAGCGTCACGACCTTCGCGGCGTCCCGCAGGGACAGCGCGCCCGCGACGTACGCCGCCGCGATCTCGCCCTGCGAGTGCCCGATCACGGCGCGGGGCCGCACCCCCAGCGACCGCCACACCGCCGCCAGCGACACCATCACGGCGAACAGCGCGGGCTGCACCACGTCCACGCGGTCGAGCGGCGGGGCGCCCGGCGCCTGCCGCAGCACGTCCGGCAGCGACCAGTCCACGAACTCGGCGAACGCCGCCGCGCAGCGCTCGATCTCGGCCGCGAACACCTCGTCGGAGTCCATGAGCTCGACCCCCATCCCGAGCCACTGCGACCCCTGGCCGGGGAACAGGAACACCGGCCCCGGCTCCGCACCGGCCCGGCCGGTGACCACACCGGCCGCCGGGGTGCCCTCCGCCACGGCCTCCAGGCCGGCGAGCAGCCGGTCCCGGTCCGCGCCGACGACGACGGCCCGGTGCTCGAACAGCGAACGCGTCGTCACCAGCGACGCGGCCACGTCCGCCGGCGCGAGCCCGGGATCGGCGGCGACCCGGTCGGCGAGCCTGCGGGCCTGCGCCGCGACCGCCCGCTCCGACCGGCCCGACACGACCCACGCCACCGGGTGCGGCTCCCCGGGCGTCTCCGTGCCGGCCTCGGCCGTTCCCCCTTCCCCGGCCGCGCTCCCGGGAGCCTCCTCCAGCACCACGTGGACGTTGGTGCCGCTGATCCCGAACGCCGAGACCGCGGCCCGCCGAGGCCGCCCGCCGGGCCGCGTCCACTCCCTGGCCTCGCGCAGGACCTGGACGCCGCCCGTCCAGTCCACGTGCGGTGTCGGCTCGTCCACGTGCAGCGTCCTCGGCAGGACGCCGTGCCGCATGGCCTCCACCATCTTGATCACACCGGCGACGCCCGCGGCGGCCTGCGCGTGCCCGATGTTGGACTTGACCGACCCGAGCCACAGCGGCCCGTCCGGCCTGTCCCGCCCGTAGGTGTCGAGCAGCGCCTCCGCCTCGATCGGGTCGCCGAGCACCGTCCCGGTCCCGTGGGCCTCGACGGCGTCGACGTCGCCGGGCGACAGCCCCGCCGCCGCCAGCGCGGCCCGGATGACCTGCCGCTGGGCGGTGCCGCTCGGCGCGGCCAGGCCGTTGCTCGCCCCGTCCTGGTTCACCGCCGAACCCCGGATCACCGCGAGCACGCGCCGACCGTGCAGCACCGCGTCCGACAGCCGCTCCAGCAGCAGCAGGCCGGCCCCCTCGGCGAGCGCGAACCCGTCCGCCGCGGCGGCGAACGCCTTGCTGCGGGCGTCCGGCGCGAGGACCCGCTGCTCGGAGAACCCGACGAACTCGTCCGGGCCCGCGAGCACCGTGACGCCCCCGGCCAGGGCCAGGTCGCACTCCCCGGACCGCAGCGTGTGCGCCGCCTGGTGCATCGCGGCGAGGGACGACGAGCAGGCCGTGTCGACGGTGAGGGCGGGCCCGGTCAGTCCCAGCGTGTAGGAGATCCGGCCGGACACGACGCTGCCCGTCGTCCCGGTCGTCAGATATCCGGCGGCGCCGGGCGGCGCCTCCGCCAGGTCCGGGCCGTAGTCGTTGGAGAAGGCGCCCGCGAAGACGCCGGTACGGCTGCCGCGCAGCGTCCTCGGATCGATCCCCGCCCGCTCGATGGCCTCCCACGCCACCTCCAGGACCAGCCGCTGCTGCGGGTCCATCGCGTCCGCCTCCCGAGGGCCCACGCCGAAGAAGGCGGCGTCGAAGGCGGTGGCGTCCACGAAGCCGCCCCGGCGGACGTAGGAGGTGCCGACCGCGTCCGGGTCGGGGTCGTAGAGGCCCGCGAGGTCCCAGCCGCGGTCGGCGGGAAGGTCCGACACCGGGTTCGCACCGGTGGAGACGATCTCCCACAGCGCCTCGGGCGTGTCCGCCCCGCCGGGGAACCGGCAGGCCATCCCGACGATCGCGATCGGCTCCGACGCGCGGGACTCGGCGTCGTGCAGCCGCCGGCGCACATCGTTCAGCTCGACGGCCGCCCTCTTCAGATACGCGCGAAGCCGCTCTTCGTCCGCCATCTCCTCCGCCTTCCGGATTACGCGAAACTCGGTCGTGTGGTCAGCGCGGGGGCCCGGCGCCGTCGATCAGCGCGAAGAGCTCGTCGTCCCCGGCCGACTCGATGCGCTCCGCCGCCCCGTCCCCGGCGCCGGGGCTCCGCAGCGCACCGATGAGGCCGGTGAGCCTCGTCGCGGCGGCGGTGGCGACGGGCGGGTCCAGGTCGAGCCCCGCCAGCTCGTCGACGAGCCCGGCGAGTTCCGCCAGGAGGGCGGCCGCGCCGCGCCCGCTCCCGCGCCCGCCCGTCCCGTCCGCCGCCCCTTCCTCCCGCGCGGCGGGCAGCCGTTCGTCCAGGTACGCGGCCAGGTCGCGCGGGGACGGGTGGTCGAACACGACGGTCGCGGGCAGCGCGCCGTCCGTCATCGCGGCCAGCCGGTTGCGCAGCTCCACCGCGCCGAGGCTGTCGATCCCCGCCTCCTTGAAGCTCACCACCGGGTCCACCGCGCCTGGCCCGGCGTGGCCCAGCACGCGGGCCGCCGCCTCCCGGACGGCCTCCTCGACGACCCGGCGCCGTTCGGCGGTGTCCAGGCCGTCCAGCCGTGCGGCGAGGTCCGCCGGGCGTCGGGGCCGTCCCGGCGGGGCGGCCGTGCGCGCGGGAGGCGGCCGGTCACCGGCCACGTCGCGCAGGAGCGGCGGGACGCCGCCGTCCGCGGCGGCCGCCCGCAGCGCAGCGGGGTCCAGATGCGCGGTGAGCACCGCCGGAAGGCCGAGCGCCGCCGCCCGGTCGTAGAGCGCCAGGGCGCGGTGGGTCGGCAGCGGGCGGAAGCCGGACCGGGCGAGCCGGGCCAGGTCGGCGTCAGCGAGATGCCCGGTGAGCGCGCTGGGCCGCGCCCACAGGCCCCAGGCCATGGCCGTGGCCGGGAGCCCCAGCGCGGCCCGGTGCCGGGCGAGGCCGTCGAGGAAGGCGTTGGCCGCGGCGTAGTTCGCCTGCCCCGCCGTGCCGTGGACGCCGGCCGCCGAGGAGAACAGGACGAACGCCGAGAGATCCAGGTCGCGGGTCAGCTCGTGCAGGTGCCAGGCCGCGGCCGCCTTCGGGGCGAACACGCGATCCAGGCGGCCGGGGGTCTGGGCGGCCAGGACCGCGTCGTCGGTGACCCCGGCGGCGTGGACGACCGCGGTGAGCGGGTGCCGGTCCGGTACCGCTCCGATGAGCCGCGCCAGGGCGTCCCGGTCGGCGACGTCGCAGGACTCGATCGTGACGGCGGCGCCGAGCCCGGCCAGTTCCGCGGCGAGCGACTCGGCGCCGTCCGCCGCCCGGCCGCGGCGCCCGGCGAGGAGCAGCCGCCGCACCCCGTGCCCGGCGACGAGATGCCGCGCGACGAGCCCGCCGAGGACCCCCGTCCCGCCCGTGACGAGCACGGTGCCGTCCGGGTCGAGCGGGCGCGGCCAGGTGAGCACCACCTTGCCCACGTGCCGGGCCTGGCTGACGAACCGCAGCGCCTCGCCCGTGCGCCGGACGTCCCGGGGCGTCACCGGCGGCGGGGTCAGGACCCCGGCGGCGAACAGCTCGGACAGGTCCCGGAGGATCCGCTGGATCCGGTCCGGGCCGGCCGAGTCCAGCAGGAGGAACGGGCGGTAGTCGACGCCGGGGTGCGCGGCGGCGACCGCCGCGGCGTCGCGGACGTCGGTCTGCCCCATCTCGACGAACCGGCCGCCGCGCGGCAGCAGCCGCAGCGACGCGTCGGTCAGCTCGCCGGCGAGCGCGTTCAGCACGATGTCGACGCCGCGCCCACCGGTCCGGGCCAGGAACTTCGCCTCGAACTCCGCGGACCGCGAGTCGGCGATGTGGTCGTCGTCGAGGCCCATGCCGCGCAGGACGTCCCGCTTCGCCTCGCTCGCGGTGGCGTACACCTCGAGCCCGAGGTGGCGGGCGAACTGGACGGCGGCCGTCCCGACGCCGCCGGTCGCGGCGTGCACGAGCAGCGCCTCCCCCGGCCGCGCGCCGGCGAGGTCGCACAGCCCGTGGTAGGCGGTCGCGAACGCCACCGGCAGCGCCGCCGCCTGGACGAAGGACAGCCCCTCGGGGATCGGCGCCACCAGCCGGTGGTCGGTGACGGACGTCGAGGCCACGCCGTCGAACAGGCCCATGACGCGGTCGCCCGGCGCGACGCCGCGGACACCGGCTCCGACTTCGAGCACCGTGCCCGCGCCCTCCCCGCCGACGACCGCGTCCGGGTCCGGGTACATGCCGAGGGCGATCAGCGCGTCGCGGAAGTTCACGCCGGTCGCGCGCATCGCGACGCGGACCTCGCCCGGCCCTGGCCGGTGGCCTTCGCCGGGGTCGGCGGCGACGAGATCCGCGTCCGCGAACCCGCCCTTCTCACCGAGGACGAGACGCCACTCCGCACGCGCGGGGTCGACGCTCCGGCGGCCCGCCGCGTCCGCCCGGCGCAGCCGGGGCACGAGGTGGCGGCCCCGCCTGACCGCGACCTCGGGCTCGCCCAGCGCGAGAACGGCAGGCACGTCCAGCGTCGCGGCGTCGGCATCGGCGTCGACCAGGACGAGGCGTCCTGGGTGCTCGGCCTGCGCACTGCGGACGAGGCCCTGCACACCCGCCTGCGCCAGCCCGGTCGCCGTGACGTGCTCACCGTCGTCGACGGCGACGGCGCCTCGGGTCACGACCACCGCGGTGGGCGCGTCGCCTTCCCCGCCGCCGAGCAGGCGCTGCAGTTCGCCGAGTATGCGGGCGGTCGCCGCTTGCGCGGTGTTCAGGGTGCTCTCGGTGTTCAGGGTGCTCTCGGTGTTCAGGATGCTCGCGGGGCGGTCGCCGGGCCCGGCGTCCGCCGCGCAGTCCAGCACCACGAAGTCGGGCGAGGGGCCGCGCGGCCCGTCCGCGTCACCGGCGGCCGGGACCCACCGGACGGCGTACACCGGCCCGGCCTGGGCCGCCCCCGGGGCAAGCAGCCGGTCGGGCGAGACCGGTCGGACGGTAAGGGTGTCGACGGTGCAGACCGGCCCGCCCTCGGCATCGGTGACGGTGACGGCCGTGCGGTGCGGGCCGTCCGGACGGAGCAGCACCCGCAGGCCGGTCGCCCCGGAGGCGTGCAGCCGCACGCCTTCCCAGAGGAACGGGAGGAGCACCTCGCCGCCGGGGTCGTCCTCCTGGCAGAGCGCGAGCGCGTGGAGCGCCGCGTCCAGCAGCGCCGGGTGCACGCCGAACGCCTCCGCACCGGGGCGTGCCGGGCCGGGGAGGGCGACCTCGGCGAAGATCTCGTCGCCGCGCCGCCACGCGCCGCGCAGCCCCCGGAAGGCGGCGCCGTAGTCGTATCCGCGCTCCGCCAGCCGGTCGTAGGCGCCGGTGACGTCGATCGGCTCCGCGCCGCGCGGCGGCCACGCCCGCGTCCGCTCGGGCGGCCGCTCGTTCCCGGCGGCCGTGAGCACGCCCGCGGCGTGCCGGATCCAGTCGTCCTCCTCCGCCTCCCGGGAGTGGACGGCGAACGAGCGGTCCCCGGCCGGCCCCGGCCCTCCGACTCCGACCTGGATCTCCACGGCGCGGCCGTCCGCCACCGTGAGCGGTGTCTCCAGCACCAGCTCCGCCACCTGCTCGCACCCGGTCCGCGCGGCGGCGTGCAGCGCCAGCTCGACGAAGGCGGTGCCGGGCACGACCGCCGTCCCGCGGATCCCGTGGTCGCGCAGCCACGCGTGCGTCCCGGGTCCCAGCCGTCCCGTGAAGAGCACGCCGCCGTCCCCGTCCGCCGGGGAGACCGCCGCGCCGAGCAGGGGGTGCACGGCCGGCCGCAGGCCCAGGGCCGCCGCGTCGCCCGTCCCGCGTGAGGGAACCCAGAAGGCGCTGCGCTGGAACGCGTACGTCGGCAGCTCGACCCGCCGCCCGGCGGCGGCCTCCGGCCAGACGACCGCGCTCCCCGCCACGTGGGCCTCGGCGAGCGCCGTGTGGAACGACTCGGCCTCGTCGCGATCCGGCCGCAGCATCGGCACGGTCGGCGCCGCGAGCGCGTGCCCGGCCTCGGCGGCGTCCGCGCCGACGAGACCCGACAGGACCGTGCCGGGCCCGGCTTCCAGGTACAGGGTCGCGCCGCCGCTCTCGCGCAGCCAGCGCACGCAGTCGGCGAACCGCACCGGCTCCCGGACATGGCGCACCCAGTAGCCGGGCGCGCGGAGCTCCTCCGGGTCGGCGGGCAGCCCGGTCAGGTTCGACACCAGCGGGACCTCCGGAGAGCGGTACTCCAGCCCACGGCACACCTCGGCGAACTCGGCGAGCATCGGCTCGACGCGCGGGGAGTGGAAGGCGTGGCTCACCCGCACCGGCTTCGCCGTGACGCCCCGCTCCCACAGCTCGGCGGCGAGCTCGGCCACCGCGTCCGCGTCCCCGGACAGGACGACCGACTCCGGCCCGTTGATCGCGGCGATCGCGACCCGGTCGGCGCGGCCCGCCAGCAACGCGGCGGCGTCGCCCTCGCCGAGCCGGGCCGACAGCATCGCGCCGCCCGGCGGCAGCGCCTGCATCAGCCTGCCGCGCGCGGCGACCAGCCTCGCCGCGTGGGGCAGCGACCACAGCCCGGCGACATGCGCGGCCGTCACCTCACCGATGGAGTGTCCCGCCATCAGGCCGGGCCGCACGCCGCAGGACTCGGCCAGCCGGAACAGCGCCACCCCGACCGCGAACAGGGCGGCCTGGGTGTAGGCCGTCTCGTCCAGCGCCGCCGAGCCGGGCGCGCCCGGCTCGGCGAACACGACCTCCCGCAGAGGTCGCTTCAGTTCCGGGTCGAGGAGCGTACACACCTCGTCGAACGCCTCGGCGAACACGCGGTGCGCCGCGTAGAGCCCGCGGCCCATGCCGGCGCGCTGCGATCCCTGGCCGGGGAAGAGGAACACCGGCACCGGGCGGTCCGCGGCGCGGCCCCGGACGACGCCGGCCGCGGAACCGCCCGAGCCGACCGCGGCCAGCCCCGCGAGCAGCCCTCGGCGGTTCGCGCCCACGACCGCCGCCCGGTGCTCGAAGGCCGTCCGTGTCGTCGCCAGCGACGCGGCCACGTCCACCGGGTCGAGGGCGGGATCGGCCTCCGCCCACGCGGCCAGCCTCCGCGCCTGCGCCTCCAGCGCGTCCGGCGACCGGCCGGACAGCGTCCACGCGACCGGCCCGGGACGCGCGGACGGATCCGTCCCGTCCGCCGCCGCGGGCTCCCGCCTTCGAGGCGGCGCCTCCTCGATGACGACGTGCGCGTTGGTGCCGCCGACCCCGAACGCGGACACGCCCGCCCGCCGGGGCCGGGACGCCGCCGGCCAGCGCCGTGCCCCGGTCAGCGGCCGGACGGCGCCGGACGTCCAGTCCACGTGCGGGGTCGGCTCGTCCACGTGCAGCGTCGCCGGCAGGACGCCGTGCCGCAGCGCCGCCACCATCTTGATCACCCCGGCCACGCCGGCGGCGGCCTGCGTGTGGCCGAGGTTGGACTTCACCGACCCGATCCACAGCGGGTCGCCCGGCCGGTCCCGCCCGTAGGCGGCCAGCAGCGCCCCCGCCTCGATGGGGTCGCCGAGCGCGGTTCCGGTGCCGTGCGCCTCCACCGCGTCCACGTCGGCGGGCGCGAGCCCGGCGCGCGCCAGCGCGTCCCGGATCACGCGCTCCTGCGCCGTCCCGTTCGGGGCGGTGAGGCCGTTGCTCGCGCCGTCGGAGTTCACCGCCGAGCCGCGCACCAGCGCCAGGATCGGCCGCCCGTGCCGCACCGCGTCCGACAGCCGTTCCAGGACGAGCACGCCCGCGCCCTCGGCCCACGCGGTGCCGTCCGCGCCGGCCGCGAACGCCTTGCACCGCCCGTCCGGCGCCAGGGCGCGCTGCCGGGAGAAGCTCACGAAGGACGCCGGGCTCCCCATCACCGTCACCCCTCCCGCGAGCGCCAGATCGCATTCGCCGGACCGGAGCGCGCCCGCCGCCTGGTGCAGCGCCACCAGCGACGACGAGCACGCGGTGTCGATCGTCACCACCGGCCCGCAGAGCCCGAGCGTGTAGGCGATCCGCCCGCTGACCACGCTGCCCGCCGCCGCGGTCGCGGCGAACCCCTCCAGCTCGGCGGGCACCGCCTGCGGCAGGTGTCCGGAGGCCATCGCGCCGGCGAACACCCCGGTGCGGCTGCCCCGCAGCGACCTCGGATCGATCCCGGCCCGCTCGACCGCCTCCCACGACACCTCCAGCAGCAGGCGCTGCTGGGGGTCCATCGCGACCGCCTCGCGCGGCCCCACACCGAAGAACGCCGCGTCGAAGGCGGCCGCGTCCACGAAACCGCCGGCCCGCACGTACGAGGTGCCCGGCGCCTGCGGGTCGGGGTCGAAGAGCGCGTCCAGGTCCCAGCCCCGGTCGGCGGGGAAGCCCGACAGCGGGTTCGCCCCGCTCTCGACGATCTTCCACAGGGCGTCCGGGGAGTCGGCGCCGCCGGGGAACCGGCACCCCATGCCGACGATCGCGATCGGTTCGCCGGGCACGCCGGCCGCGGCCCGCGCGCCCGCGCGGGGCGCACCGGTCTGCGCGGGCGCCGTCACCGGCCGCCGGAGCGCCGCGATCGCCTCCGCCAGCTCGGCCGGGGTCGGATGGTTGAAGATCGCGGCGAGGGGCAGCGCCGCCCCGGTGTCCGACCGGAGCCGGTCGCGGAGCCGGGCGGCGCCGCGCGAGTCGAGGCCGAGGTCCCGGAAGGCGCGGCCCGCGTCGGCGGCCGTCAGGGGCCGTCCCGTCACCTCGGCGCAGTGGGAGAGCACGAGGTCGAGGTAGCGGCCGTCCGCGCCCTCAGGGCCGGGGGCCGGGGCCGGTGTCGCCGGAGCCGGAGCCTTCTCCGGCAGGGCGCGGCGCGGCAGCCCCGCCAGCTCCCGGCGGATGATCTTCCCGGACGGCGTCCGGGGGATCCGGTCGACGGCCCAGTACTCGGCCGGAACCTTGAAGTGCGGCAGCAGGGACCGGCAGTGCGCCTCGAGGCGCTCGCGCCCGGGCTCCCCGTCCACCACCACCACCAGCGCGACGATCTCCTCGCCGTACAGCTCGTCGGCCCGGCCGGTCACCGCCGCGTCCAGCACGCCGCCCTGCCGCCGCAGCGCGCCCTCGATCTCCGCGGGATGCACGTTCTCGCCGCCGCGGATGATGATCTCGCTGATCCGGCCGGTGATGGAGACGAACCCGTCCTCGTCCTGGACGCCCAGGTCGCCGGTCCGGTACCAGCCGCCGGCCAGCGCCGCCGCGGTGGCGTCCGCGTCGCCGTGGTAGCCGGCCATCACGTTCGGGCCGCTCGCCCAGATCTCGCCCTCGTCTCCCCGGGCGACGTCCTTGCCCGACTCCGGGTCCACGATCCGGAACCCGAGCCCGGGGACCGGCAGACCGCACGAACCGGGTGGCGCCGACCCGTCGAGCGGCGACATCGTGATGGGGCCGGACAGCTCGGTGCAGCCGTAGGTGTCCAGCAGGGGCGCCCCGAGGACCCCTTCGACGTCCCGGCGCAGGTCGGCGGTGGCGACGGCGCCGCCGCTCAGGCAGGCGCGCAGCCCCGGCGCCCGGACCCGCGCGCCCTCCGCGCTCCGCACGAGCTGCCGGAAGTAGGTCGGGACGCCCGGCAGCAGTGTGTGGCGGCCCGCCTCCAGCCGGGCGAGCACCTCCTCGGCGACGAAACCGTCCAGGTAGTGGGCCGAGGCGCCCGTCGCGAGCACCCCGACCACCCCGAGGTTGTGGCCGAGCGTGTGGAAGAGCGGGAGGGGCCACAGCAGCCTGTCCTCCCGCGACAGGCCGACCAGCGGCGCGTAGCACGCCGCGATGTTCCACAACGCGTTCCGCTGGGACGAGACCACGCCCTTCGGCACGCCCGACGTGCCGGACGTGTAGAGGATCCACGCCGGTTCGTCGAGATCGAGGTCGTCCCGGGGCTCGGCGCCCTCGTCCGCGGCGAGTTCCGCGTACGCGTGGACCCCGCCGACGGCCGCGGGCGCGTCGGTCAGCACGACCTCGATCCCCGGGCGCCGCTGGAGGACGTCCGCGAGCCTCCGGTACTGGGCCGTGTCGGTGACGAGAAGCCGGACGCCGGCGTCGTCCAGGATGTGGGCGACCTGCTCCACGGTCGCGACCGGGTTGACCGGCACGCCCACCGCCGACGCACGCAGGACGGCGACGTAGGACTCGGCCATCAGCGCGCCGTTGCCGAGGCACAGCGCCGCCCGGTCGCCGCGCCCGAGCCCCGCCCGGGCGAACGCGGCCGCGAGGGCGGCGGTGCGAGCCCGCAGGTCCGCGTAGGTGAGCGCGACGGTCTCGTCGGAGAACGCGACGTCCGCGCCGTGAGTCCGGGAGTGCTCGGCGAGAAGTTGCGGCAGCGGCCGGAGCAGGCTGTTCCTCAGCATCCCCGATCCCCCTCGTCCCTCGTGTCCCATGCCCTGCCGGGCGGGACACATGATGTGCCAGGGGCCGCGGGTGCGAGCACCCCTAAGCACACCCCTAGGGGCGCGGAAGGACGGGCGGTCACGCGTCGATCAGCGCGTAGCTCAGGTCCTCTCTCCGGTTGATGCCCAGCTTGCGGTAGGCCTTGGTGAGGTGCTGCTCGACGGTGCTCACCGTGACGTCGAGCCGTGCGGCGATGTCGCGGTTGCGCAGCCCCTCGGCGGCGCACTCGGCCACCCGGCGCTCGGCCGAGGTCAGCCGGTCCGGCGCCGGCCGCCCGGGGTCCGGACCGGCGTCCGCGTCCGCCGCGCCGGGGCGGGCGTCGTCGCCCGCGAGCGCCGCCAGGCGTTCGGCGAGCGGGGCCGCGCCGCACTCCCGCGCGAGACGGTTCCCCTTCCGCGCCGCCATCATCGACCGGACGCGGTCGCCGGCGCGCTCGTGCGCCGCCGCCAGCGCCTCCTGCGTGAGCGCCTGCTCGTACGCGTTGCCGCGCGCGGCGGCGATCGACAGCGACCGCTCCAGGAGGACGACCGCCGCGGACGGGTCGTCGGCGGCGGCGCCGAGCAGCCGCAGCGAGGCCGCTCCGGACACGTGCGCGTCGGCCGGGCCCAGCACGGCCAGGTGCCTCGCCGCGAAGCGCCGTGCCCGGCGGCGATCGCCGAGCACCAGGTGGGCCTGCGCGACATCGTTCCGCCACGCGACGAGACCGGGCCGGTCGATCCCCCAGCGGAGCATCCGCGCGCCGCAGTCGCGGAAGTCCGCGAGCGCCTCCTCCGGCCGCCCGGCCGCGAGGCGGAAATGGCCCCGGGCCTGCCGGTACAGCAGCCCGTGCATCGTCTCCGGCCAGATGTCCGGGAGGGGGTGGGCGAGCTGGACCGCGGCCTGCTCGCAGCGGCCCATCGCGGTGGCGGCCCGTACCGATGTCGCGATCGGCCCGATGGCGCCGGTGCCGAGCGCGGAGACCGGGAACACGCCGAGGGACGATCGCGCGTCGGCCAGCGCGCCCCGCAGATCACCCGACCGGAGCCTCAGCGAGGAACGCAGGGCCCGGAGCATCGAGCGCCACATCGGCACGCCTCGCGCGTCCGCCTGCGCGATCAGCGCACCGCACCAGGCCTCGGCCTCGTCGAGCCGCTCGTGGTAGCCGAGGACCCCGACGGCGTTGACCAGCGGCACCAGCGCCGACCCGCTCAGCCGGTGTGTGCGCAGGGTCCGCAGCGCGGCGTCCCCCGCGAGCGCCGGGTCGGTCCGCTGGCCGGACCCCGCATCCTGGCCGGTGTCGGCCAGCAGTTCCGCGGCCCCGCCCGCGGCGGTCCCGGCGGCGCCGCGGTTCGCGAGGGCCGCCCGTCTCCTTCCGGCGTCGGCGTACCGGGCGTGCACGCCCGGAACGAAATACCTCAGCCACGACCATGCGAAACGCTGTTGGGCCTCGGCGCCGGAATGCATGAGCAGATCCAGTGCGTCCTTCGTGGCCGCCGCATCGCCATACCACAGAAACAGCCTGGCGACCGCCGCTCTGTAATGGTCGGGGACCTGTCCCGCGCGCACCACCGATTTCAGCCGCCGGTAATTTCGGCTGCTCGCGGAGGGCGCGAACTGCCATTCCACCAGCGCCTGGACCGCCACGATCTCGGCACGCATGGACTCGGACGAGCTCTCCCGGTACGCCAGGCCGAGATATCTGTTGCCCGCGCCGAACCGGTTGTCGAAAATGGCCTCTCCAGCCGCCTCGAACAGCACCTGGACGCCCCAGTCGCCGTCCGCCGTCCCGGCCGCCTCCAGGTGCCGCGCCACGACCGCGACCCCCGCCCTGTCGCGGTGCAGGAGCTGCGCCGCCCTTACGTGCAGGGCTCGCTTGCGCTCGCGCGGCATCGCGGTCAGCACGCGCCATCGGGACGGACTGTCGCGGAACCGCCCCGTCTCGAGCAGGCCGGCCTCGCGGAGCCGGCTCAGCGAGCCGACGACCTGCCCCGGGTCCATGCCCGCCATCTCGGCGACTCTGGAGGGTGTTCCCTCGTCGGCGAGAACGGCGGCCGTCTGCAGTACCAGTCGATCCATCGGCCGTTCGGAACGCACCAAGACACGCTGGCCAGGCAGAACAGAAATCGCAGCCTCCCGTATACGACAATCTTCGAGAAGTACCAGATCGCGCAGCGCCTTTCGGGTCCGCCATTGGCACCGAAAGGACGGGGTCGCCGCATTTTGATCATAGAACCGGAATGATCGAAGACGTGTCAACAGCCCTGCGTAGGGGCCGCCTAGGGGTGACGGCACTCCCCTCCCGCGGGTGACGATCGCCCTGCATCGGACCGCGCTCCGCGCGGCCACGACGAACAGGGGGCAGCGTGTCCAGTGGTGTGGTCACGATCGGTCCGGATCCGCTCACTCCCGCCGCCGTGACGGACGTCGCGCACGGCAGGGCGCGGGTCGAGGTGACCGGCACCGCCGTGGAGGTCATGGCCAAGGCGCGCAACCGCGTGGAGGCGCTGCGCGACTCGCCCGCCCCCGTCTACGGCGTCACGACGGGCGTCGGCGCGCTGGCCGGGCGGCGCATCCCGGCGGACCGGCGGCTGGCGCTCCAGCGTTCCCTCGTCCGCTCGCACGCGGCGGGCGCGGGCGGTCTGGTCGAGCGCGAGGTCGTCCGCGCGCTGATGCTGCTGCGGGCCCACACCCTGGCGACCGGCGTGGCGGGGGCCCGGCCCGAGGTGGCCCTCGCCCTCGCGGCGATGCTGAACGCCGGCATCACCCCGGCGGTCCGGGAGCACGGGTCGCTCGGGTGCTCGGGCGATCTGGCGCCGCTGTCCGCGGTCGCGCTCACCCTCACCGGGGAAGGCGCCGTGGTCTCGGCGGACGGCGCGGAGGCGGACGCGGCGACGGCACTGCGCGAGGCCGGCCTCCGGCCCCTGGACCTGGAGGAGAAGGAGGGCCTGTCCCTGATCAACGGGACGGACGGGATGCTCGGCATGCTCGTCCTCGCGGCCGACAGGTTCGCGAACCTCCTCGACACCGCCGACGTCACCGCCGCCATGTCGGTGGAGGCGCTGCTCGGCTCCGACCGGGTGTTCGCCGCCGACCTGCAGGCGCTCCGCCCGCATCCGGGGCAGGCGCACTCCGCCGCGCGGATCTCGGCGCTGCTGCGCGGATCGGAGATCGTCGGCGGCGCGGGCCGGGTCCAGGACGCCTACTCGCTGCGGTGCGCGCCGCAGGTGCACGGCGCGGCGCGGGACTCCCTCGCCCATGCCGAGGCGGTCGCGGCGCGCGAACTGGCCTCCGCGATCGACAATCCCGCCGTCCTCGAGGACGGCCGCATCGAGTCGAACGGCAACTTCCACGGCGCGCCCCTCGCCTACGTGCTGGACTTCCTCGCCATCCCCGCGGCCGATGTCGCCAGCATCGCCGAGCGCCGCACCGACCGGCTCCTCGACCCCGCGCGCTCGGCGGGGCTGCCCGCCTTCCTCGCCGAGGAGTCCGGGGTGGACTGCGGCCTGATGATCGCCCAGTACACCCAGGCGGGGGTGGTCGCGGAGCTGAAGCGGCTCGCGGTGCCCGCCTCGGTGGACTCGATCCCGACGTCCGCGATGCAGGAGGACCACGTGTCCATGGGCTGGGCGGCCGCGCGCAAGCTGCTGCGAGCGCTCGACGGGGTCACGACGGTGCTGGCCGTCGAGCTGCTGACGGCCGCCCGGGCGCTGGAACTGCGCGCCCCGCTGCGCCCCTCGCCCGGCACGTCGGACGCGGTCGCGCTGCTGCGCGAGCGGGTACCGGGGTTCG
This sequence comes from Actinomadura chokoriensis, assembly GCF_041463665.1. Taxonomy (GTDB): domain Bacteria; phylum Actinomycetota; class Actinomycetes; order Streptosporangiales; family Streptosporangiaceae; genus Spirillospora; species Spirillospora chokoriensis_A. The sequence goes on from NZ_JAXCEJ010000022.1 coordinate 38,495, forward strand.
GCGCCGACCGGTACCTCACCCCCGAGATCGACGCGGCGGCCGACCTCATCCGGTCGGGGCGCCTCGCCGGACGGGCCCGGATGCTAGTTTGCCGACCAAACGCTTGATTGGAGTTTCGCGTTGCGGCGTTCGGTGATCGACGGCTACCCGCACCGGCCCGGCGGGCACTGCGGCTCCGCCTCGCTCCGCGACCTGCTGGAATGGGCCGGCCTCGGCTGGGACGGGCCGCCCGGCGAGGGTCTCGTCTTCGGGCTTGCCGCCGGCGTGGACTTCCAGTACTTCGTCTCCCCCTGGCTGGATCCGCCGTTCTACCTCCAGGGCCGGCACCTGTCCCTGGAGCGGGACCTGTGCGCGCGGCTCGGCATCGGGTTCGACGTCGTGCAGACCGACGACCCCGGCGAGGGCTGGACGCGGCTCGCGGCGGAACTGGACGCCGGGCGCCCCGTCCTCGCCTGGGCGGACATCAGCGAACTGCCCTACCTGCGGGTCGCGATGTCCAACACCTTCCACGCCGTCGTGATCACCGGGTACGACCTGGACGCCGGCACCGCGTTCGTCGCCGACAACGACCGGGCGGACATCCAGAGCGTCCCGCTCCAGACCCTCGCCAAAGCGCGCAACTCGGCGGGCTTCCCCGCACCCAACCGGCACGCCACGTTCCCCTTGAGCTTTCCGGCCGCGCTGCCCGACCTGCTGCCCGCCGCCAGGGACGCGGCAGCGGCCGCCGTGGCCGCCCTCCGGGCCGGTGACCGTCCCGCCGACCCGATCATCCCCGAGGGCGTCGACTGCTTCTACGGCGTCGACGGCGTCCGGCACTTCGTCGCCGACGTCTCGGCCTGGCCCGACCGGTTCGAGCCCGACGGGCTGGCCGCCGCGCTGCGCGCACTGTGGATCTTCATCGAGAAGGCGGGCACCGGCGGCGGACTCTTCCGCCGTCTGCAGGCGGACTTCTGCCATCAGGTCGCCGGCCTCACCGGCGACACCGCCTTCGCCGCCGCCGGCGACGCCTACGCCGCCTGCGCCCGGGCCTGGACGCGGCTGGCCGGCGTCTCCGATCCGTCCGGGCTCGCCGACGCCGCCGAACCCCTCCCCGCCCTTGAGGACCTGGCCGTCCGAGCCCTCGCCGACGCCGCCGGGAACCCCTGACGACCTCTACAATTCCGCGGGTGACCGCCTACAGTGATCTTGACGCGTTCGGGGACCTGGACGCCGCCGCCCTCCCCCCTCGCCAGCAGCGGATCCTGGCCATGATCCGGGACTGGGTGGTCAGGTACGGGTACGCGCCGAGCACGCGCCAGATCGGCGACGCCGTCGGGCTCCGGTCATCGTCGTCGGTGTCGCGCCACCTGGCGAGCCTGGAGGACAAGGGTTTCCTGCGGCGCGGCACCGCGGTGTCGCGTCCGATCGACACGCGCATGTTCCTGGGGCAGGATCCGTCACGAGAGCCTTCGGACGGCCCGGTGCCCGTCCCCGTGGTGGGGCACATCGCCGCCGGCATTCCCATCTCGGCCGAGGAGCACGTCGACGACACGCTGGCGCTGCCCCGCGAGCTCACCGGGCGGGGCACCGTCTTCGGCCTGCGCGTGCGCGGTGACTCGATGATCGACGCCGCGATCTGCGACGGCGACATCGTCGTGGTCCGCCGGCAGCAGGAGGCCCATTCCGGCCAGATCGTCGCCGCGATGATCGACGGCGAGGCCACGGTGAAGGTGTACCGGCGTCGCGACGGCCACGTCCGGCTCGAACCACGCAACCCCGACTACGACGTCATCGACGGCGACAAGGCCGTCGTGCTCGGCATCGTCGTCTCAGTGGTCCGCAGCCTCTGACGCGTGTGCCCGCCCTGAGGGTCTCAGATCTTCGCCCGGCCCCAAGGTCTTACTGCTCCGTTGGCCGGCTCACCGGAAGGAAGACGTGGGCGGGCATGGCGCTCGTGACACGGATGCGCTCGCTCGTGCCCCGGGCGTTGAGCCAGACCATGGCGACATCACCGGACTGGATCTTGGTTCCGGTGAACAATCGTTCCTTCGGTTCTACGATGACCTCGAAGGCTTCGCCCGCCTTCAACGCCCCGTTGGTCGCTCTTGTTTCCAGGATGGAGTTGCCACGGGCCGCGAGCAGATTCCGCCGACCCCCGTCGTAGACACTGATCGTGTGCGGCGTGTACACGCCGAAGCTGTTCGGCCCACCCGGGTCGATTCCATATACGGCGGATTCCTCCATGCAGTAGTCCGGATGTCCCTCGACAGGAAGTTCGCACCTGGGAGCGGCGACCCGTCCCGCCTGGATAGCACTGGTGCTGAACACCAGGAACCAATCTCCGTCCAGCCCTCCGGTGTGCGGTCCCGCCGGCCCCCTGGGCGTCCCGAAGCCCGAGTCCAGCGTCCCCGTGACCAGGACGGCGTCGGGATTGCGGCCCCGGCCCCACTCTTCGAGATCGGGCCGCACGACGATCGGCCGGTCACCGACCCAGGACGCGGACGCGGCCGTCATGAGGGGGCCCTCGGCGGCCGGTGCCCCGCCGGCCTGAGGGCTCTTGGCCTCTGCCGGAGGGCTCTTGACCGGCTCGGCGCCACAGGCGCCGAGCCCGGCCAGGAGCAGGGCGCAAACGCCGGTGAGGGCGAATCGAGAGAAGGGAACGAACATTCTCACGTCCTTTGGTCAACGGCCTTGGGGAAGGGCTCGCCGATTGCCGTTTCATCCGCCCGCCCAGTAGACCGGAGTGAGTACTCGGATTCAATTCGAGGGGTGCCGAGTTCGGAGCTCGTGTCGATTTGCATCCGAAGCCGACCACCAGGCGAAGGGCACCTGACCTGCTGCAATTCGGCGAGACGGCCCGCATCGTCGCACTGACGACCGCACGTGGGCGCCAAAAGGCGGCGGTGGCCACATTCGGACTCGCCCGATTTCGAAACACGCCCTAACTCAGTCCCCGGTTCGGGGTTCAACCTGACGGAGTGTTCAGTCGTTCTTTCCACATCGAAGCGACCGGGGGCCGCGAAGGCTTCTGGCCACAGAACCGGACCGGCCGCCTCCGGACACGGCACGGCGGACTCGGCGCCTTCGCGGCCGATCCGGGGGGCGCGCTCGACCGCCCCGCCCGCGACCCAGGCGGACCTCGACATGATCATTGACTACATAGAGTTAACACTCGCCACAGAGGGGAATATCAGGGTTCGTAAGTCGGATGTTCTCGGGGGGAGATGCATGGAACGGCACTACAAGATCGCTACAGTCCTGCTGGCCGGTGTCACCGGGACGGGGCTCGTCTCGCCGGCCGCGCTGGCGTCGGCTCCGAAGGCCACGTCCGGCGTGGTGGAGCGCCCGGCCGGCGGGGTCATCAACGCCTACCCGAAGGGGAAGGTGATCAGCCGCCACCGCCTGACGATCCGGGCGAAGCCGACCACGCGCTCGAAGGCCCTCGGCTCGCTGAAGCCGGGTGCGGTCGTCGACATCAAGTGCTGGTCACGCGGCCAGAAGATCGGCAACACGCGCGTCTGGTACCGGCTCGGTATCAGCACGCCCGAGTGGGTCTCGGGTCGCTACATCAAGATCATCAAGGGCAAGGTCACGCACTGCTGAGCCGCCCGTGATCCGGCGCCGACGGCAGGCCCCGGATCGCGGGCCGCGGGCCGCGGGCCGCGGGGCGCGATCGCGCTCCGCGGCCCGGATCTCCCGGTCAGGACGGAGGAGGCGGAGCCGAGCAGGCGGTGAGGGTGTCGATCAGGGTGGCGCGGAGAAGGGCCACCTTGTACGCGGTCTGGGGCAAGGGGCTGCAACGGGCGGTCGCGAGGTCCGCGGCGACGGCCAGGGTTTCCGCGGTGGCGGGCTTGCCGAGCAGGGCTTCGGACACTTCCGGAAGCAGGAGGGGTGTGCGGGCCACTCCCCCCACGGCCACGGCGGCCGTGATGACGGTGTCGCCGTCGAAGGTGAGGCGTGCGACGGCTTCGACCAAGGGCCATTCCGCCATCTGGCGGGCGGTGGCGCGGCGGTATGCGGCTCGTTCGGTCGGCGTCGGCGCGGGCAGGAGGACCGCCTGGAGGATCTCGGCGGGCTCCAGGAGATGGTCGCGCGTCGGGTCACCGCCGTCCCCGTACAGTTCGGCGATGCCCAGCGGGGAGCGGCCGTGGACCTCGGCGGTGGCGGCGTAGGTGAGGAGGGCCGCGGCGAGCGAGGACGGGTGGGGCGCGACGCAGGGCCCCTGGTCGATGACGGCCGAGTAGAGGTGGGCGCCCCCGCGGGCCGGGCAGGTGTCGCCTCCCGTCTGGTGGCACGTGAGGGCGGGATTGCGCAGGTACCAGCAGCGGTTGCGCTGGAGGAGGTTGCCGCCGACGGTGGCGGCGTTGCGGATCTGCGGGGTGGCGATGGCGGCGGCCGTGGCGGCGAGCGCGGGATACGCGGCGGTCAGGCGTTCGTCGGCGAGCAGGTCGGCGATGGTGGTGAGGGCGCCGATGCGGGCGGAGCCGTCCGGTCGCCAGGCGGTGCCGGTCAGGCCGGGGATGCCGAGCAGGTCGACCGGGGGGCGCGTCGCCCGGGTCATGACGTCGGTGCCGCCGGCGCGCAACTCGCCGCCGGTGTCGCGGACGGCACCGGCGGCGGCCTCGATGGTGGTCACGTGCCGATCCCCTCCAGGAGCAGGTCGGGCCGGACGGGCAGGTCGTGCGGGCGCCAGCCGGTGGCATGCCTGACCGCGTTGCCGATCGAGGCGGCGACGGCCACGGTGGAGATCTCGCCCAGGCCGACGCCGCGGCCGGGCACGTGGTCCCAGCCCTCGGTGTGGAAGTAGACGTCGATCTCCGGGGTGTCGGCGATGCCGGGGATGCGGTAGTCGTCTAGGTTCGCGGTGAGCACGGTGCCGGTGGCCGGGTCGTCCTGGCGCTGCTCGAACAGGGCGTAGCCGATGCCCTGGATGACTCCGCCCTCGCACTGGTTGCGGGCCAGCCGGGGCGCGTAGACGTGGCCGGCCGCCACCCCGCACCAGACGCGGGTCGGCCTGACGCGGCCGAGCACGGTGTCCACCTCGACCTCGGTGACGACGACGGCTCCCGTGAAGCCCCGGCCGATGGCGAAGTGGTCCAAGGCGAAGGGCGTGACGTATCCGCGGCGGTCCCGGGGACGCCTGCCGACGACGCTGAGCCCCTCGGCCTCGTCGAGGGAGCGGGCGCCGAGGGCCGCGCCGAGCCGGCGCGCCGCGTCCTCGGCCGCCGGAGCGATGGAGGCGGTGGAGCAGCTGCTGGCGGCGGTCGGCCCGTAGGCGTGTTCGCTGCGGCCGAGCTCGACACGGACCTGGCCGGGCCGCAGGCCGAGCGCGGACCGCACGACCTCGGCGATCACCGTCCGGCTGCCGGTCCCGATGTCCTGGGTGGCGATGCGGGCGACCACGGCGCCCTGCTCGACCGTCAGCGAGACCTTCGTGCCCGGGTCGAGGGCGTACAGGTAGTTGGCGGCCGCGACGCCCACGCCGCGGCGGAGGCGGTCCTCGCCGGGATCCGTACGGTCGCGCCACATGGGCAGCTCCGAGGCCCGGTCGTAGAGCGCGTGGCGCTTGGCGTTGCCGTCCCAGCGGCGGCGCAGCGCGATGGGATCCTCGCCGCGGCGCAGCGCCACCTCGTCCACGGTCTGTTCCAGCGCCCACAGCATCGGCGGGAGGCCGGGGCCGCGGAAGGGTATGCCGGGGGCGCGGTTGGTGATGTGGTCGTAGTCGCGGATCCGGCGGGGCGCGTTGCCGTAGAAGAACCGCGAGTGCCAGGCCGCGTTGGACCCGATGGAGACGCCGGAGTCGCCGTGGCCGTCCATGGTGAAGGCGGACAGCCTGCCCTCGGCGTCGGCGAGGAGGGCCAGCTCGACGCGCACCCCCGGGCGGGAGCCGCCGTCGACGAGCTCCTCCGCCCTGGTGAGGACGACCCGGACCGGCACGCCGTGCAGGCGGGACAGTTCCACGGCGGCGACCACGTCGGAGGTGACGTTGACCTTGGAGCCGAAACCGCCGCCCACGTGCTCGGCCACGACATGGACCTGCTCTGGACGGAGCTTCCAGCGCTTGGCGGCCTGTGCGGCGACGCGGGTCACGGCCTGGGTGGACACGTGAAGATGCAGATCACCGCCGTCCCAGTGGGCCACGCAGGCGTGCGGCTCCATGCAGGTGTGGACCTGTGCGGCGGTGGTGAAGGTTGCCTCCACCAGGGTTTGGCCGCCCTCGTCCCCGTCTTTCTCGCTGCGGGCCTTTTCGCTGCGGGCCTTCTCGCTGCGGGCCTTTTCGATGCGCTTCGCCGCCGTGCGGCCGCGCCAGCTCATGCCGGCGGGTCCGCGCACGTTGCCGTTCCACTTGGCGGGCGCGAGCGGGCCCTCGTTGGCGCGCGGCGCCCCCTTACGCGACTCCTCGGTCGGATAGACGACGGTCTCGTCCTCCGGCGACAGCACCGCGCCCAGCACCGTGTAGTCCACCTCGACCCGCGCGGCCGCTGCGAGCGCCTCGGCCTTGGTGGGCGCGGCGACCGCGGCCACCGGCTGGCCCGCGTACCGGACGACGCGGTCCGGCGGCAGCAGCTCGGTCAGCGGGCCGTCGTACCGGATCTCCCCCACCTTCGCGTGCGGGTGCGGCGACCGCACGATCACACCTTCGAGCTGCCCCTCCAGAACGACGTCCGCCGTGTACCGCGCCGCGCCCGTGATCTTGCTGAGGGCCTCCACGCGGACCGGCGCCACCGTGCCCTCGTCGTGCTCGCCACGGTCGCCCTCGCCACCGTCGTGCTTGCCCGCGCACGCCGCCGCGACCGCCTCGTAGATGCCGGCGTACGCTCCGCAGCGGCACAGGTGACCCGCCAGGGCCTCGGCGATCTGTGCGCGGGACGGCTCGGCCGTGCCGTGCTCGGCGCGCCAGCGGTCCATGAACGCCGCCGCCTCCACCACGAAGCCCGGCGTGCAGTAGCCGCACTGCAGCGCGTCGTGCTCGGCGAAGGCCCGCTGCACCGGATGGTCGCCGCCGAGGCCCTCCACGGTCGTGATCTCGCGGTCCGCCGCCGCCCCGGCGGGCATCAGGCAGCTCGCCGCCGTGCGCCCGTCCACCAGCACGGTGCAGGCGCCGCACACGCCCGTGCCGCAGGCGACCTTGGTCCCGGTCAGCCCCATCCGCTCCCGCAGCACCCGCGCCACGGTCTCCTGGGGTTCGACACCGACGTCGACGGGTTTGCCGTTGAGGCTGAATTCCATTCGCGCTCCATGCGCCGGGCGATGGTCCGGCTCATCGTGGCACACCGAACTCCGCGAATCACTATTTTCACATGATCTCACCTTCTAAGCTTGTCCCTACGACGTATCGCCCACAGCAGACGGGAACCATCGGTGTCGCAACAGCCAGGCGTGCCACAGGGGATCGATCCGAACACCCCGAACGTGGCCCGCATGTACGACTACGTGCTCGGCGGGAAGGACAATTTCGCCGCCGACCGCGAACTCTCGGGCCACCTCATCGCCTCCATCCCGGACGGCGTCGAGGCACTGCGCGCGAACCGCCGCTTCCTCGGCCGCGCCGTCGCCCACGTCGCCCGGCAGGGCATCGACCAGTTCATCGACCTCGGAGCGGGGCTGCCCAACAGGGGCAACGTCCACGAGATCGCCCAGGGCGTCCACCCGCACGCACGCGTCGTCTACGTGGACATCGACCCGATCGTCATCGTGCACGCCCGCGCCCTGCTGGCCGCCGACGACCGCACCGCCGCACTCCAGGCCGACATGCGCGCCCCCGAGACCGTCTTCGCATCCGACGACGTGGCCCGCCTCATCGACTTCGACCGCCCGCTCGGCGTCATCTTCAACGCCATGCTGCACTTCGTCACCGACGCCGAAGACCCGGCGGGCATCGTCGGCGCGTTCACCGACCGGATGGCCCCGGGCAGCCACCTCGTCATCTCCCACAGCACCCTCGATGACCGCCCCGCCGATCTCGTCGAGATCATCGAGGCCGCCTATGAGAACGCCTCAGCGCCGATGGTCTTCCGCAAGCACGACGAGATCCTGCGCCTGTTCAACGGACTCTCCCTCATCGAACCGGGGCTGGTGAAGGTCAATGAGTGGCACCCCGACGAGCACGAGGCCACAGCGAGCGGCGGCGCCTGGGTCTACGGCGGAGTCGCCGTCAAATAGCCGCCACGAGCCGGAACGGCCGGGCAGGCATGCCGGTGCATATGCCGGCGATACGCGGTGCTGCCTAGGCTTCGGCCATGCGCGTGCTGATCGTGGAGGACGAGCCCTATCTGGCCGAAGCCGTCCGTGACGGTCTCCGGCTGGAGGCGATCGCCGCCGACATCGCCGGCGACGGCGCCACCGCCCTGGAACTGCTCGCCGTCAACTCCTACGACCTCGCGGTCCTCGACCGCGACGTCCCCGGTCCCTCCGGCGACGAGATCGCCCGGCGGATCGTCGCCTCCGGCGCCGGCATCCCGATCCTGATGCTCACCGCCGCCGACCGGATCGAGGACAAGGCCTCCGGGTTCGGGCTCGGCGCCGACGACTACCTCACCAAACCGTTCGAGCTGCGCGAGCTCGTCATGCGGCTGCGGGCGCTGGACCGCAGGCGCGCGCAGGCCCGGCCCCCGGTCCGCGAGATCGCGGGCCTGCGGCTGGACCCCTTCCGGCGGGAGGTCTTCCGCGACGGACGCTACGTCGCGCTCACCCGCAAGCAGTTCGCCGTGCTCGAAGTCCTGGTCGCCGCCGAGGGCGGTGTGGTCAGCGCCGAAGACATCCTGGAGAGGGCCTGGGACGCCAACGCCGACCCCTTCACCAACGCCGTCCGCATCACCGTCTCCGCGTTGCGCAAACGGCTCGGCGAACCATGGCTCATCGCCACGGTGCCCGGTGTCGGCTACCGCATCGACCCCGGCACCGGCCCCGGCCGCTCGGGCGGCGGCGATGGATAGGCGGCCCGGGCTCAGCGCCCGGCTGAAACTCACCCTCAGCTACGCCGGATTCCTCTTCCTCGCCGGCACGCTCCTGCTCGCCGTGGTGTGGGTGTTCCTGCTGCGCTACGTACCCGACGAAGACCCCCGGGCGCTCCGCAAGACGTTCGACGGCGTGATCATCGTGGCGGCCAACCGCTCCGACCTCCTGCGCACCTTCGCCCCCGCCGCGGGCGCCGCGTTGGCCTTCCTCCTGCTGTTCGGCCTGCTGGGAGGCTGGATCCTCGCCGGCCGGATGCTCGCACCGCTCACAAAGATCGCAGACGCCGCGCGGACGGCCGCCAACGGATCGCTGTCCCACCGGATCCGCATGCAAGGCCCGCGAGACGAATTCCGCGAACTCGCCGACGTGTTCGACACCATGCTCGAACAGCTGCAATCCCACGTCACCCAACAGCGACGATTCGCCGCGAACGCCTCCCACGAACTGCGCACCCCACTGGCGATCTCGCGGACACTCCTGGACGTCGCCCGCAACGACCCCACGCGGGACCAGGGTGAACTCATCGAACGCCTGCACACCGTCAACACTCGGGCGATCGACCTCACCGAGGCGCTCCTGCTGCTCAGCCGCGGCGACGGCGGGGGCTTCACCCGCGAGCCCGTCGACCTGTCCCTCATCGCCGAGGAAGCCGCCGAAACGCTGCTTCCCCTCGCCGAACAGCGCCGGACCACGCTCGACGTCACCGGCGAGACGGCTCAGACGACCGGCTCCGCGGCACTCCTGCTGCGGATGGTGACCAACCTCGTCCAGAACGCCATCGTCCACAACCTCCCCTCCGGCGGCACGGTGACGGTCCACACCGAAACGCAGCACGACGCGAGCGTGCTGCGGGTCGAGAACACCGGCCGACGGCTCCCGCCGGAACTGGTACCGACCCTCACCGAGCCCTTCCAACGCGGAACGGAACGCGTGCGCACCGACGGGCATGCCGGCGTCGGCCTCGGGCTGGCCATCGTGCACAGCATTGTCCGAGCACACGACGGAACCCTCGATCTCGTCCCCCGCCCCACGGGTGGCCTCCTCGTCACCATCCGGCTTCCCCGCGCCGTTGCCGGCCCGGCCACCCACATGGGCGGGCCCGCCTAAGCCGTCGCCGTCGCCGGACCATCGCACGTCCGGCTTGCGCCATTTCCTTGATGCTCGGGGAATGCGCATATCGCGGGCGTATCGAAAACCGCATACGCCGCCGCAACAGTCCTCCGTATTCAGTGGAGGCATGGACCACAGCGGTTCGTGCCGAGGACATGGTGCCCGGCTTCGGAACGAAAAGGAGAAGGCCGTGGCCGATGACGGAGAATGGGACCGGCGCTCGCTGATCCGGGGCGCCGCCGTGGTGGCCGGCGCCGCCGCGACCACACCATTGCTGGGCAGGCCCGCCATGGCGCAGGCAGGCGGCGGCGACGCGGAGGCGTTGTTCCGGGCCGGGAAGTTCGAGCAGGCCGGACGCGCCTACGAGGAGATCCTGAAAAGCGACCCCACGAACCTGAACGCGGCTCGGCAGCGCGGCCATGTCTCGCTCCTGAGCAACAAGTTCCCCGAGGCCGAGAAATATCTCAAGATGGCCCTCGAACTGGCGCCCAGCGACAAGGAGACCAACCAACTCCTGGGCGACTGCTACATCCGGCAGGACAAATTCTCCCTTTCCGTCCCGCGCTGGCAAGCGGCCGGTAAGGACGTCTACGCCAAATGGTTCGGGGCGGTCAGCGGCACGCCCTATCAGATCCACGGCGACATCGCGCGGCTGCCGTGGCAGCAGGTGGATCCGTCACCGCTGGTGGAGGTCTCGGTCAACGGCGGACCGCCGAAGCGCTTCATGTTCTACACCGGCGCCCCGTGGCTGGGCATGTCCGCGGAGGTGGCCGAGGAGGCCGGGCTGAGCCCGGTGGCCGAGCAACAGATCGATTACCTGAACGGCACCGCGTGGCAGTACTTCGGGGTGCTGGACTCCGTCGATCTGGGCGGCATCGAACTGCGCAACATCCCCGTGGTGTGGTCGGAGTCGGACCAGCCCGACCCTGGAGGGCCGAGGGACGGCTTGATCGGAACGTGGATCTTCTACCACCTGCTGACCACCTTCGACTACGCGGGCCGGTCGCTGATCCTGCGCCGCCCGACCCCCGAGACGGCCGGCAGGGCACGCGCCGACGCCGCGCGGGCGGGCGCCGAGCCCCTGCCGCTGTGGCTGGCCCATGAGCACGGGCTGCACAGCAGGGGCAGCATCGTCGGCTCCGACCCGGGGGTGGTGGGCCTGTCCATCGGCGGAACCGGCGAGGTCGCCGCCGTGATGTCCGAGGAGACGGCCAAGCAGTGGCGGATCCGCACCGACTACGACCGGGCCCTGGAGACTTTCGCCCACAGCCACCCGACGGTCGCCTACCCCTGCTACCCGAAGGAGATCCGCCTCGGCGACGCCGCCGCCAAGGAGATCTACTGCTTGGCGAACCCGAACCAGCGGCCCAACCGTTCCGGGTTCGACGTGCTGACCACCTTCTTCCACCCCTTCTACAAGCCCTGCAACATCACCCTCGACTTCACCGGCATGAACGTCTACATCGCCCGAGGCAAAGCCGGATGACCGAACCTGACCGCTCCCGCCCGGCTAGCCGACGCGGCGGCTCCGGTCCAGGGCTCTTCTGCGCCTCGGTCGGCTCAGGACGTGCCGGCGGCCACGACGCGTTTCGCCCAGCCGTAGTCGGCCTTGCCGCTGGGCGAGCGCAGCACGCGCTCCACGATCCGGATCGTCGCCGGGACCTTGTACCCGGCGAGCAGCGAACGGCAGTGCAGGCGCAGTTCCTCGGGGTCGAGGTCCGCGTGTCCCGGGCGCGGTTCGACGACGGCGCCGACCCGGTGGCCGAACCGTTCGTCGGGGACGCCCGCGACGAGCGCGTCCATGACGGCGGGGTGCCCCTTGAGCGCCTGCTCGACCTCCTCGGGGAAGACCTTCTCGCCACCGGAGTTGATGCACCCCGAGCCCCGGCCGTGCACCACGATCGTGCCGTCTGCCTCGACCTCGGCCACGTCGCCGAGCACCACCCAGCGCACGCCGTCGATCACGGGGAACGTCGCGCGCGTCCGGTCCGGGTCGTTGAAGTAGGCGAGCGGCACGTGCCCGCTGCGGGCCAGCCGGCCGAGCTGCCCGCCGCCGGGCGCCACGTCCGCCAGATCTTCGTCGACCACACGCACGGACGGGGACGGCTGAAGCCGCATGAGGCCGTCCTCGCCGACGACGATGGTCCCGTCGGCGCCGCTCTCCGAAGCGCCGAAGCTGTTGCGGACCATGATGTTCGGAAGCCGCTCCTGGAGCGCCTCCTGGGTGGACCGCGAGAGGATCGCGCCACCGGAGCCGATGACGAACAGCGAAGCGAGGTCGAACTCGCCGCCGTGCTCGCGCAGCGCCTCCGCCAGCGGGCGGGCCTGCGCGTCGCCGACCAGGCCGACGATCTGGACGCGGTGCCTCTCGATCTCGCGCAGCGCCTCCATCGGGTCGAAGGTGCGCAGGAGCACGATGTGGGCGCCGCCCAAGAGCCCCATGAACAGCGTGTAGCTCGCCGCGCCGTGCATGAGGGGCATCGCGATGAGGTACGTCAGCGGTGTTCCGGCCTGGGCCGCTTGGGTGACCTCGCTGACGGAGGTGTGCGGCTCGCCGTACGGGTTCGCGCCGAGGAGGGCGGCGAAGAAGAAGTCCTCGTGCCGCCACACCACGCCCTTCGGCATCCCGGTGGTGCCACCCGTGTACAGGACGAACCGGTCGTCCTCGGTCAGGTCGGTGCGGGGGCCGCGGTCCCCCGGCCACGCCGCCAGCGCCTTCTCGTACCCTGCGCCGGTCAGCCGTTCGTCCCAGGCCACGGGCTCGGGCTCGTCTCCGACGACGAGGACGTGGCGCAGGTGGGTGGCGCGCCCCGCGAGTGCCGCGACGCGGGGCGCGTGATCCGTCCCGACGACGACGGTGTGCAGCTGGGCGTCCTCGAACAGGTAGAGCAGCTCGTTCTCGACGTAGCGGTAGTTGATGTTGATCGGCACCGCCCGCGCCTTGAAGCAGGCGAGCATCACCTCGACGTACTCGACGCTGTTGAGCAGGTACACGCCCACGTGCCGGCCCGGCTCCACACCGGCCTTCACCAGGTGGGCGGCCAGCCGGTTGGCGCGCCGGTCCAGTTCCGCGTAGGTCCGGGTCACGGCGCCGCAGGTGACCGCGGGCCGGTCCGGAACGACACGGGCAACGGCTTCGTAGAGGGTGGCGAGGTTCAACGTCATGCATTCGCTCCTAGTCGCACGGCACCGGTCGAGGGAAGACCGGCGCCATGGTGTTCACGCTGCTCGGACTCGGAAGGCCGCCCCCTCCGGAGCTCCGGGGAGCCCCGGAGGGGGCCGCGCTTCCGGCCGGGCGTCAGGGGGCCATGTCGCTGTAGTCCCTGAACCCCGTCGGGTCGTGCCGGCCCATGGAGGCGTGCTCGAACATCCCATGGCCGACCTGCCCGTCGCAGGTGGCGCGTGCGACGTGGTCCACGGTGGAGTAGGGCAGGCGGCCGACGATCGTCGGATCGGTCAGGTCGTACTCGGCGGCCGACGTCCAGTCGCGGCCCTTCCACTGCCCGTGCTGCCATTCCGGGTCGCCGCCGTACCCCGCACCGACCGTGAGCGACACGGAGCCCAGCGTCTGGACGTCCACCACCAGTGGCGCGCCGTCAGGCGTGGTCATGTGCAGCCGGGCGGACTCCGGTTCGCGGGTGCCGCTCCGGTAGGCGATCTCGATGCGCGGCCACCCCAGCTGCTCGACGCGGCCGTCGGCGAAGGTGCGGGACGCGTGGTTGAGCGTGCGGTGGCCGTCCGGGCTCTCCTGGACGATGACGATCAGCATGTAGTCGTCGAACCTCAACGGCACGTAGGTCCACCAGTGCCCGCCCATCGGCTCGTCGGCGAGCCGGCCCGCCGGGTCGGCGTCGCCGACCGGGCGGACCCCCCACGAGCGGTCCCGGCTGCCCATCCAGACGCCCGGATCCACGGCGAACTCGCCACCGTCGTAGGCCAGCCTCCCGGACCAGGAGCCGACCTGCGCGAACCGGGTGGCGTCGAGGATCGAGCGCGGCCCGGCATCGAGCACGTGCCGCTCCTCCAGCGCCGCCGGGAACGAGCCGTCCCAGACGAGGTCGAAGGAGAGGCTCTCGTGCTCGCAGACCACCCGCAGCTTCTGCAGGGGCTCGATCACCTCGATCCGGAAGCCGCCGACCTCGGTGCGCAGCTCGCCCGCCTGATGGGCGTCGGAGAAGCGCACCGCCCACTGCCGGTCACCGGAGCGCAGGGTCGCGAACGCGTCGATCACACCGAGATTGGGATAGACGCCGGCCCCCATGACCAGGAACCGCTCGCCGGTGCGGTCGTGGGCGTTGAAGTAGTACCGGTCATAGAAGTTCTTGTCGCTGCCGACGACTCGCGCCATGGAGAGGGGCGCCTGGTGGACCGGCAGTTCGTCGAGCGGCGCGGGCTTCATCGGCGCTCCCCGTCGTGGTGGTAGGTCATGTCTGCTCCTTCGGATTCCCGCAAAGCGGGAGCGGTCGGACAACGGCCTCGGTCCTGGGAGGCCGTTGTCCACGTCAGGGGTCGTCCCGCGTCGTCAGGACCGCCAGTCGTACGCGCCGTCGATGAGTCGCCGCAGCATCTGGTGGTGGAGAACGTACTCGTCCGGGTCCTGCGGGCGTTCCGCCTCGCCGAAGTGCATTCGGCGGCGGTGGATCCGGGCCATCACGGTCCCGTGCCGCAGCGCGGCGTAGGTGAGGTAGAAGTCCAGGTCCCGGACCTGGACGCCGGAGGTCTGCTCGTAGCGGGCCACCACGTCGGCGCGCCGGAACATCTCGGGGAGGCCGGGCATCTGGAACGTCTCGGCCATGTCCTGGAACATGCTGTGGAAGAAGACGAACCAGCCGAGGTCCATCTCGCGCGGGGCCAGCCACGCCGACTCCCAGTCGAGCACGCCGACCGGCCGGGCGCCGTCGTACAGGATGTTGCCGATACGGGCGTCGCCCCAGCACAGCACGTCGGCCGAAGGCTCCGACGGCCAGTGCTCCTCCATCCAGGAGAACGCCTCTTCGAGCACCGGGATGCGCACGCCGTCGTCGCGGAAGCTCCACTCGTAGTAGCGGCGCTCGTTCTCAAAGTGGCCGCGCAGCCCCGCCTCTGCGGCGAGGCCCGGGAACCGGCGGGCCGGATCCGCGATCGCGTGGACTTCGGCCAGCACGTCCACGCTGGCGTCCTGGAGTTCCCGCCGCCGGGCCGGGTCGAGGTCGGCGAGCCAGCCACCGAAGACGTACGGCGGGTTGTCGACCGGCACCGCCCCCGTCAGCCGGTCCATGACCAGGAACGGCCGGCCGAGAACGTCGGGGGACGGCTCGACCCAGCGCACCCGGGGCACGGGCACGTCCGAGTGCTCGCGCACGCCGGCCATCACCTCGTACTGGCGCTGCAGGTCGTAGCCGGGGAACACCGGGACCGCCGACTCCTCCGGAACCAGCCGTGCCACGAGTTCGGCGCCGTGCGACGCGCCGCCGTCGTCCCATGACGCGTCGAACAGGACAGACACGCTCGACATCCCCGAGTGCTCGGGGCGGCGCAGCCCGTCCAGCCGCACGTCGGTGCCGATGCGCTCGGAGACCCAGGCGCCGAGGGTGTCCCGGAGCTCGTCCAGGTCGGTCTCGCTGGTCCTGATCTCTTGCTGCGGGCCGGCGTGGGCTGCGGGGGCGGGGGCGGCCCCGTCCTTCACGCTGAGCACGGTGGTCTGGAGGAACTCCTCCACGCCGGCGAGGCCGCCCTCACGTCCGAAACCGCTGCCCTTGACGCCGCCGAACGGCAGCTCCACCTCCAGCGCGTTGTGCTGGTTGACCCAGACCGAGCCTGCCTCGATGCGCTCGGCGACCTCTGTCGCGCGGGCGGTGTCGCCGCCCCACACCGAAGCTCCGAGGCCGAACTCCTGCCCGTTGACGGTGTCGAGGACCTCCTCCAGGTCGCGGTAGGCCACGACCGGGAACACCGGACCGAACTGCTCCTCGGCGACGATGCCCATCACGTCGGTGCAGTCGCGCAGCAGCGTCGGTTCCAGGAAGTGCCCGGGCAGGTCCGTGCCCCGCCCGCCGCCCTTGACGAGGGTCGCCCCGTCCGCGAGCGCCTTGTTCAACAGGCTGTGCACGACGTCCAACTGCGCCTGGTTGTGCACGGGTCCCATGGTGACGCCGGGCTGCGTCGGGTCGCCCACCCTCATGGCGCCCATGGCGGCGGTGAAGGCCGCACAGAAATCGTCGACCAGACGCTCGGGCACGTAGGCGCGCTTCGGCGCGATGCACATCTGGCCCGCGTTGAAGAAGGCCGAGGCGGCGAGCTTGCCGGCCGCGTTCGCGACGTCGGCGTCATCGAGCAGGATCGCCGGATCGTTGCCCCCCAGCTCCAGGGTGACCGGGGTGACGGACGCGGCGGCCGTCCGCATGATCTCGCGCCCCACCCCGGTGGAGCCGGTGAACGACACCTTGCGCACGAGCCGGTGCTCGACGAGCGCCCGGCCGACGGCGGCGTCACCGTTGACGACGGTGAGGACGCCCTCGGGCAGCACCCGATTCAGCAGCTCCACGAACCGGGTCACCGTCAGCGACACCGACTCGGCCGGCTTCGCGAGGACGGCGTTGCCGGCGGCCAGCGCGGGCGCCGCCTTGGCCGCCAGCAGGAACACCGGGAAGTTCCAGGGGACGATGGCCCCGACGGCGCCGTACGGCCGGCGCACCAGCCGCGCGGACCGTCCCGGCGCGGGCACCGCCTCCTCGTCCTCGGGCCAGTCGACGCGGGCCATGTGCGCGAAGCAGCGCCCGGTGATCCACACTTCGCCGGACGCCTCGGCGAGGCTCTTGCCCTGCTCGCGGACGAGCAGGCCGGCCAGTTCCCCCTGGTGCTCCATGATCGTGAAGGAGCAGGCCGCCAGCAGCCGCCGGCGCTGGTCGCGGTCGGTCCGCCAGGCGCGCGAAGCGAGGTCGGCGGCCCGGACGAGACCGTCCAGCTCATCGAGCCCGGTCGCCGGGGTACGGCCGATCTCCTGGAGGGTGGCCGGGTTGACGGAGATCAGGACGTCGTTCACGAGGCACCTCCGCCCGCGGTCATCGCGGCCATGGCGGGAGCGATGTAGTTCCGGAAGACCATGGCGTTCAGCCCGCCGTCGACGGCCAGGTCGACGCCGTTGACCCAGGTGGCCAGGGGCGAGGCGAGGAAGCAGATGGCGTCGGCGACCTCTTCCGCGGTGGCGTGCCGGCCGGCCCACGCCACGGTGCCGTCGATGTTCTCCGCCCCCATCGTGGTGACGAAGTCACCGAGGAGCGGCGTGCCGACGAAGCCGGGCGAGACGCTGTTGGAGCGCAGGTTGATGTGCTTGCCGTTGACCGCGAGGTCGCCGGCGTTGACGATCGCGATCTCCTTGGACAGGTTGTAGCAGGAGGTGTCCAGGTCGGGATGGTCCTTGACCAGGTCGAGCGCCTCCTCCCAGTTCTCGGTCTCGAGGAACCGCCGGATGAGCCCGTAGTTCTGCGCCCACATGAAACCGGCCATCGAGGCGGTCGTGACCACGACCGGGTCCGGGTTGAACCGCGGCAGCAGCAGCCGGGTGAGGTCGCGCGGGGCCAGGGCGTTGACCCCCAGCACGGTCCGCCACGGCTGCGTGGCCGCGACGCCGGCGTTGTTGACCAGGATGTCGATCGGCTGGTCGATGCGTTCGGCGACGTCCTCGACTCCGGCCCGCGTGCCGAGGTCTCCGACGATGTGGAGGTCGGGCCCGGCGGCCGGGACCCGGTCGACGCCGATGACCTTGGCGCCGCCGGCGCGGAACTTCTCCACCGCCGCGGCGCCGATGCCGGACGCCGCACCCGTGATCACCGCCGTGCGGCCGTGGAACGCCATGCGTTCCTGGAACTGGGGCATGCCTTCTCCTCTAAGCGGAGGTGCGTCCATCGAGGAAAACTTGGACTGCGGTCTAATTTGGACTGGGGTCCAATCTGTACGCCAGGTCACAGTCGCGTCGAAACCGGTGGTCCCACTCACCAGGAGTCCACGTCGAGCGCCGATGGCGAGGTCGGCGGGGGCGAGGACGGCCGGACGCCGTCTTCCCCGGCGGTGGCTGCGGACGCCGTACGTCCAGCCCGTAGTATCGAGCGGGACCCCCGGCAGCGATGATCACCCGGACGTCCCGCTGCACTGGTCCGCGCATCGGGCGGAGATGGACTCAAGTAGTGACCGGACGGCGTGAGCAGAACCGCCGGGAGACCCGCACCAGGGTTCTCGACGCGGCCAAGAGACTCTTCCCCGAGCAGGGGGTCGCGGGCACCACCGCGATCGATCTCGCGTCGGCCGCCCGGATCTCGCGCGCGACGTTCTTCAACTACTTCCACAGCAAGGACGATCTGCTCGTCGCCCTGTGGGAGGAGCAGGTCGGAAACCTCGGCGCCCTGATCACCGAATCCCTCGCACGTCCCGCGCCGTCGGAGGAGCGCATCCTGCTGCTCTTCACCGACCTCGTCCGGGCCGTCAGGGAACGGCCGGGGTATCTCGCGGTGGTGACGTACGAACTGGAGCGGGCCGACAGCCAGGAGACCACGGCCGTCCGCAACGTGCTCTTCCACGAGCAGTTGCGAAGGATCATCGACGCGGGCCTCCGCCAGGGCGACGTGCGGACCGACTTCGACCCGGCGATGCTCACCGAGATGGTCGGCGCCGTGTACCTCTCGGTGCTCCGCAACCTGCGCCTGGAAGAGGACTACGACCTGGCCGCCAACGCGCCCGAGGCAGGGCGTTTCATCGCCGGGAGCGTTTGCCGGCGCTGAGCCCGGAGGCTCACTCGCCCGACGCCGGAAGGGTGACGCGGAAGATCGTGTGGCCGGCGTCGGCGAGTTCGGCGCGCCCCCCGTGCGCGGCGGCCACCGCGTGGACGATCGCGAGGCCGAGGCCCGTGCCGCCGACGGCGCGGGCGCGGCCCGGGTCGACGCGGAAGAACCGCTGGAAGATCTCCTCCCGCTGATCGGGCGGGATACCGGGGCCGTCGTCCTCCACGTCGAGGACCACGGTGCCGTCGCGCACCCGGAGCCGGACGGTGACGTGCGTGCCGGGCGGCGTGTGGGTGCGGGCGTTGGCGAGCAGATTGGCGATCAGCTGGTGGAGGCGCCGGGCGTCGCCGGTGACGGTCACGGGCTCCTCGGGCAGCACCATCTCCCAGCGGTGGTCCGGCCCGGCGGCGTGGGCGTCGCTCGTGGCGTCCAGGACGAGCCGGGTCAGGTCGACCGGACGCGCCTCCAGGGGGCGGCCGGCGTCCAGTCGCGCGAGGAGCAGCAGGTCGTCGACCAGCTCGGACATGCGCACCGACTCGGCCTCGATGCGCCCGAGCGCGTGCCGCACCTCCGGCGGGACGGGCTCGGACGTGCGCAGCGCGAGTTCGGCGTGCCCGCGGATCGCCGCGACGGGCGTCCGCAGCTCGTGGCTGGCGTCGGCGGCGAACCGGCGCAGCCGTTCCTCGCTCGCGTGCCGGCGGGCGAGCGACTTCTCGACATGGCCGAGCATCCGGTTCAGCGCCGCGCCGACCTGGCCGACCTCCGTGCCCGGGTCGGTGTCGGGGACGCGCTCGGGCACCGCCACCTCGCCGCTCGCCAGCGGCAGCTCGGCCACCCGGGACGCGGTGGCCGCGACCCGGCGCAGCGGCCGCAGCGCCAGCCGCACCCAGGCCGCCGCCGCGATCCCGGCGACGGCGAGCACGGCCGCGAAGACGACCGCCTCCACCAGGACCAGCCGGCGCACGGTCTCCTCGACCGGATGCAGCGGCAACCCGGTGATCAGCACGTCGTTCTCGTCACCGCGCACCGCCGCGACCCGGTACTCCTCCAGCGCCGACAGCGACATCGACCGCCCCCGGCCGTCGACCGGGACGGCGGCGAGAGTGCGCCGGTCGGCGGCGGTCAGCGGCACGGGCGCGACGCCGCCCGCGCGGACGACCACCGCCTGCGCCGAGCCGCCGAGCAGCCGGGCGCCGAACGTCCCCGCCGCCTGCCCGCGCGAGTCCGGGAGGTTGTCGGCGTCACTGTGCCGCTCGTGCTCCAGGCTCGACGGGAACCTCCCGTTGGACGCGGCCAGCTGCTCGTCCAGCCGGCCGACGAGGAACCGGCCGAGCGCCGCGGACGTGGCCAGGCCGACCACGAGGCAGCTCAGCGCGAGCAGCACGACAAGCCCGGCGGTCAGCCTCGCCCGCAGCGTGCGGAACGCCGCCGGGATCCTCACGGGGCCTCCGGCTTCAGCACGTACCCGACGCCGCGGACGGTGTGGATCATCGGCGTCCGGCCCGCGTCGATCTTCTTGCGCAGGTAGCTGATGTAGAGCTCGACGACGTGGGCCTGGCCGCCGAAGTCGTAGTCCCAGACCCGGTCGAGGATCTGCGCCTTGCTGAGCACCCGGCGCGGGTTGCGCATCAGGAACCGCAGCAACTCGAACTCGGTGGGGGTCAGCTCGACGATCTGCCCGTCGCGGGCCACCTCGCGGGCGTCCTCGTCCATGGACAGCCCGCCGACGGTGAGCAGCCGCGCGGCCTCCGCCTGCCGGGTCAGGCCCGCCCTGCGCAGCAGCCCGCGCAGCCGTGCCAGCACCTCCTCCAGGCTGAACGGCTTGGTCACGTAGTCGTCGCCGCCCGCGGTGATCCCGGCGATGCGGTCCTCGACGGCGTCGCGCGCGGTCAGGAACAGCACGCAGACGTCCGGGGCCTCGGCGCGGAGCCGGTGCAGCACCCGCAGGCCGTCGATGTCGGGGAGCATCACGTCCAGCACGACCGCGTCGGGCTGGAAGTCGCCGGCCGCGGCGAGCGCCCCGGCGCCGTCGCCCGCGGTGCGGACCGCCCAGCCCTCGGACGCCAGCACGCGCGACAGCACCTCCGCCAGGTCCGGCTCGTCGTCGACGACCAGTACCCGGACGGGCGTGCCGTCGGCCCGCAGCAGCCTCGCGGACCCGGAATCGTCACTCGTCATGGTGCGGCCAGCATCTCTCTCCGACCTCTGAGTTTCCTCTGAGATGTCGCTGAAAAGGGGGTCTTTCCCGTGGAGTCATAGGGAACACAGAAAATGCGTTGGCAGGGTGACCGGCATGACCACGACCAGACACGACATCCCGCGTACAACCGCCCGGACCCCGCGTCCGGCGTGGCGCGTCCCGTCCTCGTGGCCACAGGTACTGATCTACGCCGGGGCGGTGCTCGTCCTGGCTCTGTGGTGGCGGAGCACCGGTTCGATCACCGGGCTGGACGGCTGGCTGACCGAGGCCGGACGCGTCACCGGGCTCCTCGCGGGCTACGGATGCGCCGTCCTGCTCGCCCTGATGGCACGCGTCCCGGCACTGGAACGGGGCGTCGGCACCGACCGGCTCGCCCGCTGGCACGCGATGGGCGGGCGGTACATCATCGCCCTCACGGCCGCGCACGTGCTGCTGATCATCTGGGGGTACGCGGTGACGTCCGGCACGGACGTCGTCCACCAGACGGCCACCATCGTCCTGGACTACCCCGAGATGATCAAGGGGACGGCCGGGTTCGCCCTGCTGGTGGGCGTCGCGATCACTTCGGCGCGGGCGGCGCGGCGGAGGCTGCGGTACGAGATATGGCACTACCTGCACTTCGCGACCTACCTGGCGATCTTCCTGGCGTTCTGGCACCAGCTCGCCAACGGCGCCCAGTTCGTCGAGAACGCCTGGGCACGAGCCGCCTGGTACACCCTCTACATCGGGGTCACCCTCACACTCGTCTGGTTCCGGTTCCTGATGCCGGTCATCGGCGGGATCCGGCACGGGCTGCGGGTCACCGCCGTCCACACCGAGGCGCCCGGAGTCTTCTCCGTCTACATGACCGGGCGGGACCTCGGCAGGCTCGGCGCCGAGCCGGGGCAGTTCTTCCGCTGGCGGTTCCTCGCGCCCGGCCTGTGGTGGGCGGCGAACCCGTACTCGCTGTCCGAACCGCCGCGCGGTGACCGGCTCCGGATCACCGTCAAGGAGGCCGGGGACCACAGCCGCGCCCTGGCCCGGCTCCGGCCCGGGACACGGGTGTGGGCGGAAGGCCCCTACGGCGGCTTCACCGGGGCGCGGCCCCACCACGACCGGGCGCTGCTGCTCGCCGGCGGCGTCGGCGTCACCCCGCTGCGGACGCTGTTCGAGACGCTCCCCGGCGACGTCACCCTCGTCTACCTCGCCCGCCGACCCGAGGACCTGGCCCTGCGCGGCGAGCTGGACGCCGTCGCCGCCGCCCGCGGCGCCCGCGTCCACTACTTCGTGGACGAGCCGTCCCAGCACTCGCTGCCGCTGACCGCGCGGGCGCTACGGTCCATCGTCCCCGACGTACGGCACCGGGACGTCTACCTGTGCGGGCCGTCCGGCATGACCGCCGCCGCGCTGCGCGCCCTCCGGCAGGCGGGCGTGAAGCGCCGCCACATCCGCACCGAGTCGTTCGAGTTCTGAGAGGCACCGATGCGCCGAACCTTGATCACCACGGGTACGACGGTCGCCGGCGTCGTCCTGCTGCTGTCGATGAAACCGCACCACCAGGCGAGTTCCGCGACGCCACCGCCCGCCCCCGGGCCGTCCGCTTCCGGGACGTCCGGCCCCGAGACGTCCGGCCAGGGCGGGGACGGGACGGCACCCGCCGCGAACGGAACCTTCAAGGGGCAGAGCGTCGACACCGAGTACGGGCCGGTCCAGGTCGAGATCACGATGTCGAACGGCCGGCTCACCGCCGTCCGGGTGCTGAGCGCCCCTTCGGAGGACGGCCGCGACCGGGAGATCAGCGCCTTCTCGCTCCCCAAGCTCACCAAGCAGGCCATCGCGGCGGGCAGCGCCAACATCGACACCGTCTCCGGAGCGACCTACACGAGCGAGGGGTACATCACGTCCCTGCAGAGCGCACTGGACAGCGCGCGTGCCTGAGACGATCCGCCATGTCGAGCACGTGATGGGGACCGTGTTCACCTTCGACGTCCGCGCGGCCCCCTCCCCCACGATCACCGATGCGCTCGCGGAAGCCGTCGCCTGGCTGCACCACGTCGACCGCGTGTTCTCCCCGTACCGACCCGACAGCGAGATCACGCGTCTCGCCGAGGGGGACGTCTCGGCCGGCCAAGGCGACCCCGACGTCGCCTGGGTCCTGCGCCGGTGCCGGGAGATGGAGCGCGACACCGGAAGGGCGTTCACCTGCGAACCGTCCGGCCGGCTCGACCCGAGCGGCCTGGTCAAGGGATGGGCGGTCGAGCGGGCGTCCACGATCCTGCACGAGGCCGGCGCCCGCGACCACTCCGTGAACGGCGGCGGCGACATCCAGCTGCGCGGGGAGGCCCGCCCCGGACGGCCCTGGCGGATCGGGCTCACCGACCCGCACCACCGCGACCGGCTCATCGCCGCCGTCACCGGCCGCGACCTCGCCGTCGCCACCTCGGGCACCGCCGAACGCGGGGCGCACATCATCGACCCGCGCACCGGACGTCCCGCGACCGGCCTGGCGTCGATCACGCTGGTCGGACGGCATCTGACCGACGTGGACGCGCTCTCCACCGCCGCCTTCGTCCTCGGCGGCGCCGCGCGCGCCTGGGCGGACGCGCAGCCCGGGATCGAGGCGCTGGCCGTGACCTGCGACGGCTCCGTCTGGTGGACGCCGGGCTTCGAGGACGTCGCCGTGTTCCTCCCGCGCGAGGGCATGGGCCTCTAGGCGCGCAAGGTCGCCGCGTGATCGGGGACGTAGGTCTGCACGTCTCGCGGGGGCCGCTCGTAGCCCTTCGGAGGAGGGCGGCGCGGCAGCCGGAGCTCCGGGCGCTCCACCTCGCGGTACGGAATGGTCGACAGCAGGTGGGAGATCATGTTGATGCGGGCACGGCGCTTGTCGTCGCTGTCGACCACGTACCAGGGCGCCTCGGGGATGTCGGTATGGACGAACATCTCGTCCTTGGCGCGCGAGTACTCCTCCCACCGGGAGATCGACTCCAGGTCCATCGGCGACAGTTTCCACCTCCGCATCGGGTCGTCGAGCCGGCTGCAAAAGCGGCGTTCCTGCTCGGCGTCGCTGACCGAGAACCAGTACTTGCGCAACAGGATGCCGTCCTCGACGAGCATCCGCTCGAATATCGGGCACTGGTGCAGGAAGCGCCTGTACTCCTGGCCGGTGCAGAACCCCATGACCCGCTCGACTCCCGCGCGGTTGTACCAGGACCGGTCGAACAGGACGATCTCACCGGCGGCGGGGAGATGTTCGACGTACCGCTGGAAGTACCACTGTGTCCG
Organism: Actinomadura chokoriensis; assembly: GCF_041463665.1. Lineage (GTDB taxonomy): Bacteria > Actinomycetota > Actinomycetes > Streptosporangiales > Streptosporangiaceae > Spirillospora > Spirillospora chokoriensis_A. Next base: position 62,756 of record NZ_JAXCEJ010000022.1, read on the forward strand.
CTCGCGGTCGGTCGGCGTCGGCAGCGCCACGATGCGCGCGACGCGGGGGTTGAGGTACTCCGTGACGCGCTTGATGGTGCTGCCCTTGCCGGCGGCGTCCCGTCCTTCGAACACCACGGCGATGCGCGCGCCCTCGGCGCGCACCCACTCCTGCATCACCATCAACTGCGCTTGCAGCCGGCGCAGTTCTCGCTCGTAGATCTGCCGGGGCAGACGCCGGGAAGTGCCCATACCGCCTCCAAAGATCGAATACTCGTCAGCTTCAGTCTGACCGATGCGCCGCCGCGCACACCGGCTGTGCCGGCGGCCGGGGTCAGCCGGTCGGGTTCGTCGCCACGGTTGAGTCGCGAGGCATTTCGTGCGCTCTGGAGAGCGGAAACTCCACGGCAATACGATTGCGCACCATGCGAAAGCGACTGATCGCCATGGCGACGATCTCGTGGCTGACGGCGGGATGCGGTGCGGTGAACTCGGCGATGCACGGAAACCACCGGTACAGCGATCCCGGCATGGCGATGGAGCCGACCATCCATGCAGGTCAGACATTCGACGCGCGTCCGGTCGACCAGGGCGAGTACGAGCCGAAGCGCGGCGACGTCGTCGTCTTCCGAATGCCCGCATGGATCAATGGGCGCGACACGCCGCAGGTCAAGCGAGTGGTGGCGATCCCGGGCGACCGGATCGGCTGCTGCTCGCCCGATGGCCGGGTCACGCTCAACGGGGCCGTGCTGCCCGAGCGGTACCTCGCACCGGGCGCCCGCGGAATGCCCTTCGGGCCGGTCGTCGTGCCCCCGGGACGGCTCTGGCTCATGGGAGACAACCGGAATGCTTCGGCGGACTCCCGCTACCACGTCAACGACGATGGGCACGGCACCGTGCCGGTATCGGCCGTCATCGGCGTGGCTGTTCTCGATGGCCGGTGAGCGCGCATGTCGCGGCGAAGCCCACCGGAGACTCGCCGAGCACCTGGGCGTCGAACTTCCCGAGGGCCGAGAGGTCCGCTGATCGGGTTCCCCCGGGTGGCGGCCGCGGTCCAGGCCGTCACTGCCCGCTTCCCTGCGGATGCAACGACGGAGTGGACCGCGGTCCGTAACGCCGTTGGGTCTACATGCCCTCGCCGCTCCAGCGGCCGATGGAGCGGCTGCGCACCGGGAGGGTGGACGGGATCGGGACGGGGATGGGCTGCCCTTCCTTCCAGGGCCGGCCCTTGCCCACGTTGTGGCGGTGCTCGTCGGTCCGTTCGGTGGGGTGTTCCAAGGCGCGCGGGTCGGCGCCCCAGTCCGCCGTCACCGGCTCGTGGTCGTGATCATGGTCGTGGTCGTGGTCGTGCTCGGACGAGCCGCCCGGGCCGTGGCCGCTCTGGAGGTTGGTGATGTCGAGGGCCTTGGCGAGGGCGATGAGGCTCTTGTCCACTCCCGTCCCGTGCGGGACGAGGTCGATGTCGGGCCCTCCCTGCCTGCGCTGGAAGTCGACGGACGCCTGGAAGTCCGCACGGTCGCGATCGCTGCGCAGCGGGGCGTCGCGTCCGATGTCGTGGCTGGACATCGACCAGCGCATCGGCCCGCCGCCCGGGCCGTAGTTGACCGCCTCGCCTCCCCACCGGATCCACTCGTTCTGCGTGTACCAGTTGATCAGCTCGCCGTCCGAGCGCAGCAGCCAGGTGGTTCCGCCTTCGGGCGTGGTGAAGTGCCCGTGCTTGATCCGCGCGGGCCGGAAGAAGTAGGAGCCCACGCCCATGCGTCCGAAGTTGCCGTCCATGTGCCCCTGGAGGGTGTACGCCTCCTCGTAGCACGGGTGGTGGGCCAGCCGGTGCTCGGTCCAGCCCTCCTGGGAGTGCACGAGCCGCGTGTAGAAGCCGGTGAGCGGGTCGATGTGCAGGTACTTGATGAACAGCCCCGGCATCGGACCGTCCACGGGAACCGCGTCCCACTTCATCGCCTCGGTGTCGATGACGATGACCTCTTCTCGCGCGTCGGGCCAGGCCGGCGCGCGGACGCTGTCGACCGGGTCGAAACCGGCGTCCCCGTATTCGCGGTAATGCAGGATGCGGGTTCCCGCGCTGAAGGTGATCGCGTCCGCCGGAACGCCACGGGGGGCGTACACGTATCCGCCCTTGCCGATTCTGCGGCCGCCGTAGGTCATCGACCCTTCGATGACGTGGTACTCGGTGTTCGCGTGGTGGATGCCGGGTCCGCGGCCCCAGTCCGTGTGGAAGTCGATGCGAAGGGAGGACGAGCCGTCCTCCTCGTCCACCGACAGCCGCCGTTCACTGGCCCGGCCTTCGCCGCCGGTCAGTTCGGCGGCGTGCCAGACGTAGTCCTGTTCCTGGATCAGCTCGACATGGGATCGCACAGCGAATCCTCCTGTTCCACATTCTGGAACACTGTTCCATAGCAATTCCCTAGTATCTCTCCGCGACCCCCTACCGTCAATAGATCGCGCTTTCGGGCCCCTGACCTGCCCGATCAGCGGCTGATGCCGAGCGGCACCCGGCTTCACGTGGGAAATCGAGACTCGGACCACAGAGCAAACCTTCGACCTGGGCGTTGACGTCGCCGAGATATCCGGGAGATCCTTTAGCGGAGTCCGGAAGTCTGTTCCGAATATAGGAACATTTGAGAGGGCTAGAGGTTGACAGAGACGAGCATCGTCCGGCCGAGGGAGAATTCCGGGAACGGCGGCCGCACGCGAATCGTTCTGGTGGACGATCGCGCGTTGATCCGATCCGGTCTGCGGGCCCTCCTGCAGGAACATCCCGACATCCATGTGATCGGCGAAGCCGCCACCACCGAAGACGCCCTGCGGCTCGCTCTGGCTTCGGCCCCCGACATCGTCGTCGTCGACGCCTCGGCCCACACCATCGACGCGGTCGAGACGACGCGCCTGCTGGTGACCCGGTGCGCCGCACCGCGACCGCGGGTGCTGATCGTGATCAACGCTTTAGGGGACGACAGCGGCCATGAGGCGATCAGGGCGGGCGCCTCGGGCCTCCTGCTCAATCACGCCGACCCGCGCGAACTGGTCGCCGCGCTGCGCATGGTGGCCGCGGGCTACCTCCTGCTGGTGGCGTCCGACCCGGGTCCGAAGAAGGCCGCCGGGCTCCCGGAGCCGCCAGAGGTGAAGTACGTGGCCGCCGAGCTGGAATCGCTCACCCAGCGTGAACTCGATGTGCTCGCGCTGGCCGCACGCGGCCACACGAACGCGGAGATATCCGCCGCGCTCTGCCTCAGCGAGAGCACGGTGAAATCGCATATCCAGCACATGCTGGAGAAGCTCCGGCTGCGCAACCGCGTCCACGCCGTCATCTACGCCTACGAGGCCGGCCTGGTCAAGATCGGGACGGCGTCACTCGACCATCTTCAGCGCGCGTACTGAACCGGGGGCCGCCTAACCGCACGCCTTTTCGAGGATGAACTGGGAGAGGACACTGATCAGCACCTTCGGGTTCGTGTGGATGAAATCGTGTCCGCCCGCGACGACCTGGAACGCGAACGGACCGGACGTGTGCCGTTCCCAGTCCCCGACCTGGTCCGGCGGCCAGAGCCGGTCCGCCCTCCCGGCGACCGCGAGTACGGGGCAGGAAAGCAGTTCTCCCTCAACGAAAGCGTACTGTTCGGACAGGCGCAGATCGGCCTCAATGGCCGGCAGAACCAGGTCGAGCAGCCGGTCGTCCTCCAGAACCTCAGCCGGGACACCGCCCAGTCGGCGCAGGAACGCGACGAGCTCCGAGCGGTTCCGCACCTGCACGGGCGGGACGTCGGCGTCCGGTGCGCCCCTGCCCGCCACCACCAGCGCGGTCGGCGTACCACCGGCGGTTTCCAGGGCACGTGCCAGTTCGAAGGCGAGGACCGCCCCCATGCTGTAACCGAAGAGGACGATGTCCGGTTCGGGTATCGAAAGCACCGCGTCCGCGAGTTGCCCGACGAGGACGTCCGGATCGTCGACGGGATCCTCCGCCATGCGTGAACCGTGGCCGGGAAGCCGCACCCCCCAGAGCCTCACGCCCGGCGGCAGCGCTTCGGGCCAGGAGCCGAACATCGCCGCGTCCCCGCCCAGGCCGGGAAGGCACACCAGCCCGATTCGCGAGTACGCCCGTGGCTCCGGACTCCAGAACCACCTCCGCGGATCCGGGGTCACGCCCATGCTCCGGCCTCACGCATGGACTCGTATAGAAGGGTTGCCCAGGCGGTCGGCGGTGCCGTGAAGAACTCCCGGTACTCCACCTTCACCTTCAGGTCCCGATGGAACAGCCGCAGCAGTTGCATGACGGCCAGCGAGTCCATCCCCAGATCGATGAACGTCGTCTCCTCGGTGAATTCGGCGGGGTCGCTCCCCAGCTCGCCGACGCGCTGGCGCACGTATTCGTCGACGGCGGCGGGCCGGTCCTCCGGCGGCGCGGAGAGAATCCGATCCAGTTCGGCCGACTCCTCCCCCGCGACGGCGTCGTCCGCCGCTGCGGCGATGTACTGGATGAAGGGCTTTTCCGCCCGCACCTCCAGGAGCGGCTTGAGAACCGACCAGTCGATTCCGGCCACGACGGCCTGGGCCGGCCCGCCCTGGAGCAGGTCGCCCAGCAGGTCGACCGCGACGGACGGCGACAGAGGCCGCAGGCCGACCCGGGTGAGCCGGGCGAGCAGTTCCGCTCCGCCGAGGCCGCTCGCGGCCAGCCAGGGCCCCCAGTTCACGCTGAGACCGGCGCGGCCGCGGGCCCGCCGGTGAGCGGCGAGCGCGTCGAGGAACTGGTTGGCGGCGGCGTACGCCGCCAGATGGTGGGAGCCCCACAGCGAAGCGACCGATGACATGCCGACGAAGAAGTCCAGCGGGTCCTCTTCGGTGAGGCGGTGCAGCAGCCATGCGCCTTCGGCCTTCGCGCGCAGGACCTCCCGGACGGTCTCGACGTCGATGTCCGCGATCAGTTCCGGTCCGGAGACTCCGGCGGAGTGCACCACTCCCCGCAGCGGTACCGGCCCCTTCCGCAGTTCCTCCAGGACGGCTCCCATGGCGGGCTCGTCCCCGACGTCCGCCACTCGCACGTGGACGGCGGCGCCGGCCGCTTCCAGTTCCCGTACCGCCGCGATCCGGGCTCGCACGACCTCGCCCAGGTTCTGGTCGTCCCAGGAGGAGCGCGGGGGGAGGCCGCTGCGGCCGACGAGCGCGACGTGCCGGGCGCCCCGATCGACGAACCACCGGGCCAGGGTGAGGCCGAGACCGCCCAGCCCGCCGGTGATCAGGTACAGGCCGTCCGCCGGGATCGTGAACGGTCGCGGCGGTTCGGTCCGCCGGCGGGGCAGGAGCCGGGCGGCCAGCCGCCGTCCGTCGCGGTAGGCGATCTGGTCCTCGCCGTCGGAGCCCAGTTCCGCGGCCAGGGCTTCGGACGGGTCGCCGTCCGCCGGATCCAGGTCGATCGCCCCGCCCCAGAGTTCGGGATGCTCAAGGGAGATCACCTTGCCGAGCCCCCACAGCGGCGCCGCGGCGATGCCGGGCAGGGCCGCCCCGTCCCCGGCCGCTTGGGCGCCTCTGGTCACGAGCCAGAACCGCGGCGTCGCGGCCTCGGCGGCGGCCAACTCGCGGACCAGGAGCAGCACGGTGTTCACACCGGTCTCCTGCGCGGTCGCGAAACCCGTGGCGTCGAGCTCCCCGGCATCGGGGACGTCCAGGCCCCACAGGTGCACGACGTGGTCGACCGGCCCGCCGGCCGCGAGGGTCTTGAGGACGTTCCGGACGAGTGACGCGGCGTCCCCCGGCGGCCCCTGCTCCCCCAGGTGACCCGCTTCGGCGGCCGTGACGACGAGGCATTCGGCGCCGTCCGCGGTCAGCCGGTCGGCCAGCCGAGCCCCCACGCCGGCGGCGTCGGCGAGGATCAGCACGCGGCGCGGGGACGGCCGCGGCGCGGCCGGCACTGCGCGCGGTTCCCACCTGACGTCGTACTCCAGACCGTCGGCGCCGCCGGCCGCGTCGGCGGCGGCACCGGGAAGCACCACGGACGCGGCGCGGTCGAAGAAGTACCGCTTGCGCTGGAAGGGGTAGGTGGGAAGCCGGACGGTGACCGGCTGGGTCCGCTCATGGACCCGGCGCATGTCGATCGGCACCCCTCTCACGTAGAGCTCCCCCAATGCCGTCTGCATCTGCTCCACGTCCCCGGCCTTGGGGTTGAGGGACGCCACCCATGCCTGCTTCGGGTCGGGGAGCGACTTGGCGCCGAGGCCCAGCAGGGTGCGTCCGGGCCCGATCTCCACGAACGTGGTGTATCCGAGCCCGTCGAGGGCCCGCATGCCGTCGTGGAAGCGCACGGTCTCCCTGGCGTGCCGGCACCAGTAGTCCGGTGCGGCCAGGTCCCGCGCGTTCACGCGGCCGCCGCTCAGATTGGAGATCATCACGCTGCGCGGCTGCCGGACGCGCGCACCCTCCGCCGCCGCGCGCAGCCCGTCCAGCATCGGCTCCACGAGGGGGCAGTGCGAGGCATGCGAGATCCGCAGCCGCCGGGTCTGCGCGCCGGTGCCCGCGAGTTCGGTCTCGATGCGCTCGATCTCGTCGGACGCGCCGGACAGCACCACGTCGGTTTCGGCGTTGACGGCCGCGACCGACACCCGCCGGGCGGCACGGACGAACGGCATGACCTCGTCTTCGGACAGGGCCACGCTGAGCATGGCGCCTCGGTCCGGCAGGGCCTGCATGAGGCGTCCCCGTGCCGTCACCAGCCGCAGAGCGTCCCCCACGTCCAGCGCGCCGGCGACGCAGGCGGCCGCGTACTCGCCGCCCGAGTGGCCCAGCACCGCGCCGGGCTGCACCCCCCAGGAACGCCAGAGCTCCGCCAGCGCGTACTGGAGGGCGAAGAGCGCCGGCTGCGTGAACTCCGTCTCATCGATCGGGCCCGCGTCGGCCTCGCTCGTGGAGAACATGATGTCCAGCAGCGGACGGCTCAGCTCGTCCCGCGACAACCGTGCGCAGTTGTCCAGCGCGTCGCGGAACGCCGGTTCCGTCTCGTAGAGACCGCGGCCCATCCCGGTGTACTGGGCGCCTGAACCGGTGAACAGGAACGCGACCTTGGCACGATGGCGCGGCGCCGCCTGGCCGGTGACCGTCCCGGACGGGCTCCCTCCCGCGGCGAATCCGCGCAGCATCTCACCGAGCCGCCCGCTCGAATCCGCGACCGCGGCCAGGCGTCTCGTCTGATGGGACCGCCCGATCGCGGCCGTCCTGGCGACCGCGGACACCGGGAGCGGGGATCGGGCCGCCAGCCGGTCGGCGTAGCGGCCGGCGAGCTCCCGCAACGCCGGTTCCGACCGTGCCGAGAGCAGGACGGCTTCGGCGGGCCGGTCGCCCGGCACGGGTGAAGGGCCTGCCGGGGCCTCCCCGAGGATCAGGTGGACGTTCGTCCCGCTGGCGCCGAAGGCGCTGACACCGCAGTACCTTCGCCCGGGGTCGGCCGGCATGGGCTCCCGGGCGACCGGGATCCGGAGGTGGAGCGAATCCCAGTCCATGTTGGGATTCGGGTCGGTGAAATGCAGGTGGGGCGGGATCTCTCCATGCCGGAGCGCGAGGACCGCCTTGATCACCCCGGCGACTCCGGCCGCCGCTTCCAAGTGCCCGATGTTGGTCTTCACTGATCCGACGTACAGCGGATCGTCCCGGTCGGGCCCGTACACCGCCTCCAGGGCCCGCAACTCGATCGGGTCACCGAGCGGCGTCCCCGTGCCGTGCGCCTCCACGTACGCCAGCCTGTCCGGCGTCAGGCCCGCGTCGTCGAGCGCGGCCCTGATGACGGCCTGCTGGGCCGCCGCGTTGGGCACCGTGACCCCGCTTGACCGGCCGTCGTGGTTGACGGCGGAGCCGTGGATCACCGCGAGCACGCGGTCACCCTGAGCCAGCGCGTCCGACAGCCGCTTGAGCACCACGACGCCGCAGCCCTCACCCCGCACGTAGCCGTCCGCGGCCGCGTCGAAGGCCCTGCAGCGCCCGCCCGCCGACAGCGCGCGCGCCTTGCTGACCAGGACGAAGCTGAACGGCGAGAGCATCAGGTTCACCCCGCCGGCGAGCGCCATGCTCGACTCGCCGTGGCGCAGGCTCTGGCAGGCCGTGTGCAGCGCGACCAGCGACGAGGAGCACGCCGTGTCGATCACCTGGGCGGGGCCCCGCAGTCCCATGGCGAACGACACCCGTCCGGCGATGAAGCTGTTCTCGCCGAGGACCTGGTACGGGTCGATGTCGTTCGGATCGCCGTACTGCTGCCGCAGCCGCACGTAGTCGCTCGTGCTGGCGCCGAAGTAGACGCCGGTTCTGCTGCCCTCCAGCGCGTCCGGCGCCAGGCCGGCGTCCTCGAGGGCCTCCCACGAGACCTCCAGGGCGAGGCGCTGCTGGGGGTCCATGCCGACGGCCTCCGCGGCGGAGATGCCGAAGAGCTGGGGGTCGAAGTCCTCCACCGACTTCAGGAAACCGCCGTCCAGCGTGTACGCCTTGCCGGGGGCGTCCGGATCGGTGTCGTAGAACGCCTCCGCGTCCCACCGGCCCGGCGGGAATCGGGAGATCGCGTCGGTGCCCGAGCTCAGCGTCCGCCAGAACTCCTCCACGTCCGCGCCGCCCGGGAAGCGGCAGGCGGCGCCGATGATCGCGATGGGTTCGCGGTCCGCGCGGTCACGGTCCGCCAGCGCCCTGCGCAGCCGGCCGATCGTCTCCACGGCGCGGGCCAGTTCGGTGCGGTAGTCGATCCTGTCGCTGGTCGAGGTCATCCGGGGTTCCTCTCCGTCAGCTCACGTGCCGCGGCGATCTCGGAGTCGAGCCGGGCGAGCAGGACGTCGTCCGGGACCGGCGAAGCCTCGGTCTCCTCGGCGAGGGTCTCCTCCGGTGGGGTCTTCTCGGGGAGGCTCTTCTCGGGGAGGCTCTTCTCGGGGAGGCTCTTCTCGGGGAGGCTCTTCTCGGGGAGGCTCTTCTCGGGGAGGCTCTTCTCGGGGAGGCTCTTCTCGGGGAGGCTCTTCTCGGGGAGGGCGTCACCGGCACTGTCAAGGGCGAGCACGTCCGCCGCGAGGTAGGCGGCCACCGCCGCCGCGGTCGGGAACTCGAAGGCGAGCGTCGCGGGCAGGTCGCGATCACATCGCCTCTGCAGCCTGATCCTGAGCTCCAGAGCCGTGATCGAACTCATGCCGAGCTCGAAGAATCCGGCGTCGGGATCGGTGTCCTCGGCGTCGACGCCGAGGACCACGCTCACATCCTCCAGAACCATCTCCAGGAGCAGGTCCGAACGCTCGTCTGTGGGCAGCCCGCGCAGCCGGTCCGCCAGCTGCGCACCGTCCTCCTCCCGCCGCACCGTCATCTCGTCGAAGAGCGGCCACGGCAGGGCCTGCCGGTAGAGCGGCAGCATCAGGCTCCAGTCGACGCCCGCGACGACGGCGTCGGCGCGGCCGGCGGCGACCAGCCGGTCCAGCGCGGCGATCGCCGTTTCCGGCGAGAGCATCTCGACTCCACTCCGCTCCAGCGTCCGCCGGCTCTCGGGGTCGAGGAGGGCGTCGTCGTCCCACGGCGTCCACGCCACGTGCAGCGACTTCCAGCCTCGTGCGCGCCTGTCGGCCGCGACCGCCGCGAGAAGGCCGTCGGCGGGCGACTGTTGCAGCGCACCCGCGGAGCCCCACGCGGAACCGACACCGGTGAAGACGGCGAAGAGGTCGCGATCGGCGACGATCCGGGAGAGCAGCCAGGCCCCGGCCGCCCGCCGTGCGGTCGCGGCGGCGAGCGTCGCCGGGTCGGCGCCGGCCGGATCTCGCAGCCGCCAGTCCAGGCCGAGCCAGACGACTCCACGCAGCGGTTCGCGCGTTTCCAGTTCGGCGACCAGATCCTCGACCTGGCCGGGGTCGAGGTGGTCGACCTGGCGGAACTCGACGTGGACGCCCCGTTCGGCGAGCCCGTCCAGCGGTCGGTACTCCACGGCCGCCTTGTCCCGGCCGGTCACGACGACCCGGGTCGCGCCCCGGTCCGCCAGCCAGCGGGCGACGCGGGCTCCCACGGTGTTCCAGCCTTCCGCCACCAGGTACGTGCCCGAGAGATCGGCGGGGGCCGGCAGCGGACGGTGGAGCGGATCCGCGACGACCCGTGGCACCAGGCTGCGTTCGCCGCGCAGCGCCACCCTGTCCTCGCCGCCGGGCCGCGATGCCCGGGCGAGCACGGCCCTGGCGTCGGTCACGACGTCCGAGCCCACCGGGTCGAGGTCGAGCAGGCCGCCCCAGGACGCCGCGTAGTTGAGCGCGGCGACACCGGCCGTATGCCAGAGGGACGTCTGCATGGCCGCCGGCGGCGGCTCCAGGTCCCCGACGCGCTGGGCTCCCCGCGTGACGAACAGGGCGCGCGGGGCGTCGGCCTTGGCCGTCGCGCTCAAGGCACGGCAGAGGGCCGGCACGGAAAGGTGGACGCCCGCCTCCGCGTCGCCCGCCGCCTCCGGTCCTTCCGGCAGATCGAGACTCCACAGATGGACGGCCTTCCGGCAGCCATGGCGGCGGACGAGATCGCGCACGAGTCGTTCCACGTCGGCGGGGCTGCGCACGTCCACGCGGTGGTGATCCGCCGCAGCCGGTCCCGCGACGCCTTCGCGCTCGATCACGACCACGCGCTCACCACGCCGGACGAGTTCCACGCGGAGTGCGTCCGCAACGCCTCCGGTATCGGCGAGCAGCAGCCACGGACCCGCCGTGTCGTCCGTCTCACCCTGGCCGGCCGGTGATCGCTCCCGCCAGGCCAGGCCGTGGAAGAGCGTGTCGAGCGCCGCCCGAGCCTGCGAGACCGGAATTTCCGGGGCCGGGCACAGCCGGACACCGAGAAACTCGGCGAGGACGGTCCCTTCCGAATCCAGAACGTGCACATCACCGCTAACGGCGCCGTCCACTCGTCCGGTCACGGCCGCGTGGACCCGCACGCGGGCACGAGGCGTTCCCAGCGCGATGTAGCGCTCGACACTTCTCATGGTCAACGGCGTGTCCGCGACGTCCGCGGCTAGGGCGAGCGCCCGTTCGCACGCGGCGGCGACCACGGGAGGGAACAGCCAGGGACGCCCGCTTGGGGCATACGCGAAGTCCAGCACTGCGAGGCCGCCGGTCACGTGCGCCGCTTCCAGCGACAGGCCGGGCAATGGTCCCAGCGAAGCGGCCGCCTCCGCGGCTTCGTCTCCTGTCCGCGGCCCGTCGAGGCCGGGCTGGACGGCAGGCCCGGACAGTCTTGCCGGGGCCCGGACCGCGCGGCCCACCGCGAAGCTTTCCGCGCCGTCACCGATTGAGAAGCCGGCAGAGCCACCGGTAGAGAGGGTGACGCTCACCGTCCGGGTGCTCTCCGGCTCCAAGACGAGCGGTGCCGGGAAAGCGACTCCGGCGCAGGCGATGGGTCCGGGCCCGGCGTTCGCCGCCACGGCCGCGGCGGCCATCTCCAGCCACGCGCCGGCCGGCGTCATCAGGGCGCCGTGATGGGCGAGCGCGCCCATCTCCTCGGCCAGCGAAGCGGTGAGTTCCACGTCGGCCCGGTGACCGTCCGCGCCCGCGGGCGGACGGACGAGCGGATGCCCCGTCCCGCCGGACACGGCCTCCTCGGCCTGCGGAGCCTCATGCTCGACCCAGTGACGCCTGCGCTGCCACGCGTAGGTCGGGGCGAAGTTGCCCGGGCGGCTCGGAGCGACATGCCTGCGCCAGTCCAGCGGGTACCCGCCGGCGTGCAGGCTTCCCGCACCGGTCAGCATGGTCAGCCGCTCGTCGGCGTCGCGCACGATGGAAGGGACGAGCAGCCCGTCCACGCCGACCGAACGCAGCTCCTCCTCGATCGGGTTCAGCAGGATCGGGTGCGGCGATATCTCTACGAACGTGTCGAATCCGTCCTCGGCCATCTGCCGGATCGCATCGGCGAAACGCACGGGTTCGCGCAGATTGCGCCCCCAGTACTCCGCGTCGAACTCCGCCCCCGGCAGCAGCCCGGCGGTGACGGAGGAGTAGAGCGGCGTCCGCCCGGGGTGCGGCGACAGCGAGGCGAGGGAACGGACGAGCTCGGCGCGCAGCGGCTCCGCCAGCGGACTGTGCCCGGGACCGCCCGCGTTGACCCGGCGGCAGAAGACGTTGCGGGCGCGCAACCTGGCGAGGACCTCGTCGAGCGCCGCGTCCTCCCCGGAGATCACCGTCGATCGCGACGAGTTGCTCACCGCCACGCACAACCGGTCCTCGTACCCGCTCAGTTCGGCGGCCAGCGCGTCCGCGGGCAGCCCGACGACTCCCATCCCGCCCCGGCCCAGCAGACGTTCCAGCAGGCCCGCGCGCATGCAGATCAGGCGGGCGGCCGACGGCAGGTCCAGGACGCCCGCGAAGAACGCGGCGGCGACCTCGCCCATGCTGTGGCCCACCACGGCGTCCGGGGTCACCCCCCACGATCGCCACAGGGCCGCGAGCCCGCACTGGACGGCGAAGATCAGCTCCTGCAGCTCGATCTCCGATCGGGTCGTGCTCCCGGCGGCGATGCGCTCCACCACCGACCAGCCGAGGTGCGGGCGCATGTGCTCGTCGCAGGCGGTCACCGCGTCACGGAAGACCGGTTCCTCGGCGAGGAGGGTGCGGGCCATCCCCGGCCATTGGGAGCCGTAACCGGAGAACACGAACGCGACCCGCCCGCGCTCGCGGGAGCGGCCGGTCGCGACCCCCGGGGCGCTCTCCCCCGCGGAGAACGCCGACAGCCTCTCCGCCAGCTCGACCCGGTCGCGGCCGGCCACGACCAGGCGATGCTCCAGATGCTCACGGTGCAGCGCCGCGGAGCCGCACAGGTCCGCCACCGGCACGCCGCGGTCGAGAGCCTCCTTGTAGGCCGCGGCCTGGGGCGCGAGGGCCGACCTCGTGGCGGCCGAGATCGGCAGCAGGTACGGCGGCGCGGGCCGACGGTGCAGCGGCGTCCCCGTGCCCGTGTCCGGCTCCGCCGCCGGGTCACTCGTGCGTTCCGGTGACTTCGCGAGGACGACATGCGCGTTGGTCCCCGTCATGCCGAAGGCGCTCACCCCCGCCACCCGGCGGTCGGACCACGGCGTCCTCTCGGTGACGACGGTGAACGGCGACTCCTCCCACGGAACGCGCGGATTGGGAGCGTTGAAGTGCAGGCTCGGCGCGATCTCCCCGTGCCAGGCCATCAGGGCCGTCTTGATCAGCCCGGCGACACCGGCGGCGGCTTCGAGGTGCCCGAGGTTCGTCTTCGCAGAACCGACCAGGACCGGCCGCCCGCTCTCCCGCCCGGCCAGGGCGGCGCCGAGCGCCCCCAGCTCGATGGGATCGCCCAGCGCGGTACCCGTGCCGTGCGCCTCCACGTATCCGACATCGCCGGGGCCCACGCCGGCGTCCTGGAGGGCCGTCCGGATCAGCGCTTCCTGGGCCGGTCCGTACGGGGCGGTGAAGCCGTTGCTCGCCCCGTCCTGGTTGACGGCGGACCCGAGGAGGACGGCGTACACCCGATCGCCGTCCGCCACGGCCTTCGACAGCGGTTTGAGGACGAGGACCCCGCAGCCTTCGCCGCGCGAGTACCCGTCGGCGGCGGCGTCGAAGGTCTTGCAGCGGCCGTCGGCCGCCAGAGCCCCGTTGGCGGCGGAGAACCGGTGGATCGTGGGGCGCAGGATGAGATTGACGCCACCGGCGATCGCCGTCTCGCACTCTCCGTCGCGGATGCTGCGGCAGGCCAGATGGACGGCGACGAGCGACGACGAGCAGGCCGTGTCGACCGCCATGCTCGGGCCGTGCAGGCCGAGGAGGTACGACAACCGCCCGGGGACGGCGGAGAAGGCGTTGCCGGTGCCGTAGAAGGCGTCGACGTTCTCCGGGTGCCGGGTGACCAGTTCGGTGTAGTCGCTGGAGTTGATGCCGGTGAAGACCCCGGTACGGCTTCCGGCGAGCGCCGAGGGCACCTGGCCGGCGTCTTCCAGCGCCTCCCAGGCGACCTCCAGGAAGAGCCGCTGCTGCGGGTCCATGCTGCGCGCCTCGCGCGGCGCTATCCGGAAGAACCCCGCATCGAACTCGTCGACGTTCTCCAGGTAGCCGCCGGGCCACAGCCCCGCGTCGGCCGACCGCCGGCCGGGCGGGTCGGTGATCGCGTCTTCGCCGTCCCGGAGCAGGCGCCAGTAGCCTTCCGGACCGTCCGCGCCACCCGGGAACCGGCAGCCGATCCCGACGATCGCCACCGGCTCGTGCCGGTGGTCGGCGCGTCCTCCGGCGGCCGGGTGTCCGGGCGGGGCGGGCTCGTCCAGTGGGGCGCTGGGCGTCGGCGTCGGGGTCGGCTCCTGTGCCGGCGCGGCGGGACGGGACGGCCGCAGGTCGTGCAAATGCGCGGCAAGTCGTTCCACCGTCGGGTGGTCGAACACGACCGTGGCCGACAGCCGGCGGCCGAGTGCCGCCTGGAGGACCTTGTGCAACTCGATCGCGGTCACCGAGTCCATGCCCATTTCGGCGAAACCCCGCCGGGACGGGACCGCGGCGTCCGCTGAGAGCCCGAGGACCTGGGCGACCGCATGCTGGACGAGCATCCCCAGGTCACGCGGGGTGTGCGGGGATTGCGGTTCGGGCGCGGACGCCGACTCGGGCGCGGGCGCCGGAACCGGCACCGGCTCGATGGCCGCGGGCGGGACCGCAGACGTGTCGGGCGTGTACCAGTACCGCTGCCGCTGCCAGGGGTAGCGCGGCAGGTTCCTCGCCGAACTCGCCGAAAGGGCGCCCACGGGCGAGGTCTTCCGCCAGTCGACGTCCAAGCCCGCGGCATAGAGTTCCCCGAGGGACTCCGTGATCGTCTCCAGCGCCGATGTGTCACGGCGGAGTGACGGCACGACCAGCCCTTCGGCGCCGCGCGCGGCGAGGCACTGCGCGAGAGGCTCGGCGAGGGCGGGATGGGGGCCGAGTTCGACGAAGAGGTGATGCCCCGTGGCGATCAACTCGTCGGCCGCCGCCGCGAAGGCGACGGGTTCGCTGACATTGCGTGCCCAGTGCTCCGTGGTGAACCGCCCGTCCCCCGGGGTCGTCGGGACGATCCGCAGGGCCGGCTCGCCGGGCGAAAGGCCCCGCAGGCGAGCGCCCAGTTCGGCGGCGTGCGGGATCATCTGGGGGCTGTGGAACGCGTACTCGCCCGGCATGAGCCGGGCCCTCGCCCCCTGCTCCTTGAACCGGGCGGTGACCGCCTCCACCTCGTCCGCCGGACCTGCGATCACGGTGGCCCGGGGTCCGTTGACCGCCGCGATCGTGATCCGGTTCCCCGCGGCCGCCACGACCTCGTCGGCCGGCAGCGCCACGGCGGCCATCCGGCCCTGCCCCTCGGAGCGCTGAAGCAGCCGTCCCCGCTCGACGATGAGCCGGACGGCGGTGGCGAGGTCCAGCACACCGGCCAGGTGCGCCGCCGCGACCTCGCCCATGCTGTGCCCGACGACCGCGTCGGGCCGCACGCCCCGCGCGTTCCACAGCGCGGCCTGCGCGAGCTGCACCGCGAAGATGGCGGGCTGGGCGAACTCGGTGCGGGACAGCCGGGAAGCCGCGGCGGACACGGCGGAGACGGCGGACACGGCGGACGCGGCGGACACGGCGGACGCGGCGGACGTGTCGAGCAGGTCGAGCAGCGACCAGCCCGCCGCCCGCTCGATCTCCTCGGCGCACTCCCGCAGGACGTCGGCGGCCGCCGGCTCGTCCAGCAGGCCCCGGCCCATGCCGGCCCACTGCGCGCCCTGCCCGCACAGCACGAAGGCGAGTTTGGCCGGGCCCTCGTCGTGTCCGGCGCCGGACGACACTCCGGAGACAGGTCGCCGTTCCAGATAGCCGTCGAGCCGCTCGACCAACTCGGTGCGATCGTGGGCGAGGACGGCGAGCCGGTGCTGGACGTGGTGGGTCCGGTGCACGGCCGCGGCCCGGACGTACTCGTCGGCGGCCGTCCCGTCGCCGCCGTCGCTCAGCGCGGCGACCCGGTCTCGGTGGGAGCGCGCGAGCCGCACGAGCGCTTCCTCGGAGCGTGCGGACACCGGGAGCAGCAACGGCCCTCCCGGACGGGACCGCGCGGCGGCGGCCCGTTCCGGCGCCTCGTGCAGGACGACGTGGGCGTTCGTACCGCTCAGGCCGAAGGCGCTCACTCCCGCGACGCGCTGGGAGCCCGCGGCGGGCCAGGGCGTCAGCGTCCGAGGAACCCGGATCGCCCAGCGGTCCCAGCGGATCGCGCGGTTGGGCGTATCCAGGTGAAGGTGGGCGGGGATCTCGCGGTGCCGCAGTGCGAGTGCGGCCTTGATGAGGCCGGCCACTCCGGCGGCGGCGTCGAGGTGGCCGACATTGGTCTTCAGGGACCCGACGAGGAGGGGGGCCTCCGGCGTCCGGCCCTCCCCCAGAACGGCCGCGAGGGCGCCCATCTCGATCGGGTCGCCGAGGGGCGTGCCCGTGCCGTGCGCCTCGACGTAGCCGACGTCCTGCGGGCGGACCCCGGCATCGTCCAGTGCGGCTCTCAGCAGAGCCTGCTGGGCGGCGCCGTTGGGTACGGTCAGCCCGGCGCTCCGGCCGTCATGGTTGACGGCCGATCCGGCGATGACGGCGACCACGTCGTCGCCGTCCGCCAGCGCGTCCCGCAGCCGTTTCAGCACGACCACGCCGGCGCCCTCGCCTCGGACGATGCCGTCCGCCGCGGCGTCGAAGACGCGGCAGCGGCCGTGCCTCGACATCGCGCCGATCTCGGACATGTACATCGTGAGCTCGGGGGAGATCATGAGGTTCACGCCGCCGGCGATGGCCAGGTCGCTCTCTCCGCCGCGCAGGCTCCGGCAGGCCAGATGCACCGCCACCAGTGACGAGGAACAGGCGGTGCTCACGGAGAGCACCGGCCCGTGCAGGCCGAGCGTGTAGGCGATCCGCCCGGGGCCGAAACTGGCCTCCTTACCGCTGGCGAACCAGGGGTCCACGGCCCCCAGTCCCGTTTCCCTGGACTGCCGGAGCAGGTAATCCGTGCCGAGCGCCCCCGTGAACACGCCGGTGCGCGTCCCGGCGAGGCGGGCGGCGTCCTGGCCGGCGTCCTCCAGCGCTTCCCAGGCGACCTCCAGGAGGAGCCGCTGCTGCGGATCCATCTGCCGGGCCTCGCGGGGCGCGATGCCGAAGAAGCCGGCGTCGAAGTCGGCGATCCCGTCGAGGAACCCGCCCCAGCGCGCGTATAGGTCCGCGGCGTTCCAGCGGTCCTCGGGCACCTCGCCGATCGCGTCCGCACCGTCGCGGAGCAGCTTCCAGAACTGCCCCGGCCCGTCGGCTCCGCCGGGGAAGCGGCAGCCGACGCCGATCAGCGCGATGGCATGCTCCTGCCGGGCGACCCCGCCGGTCTCCTCGGTGGGCATCAGAAGGCGGGCGCCAGGGACGGGGCGCGCAGGCTGCCAAGATGCCGATGCCAGAGATGATCCGGGTTCTCCTCGACGACGCGGGTGATGTCCCGCATGGCGCCGAGAGCCGCCGGCTCGACGTCGTCATAGACGTCGCCCTGCAGCATTTTGAGGACGTCGAGCCGGTACCGCGGGTCCTGGACGAAGGCGGTGAACAGGATGTTCAGCCGGTAGTAGATGGAGATGAACTCGTACCAGTTGCGCGTCGCCCGGCGCAGCTTCCGCTCGTACTCGGCGAAGCGGGGCTTGGTGAAGTCGCCGGCCTCGACCGCGCCGACGACGTCGGCGGCGGCGAGCCGCGCGGAGTTCATCGCGACGCTGACGCCGCTGGAGAAGATGGGGTCCACGAACCTCGCGGCGTCTCCGATGAGCAGGAAGCCGTCGCCGCAGATCTCCCGCATGGCGTAGCTGTAGTCCCCCTCGGACTTGAAGGGGCGGACCCGCTGCGCGCTCCGCAGCGCGCCGTCCAGCTCCGGACGGCTTCCCACGCAGTCCCAGAAGAACTGCTCGCGGTCGGACTTCGCGGAGGCGAAGTACTTCTTCTGGGTGACGACCCCGATGCTGGTGACCGTATCGGTGATCGGGATCTGCCATACCCATGTGTCGTTGATGGGCAGGAAATGGATGAAGATGTAGTCCGCCTGCTCCTCGTCGCCGGAGACGGCACGCCTGTCCAGTCCCTCGAACCAGGTGTGAATGGCGTACTGGTTGAATACCGGATCCGGCTCCTTCAGCTTGAACTGGCGGCCGAGGAGGGTCTGCCGGCCGCTGGCGTCGACGACGATCCGGGCACGCAGGGTCAACTCCCTCGGGCCCATCGCGAAATTGACCGCCGACCTGCCCGGATCCAGGTCGACGCTCCGGACCCGGATGCCCTCGAACACCTTGGCCCCGAGCGACTGCGCATGCTGGAGAAGCAAGGTGTCGAATTGCGCGCGGTCGACGTGATAGGTGTACGCCTGCTCCACACCGGGCTGGTCACGCTCGCCGAACTCCACCGTCGCGGCCCGGAATCCCTCGGTGAGGCCCGTGAATCCCAGGTGCGGGATGCCCGGCTCCGCCGCCGAAGTCCACGCGGCGCCGTACTTGCGCGGAAACCCGGCCTGCTCGATCAGCGGAAGCGCCCCGATCTCGTCCAGCACGGGAGTGGTGGCCGGCACCAGGGACTCGCCGACATGCGGGCGGGGGAAGATCTCACTCTCGAAGACGGCGCAACTCAGCCCCGCCTTGGCGAGGTAGGAGGCGGCCGTCGAGCCCGCCGGGCCACCACCGATGATCGCGACGTCGAAGTCGGCTTCTGACATGTTCGCTCGCTTCCTCACGGGATTCGCCGGCCCTTGCCCCTCATGCCTGCGCGACCGGGTCATCGCGCAGGCTGAGGACCAGCCGCGTGATGGTGTCGAGATTCTTGAAATTGGCGCCGACGATGCGGTCCGGCGGAATGTACAGGTGAAATTCATCAAGGATGAACGTCACCATCCGGGCCATGTTCATCGAGGTGAGGATCCCCCACTCCAGCAGCGGGGTCGTCGCGTCGAGTTCACCGTCGGAGGAACCCAGGACGCGCTCCTCGATGAAACCCGTAAGGCCGGCCAGGACGTTCTCGTAGTCAATCATGCGCACCGCACCCCTAGAGTTCGTTGCCCCGGTACACCGACCCGTGCCTCCGCTGTGATCACCGCGCGACCGCCCCTCGCGATTCCGAGCCTCGGGTGTACCGGAGACGAATGTACGGACGCGGCGGGGCCGGGTCTTCATTCCATTGACGGAATCGGGAATCGGTACCTTCTGCGGAGGGCTCATCAATGAGTTTTCATCATTGAGGCGGAGGAGCGGGGGAAACCGGCGTTCGTAGGCTTCCGGCTGGCAGCGTGCGCGGCGGAAGGCGGGCTCGGTGGTCGATCAGAAGGCTCGTGCGAAGGCCGGTGCCGGCGACGCGTCCGGCTCCGGTGGCGGTGGTGGTGGCCGGACGCGCCGTCTCGCCTCGTTCCTCAGCGTTTACGTCCTGCTGGTCCTGGTCCCGGCGGCCGTCATCGTCGTCCTGCTCGCCGGCGGGGGGCTCGGCGGGGAGGCCGCGCACTCATCCGTTCGGCCGACACCCGGCGGGACGGGGCACTCCGTCTCGCGATTCCTGCTCGCCGTCGCCGCCGTCCTGGTGGCCGGATGGGTGATGGGCGCCCTGTTCGAGCGGATGCGGCAGCCCCGCGTGGTCGGCGAGATCTGCGCCGGCATCCTCCTCGGCCCGTCGTTCCTCGGAGCGGCCTGGCCCGGGGCGGCGAACCTGCTGTTCCCGGCGGCGGTGCTCTCGCACGTGGCCGTGCTGTCCCAGCTCGGCCTGGTCCTGTTCATGTTCGTCGCCGGCGCGGAACTGCGGCCGGCGTTGCTGCGCGGGCAAGTGCGCGTGGTCTTCATGGTGAGCCATGCGGGGATCGCGGTCCCGTTCGCGCTGGGAGTCGCCCTGTCCCCGAGTCTCTATTCGGAGTTCGCGGGGACGGAGGCGTCCCCCACCACGTTCGCGCTCTTCCTCGGCCTGGCGCTGAGCATCACCGCCCTGCCCGTGCTGGCGCGCATCCTCGTGGACCGGGAGATGCAGGACGTCAGGCTCGGAGCGTTGAGCCTCGGGTCGGCCGCGGTCGGCGACGTCACCGCGTGGTGCCTGCTCGCCGGCGCGGTGGCCATGGCCGGCAACGCCTCCCCGGTCGAGGCGCTCAGGGTGCTGGCCTGGACGCTGCTGTTCGTGCTCGTGCTGGTCGGCGTGGTCCGTCCGATGCTGGGCAGGCTGGTGTCCGCAGGCGCCGTGACGGGACCTTCCG
The DNA here is from genome assembly GCF_041463665.1 of Actinomadura chokoriensis. Lineage (GTDB taxonomy): Bacteria > Actinomycetota > Actinomycetes > Streptosporangiales > Streptosporangiaceae > Spirillospora > Spirillospora chokoriensis_A. The sequence continues at coordinate 82,937 of NZ_JAXCEJ010000022.1, forward strand.
ACGAGGCGCTCTTCGCGCTGCTGGTGGGCGGGGCCCTGCTGGCCGCGACGGCCACCGAGTACATCGGCCTGCACGCCGTCTTCGGAGCCTTCGCGTTCGGTACCGCGGTGCCACGGGGCTCCGAGCAGCTCGCCCGGGTGCTCGGCAGGCTGGAGACGCTCACGCTCTTCCTCCTTCCGTTGTTCTTCGTGCAGGTGGGACTGCGCACCGACCTCGGGGCGGGCGGCTGGCGGCCGGCGACGCTCCTGGCGACCCTGCTCGTCTGCGCGGTGGCGATCGCCGGCAAGCTCGCCAGCACGGGGGCGGCCGCCCGCGCGGCGGGTCTCCCGTGGCGGGACGCCGCGGCCGTGGGCGTGCTCATGAACTGCCGGGGGGTGACCGAGCTGGTGATCCTGGACATCTGCCTGGAGCTGCGGGTGATCGGTTCCAGCCTGTACAGCGGCCTGGTCGTCATGGCCCTGGCGACGACCGCCATGACCTCCCCGATCCTGGACCTGCTGGAGCGGTCTCGTCCGGACGGCGGAGCTTCTCGGCACAAGGACGGAGCCGACGTTCGGCCACTGTGAGGAAGACGGCGGCGCCGGTGCGACCTAGGTTCTGTCCCGTGGAATTCGACTGGACGGTTTCGCAGCGAAATCTGTACGAGAAGATTTTGTCAGGCGTCCGGGCCGGGGTCGGCGAGGGAGCGGGCGACGGCCGTTTCAGCCGGGACGCGTGGCGTACCTGCGGGGGGCTCGGCCTGCTGGGTCTCTCGGTTCCCGCGGAATACGGCGGGGAGGGGCTGGACGCCGTCACCACCGCGCGTGCCGTGGAGGCGTTCGGCAGGGGGACCGCGGACTTCGGCCTCCTGTTCGCCGCCATGGCGCACCTGTTCGCCTGTGCCATGCCGATCGCCGAACACGGCCGGGCGGAACTGCGCGCCCGCGTGCTGCCCGCATTGTGCTCGGGCGAATGGATCGGCGCGAACGCCATAACGGAGGAGCAGGCCGGCTCCGACGTCGGGGCACTGCAATGCACGGCGGAACGGCAGGACGGTCACTACCGGCTGAACGGGCCGAAGTCGTTCGTGAGCAACGGACCGGTGGCGGACGTCTTCATCGTCTACGCGGTCACTGATCCAGGACTCGGTCATCTGGGCATCAGCGCATTCGCCGTGGAACGGGGCACCCCCGGCCTGGATGTCGGCGAGCCGTTCACGAAGATGGGCCTGGCGTCATGCGCCGCCGGCGAGATCGTCCTCACGGACTGCCTCGTCCCCGAGGGCAACCTGCTCGGGAACGAGGGCCAGGGCTCCGCGATCTTCCAGAGTTCGATGCGCTGGGAACGCGGCTGCCTCTTCGCCGGCTACCTCGGCATGATCGACCGCCTGCTGGAGCGCTGTGTCGCCCACGCCAGGACCCGGCGGCAGTTCGGCGGTCCGATCGGGGGGAACCAGGCCGTCTCCCACCGGCTGGCCGACATGAAGCTCCAGTTGGAGGCCGCGCGGCTGCTCCTGTACCGGGCATGCTGGGCAATGGACCGGGGCGCCCAGGCCGTCCTCGAGATATCGCTGTCGAAGCTGGCCGTGAGCGAAGCCGCCGTGCAGTCGGCGCTCACCGCGATCCAGATCTTCGGTGGCGGCGGATACCTGACGGCGAACCAGATCGAGCAAGAACTGCGCAACGCCGTTCCCAGCACGCTCTTCTCCGGAACCTCGGAAATGCAACGCGAGATCATCTCCCGGGAGATCGGGCTGTGAGGCTGCACGAACTCGTCATCGCCGGGGCCGAGCGGACGCCGAACGCGCCGGCGGTGGACGGCCCGGACGGCCCGCTCACCTACCTGGAGCTGGATCGGGAGGCGAATCGGATCGCCCGTGCCCTGACCGACCTCGGTGTGGGGCCCGGTGACCGGGTCGGGCTCTGGATGGACAAGTCGGCGCGCATGGTGGCCGCCATGCAGGGCGTCCTGCGGCTGGGCGCGATGTACGTACCGCTCGACCCGCTGAGCCCGGTCGATCGCATCGCCCGGATCGTCAGCGGCTGCCGGGCCGCCGCGGTGATCTCCACACCCGAGCGGTCCCGCGAGCTGGCGGCGAGGGTCCGCACCGCGCACCTGTGCACCGGCCCGGACGGGGCCGGGCCGAGCTGGGGCGCCGTCACGGGCCGGTCGGGTGCGGCGCTCCCCGATCCCCCGGTGCGGCCCGACGATCCCGCGTACATCCTTTACACCTCGGGCTCGACGGGCGAGCCGAAGGGCGTGTGCATCAGCCATCGCAACGCGCTGGCGTTCGTCGAGTGGGCGGCGGCGGAGCTGCGCGCCACACCGGAGGACCGCTTCGCCAACCATGCCCCGTTCCACTTCGACCTCTCCGTGCTGGATCTCTACGTCGCCTTCAGCTGCGGGGCGTCGGTCCACCTGGTGCCGCAGGGCACGGCCTACGCGCCGCATCTGCTGACCGACTTCCTCGTCCGGCGGCGGATCACGGTCTGGTACTCGGTCCCGTCGGTCCTGATCTTGATGATCTCCGAGGGCGGCCTTCTGGACCTGGAGCCGCCGGAGGTTCGCGCGGTGCTGTTCGCGGGTGAGCCGTTTCCCATCCGGTACCTGCGGCGGTTGCAGGCCCGCTGGCCCCATGCGCGCCTTCTCAACCTGTACGGCCCGACGGAGACCAACGTCTGCACGTTTCACGAGGTGAAGGGGCCGATCCCGGCGGAGCAGACGCTGCCGGTGCCGATCGGCAAGGCATGTTCGGGCGACCGGGTGTGGGCCCGCCGCGCGGACGGCGGCGTGGCCGCCCCCGGAGAGGAGGGCGAGCTGATCGTCTCCGGGCCGACGGTGATGCTCGGTTACTGGGGCCGGCCCGGGCAGGACGGCGCTCCCTACGCGACCGGCGACATCGTCCGGTTGCGGGAGGACGGGGCGTACGAGTTCGTGGGCCGCCGCGACGCGCTGGTGAAGGTCCGCGGCCACCGGATCGAACTCGGGGAGATCGAATCGACCCTGCTGCGGGATCCGGCGATCGCGGAGGCCGCGGCGGCCGTGGTGGGCGCCGGCCCGGACGCCCGCCTGGTCGCCTTCCTGGTCGGAGCGGGCGGCTCACCACCGGGACTGCTCGCGGTCAAGCGCCTGTGCGCGCGCCATCTGCCGCGGCAGATGATCGTCGACGACGTCCTGCCGCTTCCCGAACTGCCGCGCACGAGTACCGGGAAGATCGACCGGCGGCGCCTCACGGAGATGGCGCCGAAGCGGCTCACATGAGGCGGGCCCCAGGCCGGCCTCCAGACCCGGTCTCATCCTCGGGATGCTTGCCTCCTGGGGCGTCCCGCTTGTGGACCATGACGGTGCGGGTCCAGGAGACGACCTCGTCGCCGTCCTGGTTGAGACCGCGGGTGCGGGTGGTGATGATGCCCGCGTAGGGCCGGGACGCCGACTCCCGCATATCGGTGATCAGCGATTCGGCGCGGATGGTGTCGCCGACGAACACCGGGTGGGTGAGCTTGACGTCGGTCCAGCCGAGGTTCAGCAGCGCGGTCTGGCTGATGTCCGACAGGCCGAGGACGAGCGCGACCGTCAGCCCCGAGTTCACGATGACCTTGCCGGTGGGAGATCGGCCGGTGAAGTCGGCGTTGTCATGGTTCTGCCTGCCGGGCCGGTGTGCGGTGTCGGGCTTCAGCAGCGTGAACCAGGTGTCCTCGCTCTCGCCGACGGTGCGGCTGGACGGATGCTCGAACACGTCTCCGACGGCGAAGTCCTCGTAGTAGCAGCCGATCTGGGTTTCATGGACGGTCACCCGCGCCTCCTTCGGACCGCCCCTCCTCCGAAGGGGCTCCCCCGAACTTAAAGATCAGACTTTTCACCCGTCAAGCCCTCGACCCCCTTGCGGTGCCAGGTCATTCCGCCTAACGTAACGGCGTTCCGACCAGATGGGGAGAGGTGCAGGCCCGTGAATCAGATCCCGGCCACCGCCGAGACCGCCTACCGGGCCCTCGCGCTGCAGACGCGGACACAAGCCGTCAACGGCATGTCCGGCGCCGAGGCGCGGGAGACGATGGCCGCGTCCATCGCCCGGATCGGCGGCGAGGTGACCGCCGCGAAACGCTGGGTCGGCCCGGACCTGCGGCTGGTCGTGCTGCCCGAGTACGTCCTCAGCGGCTTCCCGATGGGCGAGCCCGTCGAACGCTGGCGGGACATGGCCGCGCTCGCCCCGGACGGCCCCGAATACGAGGCGCTGGCAGCCGTCGCCGCCCGCGAGGGTCTGTTCCTGTCCGGGAACGCCTACGAGAGCGACCCGAACTTCCCCGGCCTGTACTTCCAGGCGTCCTTCGTGATCGGGCCGACCGGCGACACGGTGCTGCGCTACCGCCGGCTGCACTCGCTGTACTCGCCGTCGCCCTACGACGTGTGGGACCGCTACCTCGACCTCTACGGCATGGACGCGGTGCTCCCCGTCGCCCGGACCGAGATCGGGAACCTGGCCTGCATCGCCTCCGAGGAGATCCTCTACCCCGAGCTGGCCCGCGCCCTCGCGCTGCGCGGCGCCGAGGTGTTCTGCCACTCCACGTCCGAGGTGACCAGCCCCGCGCTGACCCCCAAGGAGATCGGCCGCCGCGCCCGCGCCGTCGAGAACATCGCCTACGTCGTGTCCGCCAACAGCGGCGGCCTGCACGGCATCCCCATCCCCGGCGACTCCACATCCGGCGGCTCGAAGATCGTCGACTACGAGGGCCGCGTCCTGGCGGAGGCCGCGAGCGGGGAGAGCGTCGTCGCCTACGCCGAACTCGACCTCGCCGCGCTGCGCCGCAACCGGGCCCGTCCCGGCATGGGCAACCTGCTGTCGCGCGTCAAGCCGGGCCTGTGGGCGGACGAGTACGCCCGGCACGACGTCGAGCGGCCGAACGGGCTGGACGGACGCGCGCCCGAGCGCACCTGGTTCGCCCGCCGCCAGCAGGAGTCCATCGACCGCCTCACCGGCCCGCGCTGAACGGCCGCACCGAAGGGAAGGACCCATGGGAACGATCCGCGAGGACATGCCGCTTCTCGCCCGGCACGAGGGCGAATGGAAGGGCACCTACACCTACGTCGACGCCGCCGGCAACGTCACCGACCGGCACGAGTCGCTGCTGACCTGCACCCTGCCGGAGGACGGCGAGTACGACTACCACCAGGTCAACGAGTACACCTGGGCCGACGGGCGCACCGAGAGGCGCGTCTTCCCCGGCGTCTACCAGGGCGACGGGCACTGCACGTTCGACACCGAACGGCTGCGCGGCGAGTTCTGGGAGCTGGACGAGCGCGTCGTCTATCTCAACTGGATCTACAAGGCGGAGGGCGAGGACCTGCGGCTGTTCGAGCTGATCCACCTCAGCGAGGACGGCAACGACCGCAGCCGGGTCTGGCAGTGGATCCGCGACGGCGTCTGCTACCAGCGCACGCTGATCAACGAGGTCAGGATCGGCTGACCGCCCGCCCGGCGGTCAGTCCTCGGCCAGGCGGGTGCGGTCGATGGTGGTGTAGGTCTCGCGCAGGTTCTCCAGGTGCGCGTGGCACGCCTCCCGCGCGCCCGCCTCGTCCGCCGCGTCGATCCGGGACAGGATCTCGCGGTGGTCGTGGTCGACGCCGTACCAGAACCGGGACGGCGCGTTCTCGCGCAGGAAGCGCTCGTTGAGCACCCGGAACACCGGCTGCGTGACAACCTCCAGGAACGGGTTGCCGGCCATCTTCAGCAGCACGGTGTGGAAGTGCCGGTTCGGCGCGAAGATCTCCGCCGGGTCGAGCGCGCTCGGGTCGAACAGGGAGCCGCGCAGTTCCGCGCGGCCCGCCTCGTCCCCGCGCGCGGCGGCCATCCCGGCGGCGGGCACCTCCAGCAGCTCCCTGATCTCCAGCAGCTGGTCGACGGTGATCCGGGTGTCCAGGGTGAGCAGGTTGAGGCTCGTCGCCAGGTACTCGGTGATCTGGTCGGGCCGCGGGCAGACCACGAAGCTGCCGCCGGCGACGCCGCGCGTCGTGGTGACGAGGTTCTGGCTGGTCAGCAGGCGCAGCGCCTCGCGGACCGTGCTCCGGCTGACGCCGTGCTCGGCGGACAGCTCGGGCTCGATGGGCAGCCGGTCACCGGGCTTGAACTCACCGGAGACGATGCGGTCGCGCAGGCTGGCCGCGATCTCGGCGTACGCCGGGACGGGGGCGGGCGGCCGTCCGGAGGCTCTCTCGGTGGTCACCCGGAGCATCGTACCGATAAACGTCAGACTTTCTCGAAGCCAGGGATTGACGCACCGTGCGGGCACCCGGCAAGCTCTCAAACACACACAACGGAACTCGATTCCAGATCGCGGAACACGGAGGTAGGTTCGTGGCACTCCTCCCGGGCGGCGCGCCGCTCTCGATGGCCGGGGGCGTGCGCGAGTTCGCCGCGTCCACACCAGGCACCACCGCCGTCATCGACGGCGACCGGACTCTCACCTACCGGGCCCTGGACGAGCGCGCCAGCCGGCTGGCGCAGGCCCTGCTCGCGGGCGGGCTGCGGCCCGGCGACCGCGTCGCCGTCCGGCTCGGCAACCGGCTGGAGTACCCCGAGGTCATCGCCGCCGCGGCCAAGGCCGGGCTGGTGCTCGTCCCCATCGGGACGAGGCTCACCGACGCCGAGACGACCTACATCCTGGAGCACTCCGGCGCCCGCGCCCACATCTCCGACGCCGAGCCGCCCGTCCCGGTCGACGTCGTCCTGCAGATCGGCGGAACGGGCGCCGCCTCCTACGAGAGGGCGCTGGAATCGGCGCGGGCCACCGACCCGATGGTGCCCATCGACGAGAACGACGCCTGCTGCCTCTACTACACCTCCGGGACGACCGGCAGGCCCAAGGGCGTCCTCAGCAGCCACCGCGCCCGCACGCTCATGTGCTACCTGTCGGCCATGGAGTGGGGTCTCGGCGCCCGCCGCGTCAGCCTCGCCGTCGCGCCGATGTACCACGGCGCCGGGATGGTCTTCGACTACGCGCCCGTCCTCACCGGCGGCACCGTGGTCATGCTCCCCAAATGGGACCCCGAGCAGATGCTCGCGCTCACCGAACGGCACCGCGCCCAGTCGGTGTTCCTCGTCCCGACGCACGCGCAGGCGCTGCGCACGTCCGGCGCGCTCGGCCGCTACGACGCCTCCAGCCTCGACACCCTCTACTTCAACGCCGCGGCCCTGCCCGCCGTCCTGAAGGACTGGGTCATGGAGGCGTTCCCGCACGCGGGCGTCCACGAGCTGTACGGCTCCACCGAGGCCGGCGTCGTCACCAACTGCCGGCCCGCCGACGCCGACCGGACCGGTTCGGTCGGCCTGCCCTGGTACATGACCGAGGTCCGGGTCGTGGACCCGGCCGGCGACCCCGTCGGGCCGGGCGAGCGCGGCGAGCTGTTCAGCCGCTCCCCCTTCCTGATGAACGGCTACCTGCGCGACGACGCCGCCACCGACGGCTGCACGACCCCGGACGGCTTCCTCACCAGCGGCGACATCGTCGTCCGCGACGAGGACGGGTTCATCTACGTGGTGGACCGCAAGAAGGACATGATCATCTCCGGCGGGGTGAACATCGCGCCCCGCGAGGTCGAGGACGTCCTCGGCACCTTCCCCGGCGTCGCCGACTGCGCCGTCGTCGGCCACCCCGACGAGCAGTGGGGCGAGCGCGTCGCCGCGTTCGTCGTCGCCCTCCCCGGCGCGTCCATCGACGTGGCCGCGCTGGAGGCGCACTGCCGCGAGCGGCTGTCCGGCCCGAAGGTGCCCCGCAGCGTCGAGTTCCTCCCAGCCCTCCCCCGCAACGCCGCCGGCAAGGTCCTGAAACGCGAACTCCGCGACCGCTGACCACCGGACTCCCACCGGGCCCGGCGCATTCCTCAACACCCGAAACACGCGATCGAAAGAGGTGCCCCTTTGCGACCCCACGTCGAAGTCATCCAGGAGGGCGACTACATCTGGCACGCCGCCGAACTCGTCGGCGGCGAGGGCCGGGCCAGCGAGCGCCGCCTGTCGGTGGACGAGGAGGACGGCTCCTGCTCGCTGCGGGTCGACTTCCACACCGACTGGGGCCGCGGCCCCGGCATCCACCACGCCAACACCGAGTACCACGTGCTCGAAGGGTCGATGACCTACAACGGGAAGGAGTACGGCAAGGGCGCTTACGTCTACGCGCCCAAGGGCGTTCCCACCGAGGCCATCACCTTCAGCGAGGGCACCCGGATCCTGCACTACCGCGAGTACGGCGACGCCGGATTCGACCCGGTGGAGAGCACCAAGGCGCCGCGCTGGAAGGACGCCCGCGAGGACGTCATCGTCATCGACAGCGAGGCGATGAAGTGGGACGCCGTCCCGAACCCGGGCCCGATGCCCGGCATGTTCATCAAGTACCTCCACGTCGACCCGGTGACCGGCTTCTACACCCGGCTCGTGCACGCGCAGGAGGGCTGGACGGACCACCGCCTGGCGCACCACCCGTGCTACGAGGAGGCCTACACCGTCCAGGGCCACATGGAGTACAACTTCGGCACCCTGGACCTCGGCACCTACTTCTTCCGTCCCGCCCGCGTCAAGCACGGCCACTTCACCAGCATGGAGGGCGGCGCGACCTGGCTGCTGCGCTCCGACGGCGAGCTGTACAACTGGTACACCCAGAGCGAATGGGTGCGCTGGGGCGGCCAGTCCATCAACTGGGGTCCCGGCGACGGCCGGCTGCGCTGGTCGATGTCCTCCCACGACATGGGCGTCGGATCCCCCGGCCGCAGCGAAGCGGACCTGGCCGACCTGCGCGCCTCGGTCGAGTACCAGCGCAAGCAGGGGGAGATCGACGAGGACTACGTCCAGCACGGCACCGGCACCGACAAGAGCCTCATCGCCATCGCCAAGGCCATGGACGCCGCCCGCCTCCAGGGCGGCCACGGCGACCATGACCACGACCACGAGCACGACCATGACCACGAGCACGACCACGAGCACGCCCCGGTGAACGCCGATTGGGGCGCCGACCCCCGCTCCCTCGAACACGCCGACGAGCGCACCGACGACCTCTCCCACGTCTGGGGCGCCGGCCGAGTCTGGAAGAAGGGCGACCCCATCCCCGCCCCGATCCTGTCCAGCCTTCCCGTCCGCAGCCGCACGACGGGCCGCTGGAACGGCGACGGCATGTAACCCCTTGGCCCACTGGCCTGTGGCGCGCCGCCCTCATGAACAGCCACATGAGGGCGGCGCGCCACAACGCTTTGAGGAAGCCCCGCGCCCGAGGCGGCGCGCGATCCTGACGGCTGGGACGGCATGAAAACGTCATGGAACACGACTGCGGCCGGCGCTCACAGCGCCGGCCGCAGTCGTGTTCGCCATCGACTCCCGCGGAGACCGTCAGGCGGCGGATTCTCCGCCCAGGTACAGGGCCTTGACCATCGGGTCGGCCTGTACTTCCGCGGCCGTCCCGGACAGGCCGATGCGGCCCCGCTCCAGGACGTAGGCGCGGTCGGCCAGGCGGAGGGCGATGAGCGCGAGCTGCTCGACGAGCAGCACCGAGATGCCGCGCTCGGCGTGCAGCCGCTTGACGTAGGAGAACAGCTCGGCGGCCTTCAGCGGCGCGAGGCCCAGGGACGGCTCGTCCAGGACCAGGAGCTTCGGCTCGCTCATCAGCGCCCGCGCCACGGCGAGCATCTGCGCCTCGCCGCCGGACAGCGTGCCTCCGGCCTGGTCGCGGCGCTCGGCAAGGCGCGGGAACAGCTCCAGCACCTCGTCCATCAGCTTCTGCGTCCGGGCGCGGCTGCGCCGCAGCGGGAAGCTCCCGAGCTGGAGGTTCTCCAGCACCGTGTGGTCGGGGAAGATCCGTCGCCCTTCGGGGACGTGGCCGATGCCGAGCCCGGTGCGGCGCCACCCGGGGACGCGGGTGATGTCCTTCCCCGCGAACGACACCGTGCCCGCCGACGGCTTCAGCAGGCCCGACAGCACCTTGAGGGTCGTGCTCTTGCCGGCGCCGTTCGGGCCCAGCAGGACGACGAACTCGCCCTCCCCGACCGTCACCTCGACCTCGTCCAGGACCCGGACGCCGCCGTAACCCGCCCTGATCCCGGTCATCTCCAGCAGCGCGGTCATGTCAGGTCCTCCACGAGGTCGGGGCGGCCAAGGTACGCCTCCAGCACCGCGGGGTCGGCGCGGACCTCCTCGGGCCCGCCGCAGGCGATCACCTTGCCGCTGTCGATGACGGTGATCCGGTCGCAGACGCGCATCACGAAGTCCATGTTGTGCTCGATCAGCACCACCGCGAGGCCGTGGTCGCGGAACGCGCGGCACAGCCGGGCCAGCGCGTCGATCTCGGCGGGGACGAGGCCGGTGGCGGGCTCGTCCAGGATCAGCACGCGCGGCCCGGACGCGACCGCCCGGACCACCTCCAGGAGGCGCTTCTGCCCGTGCGACAGCGACCCCGCGAGCTGGGCGGACCGGCCCGACAGGCCGGCGAACGCCAGCAGCTGGGCGGCCTCCGCGCGGGAGGCGGCCTCCCGGCGCCGGTAGGCGGGCAGCCGCAGCAGCGCCGACGGCAGGCCGTACTTCTCGCGCCCGCGCATCCCGGCGAGGACGTTGTCGAGGACGCTCTGCTGCTCGAACAGGTGCGGGACCTGGAAGACGCGGGTGACGCCGCGCTCGGCGACGGCGAAGGGGCGGTCCGGGGCGGGCTCTCCGCAGATGAGCACGTCGCCGGAGTCCACCTTGTGGAAGCGGGTGAGGCAGGCGACGGTGGTGGACTTGCCGGATCCGTTCGGCCCGATGACGCCGTGGACGCTGCCTGCGGCCACGGAGATGTCGATGCCGTCGACGGCCTTGACCCCGCCGAAGTGCTTGACCAGCCCGCGTCCCTCCAGCGCCGGGACGTCCGGGTCGGCGGCGGCGGCCGGCAGCACCGACTCGGGGAGCCCGCCGGACGGTTCGTGGTCCTCACCGTCGGCGGGACGGCCGAGCCGGCTGGCGCGCCAGGTGCCGACGACCCCCTTCGGGACCAGCATCATGGCGAGCAGCAGGGTGCAGCCGAGGAACAGCGTGGTGTACCGGGCGTAGTCCTTGATCAGCTCGACGACGGTGGCGATGAGCGCGACGCCGAGGACCGGGCCGGCCAGGGTGCCGATGCCGCCGAGGAACAGGCCGACGAAGAACACCAGGCCGTTGTCCAGGATGCCCACGTCCGGGTTGATGAAGCCGAGCTGCAGCGCGTACAGGCCGCCGGACAGCCCGGCGATCGCGCCGGAGAGGGTGAACACGAGCGTCTTGGTGCGGGTCGGCCTGATGCCCATCGCCGCGGCCGTGTCCGGGCTCTCCTTGACCGCCATCACCGCGCGCCCGACGCCGCTGTGGATCAGGTTGCGCTGGACGACGTAGACGAGCACCAGCGCGACGAGCGTGACGTAGTAGAACTGGATCTTGGTCAGGCCGCCGGGGGCGACCCCGACGATGCCGTTGACGCCGCCGGTGACCGCCTCCCACGACTTGCCGCCCTCGACCACGATCAGGTTCGCGGCGAGCGTGATCATGCCGAAGTACAGGTAGGTGGCGCGCAGGCTGATCACCAGCACCAGGCCGGAGAAGACGGCGCCGAGCACCATCGCCAGCGCCACCCCGGCGAGCCACGGCAGCCCCGACTCGACGGTCACGTAGGCGACGGCGTAGCCCCCGAGCAGCTGCATGCCGGTGTGCATCATCGACAGCAGCCCGCCGTACCCCATCGACAGGTTCAGCGAGATCGTCAGGATCGCGCTGATCGCGGCGGACGCGACGAGCCCGTTGTAGTACGAGGCGTTGTAGCTGTAGAAGTCGGTGATCGCCGGCCAGGCCAGCAGCACGACCGCGGCCACGGCGGTCAGCGCCGCGGGCAGCCACCGCAGCAGGACGTCCAGCGGGGACGACCTGGCCGGCGCCTTCACCGGTGCGTTCGTCGGTGCGCTCATCGATGCGCCTCCATCAGTGCGCCCTTCTCCGGTGCGCCCTTCTCCGGTGCGCCCTTCATCAGTGCGCCCTCCATCAGTGCGACTCCATCGGCTTGCCGAACAGGCCGGAGGGGAAGGCGACCAGGATCAGCGCCAGCAGCCCGAAGGCGACGAAGTCGCCGGTCGTGGCGCCGGCCAGGTTGCGGACGACCGCGTCCAGCAGCCCGACGATCAGGCCGCCGGCCAGCGCGCCGCGCGGCGAGCCGACGCCTCCGATCACCGCGGCGGTGAACCCCTTGATGGTGAACAGCAGCCCCGAGGCCGGCCCGATGAACAGCAGGGGCGCGGCGAGCACGCCCGCGAAGGAGCAGATCACCGCCGCGATCACGAAGCTGAGCAGGACGACCCGGCGGACCGGGATGCCCATGATCACGGCGGCGTCGGCGTCGTGCGAGGCGGCCCGGATGGCGCGCCCGTACGCGGTGAGCCGCAGGAACGCGTCGTACCCGGCCATCACGGCGAGCGCGACGCCGATGGTGAGCAGCTGCTGCCAGGCGAACCGCTGCCCGAAGATCTCCAGATGGCCGGGGGCCAGCGCCTTCGGCCGCAGCGAGTCCACGTCGAAGTAGCTCAGCGTGAACACCGCCTGGAAGATCATCGCCGCGGCGAGCGTGGCGATGATCCAGGCGTACCGCGAACCGGACAGCCGCACGGGCAGCATGATCATGCGTTCGCTGAGCAGTCCCATTCCCGCGCCGAGAACGAGCGTGATCAGCAGCGCCGCGGGCCAGCCCCACTGCCACAGCGCGACCACCTGGTAGCTGATGGCCGCGCCGAGCACGATCGGCTCGCCCTGGGCGAAGTTCATCACGCGCGTCGGCTGGAAGACGATCGCCAGCGCCAGCGCCACCAGCGCGTACACCGCCCCGGCGAACAGCCCGTCGATCCAGACCTGCGCGCTCACGACGCGGTGATCTCCTTGGTGAACCAGCCCTTGCCGTCCTTCTTCCACTGGTAGAGGTGCACCTGGTGGTAGAACTCGTGGCTCGGGCCGGGCTGGATCGCGTTGCCGGACGGCGTCTGCTGGGCCGTCAGGTTCAGGTTCTCGATGGCCTTGGCGAGCTCGGTCGCGTCGGTGCTCTTGGTGGACTTCACCGCCTGCTCGAAGACGTAGACGCAGTCGGCGGCGATGGCCGTGCCCTTCGGCGACGTCGCGCCGGTCTTCGGGCCGACGTTCTTGCCGTACTTGGCCTCGACCGCCTCGATGTGCTTGCGGTAGCCGGGCAGCCACTGGGACCGGTCGAGGCGCTCGGGGTACTGGTAGAGCGCCGCGGGGAAGACCGCGCCGTCGGCGGCGTCGCCGGACGCCTCGATGAAGGAGATGTTCTGCATGCCCGAGCCGGCGCCGACGAGCTTGCCCTTGAAGCCGGTCTCCGCCGCGGCGGCCATGGTCTTGGACCCGCCGACGCTGCTGGACAGCATGATCGCCCCGGCGTCCTTGAACTTCTCCACGTAGGCGCGGTGGCTCTGGTCGTCGGCCCGGCTCGTCTCCCAGCCGAGGTACTTGATGCCGGCCTCGGGCAGCAGCTTCTTCAGCAGGGCGTCGGTGTTCTTGCCCGTGTCGTCGGCGTCGTAGACCAGGCCGAGCGACTTGACGCCCTCCTTCTTCAGCCAGTCGACGACCGCCTTGCCGTCCAGGTCGAAGGGGTCCTGCGAGCGGAACCCGTACTTGAGCCCGGAGAAGCTGCCGGTGGAGACGGCGGGCTGGCAGTTGAGCTTCTTGTTCTTCTCGTAGGTGCCCTTGGCGGCGTCGTAGAACGCGGTCAGCGACGGGCCGATGACCAGTTTGACCGCGTCGTTGCCCGCCAGCTCGTTGGCGGCCTGCACCGCCTTGCCCGGGTCGAGGGCGGAGTCGCGGACGACGAGCTTCACCTTGGAGCCGTTCAGCCCGCCGGCGGCGTTGATCCGCTCGATCTCGACGTTCAGCGAGTTCTGCTGTGAGATGCCGAGAACCGCGAAGGGACCGCTCATCGGCGAGATCAGCCCGATCTCGATGTCCGGCTTGTCCCCCGCACTCTTGCCCGAGCATCCGGTCGCGGTCACGGCGAGCGCCGCGAGCCCCGCGACGGCCGTGACGACTGATTTGCGCATTGCATCCTCCGCCAGAGTGTTCCTGTTAACGGAACGCGGTTTCTAGACGAAGGACGCTATAGAGCCCCGGATCGCAGTGTCAATAGGTCTGATGTATTCGGAAGATGACGTGTTCGTTACGGGGTGAGCTGGTCCGACGCCGCAGGCCGCCGCGCCCGCCGAAGCGGGCGCGGCGGACGCCACGGCTCGTCAGCCCGTTTCGATGGCGTGGCCCATCAGCGCGGAAAGCCGTCCCGTCACGGCGAGCAGCGCCTCGGCGCACGACTCGGCCTCGCCGCGGAACCGTTCCACCGGCCCGCAGACGCTCACCACCGCGGCGGGAAGCCCGTGGTGGTCGAAGACGGGCGCGGCGACCGACGCGGCACCGGACTGGCGCTCGGCGAACGAGCGCGCGTAGCCGCGCCGCCGGATGGCCGACAGCTCCAGCCTGAGCGCGTCCGGGTCCACGACCGTCCGGTCGGTGAGCCGGCTGAGATGGTCCACCGAGAGGTAGTCCTCGATCTCCGCCTCCGGCAGGAACGCCAGGAACGCCTTCGACGACGCCCCCGCGTGCAGCGGGAACGGCACGCCGAGCGACACCGACATGATCACCTCCCGGTCCGGCGTCACCTGGTCGACGTAGACGCGCTGCGTGCCGACACGGGAGGACAGCGTCGCGGTCTCCCGGGTCGAGCGCGACAGCTCCGCGAGGTCCGCGGCCGCCAGCCGGCGGACGTCGATGTGGTCCAGATAGGCCAGGCCGAGCCGCATCGCGGTCAGCCCGAGCGCGTACCGGCGGGTCTCGGGGTCGATCTGGACCAGCCGGCGGCTGCGCAGCGAGGTGAGGATCCGGTGGACGGCCGGCTTGGAGAGTCCGAGCGCGTCGGCGATCTCGGTGACGCCGAGCGTCCGGCGCCCGGCCTCGGCGAACAGGACCAGCACGTCCGCCGCCCGCTCCACCGTCGAGGCCGACTGCCCGAGCCGTGCGGCGGCGCGGGTCTCCTGGGGCATGGCGGGGGTCTCCTTCTCAGTCCCGGCGCAGGCCGACGGGCACGGGCGGATCGGTGACGATCCTGGTGTCCAGGAACTCCCACCAGTCGTCCTGGGTGACGCGCTCACCCTCCCACTCCTCGTCGGCCTTCAGCCCGCCGAGGGCGGCCCGGTAGGCGCCCCACGCGGCCTCGTCCTCGAAGGCCGCCCAGTTCTCGATGGTGTAGACGTCGCCGATCACGCTGTAGTACCAGCGGACCTCCTTGACCATGGGCAGGTCGCGGTAGAACCAGCGCTCGCGGTCCTCCAGCCAGGCCCAGAACTTCTTCTGGTCCCGCCGGGAGCGCTCGCTGAGCTTCATCCGGTAGACAAGGTAGATCATGTAGTGCCCTCCATGTGTTTCGCTGGAGGCAACGGCGTTACCACCGGTTGCCAGGCACGCCCATCTTGTAACAGCTTTCCGCTAAATGGAATACCCCGCACGGCCCAGGCCCGGCCAACCAGGGGCGGGCCGAGATGTTTCTTTATATGGAACACCGTTTCATATAGCATGCGGCGCATCCACCGGTCACCGATCCTCTGGAGAGCACCCATGCTCAGCAGCCCCCGGTACGCCGTCCTCGGATGCCACGACCTCGCGGCCGCCGCACCGTTCCTGGCCGCGCTCGGCTACACCGAACGGCGCCGCGGCACCCTCGAACCCGACGCGGCCGCGGCCCTCTACGGGCTCACCGGCCCGGCCGAGGAGGTCCTGTACCTGCCCGACGGCGCCGAGACCGGCGGCCTGCTGCTGGTCGCCGCCCCGGAAGGGAGCACCGCGATCGCCGCCGGCGGCTACGGCGTCGACCTCTACACCCGCGACATCGAGGCGAGCGTCGCCGACCTGGTCGCCGCCGGCGGCGTCCCGTCCCCGACGGCCCGCTGGGAGCTCGGCGGCCGCCCGTTCGCCGAGTGCGGGATCGTCGGCCCCGGCGGCATCAGGGTCGTCCTCGTCGAGGGCAGTTCCCGCCGGGCCAGCCTGCTCGACGGCGACGAGACGCGGCGGCACTCGGAACTGCAGGCCGCGGTCCACCTCGTCCACGGCTGCGACGCGGGCTTCTGGGCGAAGCTCGGCCTGGAGCCGCTCTACTCGCAGCGGCTGGTGAACCCGGTGGTGGCCGCGCTGATCGGCATCGACGACCCGGACGCCGAGATCGTCCTCGACCTGTTCTGGGACGGTCGCGGCGCCCGCGTGGAGCTGATCAGCTTTCCCACCCTCGACCTGCCCGCGGGCGACGACGCGTTCGCCTCCGGCATGCGCGCGGGCGTGTTCCCGGTCCCCGACCTCGACGCCGCCCACGCCCTGCTCGCCGGCGCCGGCGCCCGCACGGGCGCCATCACCGAAAGCGACCTGCGCGGCGGCCGTGCCTTCACCGCGGCCTCCCCCGACGGCGTCCACCTCGAATTCTGGACCGAGGTCAGCCGCGAGGCTCGTAGAGGGTGACGGAGACGCCGTTCGGGGTGGTGGCGGACGCGACGGCCGCCTTGCCGTGCAGGGGGTCGTCGGTCTCGACCGGGTCGCCGGCGAGACCGCCGCCCGTCCGGCGGACGCTCTCCAGCGCGGCGCCGAGGTCGCGGGTGCGGACCGTCCAGCCGCTGTGCCCGAGCGTGCGGCCGGGACGCTGGTGGGGACGGCGATCGACGCGGTGCTCGCCCTCCGCGGAAGTGACCTCGATCCGCGCCGTCTTCTCCCCGGCGAGGAACGCCAGCCGCATGCGGGTGCCGGAGGGCAGCCCGGCGACGGTGTCGAAGCCCGGCGAGGAGAACACCACGTCGTACCAGACGGACATGCCGAGGCCGTCCGGTCCCCAGAACGCGATCTCTGCGTCGGCGTCCGGAACGTGGCAGACCACGGAGGTCAGCTCGGTGTAGAGGCGGCCGGGGTCGGCCTCCCATGCGGCGGTCCCGCGGACGGCGGCGGGCTGGACGAACACGACGGCCGTGCCGTCGGGCGCGGGGCACACGCCCTGGGTGACCTGGACCTCCTTGTCTCCCCCGACGGCCACGCCGTAGGTGGCGGGCGGGGTCGACCAGTCGATGCCGGCTTCCGCGAACCGCTCGTGCGCGATCTCGATGTCCTTGGCGTACATGTCGATGCCGATCAGGCCGACGTCGAGGTTGTGCGGCCGTTCGGCGGGGGCGATCGGCTCGGGGACCCGGACGAGGTGGATCCGGCCGGTGCCGGCGCCCGCCGCGGCCAGCGCGACGGCGTCGACGTCGACCGGCCCGGTGCCCCACAGCGCGTCCGCGACGGCTGCCGGAACCACGCCCTCCGCGGCGATCTCGTATCCCAGCCGGTCGCGGAAGAAGCCGAGATGGGGCCCGAAGTCGCGGGCGCCGACGATCGCGGCGGTGATGCCCTCCACCAGGGGAGCCGGGGCGTGCTCGCTCATCGCGATCCCTTCTTGTTCCTGTCTATGGAATGCTGTTCCAATTTGCCAGCGGTTGACGCTAGGCTCGGCGGCAGCGGCCTGTCAACAGCGGCCGCGACCGCCACGCACTTCCCCACACTGCCGCCCCCTACGAGGAGGACCCATGCGCGCCGGAGTCCCGGGCATGCCCATCAACAGCAAGCACCTCGGCGAGTGGCGAGGCGAGTACATCCATGTCGACGCCGACGGGACGATCGTCGACCGGCACGCATCGCACCTGCGCTGCTGGGTCCCCGAGGACGGCTCGTTCGACATCTGCCAGGTCAACACCTACACCTGGTCCGACGGCCGGGTGCAGGCGCTGGAGTTCGGCGGCCGCATGCAGGGCGATGTGTGCCACTTCGACAACGACCGGATCATCGGCGAGATGAGCCAGGTGGACGACCAGTCGATCGTCCTCACGTGGTCGTACAAGTCCGACCCAGACAACTACCTGTACGAGCTCATCCAGCTGTCGCGCGACGGCCTGCACAAGTGCCGCACCTGGCACTGGATGAACGGCGACCGGCTCGTCAAGCGGACGATCATCAACGAGTCCAAGGTCGGCTGACCGTTTCGACAGCGAGAACCTCGTTTCATGTCCGGCCCCCGCTTGCGGCTCTCCCCCTCCCCCCGAACGTAGAGGACAGCGGATGCTGCGGTACCTCGGACGACGGGTCGCCGGTCTCGCACTGGTCCTGTTCGTCGTACTCACACTGGTCTTCTTCATGCTGCGGGCCGCGCCGGGCTCGCCCGCCGACGCCTACCTCGGCATGAACCCCACCCCGGAGAAGCGCGCCGCGGTCGAGCACCGGTTCGGGCTCGACCAGCCGATCTGGACGCAGTACGCCAAGTTCGTCGGCAACCTGCTTCGCGGCGACCTCGGCGACTCGCTGTTCAGCGGCCGCCCGGTCACCGGGATCATCGGCGACCGGCTGCCCGTCACCCTCGAACTCGGGCTGCTGGCCCTGTTGTTCTGGGTGGTCGTCGGGCTGGCCGCCGGCATCCTGGCCGCGCGGCGGCGGGACTCGTTCGTCGACGGCGCCGTCCGCGTGTTCAGTGTCGTCGCGCTGTCGATCCCGAGCTTCTGGCTGGGCCTGGTCCTGGTCGTCGTGTTCGGGCTCTACGTCAGGGGGGTGCTGCCGTCCAGCGGCTGGGTCGCGTTCGGCGCCGACCCGGCGGGCAACCTGCGCAGCGTGGTGCTGCCGGCGTTCGCGCTCGGCCTCGGCTCCAGCGCGGTCATCGCCCGCACGCTGCGCGGCTCGCTGATCGAGACGCACCGCACCGACTACGTCTCGTTCGCCCGGGCGATGGGCATGTCCGAGGGCGGCATCCTGCGGCGGATCGCGCTGCGCAACGCGATCATCCCGACCGCCACCGTGATCGGGATGATGGTGGGGCTGTTCATCAGCGGGACGGTGCTGGTGGAGAACGTCTTCAACGTCCCGGGGATCGGCCAGACCATCGTCGGCGCGTTCCGGCAGCACGACTACCCGCTCGCGATCGCCTGCACGCTGGTCACCGCGGTCGTGTTCCTGGTCGCCAACCTGATCGTCGACTTCCTCTACTTCGCGCTCGACCCGCGGATCCGCGCCGGGTTCCTGAACGGAACGGACTGATGGACGCGACCACGACCGTGACCCCCTCCGCACCCGCGCCGCGACCGGCCCGGCGCCCGTCCGCGCGCCGCCTCGCGCCGCCGCGGATGTCGGCCCTGACCTGGACGGGGCTCGTCCTGCTCGGGCTGTTCCTGCTGCTGGCGGTGTTCGGGCCGATGCTCGCCGGCGACCCGGCCGCGCGGACCGGCGAGCAACTGGCCTCGCCGAGCCCGCATCACCTGTTCGGCACCGACCACCTGCAACGGGACCTGTTCGCGCGGACGGCGGCAGGCGCCCGGGTGTCGCTGCTGGTCGCGGTCGCGGGCGTCGCGTTCGGGCTGCTCGTCGCGGTGCCCGCCGGGCTCGTCGCCGGCTACTTCGGCGGACGCTGGCCGGACGATCTGATCATGCGGCTGCTCGAGGCGCTGCAGGCGCTGCCGCTGTTCGTCTTCGCGATGTTCGTCATCGGCGTCACCGGCACCGGCGACTCGCACCTCGGCCCGGTCACGGTGTCGGCGACCGCGAAGGTGATCCTGCTGCTCGGCGTCGGGTTCATCCCCTACTTCGCGCGGGTCACCCGGTCCGCGACGCTGGTGGAGGCGCAGGAGGACTACGTCGACGCGCTGCGCGTCCTCGGCGTGCCGCGGTGGCGGATCGTCGGCGGCGAACTGCTGGTGAACGTGCTGCCGCCGGTGCTGGTCCAGGCGTTCCTCTGGCTCGGCATCGCGATCTTCGCGGAGAGCGCGCTCAGCTTCCTCGGGCTCGGCATCCAGGCGCCCGCGCCGAGCCTCGGCAACATCCTCGGCGACGCGACCGGCTACCTGTTGCTCGGCGCCTGGTGGTACTCGATCATTCCCGGCCTGGTGATCCTCGTCGCCACGGTCGGCTTCAACCTCGCCGGCGACGGCCTCGGCGACGCCCTCGACGCCGACGGCCGCGGCTGACCCGCCCGGCACCCTCCACCCTCAACCCCCCTTCCCGTGAGGAGCCCGTCATGTCCGCTGCCAACCCGAACGTCCCGAGCGGTCCCGTGCTGAGCCGCCGCCGCTTCCTCGTCGCCGCCGGCGTGCTCACCGCCGGCGCCGGCGCCCTCGCCGCCTGCGGCGGCGGAGACACCGGCGGCTCCGGAGGCGGCGCCGTCAAGAAGAACGGCACGCTGACCTTCGGCGTCACCTCCATCTCCGACTACCTCAACCCGCTGAGCACCACCTCCAGCCGGGTGCACTGGATCACCGAGTCGGTCGTGGAGCCGCTCTACACCTACGACGCGTCGCTGCGGTCGGTGCCGCTGCTGGCCGACGGCGAGCCGGAGATCTCCGCCGACGGGCTGACCTGGACGATCAAGCTGAAGAAGGGCGTCACGTTCCACAACGGCGACCCGCTCACCGCCGCCGACGTCGCCGCCACCTTCGGCTTCGTCACCGACCCGAAGAGCACCAGCGACTGGACGACCTACTTCGTCGGCTACGTCAAGAAGGTCACCGCGACCGACGACCACACCGTCAAGATCAAGCTGACGACGCCGTTCGGCGTGCTGCGCTCGCATCTGACCAACCTGCCGATCGTGCACCGTGACTTCGTCACCAAGACCGACACCACCATGGGGACCGGCCCCTTCACGATGGGCGCCGTCAAGCAGGGGCAGCAGGTCGCGCTGGCCCGCTTCGACGGCTACCACGGCGCCAAGCCGGCCCTCACCGGGATCACCTTCCAGGCGGTGCCCGACTCGGCGACCAGGATGGTCAACCTCCGCGAGGACAAGATCCAGATCATGACGGACGTCCCGCCGGAGAGCATCGGGCTGCTGAAGAAGGCCGCCGACGTCCGCGTGCACGAGGTCGCCGCGCCCAAGGACCTCGTCACCTATTTCGTGGCGAACAAGAAGCCGTTCGACGACGTGCGGGTCCGGCAGGCGCTCGCCTACGCCATGGATCGCAAGGGCGTCCGCGACATCGTCTACGGCGGTTCCGCCGACATCGCACAGGGCCCGATCGGGCCGGTGGCCGAGGGGCACGACCCGTCCCTGAAGCTGTACGGGGAAGGCCCCGACGTCGCCAAGGCGAAGGCGCTGCTCGCCCAGGCCGGGCTGTCCAGCCTCGACTTCACCCTGATGGTCACCAGCGACCCGGTCCTGAAGAACGTCGGGCAGGTACTCGCGCAGGGCTGGAAGCAGGCCGGGATCAACTGCACGCTGGAGACGCTCGACATCAGCCCGTGGGTGAAGAAGTGGGCCACCGGCGAGTACCAGATGGCGATGACGGGGTTCGACGGCGGCTTCGGCGGCGGCAAGACCGCCTTCACCCTGCTGGGCGCGCTCAGCTCCCGGAACCCGCTGAACTTCGGCTACAAGAACCCCGAGGTCGACGAGCTGCTCGGCAAGGCGTGGGCGACCACCGACGCGGCCGAGCGCGCCGCGATCTGCAAGCAGATCAACGCGCTGGTCGCCAGGGACGCGATCTCGATCCCGCCGGTCTACCCCAAGCTCATCGTCGCGCAGCGCACCGAGATCAGCGCGCTGGACGACACGCAGCTGAGCGTCAGCCGGATCAACGTGGCCCCGGTGCGAGCGGCCTGATGCGCCGCTCCCCGGGGCGCTCCCCCACGGCCGCGGACGCCGCCTCCGCCGGTTCCGAGGGCGGGCCGCTGCTGTCGGTGGCGGGCCTGTCGGTGTCGTTCCGGACCCGGACCGGCGAGACCCGCGCCGTCCGCGACGTCTCCTTCGACCTGGCGCCGGGCGAGATCCTCGGCCTGGTCGGCGAGTCGGGGTCGGGCAAGAGCACCGTGCTGACCTCCCTGATGCGGATGCTGCCGGGCAACGCCACCGCGTCCGCCGGGCACGTCCGCTTCGGCGGCACCGACCTGCTCGCACTGCGCGAGGACCGGATGCGCCGGCTGCGCGGCGACCGCATCGGCCTGATCCCGCAGCGCCCGATGACGTCGCTGTCGCCGACCACGCCGATCGGCCGGCAGCTCCGCTGGCACCTCCCCGCCGGCGGCGACGCCGGCGGGGGCGGGGGCCCCGGCGGGGGCGACCGGCTCGGGGAACTGCTGCGCGAGGTCGGTCTCGGCGCCGTCCTGGACCGGCTCGACGGATACCCGTTCGAGTTCTCCGGCGGCCAGCTCCAGCGGATGCTGATCGCGGTCGCCGCGCTCGGCCGCCGTCCCGAGCTGCTGCTGGCCGACGAGCCGACCACGACGCTCGACGCGACCGTCCAGGCGCAGGTGATCCGGCTGCTGCTGGAGCTGCGCGACCGGGTCGGCCTCGCGATGATCTTCGTGACCCACGACCTCGGGGTGATCTCGCAGATCAGCGACCGCGTCGGGGTGATGTACGCGGGGCGGCTGGTGGAGACGGCGCCGGTGCGGGAGCTGTTCGCCGCGCCCCGGCACCCCTACACGCGCGCCCTGATCGGCGCGATGCCGGGCCGGCACCCGAGGGGCGAGCCGCTGCGCACCATCCCCGGCACGGTGGGCGGCGCGAACCTGCTGCCCGGCTGCCCGTTCGCGCCGCGCTGCGACATGGCCGCCGACGCATGCGGCGTGGAACATCCGGGCGCGCGGGTCATCGGCGCATCCACGGTCAGCTGTCATCGAGCGGACGAGGTCGTATGAACGCCATCACCGCGCAGAACCTCACCAAGCACTATCCGGTCCGGTCGGGAGGGCGCGCGAAGGGCCGCGTCGTGCACGCCGTGGACGACGTGTCGTTCGAGGTGCCGGCGGGGAGGACGCTGGCGATCGTCGGCGAGTCCGGCTGCGGCAAGTCGACGATCGCGCGGATGCTCGTCCGGCTCGCCCGGCCGACCGCCGGCCGCGTCCTCGTCCGGGGCGAGGAGCGCACGGACGCCCGCGCGATCCAGCTCGTCTCGCAGAATCCCTGGTCGGCCCTCAACCGGCGCAAGAGCATCCGGCATGCGCTGGAGCAGCCGCTCGCCGTGCACGGGCTGGCACCGGACCGCGCCGCCCGCGCCGCGCGGGCGCGGGAGCTGCTCGGCATGGTCGGGCTGTCCGCCGACTACCTCGACCGCCGGCCCGGCGGGGTGAGCGGCGGCGAACTGCAGCGGGTCACGGTCGCGCGGGCCCTGGCTGTGGAACCCGAGGCGCTGGTGCTGGACGAGCCCACCGCCAGCCTGGACGTCAGCGTGAAGGCGCTGCTCGTGAACCTGCTGCTCGACCTCCAGCGACGGCTCGGGCTGAGCTACGTGCTGATCACCCACGAGATCGAGATCGCACGGCACATGGCCGACCGGGTCGCGGTCATGTATCTCGGCAGGCTCGTGGAGTACGGCGACGCCGACCAGGTCTTCGGGGATCCCCGGCACCCGTACACGCGGTCGCTGCTGGCCGCCGTCCCCGGCCTCGCCGATTTCGGGGACGGGGCCGGAGCGGGAACGCCGCCGCCGGTGCTGACGGGGGACGTCCCGTCGGCGGTCGACATCCCGTCCGGGTGCCGGTTCCACACCCGCTGCCCGTTCGCCGCCGACGCCTGCCGCCGGGACGAGCCCGTCCTGGAGGACGCGGGCGAGGGCCGCCGCGCGGCCTGCCTCCGGCTCGCGGACCTGACGTCCGCCGCGCCGGCACCCGCAGACGCACCGCCGCGTGCCGGCGCATCCGCACACGCCGACAAGGAGAAGACATGACCGAGCCTACGCCGGACGGGTCCATCACACAGCGGACCGACGGCGGGTACGCCACCGCCGACCTGGTCAAGGACGCCTGGACGCTCGGGGTCGTCCAGTCGCGGGTGCATCCCGCCGCCGACGAGGCGGAGCAGGAGGCCAACCTCGCGCACATGCTGCACCTGATCGACAACTCTTTCCACACCGGCTTCGGCTTCGCCCCCGACCTGCTGTTCTTCCACGAGTTCCCGATCAGCGGCTGGGACCAGTGGACGAAGGAGGAGACCGAGCGGCGCTGCATCGAGATCCCCGGTCCGGAGACCGAGCGGATCTCCGCGAAGGCGCGCGAGTACGGCTGCCACATCGCGTTCGGCGCCTACGTCCGCGACCCCGACTGGCCGGGGCACGTGCTGAGCATCACCACGCTGATCGGCCCGGACGGCGAGATCATCGCCAAGCACTGGAAGGCGCGCAACGTCAAGGGCGTGTTCCGCGGCTTCGAGCTGTTCACCACCACCACCTACGACGTGCTGGACCAGTACGTCGAGATGTACGGGGCGGACGCGGTGCTCCCGGTCGCGCGGACGGGCCTCGGCAACATCTCCATGTCGTCCACGCAACTGGAACCGGAACTGTTCCGGGCGCTGGCGATCAAGGGCGCGGAAGTGTTCCTGCGCACCGCCAGCGGCAGCTTCTCCGAGGTGGACATACGCGCGTCGGCGCTGCACAACCGGGTGTACTGCGCGATCGTCAACAACTCGGTGCTGGCGCGGGAGTCGAACTACTTCGAGGACACCGGGGCCGGCGGCTCGGCCGTCTACGGACCGGACGGGCAGGCGCTCGCCACCGCCGACAGCAAGTTCGAGAAGCTGATCAGCGCGCAGATCCCGATCGCGTCGTTCCGGGCGGTGCACCGCCAGCCCGACATCCACTGGGACCTGTACCGCCCGGTCTTCGAGCAGTACCGGAGCCGCTTCGAGCCGAACCTCTACACCCCGTACCAGCCGCACGACCTGCGGGACGCGGGCCGTTACCTGAACGGCCGCTCCCGCTGGCGGTGACGCCCCCGATCCGTGCCGCCCGCCCGCGGCGGGCGGCACGCTCCTATTCCGGGGTGCCGAGGGGGCGGGCGCCGTCCGGCCACCAGTCGCCCGCGCCGTAGGGGTCGGCGAGCGGCTGGGAACCGTGCTCGTGGACGATGCGCCAGCGGTCGCCCTCGTCCCGGAGCAGCCACGTCATCCGCATCCGGAGCCGGCCCTCGCGCCCGTCCCCGTAGACGTCGTAGTCGATGACGCCGGTGACCTGGCCGAGGGCGCCGGATTCGAACAGGTGCGGGCCCTCGACCCACTGGTAGGCGTCGATCCTGATGGGGGCCTCGAAGTAGGCCCGCCAGCCCTGTTCGATGCGGTCGCCGCCGCGCGTCGTCCAGCGCGGTCCCTCGGGGAACACGTAGGCGTCGGGTTCGCCGGAGAACGCGTCGAGAACGGCGTCGAGATCGCGGTCGATGACCGCCCGCAGCATGTCCTCGGTCGCGCCGAGCGGAGTCTTCATCGCTGTTCCTCCCTGTTCGGAGTGCATGGTCGTGTCAGGTCCCGCGGGTTGGGCTAGGGTTCCCGTAAGTTCCGGGGGACCAGCTGCCTGGTGGAACGGCTTTACACTGGTCGAAACGGCTTTCACCTCTCACGGCCCTACCGCGTCCGGCCACAGGATCGGGAAGGAACCACCCTCCATGAGCAGCAGCGCTCGCCCGAGCGAGCCGTCCAGGCGCACCGCGGAGCGCGGGGGCACCGGTCAGACCACCGCCACTGTGGAAAGGGCGGCCGACGTCCTGATGTACTTCGCCGAGCAGCGGGCGGCGACCCTCGGCGTCACCGAGGTGGCGACGGCGCTCGGGCTGTCCAAGGCGGCGGTGCACCGCATCCTCACCTCGCTGCGCGGGCACGGGCTGATCGAGCTGGACGAGGCGACGCGGCGCTACTCGCTCGGCATCGGCGCGATGAAGCTCGGCATGGCCTACCTGGAGCGGATCGACGTCCGGACGGTCGCCCGCCCCGAGCTCGTGGCGCTGTCGGAGCGGACGGCCGAGACCGTGACGCTGTCGGTGCGGTCCGGCTGGACGCGCTCCTACATCGACCAGGTGACCCCGCGCCGCGAGCTGATCATGTCCGTGACGCTCGGCGTCCCCTACCCGCTGCACGCCGGCGCGTCGTCCAAGGCGTTCCTCGCCTTCCTGTCCGACGACGAGATCGACCACTACCTCGCGCAGCCCGCGCTGGAGCAGTTCACCCCGGAGACCGTCACGAACGGTCCCCGGCTGCGCCGCGAGATCGAGGAGATCCGGGCCCGCGGGTACGCCCGCTCGACGGCCGAGCGGCAGCCGGGCGCGGCGTCGGCCGCCGCGCCGATCCTCGACCAGAGCGACCGGCCGATCGCGGTGATCAGCGTCAGCGGCCCGAGCGAGCGGTTCACCGAGGAGGCCGACGCCTGCGTCAGCGCGCTGCTGCGGACGGTGCGGCGGCTGTCGGAGCGGTTCGGCCACCGTCCCGCCTGACGGCGGGCCGTCCGCGCCGCCGCGCCGTCGGCCGGGAGCGCGCATTCAGTACGCCGTGGTGCCCGGCTTGACGACGCCGAGCAGCGCCGCGACGACGACGAGCGCCCAGATGGCCAGGACGTAGGGGATGCAGCCCTGGACGGAGCCGCGGATGTCACGTTCCACCTGGGGGTCGCTGCCCTTGGTGAGCAGCGTCCCCCAGGCGGCGCCGAACGGCTTGAGCTTCACTCTGATCATCAGACCGCCGGCGATGCACAGCGCGTAGGCCGCGACCTTGCCGGCCA
Organism: Actinomadura chokoriensis; assembly: GCF_041463665.1. Taxonomy (GTDB): domain Bacteria; phylum Actinomycetota; class Actinomycetes; order Streptosporangiales; family Streptosporangiaceae; genus Spirillospora; species Spirillospora chokoriensis_A. The sequence continues at coordinate 109,460 of NZ_JAXCEJ010000022.1, forward strand.
GCCATTTCGGGTTGGTGGTCACGCCGAACGGCTCGGCGGCGGCGAAGGTGTAGGCGGCGGCGCCGAGCAGCGCGGCGATGAGGCCGCAGCGCACGGCGAGGTCGGCCCGGTGCACCAGGTCGCCGAACCTGCCGGGCCCCCGCCGGTAGTCGGCGATGACGAGCCACAGCCAGATGAGCGCGAGTACCCAGACGGCGGCGAGCCGCCAGCCGCCGAAGATGTCGCGGCCGAGGTCGTCGGAGGCCATCAGCGTGATGCCGCTCGGCAGGAACAGCACGAGGCAGATCCGCGGCGCCATGTCGACCACGTGCATGACCTTCACCGCGACGCCGCGGGCCTCGGCGGACAGTTCGGGCTTCAGGATGAACCGGCTGGAGTAGAAGACGCCGAGGTCGCCGCCCAGCCAGTAGGCGAACAGGACGATGTGCAGCAGGACCGCCCAGCTGTGCAGGGTCCAGCCGTGGGTGCCGGTCACGGGTCCTCCGTCGGGGGGTAAACGTCAGACTATTATTCGTACCATCATTCCGGTCAGAGCGGAACACCGTTACAGTCGTCGGAACAAACTTCTCGGGAGGTTCCGATGGGACGACGGATCGGCGTGCGCGACCCCCGCACCGGACGGCAGGACCACACCCTCACCTGCGCGGACCCGGCGGAGGTCGGTTCTGCGGCGGTGCGCTCGCGCGCCGCGCAGCCGGGATGGCTCGCCCTCGGCGTGCCCGGCCGCGCGGCCGCGCTGCGCGCGCTGCGCGACGCGCTCGCGGGGCGCGCGGACGCGATGGTCGCCGCGCTCGTCCGCGACACCGGCCGGCTGCCGGTCTCCCGGCTGGAGGTCGACAGCGTCCTCGCGTCCCTGGACCGCTGGTGCGACCGGGCGCCGGACCTGCTCGCCGAGCCCGGCACCGTCCCGACCTCGATGCCCGGGATCGGCCTGCGCCAGAGCCCGCTGCCCTATCCGGTGACCGGCGTGATCAGCCCATGGAACTTCCCCCTGCTGCTCGCGATGATCGACGCCGTCCCCGCGCTGCTCGCGGGCTCCGCCGTGCTGCTCAAGCCGAGCGAGATCACCCCGCGCTTCGCCGCGGTCCTGCGCGACTGCGTCGCCGCCGTCCCCGAACTGCACGATGTGCTCACCGTCGTCGACGGCGACGGGGAGACCGGGGCGGCCGTCGTCCAGGCCGTCGACCTGGTCTGCTTCACCGGAAGCGTGCGGACCGGACGGGCGGTCGGCGCCGCGGCGGCGGCCAGGTTCATCCCCGCGTTCCTCGAACTGGGCGGCAAGGACCCCGCGATCGTCTGCGCGGACGCCGACCTCGACCGCGCCGCGCAGGCGATCCTGTACGGCGGCACCGTCAACACCGGCCACTCGTGCATGTCGATCGAGCGGGTCTACGTGGCCGAGCCCGTGTTCGACGCGTTCGTCGGATCGCTGGTCGGGCGCGCCCGCACGATCGGCCTCGCCTATCCCGAGGTGACCGACGGCGAGCTCGGCCCGGTGATCTCCGCCGCGCAGGTGGAGATCATCCGGGACCAGCTCGCGGACGCCGTCGCCCGCGGCGCGGCCGTCCGCTGCGGCGGTGAGATCCGCGTGCTCGGCGGCGGCGCCTACCTGGAGCCCACCGTCCTCACCGGCGTCGACCACACGATGAAGGTCATGCGGGAGGAGACGTTCGGGCCGGTGCTGCCGGTCATGCCGTTCACCGACACCGACGAGGCGGTCGCGCTGGCCAACGACAGCGAGTTCGGCCTGTCCGCCGCCGTGTTCGCGGCCACCACCGAGGCGGCGCTCGCGGTCGGCGAACGGCTGGAGGCGGGCGGCATCAGCATCAACGACGCCTCCCTGACGGGGTTCGTCCAGGACGGCGAGAAGAACGCCTTCAAGTCCTCGGGGCTCGGCGGCTCGCGGATGGGCGCCGCCTCCATCCGCCGCTTCCTGCGGCAGCGCTCCTTCCTGATCCGCTCCCCCGAGGACAAGGCACCCTGGTGGTTCGCATGACGGTGGTTCGCATGACGGTGGTCCGCGTGACGGGCTTCAGAGATCCGCGGCGCGGAGTTCGATCTCGATGCCGGACGGGCCCCGCAGCGTGCTCGCGCCGAGCGGGGCACCGCCCGCCTTGACCAGATCGGCCAGGGTCGCGCCGGGGTCGTCGGAGGCGAACACCAGGCGGCGCAGGCCGAGCCGGCTCTCGGACAGGTCGGCGGCGTCCACCCCGGTGAACGACATGATCTCCAGCCGGGCGGGAGCGTGACCGGGCGAGACCAGGAACGTCAGGCGCAGCGAGGCGTCCGCGGGTATGCCGGTCATCCGGTCGAACGGCTCCCCCGACATCTCGCCCTCGAAGAGGATCTCCAGGCCGCCCGCCTCGGTGAAGAAGCGGACCGCGGCGTCGTGGTCGGCCGGGACGATCACCGCGGTGTGGAGTTCGCCGTGCAGCCGGCCGGGGTCGTCCTCCAGCGCGGGGCTCGGCCGGTGGCCTGCAGCGGCCCGCGGGATCGTCCACCAGAGGCCGTCCGCGCCGAGCGCGACGAACTCGCTGAGCGTCGCGGATCCGTAGGGGTAGGTGACCCGCTCGCGGGAGCGTCCGCCGGCGGCGTCGATCGCCGCGGCGGTCCGTTCCAGGTCGCGCGAGTAGATGCCGAGGAGCCGCGGCCCGATGTCCCAGAGGCGGGGCTCGGGGGCCGCGGGGGCGTCCGGGACGGCGGTGAGCCGGAGCAGCCCGGTGACCCCTCCGGGGGCTCCGAGCAGCGCCCCGGCGGCGTCCCGTTCCAGGACCTCGAGGCCGAAGGCCCGGGTGTGGAAGGCGACGGACGCGCCGAGGTCACGGGTGGCCAGCACGGCCTCGATGACGGCCCCGAGCGACATGAAGCGACCTCCTGTGGAACAGCGTTTCAACTTGGCCGCAAGATAGGTCTCCCGGCCCTGGGACGTCAACGCGGGACCTTGCGCCGGTCCGTCCCGGGCAGGCACCATGGGGCAAGCAATTGGAACAATGTTCCCATAAATGGAACGAAGGAGCGGGTGTGCCGACGGACCACCAGTACGACCTCGTCATCGTCGGAGCCGGCACCGGGGGCATCCCGTGCGCCGTCGAGGCCGCGGCGCGCGGAACCCGGGTGCTGCTCGTGGAGAAGGACTCCCGGATCGGCGGCACCCTGCACACCACCGGCGGGCACATGTCGGCCGCCGGCACCCGCCGGCAGCGCGAGCGCGGCATCGAGGACTCCGTCCAGGCGCACCTGGACGACATCGAACGGATCAGCGGCGGCACCGCCCGCTCCGACCTCGTCGAACTCGCCGCGAGCTACGCGTCCGAGACCGTCGACTGGCTGGAGGACCACGGCTTCGAGTTCGCGCCCGAGTCGCCCCGGCTCGTCTACGGCCACGAACCGTACGGCGTCCCCCGCACCCACTACGGCAAGGACGCCGGCCTGTCCATCCTGGCCGTGCTCAGGCGCCTGCTGGACGAGCAGCTCGCGTCCGGGCGGGTCGAGCTGTGGCTCGGCAGCACCGCGATCGGCCTCACCGAACGCCCCGGCGGGCCGCCGAGCGTCACCGTCCTGCGGAACGGCGTCGAGGAGATCGAGGTGACCGCGCCCGCGGTCGTGCTCGCCACCGGCGGGTTCGCCGCCGACGCGGAGTTGTTCGCGGAGATCGAGGGCGCGACCCTCGTCAGCGCCGCGCACCCCACGTCCACCGGCGACGGCCTCGTCATCGCGCGCGAGGCGGGCGCGGGCATCGCCGGACGCGGCCGCTACCTGCCGACCTTCGGCGGGCTCCCGCACCCCACCACGCCTGGCAAGGCCTACTACGACGAGCGTCCCCTGCTGGTCGCCACCGAACGGCTCCCCTGGGAGATCTACGTCGACCGCACCGGGCGCCGCTTCGTCGCCGAGGACGAGCGCAGCATCGACCGCAAGGAGCGCGCCCTCGCCGCGTCCACCGACGGCACCTTCTGGACGCTCTTCGACGACAGGGCCCGGCTGAACTCTGCCCCGATGGTCGTCGGCTGGAGCCCTGAGGACGTGGCGTCCGAGGCGGGCGCCCGCACCGGCGTGCACAAGGCGGACACGCTGGCCGGACTCGCCGCGCTCGCCGGGATCGACCCGGACGGCCTGGCCGCCACCGTGGAGCGCTACAACGCGGCGGTCACCGCCGGGCACGACGCCGAGTTCGGCCGTACCCACCTGCCCGCCCCCATCGCCGAGCCCCCGTTCTTCGCGATGGAGAACCACGGCATCACACTGATCACCTTCGCGGGCGTGGACGTGGACGAGGGGTTGCGCGTGCGCCGCGCCGACGGCACGTCGATGGACGGCGTGTACGCCCTAGGCGAGCTGATCGGAGCCGCTGCCACCTGCGGCAACAGCTTCTGCGGCGGCATGCTCGTCACCCCGGCCCTCACCTTCGGCCGCATCCTCGGCCGCCGGCTGGCCGTCTCGCCGCAGATCTAGCCCCCGGCGCCGCGCCCGCCGGGCGAACCTCAGCTCGGATACGAGAACACGTCGGCTCGCCGTAGTCCTCGGGATACGTCCAGATCGAGGCCGCGGTCTGATTCCGGGCGCGGCTCCGTGGCCGGCTCCCGACTCGCCTGCACGGATGCACACCGGGACGCAGGCTCCGCATGATGTCCGGTGTGGAAAAGGAACTGGCCCGCGATGACAACGGCGACGCGCTGACAGGGTTCTACCGGATCGCCGAACGAGCCTGCCCCGACGACGCGCCGCTGACGGCCGCCCTGGTGGCCTTGTGGCATCGCGACCGCGAGCTGCTGCTGGTGTTCAACCGCTACCGGCAATGCTGGGAACTTCCCGGCGGGATGATCGACCCCGGAGAAACACCGCGCCAAGCAGCCGTTCGGGAACTGCACGAAGAAGCGGGAATCCACCTGGAAACCCTGACCTTCGTCGGTTTCGCCCGCTTCAGGCTCGGGATCGAACAGCGCACCGAGTACCTCGCGCTCTACACCGCCCCGGCCACCCCGCACGACGGCCGGTTCACGCCCAACGAGGAGATCGCCGCGATCTGCTGGTGGAACGGCGTCCGACCGCTCACCGGCCGCGTCCAGTTCCTCGACGTGATGCTCGGCGACCTCGCCAGGCCAGTATCGAATGTATGATCGATAGAAAAGAGGGAAGGAATATATGAGCAGTGGCCGGCTCGGGTGATCGCCGGGTCGGCAGAGCCTTCGACGCAAGGGCGGACATGCCGATGGCGTTCTCATCCGAGGTCCTTCCAGCCGCTGTCCAAGCGATCGCCAGTTCCCCATCACGTCAACGCCCCGTCGTCATGGTCACCTGCGGTGCCGACGGGCAGCCCCGGGTCTGCGTTCCGGACTGGGGAGAATTGCGCGTCGTCGGCGATCAGCGGCTGCGCGTGGCCGTCTGGCCCTCCGACCCCACCGCCGTCAACCTCGACCGTGACCCGTCCGCCCTGCTGATCGTCCCCGCCTTGGCCGACGTCTATCTCATCCACGCCACGGCCCGTCGCCTGGTCGACGCCGCGATGGTGTGGGCGCACTACGAACTCACGATCACTTCAGCGCGCGTCGCCGACCGCGGCACCACCCCGCACTTGCAGTCCGAGAGCGACGCCGATGGCGAGGTGGAATTCCTGACCCAGCGGTTGCCGAAATCGGAGGACACGCTGGGGCGGGCGTCCGCGGCGCTCAAAGCCCGTCGCCGGAACTCACCCCAGCGATCTCCATGGGCCCCCTCCCCCGATTCCGAGGAGAAAGGAGACCAGCGGTGCGCCGAAGGCGCATGAGCATGAAGCACGTGCCACCGCCGAGAATCTGCTGATCAGTCCGCCGATCAACGCTTCGGTTGCTTCAAACGCCCACATCCGGTCATCTGCCCGGCTATTGAGCACCCCTGCGTCCGGGCGGGACAATCGTTGTCGACACTCGGACGGGAGGCGGGCGGATGCTTCTTGGAGCCCTCAGCGGGATCGCCGCCGCGATCTGTATCGTGCTTCTCCCCCACCGCGAGGGCATGGTCGCGGCCTTTCCCCCGGCATGGGCGGCGAGCGTCTCACCCGGCCTTCTGCTCAGCCTGCTGCTGGGGGCTTCCGCGATGCCGCGCCTGACCTTCGCGGCCGGCTTGCCGGCAATGCTCGGCGCGATCGTCGGGGCCGTCGGAGCGCTGTTCAGTGATCATGTTGTGTACAGCGCAATCTGGGCGCTTTGGGCCGTGCTCTTCTTCATCGGGCAGAACAGGGCCTTCCGCGCGCTCCATAAGGCGAACGCGTAACCCGGTCGTCGACCTCCACCGCGTCCGGCCGAGTCGAGGCACCTTGGCCGGTGCGGCCGGTGCGGCCGATCCGGACGGTGTGGTCAGACCCAGCCCATTTCGGAGGGCTGGGGGAAGCCCCGGTGCCAGATGCCGTAGGCGGTGAGCATGGCGAAGGCGGGCGCGAAGGCGGGGAGCAGGACGCGGCCGAGGCAGTGGCGGGTTCGCCAGCCGTAGACGGTGAAGGCGGCGGCGACGGCGATGCCCAGGAAGGCGGTGGTGCCTTCGAGGGAGTTGGTGGTCCAGGTGACGGCTACGCCGAGTGTCAGCGGGAGGTGGAGCGGGGTTCGCGGCGGTGGCGTGCGGGCGAAGGCGGCGGCGAGGGCTGCGAAGACGAGGGCGGTTCCGGCATACCAGATGTAATGGCCGACGGTCTCGTCCCAGAGGTGGGCGGTGGGGCCGGGCTGGGAATTGTAGATGGAATTGGCGGCGAGGTGGATGCCGTGGCCTTCGGTATAGGTGATGGCGCCGGTGAGGTAGAGGGCCCAGGTACGGGGGTTTGCTTTGGCGGCATGGAGGGCGGCCGCGGCGGTGAGCAGGACGGTGTAGGGGATGAGGATGTCGATCCAGTCGGCCCAGCGGGTGTGCCCGATGGCGCCGAGTGGGGCGAGGGCGAAGCCGAGATGATGGGTGATGACGTAGAGGGCGACGGTGGCGATGAGCCATCGCCGTGTGTTGGTTCGGTGGGGGGTAGCGGTCATGCCCAGCAAACGTAAGGCCCCCATCGAGCCCTGGCGAGCCAAGTGATCGAATTCCTGGGTGACGTTGAGCCTTCGGTCACGCCTTGCGGAGCCCGCCGCCCCGTCCGGCTCAGGGGGTGAGGACGGGCAGCAGCATGTCCTCCAGCAGCCGGTCGACGTCGGCGGGGGGCGGTGCGATGGTGAGCATCATGAAGATCCGCAGGAGCCAGTGCGCCAGCGCGGTGGGATCCTGGCGGCGGATGCTGCCCGCGTCCATCAGGTCCCGGTAGAGCGGGGCCATCATCTGGGCGCCCTGATCGAGCATGGGCCCGATGTGCGAGGTGAGCGCGCGGCCGACGAAGTCGGGCTCGTCGCGCAGCACCTTGACCAGCACCGGGTTGGCCCATGCCTGGTGCAGCAGCGCGCTGAGCGGCCGGATGATCACCTCGGGGCCGTGCGCGCCGGCGAACATGTCCGGCAGCGTCTTGTAGAAGGCGTGCAGGTCGCGCGACAGCAGCAGCCAGGCGGCCTCCTCGACCGAGCCGAGCTGCCGGTAGACGGTGCTGCGCGACACGCCCATCTCGCGGGCGATGTCGGTCATCGAGCAGCGGGACAGGCCGTGCCGGGTCAGGCAGACGGCGGTGGCTTCCAGGAACGGCCGCATCTGCTCGCCAGGCGGGGGCGGAAGACGTGCGACGAGGCCTGACGGCGGGGTCGGGACGCTCACGCGCTCATTATGCCCGGTGCCCGGCCCACCTCTGGACACTTGCAACATTCTCGTGTCATTGTTGCACGGCGAAGGGAGATCCCGGATGACGACACCTGAACCCTTCACTCACCCGCCTGCCGCCCCGCAGACCGTCCGGCAGGCCGTTCCGCAGGCGGGCAGCGCACCGCTCGGGCCGGAGTCGGTGCTCTGGAGGATCGCCGGCGACCTGCGCGCGGCCGTGCCGGGCGGCGCCACCGGGTTGCTGCAACTGATGTATCCGCCGCTCGGAACCGCCGTCGCCGAGGAATCGGGCTTCTTCGAGGATCCGTTCGGCCGGATCTGGCGGTCGGTCCCGCAGATCTGGGCCACCATCTTCGAGCCGGACGGGGCCGACCGCGCGCGCCGCATCCGCGACCTGCACCTGGGGATCAAGGGTGTGGACGCCACGGGCCGCAGGTTCCACGCCCTCGACCCCGAGACGTTCTGGTGGGCGCACGCCACGTTCACCTGGCACATGTTCCGCACCGCCGAACTGTTCTTCCCGGCGGACGCGCTGGGCCCGGACGACCATGAGCGCCTCTACCAGGAGACCGTCACCTGGTACGGGCGGTACGGCGTGTCCATGCGACCGGTCCCGCCCGACTACGGCTCCTTCCAGGAGACCTTCGCCGCGTTCTGCGCCGAACGCCTGGCGATGACCCCGCCGGCCGCGCGGTGCATCCAGATCGCGCGCACCGAGGGCATCGGCGCGGTGCCGTTCGTGCCGTCGTTCGCGATCCGGATGGGACGGCCGGTCCTGCGGTTCCTGGGCACCCGCATCGCGATCGGATGCCTTCCCGCGCCGGTCCGGGAAGGGCTCGGCATCGAATGGAGTCCGGCGGAGCAGCGCGGATTCGACCGGATGGCGACCAGGATCCGCATCATGGCCCGTCCCCTGCCGCGACGGGTCAACCAGCGGACGCTGCTGACCGCGATGCGCATCATCGGCGCCAAGACGCGCAGCGAACGCTACCGCCCGCACCTCGCCGAGTGATGGTCGCTCGAAACAGCCGCCCCTGACAGGAGCCGCCCGCATTCCCTCGGCGGGCCGCCTGGGGAGGAGGGTCGCCATGCGCCAGACGTTGCTCATCGCCGACAAAGGCAAGACCGCCGTCCGTATCGCCAAGGCCGCCGCTGATCTCGGGTGGCATTCCTTCATATCGCGCGAGGTGCTGGAAGAGCGCCCTGCGGGCCGCCCGCGCGCGGACGCCGACCGCGTTCTGCGGGCGGCGGCGCGGGCGGGCGCCGACCATGTCCATCCGGGGCGCGGGGCGCTCAGCCTGGACGCTCATTTCGTCCGCCGATGCGCTCAGGCCGGCCTCACGGTGATCGGTCCGCCGCCGGACGTCCTGAAGATCATCAACGATCGCGGTCATGTTCGCGCCCTGGCCGGCGCGGTCGGCGTACCGGTCGCGCCGGGGCCGTCCGGCCCCGTCTCCTGGGAGGACGCGGGCGCGTTCCTGTCCTCCCTGCGGGGGCAGGCCATGCTGCTGCGTCCGGTGTCCCATCGCCGCAGGCCAAAGACTTACGTGATCAGGGACGCCGCCGGGTTACGCCAGGCCCGCGCGCGATTGGACGGGCGATTGGACGGGCGATTGGACCGGGCCGGGGCGGCCTCGGCGGAGGCGGGGGTCCGCGTCGAGGAGTTCGTGGAACACGCCAGGCGCGTGGAGGTCCAGACCGCGGGCGACGGGCGGCTGGTCGCCCACCTCTGGGAGCGGCAGCCCTTCCGCGGCGGCACCCGTCCGCCCGGGTGGCTGGCGCCCGCGGCCGATCTGCCCGCCTCCACCCGTTTCCTGCTGCTCGACGCCGCGCTGCGGCTGGCCGACGCGCTCGCCTATCCCGGCGTGGGCACGATGACCTTCCTGCTGTCCCCGACCAGGCGCTTCTTCCTGACCGGCATCGACCCGCGTCTGCACAGCGGGCACTTCGTCACCGAACGACTGGCCGGTTTGGACCTGTTCGCCACCCAGTTGCGACTGGCGCGCGGTGACCGGATCGGGGATCTCGGCCTGGAGGAGCACCTGCGTCCGTCGTTGCCGCTTCCCGACGGAACGGCCACCGTCACCAAGGGACCGTGCCGGCCGCGCACGCATCACCGCAGGAGCAGCTCGTAAATCCGTACTCAAGCACCGGCGCCCTGCGAGCGCTCGTCTTCGGCGGCGAGCAATCGCCAGGTGTGCAGTGCCATGAGGTAGTCCAGGCTGCTGGCGGGGTCGTAGAGGTCGGGCCCGAAGAGGGGCTCGAGCCGGCGGATGCGGTTGCGGACGGTCTGCGGGTGCGTGCGCAGGCGCCGCCGGTCCCGGCCGGCCCCGCTCGTGTCCCCCGCGTCCGCCGCGAGGTGCCCGGCCGCGGCCACCGCCGCGATGTCCGGGGCCGGCCGGCGTACGGGCCCGGTCTGGAAGCCGGTGGTCATGGTACGGCCTTCCGGCCGCCCGCGGTCCGGCCGGCCGGCGCGCTGGGCCGGACCGCGGGCGGCGGCTCGAAAGAGGTGGGCGGGAAGGACGACGGGGGGTGCGGCCGGTCAGGGCTTGGCCGGGTCCCACAGGTCGAAGGCGTTGGGCTGGCCGGCCTTGAAGCGCCGGTCATCGTCGTCGAAGATGCCCTGGAACTCGTTGGGCTGGTAGAGCTTGAACAGCTTGGCCGGGGTGCCGCCGGCGCCGGACGCGTCCAGGATGGCGTTGGCGGCCTTGCGGCCGGCTTCGTTGGCGCCCTCCATGGTGGCGAGGTTGATGTCGGCACGGACGTAGTCGGAGGCCAGGAACAGGTTCGGCAGCGCGGTGGTGGCCTCGGGCCGGTAGTTCCAGGAGCTCGGCCTGTTGATCAGCAGCGGCTCGTCGTTGGCGACCTGCGGGGTGCCGTTGCCGGTGATGGCCGGGTCGATGAAGTAGGAGTGGATGTTGGCGTCGTTGAGCACGATCGGGCCCCACGGGATCGCCTTGCGCAGCTGCGCGACGACTTCCTTGAAGATCTGCTCGGACGTGCACTCGCGCGCGGGCTTGTTGTAGAGGATGCCGGGGACGTCCCAGGCCGACAGGTCGATCGACAGGCACTCGTTGACGTCGCCCTGGCCGTAGGTGCTGCTGAACTTCTTCTTCCAGAACTGCGCCTGGCTGATCGAGGTCAGCGCCCACGGCTGCCCGGCGTAGGCGACGTGCCCCTTGGCCAGGTTGATCGGCTGCCGGAGGTAGATCATGATCCCGTTCATCCAGTCGGTGGTGAGCTCCGACAGGCTCCGCAGGGACGGGTCGGCGGCCAGGATCTGGTCGTTGAGCAGCGGCAGGGCCCGCTCGATCGGGACCGCCAGCACGTAGTGGTCGGCCTCGACGACGCTGGTCCCGCCGGGGCCGCTGATCTGCGCGCCGCTGATCTTCCCGTTGGCGACGGCCAGGTTGGTGAGGGTGGAGTCCGACTGGAAGACGACCCCCAGCGACTTGAGGTAGGCCACCCACGGGTCGATCAGGGCCTCGTTGGTGGGGGCGTTCAGCAGCCGGTCGGGCGCCTTGTAGCCGCCCATGCCGAGCGTGCTGTAGACCCACGCCTCGGCCATCAGGCCCATGGTGTGGGCGTTGGCCTTGTCGGGCTTGGCCGCGACCAGCGTGCCGGTGAACATCTGCACCAGCAGCTCCTGGTACTGCTTGGACATCTTGTCCGAGTGGACGAACTGAGCGAAGCTCATGTTCTCCCACTGCTTGTAGCGGCGCTCGGGGCCGCTGGTGACGAACGCGATCATCTTCTGCAGGAAGTACCCGGCCTCCCACGCCGGGACGTTGCTGATCACGCTCACCGCCGTGTTCAGGAACGCCAGCAGCGAGTCCGGGCTCAGCGTGCCGATGAGGCTGCCCCTCGCCGGCAGCACGAACTTGGTGCCGTTGTAGAACGCGGCGACCTCGTCTCCTGCGGTGAGGTTGTCGAACGCCTTCCCGCCGCCGGGCAGCGGGATCCGCGACATCGTGTCGGGCAGGTTCTGGTAGAAGCCGGGGAAGAACCGGAACCCGTGCTCGGCGGGCAGGTCCTGCCGTCCTCCGCTGCCGGTGCCCGGGACGGGCATGCTGCGGCACTTGCCGCCCCACGCCTTCCGCTCGTAGATGGTCACCTGGAACCCGCGCTCGGCGAGTTCGTGGGCGGTCGACAGCCCGCCCATCCCGCCGCCGAAGATCGCGACGCGGCGGCCGGCCGCGGCCCTGCCGGTGCGCGGGGCGAGGCGGGCGGACGGGGTGGCGGCCGCCGCCGTCCCCCCGCCCAGCACACCGGCGGCCGCGACCGCGCCGGCCGCGGCCAGCGCCCCGGTCACGAACTGGCGGCGGCCCACACCGCCCTGGCTCCTTTCGGCGTCCGCTGCTGCGGTCTGCGCTGCCTCGGTCTGCGGGGAAGTCCTGTCCTCCACGGCGCACTCCTTCGAGGGGGTGGTGTGCTAACCGACACTGATGTCGGTTGCGGGTGGCACCCCACTATGAGCAAGCCGCCGCGGGACGTCAAGACTTCCGGGTGATGCAATTCACGCCGCCCCTAGATTCTTGCCCCCGACCTTGACTCCTCGCCCCCAGCACGTCCACTATTACCGACACGCATGTCGGTAACGTGGCCGACCACCACCCCGGAGACCGGCGAAGGAGACGTCATGGCGGGACTCGGCGCCAGCGAACTGCTCATCATCCTCACCGTCGTCCTGCTGCTGTTCGGCTCGGCGAAACTCCCGCAACTGGCCCGCTCGCTCGGCAAGTCCGCGCGCATTCTCAGGACGGAGACGCAGGCCCTCCACGACGACGAACCCGTGGACCGGCCGTCCGCGCCGCCCGCCCGGCCCCTGCGAGGGGCGGCCCTGCCCACCGAGCACGACGACGTCCGCCAAGCGCGGTAGGAGAACTGCATGTCCTTGCCGAACACCGGCGCGGCCGCCCGGCCGACCCCTCACCGGCACCCTTACGACTACTACTACCGGGAGGGTATGGAATTGCGGCCGGGCCCCGAGTCCGCGACGGTCTCGGATCTGTGGCTGACCAAGCCGCACATCGCGAAGTTCTCCCCCTGGATCCCGGTCGGGGCCACGCCCGCGCCGACACCGCTGACCCGGCTCTTCGACGACCACCGCTGGCAGGGCGACGAGCCGATGGACGCCCTCGTGGCGGCCTTCCGCGAGATCGGGATGGCGCGGGGACGCGCGATGCTGGACCAGGCGCTCGACAAGGGGATCGACGCCGTGACCGATCCCCCGCCCGCGCTGGTGGACCTCTTCCGGCAACTGGAGGACCCACCGGACTGGTTCGACGCCCGCAGGTGGGAGAGGGGGCGCCGCCTGTGGATCAACGCGTCCCTCGCCGGGAAGACGACCATGCTGCTCAGCGACGCCATGGGCACGTTCGTCGGCGCCGAGGTCTCCTCGGCGACCGGGCAGACCCGCAGGTTCCTCGCCGACTTCCGCCGCCGCGAACTGGAGACGGTCGCCTGGTTCTACGGCGTCACCCGCCCCGGCGGAGCCGACCGCCGGTCGCCGGTCTACAAGAGCATCCTCCGGGTTCGGCTGATGCACGCTCAGGCGCGGCTCGCGCTCCGCCGCATCTGGGGCGACGAGCACTTCGCCCGGCACGGCAACCCCATCTCCAACGCCATGACGATGGGCGCGGCGGTCACCTTCGGGCTACTGCCGCCGCTGTTCGACCACGCCCACGGCAGGCGGATCGCTCCGGCGGACCTGGACGACGTCCTGTTGTACTGGTCCTACATCGCCCACCTGATGGGCGTGGCCGACGAACTCATCCCGCGCAACGCCGTCGAGGCCATGGAGATGGCCCACCACATGATCCTCACCGCCGGCGGCCCGACCAGGTGGACCGAGATCACGGTCAACGCGGCCTGCGCGCGCGTCCTCAGCCGCAACCCGGTACGGCGGCGGCTGCAGCTCCACGCGGCGGCTCCGGCGATCGGCCTGCTCTCCGCCCTCACCGGCGAGTCCCTCGTCCGCGCCCTGCTCCGGGCGTCGCCGCTGGCGGCGGTACCGCTCCAGCCGTGGCAGGCCATCGCCGAACGCCTCGTCCACCTCAACGTGCTCCTGCGCATGGCCGGTGACCGGCTGCCCTATGCCGACCACCGCATGAAGCGGCGCGCACGCCACGGCGACGGATGGCAGAAAGCGGGCCTTGCAGTGGTGAGGAGACTCGCGGCCAGATCCGGAGTGTCCGGCACGCCCTATGACCACCACGACATCAGCGTGGCGTGACCTGGTCGTCCCTGTTGCCGAGGCCGGTCCACAGGAGCCGCATCGCCCCCTCCACCAGCACCGATCTCGGCATGTCGGGAAAGCGTTCCCACCACTGCGCGACGCCGTCGAGACCCGTGATGATCAGCTCGACCATCGCCTCGGCGATCGGCTCGTTCGGCGTCACCCCCACCATGCGGATGTCGTCGGCCAGCAGGGCCGTCACCGTGTGCGTGCGCGATTCACGGATGCCCTGCCGGACGATGCGGATCTCCGCATCGTCCTCGTCGGCGCGGTCGAACAGCAGGCGGCGGGCCTCGGGACGGCTCTCGGCGAAGCTGAAGTAGGCGTCGATCGTCGAGCGCATCCGGTCCTCGGCGGTTCCGGAGCCGGCGATGCGGGCCCCGACGTGCTCGATCAGCGCCGCGTTCTCCTCCTGCATGACCGCCAGCAGCAGCACCCGCTTGGACGGGAAATGGTCGTACAGCACCGTCCGGGCCACCCCGGCGGCCGCCGCGATCTCCCCCAGGGAGGTGCCGTGGTAGCCCTTCTCGGCGAACACCTTCAAGGCCGCCGCCATGATCAAGGCCTTACGGGCCGATGCCCGAAGCCGCGGTTTGGGGGCGCGGTTCGCCATGGTCGTGGACCCTCCCTGTCTCCGCCCAGATGAAACCGAGGTCTGGGGGCCAGGACGCGATCCTTTCACGCTCCCCGGGAATTTCCGCTCCCCCGACCGCGGCGGGGCCGCCCGCGCAGGGCTCGGCGCGGGGCTCAGCGCAGGGAGGCGGCGAGCTCCAGGATGCGCGCCGGGTCTCCGTACGGGCTGATCAGGAGGTCGGTGGCGCCGGCGTCGGCGAAGCGGCGCAGCTGCCGGGCGACCGCCTCCTCGTCCCCCGCGATGACCGTCTCGTGCACGCCGGACAGCCCCTGGCGGCCGAGGACCGCACGGTAGGCGGGGAAGTCCGACGCGGGGCCGAACTTCTCGGCCAGTTCGCGGCGAACGCCGTCGGGGTCGGTGGTGAGCGCCACGACGGTGCCCGCCAGCACGCGCGGCGCGGGCCGTCCGGCGTCGTCGGCGGCCTTGGTGATCGCGGGCACGATGTGGTCGGCGATCGCGTCGGCGCCCGTCCAGGTCGTCACGGTGCCGTCGGCGAGCTCCCCCGCGATCCGCAGCATGGCCGGGCCCAGCGCGGACACGACCACCGGCGGCGGGGTCGCGCCGGGCGCGTCCACCGTGCCGACCGCGGTCAGCGTCTCGCCGTGGTAGTCGACGTCCTCCCCGCGCAGCAGCGGGCGCAGGGCCGTCAGGTACTCGCGGACGTGCCGCGCGGGCCGCTCGTAGGAGATCCCATACGCGCCCTCGATGACCGGCGGGTGGCTCGGCCCGATGCCGAGGGTGAAGCGCCCGCCCGCGATGGCCTGCGCGGTGAGCGCCTGACCGGCCAGGGCGAGGGGATGGCGCGGGTAGGTCGGGACGATCGCGGTGCCCACCTCGATGTCCGGCACCTCGCGTCCGGCGAGCGCCGCGGTCATGAGGGCGTCCCAGGACGTGGTGTTCCCGAAGAAGACGCTGTCGAGCCCCGCGTCGCGGGCGAGGCGGGCCTGGGCGACGAGCCCGTCCAAGGGGGCCATCGCGGCGATGGCGAACAGTCCGATGCGCATGCGGCACTCCAACCTGAATCGGATCTTCCGGTTCCGCTACGGGACAAGAGTAACCTGAATATCCAGTTCCGGTTGGCCTGGGGAGGGGGACGATGCGAGCCGACGCGCAGCGCAACCGCGAGCGGATCCTCACCTGCGCCCTCGACCTGTTCGCCGCGCGGGGGCCCGGCGTGTCCATGGAGGACATCGCGCGGGCGGCCGGGCTCGGCATCGGCACCCTCTACCGCCACTTCCCCGACCGGCGGGCCCTCGTCGAGGAGATCGCCGCAGACGCGCTCCGCGGTCTCGGCGCGGAGATCCGGCGCCTGTCCGCGCAGGAGCTGCCGCGCTGGGACGTGCTCACCCAGGTCGCCGCCTACTGCACGGGGCAACCGCTCGCCCTCATCAAGTCCGTCGGCGACGACGGCCTCGCCCCGCCCGAGCGGGCCCCCTTGCAGGACGAGGTCGACGGCCTCCTCCGCGGGCTCGCCGAGCAGGCCCAGCGCGAAGGGACGGTGCGCCGCGACATCAGCCCCGCCGATGTCGTCGAGATCCTCAGCACCGCCGTCTGCCGGCCGGGCGCGCGCCCCGACGACCCCGTCACCCGCGTGATGCTGGACGGCCTCCGGGCAACAGCCGACGCATAGCCGCCGCCCCGGTCGGCCTGGGCGGCGGCGACCCGGGGCGGCGGTGGTACGGGTCAGCAGTCGGTGCCCGGCGCGACCCGGAAGACGATGTGGCTGCGCGCCACCCGCTGGCCGGGCCGCAGGGAGTAGTCGTAGGGACTGCTGGTGACGCAGTAGCCGAGGCGGGTGTTGTTCACGGCCTCGGAGACCGATGTCCCGCCGGGGAAGTAGGCGCCCTGCCCCTCCGCGATTCGCACGACGCGTCCGCCGGAGGGCGTCTCCTGGAAGCAGACGAACCCCGTCGGGCACGTCACCTTCGCCTGGGCGATCCCGGCCGTCCCGGCCACGACGGCGCCGGCCACGACCGCGCCGCCCGCGAGCAAAGCGACGGCACCCGCGGACAGAATTCGAGGCGTTTTCACAGCGGCGAGCATGACATTTTCCCCTTTTAGGGCTCGTAGTGGACGTTGATCGAGGAGACCAGGTCGTTCATCGCGGCGCCCACGTAGGGCACCCGCGTGTAGTTGTGCCACGCCGCGTGCCGGCCCTGGTAGACGGCGTGCTCCCACATGTTCACGTAGTTGCAGCTGGAATGCCCGCCGGACCACGATGAGATCTTGTCGTTGATGTTGTTGAAGGTGGTCTCCAGGTCGCGGATTCCGTAACCTTCCGTGTCGCACGGGCCGTATTCGCCGTACCAGTACTTGGTGAGCCCCCCGTAGTTGGCGTCGGCGTACACCACCAGCAGGAGGGTGCTGGCGGCGGCGCCCACGACGCCGTCCAGCTCCTTCTTCGATGAGGCGCAGCCCTGCCGCAGCACTCGCGACGACGCCTCACCGGACTTCAGGCGGTCCAGCACGTAGGCGCAGTGGCTGACGGCGGCCCGCCCGGTCGTGGCCGCCGGCCCCTGCGACGGACGGCCCGCGGCCGCCGCCGTACCCGCACCGACTCCGGACAGGAGTGCGGCGGTACCGACCATGACCGCGGCCTTAGAAAGGGCACCGTTCATATCTCCTGCTCCTTTTCTCGACGATGAACTCCATTCAAGCAACCGACGGCTTCAGATCTGCGTCACATCTGTTTCATGTGCGGCGAGGAAAGGCCTGGCCGCGTTCTCGAAGAAGGCCCGCGGCGTCGTTCACGGCAGGGACCGATCAGTCGGCGGGGTCCGCGGCGTTAGTTCAGGCCGGATCCGGATCAGTCGGGTGGGGTCAGGTAGTCCTGGAGTTCGCGGTGCCGGAACTGGTAGGTGGCTCCGCTGACGCGCAGCAGCCGGGCCTCGCAGGCCCAGTCGAGGAAGATCCAGAGCCGCAGCGGGAGCAGCCCGCGCGCGGCGGCGGCGATCAGGCCGATCATGGCGCGGGACCAGGCGACCGCGCCGAAGGCGAGGCCGAACGTCACGCCGCCGACGAGCGCGCACGCCAGCGACTCGACGACGTTCCGGTTCATGACGAACACCAGGAACGCGGCGACGCCGCCGGTGAGGCCGAAGGCCGTTCCGATGGCTGGATTGCGGTGCAGCGCCTCTCGCGGGTGGGCCAGTTCCGCGTCCTTGTTCCAGCCGCCCGTCGTGATCTTGAAGAGGATGCCGAGGGCCAGGGCCAGGGCGAACGCTCCCGTCACGCCCAGTGCCAGCGGCACCGGACCGGCGCCGGCGAGCCGCAGCGGCGGCAGCCCGGTGAGCGCGCCGCACAGCCCGAAGCCCAGCAACGTGACCGGTTCGGCGCGGACCGCCTCGGCCACGGTCATGTGCTCGGCTCCCCGCCGCCCGGCTGCCGTCAGGCCGATGACCGCTCCGAGCACCGCGCCGCCCGCCGCGCCCGCGGCCACCGCGAAGCCGGGGCCGAAGACGCCTCCTCCGGTCAGCGCGAGCCCGGTCAGCCCGCCGAGCACACCGACCGGAAGGCCCGCCAGCGCCCCGAGCAGCCCGCCGGTCACGCGCCGCCCGCGCGGGACGTTGGCGCGCCCGCCGGTGGCGGCCGGCCATGGCGACAGCGCGAGACCTGCGGCGAGGCCCACCCACCCGGCCATGAGCGCCAGGGTGAGCCCCTCACCGAAGTCGAGCCCGTCCCGGAGATCACCGGGGGCGTCGACGGCCGACCCCGTCCAGAATGCGAGCATGGCGGTGACCGCGAGGACCAGGCAGGCCAGGAAGTGCAGCGCCCGGACCAGGCGCCGGCCGCCGATCGGCCACAGCAGGTGCGGGACGATGTCGATCGCGGTCAGGCCGGGCGGGCACCCGGCCCCCGAGCTCTGCGCGGCCTGCCGGCGCAGGTGCGCGGCCAGGTGGACGAGCCATGACCGCACCTGTTCGGGCTGGTACGGGGTGCCGTGTGCGGCGCGCGGGGTGAGCCGGGTCGCCGCCGGGACGTACATGCCGAGCAGCCGCCGGGCGATCAGGGCCGCCGCCTCGCGGGGGTCGGACTCCGGGTCGGCGTCCAGCAGTTCGGCGGGACGGGCGCCGGACTCCGTCGCGGTCGCGATCAGCAGCAGCCGCCACGGCGTGGCCAGCGCCATGTGGACGGCCGTCCCCGAAGGCCCGGACAGCGCCGCCCGGATGCCGTCCCGGTGCGCGCCGCACGGGTGGCCGTCCGGCCAGCGGGCCCCGAGATACGAGCCGATCTGCTCGGCCGTCAGGTCGTGGAGGTGGATCCGGGTGGCGTCCTCCAGGCCGATCCTGGCTTCGAACAGCTCGGCATGGCGTCCGGCCCGGCAGGTCACCACGACCGGGCCCGGCCGCCGTCCGGACAGGTCGCTGTAGCGGTTGAGCTCGGTCAGCAGCCCGATCGCCCGGCGGGGCGGCCCGGTGGACGGTTCCGGGTCCAGCTCGTCCAGGCCGTCCATCACCGGCAGCACCCGGCGGGCCCGCACCAGCCGCAGCGCGTCCGCGGCGGCGAGCCCGTAGTCGCGCCGCAGTTGCTCGACCAGCCACGGCTCGAACGGGCTCCCCAGGGTCCATCTGGCCGCGTTGAGGCGTACCGGCACCATCGGCGGGTCGGCGGGGTTTCCGTCACCGGTCAGGAAGGGTCCGAGCAGTTGCAGCACCAGTTCGATGGCGAGCACCGTCTTGCCCGCTCCCGACTCCCCCACGACGAGGAGGCGCTGCGGGCGGAGGCCGCTGAAGAACCCGCCGATCGAGTGCAGGTCGCCGCCGGCCTCACCCGCTGCGCCGTCGCCCGGCATGGAGTCCGCGTCCGGCATGGAGTCCGCGTCCGGCCCGAAGGACACCGGCGCCATGCTGTAGCCGCCGAGCATCCCCTTGCGCGCCCGGTCCTCCTCCCGCGCCACTCGCCGTGCCAGCAGCTCGATGGCGTGATCCCGTCCGGGACGATGGACGGTCTCGTCCTCGACCGGCGGTGCGGGCGTCTCCGCCGTGCCGGGCTCGGCGGGTTCGGACTCCGCGAGGGCCGTCCGGGCCACTCGCCAGCGTTCGAGTTCACCGGGGATCAGCTCGGCCGGGTAGTCGCAGTAGCGGAGGCAGGCCGTCACGTACGCCTTGACGAAGTCCCATCGCGGCAGCTTGCCGGTCTGCCGCAGGACGTGCGAGACGGTGCTCTTGGGCAGCGCGTCGACCGTCGTCCGGTCCGCGGTCACCGTCTGGCCGCCGAGCGACCGGAGCCTGCTCAGCGACGGCTCGCCCGCCCATCGCTTGAGCCGGACCAGCGACCCCACGAAGTCCGCGGTGGTCCCGGCTTCGGCCGGATCCGGTGGACGGAGGTCGTCCGCGGTCATCGATCCGTCCCGACCAGCGCCCACGCGAACGTCGTCCTGCCGCGCCGCGGCCACCGTCCGTCCAGGCAGGTGCCCTCCAGCGTCTGGACATGCCGCGACTCCATCAGGTAGTTGCGCGCCTCGTCGGCCTCGACCAGGTCCCGGCCGACCGCGATGGGGACGAAGCCGTGCCGGGGAATGTAGACCCACCGGCCGCGGTCCCAGTCGTAGGGGTCGAACCAGTGGTGGCGGACGGTGCCCGACACCTTCACCTCCCGGCCGGTCCGGGTCAGGACGAACGAGCCCTGCGAGCGCAGCAGGCTCATCCTGCTGACGTAGAACAGTTCGGTGCCGATGAACGCGTTGATCCGCGCGTCCCAGTGGTCGTTCAACCAGGTGGAGTCGCCGTCGCTCAGCCGGCCCGCCTTCCGCGCGAGCTGCCGCTCGAACCTGCGCCGGTTCTTGCGCTCGGCGCGCCGGATCGCCCGGAACGAGCGCAGCCAGCGCCGCGGCAGCGTACGGGACGCCCCGGCGCCGTCCATGAAGTGGTCCAGGAAGTCGGCCGCGACCGGGTGCACCGTCCGGCTCTCGGCGACGATCGAGCGGAACGTCGCGGCCAGTTCCGCGGCCGGCCTGCCGGTCCGCCGCCGGAAACCTCGCAGGAACATGTTCTGGCTCTCCGTCGAAGGGTCGGTGTCACGGACACGTCCGCCGATACTCCTCCTGCGGCACGTAGTTCCTCCACTCGTCGCGGGTGAGGGAGCGGCCGGCGTTGGCGCACGCCGCGGCCAGCGGGTCGGCGGGCGCGCCGGCGTCCCACAGCCGTGCGGTTCCGTCGCCGGCCACCGTGGCGAGGACGGTCCCGTCCCGGCCGTAGGCCAGCGCCGCCACGCCGCGGGTGTGGCCGGTCATCGGGGCGCCGAGCCGCCGGTGGGCCCGCAGGTCCCACAGCTGCACCTCGTCGTCGGTGGAGCCGGTGGCGATGACGTGCCCGTCCGGGCTGAACGCGAGCGCGCTGATCGCGCCCGTGCCGATGACGAGGGCGAGGCCGACCGGGCGGCGGCGCGCCACGTCCCAGAGCCGGACGGTGGAGTCCGCGGCCGTCAGGGCGAGGGTCCGGCCGTCGGGGCTGAACTCCAGGTCGTTGACGAGCCCGCCGCCGGCCTTGGTCAGCGGAGCGTCGATCTGGCGGCGGGAGGCGACGTCGAACAGCCGCACCCGGTCGTCGAAGCCCGTGGTCGCGAGCGTCGCGCCGCCCGGGCCGAGCGCCATCGCCGTGATGACGTCGGTGTGCCCGGGGACGCGGATGCGCGGCCCGGTCTCCCGGCGGTGCGCGAGGTCCCAGAACGCGATGGCACCGTCCTGGTGGACGGCGACGAACCTGCCGTCGGGGCTGAGCTCGGCCATGCCGTCGAGCGTCCCGTCGTGGGCGATCTCCCGGCGGCTCGCGACGTCCCAGAGCCGCAGGCCGTCGGCGCCGGACGTCAGGAGCGTCCGCCCGTCCGGGAGGAAGTCGATCATGGAGACGGAACGGCGTGGCCCCCCGGGGGTCAGCGGGGCTCCCTCGCGGCGCTGGGCGGCCACGTCCCACAGCTGGACGGCGGGGTCCTTCTCGCCGGGCGCGCCGGTGGCCAGGGTCCGCCCGTCGGGGCTCAGCGCGACGGCGGCCTGCGCGGGCATCGGGGCGCCGATCTGCAGGTGCGTCCGCGGATCGGCCAGCCGCACCGTCCCGTCGTCGGAGCCGGCGGCGAGCAGCCTCCCGTCCGGGCTGAACGCGACGCGCTCGACGGCGCTGACGTTGTCGGAGAGCGCGAGCACCTGCTGCCTGCTCGCCGTGTCCCACAGGACGGTGCGACCGCTGTCTCCGCCGGTGGCGAGCCGTGTGCCGTCCGGGCTGAACACGATCGAGCTGAAACCGGCCCGGCGGTCTTTGAGCACGCCTTCCTGCCTCCGCGTGGCGATGTCCCACAGCCGGGCGGTCCTGTCCCAGCCCACGGTCGCGAGGGTGGTGCCGTCCGGGCTGAAAGCCACGTCGGTGACGTCCTGGGTGTGGCCTTTGAGCGGGGCGCCGAGGCTGCGGGACGTGGCGGCGTCCCAGAGCCGTGCGGTCCTGTCCGCGCTCGCGGTGGCCAACGTCCTCCCGTCCCGGCTGAACGCCAGGCCGTAGATCATGGTCGAGCGGTCCGGCCCGTCGTCGGCGCGGCCCATGGGCGGCCCGTGCGGCCGGTGCGAGATCGCGTCCCACTGCCGGACGACACCGCTGAACTCACCGGTCGCGAGGGTCTTCCCGTCCGGGTCGTACGCCAGCGCCGACACCACCGACTCGAGCTTCAGGGGCGCGCCCACCTGGCGATGCGTGGCCACGTCCCAGAACCGGACGGTGCTGAGGCACGCCGTCGCCAGCGTCCGGCCGTCGGGCGCGAAGGCCACCTCCCGGACGCTGGAGGCGCCCCCGCACTCGTCGTGCGGCTGCATGATCGGGGCGCCGAGCCGCCGCCGCGACGCCGCGTCCCACAGCCGCGCGGCGGCGTCGTGGCCGCCCGTCGCGATGACCGAGCCGTCGGGGCTGAACGCCAGTGCCGTGACGCCGCCGGTGTGCCCGGCCAGCGTCCCCCGGCCGGTGCGGGTCGCCGCGGTGAGGAGGCGGTTGCGCGCCTCGTCGGTGGGCGCGATCCGCCACGCCGCCACGGCCAGCATCGACGACAGCTCGGCGTCGCCGGTGACCTCGCTCTGCGCGGCGAGCTGGCGCGACACCGCCACGGCGCGCTGGCGGTCGGCGTCGCCCGCCGCGAGGACGGCGAGGCCGGCCGCGACGAGGGCGAGCGCCGACAGCGTCGCGAGCCCCGCCTGGACGAGGCGACGGCGGCGGCCCGCCTGCCGCGCCGCCCGGGTCGACGCCGCGAGGAATCCCCCGGCGGTGGGGCCGGGCGGCGGGAAGCTCGCGGGGTCGCGGTCCCAGCGGGGCCGGACGTCGTCGACGGCCAGCAGCCGGGCGCCCCGGTAGAGGAAGGCGGAATCGCGGTGGTGCTCGTCCCACTCCGCGGCGTCCTCGATGAGCCGGTCGTACACCGTCTGCGCGATCAGGTCGGGTTCGAGCCACTGGCGGAGGGTCGGCCAGGCGGTCAGGAGGGCGTCATGGGCGATCTCGACGGCGTCCTCGTACAGGGTGAGCAGCCGCCGGTCGGCGAACGAGGACAGCAGCGCCCCGACGCGGTCCCGCTCCTCCGCCGAATGCGCGGACGCGGCGGCGTACGCCTCGGCCAGCGTCATCCTGCGGCGCGCCACCCGTCCACCGGCGGTGATCACCGTCATCCGGCGCAGCAGCCTCAGCGCGGCCTTGCGGTCCTCCGGCGGCAGCCGCCCGAGGACCTCGTCGGCCGTGCGCCGCACCGAGTCGTGGACGCGGCCCGATTCCTCGTACCCGCGGACGGTCAGCCGGCCGTTCTCCCGCCGCTCCCAGGTGTTGCGGAGAGCGTGCGAGAGCAGCGGCAGGGCCCCGGCCTCGTAGCCGTCGCCGGCGGCCCGGTCGGCGCGCAGGTCCGCCAGGATGGTCTCGACCAGGGCGGGTTCGATCTCCAGGCCCGCCGCGGCGGCGGGACCGATAACGGCCAGCCGGAGATCCGGCTCCGTCATGGGTTCGACGATGACCTGGCCGTCCTGGATGGCCTCGGCGAACTGGGGGTAGGCCGCACAGCGGTCCCAGTAGTCCGCCCGCACTCCGACGACCACCGCGGCGCCTCGCGCGCGTCCGGCCATCGCGTGCAGCGTCCGCACGAACGCCTGACGCTCCGCCTCGCCGGCCACCAGCGTGAACAGTTCCTCGAACTGGTCGACGACCAGGACGAAGCGGCCGGGGGGCGGAAGGGCTTCGGACAGCGCCGCCGGATCGTCCCGCAGCCGCCGTTCCACCGAGTCGACGTCGCCGCCGAACGCCTTCGTCCATTCTTCGGCGAGCGCTCGGAACGGCTCCGCGGTCGGGCTGACGAGCAGGCGCGGCCAGCGCCGCGATCCGGCGACCGGCAGCGTCCCCGCCGCCAGCGCCGGCATCAGCCCGGCCCGTAACAGCGACGACTTGCCCACCCCGGAGGCTCCCGAGACCAGCAGGACGGTCCCTCGCTCCCGCAGCCGCGGCCCGAGGCGCTCAAGGAGGTTGCGCGTCGCCGACGCGCGTCCGAAGAACAGATCGGCCCTGTCGGCCTGGAACGGCGCGAGCCCCTGGTAAGGGCACACGTCGGAGGCGAGACTCGACGGCCGCGTGCCCGTCGGGGCCGTCGCCCGCACCCGAGCGTGCGGGTGCCGATGGTCGCCCTCGCCCGCTTCGCCCATGGCCTTCATTCTGGCCATGGCGGCGGTATTGATCAATCGCCGCCGGGCGTCCTAGAGACTCGGTGTCCTCCTCGCCAGCAGATCCGCGTGGATCCGCTCCAGTGCCGGGCCCGGATCCGCGCCGAACTCGGTCGCGATCCGGACGCGGATCTTCTCGTACCGCGCCAGCGCGTCCGCCTGCCGATCCGCCCGGGACAGGACGATCAGCAGCCGCGCCCACAGTGACTCGCGCAGCGGGTACCGCGCGGTCAACTCGCTCAGTTCCACCACCAGCTCGCCATGGCGGCCGGCGGAGATGTCCAGGTCGACGCGCCGCTCCAGCGCCGCCAGGTAGCGTTCGACCAGCCAGGGCGTCTCCGACTCCAGCAGCGGGCCGGACGGCACGCCCTCCAGCGGCTTGCCGCGCCACAGGGCGAGCGCCTCCGCCAGCCGCGCCCGCTCCTGCGCGGCGTTCGACGCCGCGGAGGCGGCTCTCAGCAACCTGCCGAACCGCAGGGCGTCGACGTGCTCGGGATCGGCCCGCAGCACGTAGCCGGCGGGCCTCGAACCGATCGAGTCCGCACCGAGCGCGCTCCGCAGCCGGGCGATGTACGTCTGCACGCTGCGCCGGGCGTTGCCCGGCAGTTCCTCGTCCGTCCACACGGCCGTGGCCAGCCGTTCCACCGACACGGCCTGACCGGACGACAGCGCCAGCATCGCCAGCAGGGCCCGCAGCCTGCCCGCCGTCAACGAGACCGGACGTTCGTCCAGCGACACGGCGAGCGGCCCCAGCAACCCCACGGAGAGCACCGCCCGCCGCCGGCCGCCCAGGTCGTCGCCGACCACCGATTCACCGCTACGCGTGATCACATCTCCCCCGAGATCCTGACCGGCCGGTACCCCGCGCACCGGCCTTCGCCGAAGAGATCAGCACGTACATCGAAGGCGCGTCCCACCCGTCCGAACAAGCGCTCAGACGGAAGTGAACGGAATCGGACGCACGGCTCGCCTCCGGTGGAGGCCCGCGATCTGCCCTTTTAGTTAGCCTTAACTTATATTCGGACGGTGCATCCATCTGAGATCCGTACGGTGCGGACCGAGGCCGACCTCCGGGAGATCGTCCAGGAGCCGCCGCAGGTCATCTGGGACAAGGACATCGGCCGCATCGACGAGCACGCGCGCACGCTCATCGCGCACTCGCCCCTCGTCCTGCTGGCGACCTCGACCCCGGAGGGCACCTGCGACGTCTCGCCCAGGGGAGACCCGGCCGGATCGGTGCTCGTCCTGGACGACCACCGGCTGGCGATCGCCGACCGGCCCGGCAACCACCGGGTCGACAGCTTCCGCAACGTGCTGCACAACCCCCACGTCGGGCTGCTGTTCCTCGTGCCGGGGATGAACGAGACCCTCCGCGTGAACGGCCGCGCGACGCTCGTGTCGGACGCGCCCTTCTTCGACGACCTGACGGTCAAGGGCAGGCGCCCGCGCCTCGCCCTCCTCGTCGACGTCGAAGAGCTCTACATGCACTGCGCGAAGGCGTTCCTGCGCTCCTCTCTGTGGAAGCCCGAAACCTGGCCGGACCGCAAGACCCTCCCCACCCTCGGCCAGATCGCCAAGGACCACATGGGCCTCCACCAGCTCTCCGCGGCAGAGATCGACGCAGACCTGGACCGCGACGCCGAACTGAATCGCTACTGAGCCATCCCGCAACGGGTCGGGTCCCCTACCGGCGTTCTCCCTTCAGGGAGGCTTCAGCGGACAGCTCGTCGAGCACTTCGGGCAGATCGGTGATGTCGGGCACATCGAAGCCGAGGGCGCGCAATCTGTCCGCGGCGGCGGCGATCGGGATGCCGACCTGCACGGCGCCGGCCACCAGGTTCCACAGCGGCACCGGGACCTCCTGGTCGAGCCACCACCCGCGATCGGCGTACTGGCGCAGGTAGAGCATCTCGGGCCGAGGGAGGACGCCGAGTTCACGACTCATGAGGGTGAGGTCGATGGCGTCGACGGGCCCGTGCGGCAGCGCCGGAACCGTGAATCCGAAATCCTCGAGGCGCCGGGCCGTCTCCTCCGGCGTCCGGTGGCATCGCTCGGCGGCCGTCAGGACGTGCCCCAGCGGCACGACGACGTCGGTCAGCCACGGCCAGTCGCCGGTCAGGTCCCTGCTGGCGAGCACCCGGTCGCCCGGTTGCGGGGAGTCGAGCCGGGAGAGGCCGGACGGGACGAGGAAGCCGAGCTGCGCCATGCGCCGTGCGGCCTGACCGATCGAGCATCCCAGCTTCTCCGCCGCCGAGACGATGTGGCCGGCCGGAACCGGGACGAGGAGGTCATCGTCATCCCACTGGCGCAGGGCGATGAAACCGGGCTGAAGGTACTGGGTGACCAGCAGGTCGTCACCCGGCTGGACGTCGCCCGCGTCGAGGATCGCCGGCGGAAGGTCGAACCCGAGGTCGGCCAGCCTACGGGCCACCTCCCCGACCGGACGCCCGCACCCGGTCGCGGCATCGACGACGTGCCGGGAACGGACCCACCCCTCCATGCCCAGCCACGGTGGCTCGTCGTCGAAGTCCGAGCTCAGGATCCGCAGATCATCGGAACTCCCTCTGGCGAACGCCTCGGGCACGCGGAAGCCCAGTTCGACGAGGCGGCGGGCGATCTCCTCAATGCCCTTTCCAAGCCCTTCGGAGGCGAAGACGAGGTGCCCCAGCGGAACGGTCCGCGCTCCGGGGAGCATCGGCGGGTAGCCGTTCAGTTCCAGGCTGAGCAAACGCCGGTCATCCGGCTCGATCCGCCCCCGCACAGGAAGTTCCCCGGGCACCGTGAAACCGAGGCTCGCCAGGCGATCGGCCACGCGTGCGGCGTCGCGGCCCAACTGCGCCGCCGCCGAGACGATGTGCCCGGCCGGGACCGGCGCCGGAGCGCCCTCGGCGTCGAGCGGTTCCAACCACGGCGGATTGCCGTCGAGATCCCGGCTGAGCAGGATGCGGTCGGCCGGCTCGGCGATGCCCGCGTCCAGGAGGATCCGTGGCACGGTGAATCCGAGGGCGGCGAGCCGCCTCGCCACCCTGGAGATCGGCCGGCCGAGTTGCGCCGCGGCCGCCACGACGTGTCCCGTGCCCACCTCGACCGCGGCTCCCGCCGAATCGCGCTCGGCCAACCATGGCGCGACGCCGTCGAGGTCCCGACTGGTGATCAGCAGATCCGCCGGCTCCGCCTCCCCCAGTTCGCGCAACCGCGGGGGGAAGTCGTATCCCAGCCGACCGAGACGGTCCGCCACCTCGCCGATGGAATATCCGGTTCTCGTCGCGGCCTCCAGGAACTGGCGGACGGAGACGGGTTCTGAAGCGGGCACCCAGCAGTGCTTTCGACCCGTGCGCATCGCGTACGGCTTCTCTGGGTTGGCGTCCAGGATTATCCCGTCGGAGGGCCTGGCCCGTTCACCCGGAAGGGGCCGACTGCCAGGCCGCCCCAATCCGGCCATGCGCCATCTCATCAAGTGATCGGTCAGCGGTTCGGCCCCACGGCGTTCCTGGCGTTGCTTCAGGCTGCGTATGAGGTACTCCGGTTTGCGGTACGAGTCCGCGGGCCGGAGGAGAAGCCGATCGGACGCCAGCAGGCCGAGGCGGGCGAAGTCGAGATGCCGGCCGTTGAGCTGGAACGAGCGCCCGGCGTCCAGCGCCGTCTGGAAGATCAGATCCGCGACGATCGGCTGCTGCTCGGCGAACTCGCAGAGCCAGTCGAACGTCGGTAGCGGGATCTCCGACGACTCGAAGGCGTCCACCGCGCCCGACAGCACGCGGGTGAGGATCCGCCTGTTCCGGGGAGTGTCGAGCACTTCCTTGCGGTCGACCGACAGCTCGGGGACGTTCTCCCCGGTCAGGTTGACGATGACCCCGAAGCAGGATTCGTTGGTCCTGAGCCCGTCGACCAGGATGGCTCCTTCGCCATCGCACCACCAGACCGGCACATCGGGATGGGGGTACAGGACCCTCAGCGGGTACGCCTTCATCTCGTGCGGCCGCCACGTCTCGATGAAAGCGCCGTCCCTGGCCTCCACGTGGAACTCCGAGTACTCCAGGACGTTGCGCAATGACTGCTTGCAGGAGACGGGCTTCTTGTCGCCTGCGGAGCGCAGATAGAGCCGCAGCACCGTGCCCGCGTCCGTCCCGGGACCCGCGGGTTCTATGTGGAAGAGCGTGCCCGGCCCGGCGATCGAGACCTTGAGCCGCTCTCCCGGTCTGCCGTCGCGGCCGAGGCGGCAGGTGGTCACGGTGATGTCGTCCGCGAGCATGAAGTAGCTGAGCACGCCGATGCCGAACTGGCTGTTCGGGTACAGCTTCACCTGCGGCTCGATCGACTCCCACTCGGCCTGCTCCTCGAGGAACTCGGGGAGTTCGGCGAACCGGGCGCCGGCCTGCGCGAAGACGTCGCGCAGTTCCCGGACGCCCATCCCGATGCCATTGTCCTTGCATTCGATGTAGGGGCGCCCCTGGTCGTCGATTCCCTGGGTGAAGCGGATCCGGCCCTCCCATTCGGGCACGGGCGCTCCCGTGGCACGCAGGTATTCGGTGCGGGCCCGCCGGTAACGGCAGGCGTCGAGGGCGTTCTGGTAGATCTCGCGGATGGCCAGGTCGGCGTCGCCATAGAGGTTCTCGCCCATCAGCAGTTCCTGGACGCGGGCCTCGTTCAACTGGAACCGGATCCCCGCGGAGGTGTACGCGGGCCCCTTCTCCGTCTCCGCGGCGCGCACCTGGCTCGGGTCCGCGTAACGGGGAAGCCGCTTCAGCCCCGCGAGGGAAGGATCCGCCGAGTTGCCGAGGTCGGCGAGCAAGCGGTCGAGGGCGCCGACATGCTCGCGCAACGCCACCTCCACCGCCGGATGGGAGCAGGCCGCGCGCAGCGCACGGCCGGAGCCCCGCGGCTCCCAGCGCGCCTCGTCCAGGGAACGCAGGACGTCCGCGGGCACGACGGACTTGGGAATGCCGACATGCTCCACGAGCACGGTGGGCAGCCCGGTCGTCTCGATCGCCATCCGGTGCGCGACCACGAGCAGGTAGGCCACCAGGCGCTCGCGCAGCTCCTGCTCCCCGAGCAGCCCCGGAGCCACCACAAGCGAGGAGGAGAGGCCGTGCGGACGGTCGGTGCGGGCGATGAAGCCCGGGTCGGCGTACAGGAGCCGGACCATCTCGCTCAGCCGCCCGGCACTCAGCACCTCCCCGGCGAGCGGGCTCGCCGGCTCCCACCCCGCCAGCGAATCGACGACCGCGCGTTCACCGAACATCTCCGCACTGGCGGTGACGCAGCGGTGCAGGAGCCACCAGCCGATCCGCCCCGCCGTCTCACGGTCGCCCGCGGCGCCCGCCGCCGCGGCGCGGCGCAGGAGACGGGGTCGTCCGCGGGCGTAGGACTCGAACCTCTCGCGTTCCGGCGACGTGGCGGTGGCCGGCGAGAGGTCGAAGGGATCCACCACGCTCGCGTCGGCGACGGCCCGCGTCCAGTGGACCTGGTGGACGAAGGGCAGCGCGACCAGCAGCGCCGCCTCGGCGGGCGTGAGCCGCAGGTCGTCGAGGAGCGAACCGAGGATCAGGCTCATCCGCGCGGACATCCGCAGCGCGAACCGCTCGTCGTGCCACGGGTCGGACGCCAGCACCGCCTCGGTCCTGCGGCGCGCGGCGGCGAGGTGGCGGACGAGGGACACCACGTCGTCCCTGAGGGACTCGATCCCGTGGACGTCGGCGGCCTTCTGCCATGCGACGTGCTGGGCCGCGGCCGCGGCCCAGTCATCGGCCTCCCTGTCGGCCGCCGAGCCGGGAAGCACCACGAATCCGTCGCCGTCGACCTCTCCGGCCACGCGCGTCCGCTGCGGGGCGAGCCGATGCTCGGCGGTCAGCGCCGCCATGTGCTCCGCGACGGCGTGCGCGAAGTCCGTCAGCGTCGCCTGCGTCGCCCCGTCCTTGATCGCCCGCTCCACGGCGACCGCGAAGAGGCTGAACGACGTGCCGTCCGGCCCGTCCGGGACGTACCGCGCGACCTGCCCGGGCGTGCACGGGAAGAGCCATGCGACATTACGCCGCTCCGACCGGGCGATCTTGTCCTGCGACCACGCGGTGCGCGCGGCGATCGACTTGGTGTGCTCGTGGAAGCCCTCCCGGCAGGCGTCGACGAGGAAGACGATGCCTCCCGCCGGGCTCGACTCGATCACCGCCTGCCAGGTGTTCAGCGGAACCGCCACGTCGGCGAGCGGCAGCCAGCTCGTGTCGGCGTCGCTGGGCAGCAGGTAGTCGATGCCCTTTCCGTGCGCACCGTGCCCGCTGAGGTAGATGAGCAGCGTGTCGTTCGGCTGCGCGGTCATCAGGAAGCGGCTGACCTCGCTGCGGATGCGGGTCTGCCCCAGCCTGCCGCTGTCGTCGGGGATCTCGGTCGCGTAGCCTCTCGCCTCCAGCGCGGTGGCCACGTTGACGAGGTCGTCGGGGACGAACGGCAGCGGCGCAAGCTTGGGATCCTGGTATTCCGCGACACCGAGGAGCAGCGCCCGAAAGCGTCCCACCGCCCCTCACTCGCCGAAGACCAGGATGATGTTCGCCTTGGTGCCGACCTTCGCCGTGCCGATGATCTGGATTCCGCCCTCTGCGGAGACCTCCACCCCGATCTGGGCCTCCTTGAGCCGGAAGCGCTCCGTGCTGTCGGCCAGGTCGCCCAGAAGGGCGCGCAGGGAATCGCTGGTGCGGCGCAGATTCTCCCGGAGGACGTCCAGCGGGATGTGGCGGAGCAATGCCTCGCCATCCGCGGCGGAGAACAGGCCCATCGTGGAGTCCTGTTCGCTCACCGAAACGAGGAGGGGAAGAGTTTCGCCTTCCCTTCCCGGCGGAATGCCCTGTACCGAGTCCTGGCTCACCGTGACTTCACCCGCCAACGCGCTAGTAAACCGCCACATTCAGCCACAAGATGCTAACGCGCGATCGCCTCTGAATCAGCGGTAATGCGGACGGGCAGGGAGCGGAGGCCGCGGACGATCGAGCCGGTGCGGTGGTGGCGCAGGTCGGTGGGCGGGACGGCGAGAGCCAGGTCGGGGAAGCGGTCCAGCAGGCCGCCGATGGCGATCTCGCCTTCCAGCCGGGCCAAGGGGGCGCCCAGGCAGAAGTGTGGGCCGTGCCCGAAGGCGACGTGCCGTTTCGGGGCGCGGGTCACGTCCAGCCGGTCGGGGGCCTCGAACACGGCGGGGTCGCGGTCCGCAGCGCCGAGCGAGACGTGCACCCAGGCGCCCTTGGGGATCGGGGTCCCGGCGATCTCCAGGTCCTCCAGGGCGATGCGCTGGCTCGCCCGCTCCACCGGGCCGTCGTAGCGCAGCAGTTCCTCGACCGCGGACGGCAGCAGCTCGGGCCGCGCACGGAGGAGGGCAATCTGGTCGGGCGCCTGGAGCAGCGCGAGCACGCCGTTGCCGATGAGGTTGACCGTGGTCTCGTGCCCCGCGATGAGCAGCAGCGCGATGCCGGCCAGCAGCTCGGCCCCGGTGAGGGCGGCGTCCCCGTCGCGGGCGGCGATCAGGCCGCTGACCAGGTCGTCCGCCGGACGGGCCCGGCGCTCGGCGATGACCTCGATCAGGTAGCCGTTGAACGCGCGGGCGGCCTCGCGGCGGCGGGCGCGGGCCTCGGAGGTCAGCGCCGGGACGGTCAGCACGGCCGTCCACTCGCGGAACCGGGCCCGGTCGGACGCCGGCACGCCGAGCATCTCGCAGATGACCTGGATCGGTAGCGGGACGGCCAGCTCCTCGATCAGGTCGGCCTCGCCGCGCGCCGCGATGCCGTCCAGCAGCGCTGCGGCGATCTCCTGGACGCGGGGGCGCAGCTCCGCCACGCGCCGGGCGGTGAACGCCTTGGCCATCAGCCCGCGCAACCGGGTGTGGTCGGGCGGATCCATGGCGAGCATCGTTCCGCCGAAGAACTGCTCGCCGTTCACGGGCAGGGCGCTGTGCGCGACGTCCTTGGACAGGCGCGGATCGCTCAGGGCCGCGCGGCCGTGCTCATGGTCGACCACCAGGAACGCCGTCGCTCCCTGCGGGAAGTCGATCGGATGGACGGGCCCGGACGCCCGAAGTTCCGCGTACGCGGCGTAGGGGTCCTCGCTGAACGCCCGGCTGAACAGCAGTTCCAGCGGCAGCATCAGACGACCCTCCCCACTCCGGCGAGGAAGCCGGGCGGGGCCATGTCGGACTGGAACGGCTCGGCGTCCGCCCGCCCCCCCGTCCGGCCGCAGGCGGACCGCACCTGGTTCTCCACGTCCAGGGTGATCGCGCCCCGGTATCCGTGGGTGATGGCCAGGTAGCTGCCGGGGGCGAGGGCCGCGCGCAGTTTCGCCACTACCTCGGCCGGACGGTCCTCGTCCGGGACGAAGCGCAGGACGCCGCGTCCGGCCATCATCGTCACGGCCCGCGACAGCAGCCGCCGGTTGGCGCGGGTGAACTCCAGCACGTTCGGCATCGCCGCCACCACCTGGTCGGCGGCCGCGCGATCGGCGGCGTAGTTGTCCTTGCCGCCGAGGTAGTAGTCGTACATCCTGGCCACGCTGGGGGTCTCGGGGTCGATCACCCACTCCGGATGACTCTCACCGCTCACGGACGGACCTCCTGCCCGGGGTGCAGATCGCACGATTGTAGGGGCGCGCCCGGCCCGATTTCCGATCTTCAACAACTCATCGTGACAATCGCGGAAACACGCCTGGTAAAGCACGGAAAATTCGCCGCGCACGGCGGTGCCGGCACGTCCCGGAGGGCGACACCGGTGTGGCGCGGTGGAAAGATGAGCGGCATGGGAAAAGTCGTGGTCACCGCAGAGAAGACGCTCACCGCCGGCCCGGACCGGGTGCTCGGAGCCCTCGCCGACTACACGGGCGCCCGATCCCGCATGCTGACGGAGCATTTCAGCGAGTACGAGGTGCGGGAGGGCGGTCAGGGTGAGGGCACGGTGGTGCACTGGAAGCTGGCGGCCACCAGCAAGCGGGTGCGCGACTGCCTGTTCACCGTGAACGCTCCTGACAAGGACCGGCTGGTCGAGCGGGACGCCAACTCGTCCATGGTCACCACCTGGACGGTCTCCCCCGCGGCCGGCGGCGGCTCCCGCGTGCAGGTCACGACCACCTGGGACGGTGCGACCGGCATCGGAGGCTTCTTCGAGCGGACCTTCGCCCCCAAGGGCCTGCGGCGCATCTACGAGGAGCAACTGGCCAAGCTGAGCTCCGAAGTCGCCGGCTGACCGGCGCCACCACCCGTCCCCTCATCCCGGCGAATTGTGGGGATTTTCAGCGAATTACCGGGATTCCCGTCCCGGGACGGCTCGTTTATCGGCGGTTCTCAGCGGAATGGTCCGCCACGGAAGCTTTGGAGGCTGCCCGTGGCCATCTACCTGTACCGCTGCGCGGAGTGCGGACCGTTCGACGTCTCCCGGCCGATCGGCACAGCCGGACCCAGCGAGCCCTGCGCGTCCTGCGCCGGTGAAGCCCCCCGCGTCTTCACCCCGCCGCTCGTCGCCCGCACGTCCCGTCCGCTCGCGCGGGCCCTCGATGCTCAGGAGGCCGGCGCCCACGAGCCCCGGGTGGTCGAGCGCGTCCCTGCGGCACCGCGCGGGCCCGCGCCGCCCGCCGATCCCAGGCACGCGCTGCTCCCCCGTCCGTGACGGGGACGGGACCCAGGAACTCTCGGAGGAAGACATGCCCGATGTCGTGTTCAGCGTCGACCAGTCGAAGTCCATGCGCGACCAGAAGGTGCCCGGCCACAACCGCTGGCATCCGGACATTCCACCGGCGGTCACGGTGCGCCCGGGGTCGGAGATCCGCGTCGAGTCCAAGGAGTGGATGGACGGGCAGGTCGGCGACAACGACTCGGCGAACGACATCCGGGACCTCGACCTGAATGTCAACCACATGCTGAGCGGGCCGATCGCGGTGGAGGGCGCCGAACCCGGCGACCTTCTGGTCGTGGACATTCTCGATATCGGCCCCGTCCCGCAGGAGAAGGGCGGCGTCGCCGGTCAGGGCTGGGGCTACACCGGTATCTTCGCCCGCGACAACGGCGGCGGCTTCCTCACCGACTGGTTCCCCGACGCGTACAAGGCCATCTGGGATTTCCACGGCCAGGTCGCAACGTCCCGGCACCTTCCCGGCGTCCGGTTCACCGGGATCACGCATCCCGGGCTGTTCGGCACCGCGCCGTCCGCCGACATGCTGGGCCGCTGGAACGCGCGCGAGCAGGCCCTCATCGACACCGACCCGGACCGGGTCCCGCCGCTCGCGCTGCCGCCGCAGCCGCTGGAGGTCCTCGCGGGCAACCTCACGGGCGCCGACCTGGAGCGCATCGGACGCGAGGGCGCCCGGACGGTCCCGCCCCGCGAGAACGGCGGCAACCAGGACATCAAGAACTTCAGCCGCGGGTCGCGCGTGTTCTTCCCCGTCTACGTCCCGGGCGCGCTGCTGTCCGGCGGCGACCTGCATTTCAGCCAGGGAGACGGCGAGATCACGTTCTGTGGCGCCATCGAGATGGGCGGGTTCATCGACCTGCACATCGACCTCATCAAGGGCGGAATGGAGAAGTACGGGGTCACGACGAACCCCATTTTCATGCCGGGCAACGTCGAGCCCCGCTACGACCAGTTCATCTCCTTCATCGGGATCTCGGTCGACCACCGGACCGACACCAACCATTTCACCGACGCCACGCTCGCCTATCGGAACGCCTGCCTGAACGCCATCGAGTACCTGAAGAAGTTCGGCTACACGGGCGAGCAGGCGTACCTGCTGCTGGGCGCCGCACCGATCGAGGGTCGGCTCAGCGGCGTCGTGGACATCCCGAACGCCTGCTGCTCCCTCTACCTGCCGACCGCCATCTTCGATTTCGACGTCCGCCCCACGGCGGAGGGGCCCCGGCGCGCAGACCGCGGCCAGTGCGCGGTCACGTCGTAGGACTGGAAGCGTCCGATGCTCCTGACTCATTGGCGGTCGGGGCGGACGATGTACCAGGCTCCGGATGGTGTGATCCAGATGAGCAGTCCGGGCCAGATCTGGTGGAGTTTCCAGCCGGGGCTTTGTTTCAGCCGGTGATGTCGCCTGCAGAGCGGGGCGAGGTTGCAGCGGCAGGTGGTGCCGGGCCGCCAGGGGAGGGTGTGGTCGAGGTCGCAGCGGTGGGAGGGCTGGTTGCAGGTGGGGAAAACGCAGGTGGCGTGGCGGGCTTGGATCTCTCGCCGCATCGCGGCGGGTGGCCGGTAGCCGGGCCGGCCGTGGTTCTCGTCGTGGCCCTGGCAGGCGGTGTGGCGGGCTTGTGCGAGCTGGGTGTGGATATGTCGGGCCGTGTGCCGGATGGCGTACGGCAGGTCGCGGGGGTCGACGCGTCCGCGCACATGGTTCAGGCGCTGGTCCACCTCGTCGGCGAGCACGGCGATGCCGGTATCGGCAGCAC
>NZ_JAXCEJ010000023.1:0-140589 GCF_041463665.1 Actinomadura chokoriensis
CTGGTAGCAGACGGTCGTGAGCATCCCCGCCTTGGACCGGACGAGCTCCTCGCCCGTGTTGAGGAGCAGGAAGTTGCCGGTGCCGTAGGTGTTCTTGGCCTCGCCGGGGGCGAAGCACACCTGCCCGACCGTCGCCGCCTGCTGGTCGCCGAGGATGCCGGTCAGCGGCACCTCGCCGCCCAGCGGCCCGTTCGCGCGGGTCGCCCCGTACGGCTCGGGCGCCGAGGACGGCTTGATCTGCGGCAGCATCGAACGCGGGATCCCGAAGAACGACAGGAGCTGGTCGTCCCAGGTCAGGGTCTCCAGGTCCATCAGCATGGTGCGGCTGGCGTTGGTGGGGTCGGTGACGTGCACGCCGCCGTCCGTCCCGCCGGTGAGGTTCCACAGCACCCACGTGTCGATGTTGCCGAAGATCGCGTCGCCGTTCTCGGCGGCCTCGCGAACCCCGTCGACGTTCTCCAGGATCCACTGGACCTTGCCGCCGGAGAAGTACGTGGCGGGCGGCAGCCCGGCGCGGTGCCGGATCGTCTCGCCCCGTCCGTCGCGTTCGAGCGCGGACGCGATGCGGTCGGTGCGGGTGTCCTGCCAGACGATCGCGTTGTAGTAGGGGCGTCCGGTGCGGCGGTTCCACACCACGGCGGTCTCGCGCTGGTTGGTGACGCCGAACGCGGCCAGATCGGTGTGGCTCAGGTTCGCCTTGTTCAGCGTGGTCTCGACGACGGCGCGGGTCCGCTCCCAGATCTCGGTCGGGTTGTGCTCGACCCAGCCCGCCCGCGGCAGGATCTGCTCGTGCTCCAGCTGGTGGCGGGCGACCTCGCCGCCGCCGTGATCGAAGATCATGAAACGGGTGCTGGTCGTGCCCTGGTCGAGGGCTCCGACGAAGTCGGCCATGGACTTCTCCCTTCGTTCCGGCGGGCGGGACCCCGTCAGGAATCATCCTGGTCCAGGGTGGGCTCAAGCGACGGGGGCACTTCCTCCTCTTGCGGGATGTTGCGCCCGATGAGCAGCATGTAGAGGGCGGCGCCGAGGAGCCCGCCGATCAGGGGCGCGGCGATGGGCACCCAGAAGTAGAAGTGCCCGTACTGGTCCCTCCACGCGCTCCCGTATCCCGTGGCGTACTGGGCGAGGCGGGGGCCGAGGTCGCGCGCCGGGTTGATCGCGTAGCCGGCGGCGGAGCCGAACGCCATCCCGATCGCGACCACCACCAGCCCGATGATGAGCGGGGCCAGGTTGGCCAGCGGCGGCGCGTTGCGCGGGTCGACGAGGACGAGGACGAGGAAGAGCAGGATCGCCGTGCCGATGATCTGGTCGCGGAACGCGCCCCAGGTGTGGATCGGCAGCGTCCCGTTGCCGGGCATCGTGGAGAACACGAACTGGGTCTTGGCCGTCAGGCCGGGATCGAACTTGTGCAGGATCTCGGTGTAGTTCCACCGGACGATCAGCGCGGCCACGAAGGCGCCGAGAACCTGCGCGAAGCAGTACGGCAGCACCTTGCGCCACGGGAAGCCCCAGAAGGCGGCGAAGGCGACGGTCACCGCCGGGTTGATGTGCCCGCCGCTGATCCGCGCCGAGGTGTAGACGCCCAGCGTCACGCCGATGCCCCACGCCCAGGCGATGGCGTCGTGACCGCCGAGGCTCTGCGGCAGGCCGAGGCCGCTGCCCGCGACGACCTGGGCGACGACGCCGCAGCCGAACAGGATGAGGATCATGGTCCCGGCGAACTCCGCGGTCATCTCCCGGAGGAGGTCGGGGACCATCGGCCGTCGCGTCATGTCTCCTCCTGGACGTGCGACACAAGGCACAATCGCGGCGAACCTGGACATGCCCGAAGACGTGGGGCAACAGGTCCCTGTCGACGATGTCGAGGCCACACGCCGCCCATCACATCCCCCCGCCTCATGATCGAGATGGGAGTGATGCTTCCCAGGAGGAGCCGCGTTACACGGTCGGTGACCGCGGCATTACACGGTCAGTGACCGCGGAACGCCTCCGCCAGCCACCAGGCGGGCCGGCCTCGCGTGACCTTGGCGTCGACGACCATCGGCCGGTCCCGCGGGCCGGCCAGCCAGCCGGCCACCGCGGCGAGGTCGTCCGGGCGCCGGACGGTCGCCGCCGCGCAGCCGAAGCCGCCTCCGACGGCGGCCAGATCCACCGGCGGGAACGTCACCGTGTCGAGCGGATGCCCGCCCGGGCCGAAGTGGTGCACCTCCGCGCCGTACGCCTCGTCGTCGTAGACGACCACGAGCAGGCCGAGCCCGAGCCGGACGGCGGTCTCCAGCTCCGCGACCGACATCAGCGCGCCGCCGTCGCCGAGCGCGGCGACGGTGAGCCGGTCGGGACGCGCCAGGGCGGCGCCGATCGCGGTGGCGAGGCCGAGCCCGACCGACTGGAACGCCTGGGTGAACACGAGCCCGTCGCCGTCGGGGACGTCCAGGAACATCGCGGGGTAGCCCATGAAGTTGCCCGAGTCGACGGCGACGGTGCGCTCGCGGGGCAGCATCGCGTCGAGGGCGATCGTCAGCGTCCGGGGGTCGATGCGGGGCCCGCCCGCCCCGTCCCCGCCCGCCTCGTCCCCGGCGTCCGGGTGCTCCTCGTACGGGACGTCCTGCCAGCGTCCCTCGCGGGCGAGCAGCTCCGCCACCTCGGGCGTCCGGTAGCCGGCGGCCTCATGCCCGCGCGACCGCAGTTCGGCGGTCACCGCCCGCGCCGTCTCGGCGGCGTCGCCGATCAGGCCGAGGTCGACCGGGCGGTGCGCGCCGAGGGCGCGGGCGTCCACGTCGACCTGCACGACCTTGGCGTCCGGGCCGACGAGGGCGCCGTGCCGCGTCGTCCACATGGTCAGGGAGCAGCCCCAGCCGACGATCAGGTCGGCGCCGCGGATCAGCGTCGCGGCGGCCGGGGTGGCGAACCCGCCGCTGACGTCCAGCGCGAACGGGTCGCCGGTGAACAGGCCGCGCGCGACGGCGGACGTCGCGGGCAGCGCGCCGCAGCGTGCGGCCAGCTCGGCGAGCGGCTCGCGCGCGCCCGACAGCCGGGCGCCCCGCCCGGCGATGAACACCGGCCGCCGGGCCGCCTGCAGCGCGTCGGCGAGCCGGGCGACCGCCACCGGCGGCGGCACCGGCAGCGGCGGGATGCTGGGCGGTGCCGGCCGGCGGCCCGCGGGCGGCGCGGACCGGCGCGCCCGCTCGTCCGGGAGCGCGGCGCCCTGCACGTCCAGCGGCAGGCCGAGCAGCACCGTGCGGCGCTCGGCGACCGCCGTCCGGCAGGCGCGCGCCACGTCGTCGAGCGCCGTCTGCGGCGAGTGGACCCGCTCGGGCACGGCTCCCACGGCCGCGGCGATCGCCGCCTGGTCGATCCGGAAGTTCGACCGGACCGCGGCGGCGGCCACCTCGCCCGCGACCACGAGCAGCGGCGTGCGGCTCTTGGCGGCCTCGGCGATGCCGGTGACCGCGTTGGTGAGGCCGGGCCCCTGGTGGACGGTGACGACGCCGAGGCCGCCGCTCATCCGCGCGTAGGCGTCCGCCATCGTCACGGCGCCGCCCTCGTGCCGGGCGGCGACGTACCGGGCGCCGTTCGCGACGAGCGCGTTCGTGACATGGAAGTTCCCGCTGCCGACGACCCCGAAGGCGGTGCCGGCGCCGAGCCGCGCGAGGGCCTCCCCCACGGCCTCCGCGACGTTCATCGCTCGATCAGCGCGAGCACGCGGGCGGGGCTGCCGGAGCCGCCGACGATCGGCAGCGGCGAGGCGAGCAGCACGGCGCCGCGGGCGGGCAGCCGGTCCAGGTTCCGCAGCTGGGTGAGGCCGTACTTGCCGGCGCCGAGGAAGTAGGAGTGGCAGGGGAACGGCGGGTCGAACCCGTGCGCCGCGCCCGCGTCGGTGCCGACGGTCTCCACGCCGAGGCCGAGGACGGGGGTCTCCTCGGCGAGCCACCGGGCGCACTCGGCGGAGATCCCGGGCGTGTGGGGGCCGTTCTCGTCGGCGTTGAGGAAGGTGTCCTGGTCGCCGGACCGCGCGTCCCAGCCCGTCCGGTAGAGCAGCCAGCCGCCGTCCGGGAGCGGGCCGTTGGCCTTCTCCCAGTCCCGGACGTGGTCGATCTCCAGCAGGAAGTCGGGATCGTCCGCGACGTGCCCGGAGGCGTCCAGCACCACGGCCGGGGCGACGAGGCGGCCGGGCGGGACCTGCGCGACGTCCTCGCCGTCGCGGCCGGTGGCCCAGTGCACGGGCGCGTCGAAGTGGGTGCCGACGTGCTCGCCGGTCTCTATGTCGTTCCAGTACCACGCGGGGCCGCGGTCGTCGTACCGGCTGATCTCCTTGAGCCGGAAGGGGACGGTGTTGGCGAAGGGCTCGGGCAGCCGGAGGATCGGCGTCCGGTCCGACAGCGGCGCGGTCAGGTCGACGATCTCCACCGAGCCGTCGGCGACGGCGGTGAGCAACTGGGCGAGCACGGACATCATTCCTCCGGGCACGGGCGGCTGAGGGGGTCGCGGGCCCCCCGAACGTATCGCAGAAGGCCCTGCTCGGAGGGTCGTCCGGCCCAGGCCGCGCGGGTTCCCCGCCGCCCGGGCCGCATCGAGGGGCCACATCGAGGGGCCACATCGCCGGACCGTCCGCCCGGCGGTGATCCGGCACCCGCCGCGGGGCGAGAGGCGGGAACAAACCAGGCGTCCTCGCAGGTTAGCCTTGCCTAATACTGTGATCCGGATCATCGGAGGACTGCATGGCCACGGAACCGGCACGCAAGGGACGCGGGATCCACCGGGGGACGGTGCTGCGCACCGAGCGCCTCACACCGCACATGATCCGCGTCGTCCTCGGCGGCGCCGGGCTCGCGAACTTCGACGCGGGCGAGTTCACCGACCACTACGTGAAGCTGCTCTTCCCGAAGCCGGAGGTCGCCTACCCCGAGCCGTTCGACATGGAGCGGGTGCGCGCCGAGCTGCCGCGCGAGCAGTGGCCCAGCACCCGCACCTACACCGTCCGCGCGTGGGACGCGGAGGCGCGCGAACTGACGATCGACTTCGTCCACCACGGCGACAAGGGGCTCGCCGGGCCGTGGGCGGCGGGCGTCCGGCCGGGCGAGGAGATCGCGTTCACCGGCCCCGGCGGCGCCTACGCGCCCCGCGCCGATGCCGGCTGGCACCTGCTCGCCGGCGACGAGAGCACCCTGCCCGCGATCGCCGCGGCCCTCGAACGCGTCCCGGCCGGGGCCCCCGCCCGCGTGTTCATCGAGGTCGCCGGGCCCGAGGAGGAGCAGGACCTCCGGGCGCCGGACGGCGCCGAGATCGTCTGGCTGCACCGGGGCGCCGGCCAGACCGGCGACCTCCTGGTGGAGGCCGTCCGGAAACTGGACTTCCCGGACGGCGTGGTGCACGCGTTCGTCCACGGCGAGGCCGGCTTCGTCAAGGAGCTCCGCCGCCACCTCCGCGTCGAGCGCGGCCTGCCCCTGGAGCGGCTGTCGATCTCCGGCTACTGGCGCCGCGGCCGCGACGAGGACGGCTGGCAGGCCGGCAAGCGCGACTGGAACCGCCAGGTCGAGCAGGAGGAATCCGCGGCCCTGTCCTGAACGCGGGGACACGATCCCGGTGGACGCTCCGCCGCCCGCGCTCTCCGGCCGCTCCGGACGGGCGGGTCAGGCGGTGGCCTCGGTCTGGTCGTCCAGAGGCGGGTCGTCGTCGGCGAAGCCGGGGAGCCAGCGTTCGGCTTCGCCGCGGAAGGCGCCCTCGGCCTCCAGTTGGCAGAGGACGCCGCCGCAGCCGGAGAGGGCGCGGCTGACGGCGAGGTACTGGGGCGGCAGGCGGAAGGCGCGGGCCAGTGCGCCGGGACGCATGTCGGACGCGAGGCCGAGGCCGCGGGCGGTCTGCTCGCGGAGCCAGTCGCGGGAGTAGCGGAAGCGCTCCACGGCGAACGGGGCCGCGTGCGGGGCGACGAGGGCGGCGACCTCGTCGGGGTCCACCTCCGCCTCGGGGGCGAGGAAGCCCTCCTCGCAGAGAGCGTCGACGATCTCGTCGGGGTCGCCGAGGGTGCCGATGCGCAGCAGGCGGCCGATCGACCACTGGAGTTCGGCCGGGACGTGGGCGGCGCCGCCGAAGTCCAGGACGCCGAGGCGGCCGTCGTCCAGGAGGCGGAAGTTGCCCGGGTGCGGGTCGATGTGGATCATCTCGCAGCGGGCCGGGCCGGACAGCAGGAAGCGGAACAGCAGCAGGCCCGCGCGGTCGCGGGCGTCCTGGTCGCCCCCGGCGATGACCTTGGCGAGCGGGGTGCCGTCCAGCCACTCGGTGACCAGCACGTTGCCGGACTGGGCGACGACGGCGGGCACGGCGAAGTCGGGGTCGCCGGCGTAGGCGTCGTGGAAGGCGGTCTGCGCGCGGGCCTCGTCGACGTAGTCGAGTTCCTTCTCCAGGCGGCGTTTGAGGTCGGCGACGACGGGCTTGACCTCGACGCCCGGGAACAGCGGGGTGAAGAGCCTGCTGAGCCGGGCGATCTGGTTGAAGTCGCTCATCAGGGCCTGCGCGGCGCCGGGGTACTGCACCTTGACCGCGACCGTCCGGCCGTCGTGCCAGACGGCCTTGTGGACCTGCCCGATGGACGCGGCGGCCGCCGGGCGGTCGTCGAACTCGGCGAACCGGTCGCGCCAGTCGGCGCCGAGGCCCTCGGCGAGCACCGCGTGGGTGGTGGCGGCGGGCATCGGGGGCGCCGACTCCTGGAGCCGGGTCAGGCTGGCGCGGAACGGCCCGGCGATCTCCTCGGGCAGCCCGGCCTCGAAGATCGACAGCAGCTGGCCGACCTTCATCGCGCCGCCCTTCAACTCGCCGAGCACGGCGAACAGCTGCTCGGCGGTGCGGCGCTGGACCTCCAGCGCGACGGCCTCGGCGGGGCGGCCGAGGGTCCGCTTGCCGAGCCCGAGGGCGGTGCGCCCGGCGAACCCCAGCGGGAGGGTCGCCAGCTTGGCGGTGCGCGTCACCGCGCGGCGGGGGATGTCACTCACGGCCCGGCCGTCCCTCTTTCGACGATGCGTCCAATGACTAAGCCTCTCATGGCGAGCGCGTGCCACATAGTGGTCACTCCCCCGCAAAGGATTCAGCGTCGGGCCGGACCGGAAGATTCCCGGCCGTCCGTCCCGGCGCCCGGCGCGCACGGGCGCAGCAGCAGCTCGACCACCTCCAGGGCCTGCTCGATCTCCGGCCGGCCCCCGCCCAGGTAATGGGCGTACATGAATGAGTCGGCGACCCGGACGATCGCCTGCGCGAGCGTCCGGGTCGGCAGCGGGACGCGCAGCGCGCCGCGGTCGATCTCCGCCTGCAGCTCCCGGGTCAGCAGCTCGGTCGCGCGGTCCTCGATGGTGCCGGGCATGGTGGCCAGCCGCATGAACAGCCGCGGCTCGCGCTCGGTGAACGCCTTCAGCGGCGCCGCCTCCACGACCGCGCGCATGAACCGCTCCAGGACGGCGAGGATCCGCGCCCCGCCGGCGCCGCCCACGCCGCGCACCGCGACCCGGTACGTCCGCTCGGTCATCTCCGCGAGGACCGAGCCGAGGAGCTGCTCGCGGCTGCCGACCCACCGGTACAGGGTCGCGCGCCCGACCCCGAGCTCGGCGGCCAGCGCGGACATGTCGACCGGCTCGCCCCGCAGGTAGTGCGCGGACGCGGCGGCCAGCGCGGCGGACGGCCCGGCCGGGGACCGGGCGGGGACGTCCGGCGGAACGGGGCTGCCGCTCATCCGCACAGCATGGCACAGCGGCGGGACCGGCCCGCCCGCTCTCCCCGCGATCGGGCGACTACCCTGCGCAACCAGGGGTAGCTAGCTGACGTGAAGGCCAAAAACGGGGGTGCCGGACGCAAGGGCCGGCTGCTGATCATCGGTGGTGCGGAGAACCGGACCTGCGGGTCGGGGCCGCTTGAGACGTTCGTGGAGCTGTCCGGCGCCGAGGACGCGCGGATCGTCGTCGTGACGACGGCGACGGAGGTGCCCGAGGAGGTCGCCGAGGAGTACACGGCCGTGTTCGGGCGGCTCGGCGTGCCGTCGGTCCGGGAGCTGCGGCTGCTCGGCCGGGCCGCGGCCGACGACGCGGCGACGCTGCGCGCGCTGGACGCGGCGACCGGCGTGCTGTTCAGCGGCGGCGACCAGTCGCGGATCCGGACGCTGGTGGGGTCGAGGACCAACGAGTTGCTGAAGCGGCGGCTGGACCAGGAGGGCCTGGTCATCGCCGGGACGAGCGCCGGCGCGACCGCGATGGGCCACTGGATGATCCTGGGCGGGCACGGCCACGAGGTCGCCGCCTCCAGCGTGAAGGTCGGCCCGGGGCTCGCCCTGCTCGACAACGTGCTGATCGACATGCATTTCAACGAGCGGGGACGGCTGCCGAGACTGATGAGCGGCATAGCGCTGGACACCCGGCTGCTGGGCGTCGGGATAGACGAGGACACGGCGATCGTGGTGGGCGACGGCCAGTTCGAGGTCGTCGGGACGGGGGTGGTCACGGTCGTGGACGCCGGGCAGTCCACCATCGCCTACGCCGCCTCCGACGACGAGCCGATGGCGATGTTCGACGTCTCGCTGCACCTGCTGCCGGCCGGCTGCGCGTTCCAGATGAACGACAAGCTGCCCGCGATCGGCAACATGCGCGGCCCGGACGAGGAGGACTAGCCGTGCGGCTCGATCACGTGCGCCGCCTGAGCGGCCCGAACGTCTACCTGTCCCGTCCCGTCGCGATCGCGCGCCTGGACCTGCAGGGCCTGACCGGTCACGAGACGACCGACCATCCCGGTTTCGCCGCGCGGCTGGTGGAGGCGCTGCCGGGCCTTGCCGGGCACCACTG
Organism: Actinomadura chokoriensis; assembly: GCF_041463665.1. Taxonomy (GTDB): domain Bacteria; phylum Actinomycetota; class Actinomycetes; order Streptosporangiales; family Streptosporangiaceae; genus Spirillospora; species Spirillospora chokoriensis_A. The sequence continues at coordinate 8,817 of NZ_JAXCEJ010000023.1, forward strand.
CTCGGCGGGCCGTCCCGGCGGTCTGCTGGACGCGATGGCGCGCGGCACCTATTTCGGTCATGTCACCGAGCACGTCACGCTGGAGCTGTCCGGGCTGATCGGCCGCGAGGTGTTCTTCGGGCGGACCGTCCTCGCGGGCGGGCCCGGCGACTACGAGGTGGTCCTGGAGTGCCCGCGGGACGAGCCGGCGGACAGCACGGTCGTGGAGCGCCTGATCACGCTCGCCGTGCGGACCGTGACCGGCGCGCTGGAGGGGCGGGTGCCCGACATCTCCGGCGACCTCGCCGAGATCGCCGCCGAGCACGAGGGCGAGCGGCTCGGGGTCAGCACGGCCGCGCTGGCGCGGGCGGCGCGGGAGCGGGGCGTGCCGGTCCGCCGCGTCGACGACCTCAACCTGCTGCGGCTCGGGTACGGGCGGTACCGCCGGACGGTGTGGGCGGCGATGACCGACACCACCTCGGCGATCGGGATGGAGGTCGCGGGCGACAAGCGGCTCGCGCACCGGGTGCTCGCCGACGCGGGCGTCCCCGTCCCCGAGGGGCGGGTCGCGGCGTCGCCCGCGGAGGCCCTGGAGGCGCTGCGCGAGGCGGGCGGCCCGGTGGTCGTCAAGCCGCTCGCCGGGCATCAGGGCGAGAACGTCCACATCGAGCTGACCGAGCCGCCCGAGGTCGTGGCCGCGTTCGCGGCCGCCGCCGGGGACGAGGGCGCGGTCCTCGTCGAATCCTACATCCCGGGCAAGGACTACCGGGTCCTGCTGGTCGGCGGCCGGGTCGTGGCGGCGGCCGAGCTGACCGCCGCGTGCGTGACCGGCGACGGGACGGCGACGGTCGCGGCCCTGGTGGCGCGGGTCAACGCCGACCCGGCGCGGGGCGAGGGCCACGACCGGCCGCTGACCCGGCTGGCGCTCGGCCCGACGGAGCTGGCGCTGATGGCGCGGCAGGGGCACGGCCCGGACTCGGTGCCGGGCGACGGGGAGCGGGTGTGGCTGCGCCGCAACGCGAACCTGTCCACGGGCGGCACCAGCCGGGACGTGACCGGCGACGTGCACGACGAGGTCGCCGCCATGTGCGTGCGGGCCGCCGCGGCCGTCGGCATGGACGTGTGCGGCATCGACCTGCGGCTGCCCGACATCGCCTCGCCGCCGCCCGCCGAGCGCGGCGCCGCCGGGATCCTGGAGGTCAACGCCGCGCCGGGCCTGCGCATGCACCTGGCGCCGCACGAGGGGACGGGGCGGGACGTCGCCGGCGACATCGTCGACCTGCTGTATCCGGCGGGGACGCCGTCGCGGGTGCCGGTCGTGTCGGTGACGGGCACCAACGGCAAGACGACGACCGTCCGGATGATCACGCACATCCTGGAGCTGGACGGCCGGCGGACCGGCATGACCAGCACCGAGGGCGTGTACGTGGGCGGGCGGCTCGTGCACATGTCCGACGCGTCCGGTCCCCGCTCGGCCGAGATGGTGCTGGGCGACCGGTCGGTGGAGGCGGCCGTCCTGGAGACCGCGCGGGGCGGCATCGTGCGGCGCGGCCTCGGCTACGACCGGGCCGACGTCGCGGTCGTCACCAACGTCACCCGCGACCATCTCGGCGTGGACGACACCGAGTCGCTGGACGACCTGCTCGACATCAAGGCGCTGGTCGCCGAGGAGATCCGGCGCGGCGGCCACGTCGTGCTGAACGCCGAGGACGAGGCGTCGGCGAGCATCGCCGAACGTCCCGGCGTCCGGGGGCGCGATCCGGTGGTGCGCTTCTTCTCGCTGTCGGCGGACGCGCCGGTCCTCGCGCGCCATCTGCGCGGCGGCGGCGTCGGCTACCACGTGGCGGACGGCTGGCTGACCGAGGCCCGCGGCGACCGCCTGACCCCGATCCTGCCGGCCGGGGAGGTGGCGGGCGCGTTCGGCGGGGACGCCGTCCACGTCCTCGCGAACGCGCTGGCCGCGTCCGCCGCGGCCCGCGCCCTCGGCGTCCCGGTGGACGTGCTGGCGCGCGCGCTGCGCTCGTTCGATCCGCACACCCGCAATCCCGGACGGGGCTGCGTGTACCAGGTCGGCGACAACCCGGTCCTGGTCGACTACGCGCACAACCCGGCGGCGGTCACGGCGATGGGCGCGTTCGTCGAGCGGCGGTGGGGCGCGGCGGGCGTCGCCGCGGTCACGCTGCCGGGCGACCGGTCCGACGAGCTGGTCGGCGAGACGGCGCGGGCCCTCGCCGGGGCGTTCGGCCGCGTCGTCGTCTACGAGGACGAGGACCTGCGCGGCCGCCGCTCGGGCGAGATGACCCGGCTGATCGTCCAGGGGCTGCGGGAGGTCCGCCCGGAGGTGCGCCACCATCCGGCGGGCGACCTGAAGGGGGCGCTGACCTCGGCGCTGGACCTCGCCGAGCCGGGCGAGCCCGTCCTGCTGCTGTACGAGAAGCTCCAGCCGGTGACCGAGCTGCTCGAGACGCTGGGGGCCGAGCCGGCCCCCTAACCGGACGCGGCCCGCCGCGCCCCGGGCGGGCGCAGGAGCAGGACGCTGACCGCCAGCAGGGCGAGCACCACGATCCCGTCCAGCCAGTAGTGGTTGGCGGTGCCGACCACGACGGCGACCGTCACGACCGGGTGCAGGAGCCACAGCCAGCGCCACCGCGTCCGGGACGTGAGGATCAGGCCGAGCGCGATGACGGCCGCCCAGCCGATGTGCAGGGACGGCATGGCCGCGTACTGGTTGGCGACCGTGTCGGTCTGCGGCGGCCCGTACACGGCCGGGCCGAACCGCGCCGCGGTGTCGATGAGCCCGGTCGTGGGCAGCATCCGCGGCGGCGCCAGCGGGACGAGCAGGTGCACGACGAGCGCGACGGCGGTCAGCGCGACCATGACCCGGCGGACCCACCGGTAGTGGACGGGCCGCCGCAGGTAGATCCAGAGCAGGAACAGGATCGCTGCCGGGAAGTGCACGTACGCGTAGTAGCAGTTGGCCGCGTTCACCAGGAACTGGCTCTGCATCAGGCCCTGCTGGACGCCGGTCTCGCTCGGCAGGTCGAGGAGGCGCTCCAGGTGCCAGACGCGGTGGGCGTTGTCGAACGCCTCCCCGACCCGCCCGCTCGCCAGCAGCCGGCCGAGCTTGTAGACGGTGAACAGCGCGATGATCAGCAGCAGTTCGCGGACGGCCCGGGGCCGCCCGCCGGGCCGCCCGCCGCCGTCCGCGTCCCGCCGCCCCAGACGGCAGGGGAACCGGCGCGTCCGCGCCGACGCGCCGCCCGCCTCGGGCGGTCGGTCGAGAAGGCTCACATCGCTGTCCTTCGGTTCGGGGCCGGGGCGGGTCCGGCCCGGGCGGGGGGATGGTCCGGGCGGGGGGACGGTCCGGGCCGGTCAGGTCCGGGCGGGGGCCGGCTCCCGCTCGCCGGCCCTCCCTTCGGCGTCATCGAGCAGATGCCGAAGCCTCTCACCTTCCACGTCCACGTTGGGCACGAGGCGCGCCAGCCACCTCGGCAGCCACCACGCGGCGCGGCCGGACAGCGCCATGACGGCGGGGACGATCGTCATGCGGACCACGAAGGCGTCCAGGGCGACCCCGGCGGCCAGCGCGAACCCCATCATCTTGATCATCGGCTCGGCGGAGGCGATGAACCCGGCGAACACCGCGATCATGATGACGGCGGCGGCGGTGACGACGCGGGCGCCGTGCCGGAACCCGGTGACGACGGCCTCGGTGGGGGCCGCGCCGTGCACGTGCTCCTCGCGCATCCGGGTCACCAGGAAGACCTGGTAGTCCATGGCGAGCCCGAACACCACGCCGATCAGGAAGATCGGCATCATGCTCATGATCGGGCCGGTCTCGGCGACGCCGAGCAGCCCGGCGAGCCAGCCCCACTGGAAGACGGCGACGACCGCGCCGAACGTGGCCGAGACGGTGAGCAGGAATCCGAGCGTCGCCTTCAGCGGCACGAGCAGCGACCGGAACACCAGCAGGAGCAGGACGAACGCGAGCCCGACGACGACGGCGAGGTAGGGGGCGAGCGCCTGGCCGAGCTTGGCGGAGACGTCGATCGCCATCGCGGTCTGCCCGGTCACCATGGCCTGGACGCCGGTGGCCTCGCCGCGGTCGCGGATGCCGGAGACGAGATCCTCGGTCTGCTCGGTGCTGGGCCCGCTCTCGGGCACCACGCTGAGGACGGCGGTGTCCCCGGCCTCGTTCACGACCGGCGGGGTCACGGCGGCGACGTCCGCCATGCCCTCGACCTCGCCCGCGAACCGCTGGGCTGTGTCCCCGGCCTGGCCGCCGTCCCCCTGGACGACGACCATCAGCGGCCCGTTGAAGCCGGGGCCGAAGCCCTCGGCGAGCAGGTCGTAGGCCTTGCGCTGGGTGGTGTCGGACGCGGCGATCTCGTCGCCGGGCAGGCCGAGCCGCAGGTCCAGGGCGGGCGCGGCGATGACGCCGAGGCCCGCGATCGCGGCGAGCAGGACCGGCAGCGGGCGGCGGACGACGAACCGGGCCCACCGCTCCCCCGCGGGCGCCCGGCCCTTCCGCGGCCGCCCGCCGCGCAGCCCGGGGAGCCGCCCGCCGAGCACCCGGCGGCCGGCGAAGCCGAGCAGCGCGGGCAGCAGGCTGAGCGCGATGAGGACGGCGACGACCACGGCGAACGCGGCGGCGAGCCCCATCTCGGTGAGGAGCGGGATGTCGACGACCGCGAGCCCGGCGAGGGCGATGACGACGGTCAGCCCGGCGAACACCACCGCGGACCCGGCGGTGCCGGCGGCGCGTCCGGCGGCCTCCTCGCCGGGCCGCCCCTCCTCCAGTTCGTGCCGGTAGCGGGAGACGATGAACAGGGCGTAGTCGATGGCGACGGCCAGGCCGAGCATCAGCGCGAGCGTCGAGGTCGTGGAGCTCATCTCGAACAGGCCGGTGGCCGCGGTGATCGCCGCCATCGCGATGCCGACGCCGAGGATCGCGTTGAGCAGCGGCAGCCCGGCGGCGACCAGCGACCCGAACGTGACGACCAGCACGACGGCGGCGATCGCGATGCCGATGATCTCGCTGGCGCTCTGCTCGGGCATGCCCTCGGTGGCGGTGCCGCCCATCTCGACCTGGAGCCCGGCGTCGTGGCCGGGGGCGGCCGCGGCGGCGAGCGCGTCCCGCGCCTCGTCGGTCACGTCGATCGGGGTGACCTTGTAGGTGACCTGGGCGTAGGCGATCCGCCCGTCCTTCGACACGGCCCCGGCGCCGTACGGGTCGACGACGGAGGCGACCTGCGGCGCGGCCTTCAGCTTCCCGACGACCTGCTCGACGGCCTCCTTGCCGGCCGGGTCGGTCACCGTGGACCCGGCGGGCGCGGCGAAGACGACCCTGGCGGTGGCGCCGTCCGCGGACGCCTGCGGCATCTTCTCCTTGAGCAGGTCGATCGCCTGCTGCGACTCGGTGCCGGGGATGGAGAAGTCGCTGGACGTCGGTCCCTTCAGCGCGGCCGCGCCCACCCCCGCGAGGACGAGGAGCCCGATCCACAGCAGCGCGACGAGCCTGCGCCTGCGGTATGAGAACCGGCCAAGCCGGTACAGGAGCGTGGCCAAGGATCCCCCAGTCGTTCGCGAAACACGGACATCTCACGCGAGACTCGTCCACGCTAAACGAACTTGCCCAAGCGGCAAAATTTCAGGCGCTGTCAATTCGCGTGATGTGCATCTCACTGCGCCGCCGGGCCGGGGCCGCCCCTAGAAGATCGGGAGGCCGGCGTAGTTCTCCGCCAGGGACGCCTTCGCCGCGTCCGACGAGGCCACATAGTCCAGGTGGGAGCGCTGGAGCCGCCGCTCGAAGTCGGTCGCGTGCGGGTCCACGTGCAGCAGCGTCGTCATCCAGTACGAGAAGTGCTCGGCCCGCCAGACCCGCCGCAGGCACGCGTCGGAGTAGCCGTCGAGCAGCGTCCGCGAGCCCGAGGCGTACCGCTCGGCGAGCGCCCGCGCCAGGATGATCACATCGGAGACCGCCAGGTTGAGGCCCTTCGCCCCGGTCGGCGGGACGATGTGCGCCGCGTCCCCGGCGAGGAACAGGCGGTCGTGCCGCATCGGCTCGGCCACGAAGCTGCGCATCGGCGTGACCGACCTGTCAGTGATCGGCCCGTCGTGCAGCTTCCAGCCGTCGTCGGTCGCGAACCGCGCCGCCAGCTCGTCCCAGATCCGGGCATCGGACCAGGCCGCCAGGTCCTCGTCCGGCGACACCTGCAGGTACAGGCGGCTGACGTGCGGCGAGCGCAGGCTGTGCAGCGCGAAGCCCCGGTCGTGGTTGGCGTAGATCAGCTCCTCGGTGGACGGCGGGACGTCGGCGAGGATGCCGAGCCAGGCGAACGGGTAGTCGCGCGAGAACGTCCGCAGGCCGGGCACCGCCGGCCGGCTGACGCCGTGGAACCCGTCGCAGCCCGCGATGTAGTCGCAGTCGAGGGTGTGCGTCCGCCCGCCGCTGCGGAAGGTCACGGCGGGCGCGGACGCGTCCAGGCTCACGACCTCGGCCTCGAAGCGGACGTCGCCGCCGTCCGCGAGCCGCCGGGCGACGAGGTCCTTGACGATCTCGGTCTGCGCGTACACGGTGACCGTCCGGCCGGTCAGGTCGGTCAGCGGGACGCGGTGCCCCGCGCCGCCGAACCGCAACTCCAGCCCGTGGTGGACGAGACCCTCCCGGTCGAGGCGCTCGCCGACGCCGCTCTCGCGCAGCACGTCGGTCGTGCCCTGCTCCAGCATCCCGGCCCGCTGCCGATGCTCCACGTACTCGCGGTCCCGGCTCTCCAGGACCACCGAGTCGATCCCCCACAGGTGCAGCAGGTGCGACAGCAGCAGCCCGGCGGGACCGCCGCCGATGATCGCGACCTGGGTACGCATCGAGCCTCCTCGTCATCGGCCACCGACGATGCTCGCCGCATCGCCGCAGGTTCAGGCACCGGCCTTCCGCCCACCGGAAAAGACGTCCGGATCACCGCGCCAGTGGGCCGCGACGTCCCGGGACAGAGCGCGCGCCGCCGTCGTCAGCGGCGGCAGCAGCCGCCGCAGGTCCGCCCCGCGGGTGCCCGCCACCAGCGACAGGGCCGCGACGACCTCGCCCGCCCCGTCCCGCACCGGGGCGCCGACGGACGCGGCGCCGAGCGTCATCTCGTCCCGGGTGACCGCGTAGCCGGAGCGGCGGACCTGCTCCAGGTTGCGGCGCAGCTTGGCCGGGTCGGTGATCGACCGGACCGCGTGCCGCGCCAGCCCGCCCGCCAGCATCTTCTCCCGCACCTCCGGCGGCGCGTACGCCAGCAGCACCTTGCCCACGCCCGTGGTGTGCAGCGGAAGCATCGCGCCGACCTGCGTCACGACCGGCACCGAGCGGGTGCCGCGCAGCCGCTCGACGATCAGCGCGCGATCCTCGCGCAGCACGCCGAGCTGCACGTTGTCGTGCGTGGCCTCGTAGAGGTCCTCCATGTGGGGCAGGGCCAGCTCGCGCAGCCCGGTGACGGCCGGGGCCTGGCTGCCGATCCGCCACAGCCGGGTGCCGATGCGGTACGTGCCGTCCGGAACCCGCTCCAGGAATCCGCCGCCGACCAGCTCGCCGACGAGGCGGTGCCCGGTCGCCGGCGGCAGGCCCGAGCGGCGGCAGATCTCGCTCAGGTTCGGGCGGACGCCGCCCTGGGCGAAGGCGTTCAGGATGGCCATCACCTTGCCCGCGACGCTCACCGGCCGCCCGCGTTCGGCCCTGTCACCACCCACCTGTCACCACCCACCTGTCACCACCCACCTGTCACCACCCACCTGTCACCACCCACCTGTCACCACCCGCCTGCCACCGCCTATGGGGCACCACCTACGGGTCACCGCTCGCAGGTCACCGCCGCGTGTCGCCTCCGGCGCGGCACGCGGCCTCCGCCCGGAGCCGCGCCCGTCACCCCTGCTCGTCGAGTACCCGCTGGGCGACGGCGAACGCCGAGTTCGCGGCGGGCACTCCACAATAGATCGCCGTCTGCAGGAGCACCTCTTTGATCTCCTCGGGCGTCAGCCCGTTGCGGACGGCGGCGCGCACGTGCATCGCCAGTTCGTCCAGGTGCCCGCCGGCGACCATGGCGGTGAGCGTGATGCAGCTGCGGGTCCTGCGGTCCAGGCCGGGACGGCTCCAGATCTCGCCCCACGCGTACCGGGTGATCATGTCCTGGAAGTCGGCGGTGAAGTCGTCCTTGCGGGCCTCGGCCCGGTCGACGTGCGCGTCGCCGAGCACCTCGCGGCGCGTCCGCATGCCCTGCGCGTGCCGCTCCCCGTCGCTCATCCGCTCCCCGCTCATCGGGCGTGTCCCTTCCAGGTGCGCTTCCAGGTGCGATCGAGGTGCGCGGTGATCTCCCGGGTGACCTCGGCCGGCCGCTCGACGTTGGCCAGGTGCCCGGCGCCCTCCACGACCGTCAGCCGTGCGTCCGGGATGCCCTCGGCCAGCAGGTCGGCGTGGCCCCGCGGCGGCGTGGGGACGTCCTGCGCGCCGGCGATCACCAGGGTCGGCGCGCGGATCCCGCCGAGCCGTCCGGTGACGTCGTACCCGGCCAGGGCGTCGCAGCAGGCCGCGTACCCCTCGGGATCGGTCGCCCGGAGCATCGCGACGTACGGCTCCGCGTTGTCGAACGCGGGGGTGAACCAGCGTCCGGCGGCCGAGTCGGCGACCGGGCCGACGCCCTCGCGGCGGACGAGCACGGCCCGCTCCCGCCACGGCCCCGGGTCGCCGAAGCGCGGGGACGTGCAGGCGAGGACCAGGCTGGCGACGCGGTCCGGGGCGCCGAGCGCAAGGGCGGCGCCGATCGCGCCGCCGAGCGACACGCCCGCGTAGGCGGCGCGCTCGATGCCGAGGTCGTCCAGCAGGGTGATGACCCCGGCGGCGAGGCCCTCGACGGTGGCCGGGCCGTCCGGCGCAGGGGCGCCGCCGTGGCCGGGCAGGTCGTAGCGCAGGACGCGCCAGTCGCGGGCCAGCGCGGGCAACTGCGGCAGCCACAGGTCCATGGACGTGCCGAGGGACGGGCCGAGCACGACGACCGGCGCTCCCTCCGGGCCGTCCAGGCGGTGTCGCGGCGCCGGCCGATGCTGCGGTGCGGTCATCCGCGGCTCCTCCGGTAGGCGTCGAGGGCCTGGCCGACGAGGACGGCGGCGGCGCCGGGCCCGGGGTCGCGCCCGAGCACACCGAGCAGGCCGTCGAGGCCGGCCCGCATCGACTCGGGGGAGACCTCCAGGCCGTCCAGCAGCTCGGCGGCCGTCTCGGCCGCGCCGCCGGTGAGGCGGAGGCATTCGCGCAGCGGCTGCCATTCGGCGTGCCACTCCCCCGCCGGCCGCTCGTGCGGCGCGGCCTGCGCGGCGAGGACCACCTGCGTCTGCGCCGGAACCTGCAGCGCGGCGGAGCGGATCAACGTGGACAGCGCCGGGTTGCGCTTGTGCGGCATCGACGACGAGCCGCCCCGGCCGGCGCCGGCGGCCTCGGCGGCCTCGCCCACCTCGCTCTGCGACAGCAGCCACACATCGGTGGCGATCTTGCCGAGGGCGCCGGCGGTGACGGCCAGCGCCGCCGCGAGCCCGGCGACGGGCGTGCGGCGGGTGTGCCACGGCAGGACCGGGCGCGCCAGCCCCGCCTCCTCGGCGTAGGCGGCGACGAGGTCGAGGGCCTGGTCGCCGAAGGCGTCGAGGGTTCCGGCGGGCCCGCCGAGCTGGACGGGCAGCGGCACGGCGGCAAGCCCTTCGCGGGCCTCCAGGCAGCCCATCAGCCAGTTCGCGGCCTTGGCGCCGAACGTCGTCGGCAGCGCCTGCCGGCCGAGCGTGCGGGCCGCCATCGGGGTGTCGCGGTACCGCTCCGCGAGCCCGGCCAGCGCGTCCAGCGCCCGGTCGAGGTGGGCGAGGACGACGCGCCTGGTCCGGGCCGCGACGAGCATGGCGCCGGTGTCGGCGATGTCCTGGCTGGTGGCGCCCTTGTGCACGTGCTCGCCGGCGGCTCCGGCGAGGGCGCGCAGGTCGGCGACGAGCGGCACGACGGGGTTGCCGGAGCCGCGGGCCCGGCGCGCGATCGCGACGAGGTCGAACCGGCGGGCGTCGGCGGCGGCCGTGATCGTCCCGGCCGCCTCCGCCGGGATGATCCCGAGGCGGGCCTGCGCGCGGGCGAGCGCCGCCTCGGCGTCCAGCATCGCGGCCAGGTAGGCGAGGTCGCTGGTGGCGGTCTCCGCCTCCGTGCCGGCCCGGACGGGGGACAGCAGTCCGGCGTCGGGCGGCGCCCCCGGATCGCGATCGTCAGAAGGCAAGGAAGACCGTCTCCCCTTCCCCTTGCAGCCGGATGTCGAAACGGTACTCGCGCTCGCCCGCCCGCTCGGCGATCAGGGTCGCGCGCCGCTCGGCCGGAACCTCGGCGAGCAGCGGGTCGGCGGCGTGCGCGGCCTGGTCCTCGGGGAAGTACAGCCGGGTGAAGACGGGCTTGAGCAGGCCGCGCGCGAACAGCAGGACGGCGATGTAGGGCGCGCCCCCGCCGGTCGCGCCGGGCTTGACGGTGCTGAACCAGTAGCCGCCGTCGGCGTCGGTGCCGCACCGGCCGAAACCGGAGAAGCCGTGCCCGGCCCGGACCCGCCCGCCCGGCCGGCGCCGGACCTCGCCGCTCCCGTCGGGCTGCCAGATCTCCAGCAGCGCGTCCGGCACCGGCTCGCCCGCGCCGTCGAGGACCCGCCCGCGCACCTGGATCGCGTCCGGCCGCCAGGGCGGCACGACCTCCGGACCGCCGGAGTAGGGCAGCGCGAACCCGAAGAAGGGGCCGACCGTCTGGGACGGAGTGGTGAGGGAAGGCGTGCTCATCAGCTCTCCATCGGGGTGTCGCCGAGGACGATGTCCCACTCGAAGCCGAGCGCCCACTCCGGCCTGGTGAGGTCCATGTCGAACCGGGAGATCAGCTTCTCCCGGTCCCGCTCGTCCGGGATCGACTGGAAGATCGGGTCGAACGCGAACAGCGGGTCGCCGGGGAAGTACATCTGGGTGACCAGGCGCTGGGTGAACGCCGTGCCGAACACGGAGAAGTGGATGTGCGCGGGCCGCCAGGCGTTGTGGTGGTTGCCCCACGGGTAGGCGCCCGGCTTGATCGTGATGAACCGGTAGCGGCCGTCGTCGTCGGTCAGGCAGCGCCCCGCGCCGGTGAAGTTCGGGTCGAGCGGGGCCGGGTGGATGTCGCCGAGGTGGGCGTACCGGCCGGCCGAGTTCGCCTGCCAGATCTCGACGAGCGCGCCGCGCACCGGCCGGCCCGCGCCGTCGAGCACCCGGCCGGTCACGATGATCCGCTGGCCGAGCGGCTCCCCGGAGTGCTGGACGGTGAGGTCCTCGTCCAGCCGGCCGAGCTCCTGGTGCCCGAAGACGGGCGAGGTCAGCTCGACGCTGTCCGGCCCGAGCTTGGGCATGATCAGCTCCTGCGCCGGGGCGCGGAGCACGGTGCTCCTGTAGCCCGGGTACAGGTACGGCGGATGTGTCATGCCCTCTTCCCTTCTGCCGCCGCGCACGACCGCCCGGGCACGGCCGGGTGCGGCCCGGTCAGGGGCGGCACTGTCAGGTGCTGCACTATCAAGTGCTGCACTGTCGCCGCGCGGATCTGCTCGCCGGTGGCGGACTGCGCCGCCGGGGCCACGACCTGGTCCATACGCCTCCCATTCCCACGTCACGGGAACCGTTCACCACCCTGGCAGTCCTGCGGGGCGTGCCGGGCGAGGGTTTCCGTCCAGTGGAAGACCGGGGGCCGGATCAGAGGTGTTCGGCCAGCCCGAACAGCGGGAACAGGCTCGTGTCGAAGAACGCCGAGACGTGCGCGACGCCGCCGGCGGTGACGCTCAGCACCTGCAGCTGGTACGCGCGGTGCACGCCCTCGTCGTCGCGCATGTAGAGCCCGAACGCCGGCTGGGCGTTGGCGGTCGCCGGGACCATCCGGATGTCGCCCGGGGCGGGCCCGCACTGGGCGAGGATGAGCCGCACGATGTCGTCGGCGCCCACGAACCATTCGGGGAACGGCGGCATCTCCCAGACGACGTCCTTCTTGAACAGCTCGATGAGGCCCGTGATGTCGGCGTCCTCGAACGCCTTGGCGTACCGTTCCAGCAGGTCGCGCCGGACGGGGTCGGTCGGCTCGACGAGCTCGTCCCGCAGGGGTGTGTCCTCCTCCAGCTGGGCCCGCGCCCGCTGCAGCGCGCTGTTCACCGCGGCGGTGGAGGTGTCGAGCAGCTCGGCGACCTCGGCCGCCCGCCACTTCAGGACGTCCCGCAGGATCAGCACCACCCGCTGCTTGGCGGGCAGGTGCTGCAGCGCCGCGACGAACGCCAGCCGGGTGCTCTCCCGTGCCGCGACGATCGTGGCCGGGTCGGCGGCGTCGGCGCCGAGGACGGTGTCGGGCGCCGGCTCCAGCCAGGGCACCTCCGGCGAGGCCACCACGGGGCGCTCCGGCTCGTCGCTCGGCGCGCCGAGCCCCGACGGCATCGGCCGCCTGCCGCGCTGGTCGATCGCGGTGAGGCACGCGTTCGTGGCGATCCGGTACAGCCACGTCCGCAGCGACGAGCGTCCCTCGAAGTCGCCGTAGGAGCGCCACGCCCGCAGGAAGGTCTCCTGGACGAGGTCCTCGGCGTCGTGGATCGAGCCGAGCATCCGGTAGCAGTGCGCCAGCAGCTCGCGCCGGTACGGATCGGCGAGTTCCTGGAAGTCGCGGTCTGTTCCGGTGGTGCTCTTCGCCATGTGGATCGTCACCTTCGTTCGGGCGGCATCGCTCGGACGGCGCGGCCGGCGGGCCTCGTCGGTCCGACCGTAGGTGACCCCACCGACAGAACGCGTGCGACCTGTGCATTCTACGCGTCCGCCTCCCCTCGCCCGGGGAGGCGGGAGATCACGGAGGCGCCGTCCGCCGCGCCCTGGGCGACCGCCCGCTAGAACTCGAAACCGCCCGGCCGGCCGTTGCGGTCGGCGATCAGCCCCGCGAGGGCCGCGATGGCGATCTCCGCCGGGGACTTCGAGCCGATGTTCAGGCCGATCGGACGGTGCACCCGGGCGATGTCGCTCGCGGGGACGCCGAGCTCGGTGAGCGCCGGGATGTGCGGGGCGGGGTGCCGCGGGTTGCCCATGACGCCGACCCACCGGACGGGCTGGGTCAGCACGTCGCGAAGGACGGGCCCGAGCTCGGGGCGGTGGTGGTCGGTGACGACGACGTCGGCGGTGCCGTCGAGGGGCGGCAGGTCGCAGGCCCCCTCGCGGTCCTTGTCGGGGTCGACGAGGAACGTCCGGTACCCGAGGTCGGCGCCGTAGCGGAGCAGGTGGTCGGCGACCGCGCCGGCGAACACCGCCACCAGCGTCCGCTCCTGCGCCGCGGGCGGAGCGTCGCCGTGCGCGACGGCGCAGGACGGGTCGGTCTCGTGCGGTGTGCCCATACCCGAAGTCTGCCGCGTGCGGCGCGGGCCGGTCCAGCGGCCACGCCTGCCCCGGAAACCGCTGTTTCCCGAGCGTGGGACTCCCTGCGCGGGGGGTGTGTGCCTAAACTGCTGGCACCTGGCGGACTGCAGGCACCGGGCGCACAGGAGGGATCGTGATCGCGAGACCGGAGGGCGGCCCCCGCATCGTGGTGGGGGTGGACGACTCCGCGGGAGCCCGCTGCGCGCTCTCCTGGGCGATCGGCGCGGCGCGGCTGCGCCGGCTGCCGCTGCTGGTCGCGCATGCGGCGCCGCTGCCGCCGCACGTGTCGGCGGCCGGGCAGCTCGGCTGCGGCATCACCGAGGCGCTGCGCGGCTCGGGCGCCGAGCTGATCGCGCGGCTGCTCACCGAGGTGTCCGGCGGCCCGCCCGACGGGGTGGAGCTGACCGCGCTCGCGCTGGTCGGCGAGCCGGGCGCCACGCTCGTGCGGCTGGCGGGCGACGACGACATCCTCGTCGTGGGGCACGGGACGCGCGGCGCGTTCTCCCGGCTGCTGCGGCCGTCGGTGCGGCTGCACTGCGCGCGGCGGGCCCGCGCCACGCTGGTGTGCGTCCAGCAGCCCGCCTTCGACACGCTGCTGGAGGGCCTCACCTCGCGGGGTGACGCGCCCGAGCACGTCTCCGACTCGCGTTTCCGCAGGCTGGGGCGGCGGCTGCGGCTGCCGCCGTGACCGGGCCCGCTCCCCGGGGACGGCGGCGCGCATAGGCTTGCCGCATGCGCAAGTACGTCATCATCGGCGCCATCGGCAGCGGCAAGGGGACCCAGTCGGGACTGCTCGCGCGGGATCTGGACATCGTCCACATCAGCGTCGGCGACATCTTCCGCTGGCACGTGAAGAACCACACCAAGCTGGGTGCGCAGGTGCGGCGGATCATGGCGGCCGGTGAGCTGGTCGGCGACGACCTGGCGGAGAACGTCGTCCGGGAGCGCCTCGACCAGCACGACTGGAACTACGGGTTCGTCGTCGACGGGTTCCCGCGCAGCCGGCGGCAGACCGAGTTCTTCCTGGAGAGCTACGACATCGACGGTGTGATCCATCTCGACCTGCCGGACGCGGAGGTCCGCCGCCGGGTGCTGGGCCGCCGGCTGTGCTCCCGGTGCGGGATGGACTACAACCTGATCGCCGACCGTCCCACGGTGGAGGGCCGCTGCGACGTGTGCGGGGGCGAGCTCGTGACCCGGGAGGACGACACCGAGGAGGCGCTCGCCGAGCGGCTGCGCGACTACCACGAGAAGACCGACCCCATCCTGGAGCTGTTCGGCCGCAAGGAGTACGTGGTGACCGTCGACGCGCGGCCCGGCATCGACGACGTGCAGCGGACGCTCCGCGAAAAGCTCCGGCTGCCGATGCCGCGATGACGTCCCCAGTGGTCGAGCTGGCCGACGAGCGTGCGGCGCGCCGAGGTCTGCGCCTGTTCCTGAAGCGGGACGATCTCATCCATCCCGAGCTCCCCGGCAACAAGTGGCGCAAGCTCCGGCACAACATCGAGCCGGCCCGCGCGCGGGGGACGCTCCTCACGTTCGGCGGCGCGTACTCCAACCACGTCCGGGCCACGGCCGCCGCCGGGAGGATCTTCGGGTTCGCGACCATCGGGATGATCCGCGGAGAGGAGCATCTGCCGCTGAACGATTCGCTGGCCTACGCCGAGCGGATGGGAATGCGCCTCGCCTACATGGACCGCGCCGCCTACCGGCGCAAACACGAGCCGGACGTCATCACCGCCCTGCACGACCGGTGGGGCGACTTCTATCTGCTGCCGGAGGGCGGCAGCAACGCCCTGGCCCTCAAGGGCTGCGCGGAGCTCGGCGCGGAAGTGCCGGGCTTCGACGTGGTGTGCTGCCCATGCGGGACGGGCGGGACGCTCGCGGGGCTGGCGGCGGGCCTGGCTCCGCACCAGCGAGCCCTCGGGTTCTCCGTGCTCAAGGGCGATTTCCTGGGCGTCGAGGTGGAGCGGCTCCAGCACGAGGCGTACGGCGAACGGCGGGGAGACTGGAACGTCGAAGGCGGCTTCCATTTCGGCGGTTACGCCAGGAAGACCCCGGAACTGGACGCGTTCATCGACGATTTCGCCGCGCGGCACGGGATCGTGCTCGACCGGATCTACACCGCGAAGATGATGTTCGGAATCCTCGCACTGGCCGGGCGCGGCGCCTTCCCGCAGGGCGCGCGGATCCTGGCCGTCATCACCGGCTAGCCGGGCGGCCCCGCGCCGAGGGCGGGGCCGCCCGGACGGTCAGGCCGGCGGCAGGTCGACCAGGGACGCGAGTGCGGCGCGGTGGTGGTCGGGCGTGCCCAGCGCGATGGAGTCGGCCTTGGCGCGCTTCAGGTAGAGGTGCGCCGGGTGCTCCCAGGTGAACCCGATGCCGCCGTGCATCTGGACGCACTCTTCGGCGGCCCGGACGGCGATCGCCGAGCAGTGCGCCTGCGCGACGGCCACCGCGATCGGCGTGTCGCCGTCGCCCGCGGCCACGCAGGACGCGGCATGGCGGGCGACCGCGCGGGCCTGCGTGACGGACGTCCACAGGTCGGCGAGGCGGTGCTTGAGGCCCTGGTAGGAGCCCACCGGACGGCCGAACTGGTAGCGCGTCCTCACGTAGGCGACGGTGTCGTCCAGGCAGCGTTCGGCGAGCCCGAGCTGCTCGGACGCCAGCATCGCCGCACCCGTCAGCAGGGCGGTGCGCACGGCGTCCGCGCCGCCCGCGACGCGCCGGGCGGGCGCGCCGGAGAAGGCGATGTCGGCGAGCCGCCGGGTCATGTCGAGCGAGGTCACGGCGGTGCGGCGGGCGTCGGCCGCGTCCACCGCGTACAGGCCGCCGGCGGCCGGGACGAGGAACACGTCCGCGGCCATGCCGTCCGCGACGCTGGTGACGTCGCCGGTCAGCGCGCCGTCCGCGGCCTGGACGGCGGTCGTCGCCGCCCCGGGCGCGGCGCTGAACGGGACGGCCAGCACCGCGATCCTCTCCCCCGCGGCCAGCTCGCCGAGCAGTTCGCGCTCCCCCGCGGCCAGCAGCGCGGCCGTCGCGATCACCGAGCTGGTCAGGAAGGGGACGGGCGCGGCGAACCGCCCCAGTTCCTCCATCACCACGGCGGTCTCCCGCCAGGTGGCGCCGGCGCCGCCGAGGTCCTCGGGCACGGGCAGCCCGGCGCAGCCGAGCTGGACGGCGACGGCGCGCCACAGCGCCGCGTCGTACGGCTCGTCCTTCTCGGTCCCGGCGAGGACGGACGTCCAGGGCGCCGTGTCGTCGAGCAGCTCGCGCACGCCCGCGCGCAGGTCGGTCTCGATCTCGCTGTACAGCAGGTCGCTCACTTGGGCAGGTCCTTCCACGCCACGTCCTTGTCGACGCGGATCTCACCGGGCAGGCCGAGGACGCGCTCGGCGATGATGTTGCGCAGGATCTCCGAGGTGCCGCCCTCGATGGAGTTGCCCTTGGCGCGCAGGTAGCGGTAGCCGGGCGAGCGGCGGGTGAAGTCGACCTCGGCGGGGCGGCGCATCGTCCAGTCGTCGTAGCGCAGGCCGTCCTCGCCGAGCAGTTCCAGCTCCAGCCCGGACACCTCCTGGTTGAGCTTGGCGAAGGCGAGCTTGGCGCTTGATCCCTCGGGCCCCGGCTGCCCGGCCGTGAGCTGCTGGCGCAGCCGCGCCCCGGTGAGCCGCGCCGCCTCGGTCTCCACCCACGCGCGCAGCACGGCGTCGTGCAGGCCGGAGGTGCGCAGCTCGGGCCGGTCGCGCCACAGCGCGGCGACGACGCCGATCATGCCGCTCTCGCGCGGGGCGGCGCTGCCGCCGATCGCGACCCGCTCGTTCATCAGCGTCGTGGTGGAGACCTGCCAGCCCTGGCCGACCTCGCCGAGCCGGTGCTCGTCGGGGATCCGCACGTCGGTGAAGAACACCTCGTTGAACTCGGCCTCGCCGGTCATCTGCCGCAGCGGCCGGACCTCGATGCCGGGCGCGGTCATGTCGCACACGAAGTAGGTCATGCCGCGGTGCTTCGGGACGTCCGGGTCGGTGCGGGTGACGAGGATCGCCCAGCGCGCCTCGTGGGCCATGGACGTCCAGACTTTCTGGCCGTTGACCGTCCAGGCGTCGCCGTCGCGGACGGCGCGGGTGGCGAGCGCGGCGAGGTCGGAGCCCGCGCCGGGCTCGCTGAACAGCTGGCACCACACCTCCTCGCCGGTCCACAGCGGGCGCAGGAAGCGGCGCTTCTGCTCCTCGGTGCCGAACGCGAGGATGGTCGGCGCGGCCATGCCGAGGCCGATGCCGTTGCGCTCCGGATGGTTCCCCGGCGCGCCGGCCTCGGCGAACGCCCGGTCCACGGCGGCCTGCAGGTGCCGCGGCACGCCGAGCCCGCCGAGCCCGGCGGGGTAGTGGACCCAGGCGAGCCCGGCGTCGAACCGGGCCCGGAGGAACTCCAGCGGCTCCATGGCCGAGGGGTCGTGTGCGGCGAGGAACTCGCCGACCCGCCTGCTCAGCTCGTCGGCGTCGGGCGGTGCTGTGCTCACAGGGCGAACCTCCGCGCGGGGCGGCGGGTGGCGGGGCGCCACCCGCGGAACGGACATACCAACCGGTCGGTATGGTCCGTCCAGCCTAGGAACCGCCGGGACGGCGAGTCAACCGGCCCCGGCTCAGCCGCCGCTCACGCCATCGCCTCGGCGAAGGCGCGATGGTCGGCGTAGTCGCGCGACTCCACGATGTGCCCGTCGCGCACCCGCAGGACGAAGATGTTGGGCACGACGAACTCGCGCCCGGTCTCGGTGTTGCGTCCCTCGTATTCGAACTCCGCGATGATCACCTCGGGGTCGGCGGTCTCGTGGACGACGACGTTGCGCGCCTTCATCTCCACCGGCATCGTCTCCAGCCGGGCGAAGTGCTCGCGCAGCGCCTCGCGGCCCTCCAGGCGCGAGGCGGGATGGGCGAACGGGTGCACGACCACCGCGTCCTCCGCGTAAAGCCGCGGCAGGCCGTCGGGCCGCCGCGCGGTGACCCCGTCGATCAGCCGCTGGAAGACGGCCCGGGGGCTGGCGAACTCGGACATGGCTCTCCTCTACAATCGGAGTTCAGGCTCCGCATGAGAAAATACGGAGTAGCGACTCCACTTGTCAACGGAAAGGCCGCGATGACATCACCCGCGTCCGGCAGGCCGCTGCGCGCCGACGCCCTGCGCAACCGCGCCAAGGTGCTCGCCGCGGCCGAGGAGGTCTTCGCCGTCCAGGGGACCTCCTCCTCCACCGAGGAGGTCGCCCGGAAGGCGGGAGTCGGGATCGGGACGGTGTTCCGGCACTTCCCGACCAAGGAGTCGCTGCTGGAGGCCGTCCTGGTCGCCCTGCTGGAACGCCTCGCGGCCGAGGCCGCGGAACTGCGGTCTTCGGCCGACCCCGGCGCCGCGTTCTTCGGGTTCTTCTCCCGGGTCGTCTCGCAGGCGGCCACCAAGCAGGCCATCACGGAGGCGCTGGCGGAGGCGGGCATCGACGCCCGCGAGACCACCGGGGGCGCCGGGTCGGGGTTGACGGCCGCCCTCGGCGTCCTCCTCGAACGGGCGCAGGAGGCGGGCGAGGTCCGCGCGGACGTCGGCCCCGGCGAGATCATGGCGCTGCTGGCCGGGATGTCCTACGCGGCCGCACGCGCCGGAGCCCGCGAGGACCTCCTCCGGATCGCCTTCGACGGCCTGCGCTCGCGCCCGGGCCCCGATCGAGGCGCCGCACGCGGGTAGCTGGCCGGGCGGCACCGGCGACGGCCGGGCCGCGCGTCAGGAGGCCAGCTCCACGGGGAGATCGTCCCGGTGCAGGACCGTCAGGGAGGTGACGGCCCTGGTCAGCACGACGTACAGCCGGGCGAGGCCGCGCGCCTCGGCGGCGGCGATGGCGGCCGGCTCGGCGACGATCACATGGTCGTACTCCAGGCCCTTGGCGAGCGCCGCCGGGACGACCAGCAGCCGGGCCGTGCCGTCGGACTCGGGCCCGAGCACCTCGGCCGCCAGACCCGCCGCCGCCAGCGCCGCGGCGTGCGCGCCGGTGTCGGCGTCCGGCACGATCAGGCCGACCGATCCCGGCCGGGCGAGGGCCTCGCGGGCGGCGCCGGCGGCCGCGGAGACAACGTCGGGAACGCGCCGGACGTCCAGGGCGCCGGCGCCCGGACGCAGCGAGCGCGGCCGTTCCAGGCCGGGCGCGACGTGCGGGAGCAGGCGGGCGGCGTAGTCGAGGACGGTCCCCGGGACGCGGAAGCCGAGGCTCAGCTCGGTGACCTCGCCGTCCTGCCCGAGGTGGGCGAGGACCTCCGTCCAGGAGCGCGCCGACCATGCGGTCGTGCCCTGCGCGAGGTCGCCGAGGACGGTCGCCGAGCCGGTCCCGCAGCGGCGGCCCAGCGCCCGGAGCTGCATCGCGGACAGGTCCTGCGCCTCGTCCACGACGAGATGGCCGAGCGACGCGGTCCGCTCGATGAGGCCGTTCAGCTCGTCGAGGAGCGCCCGGTCGGCGGCGGTCCACCTGACCGAGCGGTGGGAGCGCGGGGCCTTGGCCCAGCGGATCGCCGCCTGCTCGTCCTCGTCCAGGACGCCCTTGGCCGCCCTCCGCAGGAACTCGGCGTCCGACAGGAGCCGGTGCAGGACCTGCTCGGCCGTCACCTTCGGCCACACCGCGTCGAGCACCTGCCTGACCGGCCGGCTCCGGGCGACCTGGTCCTGGACGCGGTCGTCGGGCGCCTCGCCGCGCTGCTCCATCTGCACGAGGATCCGGTGGGCGAGGCGCTGCGCGAACGCGGCGCGGCCGGCGCCGTAGCGGGTGGTCCCGCGCAGCCCCGCGGCGATCTCGCGGACCTCGTGGTCGGCGAGCCGGTAGCGGGCCGAACCGCGGGTGACGACGAGGCCCTCCTCGGGCTTGCGGACGTGTTGCCACAGCGCCCGGCGGAGGACGTCCGCCAGCCGCGCGTCACCCTTGGCGGCGGAGACCGGCGCCGGCTCCTCCCCCAGCGGCGCGCCGAGCAGGTCGTCGATCGTGGCCTGCTCGACCCGCACCTCGCCGAGCGCGGGCAGCACCGCCGAGATGTAGGCGAGGAACGCCCGGTTCGGGCCGACGATCAGGACGCCGGACCGCGACAGCCGCTCCCGGTGCGTGAACAGCAGGTAGGCGGCGCGGTGCAGGCCGACGGCCGTCTTGCCGGTGCCGGGCGCGCCCTGGACGCACACCGTGGCGCCCAGGGCGGCGCGGACGATCGCGTCCTGCTCCGGCTGGATGGTGGCCACGATGTCGCGCATCGGGCCGGTGCGGGGACGCTCGATCTCCTCGGTCAGGATGCGGGACGTGCCCCGGTCGCTTTTGTGCGGATCGCTCTTGTGCGGATCGTTCTTGTGCGGATCGTTCTTGTGCGGGTCGCCGCCGTCCAGGGGTTCGTCCTCGAAGGCCGTCAGCTCGCCGGCCTGGAAGCCGAAGCGGCGCCGCAGCCGCCAGCCCATCGGGTCGGCGGGGCCGGCCTGGTAGAAGGCCCGCGAGACGGGGGCGCGCCAGTCCAGGACGAGCGGGCGTCCCTCGTCGCCGTCGTGGACGTGCCGGCGCCCCACGTACATGACCGCGGGCAGGTCGGGACCGCTCTCGCCGTCGCGGTCCATGCGTCCGAAGAACAGCGGGGTGCCGGGGCGGTCGGCGAGCGCCTCGACCCGCTGTTGGAGCAGCGACTCCAGGAACTGCCTGGACACCAGGTCGGCGGCGGTGTCGGCGGACAGGCTCTCGGCGTGCTCGCGCATCCGGCGCAGGGCGGCGCGCGACTCGGCCAGATGGGCGCGTTCGGCGGCGAGTATCTCCGATTCGTCGGCTACGGCGGGCATGCGGGCAGACCTCCGGTGGCGAGGGCGGCAGGGGAAACCCACGACCTTACCCGCCGATGGGCGGGGGCGGCGGCGCTTCGCCTTGCCCGGCGGGACGGGGGTGTGTGACGTTGGGCGGCATGGTGACTTTGACGGGACGGTCCGCGCTGGTCACGGGAGCCTCGTCCGGCATCGGCGCGGTCGTCGCGGAGGCGCTCGCCGCCGCCGGCGCCCGCGTGGGGCTGGTGGCGCGGCGCAAGGACAGGCTCGAACAGGTCCTCGCCCGGTGCCGCGAACACTCCCCGAGGTCGGCGATGTGGACGGCCGACCTCGGCGACCTCGACGGGATCGGCGAGCTGGCGGCGGCCGTGGAGCGCGAGTTCGGCGGCGTGGACGTGCTGGTCAACAACGCGGGGATGCCGAAGCGGCGCCGCGTCCAGGACCTGTCCCCCGCCGAGGCCGACGACGTGATGCGGCTGAACTACGCCTCCCCCGTGCGGCTCACGCTGGCACTCCTGCCCGGCATGATCGAGCGCGGGCACGGGCATCTGGTGGCGGTGGGATCGGTCGCGGCGCGGCTCGGCCCGCCGCACGAGGCCGCCTACGCGGCGTCCAAGGCGGCGCTGACGGCGTTCTGGGAGAGCATGGCGGTCGACCTGGACGGCACCGGCGTGCAGGCCCACGTGGTCCAGCCCGCACTCATCGCCGGCACCGAGCTGTTCACGCTGCCCGGCAACGAGCCGCCGCTGAGCGACGTCTCCGACGCGCTGCCGCCGCAGGAGGTCGCCGACGCCGTCCTGGCCGTCCTGGAGAGCGGCAGGTTCGAGGAGTACGTGCCGGGCTGGTTCACCGAGATGGCGTCCGGCAAGGCCGCCGACGTGGACGCCTTCGTCGCCGGTGTGAAGGAGTGGACCCGCGACCGGCTGGCGCCCCCCGCGCCCTGACCGGGGCGTTGCCGCCGCCCGCGCGCGTCAGTAGGGTGTGGACCCGCCAGTGATCCACATCACATGAGCCGCGAGGTGCGGGTGACTGCTCCAGCAGGTCTTCGGGTCCGCGACGTGACGGTCCGGTTCGGCCGGCTGACGGCCGTGGACGGCGCCGGGCTCACCGCGCCGCCCGGCGCGGTCACCGGGCTGGTCGGCCCGGACGGCGCCGGGAAGACCACGCTGTGCGACGTGATCACCGGGCTGCGGCGCCCGGCGGCGGGCACCGTCCACCTCGGCGACGCCGACCTCACCGGCAGCGCGGCGCGGGAGCGGGCCCGGCGCGGCATCGCGCGCACCGTGCGGCAGCCGTCCGGTGCGGCGACCGTCCGGGATACGGTGCGGGCCGCCGCCGCGCGGCACGCGATGGCGCGGGAGTACGCGGGCCGGACGGCGCGCGACCGGTGGCGGCGCCGCCTCGACGCCCGCCGGGACGCGGGCCTGCGCGCCGACGAGGTCCTCGCCCGCGTGGGCATCGAGGAGTACGCGGAGCAGTGCGCGCGGACGGCGCCGCCCGGCGTCGCGCTGCTGACCGACCTGGCGCGGGCCCTCACCACCGAGCCGGCCGTGCTGCTGCTGGACGAGCCGTGGGCGGGCCTGCCCGTGCGGCACGCGCGGGCTCTGGAGGTGCTGCTGCGCGACCTGGCCTGCGAGGGTCTCGCGGTGCTGCTCGCCGAGCGGGACCTGGAGCCGGTGCTGGGCGTCTGCGACGTCGTGCACGTCCTGGACGGCGGCAGGGTGATCGCGGCCGGCCCGCCGGCGGAGGTCCGCGCGGACTCCCGGGTCCGCGGCGCCTACCTCGCCGACCGGCCCGTCACCACGTGTCGATCCACGGCCGGGGCCGGTCCTCGATGGGCGGCGCTGCGGCGAGCACCGCGGTGATCCAGCGGCGCGTGTCGGCGGGGTCGATGACGTCGTCCAGCTCGAACACCGTCGCCGCGTGGAGCGCCTTGCCGTACTCGTAGGCGGCGGCGACCATCTGCTCGAACAGGGCCTGCGGGTCCTCGGCGGCCGCCAGTTCCTTGCGGAACCCGAGCCGGACGGCGCCCTCCAGGCCCATGCCGCCGATCTCGCCGGTGGGCCAGGCGACGGTCGCGAGCGGCGCCTTGAACCCGCCGCCCGCCATGGCCTGCGCGCCCAGTCCGTAGCCCTTGCGGAGCACGATCGTGATGACCGGGACGCGGAGGTTCGCGCCGATGACGAACAGCCGGCTGAAGTGCCGGACGGTCGCGGTGCGCTCCGCGTCGGGGCCGACCATGAAGCCGGGGGTGTCGCACAGGGAGACGACGGGCAGGCCGTGGGCGTCGCACAACTGCAGGAACCGGGCGGCCTTGTCGGCGGCGTCGCGGTCGATGGCGCCGCCGAGATGCGCCGGGTTGCTCGCGACGAGGCCCATCGGGCGGCCCTCGATCCGCACCAGCGCGGTGATGATCCCGATCCCGAAGGCGCGGCGGAGCTCCAGCACCGACCCGGTGTCGGCGAGGTGGGCGACCGCGCGGCGGACGTCGTAGGCGCGCATCCGGTTCTCCGGGACGACGTGCCGGAGGACGCGCTGGTCGTCGCAGGTCCACTCGTCCCCCGGACCCTGGAAGTAGGACAGGTAGCGGCGGGCGGCGTCGACCGCCTCCGCCTCGTCCTCCACGACGACGTCGACGACTCCGTTGGGTTCCTGGTCGCCGATCGGGCCGATCTCCTCCGGGGCGAACACGCCGAGCCCGCCGCCCTCGATCATGGCGGGGCCGCCCATGCCGATGTTGGCGTCGCGGGTGGCGATGATGACGTCGCAGCAGCCGAGCAGGGCCGCGTTCCCGGCGAAGCAGCGCCCGGAGGCGATCCCGACGGACGGGACGACGCCGCTCAGCCGCCCCATGGCGTGGAAGGTGGTCACGTCCAGGCCGGACACGCCGGAGGTGTCGGTGTCGCCGGGCCGCCCCCCGCCGCCCTCGGCGAACAGCACCAGCGGGAGGCGCCTCCGGTGGGCGATGTCGAGCATCCGGTCGGTCTTGCGGTGGTTCTGGTGGCCCTGCGTCCCGGCGAGGACCGTGTAGTCGTAGGACATGACGACGGCCTGCGCGCCGTCCACGTCCCCGATGCCGCACACCATGCCGTCGGCCGGGGTGCGCTCGATGAGGTCGTCCAGGGAGCGGCGCTGCCGCTGCGCTGCGATGGCGAGGGCGCCGTACTCCACGAACGTGCCGGCGTCGCACAGGTCGGCGATGTTCTCGCGGGCGGTGCGGTGGCCGCGCGCGTGCCGCTTGGCGACCGCCTCGGGGCGGGCCGCGTCGAGCCCGATCCGGTGCCGCCGCAGCGTCTCGGCGAGGTCGGCGCGGATCGCGTCGAGGTCGGCGGCGTCCTCCTCGGCCGCGTGGTCGCCGCCGGCTTCGGCGGGCTCGACGAACAGCAGCGGCGCGCCCTCGGCGACGGTGTCCCCGGGCGCGGCGGCCAGGCCCCGGACGACGCCCGCCTCGCCCGCGCGGACGACGTGCTCCATCTTCATCGCCTCGAGGATCAGGACCGGCGCCCCGGCCCCGACCAGGTCGCCCTCGGCCACCTCGACGCCGACGACCGTCCCCTGCATGGGCGCGGGGACGGCGACCGTGCCGGGCGGCGCGTCCGGGACGGCGACCGCCTCCGGCTCTGCGGCGTGCGCGGCCGTCTCGGGGTAGTAGCGGCGGTGCTCGCTCTCCAGCAGCCAAGCGAGCCGGTCGGCGACGAAGGACGTGTCCACGCCGCCGGACGTGAAGTCGGGATGCCGCAGGATCCCCTGGAGCAGCGGGATGCTCGTGGCCACGCCCGCGATCTCGAACTCGCCGAGCGCGCCGTGCGCACGCGCGGCGGCGGACGGCAGGTCCTCCGCGCGCGCGACGACCTTGGCGAGGAGCGGGTCGTAGCGAAGGCTGGTGCGGTATCCGGCGTATCCGCAGGTGTCCACGCGGACCCCGGGACCGGAGGGCGGCGCGAACGCCGTCAGCGTCCCCGCCCGGGGGCGGGGCGTGCCGTCCGCGTCGACCGTCTCGGTGTTGACCCGCACCTGGACGGCGCAGCCCGACACGGCCGGCGGCCCGGCCAGGTCCACGCCCGCGAGGTCCTCCCCCAGCGCGAGCCTGATCTGCGTCTTCACGAGATCGACGCCGGTGATCTCTTCGGTCACGGTGTGCTCGACCTGAAGCCGGGGGTTCGCCTCCAGGAACCAGAACTCATCGCCCGCGACGAGGAACTCGAA
The DNA here is from genome assembly GCF_041463665.1 of Actinomadura chokoriensis. GTDB lineage: Bacteria > Actinomycetota > Actinomycetes > Streptosporangiales > Streptosporangiaceae > Spirillospora > Spirillospora chokoriensis_A. Next base: position 34,245 of record NZ_JAXCEJ010000023.1, read on the forward strand.
GGTGCCCAGGCTGTTGTAGCGGACCCGGGCGGCCATGCGGAGCGCCGCGTCCAGCAGCGCGTCGCGAACGCCCGGAGGCAGCGCGGGCGCGGGCGCGATCTCGATCAGCTTCTGGTGGCGCCGCTGGACGCTGCAGTCGCGTTCCCAGAGGTGGGTGACCGCGCCGGTGCCGTCCCCGGCGGCCTGGACCTCGATGTGGCGGGCGCGCGGCACGTGCTTCTCGGCGTACAGGTCCCCGCTGCCGAAGGAGGCGAGCGCCTCCGACCGGCACCGCTCGTACGCGGCGGCCACCTCCCCGGGATCCGCGACGAGGCGCATGCCGCGCCCGCCGCCTCCCGCGAGCGCCTTGAGCATCACGGGCCCGTGCTCGCGCGCGAACGCTTCGGCGTCCGCGAGGCTCACCGCGCCGCCCGTCCCGGGCGTCACGGGCACCCCCGTCTCGCGCGCCAGTTCCCGCGACCGCGCCTTGTCGCCGAACAGCTCCAGCAGCTCGGGTCGCGGCCCGGCGAACACCAGCCCGGCGGCGGCGCAGCGCGCGGCGAACCCGGCGTTCTCGCTCAGGAACCCGTAGCCGGGATGGACGGCGGCGACCCCGGCGTCCTTCGCGGCGGCGATGAGCGCGTCGGCGTCGAGGTAGCCCGCGACGCCCTCGCCGGGCAGCGCGCGCACGTCGTCGGCGCGGCGGACGTGCCCGGAGGCCGCGTCGTCGCGGGTGTGGACGGCGACCGTCCGCAGGCCGAGTTCGGCCGCGGCCCGCACGATCCGCAGCGCGATCTCCCCGCGGTTGGCCACCAGGATCCCGCCCACCCGGACCTCCTCAGCTCGCCTTGGCCGACACTCTAGAGAGCCGGACCGGCCCCGGACCCGCCGCCCTGCGCAGCCGCCGCCGCAGAGGCCGCCCCCGACGGATGATCCGGTCGTGGCCGCATGATGGCCGTACCACTGGAGCACGCGCGATAATGGAGGTCCGACCACCATCCCGGAGGAACGACGACACATGGGCACCGCCGGACGTCCCGTGCGCGAGTCCCTGCTCGACGCCGCCGCAGACCTTCTCGTGGAGCGCGGCTACCGGGGCGTCCGCATGCGGGACGTCGCGGAGGCCGCGGGGGTGAGCCGGCAGACCGTCTACAACGAGTTCGGCGACAAGTGGGGCCTGGCCCAGGCGGTCGTGGTCCGCGACAACGAGCACTACCTCGACGGCATCGACACCGTGCTGTCCGAGCACGAGGACGTGTACTCCGCCGTGGTCGCCGCTGTGACGTACACGCTGGAGACGTCCGCGGACGACCAGCTGAAGAAGGCGGTGCTGACCGGCGCGGGCGGCGACGAGATGCTCCCGCTGCTCACCACGCAGGCCGAGCCGGTGCTGTTCACCGCCAGCGCCCGGATCGCCGAGCACGCGCTGCGGCACTGGCCGCATCTGGACCGCGACGCCCTCACCGAGGTCGCCGACGCGGCGGTGCGGCTGACGATGAGCCACCTCATGCTGCCCTCGGGCCCGCCGGACGCCTTCGCCCACTTCGTCGCCCGCCTGGTGACCCGCTACCTGGCCGTCCCCGCGAAAACGGCTGGCCCGGACACCTGACCCCGCGTTAAAGTCTCAACCGCCTCGCGGCTGCTGAACCCGAGGAACGAGCGGGCCCCTCGCCCGCTCCCCCGCCGTCGCGCCCTCCGCGCGGACGGTCTCTCTGCGCGCGCCGACGCGCGCTTTCCGGCAGCCCCGAAGGAACCTCACCGTGTCCGCACGTCAAGATCACCGGCTCGTCCGCACGGGCGAGCACTGGCTCACCCTGCCCGGCCCGCACGGCGTCCCCGTCGAGATCTGCGCCGGCGGCGACGTCCCGGTGGAGCCCGCCGCCGTCACCGAGGCGCTGGCGCTCCTGGAGACCGCCGGCACGCTCGAACGCCTCGCCGAGGCCACGTCCGGCTACGACGGGCCGGTCCCGCGGATCACCCGGGTCGCCCTCACCCCCGACTTCCACAAGGGCGCCGGGATACCGATCGGGACCGTCCTGGAGACCGAGCACGCGCTCCTGCCGCAGGCGGTCGGCAACGACGTCAACTGCGGCATGCGGCTGGAGGTCACCACGCTGCGCGCGGACCGCGTCCGGGCCCGGCTGGACGCGCTGGAACGGCGGCTGCGGCATCTGTTCTTCCAGGGCGGCCGCCGGATCGCGCTGACCCCCGTCCAGCGCGAGGGCCTCCTGCGGGACGGCCTGCCGGGGCTGCTGCTCTCGGGCGGCACCCCGTGGCAGGGCCACCGCCCCGAGGACGCCGACGACGCCCTGGACCGCGTGCACGCCGCCGGCCACCCGGCGGCGACGGCGGACGCGTTCGCCGACTGGATCGGCAGCGCGGGCGGCGCCAGCCACGACAGCGTCATCGGCGGGATCGGCGGCGGCAACCACTTCGCCGAACTCCAGTACGTGGCGGACGTGCACGACGCCGCGGCCGCGCACGCCTGGGGCCTGACGCCCGGCACGGTCGTCACGATGGTGCACAGCGGGTCGCTGTCGCTGGGCCACCAGGCCAACGCGACGGCCCTGGCCGCGCTCCGCGCCGGCTGGCCGGCCGGTCTGCCCCGCCCGCGCAACGGCGTCCTGCCCTTCCTGCTGGACGAGCGGTCCGAGCCCGCCCGCCGCCGCTACCTGGACGCGTTCGGCAACGCCGCCAACTTCGCCGTCGGCAACCGGTACTTCCTCTCGCTGACGATGCGGGCGGGCCTCGCGGCCGAGTGCGGGGACGCGGGCCGCGGGATGTCGGCGCGGCTCCTGTACGACGCGCCGCACAACCTGTTCTGGCGGGACGGCGACCGGGCCGTCCACCGCAAGGGCGCCGCCCCGGCGGGCGGCCACGCCGAGATGGCGGGCGGCCCCTACGCCATGTGGGGCGAGCCGGTCATCGTGCCGGGTTCGATGGGAGCGCCGAGCTTCGTGCTGCGCGGGCACGGGAACCCGCGCACGCTGGCGAGCGCCTGCCATGGCGCCGGGCGCCGGATTCCGCGCGGCGCGTCCGCGCGCGGCGGCGACGCCGAACTGGACGCGTTCCTGCGCGAGTTCCGCGTCGTGACGCCGCTGGACCACCGCGACCCGATGGTGGCGCGGCGGCCTGACGTTATGGCGGCCTGGCGGCGCGACCTGAAGCAGGAGGCGCCGTGGGCCTACAAGGACATCGGCCCGGTCGTGTCGAGCCTGCGGGGCGGCGGCGTCGCGACGCCGGTCGCCGAGCTCCGGCCGCTGCTGACGGTCAAGGGATGACGAGTCAAGGAACGACGGGTCAAGGTATGACGGTGTGGACGTGGACGGACTTCACGGTCGTCAACTCGTCCAGGAGTTCGGGGCCGTGGCCGAAGCCGTGCGCGACGGCGCGACCGGGATCGGCGGCGCCGCCGAACACCGCGTTGATATCGACGGTGCCGGTGTTCAAGGTGCGCCAGGCGGCCTGGACGTGCGCCATGTCCCGGGTGAGGACGGTCGCGGCGAGTCCGCGGCGGGAGCGGCGCGCGGCCTTCAGCGCCTGCTCGAACGAGGCCACGGTGCGGACGGACGCGACCGGCCCGCACACCTCCCCCGCCATGATCGGCATGCGGTCGGTGCAGCCGGCGAGGACCGTGGCCGGGTAGAACGAGCCGGGGCCGTCCGGGACCTTCGCGCCGGTCAGGGGACGCGCACCGTCCGCGATCGCCTTCTCGACGTGCTGCCGGACGTGGTCGCGGTGGCGCTCGTCGACGAGCGGGCCGAGCTCGGTGGACATGTCGGCGCCCGGCCCCGTCCGCAGGTTCCGGGCGCGATCGGCGAGCGCGCCGAGGAACGCCTCGGACACGGCCTCGTGGACGTAGACGCGTTCGACCGAGGCGGGGCCCTGGCCCGCGTTGGCGAAGCACCCGGCGGCGGCCTGTTCGGCGGCCCAGCCGGCGTCGACGTCCGCGTCCACGACCAGCGGATCGCAGGCGCCGTTCTCCAGCAGGGTCTTGGCGCCCGTGTGGAAGGCCAGCTCGGCGACGCGGCGCCCGGCGGCGGTGGAGCCGACGTGCGCGACGACGTCCGCGTCCGCGTGTCCGGCGAGGGCCTCCCCCGTCCCCACGCCGCCGGTGACCATGTTCAGGACGCCGTCGGGCAGGCACCCGGCGAGCAGTTCGGCGAGCATCGCGCCGGTGTGCGGTGTCCGCTCGGACGGCTTGTGCACCACGGTGTTGCCGGTGACCACGGCGGCGCCGATCAGGTCGCACGCGACGGCGACCGGGTCGTTCCACGGCGTGAGGACGGCGATGACGCCGCGCGGCTCGCGGACCGAAAAGTCGGTGGCGTCCCGGCCGCCCCGCAGGCCGCGCCCGCCGTGCAGCGGCCCCAGTTCGGCGTGGCGGCGCAGCGTCGCGATCCCGGCCTCGACACCGCCGAGCGCGTCCCCGGACGGCTTGCCCATCTCGGCGGTCACCAGCGCCGCCAGCTCGTCCATGCGCTCCTCGACCGCGTGCGCCGCGGCGTGCAGGGCCGCGCCCCGGCCCGCGGGCGCCGTGGCGGCCCAGCGGGGTGCGGCGTCGCGGGCCGCCGCCATGGCGGCGCCGACGTCCGCCGGCGTGGACACGGCCACCACCCCCAGCGGCTCGCCGGTCGCCGGGTCGGTGATCGTGAACGCGTCCTCCCCGGTACCCTGGCTCCATCGTCCGCCGGCCAGCATCCACCTGTCGCGCGGCCGCATGGCGTCCCCCTCCCCGTTCGGGTCCCCGTCCGGTCGCCTACCCGGCGAGGCGGTCTTCAATGGCCGCACCCCGCGTCAGTGACCACTTACTCAAATCGGCTACCGTTGTGCGGACGCGAATTGAGGGAGGCGCGGTGGACTTCGACCTGCCGGAGAGCGCGGCCGCGGTGCGCGAGGGCGTGCTGGCGATCGCCGGGAAGTACGACCAGGACTACTGGGGCCGGTGCGACGCGGAGAAGCGCTGGCCGGAGGAGGTCTGGCGGGAGCTGGTCCAGGGCGGCTGGCACGCCCTGGCCATCCCGGAGGAGTACGGCGGCGGAGGCCAGGGACTGCTGGAGCTCGCGGTCGCCCTGGAGGCGCTGGCCGAGGGCGGCGCGGGCGGCGCCGCCTCGTTCATGTACCTGCTCACGCCCGCGTTCGGCGGGCTCACCATCAACCAGCACGGGACGGAGGAGCAAAAGCGCGAGTTCCTCCCGAAGATCGCCGCCGGGGAGATCGAGACCTGCTTCGCGATCACCGAGCCGGACGCGGGCAGCAACGCCGTCAACATCTCCACCCAGGCGCGGCGCGACGGCGACCACTTCGTGGTCAGCGGCCAGAAGATCTGGATCTCCGGCGTCGAGCGGGCCGACCACCTCGTCCTCGTCACCCGGACGATCCCGGCGGCCGAGGCGCGGCCCCGCACGTCCGGGTTCACCGTCCTGCTGGTGGACGTCGCGCAGGCCGTCGCCGACGGGACGCTGACCTACCGGCCGATCCCCAAGCTCGGCACCAACACCGTCGCGTCCAGCATGGTGTTCCTGGACGAGGTGCGCGTGCCGGTGAGCCGCGTGCTCGGCGAGGTCGACCAGGGGTTCCTCGTCCTGTGGGACATCCTCAACCCCGAGCGCATCCTGGCCGCGGCCGGCGGCGTCGGCTCGGGCGGGCTGGTGCTGAAGCTCGCCTGCGAGTACGCCACGGACCGGGCGCCGTTCGGCAAGCCGATCGGGGCGAACCAGGCCATCGCGTTCCCGCTGGCCAAGGCCAAGGCGCAGCTGGAGCTGGCGCGGCTGATGACCTACAAGGCCGCCTGGCTGTGGGACCGGGGCCGCCCGTGCGGCTCGGAGGCCAACATCGCCAAGCTCACCGCGGCGGACGCGGCCTGGCAGGCGGCCGACCGCACGTTCCAGACCTACGGCGGCATGGCGTACTCGATGGAGTACCCGATCGCCCGGATGTTCCGCGATGCCCGCATCGCCAAGAACATTCCGATCGCGGAGGAACTCGTCCTCGCCCACATCGCGCAGCACGAACTGGGCCTGCCCAAGTCGTACTAGCCGCCGGTCCCGGGCACGGCCACACGGTCCCGGTCGGCACCGCGACACGGTCGCCGGGACGCACTCCCCCGGCGGCCGGCGGGCCGCCCCGATCGCGTTCGGGGCGGTCGGCCTGTTGCCCGGATCACATCCGGCGGGCCAGCATGAGGGTCCCCCCATCGCGAGGAGTGCCCATGCCCCGCTCGTACGCCAGCGCCGTGCTCACCTCCACCGCCGACGAGGTGTGGTCCTACGTGCGGGATTTCGGCAACCTCGCCGAGTGGATGCCGGGCGTGCAGACCGGCGTGATCGAGGACGGCGGCCCCGGCGACCGCGTCGGCTGCGTGCGCCGGCTGATCGACCCCGGCGACTCGGTGTTCCGCGAGCGCCTCGCCGGGCTGGACGAGGCCGGCCGCGGCTACTGGTACGACATCCTGGAGTGCCCGCTGCCGGTGCGCGGCGCCCGCGGCCACCTGCGCGTCTCGCCCGTCACCGCGACCGGCCAGGCGTTCGTCGAGTGGTGGGGCGAATTCTCCGCCGACGCCGCCGACGAGGAGGCGATGACCAAGACCCTCGCGCAGGGCATCTACGCGACCGGCCTGGACGCCCTGGCCAAGCGCTTCAGCTGACCCCGCCCACCTGACCCGCCCACCTGACCCCGCCCACCTGACGCGGCTTACCTGACGCGGCTCACCTGCACCGGATCACTCGAACCGGATCACCCGAACTTGGGCGGGCGCTTCTCCCGGATCGCCGCGACGCCCTCCCGCACGTCCGGGCCGGTGAACCCGAAGAACTCCATGGCCAGCGACGCGTCGAACGTCGGGCCCGCGAGGCGCAGCCAGTTGTTCAGCGCGTGCTTGGTGAACGACACCGCCTCGGCGGGCCCGGCGGCGAGCCGGCCGGCGATCTCCAGCGCGCGCTCGTGCACCTCGCCGTCGTCCACGCAGAGCGAGACCAGGCCGATTCGCTCGGCCTCCTCGCCGGTCAGGACGTCGTTGAGCAGCAGGTAGTACTTCGCCTTGGCCATCCCGCACAGCAGCGGCCAGACGATCGCCGAGTGGTCGCCGGCCGCCACGCCGAGCCGCACATGACCGTCGATGATCTTCGCGGTGCGGCCGGCCACCGAGATGTCGGCCAGCAGCGCCACCGCGAGCCCCGCGCCCACCGCCGGGCCCTGCACGGCGCTGACCACCGGCTTCGAGCAGTTCAGCACGTTCATCACGATGTCGCGGGCCTCGCGCATGATCCGGCGGCGGGCGGCGTGGTCGGCCATCATGTCCTCGATCATGGCCATGTCGCCGCCCGCGGAGAAGGCCGTCCCCTCGCCGCGCACGACGATCGCGCGCACCTCGTCGTCGGCGTCGGCGTCCCGCCAGATCCGCGCCAGCTCCCCGTGCCCGACCGCGTCGACCGCGTTGAGCTTGCCCGGCGTGCTGATCGTGACCCGCAGCACCCCGTCCGCCGCCCAGTCGATCCTCAGCCTCTCGTACGCGTCGTACCGCATACCGCCTCGCCCTCCCGCTCGCGATCTCCGAATGCCGCGCGCAATCGTCGCACAGCGAAGTCCATCGCCTCGGCACCGGCGTCGAAGATCTCGGGCAGCAGGAAGAAGGAGTGCACGACGCCGTCGTAGCGGCGCAGCTCGACCGGCACCCCCGCCGCGGCGAGGCGGTGCGCGTACGCCTCGGCCTCGTCGCGCAGGATGTCGCACTCGGCGGTGATGACGGTGGCGGGCGCGGCGCCCGCGAGGTCGGGGGCGCGCAGCGGGGCCAGCCGGAAGTCGGACGGGTCGGCGCCGTCCCGGTACAGGTCCATGAAGCGGGCGAGCGAGCCCGCGTCGAGCCCGTACCCGGTGCCGTACTCGCGCCAGCTCGGGGTGTCCATCGCCGTGTCGGTCACCGGGTAGACGAGCAGCTGGTGGACGAGGGGGAGCCCGCGGTCCCGGGCCAGCAGCGCGACGGCGGCGGCGAGGTTCCCGCCGGCGCTGTCACCGGCCACCGCCACCGCGCCGGGGACGACGCCGTAGCGGCCGGGCTCGCGCACCGCGGACGCGACGACGGCCCACGCGTCGTCCACGGCCGCGGGGAACGGATGCTCCGGGGCCAGCCGGTACCCGACGTTGAGGACGACGCACCCGGCGGCGGCCGCGAGGTCGCGGCACGCGGCGTCCACGTTGTCGACACCGCCGAGCACCCAGCCGCCGCCGTGCAGGTAGACGACCGCGGGGAGCGGGCCCCGCTCGGGCGGCGCCGGGCGGTACAGCCGCACCGGCACCGGCCCACCAGGGCCCCGCACCGTGATGTCGCACACCCGCGGGAGCTCCCGCCGCACGACCGGGAAGGCCGCGCCGATCCGCGCCCGCATCTCCTCGATCGTGGGCTCGGCCGCCCCGTCCGCGCCCGGCTGCGGGGCCGTCCAGGAGGCGAGCAGCTCCAGGAAGCTCACGGTCTGCGGGTGGACGGGCATGCGGCGACCTCCGGGCTTGTGGCGGTTTCTCCGGGGTCGCCTTCCCCGGAACCGGAGCGTCAATCCCGGGTCAGCGGCCGGCGGCCTCCGCGACGAGCGCCTCGAACAGGCGCTTGTCGTCGCCCTCCTCGGGGTGCCACTGCACGGCGAGGCCGAAGCGGTGGCCCTGCAGCTCGACGGCCTCCACGACCTGGTCCCGCGCCCAGGCCACGGCCGTCAGGCCCTTGCCGAGCCGTCCGACCGCCTGATGGTGGTAGGTGGGGACGTCGGCCGCGTCGCCCAGGATCTTGCCGACCAGGCTGGTCGCGCTGATCTGCACCGGGTGCGAGCCGACGATGCCGGTCTCCGGGGCGTGGTCCTCGTGCCCGACGGCCTCCGGCAGGTGCTGGATGAGGGCGCCGCCGCGGGCGACGTTCAGCACCTGCATGCCCCGGCAGATCGCCAGGAACGGCAGGTCCGCGGCCACGATCGCGCGGACGAGCGCCAGCTCGAACCGGTCGCGCTGGGGCTGCGGCGGCCCGGTCTGCCGGTGCCGGGACGCGCCGTACAGGCTGGGGTCGACGTCGCCGCCGCCGGCCAGCACGATGCCGTCGAGCCGCGCGACCAGGGCGTCCACCCCGCGCAGGCTCGCCGTCGGGGGCAGCAGCACCGGGGTTCCGCCGGCCCGCTCGACCGAGCGCGCGTAGGGCGCGGGCAGGAGCGCGGCCTCGCGCACCCACACCCCCCAGCGGGCCGGCTCCTGGTAGGTGGTGATGCCGATGAGCGGCGGCGCGCCGGCCTCGGCGGCGGGGCCGGGAGCCCCGCGGACGGCCTCGGACATTTGCCTGTCTCCCCCTCTGCTGAGCACTGGCCACAGGACGGCACCCTCTATGGACGATCTGCCGGTTCGGCCGCGCCTCATGGCGCCCCGCCCACCCCCTGAGCCGCCCCGCCCTCGGCCTTTCTCCCGGCCAGCTTGCCCCACGTGGCGGGTCCGCGCAGGCCGAAGCGGCCAGATCGCCACCGCGACGACCCGCCGCGACGACCCACTACGACGACCGGGTGCGGGCGGACCGGGGCCGGGCCGCGGCGAAGAAATCCGGAATCTTCCACCGGGGAGTGCTTTCCTCCCCCATGCCCGACCCGCTCTTCAGCCGCCGTTCGCCCGCCCATCGATACCGATCAGTATGCGTGCCCTTTCCGGGGGTCGTCCGGTAACGCGGAATCCCCGTCCGGTCACGCAGCGCATCGATCGCAGCCCGCCCGCGGAGGCCCGCTTGAGGAGCCGCCGGATCCGGCGAGAGAATCTCATAAAGCCGGGCGCCGGTCCGCCGCGACCGCCGGTGCCGGGCCCCGGAAGGCCCAGGGGAGTGGGCCGGAAGCGAGCTCGGACATGCCACCGGAACCCCGTACCGTCAAGCTGTGCTTCGCCCGGCTCGAAGCCGACCCGGCGCGTGCCACGAGCTTTTTCTACGGCCGCCTCTTCGCGGCCGAGCCGCAGCTGCGCGCCCTCTTCCCGCCCGCGATGGGCCACCAGCGCGACCGGTTCTTCCACGCGCTCCTGCGGATCGTGTGGAGCCAGGACGACCCCGGCGAACTCGCCGACCACCTCGGCGGGCTCGGCCGCGGCCACCGCAGGTACGGCGTGCTGCGCGAGCACTACGCCGCCGTCGGCGCCGCGCTCACCGCCACGCTGCGCGTCTTCGCCGCCGACGTGTGGACGGACGAGGCCGAGGACGCCTGGGCCGCCGCCTACCGGCACGCCGCCGACACCATGATCGGCGCCGCCGAGCGGGACGCCGCGCAGGCCCCGCCGTGGTGGGCCGCCGAGGTCACCGGGCACGACCGCCGCGCCCCCGACCTCGCGGTGGTCACCCTGCGCCCCGAGCGGCCGCTCCCCTTCGCCCCCGGGCAGCACGTCGGCGTGCAGACCGCCCGCTGGCCCCGGGTGTGGCGCCGCTACTCGATCGCGAACGCGCCCCGGCCGGACGGGACGCTGCGGCTGCACGTCCGGGCCCGTCCCGGCGGCTGGGTGAGCGGGGCGCTGGTCCGCTGCACCTCCCCCGGCGACAGCGTGCTGCTCGGCCCGGCGGAGGGCGCGATGACCCTCGACCCGGACGCGGACCGCGAGCTGCTCCTGGTCGGCGGCGGCACCGGGCTCGCCCCCATGAAGGCCCTGGCCGAGGAGGCCGCCGGGTCCGGCCGCGCCGTCCGCCTCCTGGTCGCGGCCCGCACCCCGGACGGCCTCTACGACCTGCCCGACCTGCGGCTGCTGGAGGCGGCCTGCCCGCGGCTGCGGGTTCTCCCCGTCCTGTCCCGATCACCGGGGGCCGGCGCGCTGAGCGGTCGCGTGCCCGACGTCCTGCCCGGCCTCCTGGACGACGCCGGCGGCCTCGCCGCCTACGTCGCCGGGCCCGCCCCGCTGGTCCGGGGAACGGTCACCGCGCTGCAGCGGCTCGGCGTGCCGCTGCAGCGCGTCCACCACGACCTGCTCACGGCCGACGACCCGGTCACCAGCCGGCCCGCTCCCGCAGGAACGCCGTCGTCGTCGCGTCCGCCGGATAGAACGACTCGATCGCGAGCTCCGCGACCGTGATGTCGACCGGCGTGCCGAACGTCGCGATCGTGCTGAAGAACGAGAGCTCCCGGCCGTCCACCCGCATCCGCAGCGGGATGAAGACGTCGTGCCCGGAGGGCGGGGCGCTCGCCTCGCCGACGTCCCGGGCGTAGCTCCGCATCTCCTGGTAGAGCTGGGTGAGCGACGCGTCCGCCGTCAGCGCCACATGCCGCCGCAACCGGTCGACCATGTGGGCGCACCACTCGGCCAGGTTCAGGATGTTCTTCGCCATCCCGTCGGGATGCATGCTGAGCCGCAGCACGTTCAGCGGCGGCTCCAGCAGCTCCGGCGGCGCGCCCTCCATGAAGAACGCGGCGGCGCCGTTGGCGTCGATGAGGTTCCAGAACCGGTCGACGACCACGGCGGGGTACGGCTCGTGCCCGGCCAGCACCTGCTTCAGCGCCGCCCGGACCGCGTCCATCTTCGGCTCCTCGATCGACGTCTCGTCGAACACCGGCGCGTACCCGGCCGACACCAGCAGCAGGTTGCGGTCGCGCAGCGGCACCTCCAGGTGCTCGGCGAGCCGCAGCACCATCTCCCGGCTCGGCGCCGACCGCCCCGTCTCCACGAAGCTCAGATGCCGGGTCGACACGTCCGCCTCCGACGCCAGCTCCAGCTGGCTCAGCCGCCGCCGCTGCCGCCAGGCCCGCAGCTCGTCCCCGATGGGTCGCACATCACTCAACGCCGTGGTCACGTGCTGGACGCTACCGGCTCCGCGATCACTCCGGCGATTACGTCCGGGGTAATGGACGCCGTGAGGGCCCGGCCGCCAGGGTGGGCCCGAGACGTTCGCCGAGGAGGCTCCATGACCACCGGGCTCACCCCCGACCAGCTGACCGACGCCATGCCGTTCGCCCGCGCGCTCGGCGTGCGGATCGACACCGCCGCGCCGGACGAGGTGACCGGCCGGCTGGGCTGGGCCCCGGACCGCTGCACCGCCGGCGGCCTCCTGCACGGCGGCGCCGTCATGGCGCTCGCCGACACCCTCGGCGCCGCCTGCGCCTTCCTCAACCTTCCGCCGGACACGTCCACGACGACGCTGGAGTCGAAGACCAACTTCTTCCGCGGGGTCAGGGACGGATGCGTCAAGGGAGTCGCGCACCCGCTGCACACCGGCCGCACGTCCATCGTCGTCCAGACCGACCTCTACGACGCCGCCGGCCGCCGGGTCGCCCAGGTGACCCAGACCCAGGCCGTCCTGCGCTCCTGATCGGCCGCAGGCGACTGCCTTTACGTTGTAGATTTTTTGGAGAGGTATTCGCCGAAGAAGGCGAAGAGGCGGTCCCAGGCGTCGGCGGAGTTCTCCCGGCCCCGGCCGAGGCCGAAGACGATCTTGGCGACCGGGCCGAGCGGGGGCGGCGGGGTGAACTCCGTGAGGAAGCTGTGACCGGTCGCCGGGTACTCCTTCACGTCGTGGGGGACGCCGGCGGTCGTGAGGGCCCGTTCCAGCTTGGCCGCGGCGCCGCGGAGCGTGTGATCGGCGCCGCCGTAGCTGCCGACGATCGGGCACGCGCCGCGCAGCGACTCCGCCGGGCGGCGCGGCAGGATGCCGTAGTTGGCGGCGGCGGCCTTGAAGTCGTACTTGGCCGCCGCGACCAGCGCGAACCCGCCGCCCATGCAGAAGCCGCACACGCCCACGTCGCCGGAGCAGTCGTCGCGTCCCGCGAGCCAGGCGCGGGCCGCCTCGATGTGGTCGTAGGTGGGGCCGCGCTGGGCGCGCATGTCGCGCATCGCCTTGGTGACGCACCGCACCCAGGGCGCCCCGTCGTAAAGGTCCGGCAGGACGGCGAGGTATCCCCGCGCGGCGAACCGGTCGGCCTGGGCGCGCATGTCCGCGTTCGCGCCCATCGCCTCGAAGACGATGACGACGCCCGGCCAGGGCCCCTCGCCCTCGGGGGCGGCGAGGTACCCGGGCAGCTCTCGCGCGCCCACCGGAATCACAATGTCAGACATAACGCCCGATGATTCCGCAGGCATACACCGTACGCCTAGACCCAAGCCGGAGCCGCGGGCCCGCCCGCCGGCGCGGCCGAAGGTCGCGTGCGTACCGCCCCTACGGGCAGACGCGGCCGTTGGCCTCGAAGGCGGCGTGGGTCAGCGGCATGAGCTTCGCCCACTCCTCCTCCATCAACTCGGCGACCATCTCGATCTCGCGCTGCGGGAACGAGGGGAAGGTGGCGTCCTCCCGCTTGACGCGCAGGGAGAGGAAGTTCATCAAGGCGCGCGCGTTGCAGGTCACGTACATCGAGGAGTAGAGCCCGACCGGAAGGACGCTCCTCGCCACCTCGCGCGCGACGCCCGCGTCCAGCATCTCCGTGTAGGCGCGGTAAGCCTGCCGGTAGCTCTCCTTCGTGACCTCAGTGACGGTCTTGTGCTGCTCGGGGGTTCCGTCGACGAACACGTACTTGCCCGGCTTGCCCTCCTGGACCAGTTTCCGGTCCGGTCCGGGCACGTAGAAGACCGGTTCCAGCCTGCGGTAGCGGCCGCTCTCCTCGTTGAAGGAGAACGTCCGGTGCCGCATCTGCTCGCGGAACACGAAGATCGGCGCCTTGACGTAGAAGGTCATCGAGGAGTGCTCGAACGGGGTGCCGTGCCTGTCCCGCATCAGGAAGTTGATGAGGCCCTTGGAGCGTTCCGGGTCGGCCTCCACCTCCGCCAGCGAGTTCTCCCCCTTGGTCGACACGCGCGCCGCCCAGAGCACGTCGGCGTCCGACGCGGCGGATTTGATCAGCTCCACCACCACGTCGCTGCGGAACTCGATCTCCATGGCCTGTTCGTCCGCCATCGGCCTCCCCCTTCATCTCGCCTGACCCGCCCCCGCAACCTTAGTGGCGGCCGCCGACAGCCGCCGCCGAGGCCGCCCGCAGGCCGCGCGACTCGACGCCGGCGGCGCGACACGGGTCCCCTGGGCCGGGCTCGGAAGGCGGGCGGGGACGGGGGCCCGCCGCGGAGGCATCGGGAAAGCTGCGGCAGGATGGTGTCCGTGCGTGCGGCCCGGCTGATCTCCATGGTGCTGCTCCTGCAGGCGCGGGAGACGATGACGGCGGGCGAGCTGGCCCGCGAGCTGGAGGTCTCCGAGCGCACCGTGTACCGGGACATGGAGGCGCTGTCGGCGGCCGGCGTCCCGGTCTACGCCGACCAGGGACGCGGCGGCGGGTACCGGCTCGTCGGGGGGTACCGGACGCGGTTGACCGGGCTCACCCGCGAGGAGGCCGAGGCGCTGTTCCTGTCCGGCCTGCCCGGTCCGGCCGGTGACATGGGACGCGCCGGCGCCCTGGCCGCCGCCGAGCTGAAGCTCCTCGCGGCGCTGCCCGCCGCGCTGCGGGACGCGCCCGCTCGGGCGAGCCAGCGGTTCCTGCTGGACGCGCCGGGCTGGTTCGGCCGGAGCGGGCCGCCGCCGCTGCTGCGCGACCTCGCCCGCGCGGTCTGGCAGGACGAGACCGTCGAGCTGCGCTACCGCCGCGGGGACACCGAGGTGGCCCGGACGGCCGAGCCGTACGCGCTCGTCCTGAAGAACGGCACCTGGTACCTGGTCGCGCGCGTCGGCGGCGGCTTCCGCACCTATCGCGTCGACCGCGTCGGAGAGGTCGGCGCGACCGGGGCCGTCTTCGACCGGGACGAGGGGTTCGATCTCGCCGCGCACTGGCGCGAGGAGGCGGCGGCGTTCGTGCGCTCGATGCTGCGCGAGGAGGTCACCGTGCGGCTCTCCCCCGCCGGGGTGCGGATGCTGCGGTACGCGGTCGAGCCGCACGCGGCCCGCCGCGCGGAGCAGGACGCGGGAGATCCCGACGAGGGCGGCCGCGTGGTGACCACGCTGCCGGTCGAGTCGATGGCCGTCGCGGCGTCGGAGCTGATGCGGCTCGGCGCGGAGGCCGAGGTCCTCGCGCCGCCGGAGCTGCGGGCGCGGATGGCGGAGAACGCCGCCCGCCTGGCCGAGCTGTACGGCCCGCCCGCCGCCCCCGGTCCGGCTACCGGTAGCCGGTGACGTCGGCCGGGCGGCCCGCGTGCACCACCTCGTCGAGGTAGCGCCACATGTCGGGGCGGCTGCCGTCGGTGTCGGTGAAGCCGTAGACCTGGGCCAGCCCGCCGCTGGAGAGGGCCTGCCCGTTCCAGCGGGCCCGCTCGGGGTCGGCGGCGAGCGCCGCGACGGCGCGGCCGGTGAAGGCGGGCGACTCGGCCATGGCGAAGTGCGGGTCCTTCGCGGCCCCCTCCCGCCAGGTGGCCTCGGTGACGCCGAAGTGTTCGAGCATCGCCTCCGAGCGCAGCCATCCCGGCGTCAGCGCGACGGCGGTGCCCCCGAAGGGCGCGATCTCCTCGGACTGGGCGAGCGCCATCCGGATCACGGCGGTCTTCACGATGTCGTAGAAGTAGCCGCACTCACCGCGGTACTTCGCGTTGTACTCGGCGGTCCCGTCGGTCATCTCGACGACGAGCCCGCCCGGCTCGCGGATCAGCAGCGGCAGGGCGTGGTGGCTGGTGATGGCGTGGGTGTCGAGCGCCAGCCGGAACATGCGCAGCCCGTCCTCGAGCGACTGCTCCCACAGGCGCTTCCCGAACTCGAAGAGGCGGTCCGATCCCCAGATGTCGTTGACGAGGACGTCCAGCCGGCCGCGCTCGCCGTCGATGCGGCGGACGAGCGCGGCGACCTGGCCGGGGTCGAGGTGGTCGACCTGGACGGCGATGCCCTCGCCGCCCGCGGCCGTCACCAGGTCCGCGGTGTCCTGGATGGTCTCGGGACGGTCCATCTCCGATCGCTGCGACCGGGTGGACCGTCCCGTCACGTACACGGTCGCCCCTGCGGCGCCGAGCTCGGCGGCGATGCCGCGGCCGGCGCCGCGTGCGCCACCGGCGACCAGTGCTGTCTTTCCTGTCAGTGCACGGCTCATGGGGACGATGGTGGCACCGAAACCTGACAGTTCACGTCAGGTTTCACGTCCCCGGCCGCGCGGTCGGACGGGTCAAGTGAAGATGCTCACGCCGCCGGGGCCGACGAGCAGGCCGACGACGATCAGGACGATGCCCCAGAGGAGATCGCGACGGGCGAGGATCACGTAGATACCGGCGATCACCAGGATCACGGCGATGAGCCAGAGGATAGTCATCATGACCCCCGGCGTCCCCCAGGAGGACGCCAAGAAACCGCAACTCCGTATCGGATGACCGAATTATTCGTTATGGACGGGGAAGGGGGACGGCCCCTCCCCCGTCCGGGATAACGGCGGTCACCGCGCCGCGGGCGTACGGCGCCGTGGGGCCGTGTCCACATCCTCCGCCGCGTCCCCGGCCGCCGCATCGGTCTCAGGGCCGGTTCCGCGCGCCCGTCCCTCGTGCTCGGGAACTAGGAGGACTCGGCTTCTGGAACGGTTCAACCGCGCGAACGGCTCAGCCGGAGCACGTTGGCGACGATCCGGTGCCCGGCGCCGCCCGCCGCGGTGAGGATCGACTCCGGGTGGAACTGCACGGCCCAGCGCCGCCGCTCCGGATCCTCGATCGCCATCACCACGTCCCCGGTCAGGGCCGTCACCTGGTACCCCTTCACCCGGTCCGGCGTCGCGTGCAGCGAGTGGTAGCGGGCGGCGGTGAACTCGTCCGGAAGCCCCTCGAACAGCCCGCCGCCGGTCACCTTGACCTGGCCGGGCTTGCCGTGGGACGGCTCGGGCAGCAGCGCCAGCTCGCCGCCCGCGTGCTCCACCATCGCCTGGAGGCCGAGGCAGACGCCGAAGACGGGCAGGTCGCGCTCGGCGAGGGCGTCCAGCAGCCCGCGGGTGGCGAAGTCCTCCGGACGCCCGGGGCCGGGCGACAGCACCACCAGGTCGGGGGCATGCTCGTCCAGCATCCGCACCGGGAAGCCGTGCCGCAGCGTGACCACGCCGGCGCCGTTCTGGCGGAAGTAGTCGGCGAGCGTGTTGACGAACGAGTCCTCGTGGTCGACGAGCAGCACCTTCAGGCCGTCCCCCGGCAGCGGGGGAAGCGGCGCCTCCTCGGACGCGGCCGCCCCGGCGCCCTGCTCGGACGCGGCGAGCGCGCCCAGCAGCGCGCTGGCCTTGAGGTGCGTCTCGCGCTCCTCCTCGGCCGGATCGGAGTCGTAGAGCAGCGTCGCCCCGGCCCGGACGGTCGCGACGCCGTCGCGGATCTGCGCCGTCCGCAGCGTCAGGCCGGTGTTCATCGACCCGTCGAACCCGACGCAGCCGACGGCGCCGCCGTACCAGCGGCGCGGCGAGTCCTCGTGGTCCTCGATGAACTGCATCGCCCACGTCTTCGGCGCGCCGGTGACGGTGACCGCCCACATGTGGGTGAGGAACGCGTCGAGCGCGTCGAAGCCCGGCCGCAGCCGGCCCTCGATGTGGTCGACGGTGTGGATCAGCCGGGAGTACATCTCGATCTGCCGGCGGCCGAGGACGCGCACGCTGCCGGGCACGCAGATCCGCGACTTGTCGTTGCGGTCGACGTCCGTGCACATCGTCAGCTCGGACTCGTCCTTGGCGGACGAAAGGATCGTGCGGATCTGCTCGGCGTCCTGCAGCGCGTCGGCGCCGCGCTTGATCGTCCCGGCGATCGGGCACGTCTCGACGCGGTCGCCGGAGACCCGGACGAACATCTCCGGCGACGCGCCGACCAGGTACTCGCCGTCGCCCAGGTTGAACATGAACTCGTACGGGGCCGGGTTGGTCTCCCGGAGCCGCTCGAAGAACGCGGCGGGCGAGTCGCAGCGCCCGTACATCGCGTGGCCCGGCGTGACCTCGAACAGGTCGCCGCGGACGAACTTCTCCTTGGCCTCCCGCACCATCCGCGCGTACACGCCGGGGACGGGCTGCGCCGGGAGTTCGGCCGCCCGCGCCGGCGCCGGCGTCGGCTCGGTGGCGCGCGGCAGCCCGGCGGTGCTCCTCGCACCGTCCTCCAGTCCCCGCCCGCCACCGGCCAGAGGACGAGCCCCGCTCGGCCCGCCGACCTCGAAGTCGTAGGAGATCCGGTGCGAGGTCTCGCGCTTGCGGTCCACGACGACCATCTCGTCGGCCAGGTGCAGGACGAGGTCGCGCTGGTCGTCCGGGCGCTCCAGCCGGGTGCGCAGCGGCTCGAACTGCAGCGACAGGTCGTAGCCGAACGCCCCGTACAGGCCGAGGTGCGGGTCGTCGCAGCCGAACAGGGCGACGACGGCGCGCAGGGCGGTGAAGACGGTCGGCTGGCGGCTGCGCTCCTCCTCGGGGAAGAACTCCTCCCCGGGCGGGACGAACACCTCGAACAGGGCCGCCTCGTCGGCGCGGACCTCGCCGGTGTCGCGGAGCACGGCGGCGACGGCGGGCAGGACGACCCGGCCGCGGTCGTTGAGGGCGCGCACCGCGACCGCCCGCCCGCGCGCGACGATCTCCAGGCAGGGATCGACGTAGGCCATGTGCCAGCGGCTGTAGCGGCCCGGATACTCCATGCCGGAGCTGAGCACGCCGCCGCGCCGCTCCCCCACGGCGGCGACGAGGGCGTTCAGCACATCGGACTTGCGCTCGGAGTCGACCGGGACGGCGGTACGGGTCACCCGTACGCCTCCGGCCGTGACGAACTCACTGGTCAGCGGCTGCTGTGGGACGGTCTCCACCGCGGTGGCCCCTCTATCGGGCCCCCACCGGACGGCGCACACGAGAAAGCGACCGCCGGTGAGGGCGGTCGCCTGGTCTGAGCATGCACGAACCGGCGCCGCCTCAGCGGCGCCACCACCACCGGTAGGTTGCGGTTCGCATTCGGCGAGATTACCACGGAAGCGACCTCGGGGGCCCGCCCGCGTCACCGGACCGGCGGCAGCCTCATGACCAGGAAGAACACCGGGTCCGAACTGCGCGGGGCCGGCCTTCTCGCGCTCGTCTGCGCCGGCACGAATCGGCCGGTGCCGGCCGACCTCTCTGACCGCTCATTGACATCCGGTCGAACCGAGCCTGACTCTCCCTTCCCGGATGGAACGATCCACCCAGTCGTGCTGTGACCGATATCACGTCGTGATTTTCGGACGGGTACTCTCGCCCGGCCGCACCACCGGGCACGGCACCGTCGCGAGATCCGGGCGGGCCGTGCGCGCGACGCACGACGAGGAGGACTCCCTTTGACTCCCGACACTCCGCGGGAACCGGCGTCGACGGAACCGCCACCCGCCACCCGCTCCGACCGCAGCGCCTGGAACTGGCTGCTGCTCGTCCCCATCGTGATCCCGCTGCTGACGTTCCTGTTCAACAGCGACGGCCCCCGGCTGGCCGGCTTCCCCGCCTTCTACTGGATCCAGCTCGCCTTCATCCCGCTCGGCGTGGCCTGCACGGTCATCGTCCACCAGCTGACGAAGAAGCGGAGCTGAGCCGTGGCGAGCGACCACCTCACCGAGATCGTCATCTTCACGCTGCTCTTCCTGCTGGTCAGCGGGATGGGCTTCGTCGCCGCCCGGTGGCGGCGCCCCGACACCATGCACAGCCTGGACGAGTGGGGCCTCGGCGGCCGCAGCTTCGGCAGCTGGGTCACCTGGTTCCTGATCGGCGGCGACCTCTACACCGCCTACACCTTCGTGGCCGTCCCGGCGCTGGTGTTCGGCGCGGGCGCGGCGGGCTTCTTCGCCGTCCCGTACACGATCATCGTGTACCCGCTGGTGTTCCTGTTCCTGATCAGGCTCTGGTCGGTGTCGCACGTGCACGGCTTCGTGACCCCGGCCGACTTCGTCCGGGCCAGGTTCGGCTCGCCGACGCTGGCGCTGCTGGTCGCGATCACCGGCATCGTCGCCACGATGCCCTACATCGCGCTGCAGCTCGTCGGCATCGAGGCCGTGCTCAAGACGATGGGCGTGAACGGCCACTGGCCCCTCGTCATCGCCTTCGTCGTCCTCGCGGCCTACACCTACCAGTCCGGGCTGCGGGCGCCGGCGCTGATCGCGTTCGTCAAGGACGTGCTGATCTACCTGGTCATCATCGTCGCGGTGCTGTACATCCCGTCCAAGCTCGGCGGCTGGGGCGGCATCTTCGACTCGGCGAAGGCCAAGTTCGAGGCGACGCCGGCGCCGGGCGACGGCATCACGATCGCCGGCAGCGGCCAGCTGAACTACGCGATGCTCGCGCTCGGCTCGGCGATGGCGCTGTTCCTGTACCCGCACAGCATCACCGGCGTGCTGGCCAGCCGGAACCGCACCGTGATCAGGCGGAACATGGCGGCGCTGCCCGCCTACAGCTTCGTGCTCGGCCTGATCGCGCTGCTCGGCTACATGGCCATCGCGGCCGGCGTGAAGCCGATCAGCACCGACGGCAAGCCCGACACCAACACCGCCGTCCCGGTGCTGTTCGACCACGTGTTCCCCGACTGGTTCGCGGGTGTCGCGTTCGCCGCCATCGGCATCGGCGCGCTCGTCCCCGCGGCCATCATGTCGATCGCGGCGGCGAACCTGTTCACCCGCAACATCTACAAGGAGTACCTGAAGCGGGACGCCACGGCGAAGCAGGAGGCCACGGTCAGCAAGCTGGTGTCGCTGGTCGTCAAGGCCGGCGCCGTGGTGTGCATCCTGGCGCTGGACCCGCAGTTCTCCATCGACCTGCAGCTCATCGGCGGAATCATCATCCTGCAGACGCTCCCGTCGGTGGGGCTCGGCCTGATGACGCGCTGGTTCCACCGCGGCGCGCTCATCGCGGGCTGGGCCGGCGGCATGATCGCGGGCCTGTGGATGCTGTACCAGATCCCGAACCCGGCGAAGGGCAAGGAGCACTTCGGCGGCTCGGCGTACCCGCTGAGCGATCTCGGCTTCGACACGCAGACGACGATCTACGCCGGCGTGCTCGCGCTCGCCGTCAACGTCGCCGTCGTGGTCATCGGCACGGTGGTCTGCAGGACGGCCGGGCTCGCGGACGGCGCGGACGCCACCCGCACGGGCGACTACTTCGCCGACGAGGGCGACGCCCGGGTCAAGGAACTGGATCTCACCGGGACCACCTGACCCGCCCTGCGTCGCCGGCCCCGCGGCCCGGCCGTCCCCTCAGCGGATGACCGGGCCGCCGGGCGTCCCGGCATCGCGGGCGCCGGACGCGGCGGCCGGCAGCCCGCCGAGGACGAGGTCGACGAGGCCGTCCACGACGGCCTCGCGCGGCACCTCATCGGCGTGGTCGAGCCACCAGTCGCCGGCGGTCTGCACCATGCCGACGATCGCGTGGCCCCACACGTAGCCTCGGGTGCGGTCGGCCATCTCGGCCTCGGCGATCATCACCTCGGCCAGCTCCCGGCTCACGTCGCGGATCATCGTGCTCATCGCGCTGTGCGTGGCGGTGTCCTCGGCGCTGGCCCGGTGCATCAGGAACCGGTAGAGGTTGAGGTTCTTGGAGATCGTCGCCAGGTAGGTGTCGATGGTGGAGCGGGTGCGGTCGCGGATCGGGTCGTCGCGGGAGAACTCGTCCCGGATGCCCTCGATCAGCTTGCGCGTGTGCCGTTCCGCCAGCGCCTGGTACAGCCCGCTCTTGTCGCCGAAGTGGCGGTAGAGGATCGGCTTGCTGATCCCCGCCTCCGCGGCGATCGCGGCCATCGACGCCTCCGGCCCCTCCCGCTGGATGACCTGGTCGGCGGCCTCCAGCAGCGCGCGGCGGCGACCGGGGTCGCGCCGCGATCCGGGCTTGCCGGCCGCAGTCGTCATGGACAGCACGCTACCGAGGGTGTTACCGGGTGACAACACCGGCTGGCCTGCACGGAACTCCGCGCAGGCCAGCCGGTACAAGCCGCTGCGATCGCCCTCTCCTTCCCACCGGCCGCGCCGGCTCGCGCGGGGCCTACCGGGCGAACGCCTGGAGTTCGGCCGCGCGGACGACGCCCGCCAGCGGGGCGTTGCCGCCGCAGTCGGTGCCGGAGCGGGGGTCGGCGTCCTGCTCGCCCGCGTACGCCGGCGCGCCGGTGCACTGGCTGGAGACCACCTGCAGCCGCAGGTGCGTCGCCTCGGTGCCCCGCAGGTCGAACGAGCGCAGGGTGATGTCGGGCGCCGTCGGCCGCGGCCGGTCCGCCGGGAAGGCGTCGGCCGGGCTCGTGTAGACGGTGCGGTACCCCGCGTCCTGCGAGCAGTCGGCCCTGGTGGCGTCGCAGGCCAGCAGCCGGAAGGCGCGCAGCGCCGTGAACCGGTTCTGCGACGAGCCCGCGCCCTCCGGATCACCGGCCACCGACGGGCGCAGCATCGCGCTCACCTGCACGCGGCCGATCCTGACCGGGCGGTCGCCGGCCAGGTCGACGGTCACCTGGCGTCCCGCGACCGGGGCCTGCACCGACTGCCAGTTCGTCGCCTCGGTCTCGTCCAGCAGCGCCGGCTGGGAGACGCCGTCACCCGCGGCCGTCGCACCGTTGGCGGCAGCCGCCTCGTTGCGGGACATCGCGACAGGCAGCGTCCGCTGGGACGAGCCGATCGCGGCGGTGAACCGCCTGTGGCCGAGGCCCTCGCCCACCGCGACGAAGGAGTAGCGGCCGGGCGCGATCGCGAAGGTCGCGCCGAGCGGAGTGGCCGGGTCGGTGT
Source organism: Actinomadura chokoriensis (assembly GCF_041463665.1). Lineage (GTDB taxonomy): Bacteria > Actinomycetota > Actinomycetes > Streptosporangiales > Streptosporangiaceae > Spirillospora > Spirillospora chokoriensis_A. The sequence continues at coordinate 56,800 of NZ_JAXCEJ010000023.1, forward strand.
CGGCGACCGGGACGGCCCGCGCCTCGTAGTCGCCGACGTAGAGCCGGACCTTGCCGCCCTTCGCGTCACCGGCGGGCTGCAGCGTCACCTCGGCGTCGCGTGACATCGGCGAGGCGAAGCTCGGCCGCGGGTCGGCGTCGCCGGGTCCGTTGCTGGCCGCGTCCTCTCCCAGTCCGTGCTGGGCGAAGACCTTCCACATCATGGCGTGGTCCTTGCCGCCGAAGCGGATGGTGTCGGCGGCGAGAAGAGCGTTGCGGTGGTCCACGTAGCTGACCGCCCCGGTGGCCATGAGCAGCAGCGCGTCGAACGACAGCTGCGCCCAGCGCCGGTTGCCGGGGCACTCGTCGACCGGCACCGCACCGTCCGCGCACTTGCGCTGGAGGGAGGCGCTGCCCGCGCCGTACCGTCCGACGAACGCCTGCCGCAGATCGAACTGGGTGGCGCTCCAGATCTCGCCGTCGGCGTGGACCTGGGTGCCGACCAGGTCGTAGCCGAGGTCGCCGTAGTTGAGCGGGCTCCGGCTCATGTCGTAGTTGCGGATCCCGGAGCGCGGCTCGCCCGTGACGTACGCGCCGGTGACGTACGGCGTCCGGCCGGGCGCGCGGAACCCGTGCTCGTTGAGGTACTCCATCGCGAACAGGTCGGAGGTGCTCTCGTTCATGGCACCGGCCTGCGGCCCGCTCCACCCGGCGTCCGGCCCGCCGATCATGCGGCCGGAGATGGCGTGGGAGTACTCGTGCCCGATGACGCTCATGTCGAAGTCGCCGTCGACGCAGGGCGGGTAGAACGCGCCCGCGATCGGCTGCCACAGGTACATGTTGCTGACGGCGGGCGTGCCGTCGGGCGGCGTGATCTGGTTCGCGTTGTCGCGGATGCTCGCGATCCTCGCCCCGGCCTGCGCGTTCCCCTGCTCGGGGTCGCCGCCCAGCCCGCCGCGGTCGCCGTTGCCGGCCTGCATGTTCCACGCCGACTCGGTGAAGCCGAGCCGGTAGGACCAGTCGTGCATGCGGTTGTGCTGGACGAACAGGTTCGAGATGGCCGCCTCGACGTCCGCCTCCTGCGGGCTGTCCAGCGTCGCCGGGTCGCACCTGCTCTCGAACCACTGGTTGGCCCAGGGGTAGTCGTACACGCGGTCCGGCTTCGGCGCCCCGCTGCGGGTGCCGACCGAGAAGGGGTCGCCGCTCGCCCGGTTCTCGTGGGTGCGGGCGGCGTTCCCCAGGCTGGTCGTGGTCGGGGCGCCGGTCGCCGGGTCGACGTCCCAGGGCCGTCCGGTGGACGGATCGCCGCCGGCGACGTACTGGCAGCCCGGCGCGGGCGCGAAGCACCACGTCCGCCTGGTGTCGCGGGACGAGTAGTCGCCGGACGGGGTCGCCGGGAACACCGACCAGCGCGGGTCGTCGCTGTCGTGGTCGACGAGGTTCTCCCGCACGAGGACCGACCCGGTACGGGCGTCGACGTGGGAGGTGACGGCCTTGGGCTCGCTCCCGGCGGCGTCGATCAGCGTGACCTGGTAGGCGCTGCGGACGCCCTCGGCGGTGGGGACCGCCACGAGCCGCGCCTTGCGGGTCGTGCGGTCCGAGACGGTGATGCCCGCGTCCCGTCCGGCCGCGGCCACCGCCTCCTTCTCCGACAGCGTCGCCGGGGCCGGGGCGGCGTCGTCGCGGGCGAGCGTCGAGGTGACCGAGACGACCTCGTTCTCGCGGACGCCGACCGCGACGAGACCGTCGTGGCCGGCGGGCAGGTCGCCGAAACGCTGGCGCAGCAGCACGGCCGCGCCCTTCCCGATGGGGTTGACCCCGACCTTCTCCAGGGCGGCGACGGCCGCGGCGTCCAGGCCGAACAGGTCCCGGTGACCGGCGAGGTAGGCGCGGGCGGCCTTCTCCGGATCGGCGGGCAGGCCGCCCGCCAGGGGTTCCGCGTCCGTCACCGTCGCGGGCGTGCCGAGCCTGTTCCAGCGCACGGCCACCCCGCGGGCGGCGTCCTGCTGGCGCGTCGTGGGGGCCAGCCGGCCGGTACGGGCATCCTTGTCCGGCAGTTCGGGATGGTCGCCGGGTGGCTGAGAGCGCGGCGGCGGGGGCGCGGCCCGTCCGGGGACTGCGAGGCCGGCGGTGAGGAGCGTCCCCGTGGCCGCGAGGGCGGTCACGGTCATCCAGCGTGTCCTGGGCACCATTGCCTCCTGGAGGCGGGCGGACGGCCCGCACTCGGGGATCGGCCGGGTGATCAACCGGCCGATCTAGAGACAAGCAGCGCACCAGAGGCACAACTATGGCGAGTTACAACATTTAGGACATGCCCTCCGCGGGCGGTCTTCGCCCTTGACAGCGCCCGTTCTCCATGGGCGCCATGTCCCGCGGCCCGGAACCGGCCCCGCGTCGGCGATTCCGGGCCCCGGCGGACGGTGGCCGTCGTCGGCCACTCGGCCACCGCCCGGTTGCCGGGCGGTGGCCGAGTGGCCGGGCGAGGCGGTGCCGGGCGGGAGCGTCAGCGGATGGGCAGTCCGGTGACGGTGCGGCCGATGACGAGGCGCTGGATCTCCGAGGTGCCCTCGAAGATCGTGAAGATCTTGGAGTCGCGGTGCATGCGCTCGACCGGGTACTCGCGGGTGTAGCCGTTGCCGCCGAGGATCTGGATGGCCTCCTCGGTGACGTACACCGACATCTCGCTGGCCATGAGCTTGGCCATCGAGCCCTCGGCGTTCTCGAAGTCCTTGCCGGTGCGCGCCATCCAGGCGGCCCGCCACACCATGAGGCGCGCGGCGTCCAGGCGGGTCTTCATGTCGGCGAGCTTGAAGGCGATGGCCTGGAAGTCGCCGATCTTCCTGCCGAACTGCTCGCGCTCCTGCGCGTACTGGAGGGCGTAGTCGTAGGCGGCGCGGCCCACGCCGAGGGCCATGGCGCCGACGGACGGGCGGGTCGTCTCGAACGTCTTCAGCGCGGCCTGGCCCTTGGAGCTCTTGCCCTCGCGGGTCCGCGCGATGCGCTCGTCGAACCTCTCCTTGCCGCCGACGATCAGGTGGGACGGGACGCGCACGTCGTCGAGGACGACCTCGGCGGTGTGGGAGGCGCGGATGCCGTGCTTCTTGAACTTCTGCCCCTGCCTCAGGCCGGGGGTGTTCGGCGGGACGATGAAGCTGGCCTGGCCGCGGCTGCCGAGTTCGGGGTACACCGACGCCACGATCACGTGGACGTCGGCGATGCCGCCGTTGGTCGCCCAGGTCTTGGTGCCGTTCAGCACCCACTCGTCCTTGGCCTCGTCGAAGACGGCGCGGGTGCGGATCGAGCCGACGTCGCTGCCGGCGTCGGGCTCGGAGGCGCAGAACGCGCCCAGCTTGATGTCGTCGGGGCTGCCGAACATCTGCGGGACCCACTCGGCGACCTGCTCGGGGGTGCCCACGGCGGCGACGGACGCGGCGGCGAGGCCGGTGCCCACGATGGACAGCGCGATGCCCGCGTCGCCCCAGAACAGCTCCTCGAACGCCACCGGAATGCCGAGGCCGGTCGGCTCCAGCCACTGGGTGGCGAAGAAGTCCAGGGAGTAGATGCCGACCTTGGACGCCTCCTGGATCAGCGGCCAGGGGGTCTCCTCGCGCTCGTCCCACTCCTCGGCGGCGGGGCGGATGACGTCCTTGGCGAACTCGTGCACCCAGTCCCTGACCTCGCGAACGTCCTCGCTGGGCTCCAGCGAGAACGGCGTCTGATCCGCGCTCGTCATGATTATTCAACCCCTTCTCCAATATGGCTGTTACCAACGGTAGCACCAATCGGAGTTACCGCGGGTAACACCGACATCCCGGCGACGACCGCGACCGGGGTCATCGGCGCGCAGGCGGCTACCTGCGGCCGGGGGTGAAGGAGCGGGCGGCGGCGTAGCCGGGCACCTCGATCATCGGCGGGCGCTCCCCCACGGCCACGTCGGTGGTGCGGGCGTCGTGTCCGTCCGCGGCGCGGTGGAACCGGGTCAGCGCGGTGGACGGCGCTTCGAGCGGCACCATCCGGCCGTGCCGCTCCAGCCGCGACCAGGCGGTGATCATGATCTGCCCCGCCATCGCGCCGAGCGCCTCGGTGGACTGGTGCGCGTGCACCCGGCGACCGAGGTCGACCTGCGCGATCGCGTCGAGCCCGGCGTCCTGGTAGACGTCCAGCAGCAGGCCGAGCTCCACGCCGTAGCCGGTGACGAACGGCAGCCGCTCCAGCAGCGCGCGACGCCCCGCGTACTCCCCGCCGAGCGGCTGCATGACCCCGGCGAGCAGCGGCCAGTGCATGTTGATCAGCGGGCGCGCGACCAGCTCGGTGACCCGGCCGCCGCCGCCCTCGACGCGGCGCTCGCCCTCCACCAGCGGACGGTCGTAGCAGCCCTTGACGTAGCCGACGGACGGGTCGGTCAGCAGCGGCCCGAGCAGCCCCGTGACGTAGGACGAGGTGAACTCGCGCAGGTCGGCGTCCACGAACACGAGCAGGTCGCCGGACGTCGCGTACAGCGACTTCCACAGCGCCTCGCCCTTGCCGGACATGCGGCCGTGCCGGGGCAGGACGGCGTCCTGCGCGACCACCTCGGCGCCCGCGGCGGCGGCGACGGCGGCGGTCCGGTCGGCCGAGCGCGAGTCGACCACGAGGATCTCGTCCACCAGCGGGACCCGCTCGACGAGGTCGGTCCGGATCGCCGCGACGATCGCGCCGACCGTGGCCTCCTCGTCCCGCGCCGGCAGCACGACGCTGACCCTGGTGTCGCCCTTGGCGGCGAGCAGGAGGCGCGGCGGCCAGTCCTCCGCCGTGCTCGTGCGGCGGGCCAACCACGACGCGACCTCGGGCAGCACGCGCTCTCCCTCCCCTCTGGGCCGTCCCGGCAGGACGCCCCCTCACCTACAGGGAACGCCAGATCCTCCCAGATCATTCACTGCCGGGACGGGAGGGAACGAACCGACCCGAAGAGTTGACGCGGCCGCAACACACCGGTCATTCGGCGGCGTGCTTGTCCAGGAACGCGTAGACGTCGGCCTCGTCCACCCCGGGGAACGCGCCGGGCGGCAGGACGGACAGGACGTGCGAGTGCGCGCGCGCAGACGGCCAGGCCATGCCCTCCCACCGGTCCGACAGCTCCTTCGGGGGGCGCTGGCAGCAGTCGCCGTCCGGGCAGGCCGACTTGACCCGCCGGGTCGTCTCCCGGCCGCGGAACCAGCGCGAGTCCTCGAACCGGACGCCCAGCGTGATCGCGAAGTCGCGCTCGTGGCTCGGATCGATGTGCGACAGGCACCAGTACGTCCCCTGGGGGGTGTCGGTGTACTGGTAGTAGACGGAGAAGCGGTCCGCGGCGCCGAACACGTGCCGCCCGGCCCACTCCCGGCACATCCGCTGGCCCTCGATCGCGCCGTCCTCGTCCTGCGGGAAGGCCAGGCCGTCGTTGGCGTACGCCTTGTAGATGGTGCCGTTCTCGTCGTTCTTGGTGAAGTGCAGTTGGAGATCCAGGTGGTGGGTCGCCATGTTGGTGAAGCGGTGCGCGGCCATCTCGTAGGAGACGGAGAAGACGTCCGCAAGATCCTCCACGGACAGCTCCCGCGCCGCCTTGGCCTCCTGCAGGAACGGGACGACGCTGCGCTCGGGCATCAGGATCGCCGCGCCGAAGTAGTTGGCCTCGACGCGCTGGCGGAGGAAGTCGGCGAAGTCGCGCGGCTGGTCGTGGTCGAGCGCGATGTGCCCGAGCGTCTGCAGCAGGATCGTCCGCGGCGTGTGCATGCCGAGCTGCTCGCGCTCCAGGTAGATCCGCCGGTTGCGGAGGTCGGTGACGGACCGGACCGAGCGCGGCAGGTCCTGGACGTACTGGAGGCTGAACCCGAAGTGGCCGACCAGCGTCATCAGCAGGCCCTGCGAGACCGCGCCGCGCCGGTAGCCGACGGAGTCGAGGGTCTGGGAGGCGACGCGCTCGATCTCGGCGAAGTGGTTGCCGCGCTCGTGCATCTGGCGGCGCAGCTCGGCGTTGGCCTTGCGCGCCTCCTCGGGGCTCGCGGTCGGCTTGGTGCGGCTGCGTTTCAGCTCCCCGTACAGGGCGAGAATGTGCTCTATGACCTCGTTCGGCATCCGCTTGCCGACCTTGAGATAGGAGAGCCCGAGCGTCCGGTACAGCGGGTCGCGCTGGGCCTCCTCCAACTGGATCTCCAGCTGCGCGCGGCGGCTCGGCGGCTGGCGCCGCAGCAGCTCCTCCACCGGGCACTCCAGCGCGGTGGCGAGGGCCTGCAGCAGCGACAGCTTGGGCTCGCGCCGGCCGTTCTCCAGCAGGGAGAGCTGGGACGGGGCTCGGCCGACGCGCTCGCCGAGCTCCGACAGCGTCAGGCCGCGGCCGCGGCGCAGATGACGGAGCCGCTGCCCGAAGGTGACGAGATCTACGTCACTCGTCAAGTTGAGGGGTTCTTCTGGTCGCAAGGTCGTCACCGCTTCATCGTAGCGGAAATTTCGCAGTTCTTTCGTTACTCGCGAGTTCATTTTGGGGTTGCTACCTGGGCATAGTCGTAGCAAGCACCCAGGGGACGACACGGAAGGGTTGGACGATGAGCGATAGTCGCCTCAAGGGCGCAGCCGAGGAGCTGCAGCGACAGTGGGAGACCGACGAGCGCTGGAAGGGCGTCGAGCGGACCTACACGGCCGAGGACGTCGTGAGGATCCGCGGTTCGGTCCAGGAGGAGCACACCCTCGCGCGCCTCGGCGCCGAGCGGCTGTGGAACCTCCTGCAGGAGGAGGACTACGTCCACTCCCTCGGCGCGCTGACCGGGCTGCAGGCCGTCCAGCAGGTCAAGGCCGGCCTCAAGGCCATCTACCTGTCCGGCTGGCAGGTCGCCGCCGACGCCAACCTGGCGGGCCAGACCTACCCGGACCAGAGCATCTACCCGGCGAACTCGGTCCCGGCCGTGGTCCGCCGGATCAACAACGCGCTGCTGCGCGCCGACCAGGTCCAGTGGGCCGAGGGCGAGGGCGACACCCACTTCCTCGCCCCGATCGTGGCCGACGCCGAGGCCGGCTTCGGCGGCGTGCTGAACGCCTTCGAGCTGATGAAGGGCATGATCGCCGCGGGCGCCGCGGGCGTGCACTGGGAGGACCAGCTGGCCTCCGAGAAGAAGTGCGGCCACCTCGGCGGCAAGGTCCTCATCCCGACCTCGCAGCACATCAAGACCCTCAACACCGCCCGTCTCGCCGCGGACATCTCCGGCGTGTCATCTCTGATCATCGCGCGGACCGACGCCGAGGCCGCGACCCTGATCACGACGGACGTCGACGAGCGCGACCGCGAGTTCATCACCGGCGAGCGCACCGCCGAGGGCTTCTACCGGGTCCGCAACGGCATCGAGCCCTGCATCGCCCGCGCCAAGGCCTACGCGCCGTACTCCGACCTCATCTGGATGGAGACCGGCACCCCGGACCTGGAGCAGGCCCGCAAGTTCGCCGAGGCCGTCAAGGCCGAGTACCCGGACCAGATGCTGGCCTACAACTGCTCGCCGTCCTTCAACTGGAAGGCGCACCTGGACGACGCGACCATCGCCAAGTTCCAGCGCGAGCTCGGCCACATGGGCTTCAAGTTCCAGTTCATCACCCTGGCCGGCTTCCACGCGCTCAACTACGGCATGTTCGACCTGGCCCACGGCTACGCCCGCGAGGGCATGACCGCCTACGTCGACCTGCAGGAGCGCGAGTTCGCTGCGGCCGAGAAGGGCTTCACCGCGGTCAAGCACCAGCGCGAGGCCGGCACCGGCTACTTCGACCTGGTGAGCACCGCGATCGCGCCCGACTCGTCCACCACGGCGCTGAAGGGCTCCACGGAGGAGGGTCAGTTCCACTGATCCGCCCCGGCCGGCAGCGCCGCCGGCCCCACCTTCCGGTCTGATCCCCCCTAGGCCCCGAAGGCCCCCGCGTCCTACACCCGCGGGGGCCTTACGGTGTGCGCGGCACCCCTGCCCACCCGGCCACATGCGGCAACGGACCTCGACAACGCCGGATAATCGGCGCATCGTGAGCGCGCTAGTTGATCACTCGCAGAGAGGATCTCTGATGGCGCGTCACCCTCGGTCCGTCCGGTCCCGGGCGATACCCGGCCGGATGCTCCCGATCGCCGTCGCCGCCGTGAGCGTCGTCGCGTTCGCGCCCGCCGCCTCCGCGGACGGCCACGGACGCTTCGCCCCCGGCGCACAGGGAGTCGGCGACCCCTACTTCCCGCTGGAGGGCAACGGCGGCTACGACGTCCGGCACTACTCGCTGGACCTGAGCTACGACCCCGACCACGACCAGCTCGACGGCACCGTGACCATCACCGCCCGGGCCACGCAGAACCTCTCCCGGTTCGACCTGGACCTGTCCGGCATGGACGTGCGGCGGATCCGGGTCGACCAGCGCACCGCCCGCTACACCCGGGAGGGCCAGGAGCTGATCATCACGCCGCGCGAGGGCCTGCGGAAGGGGTCGGTCTTCCGGACGGTCGTCGAGTACGGCGGCGTCCCGCAGACCATCGTCGGCTCGCCCATCGTGTTCGGCTCCCCCTACGGGTTCCTGCACACGCCCGACGGCGCGTTCGTCGGCGGCGAGCCGAACGGCGCCAGCACGTGGTTCCCGGTGAACGACCACCCGAGCGACAAGGCGACCTACGACTACACCGTCACGGTGCCGGAGGGCCTGACGGCCGTCGCCAACGGCCGCCTCGCGAGCCACCGCTCCGCCACCGCGTCGTTCGGCCGCCGTGGCGCGCAGACCCGCGCCGAGGTCTTCCGATGGCACGAGGACAGCCCGATGGCGAGCTACCTCACCACGATCGACATCGGCAAGTGGGACGTCAAGCAGGGCCTCACACCGGGCGGCGTCCCGAACTACACGGCCGTCGATCCCGTGCTCCTCGCGAACCAGCCCGACGCGGTGGACTTCTTCTTCGGTACCACCAGCGAGGTCACGGACCTGTGGTCGAAGACCTTCGGCCGCTACCCGTTCGCCAGCACCGGCGCGATCGCAGACGACGCCCAGTTCGACGGGCAGCCGCTCGGGTTCTCGCTGGAGACGCAGAGCAAGCCCGTCTACTCGGCGGTGCGCAGCACCGGGACGATCGTGCACGAGCTGGCGCACCAGTGGTACGGCGACGCGGTCTCGCCGGCGCAGTGGAAGGACGTCTGGCTGAACGAGAGCTTCGCCACCTGGGCCGCCTGGTACTACACCGAGCTCCACGGAGGCCGGAGCGCCCACGACGCGGCCCGCGCCGCCTACGCCGCCCGCCCGTTCCCCGACCGTGAGGGGCGGCCGTTCTGGTCGGTGCTGACGGCCGACCCGCAGCGGGACACGATGTTCAACGACCGCGTCTACAACGGCGGCGGCATGATGCTGCAGTTCCTCCGGGAGAGGATGGGCGACGACGCCTTCCTCACCCTGCTGCGGTCCTGGTACGCCCGGCACAAGTACGGCAACGCCAGGACCGACCAGTTCACCTCACTCGCGCAGCAGATCGCCGGCCAGGACCTGAGCACCTTCTTCACCGACTGGCTCTACTCGCCCGTCAAGCCCGAAATCCCGCAGGACTGACATCGGGACCGGACTGACATAGCCAGTACACGGAGTCGGTAAACGGGGGCGGTACACGGAACCGGGCCCCGGCGCGATCGGCCGGGGCTCCGTTCTGTGGCGAATTACGTGGTGATTGGCGGAAGGTGTCCTTAGGCTCTCCGCAAGTGGGCGTTCTTCCGTGGGTGTGGTGGTACGGCTTCCGTCGGCACACCGCGTATCCGCTCGGCTCGCTGGCCGAGTCCCTGACCAACACCATGTTCGGGTTCATGCGCGCCTACGTCTTGCTGGCCCTGTGGCAGGTCAAGCCGTCCCTCGGCGGGTACGACGCCACGGACGCCGTCACGTTCTGCTTCATCACCCAGGCGCTGATCGGGCCGGTGCAGGTCTTCGGCGGGATGGAGCTCACCGAGCGCATCCGCAACGGCGACGTGGCGATCGACCTGTACCGGCCGGTGGGGCTGCAGGGCTGGTGGCTGGCCGACGACCTCGGCCGCGCGGCCGGCGCGCTGGCGCTGCGCGCGGTTCCGCCGCTGCTGGCCGGCGCCCTGGTCTTCCCGTTCCGCGCGCCCGCCCCGGCGCACCTCGCGGCGTTCGCGCTGGCGTTCGTCCTCGCCGTGACGGTGAGCTTCGGGCTGCGGTACCTGGTGGCGCTCGGGATGTTCTGGCTGCACGACGACCGCGGGCTGAGCGGCGTCACGCTCGTGATGTCGCTGTTCTTCTCCGGGATGATCCTGCCGCTCGTCGTCTTCCCCGGGCGGCTCGGCACCGTCGCGCAGGCGCTGCCGTGGGCGGCGCAGATCCAGGTGCCGGCCGACGTGTTCCTCGGCCGGCACAGCGGCCCCGGGCTCCTCGGCGCTCTGGCGTTCCAGGCGCTGTGGGCCGTGCTCCTGCTCGGGGCGGGGGCGCTGCTGACGCGGGCCGCCAGGCGGAAGCTGGTGGTGCACGGTGGCTGAACCCGCGGTGGCCGGCGCGGTCCGCGTGTACGGGCTGCTCGCCTGGACGTGGATACGGGCGGCGGCGCAGTACCCGGTGTCGATGGTGCTGCTGGCCCTGACGACGGCGTTCGTCACCGGGCTGGACGTCGCCGCGATCGTGCTGCTGTTCGCGCACGCCCCGCGCATCGCCGGCTTCACGGCGCCCGAGGTCCTGTTCCTGTACGGGACGGCCTCGCTGGCGTTCGGGTTATCCGACATCGCGCTCGGCACCACCGAGCGGCTCGGGGAGCACGTGCGGCGCGGGACGCTGGACGCGATGCTGGTGCGGCCGGTGAGCCCGCTCGTCCAGGTCGCGACGGAGGAGTTCTCGCCCCGGCGGTTCGGCAAGCTCGTCCCGGCGGTCCTCGTCCTCGGGTACGCGCTGGCCGCCGTGGACGTGCCGTGGACGCCGGGCCGGGTCGCGATGGTCCCGGTCATGGTCCTGGCGGGGACGGCGATCTTCGGCGGGCTGTGGGTGCTGGCGGGCGCGGTGCAGTTCCTGCTGGTCGACAGCCATGGCGCGAGCAAGTCGATGACCTACGGCGGCGCGTTCCTCACCCAGTACCCGATGACCATGTTCGCCCGCGACTTCGTGCGCGGGGTGACGTTCGTCGTGCCGCTGGCGTTCGTCAACTGGCAGCCCGCCCTGTACGTCCTGGACCGTCCCGACCCGCTCGGGCTGCCCGCCGCGGCGCGGTTCGCGTCCCCGGCGGTCGCCGTGCTCATGTGCGTGCTGGGCGGGCTGGCATGGCGGGCGGGGCTGCGGCACTACCGATCGACAGGGAGCTGATGCCGGGTGCCGATGATCGAGGCCGTGGACGTGGCCAAGTCGTTCACCGTCCGGGCGCGCTCGGGCGGCCTGCGCCGGACCCGCACGACCGTGCGCGCGGTGGACGGGGTGACGTTCGCCGTCGAGCAGGGCGAGTTCGTCGGGTACCTCGGGCCGAACGGGGCCGGCAAGTCCACGACGATCAAGATGCTGACCGGGATCCTCACCGCCTCGTCCGGCCGGCTGCGGGTCTGCGGGCTGGACCCGTCGCGACGGCGCACCACGCTCGCGCGCAGGCTCGGGGTGGTGTTCGGCCAGCGGACCACCCTCTGGTGGGACCTGCCGCTGCGCGACAGCCTGGCCCTCGTCCGGCGGCTGTACCGGGTGGAGGCGGCGGCGCACCGGGCGCGGCTCGCCGAGCTGACCGCGCTGCTGGAGCTGGAGCCGTTCCTGGACACCCCGGTCCGGCAGCTCAGCCTCGGCCAGCGGATGCGCGGCGACCTCGCCGCCGCCCTGCTGCACGACCCCGAACTCCTCGTGCTGGACGAGCCGACGATCGGGCTGGACGTGGTGAGCAAGGCGACCGTCCGCGACTTCCTGGAACGCATCAACGCCGAGCGCGGCACCACGATCCTGCTGACCACGCACGACCTCGGAGACATCGAGCGGCTCTGCCGCCGCGTGATGATCATCGACCATGGGCGGCTCGCCTACGACGGCGGGCTGGACGCGCTGCGCCGCACCGTGGACGCCGACCGGCAGCTGGTCGTCGAGCTGGCCCGGCCGGGCCCGCCGATCAGGCTGGCCGGGATCGAGGCCGAGCGGGTGGAGGGGCCGCGGCAGTGGCTGCGGCTGCCGCGCTCGGCGAACGCGGCGGCGGTCATCGCCGAGCTGGCGCGCGTCCACGAGGTCCGCGACATCGCGCTGCGGGAGTCGGGGATCGAGGAGGTCCTCGCCGGCCTCTACCGGGGCGACCACGCGTACCTGCGCTCCCGCCCCGTGGCGCCGTAGCGGAGCGCCGCCGGGACGCTCCTCGCGCCGACCGGCGTGCCCGGCCGTCAGCGCATCCGGCCGTCAGCGCATCCGGTCGCGTGCCCGGCCGTCCCGCTCCATGGCGGAGTAGAACTCCATGTCGGCGGCGTCCTCGTCGCGGCGGGAGCTCCAGCGGCGCGGCGCCCACGTCGGCATCAGCAGGGCGAGCCCCATCATCGCGTACAGGCCGGAGCCGAGCAGCATGCGCAGCCCGGAGTCCATGTCGCCCGCCGGCGGCACCTCGCCGGGCAGGTCGAGGACGCGGCCGGGGTCGACCAGGAACCAGCCGGTGAAGCCGAGCAGTGCCAGCGCGGGCACGAGCGAGACCAGCGGCGACGCCCACCGCGCGACGATGATCACGCCCATCACCAGGCCCACGGCGGCGAGCAGGGCGAACGCGCCGTAGATGCGGGTGCGGTCGGTGATCTCCTGCCCGGCGCCGTCGAAGGACTGGCCGGCCTGCACGTACCCCCAGGCCGCGCCGTAGAGCAGCGCGGGCGTCAGCAGGACGCCGAGGAGGAAGCCGAACGCGTGGCGCACCGCGCATCACATCCATTCGAACGCGCCCGCCACTGGGCGCACAGAAGTCGGATAGCGCCCCAATCACAACACGAGAATCGGGTATAGCGCAGTAGATCCGCACTAATTCCCTCGGGTTGGCGATCTTGATCGCGCCATCTCGGCGTGGCGTGTCAACTCCGGGGCCCGGTGAGGCGTCGCATATTCAAACAAGATCATTCGAGGGCACCGCGCCCCGGCCGCTCCCGGTCCCCCGCCGGCAAGGGCGCTTCGGCGATGGGCGCGCCCGCGTACAGAAGGGGGACCGGATGGTCCAGCTCATGGACCGCACGGCAGTCTCGCGCGGCGGGGAGCCGGAAGGCACCCGGACGACACGGCTGGTGGACGGCGTCACCGACGGGATCGTCCTGTCGTTCGCCGTCTGGACCGTGCTCTATCACCTCGGCCTGCTGATCCGGCCGCACACCTCGGTGCTGCTGGCGGTGTGGCTGCTCGGCTGCGGCGCGCTCGCCGCGCTGTATGCCGCCCGCCGCGGCTGGTGGGCCACGCCGTCGCCGGACCGGCCGGGCCCCGGGAACCGGCCGATCCCGCGCGTGCCGGCCGCGGTCGCGATCGTGGCGGGCATCGCGGCGGGAACGTGCGCGGGCCTGCACGAATCCGGCGTCCCCTGGTGGTGCGCGTGGGCGCCGGGGATCGTCAGCGCCGCCGCGGCCGCCGCCGTGCTCCGGCGCCGGACGGGGGCGCCGGAACCCGCCGCCGGCGACGGACACGCCGCGCAGGCGCCGGACGCCGGCCGGGACGAGACCCGCTGGGGCACGCCGCTGGCGCTGCTGACCGGCGCCGGGTTCGCCGTCGCCTCGCTGTTCATCGTGAACTCCGACGGCGACGACGCCTACTTCGTCTCGCGCTCGGTGGCCACGGCGGCGAGCGGCGAGATCCCGGTCAAGGACGTGATCTTCACCCCGGGGACGTCGGGCCCGATCGCGGGCGAGCCGCCGGTGTCCTCCATCGAGGTCCTCGCCGGGGCCATCGCCCGGCTGTTCGGGATCCCCGCGGCGTCCTTCGTCTGGTACGTGTTCCTGCCGCCGGCCGTGTTCCTGGCGATCTGGGCGCTGTGGCGGCTCGTCCGCGCCTGGGCGCCGCGCCGCGCGACCGCGTGCTTCGTCGTCGGGGCGGCCTACCTGCTGTGGACGGGGACGAGCGCGGCGTCGCTCGGTTCCTTCCATCTCCTGCGCATGTGGCAGGGCAAGGCCGTGCTGGTGTCGGTGCTGGTTCCGCTGATCTTCGTCTACCTGACCCGGTGGGCCGAGCGGCGCTCCCGCGCGGACCTCGCGCTGCTCGCCGCCGCCGGGGTGGCCGCGGTCGGGCTCACCTCGTCCGCCGCGTTCGTCGTGCCGCTGGTGGCGGGGGCAGCGGCCGCCGCGCTCGCCGCCGCCGGGCGCGTCCGGGCCGCCGCGGGCGCGTGCGCGGCGATGGCCTATCCGGTCGGCAGCGGTCTCGTGGTCGTGCTGTTCCACAAGGACACGAGCGTGGTCGGAACAATCCACGACGCGCCCGGCAGCTGGCGGTGGGTCCTGCTCCAGTCGACCCTGGGCGTGATCGCGGGATGCGCGCTCTGGCTCGCGCCCTGGACGGCCCGCCGTGGCGTCCCCGCGCTGATCCTCACGGGTGTCGCGGCCATCCTGACGGTGCTGCTCCTCCCCGGCGTGCTGGAGGCGACCGCGCACCTGTCGGGAGCCGGCCAGGTGCTCTGGCGGACGATGTGGCTCGTGCCCGCGCCGGCCCTGATCGGGTTGCTCGCGGCGGTGCGCGTCCCCGTACCCGGCCGGGCGGGCCCGTGGCGCGCCCTCCTGGCCGGCGTCCCCGCCGCGGTCCTCGTCGCGGCGTTCGTGGTGGGCGGCACTCCGGTGTGGTCGAGCGCGAACGGGTCCGTCGTCACGTCCCGCCCGTCGTGGAAGGTCTCGGCGGTCGCCGTCGGCACGACCCGGAGCGTGGTGGGGCTCGTGAAGCCGGGCTCCCTCGTCCTGATGCCGACCGCCTACATGCGGACGGTGCCGCTGCTGACCGTCCGGACGCAAGCGGTGAACCCGAACGGCCACTACCTGCGACTGCTGCCCGTCTCCGCCCAGGTCATCGGCGACCGGCAGGCGCTCACCGAAGCCGTCCGCCTGCCGTACGGCGAGAAGCCGGATCAGGCCGCGGTCACGGCGGCGCTGCGGCGCACCGGCGTGGACGTGGCGTGCGGATGGCGCCGGGACGCGCGGGGGCTGGCGCTGCTCCGGAACGCCGGATTCGGCGGTGAACGGCGGGTCGGGCGGCTGCTCTGCCTCTTCCCGCCGGGGGCCTGATTTCGCTCCTCCTCACCGGCCCGGCGATTGACCGTTTCTTGGTGGTTCGTTTTGAACGCCATTGACCGGGAATCGCCGGGTCATTCAATCCGACGCACGTTGGAGGAGACAATGTCGACCGCCATATGGGTCGTCATCGCGGTAGCCGTCATCGCCGTTCTCGTCGCGGCCGGGTACCTGGCTCAGTCCAGGGCCCGGACGCAACGGCTGAGGCGGCGGTTCGGCCCCGAGTACGACCGGGCCGTGCGGAGCGAGGGCGGCCGCGCCGCCGCGGAGCGCGAGCTGCGCTCCCGCGAGCGGCGCCACGAGGAGCTGGAACTGCGCGACCTCGACCCGCGCAAACGCGAGCAGTACCAGGAGCAGTGGGTGCGGGTTCAGGAGCGCTTCGTCGACAGCCCGGAGGCGGCGGTCGAGGAGGCCGACCGCCTCGTCACGGTCGTGATGGGCGAGCGCGGCTATCCGACGGACAAGTTCGAGGACAAGGTCGCCCACCTCTCGGTCGAGCACGGCCGCACGATGGACCACTACCGGCGCGCCCACACGATCAGCGGGAAGACCGCGTCCGGGCAGGCGTCCACCGAGGACCTGCGGCAGGCCATGGTGCACTACCGCGCCCTGTTCGAGGAACTGCTGGCCGCGCCCGGCGGGGAGCGGACCGGCCGCCACGCGGCGCAGGATCCCGCCCGCGAAGCGCCCGCCGAGGCGCCCCCCGCCGCTACTGGCACCGGTGCGGCGGGCACCGGTGCGGCGGCCGGACGCCGCGACGACGAGACCCCGAGGAGGTGACCCCCATGGAGCACAGCCGACGCGATGAGCGCGGACCGCGCCCCGGCGGGGCCGGTGACACGCACGTCGCCGGCCCGGCGCCGGAGCCTCCGGGGATGGACGCGCCGGACCCCGTCCCGGACACGTCTCCGGACCCGATGCCGATGCCGGGGGCAGGCCCGGGTACGGCCCCGCAGGCCGGGGACCGTGACAAGGCCCGGGACCGGGACGAGCCCTTGAACCAGAACGAGCCCTTGGACCAGAACGAGCCCTTGAACCAGGGCGGGTCCTTGAACCAGGAAGAGACCTTGGACCAGGACGAGACCTTGACCCCGCACGAGACCTTGGACCAGGGTGCGCCCTTGAACACGCACGACACCATCACCCGGGACGAGACCATGACCCGGGACGAGACCATGACCCGGGGCGAGACCGGGGCCGGGTCGCCGTCCCCCGCGCACGCCGGAACCCGGGCCCACGGCGCCGTTCCGAGCCGCCTGTTCGACCCGGCCGAGACCGAGCGGTTCCGGGAGCGCTGGCGCGAGGTGCAGTCGGCGTTCGTCGACGATCCGGGCGACTCCGTGCGCAAGGCCGACGAGCTGGCCTCCGAGGCGATCGACGCCCTCAAGGAGGCGATCGCCGCCCAGCGGCGGACGCTGTCGAACGAGCCGGAGAGCGGCGGCCAAGGCGACACCGAGCGGCTCCGCCTGGCGCTGCGCGGCTACCGCGATCTCCTGGAGCGCATCTACACCTCGTGACAGCCGGTCAGGGACGCCCCCGCGATGCCCGCGGGGGCGTCCTTCTGCTGTCAGCCGTTGAGGAACCGGTACACCGCTTCGCGTCCCTGCGTTCCGCGTTCGCGGTTCTGGACGGAGTGCGAGGCGCCCTTCACCACGACGAGCTTGCCGCGCGGAGCGTTGCGGAGTTCCTCCCACGCCCATTCGAGCGGCGTCGACAGGTCGCGGTCACCGTTCAGGAGCAGCACCGGCACGGAGATCGCCGTCCGGTGCGGCTCGGCGGTGTGCCGCGCCCACGGCCAGCGGAGGCATTCCTGGATGAACCCGTTGCCCACGGCGGTGTCGGCGGTGAACGGCCAGGTGGCGCGCGACGGAAGGCGCTCGCGCGTCCGCTCCAGGGCGGCGCCGCGGAGGGCGACCGGCGTCTCGGACGTCCCCCACGGGAAGTGGCCGTCCCCGCAGATCGTGGCGATGTGCAGACCGGAGCTGTACCGGGTGACGTCGTCGCCGCCGGAGTTCAGGATCCGCAGCAGCCGGTCGAGCCGCGCCGGGTCGCCGTGGCGGGCCTCGTGGATGGCCGCCACCGCGTCGCCCCAGCCGTTCGGCAGGGCGCCCGCGTCCCGGTAGGTCGGGTCGAGGAACTCGTAGGTCACCAGCATGTCCCAGATCAGGACGGCGTCCTTGCGGTTCCGGGCGAGCCAGGCCAGGTCCGCGGCCGGGTCGAACCCGCAGGCGGGCGCGGCCTCGCAGGCGTCCCGCAGGACGCGCGCGGTGGCCCGCAGGCCGGTGAGGTAGAGCATGTCGTCGCCCTGCGGGTCGACGTGCGGCAGCACCGAGTCGAGCACGAGCCTGCTCACGTGCTGCGGATACCGGACGGCGTAGCTCGCGCCGGTCATGGTGCCGTAGGAGACGCCGTCCACCGTCATCTGCCGGACGCCGAGCGCGCGGCGCAGCAGGTCGAGGTCGCCGACGGTCTGCTCGGTGGTGAAGTAGTGCCGCCGGTCGCCGAGGACGCCTGCGCACTCCGCGACGGCCTCGGGCGTGGGCGGCTCGATGTCGCCGCTGCCCACCTCCGCCTGCAGCCTCGGGCAGTCGATCGCGCCGAACTCGCCGGTGCCGCGCTGGTCGATCATGACGAGCCGGTAGTTCTTCGCGAGTTCCGGCATGCGCGCGGCGATGCCGTCGGCGAACGGGACCCCGGGCTGGCCGGGCCCGCCGGTCAGGAACAGCAGGACGCCCTTCGGCGCGCCCGCGTTGTCCGCCGTGGCCACCTGGAGCCTCAGGCTGCCCGCGCCGGGGCGCCGGTGGTCGAGCGGGACGGTCAGGAACGAGCAGGTGAAACCGGGCTTGCCCGCGCACGGGCGCGGATCGGCCAGCCGCGTCGCGGCCGGTTCGGACGGGGACTCGGTGGGTGCCGCGGCCGCCGTCGCCCCGCCGGATGCGGCGAGGGCGAGGGCGAGGGCTAACACCAGGCTGGGACGTGATCGCATGTGGTGATCATCACTCCGATCGGCGCCGGGCGCACGGATCCAGCCCGATCCGGCCACCGGCGCGCCGCGGGGCGTCCGGGGGCCGGACGCTCGTCAAGACAGGGGCGAGGGTGAATACTGAATCTCGTTCGGTAACCCCTGAGCGGAGGATCAACGGTGTCCGAGACCTTCTCGATGACCATCGACGGCGCGGCCGTCGACGCGCCCGGCACCTTCGGCGTGATCAATCCGGCGACCGGCGAGGTGGCCGAGCAGGCGCCCGACGCCTCCAGGGAGCAGCTCGACGCGGCGATGGCCTCGGCGCAGGCCGCCCTCGCGGAGTGGCGCCGGGACGAGTCCGTGCGCCGCAAGGCGCTGCTCGCGGCGGCCGACGTCATGTTCGCCCGGGCCGAGGAGATCGGCCGCATCCTGACCCTGGAGCAGGGCAAGCCCCTCGGCGACGCGACCATGGAGGTCGTCGGCGCGGGCGTGTGGCTGAAGTACTTCGCCGACCTGGAACTGCCCCGCGAGGTCATCCAGGACGACGACAACGCGCTGGTCGAGGTCGTCCGCCGCCCGATGGGCGTCGTCGCCGCGATCACCCCGTGGAACTTCCCGCTGCTGCTCGCGGTGTGGAAGATCGCGCCGGCGCTGCTCGCGGGCAACACGCTCGTCCTCAAGCCGTCCCCGTACACCCCGCTGTCCAGCCTGAAGCTCGGCGAGGTGCTGCGGGACGTCCTGCCGCCCGGCGTGCTGAACGTCGTCACCGGCGGCGACCGGCTCGGCGAGTGGATGACCGCGCACGACGTCCCCCGCAAGATCAGCTTCACCGGCAGCGTCGCGACCGGCAAGCGGGTCGCGGCGGCGGCGGCGCCCGACCTGAAGCGCGTCACGCTGGAGCTCGGCGGCAACGACCCGGCGATCCTGCTGGACGACGCCGACCCCGCCGCGGTCGCCGACCGGCTGTTCGGCGCCGCGTTCCAGAACAACGGCCAGGTCTGCTCGGCGATCAAGCGCGTGTACGTGCCCGAGGCGCTCTACGGCGACGTCGTCGACGCGCTCGCCGAGCGGGCGAAGGCCGCAAGGGTCGGCGACGGCATGGAGGAGGGCGTCCAGTACGGGCCGATCAACAACAGGCCCCAGTACGAGCGGGTGTCGGAGCTCGTCGCGGACGCGATCGCGGGAGGCGCCCGCGCGGCGGCGGGCGGCAAGCCCGTCGACGGGCCCGGCTACTTCTTCGAGCCGACGATCCTCGCCGACATCGAGGACGGCGCGCGCATCGTGGACGAGGAGCAGTTCGGCCCGGCGCTGCCGATCGTGAAGTACACCGACCTCGAGGAGGCCCTCGCCCGCGCGAACGGCACCCACTTCGGGCTGTCGGGCTCGGTGTGGGGCGCGGACGCCGACCGGGCCGCCGAGGTCGCCGGGCGGCTGGAGTGCGGCACCGCATGGGTCAACACCCACCTGGCGCTCTCCCCGAGCCAGCCCTTCGGCGGTTTCAAGTGGAGCGGCGTCGGCGTCGAGAACGGGCCGTGGGGCCTTTACGGGTTCACCGAGCTCCAGGTGATCCACCGCTCGAAGCGCTGAGCGACCCGCCGGTGAGGGCCCGGCGCCGCCGGGCCCCACCCGTCCCGGCCCCGTATTACATGAGCGGAAAGTCACGACTTCGAGTCCGGAAAGTGACATGGCCACTACTAGTGGTCCGCTCCTGGAATGGGACACTTTCAGAGCGGGGGCGTGGGAGACCGCACCGCGACCTTGTGAAGGAGCCCCATGCAAACGTGGGACGTCATGCGCCAGGACGACCTCGGCAACACCTTCCATGTGGCCACGCACGACTCGCGCATCTCCGCCTTGGCACAGGTCATGGCGATGGAGAGCGGCGTCCAGCACAAGCAGGCCTACTGGGTCGAGGGCCCGCCGGGGCCCGCCCTCCGCACCAACCGCGACCTTTACCTGGTGTTCCTCCATCTCGGCCAGGAGGCCAGGGCGGCGTCCTGGTCGCTATCGGCGTTCCTGCGCGCCCTGTGGAAGATCAGCGCTCCGCTGAGTGACCAGACCAGCCTGGAGCCCGACGACGTGGCGGCGATGTTCGCGGCGGCCTCCACCACCCCGCCCGCCGACTTCGACCCGGCGTGGAGCGGAAAGGACCTCTCGCTCCCCGGTGCCGAGCCCCGCGGGTACGCCGACTGGGAGCGGGTGCTGCTGTCCCAGATCGCCGACCTGGAGGACTTCCTCGACCATCCCCCGGGCCCGCAGGCGCGGTTCGGCGTGGACGCGCCCCGCCCGGCCGGCTCGGGCGCCCGCGCCACCCCGGCCCGCTGGTACAACTTCGACCCGGCGACCTATCTGGAGTGCGCGGTCGCCGGCAGCCTCGGCGGCTGGGACGCCGCGGACGGCGCCCGGGTGCCGCTGCCCACCCGGGCCGGCGAGCCGCCGGCGCGCTCCTACGTCCGTGCGATCACCACCATGACCTGGGGAGACCTGGCCCGCATCGCGGTGTGCGGCCAGGTGTACGAGTAGCCCCGTCTTCCTGCGGGCCCGTTCCGTCCGGCCCGCGTGGTAAGACTGGGCGCATGAGCGACAGGCCGGTCGCGATCTCCGACCGGGGCGGCTGGCGGATGGCGCGGGGCCGCCCGCACCCCGCGCTGCGCCCGTTCCTGCGCTCCTATGACGGCTACCTGGAGACCGCCGCCGTCCCGGCCCGGACGCGCACGCTGCCGGCCCGCACCACCGTCATGATCATCAATCTGGGCCCGCCGCTGCACCTCGCGGTCCCCGACCCCGGCGTCCGCGACCGCGAGTACGCCTCGTTCGCCGCCGGGATGCACGACGGCCACGGCATGTACGTGAGCCCCGGCGGGCAGCGCGGCATCCAGCTCGACGTGACCCCGCTCGGCGCCTACACGCTGCTCGGCGTCCCCATGGCCCGCCTCACCAACGCCGCCGCCGACCTGCCCGACCTGCTCGGCCGCGAGGCGCGGACGCTGGTGGAGCGGCTCGCCGACGCCCCGTCCTGGAGCGCGCGCTTCGACATCCTGGACGGTTTCCTGCTGCGCCGCCTCGCCGCGGGTCCCGTCCCCGACCGGGAGGTGGCGCGGGCGTGGCGGCTGCTGGAGGGCGACCACGGCGTCACGGTCGCCGCCCTCGCCGCCGACGTCGGCTGGAGCCGCAAGCACCTGAACCACCGGTTCCGCGAGCAGGTGGGACTGCCGCCCAAGGTGACGGCGCGGGTGCTGCGCTTCCGGCGCGCGGTCGAGCTGCTGGCCGGCGGCGCCGGTTTCGCCGAGGCCGCGCTCGCCTGCGGCTACTACGACCAGGCCCACCTCAACCGCGAGTTCCGCGCCCTGTCGGGCTGCACCCCGACCGAGCTGGCCGGCGGCCGGCCGGAGCGGCGGCCCGCCACGCCCCTCGCCGAGCCGGCCTGACCCGCGCGGGCTCAGCTCTGGTGCACCCCGCCGCCGAGGTTCATCACGACGACCCCGATCACGATGATCACCGCGCCGGCGATCGTGACGGGCTTGACCGGCTCGCCGAACAGCAGCACCCCGCCGGCGAACGCGCCGACCGTCCCGAGCGCGGACCAGATCGCGTAGACCGGCCCCACGTTCAGCGAGGTCAGCGCCCTGGCCATGAGGGCGAACGAGATCAGGTACCCGGCCACGACGATGAGCGACGGCCACAGCCTGCTGAGCCCCTCGGAGGCGCGCATCGCCAGCGTGGCCGTCACCTCGAACGCGATCGCCAGCCCGAGCAGCACGAACGGCATCAGCGGGCCTCGCCGTAGTCGGCGGCGACCGCCTCGAACACGTTCATGTCGGCGTCGAACGGCGTGCCGGGACGCGGCCAGTGCACCACGATCTCCGTGATCCCCAGCTCCGCGTAGCGTCCCGCGAGGTCGGCGAACGCGGCGGGCGACTCCAGCCACGGCTCCTCGGTGAAGCCCGTCATGAGGACGAGGTCGTCGAGCTCCCGGCCCTCCGCCTCGCACGCCGCCGTGAGCGCGGCGAGCCGGGAGCGGACGACGTCCTGCGGTTCCCTGCCCTCGGCGTGGCCGCTGGTCACCCATCCGGCGCCGTGCCGGGCGGCGACCCGCATCCCGCGCGGCCCGTCGCCCGCGATGACGAACGGGACGCGGGGGCGCTGGACGCAGCCCGGCTCCTCGACGACCTCCCGCGCGCTGTAGTACGTCCCCTCGAAGGACGTCTCCGGCCCGGTCAGCAGCCGGTCGAGCAGCTCCGTCCACTCGGCGAAGCGGGACGCGCGCTCGGCCGGCGTCCACTCCCGCCCGCCGAGGACGCCGGCGTCGCTGGTGCGCCGGGTGCCGCCCGCCCCGATGCCCACGGTCAGGCGCCCGCCGCTCACATGGTCGATCGTCTTGATCGCGTGCGCGGCGGGGACGGGGTGCCGGAAGTTCGGCGAGGTCACCAGCGTGCCGATCCGGACCCGCGAGGTCACCGTGGCGGCCGCCGCCAGCGTCGTGTACGCGTCGTACCAGGGAGTCGCGCCCCGCCACGCGAGGTGGTCGTAGACCCAGGCGTGCCGGAACCCGAGGTCCTCGGCGCGCCGCCACAGCTCCCCCGCCTCGGGCCAGGACCGCACCGGCCACATCACGGTGCCGATCTTCGGTGCCGTCATCCGTTCCTTCGCCCCCATCGCTCGGTGATCGCGCCGCCCATCATGTCGTGTTCTCCGCGAGCCAGCGGTGCAGGGCCCACCACCAGTTCGCGGCCCGCGCCACCGCCGCGCCGCCCGCCGGGTCGTGCAGCGGGCGGCCGGTCAGCTCCTGCAGCCGCCGGATCCGGTACTTGACGGTGTTGCCGTGGACGTGCAGCGCCGCCGCCGTCGGCTCGATCCGGCCGCCGTGGTCGAGGTAGGCCAGCCCCGTCTCCGCGAGCTCCCGGTGGAACGGCTCGTCCGGGTCCAGCCCGGCCAGCAGCGCGGCGGCCAGCAGCCCGCCCAGCTCCGGCTCGGCCTCGGTGACGGTGAGCAGCGCGAGATCGGCCAGTTCCCGCATGCCGGTGAGCCCGGCGCCGGCGCCGGCCCGCAGCGCGCGCCGCCCCAGCGCGTACATCGGCGCGACGCCGGCGAGGCCGGCCGGCGGCGAGGCCACCAGCAGCGGCCCGGGCGGCGCGGGCTCCGGAAGGCGGGCGACCAGGGCGGCGAACCGGCCGTCCACCAGCCCGCACAGGCCCGGGCCCGCGGCGGTCAGCTCCGCCTCCAGCCGCGCCGCCACCGCCGGGTCGCTGACGTCGGACACCACGCAGTGGTAGGCGGCGGCCGGGTCGAGTGGCGCGCGGACCTGGGCGGCCTCGCCGTGCAGCAGCTGCCGCAGCGCCTGGACGCGGGCCTCCCGCGCGGTGCGGGCCGTCTCCAGCTCGGTGACCCGGTGCGCGTGCACCATCCGGTGGACGAGCGCGGTAGTGATCTCGTCGATGCGGGTCACCCCGTCCAGCAGCACGGCGTCCGGCACGCCGGCGCGGCGGCCCTCGGCGACGAGCGTGCGGACGAGATGGGCGCGGCCCGCCTGGAAGCCGTCCAGGAACGCCGCGACCGGGACGCCCTGCCGCGCCCGGTCCGAACCGAGCCGCTCCGCCGCGGCGAGGACCTCCCCGCCAGGCCCGCCGTCCTCCAGCGCGGCGAGGACCCCGCGCACGAGGGCGCGGACGTGCCGCCGGGTCTCCTCCTCCGGCAGCGCCGCCACCAGCTCCGACCGGCCGCGGGCGGCGCGGACCGTCGCCTCCAGCAGGACCGGGTCCTCGCCGTACTCGATCAGCAGCCGCAGGAACCGGTCGCCCGTTCCGACCTCCATGCCGTTATTCTGCCGCCCCGTTGTCCCGTCCGGACAACCGGGCGCGGGACGCTTGGGCCGCTCCGGTCTAGCCGGACCCCCGGGCCATGGTGTTCGGTGGGGGCACACAAGCCCGAGGAGTGCGCCCGATGTCCGATGAGGAAGAGTTCCTGGAGAAGCTGCCGACCGACCTGATCTTCCGGTTGCCGCCCTCCTTCGACAACGTCGAGGACGAGCGCAGGCACCGCAAGGAACGGCTGGCCGCCGCGCTGCGCATCTTCGGGAAGTTCGGCTTCGAGGAGGGGGTGGCGGGCCACATCACCGCCCGCGACCCGGAGCGCGCCGACCATTTCTGGGTCAACCCGTTCGGCATGTCGTTCAAGCACATCAAGGTCAGCGACCTGATCCTGGTCGACCACGACGGGAAGGTCGTCGAGGGGCGCTACCCGGTCAACGAGGCCGCGTTCGCGATCCACTCCCAGGTCCACCAGGCCCGCCCGGACGTGGTCGCCGCCGCGCACAGCCACTCCACCTACGGCAGGGCGATCTCGGCGCTCGGCCAGAAGCTGGAGCCGATCACGCAGGACGTTTGCGCGTTCTACCAGGACCACGGCCTGTTCGACGACTACACGGGCGTCGTCACCGACCTGGAGGAGGGCAAGCGCATCGCCGCCGCCCTCGGCGGCGACAAGGCCGTCATCCTGCGCAACCACGGCCTCCTCACCGTCGGCGACACCGTGGACGCAGCCGCCTGGTGGTTCATCACGATGGAGCGCTCCTGCCAGGTGCAGCTCCTCGCCAAGGCCGCCGGCCAGGTCGTCCCCATCGAGCACGACAACGCCGTCCTGACCCACGAGCAGATCGGCAACGACCTGGTCGGCTGGATCAACTACCAGCCCCTCTACGACCAGATCACCAGGGAGCAGCCCGACCTGTTCGAGTAGTGCGCACCGCTCCGGCCCCGGCCGGGCGGCCCGGCCGGGCGGCTCGCCCTACCGGGCGGGGTCCTCGGCCGCGGGCCCGGCGAGCGGGAGGAGCACCTGGAAGCGGGTGTCGCCGGGCAGGGACTCCACCCGGATGTCACCGCCGTGGCGGTCGACGACGATGCGCCAGGAGATGTCGAGGCCGAGGCCGGTGCCCTCCCCGACCGGCTTGGTGGTGAAGAACGGCGTGAAGATCCGGTCGATGTTCTCCTCGGGGATGCCCGGCCCGGTGTCGCCGATCTCCACGAGCGCGTGGTCGTTCTCCCGTGCCGTCCGGACGGTGAGGGTCCCCGCTCCCCCCATCGCGTAGAGCGCGTTGACGATCAGGTTCGTCCAGACCTGGTTCAGCTCCGCCGCGTAGACCGGGACGGGCGGCAGCGACTCGTCGTAGTCGACCTTCACCGTCACGTCCGCGCCGAACTTGCGCTTGAGCATGGTGAGCGTGCTGTCCAGCAGCTCGCGCAGGTCGACCCGCTGGTAGGCGGCGCGGTCGAGCTGGGAGTACTGGCGGGCCGAGTCCAGCAGCGCGGTGATGCGGCCCATCGCGTCGGAGATCTCCGCCTGGAGCTGCGCGACCTCCAGCACCTCGGCGAGCCACCGCATCGCCGCCGGCAGGTGCCCGCCCGCCGCGCTCGCGACCTCCTCGGCCTGCTCGATCCCGACGCCCGCGGCGACCAGGCCGGGGGTGAGGTCCCAGGCGCCCTCGACACCGTGCTCCTCCAGCCAGTCGCCCAGCTCGTCCTCGGCGTCGCTGATCTCCAGCGGGCTGCGGCGGCCGGACGGCGGCGCGGGCAGCGCGGGACCCAGCGACACGAGCGCGCTCAGATGCAGGCAGTCGACGCCGTGCGCGGCGAGGTCGGCGAGGCTGCGCTGCGCGGCGAGCAGCCGGTCGCCGAGTTCGGCGCTGGCCCGCGCGGCGGCCGCGGCCGGGTTGTTCAGCTCGTGGGTGAGCCCCGCGGTGATCGTGCCGAGCGCGGTGAGCCGCTCGCGCTGGTCCACGATCCGCCGCGCGTTGGACATCCCGAAGAAGATGCCCTCCAGCAGGTGCGTGGCCATCGGGAACCACTTGCGGACGGCCTTGGCGAACTTGCGGGCCGGCAGCACGAAGACCCGCGCCGGGCTCGTCGCCCGCAGCGTGTGCTG
Organism: Actinomadura chokoriensis; assembly: GCF_041463665.1. Classification (GTDB taxonomy): domain Bacteria; phylum Actinomycetota; class Actinomycetes; order Streptosporangiales; family Streptosporangiaceae; genus Spirillospora; species Spirillospora chokoriensis_A. The sequence continues at coordinate 82,851 of NZ_JAXCEJ010000023.1, forward strand.
GTACCTCTGCTCGATCTTCTCGCCCAGGTACGCCTGCACGGCGCCGCCGTAGGTGCCGGGACGGTCCGTCCGGCTGACCTCGAGCGCGTGGCCCCGCACGGTCTGGGTCATCACCATCTCGCCGTCCAGCAGCACGTACAGGAACTCCGCCGCGGCGCCCTGGGCGCAGATCACGCCGTCGGCGGGATACTCCTCGACCGTCCCGCACAACGACAGCCAGGCGAGCTGATCCTCGGCGAGATCCTCGAAGAGGAACAGCCCGCGCAGCTCCTCCGGTGACGCGGTCGTCATGCCTGCACCCTGCGGGGGGACGACCCCCCGCACCCCCCGGTTCGCTCCACTCATGCCTGCTCCAGATAACGGTGGACGAGCGCGACGGCCATCGCGCCGTCGCCGACCGCCGAGGCGACGCGCTTCATCGACTCCGCGCGGACGTCGCCCGCGGCGAACACCCCGGGAACGCTGGTCTCCAGGTGGTAGGGCTGGCGGGCGAGCGGCCAGCCCGCCGGGCGGCGGCCCCCGGCGACGAGGTCCGGGCCGGTCAGCACGTACCCGCGCGGGTCGCGCTCGACGAAGCCGTCCAGCCACCCGGTGCCGGGCTCGGCGCCGATGAACACGAACAGCCAGTGCGCGTCGATCGTCTTCTTGCCGGCCGGGGACGCGAACGTGAGCCGCTCCAGCCGGTCGGCGCCGTCCGCGCCGCACACGGTCTTGCCGGTGTGGACCTCGATGTTGGGCGTCGCGGCGATCTGCTCGATCAGGTAGTGCGACATCGACCGCTCCAGGCCGTCCGCCCGGACGATGATGTGCACCTTCTTCGCGAACCGGGCGAGGTACACGGCGGCCTGCCCGGCGGAGTTGGCGCCGCCGACGACGGCGACCTCCTCGTCCCTGCACGACGGGGCCTCGGTGAGCGCGGCGCCGTAGAACACGCCGCGCCCGACGAAGTCCTCCACGCCCTCGGCGTCGAGGCGCCGGTAGGCGACGCCGGTCGCGAGGATGGCGGCGTGCGCGGCGATCTCCGTGCCGTCCGACAGCCGCACCACCCGGGCGGTGCCGCGCGACTCCAGCGCGGTGACCTCCCCGGCCTGCAGCAGCTCGGCGCCGAACCGGTCGGCCTGCCGCCGGGCGCGGTCGGCGAGCTGCGCCCCGGTCACCCCGTCGGGGAAGCCGAGGTAGTTCTCGATGCGGGAGCTCTGCCCGGCCTGCCCGCCGAGCGCGCGCCGCTCGACGACGACCGTCCGCAGCCCCTCGGACGCCGCGTACACGGCCGCGCCCAGCCCGGACGGCCCGCCGCCCACGACGATCAGGTCGTAGAACCCGGTGGACGGCGTGCTGGACAGCCCGATCGCGGCGGCCAGCTCGGTGTCGGAGGGGGCGGCCAGCGTGCCGCCGTCCGCCTGCACCACCAGCGGCAGCTCCGGGGACCCGGCGGCCTCGATCAGCTCGGCGCCCTCCGGGTCGGTGTCCATCAGCCAGGTGTAGGGCACCTGGTTGCGGGCGAGGAGGTCGCGGACCTCGTAGGAGCGCGACGACCAGCGGTGCCCCACGACCCGCAGCGCGCCGGGCGGCCGCCGGTCCTCCCGCGCCCACGCGTCCAGCAACCCGTCGATCACCGGGTAGAACTTCTCCTCCGGCGGATCCCACGGCTTCAGCAGGTAGTGGTCGAGGTCGACGTCGTTGATCGCGCGGATCGCCGCGTCGGTCTCGGCGTAGGCGGTGAGCAGGACGCGCCGCGCGAAGGGGAACAGGTCCATGGCGCGTTCCAGGAACTCCACGCCGTCCATCTCGGGCATCCGGTGGTCGGCGAGCAGCATCGCGGTGTCCTCGCCGCGCAGCCGCAGCTCGCTCAGCGCGTCCAGGGCCTCCCGGCCCGAGTCCGCGCGCACGATCCGGTACCTCTCGGCGTACCTCCTGCGCAGATCCCGCGCGACGGCCCGGGACACGCCCGGATCGTCGTCGACGGTCAGCAGCACTGGTTTCGGCAACGCGCCCCCCTCGTCCGGTATGACCCGGGACAAAAGCCTACGTGGGCCGGTCCGTCCGCGCACCCGCCGGGTCACCCCGCCTCCCGGCCGCGCCCGCGCCATCGGACATGATCGGGGCATGGACCTGCGTGTTGCGCTGATCGGATACGGCACCGGCGGCTCGGTGTTCCACGCCCCGCTGATCTCGTCCGTCCCCGGCATGCGGCTCGCCGCGGTCGTCACCCGCGCGCCGGAACGGCAGCGGGCCGCCCGGGAGCGGTACCCGGACGCGGACGTCGTGGACCGGGCCGACCGGCTGTGGGGGGCGCCGGGCGCCTACGACCTCGTCGTCGTCGCCGCGCCGAACCGGCAGCACGTCCCGCTGGCCCGGACGGCGCTGACCGCGGGCGTCCCCGTCGTCGTGGACAAGCCGGTGGCGGCCTCGGCGGCCGACGCCCGCTCGCTCGCCGCGCTGAGCGCCGTCCGGGGGCTGCCGGTCTTCCCGTTCCACAACCGCCGGTGGGACGGCGACTACCGGACGGCGGCGCGCCTGATCGCCTCCGGGGCCCTCGGTGACGTCCACCGGTTCGAGTCCCGCTTCGAACGCTGGCGGCCCGAGGTGAGCGAGAGCTGGAAGGAGAGCACCGACCCCCGCGACGCGGGCGGCATCCTGTTCGACCTCGGCTCCCACCTCATCGACCAGGTGATCGCGCTGTTCGGCCGTCCCGCCCGCGTCTACGCCGAGCTCGGCACCCGCCGCGCCGGGGCCACCGCCCCCGATGACGCGTTCGTCGCCCTCGCCCACCCGGGCGGCGCCCGCTCGCACCTGTGGATGAGCGCGACCGCCGCCCAGCTCGGCCCGCGCTTCCGGGTGCTCGGCAGCCGCGCGTCCTACACCGTCTCCGGGATGGACCCGCAGGAAGAGCAACTGCGCGCGGGCCTCACCCCGAAGGACCCCGGCTACGGGATCGCCCCGCCGGAGTCGCACGGCCTTCTCGGCGTCCCCGGCGAAGCGGCCCCTGAGCCCACCTCGCCGGGCGCCTACCAGGAGTTCTACGCGAGCGTCGCCCGCAGCCTCCGCGACGGCGCGCCCCCGCCGACCACCCTCGCCGACGCGATCAACGGTTTGGAGGTCATCGAGGCGGCGGCCCGCTCCGCCGCCGAAGGCGCCGTCGTCGACCTCGACGCGCAGTAGCGCAGGCCGCCGAGCACGCCGAAGAGTCCGGCGCGACGACTCCGAAGGGCCGCTCGATGTCGTAGGCCACGCCGGTGCGGGCCGCGAGATCAGAGGACGGAGACGTGGACGTGGTCGAAGTGGTTCTGGGTGATGCTGCCGCGGTCCTCCATCTGGCGCCAGCCGCCGCTGCTGCGCATGTCGTAGATGCGCTGCTTCCAGATGACGTACTTGATGCCGAGGCGGGAGGCGTTGTCGATGACGTACTGGGCGACGCGGTCGCCGTGCGCCTGAGCGGACGCGCTCGGCATCTTCCCGCCGGTGCTCTCCATGAAGTCGCAGGCGGTGCCGGAGCCGTGGTCCTGCGGGTCGCCGGGACGGGCGCAGCCGATGGTCGGGAACGCGCCGAACTTGCCGTCGATCTCCACCAGCGCGGTGCGCATGCGGGCGGTCATCGAGTTGCCGACGATCGGGGACTTGGTTCCGCTGGCGCCGTCGGGACGCCCGCCGCCGGCGGCCGGGGTCTGCGTCACCTCGGGCTTGTACTTGGCGAGCAGCTTCTTGACGCGGGCGCGCTGGCTCTCCAGGTCCTCGATCTCCTTCTCGACCTCCCCCAGCTTCTTCTTCGCCGTCTCGTTCGACTGCGCCGCCTTGGTGGTGAGGGCCTGGAGGTCCTGGATGCGGCGGCCGTTGTTGCGGCTGATGTGCTCGATGACCGCGGCGTCGTGGACGGCCGCGCCGGGCTCGGCCGCGGAGATCATCGGGATCATGTCGAGCCGGCCGGTCATGTAGGTGCTGGAGGCGAGTTGGGCGACGCCCGCGCGGGCCGCCTCGAACTCGCGGCCGGTCTTCGCCGCGTCCGCGCCCGCGCGCTCGGCGGCCTTCTTCGCCTCCTCCAGGGAGACCAGCTCGCCCCGGTACTCCTTCGACAGCTTCTCCGAGCGCGCCTTCAGCTCGGCGTACTCCTTCTTCAGATCCTTCGGCTCCTGCGGGAGCCCCGCCGCCGTCCCGGTCACCGGCGGCAGCGCCGCCGACACGCCCACCGCGAGGACGAGCGCGGTGAGGCGCCTCGCCGCCGTGCGCCCGCGCGACGCGCGGGCCGTCCTGCCGTCTGGATCGAGGGCCGCCACAGATCTCTCCTAGATAACAAAGCTCAGATTGGCGGGCACGCTACCACAATCGCTCTTTTAGCCTCAGACGCTTCAGAAAACACACAGGGTCACTTGCGGGCTACCGAGACCGGGCAAACGGTACAGGGGCCGGACCGCCGCTCGGCGGTCCGGCCCCTGTACCCCCCCGGCACTGCACGCATCCGCGGCACGGCACGCGGCCGCGGACCGGCCCCGTCACGGGCCCACGAGCTCCTCCCAGTGCGGGACGCGCGGCTGCCAGAGCAGCCGCAGACCGGCCTCGGAGACCGTCCGGTCCCCCTTGCGGTTGTTGCACTTCCCGCACGCCAGGACGGTGTTCTCCCAGGTGTCGCCGCCGCCGCGCGACTGCGGGTGGACGTGGTCGATCGTGTTGCCGCGCTTGCCGCAGTAGCAGCAGCGGCCCTGGTCGCGCAGGTACACGCCGCGCTTGCTCCACGGCGGGCGCCTCCCGTGCCGCCAGCGCATCGCGACGTACCGGACGAGCCGCAGGACCCGCGGCACCGGGAAACGGCCGAAGGTCCGGCCTTCCTCCGCCTCCTCGACAACCGCCACCTCGCGCACCAGCATGCGGATGGCGTGCCGCAGGTCCACCCTTTGTAAGGGCTCGTACGACGCGTTCAGGACGAGCACGTTCACGGGGTCACCTCCTTTGCCCGTGTGCCGCTCCCCCACCGGGATTCGAACCCGGACCGCCCGCCCCGAGCCCTTTCATCCGCCAAGGGCCGCTCGGCCCCAGGCGCTATACCGGATGAATAAATCGTCGGCGCGGCGTTCTTCCTTTGAACTACGGGGAAATACTCCGGCAATTCCAAAGCCTCCGGGTATTTCCCGGAACGGCCTCCACAAGACTGCCGACGCGCGGGTGGCGGCAGCAACACATTTTCAAGCGGTCGCGGGCCTCGCGTCGACCGCCGGCAGCCGGGCGGCCCCTCCGCGTGCGCACCGGCGGGCTTGGCCTCGATCGCCGCCGCCCGACCCCGGGACGGCACGGACGCTGGCCGCGACCAGGAGCCGCGCGGTGGCCTCGTCGCGCCAGGTCAGGGGAGGGCGGTGGCGGGAGCCTGGTATTCCAGGGACTCGCGCTCGGTGCGGAAGCCCAGTTCCTCGTTGACGGCGATCATGTGCGCATTATCGCCCGAATTGTCCGTTTCTATTTCCCGAACGTCCGGGCGCGTCTCGGTCAGCCACGCCAGCATCGCGGCCTTCGACCAGATGCCGATGCGCCTGCCCCGGTGTTCGGGGACGACCGCCGTGTCGTACTGGGCGGCCCGGCCGGCGGCGTCGTGCGGGACGACGATCTCGGTGAACCCCGCGATGGCCCCGTCGTGCAGCGCGGCGACCGTGTACAGGTCGTCGCCGCGCTTGGCGACGGCCTCGGCCGTCTCCCGGACGCGGTGCGCGTCCCACGTCGTGCCCTCGTACTCGGCGAGGTCCGCCATGGCGTGCTTGGCGCGGGCCAGCGCGGCGGCGTACTCGTCCGGCACCACGCCCCGCCAGCGGACGAGGCCGTAGCCGGCGGGGGCCTCGGCCAGGAGCCGGGTGACGCGTTCCTGGGGGACGTCGTCCAGCCGCAGCAGCATGCCGCGCAGGGTGAGCACGCACTCGAACCCGTGCGACTCCAGGAACGGGACGGCCGGGGTTCCGGCGAGGACCTGGGCGATCACGCTGGAGCGTCCGTCGGCGCGCAGCCCCCCGGCGGCGGCGGCGAGGAGGCGGCGGCCGAGCCCGTGCCGGCGGTGGGCGGGGTGCACCTGGACGTCGATCTCGCCGGGACGGTCCGTGCCGGGCTCGCCGGACAGCCGGAGCGCGGCCACCGCCACCAGCCGGCCGCCGTCCGCCACCGCCCAGAGCCGCTGCCGCGATCCGGGGTCGGCGCCGAGCAGCAGCCGCGCCGTCCCGTCCGGATGCGGGGCGGGGTCCCCGGCCGGGTCGGCGGCGTGGACGGCCGCGAGCACCTCGTGCCACGCGCGGATCTGCGCGTCCGTCGGAGCGTCGAGCGCGATGACGTCCATCCGACTTTTGTACCGGATCCCGGCCCGCCGCGACCGGGACCTTGGACAACCGGGGTCAGGCGTCCCGCGTGAACGCCGCCAGGATGCGGTCGGCGGCGAGGGCCGGGGTGAGCGTCCCGCCGGCGACCTCCTGCTCCAGCCGGGGCGCCAGCTTCCGGACGTCCGGGTGCGCGTGCAGCTCGGTGAGCAGCCGCTCGCGGACCATCTCCCACGTCCAGCCGACCTGCTGGCGGCGGCGCCTGGTCTCCAGCTCGCCGGACTCGCGCAGCCGCTCCTGGTGCTCGACCAGCCGGCCCCAGACCTCCTCCAGGCCGGTGCCCTCGCGGGCGCTGCAGGTGAGGACGGGGGTGTCGCGGACGCGCTCGTCGCTGCGCAGCAGCCGCAGCGCCCCCGACAGCTCCCGGGCGGCGCGCTCGGCCTCCCTCTTGTGGTCGCCGTCGGCCTTGTTGACGGCGATGACGTCGGCCAGCTCCAGGACGCCCTTCTTGATGCCCTGGAGCTGGTCGCCGGTGCGGGCGAGGGTGAGGAACAGGAACGAGTCCACCATCTCGGCGACGGTCGTCTCCGACTGGCCGACGCCGACCGTCTCGACGAGGACGACGTCGTAGCCGGCGGCCTCCATGACGACCATCGCCTCGCGGGTGGCCTTGGCGACGCCGCCGAGCGTCCCGGCCGTCGGGGACGGGCGGATGAACGCGTCCGGGTCGACGGCGAGGCGCTGCATGCGGGTCTTGTCGCCGAGGATGCTGCCGCCCGTCCGGGTCGAGGACGGGTCGACGGCGAGAACCGCGACCTTGTGCCCCTCCCCCGTCAGCTTCGTGCCGAGCGCGTCGATGAACGTGGACTTGCCGACCCCGGGCACGCCGGTGATCCCGACGCGGCGGGCCCGCCCGGTGTGCGGGGTCAGCTCGACCAGCAGTTCCTGGGCCAGCTCCCGGTGGTCGGGGCGGGTCGACTCCACGAGCGTGACCGCACGCGCGATCCACGCCCGCGACCCGTCCCGCACCCCGGCGACGTAGTCGTCGAGCCCCGGCATCACGGGGTGACGTGCCCCAGCTTGGCGGTCAGCTCGGCGAGCAGGCCGATCGCCGCGTCCGCGAGGACGGTGCCGGGCGGGAAGATCGCCGAGGCGCCGGCGGCGCGCAGCTCGTCGAAGTCCTGCGGCGGGATGACCCCGCCCACGACGATCATGATGTCGTCGCGGCCGAGCGCGGCCAGCTCCTCGCGCAGCGCGGGCACCAGCGTGAGGTGGCCGGCGGCGAGCGAGTTGACTCCGACGATGTGCACGTCGGCCTCGACGGCCTGCCGGGCGACCTCCCCCGGGGTCTGGAACAGCGGGCCCACGTCGACGTCGAAGCCGAGGTCGGCGAACCCGGTCGCGATCACCTTCTGGCCGCGGTCGTGGCCGTCCTGCCCCATCTTGGCGACCAGGATGCGCGGGCGGCGCCCCTCGGCCTCCTCGAACGCGGCGGTCGCGGCGCGCGCCTTCTCGATGGCGGTCACCTGTCCCGCTTCCTCCCGGTACACACCGGAGATCGTACGGATCTGCGCCGCGTGCCGCCCGTACGCCTTCTCCAGGGCGTCGGAGATCTCACCGACCGTGGCCTTGGCGCGGGCCGCGCCGATGGCGAGCGCGAGGAGGTTGCCCTCCATGCCGGAGGCACGGGTGCCCTTCTCGGCGGCATCGGCGGCGCGGGTCAGCGCGTCCAGCGCAGACATCGTCGCGGCCTCGTCGCGCTCCTCGCGCAGCCGGCGCAGCTTCTCGATCTGCTGCGCCCGGACGGAGGCGTTGTCGACCTTCAGGACCTCGATCTCCTGCTCGACGTCCGGACGGTACTTGTTGACGCCGATGACGGGCTGCCGCCCGGAGTCGATGCGGGCCTGGGTGCGGGCCGCGGCCTCCTCGATGCGCAGCTTGGGCAGCCCCTCGTCGATCGCCTTCGCCATGCCGCCGGCCTGCTCGACCTCGGTGATGTGCCCCCAGGCGCGGCGGGCCAGGTCGTAGGTGAGGCGCTCGACGTAGGCGCTGCCGCCCCACGGGTCGATGGTCCGGGTCGTCCCGGACTCCTGCTGCAGGAGCAGCTGGGTGTTGCGGGCGATGCGGGCCGAGAAGTCGGTCGGCAGGGCGAGGGCCTCGTCGAGCGCGTTGGTGTGCAGCGACTGGGTGTGGCCCTGCGTGGCCGCCATGGCCTCGATGCAGGTGCGGGCGACGTTGTTGAAGACGTCCTGCGCGGTGAGGGACCAGCCGGACGTCTGCGAGTGCGTCCGCAGCGACAGCGACTTGGGGTTCCGCGGGCCGAACGTCTTCACCAGCCGCGCCCACAGCAGCCGGGCGGCGCGCAGCTTGGCGACCTCCATGAAGAAGTTCATCCCGATCGCCCAGAAGAAGGACAGGCGGGGCGCGAACGCGTCGATGTCCAGGCCGGCCTCGCGTCCGGCGCGGATGTACTCGACGCCGTCGGCGAGGGTGTAGGCCAGCTCCAGGTCGGCGGTGGCCCCGGCCTCCTGGATGTGGTAGCCGGAGATCGAGATGGAGTTGTACTTGGGCATCCGCTGGGAGGTGAAGGCGAAGATGTCGGAGATGATCCGCATCGAGGGCTGCGGCGGGTAGATGTAGGTGTTGCGGACCATGAACTCCTTGAGGATGTCGTTCTGGATGGTCCCCGCCAGCGCCTCCGGCTTCACCCCCTGCTCCTCGGCGGCGGCGATGTAGAGCGCCAGCACGGGCAGGACGGCGCCGTTCATGGTCATCGACACGCTCATCCTGTCGAGCGGGATGCCGTCGAACAGCTGGCGCATGTCGTAGATGGAGTCGATCGCCACCCCGGCCATGCCGACGTCCCCGGAGACGCGCGGATGGTCGGAGTCGTAGCCGCGGTGGGTGGCGAGGTCGAACGCGACCGACAGGCCCTTCTGCCCGGCGGCGAGGTTGCGCCGGTAGAACGCGTTGGACTCCTCGGCGGTGGAGAACCCGGCGTACTGCCGGATCGTCCACGGCTGGGTCGCGTACATCGCGGGGTAGGGGCCGCGCAGGAACGGCGCGATGCCCGGCAGCGTGTCGAGGAAGTCGAGCCCGGCCAGGTCGTCGCCGGTGTAGAGCGGCTTGACGGCGATGCCCTCCGGGGTGTCCCAGCTCCCGGCGTCGCCGTCGGGGACGGCGGCGCGCCACCGCTTGGCGGCCTCGTCGGCGGCGGGCGCCGTCCCGAGCTCGATCTCGGTGAAGTCGGGGATCATTCGTTCACTCCCAGATCGTGGAGGGTGGTCTCCAGTACCCCGATCGCGTCGCATCCCGCGTACACGTTGGCGTCGACCCCCTCGAAGGTTCCCTTACCCGCGAGCCAGACCTTCACCGCGCCCGCCTCGCGCAGAACCCGCGCGGCGTCAGCGGCCCGTTCCTCGTACAGCCGGTCGCTGGAGCACAGGCACGCGACGGCGGCGCCCGACGTCCCGAACTCCTCGGGCGCCCCGCTGACCGTCTCGATCCCGCCCGCCTGGAAGAGGTTGGCGGCGAAGGACGCCCGCGCCGTGTGGACGGCGATGGGCCCGAGCGTCGCCAGGAACACCCTGGGGCGTGCGCCGGTCGCGTCCAGGTGCGCGTCGGAGCGGTCCCGGAGGGCCTCGAAGTCCTGCGCGTAGGTCACCACCGGGAGGCCCCCGCCGGGCGGAGCCGGCGCGGCGTCCCGCTCGGGCAGCCTCTCGGTCAGGTCGGGGAACTCGCTGACGCCGGTGAGCGGGGCCTTGCGCCGGGCGACGTCCGCGCGGCGCCGGGCCCAGGTCGCGGCGAGCCGGTCGGCGACGAGGCCCGAGTCCAGGGCGGCGGCGAGGCCCCCGGCCTTCTCGATCTCGGTGAACCACGTCCAGGCGGACCGGGCGAGGCCCTCGGTGAGGCTCTCGGCGTACCAGGAGCCGCCGGCCGGGTCGACGACGCGGGCGAGGCTCGACTCCTCCAGCAGGAGGGTCTGGGTGTTGCGGGCGATGCGGCGGGCGAAGTCGTCCGGCAGCCCGATGCGGGCGTCGAACGGCTGGACGGTGACCGCGTCCGCGCCGCCCACCCCCGCCGCGAACGCCGCGACGGTCGTGCGGAGCATGTTCACCCACGGGTCGCGGCGCGTCATCATCGCCGAGGAGGTCACGGCGTGGAGGCGGGCGCTCGTCCCGTCGGCGGCGCCGCTGACCTCGGCGACCCGCGCCCACAGCCGGCGCATGGCGCGCAGCTTGGCGATCGAGGAGAACTGGTCGGCGTTGACGGCGAGCCGGAACTCGATCTGCCCGAAGGCCTCGTCCACGCTCAGCCCGGCGCCGGTCAGGGCGCGCAGGTAGGCGACTCCGGCGGCGGCGGCCGCGCCCAGATCCTCGGCGTCGCTCCCGCCCGCGTCGTGGTACGGGGTGGCGTCCACGGTGATCGCGCGGAGCTTCGGGAACTCGCGGACGCACCGGACGGCCAGCGCGGCGGCCTCGTCCGGCGATCCGGCGGTCCCGGTCCGCGCGGCCAGCCCGAGCGGGTCCGCGCCGAGGCTCCCGGACACGCCGGCGGCGTTCCCCCGCTCGGCGGCCAGGGCGAGGAATGCCTCCGCCGCCTGAGCCGTCGCCGCGCCCGCGTCCAGCACGACCGGCGCGAGGTCGAGCAGCACCCCGCGCAGCGCGTCCGGGAGGCCGTCGACCGGCAGGCCGCCCTCGCCGAGCCGCAGCCAGACCGACGTGGCGCCGTTCTCCAGGTCGGCGAGGATCGCCTCCCGGGTGACGGCGGGATCGGGGTGCGCGTGCCGCTGCCGGACGTCCCATCCGGCGACGCCCTCCCCGTCCGGCCGCACCTCGCGGACGTAGGGGGCCAGCCCGGGACGTCCCGGCGGGGCGTCGCCGCGGGTGTAGAGCGCCGCGATCGGCACTGCGTCGTAGGAGTCGCGGGTCAGCAGACCCTCGATCTCGTCGAGGGGGGTGTCGTCTGTCGCCGCGCCGGACTTGCGCAGCACCCCCTTCACCATCTCCCGCCACCGGTCGCGCTCGGCCGGGGGGAAGGCGGCGGCCAGTTCGAGTTCCTCAGGCGGCACCGTCATGCCCGAATCGTAGGCGAGCGGCCGAACGCCGCTCTGAAGCGGGTCCCGCTGACCAGAATCCGGCGCCGGTCGGCCGGGGCCGGCCCGCCGGTTAGCCGCCCGGCGTCCGGGAACAGGGGGCCCATGACCTTGGATCCACTTCCCGGTGACCTCTACCGCATGCAGGAACTCCTCGACGGGCCGGAGAAGGAGATCGTCGGGCGGGTGCGCGACTTCCTGGAGTCGAAGGTCGCGCCGATCGCGACCGACTGCTGGGCGCGGGCCGAGTTCCCGTTCGATCTGATCCCGCAGTACGGGGAGCTCGGCATCGCCGGGCTCGCCCATGACGAGTGCCCCGGGGAGAGGCCGAGCAGCCTGCTGACCGGGTTCCTCGCGATGGACATGGCGCGCGTGGACCCGTCCATGGCGACCTTCTTCGGCGTCCACACCGGCCTCGCGATGGGCAGCATCGGCCGGTGCGGCTCCCCGGAGCAGCGTGCTCGGTGGCTGCCCGCGATGGGGCGGATGGAGCGGATCGGCGCGTTCGCGCTCACCGAGCCCGAGGGCGGGTCGGACGTCGCGCTCGGCCTGCGCACCACGGCGCGCCGCGACGGCGACCACTGGGTCCTGAACGGCGCCAAGCGCTGGATCGGCAACGCCACGTTCGCCGACTACACCGTCGTGTGGGCGCGGGACGAGGCGGACGACCAGGTGAAGGGCTTCGTCGTCACCAAGGGGACGCCGGGGTTCACCGCCACCCCGATCCAGAACAAGATCGCACTGCGGACCGTCCAGAACGCCGACATCGCGCTGGAGGACTGCCGCGTCCCCGAGTCCGACCGGCTCGCGGGGGCGAACAGCTTCAAGGACACCGCGGCGATCCTGCGCCGCACCCGCAGCGGCGTGGCCTGGCAGGCCGTCGGCGTGATGCTGGCCGCCTACGAGATCGCCCGCGACTACGCGGTGGAGCGCGAGCAGTTCGGGCGGCCGATCGCCAAGTTCCAGCTCGTCCAGGACCTGCTGGTCAGGATGCTGGGGAACGCGACCGCCTCGCTCGGCATGGTGGTGCGGCTCGCCCAGCTCCAGGACGGCGAGCTGTACCGCGACGAGCACTCGGCGCTCGCCAAGGCGTACTGCACCACCCGCATGCGGGAGGTCGTCGGGTGGGCCCGCGAGCTGATGGCGGGCAACGGGATCGTCCTCGACTACGGCATCGGCCGCTTCGTCGCCGACGCCGAGGCGCTCTACTCCTACGAGGGCACCCGGGAGATCAACACGCTGATCGTCGGCCGCGCGGCGACCGGAATGGGGGCGTTCGTCTGACTTGGCACCCGCCGGGACGATCTACGAGGCACCCCGGAAGGCCCTGTGGCTAGGGACGTTGCTAGAGTCGGCGGCGTATCGCCCCACCGGATTCCTGCAGAGGTAGACCACACATGTCGGCTGGCAGCCACGCCGGGCGCCCGAAGTCCTGGGTCGCCGTGGCCATCATCTTCATCGGTTTCGTCGTCGGCGGTGTCGGCATCACCATGGGGCCGAACTGGGTCGTGTTCGGCGTGGGCGCCGCGGTGATCGCGCTCGGCGGCGTCGTCGCGCTGGCCGTCGACATCATGACCGACGTCATCGTCGACGACCCCCGGGCCTAGCGGGCGAGGCGGCGACGATGCTGGGGCGTCCTCCCATCGAGGAGCGGATCGCCGCGCGTCAGCGCGAACTGGGCGAGCTCAAGCGGGGCAGCGTCTTCCCGCACGGTCCCGCCAAGATGCTGTTCTTCTTCAGCATGGGCGTGGTCGTGATCACGCACATCGTCGCGCTGTGCATGTACTTCGTGGACGCCGGCCCCCCGCGCTAGCCGGGGGCGCACCGGCATCGAACGTGCCGAGGGCCCGCCTCAACGGCCTCCGTCGGAGCCGTTGGGCGGGCCCTTTCGCTTGTCCCCCAGGTAGAACAGCCCCGCCAGGAGGAAGACGGCGACGGCGAGCAGGAGAACGAGCACGCCGACCACAGTCGATCCGGTCATGAGGGCCACCTTTCCTTCCGCAGCGACGTCTCCCTCTGCACTCTGCCCACTGGACGGCGGGTCAAGAGAGCATCAAGAAGATCCCTTACCGCCGTTTACGGGCCGACCGGCAGGTGCGGGCGCGGCGGCTTCGACGTACCGTCGAGGGGAAGGTGGCCGCGTCGCCCGAGCCCGAGGTGGTGGATGGCCCTGCGATTCGGAATCGAGGAAGAGTACTTCGTCGTCGATCCCGTCTCCCGGGAGGTCGTCCCCCGTGCCGCCGCCGTCGTGCGGCGCGCCGGCGCGGCGCTCGGCGAGCGCGTCTCCACGGAACTGGTGGCGTTCCTCGCCGAGGCGAAGACGTCGCCGTGCGACGACCTGGACAAGCTCCGCGATCAGATCCGCGCGATGCGTGCGGCGATGGCGGCCGCCGCGGCGGCGGAGGGCGTGCGGCTCGCCGCCACCGGGACGCCGGTGCTGGGCGAGCTGCTCCCCGCGCCGATCGGCGCCGGGCCTCGCTACGCCGAGAGCCTGGCCGTGTACCGGGGGCTGGACGACGAGCAGAGCATCTGCTCGTGCCACGTCCACGTCGAGATGCCCGACCGGGAGCGCGCCGTCCAGGTCAGCAACCACCTGCGGCCGTGGCTGCCGACGCTGCTCGCGCTGGCGGCGAATTCCCCGTACTGGGCGGGGCGCGACACCGGCCACGCCTGCTGGCGGGCGCTGGCGTGGGCGCGGTGGCCGGTGGCGGGCCCGCCGCCGTTCTTCGCCTCCGCCGCGCACTACGACGATCTCGTCGGGACGCTGCTCGGCTGCGGCGCCCTGATGGACACCGGGACGGTCTTCTGGGACGTCCGGCCGTCGGCGCGGCTGCCCACGGTGGAGATCCGGCTCGCCGACGTCGCCCCGACCGCCGCCGACGCGGCCGTGTTCGCCGCGCTGGTCCGGGCGCTCGTGCGGGTGTCGTCCGACGCGGTGGACGCCGGGGAGCGGGCGCCCGACCCGCCGCACGAGATGCTGCGCGCCGCGTACTGGCTGGCCGCGCGGGACGGCCTGGCGGGCCGGGGCGTGGACGTGCGCACGGGCCGGCCCGCCGGGTTCGGCGAGCTGGCGGGCGACCTGCTGGCGCACGCGCTGCCCGCGCTGGCCGACACCGGGGACCTCCCCTTCGTCGCCCGCGGCGTCCGGCGCCTGCTCGCGGGCGGGACGGGGGCCGAGCGGCAGCGCGCCGCCTACCGCGAGCGCGGGCGGCTGGCCGACGCCGTCGACGCCGTGCTGCTGCCGGACCGGTGAGCCGCCCCCGGCCCCCGGTCCGGAAAGTCCACTTCGCCGATTTCGACGGTTTTCCCTGGCCTGCCGCGGGGTACCTCTGCCCGGGACCCGGTACCGATCGTCGTCGGGGGACGTCACGGATGGGACCCGTCTCGCACCGCCGCGCGCGCGCCGCGTACCCTCGACTCGATGCAGGTGACCACGGCGATTCCGGACGGAGCGACCGCGCGATGAGCCTCAGGCCCGCTTCGCCGGGCGTGACGCCGCGGGGTCCGTTCCTCCACCCCGCGCTCTTCTACCGGGGCGACGAGGAGTACCTCGCCGGCACCGTCCCGTTCGTCCGCGCGGGACGCGCGGCCGGAGAACCGGTCGCGGTGGCGGTCCCCGGCCCCCGCCTCGGCATGCTGCGGGAAGCGCTGGACGGGACCGCCCGCGAGGTCACCTGGCTGGACATGACCGAGGCGGGACGCAACCCGGGGCGCATCATCCCCGGCGTCCTCCGCGAGTTCGCCGACCGGCACACCGCCGGGCGGGTGCGGATCATCGGCGAGCCGGTCTGGCCCGGCCGGACCGCCACCGAGTACCCCGCCTGCGTCCAGCACGAGGCGCTGATCAACCTGGCGTTCGCCGGCCGCGGCGTGTCGATCCTGTGCCCCTACGACGAGGCCGGGCTGGACGACGTCGCCCTCGCCGACGCCCGCGCCACCCACCCCGTCGTCGTCGACCGGCACGGCGAGCGGGTGAGCGGCGACTACGCGCCGCACCGCGTGATCCGCGCCTACAACCGGCCGCTGCCGGAACCGGCCGGCGGCGCGGCCACGATGAGCTTCGACCTCGACGCGCTGCCGCTCGTCCGCGAGTTCGCCTGCCGCTGGTCGGCGCGCCTCGGCCTGGACGCCGGCGCCGTGGGCGACATGGAGCTCGCGGTGAGCGAGCTGGCCGCGAACTCCTGCCTGCACGGCGGCGGGACCGGCACCGCCCGGTTCTGGTCCGAGGACGGCCAGGTCGTGTGCGAGGTCCGCGACAGCGGCACGATCACCGACCCGCTCGCCGGGCGCCGTCCCGCGGACATGAGCCCGCACGGCGGACGGGGCATCCTGCTGGTCAACCATCTCGCCGACCTCGTCCGCGTCCACACCGGCCCGGACGGCACCGCGATCCGCGTCTACCTGCGCAAGTAGGCCGCCCGGCCGGCAGGTCGAGACTTGACCGGGCCTTCAGATGCACCGGGCGATCGGCGGGAATGATCCCTGCGCCCGAACTCTCCCGACCGATGTGGGGAACGATGCGTCTTCTTGCTCGTGTTCACCAGATGCCGGTCCGGCTGGCCGTGGGGGCGTTCGTCCTGAACTCGGGCCTGTCCAAGCTCCAGGCCCTGGACGAGTCGGCCGAACAGACCCACGGCATGGCGAAGACCGCCTACCCGTTCCTCGGGTCGCAGGACGCGCGGACCTTCACCCGCACCCTCGGCACGACCGAGATCGCGCTCGGCGCCGCGCTGCTGGCGCCGTTCGTGCCCTCGCTGGTCGCGGGCGCGGCGCTGACCGCGTTCTCCGCCGGGCTGACCGGCCTCTACCTGCGGCTGCCGGGCATGCGGCAGGAGGGCGGCATCCGTCCCACCCAGCAGGGCACCGCGCTCGCCAAGGACACCTGGCTGGTGGGGGCGGGCCTCACGCTCGTCCTGGACGAGCTGATCCGGCCGCGCGCGGAACGCCGTCGCCGCTCATGCTCCCGGTTCCGGGGCCTGCGCCGCTGATCCGCCTCCTTGACGCCGGGCCGCACGGCCGGTGAGGATCGGCGCGTCCCTCCAGGAGGCCGCGCCATGACATCACCTTCCCAGCCCTCCCCGCTCGTCCGCACGGCCGCGGGCGCCGACGCCGCGCCGATCGCGGCGCTGCTCGGGCGCGCCTTCGACGACGACCCGGTCTGGTGCTGGCTGCTGCCGGACGAGGCGTCCCGGGTGCGGCGGCTGGCCGGGCTGTTCGAGGTCCTGCTGCGGCGGGTGCACCTGCGGCACGGCGCCACCGAGGCCACCGGGCGGGACGGCGGGACCGAGGCGGCCGCGCTGTGGGACCCGCCCGGCCACTGGCGGGTGCCGGTCCGGTTGCAGGCGGCGCAGGCGGTGCCGCTGCTGCGGATCCTCGGCACGCGGGTGCCGATCACGCTGCGCACGCTCGGGGAGATCGAGCGGCACCATCCGCGGGAGCCGCACTGGTACCTGTCGGTGCTCGGCACCGACCCGCCGGCGCAGGGCAACGGCCTCGGCGGCGCGCTGCTGCGGTCCCGGCTCGACCGCTGCGACGCCGAGGGCCTCCCCGCCTACCTCGAAAGCTCCAAGGAGCGGAACGTTCCCTACTACGAGCGCTTCGGGTTCCGGGTGACGCGGGAACTGGCCCTGCCGGGCCGCGGCTGCCCGCCGGTCTGGCTCATGTGGCGGGACTCCGGGCAGGGAGGCTGACCGGGACGCCGACCGGGTCTTCCCCACGGGCCGCACCCTCCCGGTCAGATCCTTGTCATGGCCGGAAGCGGCCACGCGCCGCGGGCGTCCTCGCGGCGCTGTGAGCGCGCGGCGACCGTCCGTTCCGTCGTTTCCGATGCCGATCACCGGCGACTTCCCG
The DNA here is from genome assembly GCF_041463665.1 of Actinomadura chokoriensis. Lineage (GTDB taxonomy): Bacteria > Actinomycetota > Actinomycetes > Streptosporangiales > Streptosporangiaceae > Spirillospora > Spirillospora chokoriensis_A. The sequence continues at coordinate 100,077 of NZ_JAXCEJ010000023.1, forward strand.
GTCCGGCGGAACGCCGCCAAACACGGCTGGCCCGATGCGGCCGTCCTGGCGCCCACGGCTCGCGGGCCGCGCCACCGGACGGCCATGCCTTCCCCCGCCGCGCCGCCTACCGTCGGAAGCGGGGGCCATTGCACTGCTCTCCGGCGAAGGCGGTGAAGGCGATAGGTGGACGGCTTGAGGGGGACGACGTGGCCTCCTCACTCTCCTGGAAGCGGGGGCCTGCACGAAGAGAACCCGCACGGAGAGAACCCGGCGACCACGGCGGGAACGCGGGCGGCGGAGACCCCGCTCGCCCTGCACAGGCCGGGTCCGGCGCGAGTACACGACTACCTCCTCGGCGGGAAGGACAACTACTCCTGCGACCGCAGGCTCGCGCACCGGATCCTCGACGTCCTCCCCCAGTCGGCGGAGGCCGCGCACTGCGCCCGCGCGTTCCTCGCCGGATCGGTCCGGCTGCTCGCGGAACGCGGGCTCCGGCAGTTCCTCGACCTCGGCTGCGGCCTGCCCAGGGCCGACAACCTGCACCAGATCGCGGCCCGCCACATCGGCGGCACCCGCGTCGTCTACGTCGACCACGACCCGCTCGTCATCGCCCACGCCCGCGCGCTGCTGATCGACGGCGGCAACGTCGCGGCGCTGCGGGCCGACCTGCGCGACCCCGCCTCGGTCCTGGAGAGCCCCGAAGTGCGCCGGCTCATCGACCCGTCCGAACCGGTGGCGCTGGTGCTGTCCTCCGTGCTGCACTTCCTGCCCGGCGCCCGGGGCCTCGTCGCCGAACTGGCCGCGGCGGCGGCCGCGCCGGGCAGCGCCCTGGTCGTCTCGCACCTCACCGCCGACTTCGCCCCGGCCGAGATCGCCGAGGCCGCGCGGCGCTACCGGGAGGCGAGCGGCGTCGCCGTGCGCCCGCGGGCCGGCGCCGAGGTGGCGCGGCTGCTCGGCCCCTTCCGTGCGCTGCCGCCCGGCGTGAGTCCGCTGTCAGGCGGGGCGCTCCTGCGCGATCCACTCATGTACGGGGTCGTGGGCGTCCTGTGACCCGCCCTCGGGGCACCCCGCCGCAGTGTGGTTTTGGTCACACTGTCCCCGTCCGGCGGGTTCCTCCGCTTTGTCCCGCCGCACCTCGCGACGGCCCTGCTCCCGCCGCTCGTGCGGGCATCCCGCGCCCGTCACGCTGAGTCAGAAGGCCGGAGCGGAAGCTCAGAAGAATCTCATTCCCTCGTTAGAGAAGGTAACGGTTCGGCCCCTATGGTGGCCCCCGATGCCGACGAAGACCTTGATCCCATCGGACCCGACGCTCGGCGCTCCTCCGGAGCGCGCTCCCCGGATGGGGTGGCTGGACGCCCTGCGGGGCCTGGCCGCCATGGTGGTGGTGTTCGAGCACTCCCTGGACGTGCTGCTGCCCGAGGTGCGCAGGACGGCCAGCCCCTGGTTCGACTTCGGCCGGTACGGGGTCTTCGTGTTCTTCCTCGTCAGCGGCTACGTCGTCCCGTTCTCACTGCAGCGGCGCGGCAGCGTCCGGCAGTTCTGGGCCGGGCGGCTCTTCCGGCTGTACCCGGCCTGGGCCGTGTCGCTGGCGCTGGCGCTCCTGCTCGGGGCGGCCGGCGTGACCTACGGGCTGCCCGCCGCGCTCGCCGACCGGCCGTGGGCGTCCGGCCTCGCGCACCTGACGATGCTCCAGGACCTGCTGGGCGTGCCGAACGCCGTCAACGTCCTGTGGACGCTCTCCTACGAGATGGTCTTCTACCTGCTCATCACGGCGATGTTCGTCGCCGGCGTGCACCGCTCCAGCGCCCGGGTCGCGCTGGGGTTCGGCGTGGGCGCCGCGATCCTCGGCGTGGCGCTTCCGTCGGCTCTGCTGGCCTCCCGGTGGCCCGGCGGGACGATCCTCGCCGCCGCGCTGCTGCTGGCCGGCGGTCTCGCCGCCATGCTCAGCCGCCGCCGCGCGGTGCGGCGGGCCGGGGTCGTCGTCGTGGCGGCGCTGGCCCTGACACTGCTCGTGCTCAACAGCCGCATCGGCGCCATCGAGAGCCTGTGCATCATCGCCACGATGTTCGCCGGGACGGCGGTCCGCGGAATCCAGGAGGGGCGGCTCCGGCGCGGGCCGGCCGTGGCGATGGTCGCCATCGTGCCCGCCCTCACCCTGGTGGCGGGCATGCGGACCCCGACGTCCTGGGCTCTGCACGCCAACCCGAACCCGCTCGGACCGGACTGGTCCATCGCCGTGGCCGCCGCCTGGCTGACCTTCCTGGCCGGCCTCGCGCTGCGCCACCGGCGCATGCCCCGGTTCCTGGTGTGGTCGGGGCTGGTGAGCTACTCGGTCTACCTGCTGCACCCGCTGGTCGTCCAGGTCGTCTGGTACGCGGCCGGGCCGGACACCTGGAGCCTGCCCGGCCCCGTCCGGGCGGCCTGGGGGGTGGTGCTGGTCGCCGGCGTCCTCGTGTGCGCGGCGCTCACGCACCGGTACGTCGAACGGCCGGCGCAGCGCCTCGGACGCCGCCTGACGGCACGCGGCCGCGCGACCCCGGGCACCGCTCCGGGCACCGCTCCGGGCACTGCTCCGGGGGCCGCCCCGCAGCCCGCGCAGACCTGAGCGCCGTCCGGCGGGGGCCGGGGGCGGGTGATGACAGCCTTTCCTTTCTTGCCTAGGGTGAGGCCGATTCGTTCCCCACCCCCGAGCCGCGAACGGACACCGGATGACACAAGGGCCCTCCATGCCCGCCGAGCTGCCGGAACTCCTGCGGCAGCACCTTCAGGCCGCCGTCGACGAGATGGAGCGGGAGATCCGCGACCAGGTGCCGGAGTACGCGGGCGACGACGGCGGCGAGTACGCCAGGCGGGTGGAGCGGACGGTGAGCGACACCGTCGCGTTCTTCGTCGACTCCGTCGACCACCCGAACCCGGACGCGCACACGCTGACCGAGCTGTACATGCGGCTCGGCGAGGAGGAGGCCCGGCAGGGCCGCAGCCTCGCCGCCCTGCAGAACGCGATGCGGGTGAGCAGCCAGGTCGCGTGCCGCCGGTTCATCAAGGACGCCTACCGGCTCGGCTGGTCGCGCGAGACGCTGAGCCGGCTGACCGACTCGCTGTTCATGCTGCTGGCCCGGGTCGCCGACGCCGCCGCGCAGGGGTACGCCCGCCAGCAGGGGCAGCTGGCGACCGAGCGGGAGCGCCGCCGCGACCGGCTGCGGGACCTGCTGGTCGCCGAGCCGCCGGCCGGCGCCGACACCCTCGCCGCGCTGGCCGTCGCCGCCCGCTGGGAGCCGCCGAAGAGCATCGCCGTGATCGCGCTGCCGGCCGGTGCGCCCGCCGGCGCGCGGATCCTGCCGCCCGCCGTGCTCGCCGACTGGGACGCGCCGGCCCCGTACCTGGTGGTGCCCGACCCGGAGGGCCCCGGCCAGGACCGGCTGCGGCCGGTGCTGCGCAAGCTCGGCACGGCCGCGATCGGGCCGACCGTGCCGCTCGGTCAGGGCGCGGTCTCGCTGCGGTGGGCCCGGCACGCGCTGACCCTGGCCGAGCGCGGCCTGCTGCCGTGCGACGGCCCCGTCCGGTGCGCGGACCACATCGCGGCGCTGGCCACGCTCGCGGCGGAGGAGCTGGTCGGCGCGACCGCCGAGGCCGTCCTCGGGCCGCTGCTGGAGCTGGCCCCGGCGCGCCGGCAGCCGCTCGCCGAGACGCTGCTGACCTACCTGGAGTGCGGCGACAACGCGGTGATCGCGGCGGAGCGGCTGCACATCCACGAGCAGACCGTCCGGTACCGGCTGCGCCGGATCGCCGAGCTGACCGGAGGCCGGTTCTCCGAGCTGGACGGCAGGCTCGACGTCATGCTGATGCTGAGCTGGCTGGTGCGCACCGGCCGCGCCGACCGGCCCGCCTGAGCCCGGCCCGCCTGAGCCCGGCCCTTCTGAGCCCGGCGCGCCGCCGCGCGGCGGTCACAGGTGGGCGGCGACGCGGGCGGCGAACTCCTCCGGCGTGACGATCTCGACGCCGAGCTTGTCGGCCTTGGCCCTCTTCGAGCCGGCCTTCTCCCCCGCGACGAGCAGGGAGGTGCGCGCCGACACCGACGAGGACGCCCTGCCGCCGGCGCGTTCGATCAGCTCGTTCACCTGGTTGCGGGACAGGCCCTCAAGGGGCCCGGACATCGATCCGGTGGCGACGACGGACAGCCCGGCGAGCGGAAGGCCGGAGCTCTCGGACTCGGCCTCCTCGGCGGAGCCGCCGGGGGCGGCGGGGCCGGCGGGCCCGGGCTCGGTCATCGTGACGCCCGCCGCGACGAGCTTGTCGATCAGCGGGGCCAGCTCGGCGATCTCGGCGACCAGCATCGCCGCGCGCTCGGGGCCGACGCCCTCGACCTCCTGGAACGCCTCGGCGTCGGCGGCGCGGATCGCGTCCATCGTGGTGAAGTGCCGGGCGATGCGCCGCGACATGGACCGGCCGGTGCCGCGCACGCCGAGCGCGCAGAACACCTTGTTCAGCGGCTTGGCCTTCGCGCCCTCGATCGCGGCGAGCAGGGCCGCGGTGCTGGTCTCGCCCATGCGGTCGAGCCCGACGATCTGGTCGTGCGTCAGGACGAACAGGTCGGCGAAGTCGTCGATCAGCCCCGCCTGGACGAGCTGGTCGATGCGGTTCTCGCCGAGGCCCTCGATGTCGAGCTGGTCGCGGCCGGCGGCGTACCGGACGGACGCGACGGCATGGCAGGACCGCCCCCGCACGCACCGCCACCGCTGCTGCGAGGCGTCGATCTCGTCGCCGCAGCGCGGGCACGCCGACGGCGCCTCGATCGGCCGCTCCTGCCCGGTGCGCAGGTGCACGACCGGGGCCTCCACGCGCGGGATCACGTCGCCGGCCTTGTAGACGGTGACGTGGTCGCCGAGGCGCAGGCCGCGCCGCTCGATGTCGGCGGCGTTGTGGAGGGTCGCGTAGGTGACGGTCGAGCCGTCCACCTCGACGGGCTCCAGTACGGCGCGCGGCGCGATGACACCGGTGCGGCCGACGTTCCACTCCACGGCCAGCAGCCGGGTGATCTTCTCGGCGGCGGGCAGCTTGTAGGCGATCGCCCAGCGGGGCGCGCGGGAGGAGATCCCGGCCTCGGCCTGGTCGGCCGCCGCGTCCGCCTTGATCACGATGCCGTCGATGCCGAAGTCCAGCTCGGCGCGCAGGGCGGCGATCTCCTCGACGCGCTCGCCGGCCGCCTCGATCGTGGTCGCGGTGATCCCGGGGACGGGCGTCGCGGCGGTGGTGTGCGCGCCGAGCCCGGCGACCAGCTCCATGATCCCGCTGTGCGGCAGGTCGCGCAGCCGCGCGGCGGTCTCGCCGTCGGTGCCGTCCAGGGGGAGGCAGCCGTAGGCGAAGAAGGTCATCTCGACCTGGTAGGGACGGTCCTTGGCGCGCAGCGACCCGGCGGCGGCGCTGCGCGGGTTGGCGAACGCCGTCCCGCCGGCTCCCGTGCGGGCGGTGTTGGCGGCCTCGAACTGCGCGCGCGTCATCAGCACCTCGCCGCGCAGCTCGACGGTGAGCGGCTCGGCCAGCCGCCCGGGCAGCCCGACGATCATGCCGATGCCGTGTGAGACGTCCTCGCCGGCGGCCCCGTCACCGCGGGTCACCAGCTGGACGAGCCGGCCTCCCGAGTAGCGGGCGGAGATCGCCAGCCCGTCCAGCTTCGGCTCGACGCTCCAGGCCGCGACCTCGCGGCCGAGCCTGCGGACCAGGCCCGCCGCCCACGCCCGCAGGCCGTCGGCGGAGAACACGTTGTCGAGGCTGAGCATCGGGACGGTGTGCGGAACGTCCCCGATGACCGCTCCCCCGGCGACCTTGCCCGTCGGCGAGCCGGGCAGGACCTCGTCGGGATGCCCGCTCTCGTAGGCGGCGATGCCGCGCACCAGCCGGTCGAAGGCGTCGTCGTCGAGCGGCGAGTCGCCCTCGCCGTAGTAGGCGGCGGAGGCGGCGACGGCGGTCTGGACCGCGGCGGCATAGGCGGCCTGGTCGCCGATCTCGGTGCGGGCCGGTGTCTCGGTCATGGGCACATCATGCCTGGTGCCACCGACATTTCCGGGCCGTCAGCCGCCGCCCAGGCGGTGCCCGGGGAAGGCGAGCTGGGGACGCAGGCGAGACCGCCAGAAGGCGCCGTCGTGGCACCCGCCGGGCAGGGGCGCACGCCGGATGATCATTGCGAGTCCCTCATGTCGGGAGTGTATGGGGATCTTCGTGCCCGCGGGCGGCGTGCGCGGACCGGGACAGCAGCGCCACCCCGCCCGTCAGCAGCAGGACGCTGAAGGACAGGGCGGTGAACGCCGCGGCGGTCCGGGGCGGCAGGGTCTCGAAGGCGAAGGCCGCCACCAGGTAGGAGGCGATCGGGTTGGTCATCGTCATCGCGGTCATCGCGGCGGGCAGCGACCCGGCGGCGAACGCCCGCTGCTCCAGCACGAGCCCGAGCAGCGTGCTGCCCGCGAGCGCGTAGCCGGGCCAGTCCACCGCGGTGGCCGCGACGCCGCGGTCGAGGAGGTCGGCGGTGGTCAGCTTGATCAGGACCGCGGTGGCGGCGAAGCACAGGCCCGCGCAGACGCCGAGGAGCGTGGCCCGTACCGGTCCCGCGCGCAGCCACGCCGCCCGCGACAGCACGACGATGACCGGCGCCGCGATCAGGCCGGCGAGCAGGATCCGCGGCCGGGACGGCTCGCCCTGCGGCGGGATCGCGCCCGGCACCGTGAACAGCACGGCGAGGCCCGCCGACACGGCCACGCCGCCGAGCAGGTCCAGCCGCGCGGGACGGCGTCCGGTGCCGACCGCGCCGAGCACGATGGTGAAGACGAGCTGGGTGACCAGCAGCGGCTGCACGATGGCGGTCGAGCCGAAGTGCAGGGCGATCGCCTGGGCGCCGAAGCCGGCCAGGTTCACCGCCCAGCCGGTCAGCCAAACCGGGTCCCGGACGAGCCGGCGGATCAGCCCGTGCGCGGCGCCGGCGTCCGAGCGTCCGTGCACCGCCCGCCTGGCGGCCCGGTACTGCAGCGCGGCGGCGGCGGCGAACAGGAACGCCGCGACCAGGGCGAAGCAGACCGACCACGCCATCAGGCCGTCCCGCCCCGCGCCTCGCCGACGCTCCCGGCGCCCTCGTCACCGACGGACGCGTCACCGACGGCCGGGGCCGGGTGCGCCCGGCGCTCGGACTCCGGCAGCGGTCGCCCGGGCGCGGCCGTCCGGGCCCGGCTCACGATGCCGCTCCCGCCTCGCGCATCGCCCCACCCCCTTCCGACCATCCTCCCCACGATCGGACGAGACGACCATGAACCACCGCAACTCTTCCCATCCGCCCCGGCCGCCGTCCCGCGGCTGCGCGGCGGTCGCGCGGGACGGCGGCGGTGCCCGTCAGCCGGCGGCGGGGATGCCGTTGGCGGGCGCCTGCGGTTGCGGCGCGGTGTACGGCTGGATCGGGCCGTCGCCGTCGTCGGTCGTCATCGGCTGCCCCTCCGGCACGACGTTCTGGCCCTCGATCTTGCCGATCACCGCGCCGGTGTACCCGGCGTGCGACCCTGCGCCGAACGCGAACGGGACGACGCCCGGCCCGGTGAAGCGGGACTTCTCCAGCGCCTCGACGAGGCCCTTGCGGGTCGGGTTCTCGCCGGCCGCCTGCAGCGCCTGGACGAAGGTGTAGGCGACCGACATCCCGTAGACGATGTTCCCGTTGAACGGCAGCTTCGGGATGTACTGGGCGTGGATCTTCTTGAACAGCCGCGTCCAGCTGTTGGAGGCGTCGCCCGGCGCCGCCAGGTAGCCGTCAGTGATCATGCCCTGGATGAGCGGGCTGCCCTCGACCTCGCTGCCGCCCTTCTTGGCGAAGCTCTCCAGCAGCCCGGTGAGGGTGATCGGGTCGGACCCGACGTTGCTGACGACGAAGGTCGGCTTGTAGTTCAGCTTCAGCGCGGCGAGCCGGAACAGCGCGGTGTAGGTGGGGATGCTGAACAGCACGACGACGTCCGCCTTGGACTGGGCGATCGCCTGGGCCTGCGCTCCGATGTCGGTGTTGCCCGGCTGGTAGGACTGCCGGGACACCACGTCCGCCTTCGGGACGTACTTGTCGAGGCCCTTCACCCCGTCCTGGCCGAAGTCGTCGTTCTGGTAGAAGTAGGCGACCTTCTTCCCGGCGAACGTCTTCTTCACGTGGTCGCCGAGGATCTTGCCCTCGCGGATGTAGTCGACCTGCCAGCCGAACGTCTGCGGGTGCTTGTCCGGCTGGTCCCAGCAACCGCAGCCGGACGCGACGAACAGGTCCGGGACGCGCTGCGCGTTGAGGTAGTCGACGACCTTGGAGTGCGTGGGGGTGCCCAGCCCGTTGAAGATCGCGAAGACCTTGTCCTGGAGGACGAGCTTCTGCGTCACGCTCACGGTCTGGGTCGGGTTGTAGGCGTCGTCCACGTACTTGTAGACGATCTTGCGGCCGTGCACGCCGCCGTTGGCGTTGACGTAGTCGAAGAACGCCTTGGACGCCGCCGAGTTGGCGCTGTAGCCGGGCGCGGCCGGGCCGGTCAGCGGCTGGTGGCTGCCGATGGTGACGGTGGTGGCGGTGACGCCGGGCGCGCCCGACCCGCCGTCCCCGCCGTCACCGCCGCAGCCGCTCGCCGCGACCGCCAGCGTCACCGCGGTCATCAGGGCGAGGGCCCTGGTCCGGGGTCGCTTCATCTGCTCCTCCTGGGTGCGTGGTGGTTGGCCCCGATGTGACTGTCGATGCGGAACCGCGCGGCCCGGGAGCCCGGTCGCGCCTCTTGGCGGCACGGCGCCGGACGGCGCCGCCGATGCCGCGCAGTCCTCCCTGGAGACCGCGCGGGAAGGCCAGCGTCACCATGATGAGGACGAGGCCGTAGATGGCGAGGGGCAGGTTCGAGGCGATGTTGTGCGACAGGCCGGACGAGGACGACAGGTCGGACGCCCACGTCGGCACGTACACCAGGATCAGCGCGCCCCACACGGCGCCCGCCAGGCTGCCGAGGCCGCCGATGATGATCGCGGCGATCAGCTGGAGGGAGAGGGTGAGCGGGAACGCGCCCGGCGCGGCCAGCGTGGCGACCACCGCGAGCAGCCCGCCGCCGAGGCCGGCGCAGGCCGCCGAGACGACGGTCGCGGCGATCCGCAGCCGGGCGACGCGGACCCCGCTGAGCGCGGCCGCGATCTCGTCGTCGCGGCTGGCCCGCAGCGTCCGGCCGAACCGGCCGCGGGTGAGGTTGGCGAGCAGGAACAGGGTGACGACGGCGCCGAGACAGGAGATCCACGCCTGCCAGCGCTCCAGCGGGAACGCCGCGCCGAGTGACTCGGGCGGGACCGGCGGGGCGAGCGTCAGCCCGTTCTGCCCGCCGAGCAGGTCGGTGAGCGGCTCGTAGTTGGCGAGGCCGGGCAGCCCGACGGCGAAGGCGAGGGTGGCGCCGGCGAGGTAGGGGCCGTGCAGCCGGGCGGCGACCGCGCCGACCAGCACGCCCGCGACGGCGGTGACGCCGGCCGCGGCCGCGAGGACGGCGGCGAGCGGCCAGCCCCAGTGCCCGCTGATCAGCACGGCGGTGTAGGCGCCGACGGCCATGAACGCGCCGTGCCCGAGCGAGATCTGCCCGCCGAGCCCGGTCAGCACGGTGAGGCCCGCGACCGCGCAGGTGAGGTAGGCGGCCTGGGCGATCTGCAGGTCCCGGTAGGGGCCGACCGCGGTCGTCAGGAAGTACAGCGCGACGATCGCCGCCAGGGCGCCCGCGGTGTGCCGCGTCAGCGTGGAGCGGCGCAGGACGTTCAGGACGGTGTCCACCGCGCTACACCCGCCGTCCCGTACTCGCCGTGAACAGGCCGTTCGGTCTGATCATCAGGACGGTGATGAGCGCGGCGAGCGCCCCGAAGGTGACCAGGTCGGAGCTGACGTAGCCGGACACGTAGCTGAGCGCGCAGCCGAGCAGCAGCCCGCCGGTGACGGCGCCGGCCGGGCTGTCCAGCCCGCCGATGACCGCAGCGGTGAACCCGAACACGAGCATCGCGTCGAACTGGGCGGGGCCGACGAACACCGAGGGGGCGATCAGCACCCCGGCGAGCGACCCGACGAGCGCGGCGAGCGCCCACCCGAGGGTCAGCATCCGGCCGACGCGGACGCCCTGCAGCCGGGCGATCTCCGGCGCGAACGCGGCGGCCCGCAGCCGCAGCCCGAGGTCGGTGCGAACGAACAGCAGCGTCAGCAGCACCATCACCGCGGCGACCGCGGCGATCACGAACAGGTCGAACGGGGACAGCAGCAGCCGCGTCCCGCCCACCGACAGCCCCTGGATCGGGAAGGCGGGCGGGTAGGAGTGGGGCGTGTCGCCCCAGATCATGCCCGCGCCCGCCTGCAGCAGCACGTACAGGCCGAGCGTGACGATGACGGCGTTGAGCGGCGGCTTGTTCTCCACCGGCCGGACCACCACCCGCTCGATCACCGCGCCGAGGACCAGCCCGGACGCCAGCGCTACCCCGAGCGCGAGCCAGTAGGAGCCGCCGTGGTCGACGACGCTCCAGGCGAGGAACGTCGTGAACATCAGCATGCCGCCCTGCGCGAAGTTCACGATGCGGGTGGCCCGCCAGATCAGCACCAGCGCGAGCGCGACCGCCGCGAAGACCATGCCGGAGGTGATTCCGGCGACCGTCAGATTGATGAAGCGCACCATCAGAACCCCAGGTAGGCGTGGCGGAGGCGGTCGTCGGCGGCGATGGCCGCGGCGGCCTCGGCCGCGACCACCGCGCCGAGGTCCAGGACGACCGCGCGGTCGGCGACCGACAGGGCGCTGCGGGCGTTCTGCTCGACGAGCAGGACGGTGCGGCCGTCCTCGTCGCACAGCCGCCGCAGCACGGCCATCAGCTGGGCGACGACGCGCGGCGCCAGGCCGAGGGACGGCTCGTCCACCAGCAGCAGCCGGGGCGCGCCGGTGAGCGCCCGCGACAGCGCGAGCATCTGCCGTTCCCCGCCGGACAGGGTGGCGGCCGTCCTCGTCCGGCGCTCGGCGAGCGGCGGGAACAGCTCGTACATCTCGGCGACGCGCCGCGTCAGGGCCGCCCGGTCGCGCCGCCCCGCCACCGTCCAGAGCCCGCCGAGGCGCAGGTTGTCCTCGACGGTCAGCTCGGTGATGACGCCGCCGCTCTGCGGGACGTGCGCGACGCCGAGCCGGACGATGTCCTCGACCGGCAGCCGGGTGACGTCCCTCCCGTCCAGCTCGACGCGCCCCGCCTTCGGCCGCAGCAGCCCGGAGATCGTGCGCAGCAGCGTGGTCTTCCCGGCCCCGTTCGCTCCCAGCACGGCCGTCACGGAGCCCTCGTCCACCGACAGGTCCACCCCGCCGAGCGCGCGGACCGCCCCGTAGTGGACGGTGAGGTCCCTCACCTCAAGCACCGGCGACCTCCTGGCCGAGGTAGGCGTCGAGCACGGCCGGGTCGTCGCGCACGTCCGCGGGCGCGCCGCCGGCGATGACCCTGCCGAAGTCCAGCACGACGACCTGGTCGCAGACGTTCATGACCAGGTCCATGTGGTGCTCGACGAGGACGACGGCCGGGCCGCCGCGCAACCCGCGGATCAGCTCGGCCAGCTCGTCCATCTCCCCCGCCGAGAGCCCCGCGGCCGGCTCGTCCAGCAGCAGCAGGTCGGGCTCGGCGACCAGCGCCCGGGCCAGCGCGACCCGTTTCTGCACGCCGTAGGGGAGCTGGCCGGGCAGCCGCCCCGCCTCGCCCGCCACGCCCAGCTCCGCGAGCCGGGCCCGCGCCCGCTCCCGCAGCGCGGCCTCGTCACGGTCGGCGCGCGGCAGCGCGAAGAGCCCGGACCAGAACCCGGCCCCGGCCCGCCCGCCGGCCCCGACCATCACGTTCTCCAGGACGGTGAGCCCGGGAAAGAGCCCGAGGCCCTGCAAGGTACGGGCGATGCCGAGCCGCGTCAGGTCGTGCGGCCGATGCCGGCCGAGGACCTTCCCCCGCCAGCGCACCTCGCCCGACCGCGGCCGGACGAACCCGCACACGACGTTGAAGAGCGTGGTCTTGCCGGCCCCGTTCGGGCCGATCACGCCGGTGACCCGGCCCTGCGGCGCGGACAGCGACACGCCGTCCAGTGCGACCAGCCCGGCGAAGCGGACGGTCACCTCTCGTAGTTCCAGGTTCGCGGAGGAGCCGGACACAACGCCTCACCTCGCCGATGAATCAGCGCCAATCCCCCGAGGCCGAAAAGCACATACCGACTGGTCGGATTCCATGAAGATAGAATCATCGGCGGTCCCGGTCAACAGCCGGTGCGCAGGTCCCGGCACGCGCCTCGCGCGCACCGCCGGTAGGCTGTCGGCGATCTACGGGCGGCCGTTGCCGGGACGGCGCGAGACCCCGGGGGGCATTCCCGGAACGGAGGTGGAGTGATGACGCAGGCGCCCATGGGCCGGATCCCCGCCGACCTGAACCTGCCGCTGCCCGACCGGCTGCTGGCCGTGGCGACGCGCATGTTCGCCGAGAAGGGCTTCGAGAACACCTCGGTCCAGGAGATCGTGAACGCCGCCGGCGTCACCAAAGGAGCCATGTACCACTACTTCGGCTCCAAGGACGACCTCCTCTACGAGATCTACCACCGGCTCCTCGGCCTGCAGATGTCGCGCCTGGAGCAGATCGCCGACGGCCCCGGCACCGCCGAGGAGCGCCTCCGCGCGGCGGCCGTCGACGTCCTCAACACCTCGTTCCTCTACCTGGACGACTTCACCGTCTTCTTCCGCTCGACGCACCTGCTCCCCCGCGACCGCCGCGAGGCCGTCCGCGCCGAGCGCCGCCGCTACCACGAGCGCTTCCGCGACCTGGTCGAGGAGGGCCAGCGCGCGGGCAGCTTCCGCCCCGCCACCCCCGCCGACATCGCCGTCCACTTCTTCTTCGGCACCGTCCACCAGATCGGCGTCTGGTACCGCCCCGGCGGCACCCTGAAGACCGAAGCCATCAGCGACCATTACGTGGACCTCCTCCTCAACGGTCTGAAGAACTAGCCGCACGCGGTCGCGGTGCCGCCTCGCTCACCCCGCGCCGTGCCCTTCTGCTGGTGGGTCAGATTCTGTGTCACAGCCACGGCGGAGTCCGATGTCACTCGTCAGTACGCCAACCCGGCCGACCGGCGGCCGGCGAGCAACTGGCCGACCTGGTTCCCAGCGGCGACCTAGTCGGTGGCTAGTCGGTGTTGCTATGTACCGGTAGTCAGTATTACCGTGTACTGGTAGTCAGTGCCGCCGAGTAGCCGGAAGGGGGTGTTCATGGACAAGCAGTTGACGGAGATGCTCAAGGGCACACTTGAGGGCTGCGTTCTCGAAATCCTCGGCAGCGAGGAGACCTACGGGTACGCCATCAGGCGTCGGCTGAATGAACTCGGCTTCGCCGATGTCGTCGAGGGGACGGTCTACGCCATCCTGCAGCGACTGGAGAAGAACGGACTCGTCCAGGTGACGAAACGACCGTCCGGGCTGGGCCCGCCGCGCAAGTTCTATGCGCTCAACGAGGCGGGTCGCGAAGAACTCGCAACGTTCTGGGCGAAGTGGGAGTACATCACATCACGGATCGACAAGCTCAAGGGGGGCGGGAGATGAAGTTCTGGGAGACGATGACAGGCAGCGATCTCACCAGGGAATGGAAGGCGTTCGAAACCCGGGCCGAGATGTTGCCAGCCGACTACCGGGCGGCGGCTCATCCCCGGCGGCCACGTGTCCCTGCGCTTCTCCGATGACACCGCGCTCACCGGCGCGCTCGGCGCCGGGTTCGTGGACACCTCCGGCGACGGCCGGCTCACGCTGCAGGTCCCTTCCGACGGCGGTGTCCCTCACTGCGCACCCTGCTCGCCCGGCTGGACGCCGCCGGCATCGAACCGGCCGACCTGGCCGTGCACATCCCCGACCTCGACGACGTCTTCCTCAACGCCCTGCGCTGGTTCGCCGAGTACCAGCCGTTCACCCCCGCCATCGAGACCCTGCGCGGCCTGCTGATCGGTGAGGCCATCGGCACCAGCGCCTACCAGGCCATCGCCTGGTCCGCGGGCCTCACCCTGGTCGGCTTCCTTTGGTCGATGTAGCTGTTCAGCCGCGGCCCCAGCCGCTGACCGAACCCGCGTCGGTGACCACACCCACGAGCCGGCCGCGGCGGCCGTCAGACCAACCGGTCTGACGGCCCGGAGCCTTCCAGGCGTGACCTACACAGACGCTCAACATCGGGGCTCATCGCGCGTGGCACTATCTCGCGGCGCCGATGGCCGAGCGTGACCCCAGGTCGAGGCGGGCTCCGGGTCCGGTTCGTAGCACGCTCGGCAATACGCACCGGCCGCCAAAAAACTCTGATCTTTTCCGCACGCGGATGTCTAGCCGGGAGGGCGCGACGGGCGTTAGATCATCGCTATGAAGATCGCCGCGCGGGCGGCGGCCATCGTGGCGGTGCTCGCCGCGCTCGTCGCCCACCCCCTGCCCGCCGGAGCGTCCGAGGACGCTCCGGGAACGACCAGGCACACCATCGCCATGGGCGGCTGGAACCGCCCCTACCTCCTGCACCTCCCGCCCGGCACGGAGACCGGGAAGCCGCTGCCGCTGATCGTGACCCTGCACGGCGGCCTGAACGACCCCGAGTACGTCCGCAACCAGAGCGGCCTGGACCAGGTCGCCGACCAGCAGGGCTATGCCGTCGCCTACCCCGAGGGCTTCCTCGGCACGTGGAACGCCGGGGCCTGCTGCTCGTTCGCCCGGTGGGCCGGCATCGACGACATGGCCTTCCTCGACAAGCTGATCGGCACGCTGGTGGAGCAGGGCGTCGCCGACCCGCGCCGGGTGTTCATGACCGGCTTCTCCAACGGCGGCGGCATGGCCTACCGGTACGCGTGCGAGCGCGCGGACCGGCTCGCCGGGATCGCCGTGGTGTCGGGCGCGCTCGCCATCGGCTGCCTGCCGAGCAGGCCGGTGTCGGTGCTGGCGTTCCACGGGACGCTGGACCCGTCCGTCCCCTACACCGGCGGCGGGAACATGGACGCGGACGTCCATTTCCCGTTCTTCGGCGTCCAGCTCGTCATGGAGTTCTGGCGCTGGGTGGACAAGCTGCCCGCCCTGTCGTGGCCGGTGCCGGGCGGCCCGGACGGCTGCGTCGGCACGGGGCCGGGGCCGGTGCTGGTCGCGCTGTGCACCCAGCAGGGCGGCGGGCACGAGTGGCCGCCCTACGCGAGCGAGATGATCGGCAGGTTCTTCGCCGAACGGCCGTCGCTGCCCGCGAGTTGAGGCCGGCGCGGAGGGACCGGGGGGGCGGGCGGCGCGGGGAACGCCGTCCGCCCCGGGTCGGTCGGCCCTAGCCCGCCAGGCTGCGCGGGCGGATGTCCTTCCAGTTGGCCGTGACGTAGCCGATGCAGTCGGACCGGGACTCGGGTCCGAAGACCGTCGTCCATCCCGCGGGGACGTCGGCGAACGCCGGCCACAGGGAGTGCTGCCCCTCGGCGTTGGCGAGGACGCGGAACGCCGCGTCGGGGTCGTCGAACGGATTGGTCATCAGGCCTCCCTGCTCTCTTCTCTACGACCGGGCTTGACGAGGGGCCCGGCTTCTAGACGACCGGGGTGACGCGGGCGGAGCGCCGGGCGATGGACCGGACGATCTCCCCGGTGCGGACCGCGGTCATGGACAGCAGCGACGACGCGATCCCGTGGCTGTGCTCGGTCGCTCCCTGCAGGTAGACGCCCCACGCACGGCCGGGATCGGTGGCGATGCGGTAGTCGCGCTCGACGACGGGACGTCCGTCCGGGCCGGCCAGGCAGTCGCCGGCCGCCTCGCCGAGCAGGTCGAACGGGTCGCGCTCGCGGTAGCCGGTGGCGTAGACGACGGCGTCGGCGTCCAGGTCGGCGACCTCGCCGGTGGGCAGGAACGCCACCCTGACCCGCGCTCCCCCGGCGCCGTCCCGCACGTCCAGGACGCGGGAGACGTTGAGGATGCGCAGCCGCTGCGCGCCCGCGACCTTCTCGGCGTAGGCGCGCCGGTACAGCTCGTCGATGAGGTCGAGGTCCACCACGGAGTAGTTGGTGTTGCGCGAGTACTCGAACAGCATCCGCTTCACGTCGTCGGGCGCCGCGTAGTAGTGGTCGACGGCCTCCGGGTCGAAGATGCGGTTGGCGAAGGCGCTGTCGTCGGCGGGCGAGTAGCCGTACCGGGCGAAGACCGCGCAGACCTCGGTCCCCGGGTAGGTGCGGTGCAGGTACTCGACCGCCTCGGCGGCGCTCTGCCCCGCGCCGACCACGACGATCCGGTTCGGCGCCCAGTCCGCGCGCTCGTCCAGCCGGGTCAGCAGGTCCTCGGTGTGCCAGATACGCTCGCCCGCCCGGACGCCCTCGGGCAGGACGGGTTCGAGCCCGACGCCGATGACGACGTTGCGCGCGAGGTGCGTCTCCAGCCGGTCGTCCCGGCGCACCACGACCTCGAGGGTCTCGTCGTCGCGCGGGCGGAGCGCGACGACCTCCGTCCCGTAGCGGACGCGGTCGGCGAACGCGGCCGCCGTCCATTCGAGGTAGTCGTGGAACTCCGCCCGCGTCGGGAACATCGTCTTGTGGTTGACGAAGTCGACGAGCCGGCCCCGGTCGTGCAGGTAGGCGAGGAAGGAGTACCGGCTGGCGGGGTTGCGCAGCGACACGAGGTCCTTCAGGAAGTGGACCTGCATGGTTGCGCCGTCGATCAGCATGCCCCGGTGCCAGCCGAACTCCGGCTGCTTCTCGAAGAACACCGCGTCCACGGCGGCGGCGTTCTCCCCGCGCTCCCCGCGCTCC
Organism: Actinomadura chokoriensis; assembly: GCF_041463665.1. GTDB lineage: Bacteria > Actinomycetota > Actinomycetes > Streptosporangiales > Streptosporangiaceae > Spirillospora > Spirillospora chokoriensis_A. Next base: position 116,843 of record NZ_JAXCEJ010000023.1, read on the forward strand.
CCGCGCTCTTCGCGCTCTTCGGCGAGCGCGACGGCGAGCGCGAGGTTGGACGGGCCGAAGCCGATCCCGACCACGTCGTGCACGCGGGGCTGTATCCGCTCCTCCGGCATCAGGCGGGCTTCGCCGCGCTCGCGGCCTTGGCGATCTGCGGGACGACCTGCTCGACGACGTACGGGACGGCGAGCGGGGTGGGGGTGCGCAGCGGCCAGAAGGACTTCAGGTCGAGCGCCACGTAGGAGCCGCGCTCGACGACGCCGAGGTCGGCGAACAGCTTGTTGCCCTCGATCTTCTTCTGCGTGGCCGCGTCGTCGTTGTAGTGGCTGATCAGGACGTCCACGTCCAGGACGGAGATCTTCTCCATGCTCAGCTCGGCGGCGAACCCGTCACCGGGGAGCTCGGCGATCGGCTCGGGCAGCCGCATGCCGAACTGCTCCAGCAGCTTCACGCTGGTGTCGTCCTTGGACTTCATCACGCCGATGTTCCCGTTGAGGAAGACGCTGGTGAACGCGAAGCCCTTGCCCGCCAGCTCGGGGTGCGCGGTCTTCACCTCGGCGATCTTGGCCTCGACGTCGCCGACGAGCTTCTTGCCGTCGGCCTCGCGGCCGACGGCCTTCGCGACCTGCTGGGTGATCTGCTGCCAGGAGTCCTCGGCGGGGCCGGTCTGGTAGGCGACGGTCGGCACCAGCTTGGAGAGCTTCTCGTACTCCTTGTCGATGTAGAAGTCGCCGCCGGCCAGGACGAGGTCGGGCCGCAGGGCGGCGATCTCCTCCAGGTTGAACCCGGCCTCCCCGGCCTTGAGCAGCTTGGGCTTGTCGCCGGTGAGCTTGGGGGCGGTCCAGGGCGCGAGGCCGTCGGGCTGGACGCCGGTCAGCTCCGCCATGCCGACGGGGGTGACGCCGAGCGCCAGCAGCGCGTCCTGGTCGACCTCGCCGAGCGCGACGATCCGCTTGGGCGCGGAGTCGATCTTCGTTGTGCCGAGCTTGTGGGTGATCGTGACCGGGAACGCCCCGGCGGCCTCGCCGCCGGGGGAGCCGCCGGCGGGCTCGTCGTCGCCGCAGGCCGCGACCGCGCCGAGGCTCAGGACGAGCGCGGCGGTGACGGCCAGGCTCCGCATCATGGTGCGCATAGAGGACCGGTGTCCTTCCGAGTTCTGCAGAGTTCTTCGGGGGTTGTGATCAAGGATCTTAGGTTAGGCTCACCTAACTTTGCAATGGGTCGGCCGATATGAGCCGCCTCACCCGGTCCCGGCGGGCCCGAGCCGGGCGAGGAGGCCCGCCACGGTCGGCGCGCCCATCAGCGTCGCGATCCTCAGCGCCTCGCAGCCTGGCTCCCTCCTGATCCGCCGGACGAGCTTCATGGCGAGCAGCGAGTGGCCGCCGAGGTCGAAGAAGTCGTCGTCCGGGCCGACCTCCGGGACGCCGAGCTCCTCGGCGAAGATCCGGCACAGCAGCGCCTCCCGGTCGTCGCCCCGGCGGGCCGTCCTCGGGGTCGCCTCCCGCGTCACGGCGCGGGCCGTCAGCACGGCGGGCAGCGCGCCGACCCTGACGCCGGGGTCGTCCGCGACGGCCTCCAGCAACCGGATCAGCCCGTCCGCCAGCGCGGCGACCGTCTCCCGGTCGAACAGGTCGGCGGAGTAGTCGACGATCAGCCGGAGTTCGCCGGGGCCCTCGCGGAAGATGAAGTCCAGGTCGAACTTTGCCGCGCCCGGCCCGAACATCGCCTCCCGCTGCTCCAGGCCGGGGAACCGCACGTCGCCGACGCCCTGGTTCTCGTAGCCGACCATCACCTGGAAGAGCGGGTTGCGTCCGGGCACCCGGCGCGGGCGCAGCGCCTCGACGACCGCCTCGAACGGCAGGTCCTGGTTGGCGAGCCCGGCGAGGTCGGCCTCCCGGACGCGGGCGAGCAGCTCCGCGAACGCCGGGTCGCCGGACACGTCGGCGCGCAGGACGAGCGTGTTGACGAAGAAGCCGACGAGGTCGCGCGCGGCCTCCTCGGTGCGCCCCGCGACGGGGCTGCCGAGCGGTACGTCGTCGCCGGCGCCCGTCCGGTGCAGCAGCGCGGCGACGGCGGCCTGGCAGACCATGAACACGCTGGCGTTCCCGTCGCGAGCGACGCCGCGCAGCCGCCGCGTCAGGCCGGGAGGCAGGTCGGCGGTCAGGGTCCCGCCGCGCTGCCCGACGGTGCCGGGCCGGGGCCGGTCCACCGGGAGCGGGATCTCCTCGGGGAGGCCCGCGAGGGTGCGGGCCCAGTGGTCGAGCTGCCGGGCGTGAACGCTGCCGGGGTCGAGGGGGTCGCCGAGCAGCTCCCGCTGCCACAGCGCGTGGTCGGCGTACTGGACGGGCGGCGGCTCCCACGCCGGGGCGTCCCCGTCCAGCCGGGCCGCGTACGCCTCGGCGACGTCGCGGGCGAACGGCCCGAACGACCATTCGTCGAACGCGATGTGGTGGAAGACGGCGAGCAGCAGGTGCGTCCGGTCGCCCTCCGGGAACACCGCGACCCGCAGCGGGATGTCCGTGGCCAGGTCGAAGGGTCTGGCGATCACGTCCTCGGGCGCGCCGGCGGCGACCTCCAGGACGGGACGCGCCTCCTGCGGGTCGAGGATCCGCTGGTAGGGGGTGCCGTCGTGCTCGGCGAAGACCGTGCGGAGGCTCTCGTGCCGGGCGGTGACGTCACCGATCGCCGCCTCCAGCGCCGCGAGGTCGAGGTCGCCGCGGAGGCGCACCGCGAGCGGCAGGTGGTACGCGCCGCGCGGCCCGTCGTCCTCGCGGAGCAGCTGGTCGAGCAGCCACAGGCGGCGCTGCGCGGACGACAGCGGGATGCGCTCGGGCCGCTCCTTCGGCTCCAGGACGGGCCGGGCCCGTCCTCGATCCGATGCGCCCGCGTTGCGGTGCAGGCGTCCGGCCAGCTCCGCGACGGTCGGCGCCTCGAACAGGTCGCGGATCGCCAGCTCGGCGCCCAGCACGGCGCGGGCCCGGCCGACGAGCCGCGTCGCGAGCAGGGAGTGCCCGCCGAGGTCGAAGAAGTCGTCGTCGATGCCGGCGCCGGGGGCGTCCAGCACCTCGGCGAACAGCGTGCACAGCAGGCGTTCGACGGGTGTGCGGGGCGGGCGGCCGGTCTTGCGCGGCCCGTCCTGCCCGGGTTCGGGGAGGGCGCGCCGGTCGAGCTTGCCGTTGACGGTGAGCGGCAGCGCGTCCAGCGTCATGATCGCGCTCGGCACCATGTAACCGGGCAGGCGGGCCTTGAGGCCCTCCCGGACCCGCGCGGCCAGCACCCCGTGATCCCGCGCGGCGACCGGGTTTCCGGCGTACGAGGCGGGCGCGCGTCCCGGCTCCGCCGCAAGGAACGCCGCGCCCCCGCCGAACACGGCGTCATAGCACCCGGCCCGCTCGGACGGCGTGAGCACGACGCCGGGGAACAGCTCGTGCAGCGTCTCCGGCTCGATCCCTTCGGGCACGGAGGACAGGGCCTCCCGCGCCTCGTCCGCGGAGGACCCCTCGCGCAGCATGCGCAGGGCGGCGACCTCACCCGACGACCTCGGGTCGGGAATCCCCCGCACCCGCAGGACGCCTCCGGGGAACCCGTCGCGCAGCGCCGACAGCGCGGCGCGCACCTCGCCGGTTCCGGGACGCGCGGTGGGCTCGTCCGCGGTGGGGCCGTCCGCGGTGGGGCCGTCCGGCTCGCTCCAGTCCACGACCGGCGTGTCCGGGGCGGGCGGGGCGTCCTTGCGGAGGACGACGTCGTAGCGGTGGCGGGTCAGTTCGTTGTGGTGCCGGCCGCGCTTGGTGAGGACGTCCACGCGGGCGGGGCAGTCGAGTGCGGCGAAGAAGGCGGGGTGGAGGAGGAGTTCCTTTTCCATCCGGACGGCCCGCTCGACCGCCTCCAGATCGCCGCCGCCGCGTCCGAGCTGGATGGCGGTGTGCAGGCACCGGACCGTCCGCAGGTCGCGGACGTCGCCGATGAACAACGCTCCGCCCGGGGCGAGGAGGCGCATCGCCTTGGCGATGACGTCCCGCAGGTAGTCGGCCCCCGGGAAGTACTGCACCACCGAGTTGATCACGATGGTGTCGAAGTACGCCTCGGGCAGGCCGCCGGTGTCGTGGGCGGGCCGGCAGCTCAGCCGGACCGGCGAGTCGGGGCCGAGGTCCTGGCGGAGCTTCGCGATGACCGGTGCGGAGAAGTCGGTTCCCCAGTACTCCTCGCTCTCGGGGGCGAGGCGGGTGAGGAGGAGGCCGGCGCCGACGCCCATCTCCAGGACGCGGCGGGGGCGCAGCGCGCGGATGCGGTCGACGGTCGTCTCGCGCCACTCGCGCATGTCGTCGAGGGGGATGGGGGCGCCGTCGTAGCTGCTGTCCCACCCGGCGAACTCCTCGGCGTGCACGACCGTGCCGACCTCGGTGTACTCGGCGTCGTAGATCTGCCGCCATTCGGCGAGCTGCTCCTCGGCGGCGCCCTCGCGGGCGCCGTCCGGCACGACGTAGCCGACGAGCCGTTTCACGCCGGGGACGCCGGTGTCGGCGGCGACGACCGCGGCCTGCCCGACGCCGGGTTCCGCGGCGAGCGCGGTCTCGACCTCCTCCAGCTCGACCCGGTAGCCGCGGATCTTGACCTGGTCGTCGGTGCGGCCGAGGAAGTCGATGTTGCCGTCCTCGCGGACGCGCACGAGGTCGCCCGTCCGGTACATGCGGCCGCCCCCCGACGGGTCGCCGCTGAACGGGTCGGCGCCGAACGGGTCGGCGACGAAGCGCTCCGCGGTGAGGTCGGCGCGGCCGAGGTAGCCGCGGGCGAGGCCGGCGCCCGCGATGTACAGCTCGCCGGGCGCGCCCGGCGGGACGGGACGCAGCCAGCCGTCCAGGACGTAGCCGCGGGTGTTCCAGATCGGCTTGCCGACGGTCGGCGTGGCGCTGTCCTCGGTGCCGCCGCCGAGCGTGTTGATCGTGTACTCGGTCGGCCCGTACAGGTTGTAGCCGAGGACGCCGTCGGCCCGCGCGAGCCGGTCCCAGACGGAGGCCGGGACGGCCTCGCCGCCGAGGAGGACGAGCGGGGGGCGGTGCCCGCCGTCCAGGAGCCCCTCGTCGAGGAGCTGCTGGGCGTAGGTGGGCGTCACGTTGATGACGTCCACGCGGTGCCGCCGCAGGTAGGCGGTGAGCGCTTCGGCGTCGCGGCGCAGGTCCTCGTCGCACACGTGCACCTCGTGGCCTTCGACGAGCCAGAGGAGCTCCTCCCACGACATGTCGAAGGAGAAGGAGACGGTGTGGGCGATGCGCAGGCGGCGTCCGGCCCGCCGTCGACGCTCGGAGGCGACGACCGGGTCGAAGATGTTGGCGCGGTGGTTGAACTGCATGTTGGTGAGGCCGCGGTACGGCGTCACCACGCCCTTGGGCCGTCCCGTCGAGCCGGACGTGTAGATGACGTAGGCGGGGTGGTCGAGCCGGCCCGGGGTGCCGGGGGCGAAGCCTCGCAGCTCGTCCGGGGACGGGTCGGTGCCGGGGAGGCCGGCGAGGGTCCGGGCGGTCTCCGGGTCGTCCAGTGCGAGGGTCGTGCCGGTGAACGTGAGGCCGGCGGCGATGTCGCGGTGGGAGACCAGGCAGGCCGGGGCGGCGTCCTGGAGCATGTAGTCGAGCCGGTCCGCCGGATAGTCGAGTTCGAGCGGCAGGTAGGCGGCTCCGGTGCGCAGGACTGCGAACAGCGCGACGACCATCTGCGCGGAGCGGGGCAGCGCGAGGGCGACGACCCGTTCGGGGCCCGCGCCGCCGGCGATCAGGAGGCGGGCGAGGCGGTTGACCTCGGCGTTCAGTTCCCCGTAGGTGAGGCGGACGTCGGGCAGGGAGACGAGCGCGAGGTCGTCGGGTTGCGCGGCCGCGCGTTCGGCGAGCAGTTCGGCGACCGTCAGCTCGGGGACGGGACGCCTCGCCTCGGCCCAGTCGCGGCGCAGCCCGTCGTGTTCCTCGGCGACGAGGAGGTCGAGGCGGTGGCACGGGGTCTCGGGGGCGTCGGCGAGTTGCCGGAGGACCTTGACGTAGCGGTCGGTGATGCGTCCGGCCTCGGCTTCGGTGAAGGCGTCCCCGCGGTACATGACGCGGAGACCCGCACCGGGGTCGACGACCATGGTGATCGGGTAGTGGGTGGCGTCGCGGACCTCGCGGCCGGTGACGCGGAGGTCGCCGCCCGGGCCGAAGCCGCGGTCGGTCGGCATGCCGGGGAAGTTCTGGAAGACGAACAGCGTGTCGAAGAGCGTGCCGAGGCCGGTGGCGCGCTGGACGTCGGCGAGCGCGACGAACGAGTGGTCGAACAGCTCGGACCGGGCCGCCTGGACGCGGTCGAGCACGGCCGCCAGCGGGTCCGCCGCGGACGCCCCCACCCGCACGGGGATGGTGTTGAACAGCAGGCCGACCATCGACTCGACGCCGTCCACGTCGGGGTGGCGTCCGGAGACGGAGGCGCCGAAGACGACGTCGTCCCGTCCGGTCAGGCCCATCAGGACCAGGCCCCACGCGGTCTCGAAGAGGGTGCTCGGGGTGACGCCCCGGTCGCGGGCGACGGCGTCCAGCCGTTCGGCGAGTTCCGGCGGGAGCGGGCGGTGCAGTTCGCCGGCGTTCGCCAGGTCGGCCGGCGTGTCGACCAGGGCGGGGCCGACGAGGGACGGCTCGTCGAAGCCGTCCAGCGCGCGGCGCCACGCGTCCACGGCGGCGGCCCTGTCGCGGGTGGTGACCCAGTCCAGGAACGCGCGGAACGGCCGGACGGGGCGGGCCGCCTCCGCGGCGGCGTCGGTGTAGGAGTCGAGCAGCGAGGTGACGAGGAGGCCGCCCGACCAGCCGTCGAGCAGGATCAGCTCGGAGGTCAGGATCAGGCGGTGGTCGTCGCCGCCGAGACTGGCCAGCGCGAACCGGATCAGCGGCGGCTCACCGGGGTCGAACGGCTCGGCGCGCTGGGCGTCGGCGAACGCCTCGAGTCCGTCGGCGGGCACGGCGGCGTGCGTCCAGGGCACGTCGAAGTCGTCCGGAACGAATTGCACGGCGCGGTCGCCGTCCGTCCGGAAGCCGGCGCGGAGGTTCGGGAACTTCGTCAGGACGGCACGTGCCGCGTCCGCCATCCGGTCCGGGTCGACCGGCCCGGAGAGCTTCACCACGGCCTGCTGGACGTAGATGTCGCGGCCTTCGCCGGCGAGCATCAGGTGGAAGAGCAGCCCCTCCTGGAGCGGGGAGAGCGGCAGCTCGCCGGAGGGCTCCGCCGACCGGGCGGGGGCCGTCTCCGCGGCGGGCACGGCGGGTGCGGCAGGCGCGGCGGCCCCGGCGAGAGCCTCGATCGTCCGGAGGCGGAAGACGTCGCGGACGGTGAACGACAGGCCCGCGCGGCGGGCGCGGGCGACCAGGAGCGCGGCGCTGATGCTGTCGCCGCCGGTGCGGAAGAAGTCGTCGCCGGCGCCCACGGCGTCGCGGCCGAGGACGCTCGCGGCCAGCCGGGCGAGGACGCGCTCGGCCTCGGTCGACGGCGCCCGTCCTCCGCTCGGCCGCCCCGGTTCGGGGAGCGAGCGGCGGTCGACCTTGCCGTTCGGGTTCAGCGGCAGCTCGTCGAGGACGACCAGCTCGGACGGGACGAGGTAGTCGGGCAGCGCCCCCCGCAGCGACTCGGGCAAAGACTCGGGCAGGGACTCGGGCAGGGCGTCGGCGCCGGCGCCGGCGACGACGTAGCCGACGAGACGGGACCCGTGGGCGGCGACGGCGGCGCGCCGGACCCCCGGCTGCGCGGCGAGCACGGCCTCGATCTCGCCCGGCTCGATCCGGAACCCGCGGATCTTGAGCTGGTCGTCGGTGCGGCCGAGGAAGTCGAGCCCGCCGTCCGGGCGGCGGCGGACGCGGTCGCCGGTCCGGTAGAGGCGGGAGCCGGGCGGGCCGAACGGGTTCGCGACGAACCGCTCGGCGGTGCGGGCCGGGTCGCCGAGGTAGCCGCGCGCCAGCCCGTCCCCTGCCAGGTAGAGCTCCCCGACGGGGACCTCGCGGAGCGCGGCGTCCAGGACGTGGGCGCGGGTGTTGGCGATCGGCGCCAGTCCCCCGGCCCCTTCGCCGGGCCGGGCGACGAGGCTGTCCCCGGCGGCCTCCGAGCACCCGTACAGGTCGACCAGCCGGGCCGGGACCCGCTCGGCGAGCGCGGCGGGCAGCGCCTCGCCGCTGCTGATCCAGGTGGTGACGGACGGCGGCAGCCCGTTCTCGGCGAACGCGGCGAGCAGGCTGGGGACGAGCGTGACGAGCCGCACGCCGTGCCGTTCGATGAAGTCGGCGAGCGCGACGGCGTCGGCCGCGGTGGCGTCGTCGGCGATGACGACCGTGTCGCCGGCGGCGAGCCCGCCGAGCAGTTCGGTCGTGCCGTCGATGAACGCGGGCGAGCTCTTCGCGACGCGGACCCCGGGCTCGGCGAGGCCGGCCCCCCAGGCGAGCCGGTTGGCCAGGGCGCGCTGAGTGCCGGCGACGGCCTTGGGCGTCCCGGTCGAGCCCGACGTGAAGATCACGTAGGACGGGTGGTCCGGGTGGACGTCGGGCCGTTCGCGGCGGGGCGCGTCCAGCGGCGGCTCGTCGCGGCCGAGGACGAGCAGCGGCCGGGCCGTGGCCAGCATCCTCTCCACCCGGGCGGGCGGGTACGCGAGGTCGACCGGCAGGTAGGCCGCGCCCGTCTTCAGTACGGCGAGCAGGGCGACCGCGAACTCGTCCGAGCGGGGCAGCGCGAGCGCCACGACCTCCTCCGGGCCGGCGCCGGCGGCGGCGAGCCGGTCGGCGAGCGCCTCGGCGCGGCGGTCGAGGTCGGCGTAGGTGAGGGCGGCGCCGCCGAAGACGACGGCCGTCCTGCCGGGGGTCCGGGCGGCCTGCGCCTCGATGAGCCCGGCGGCGGTCCGGATCGGGAACTCGCGGGCGGTGTCGGGGTGCTCCACGGGGGCGCCGAGGGAGGAGAGCCGCCGCGCGGGGTCGGCGGTGACCTGGGCGATCAGCTCGTCCAGGCCGTCCAGGAGCCCTTCGATGGTGGCGGCGTCGAAGAGGTCGGCGGCGAACGCCGCGAATCCCTCGACCTCGTCGTCGCCCTCGGCGAAGTAGAGGTCGAGGTCGAACTTCACGCCGCCGGTCTCCGGGAGGAACGGCTCGGCGCGGACGCCCGGCAGCGCGAGCCGCACGTCGTCCAGCCGCTGGTGGACGATCATCACCTGGAACAGCGGGCTGCGGGCCAGCGAGCGCTCGGGCGCGAGCCTGTCCACGACCCGCTCGAACGGGACGTCGGCGTGCGAGAACGCGGCGAGGTCGGCGCCGCGCACCCGGTCGAGCAGCTCGGCGAACGTCGGGTCGCCGGACAGGTCGGTGCGCAGGACGAGGGGGTTGACGAAGACCCCGACGAGGTCGGCGAGGTCCACGTCGGCGCGTCCGGCGATGGGCGAGCCGAGCGCGATGTCGTCGCCCGCGCCGGACCGCTGGAGCAGCGCGGCGACGGCGGCGTGCAGCACCATGAACACGCTGGTCCCGGTGTCGCGGGCCAGCCGCCGCACCCCCGCGGCGGGGAGCCGGAAGGGCACGAGCCCGCCCCGGTGGCTCGCCTCGGCGGGACGCGGCCGGTCGACCGGGAGCACCGTCTCCGCGGGGAGTTCCGCGAGCGTCCGCGCCCAGAAGTCGAGCTGGGGCGCCGGATCGGGCGCGGCCTCGCGCTGCCAGGCCGCGTAGTCGGCGTACTGGACGGGCAGGGGCTCCCAGGCCGGGGTGTCCCCGTCCCGCCGGGCCTCGTAGGCGCGCGCGAGGTCGGCCAGCAGCGGCGTGAACGACCATTCGTCGGCGGCGGCGTGGTGCAGGAGCAGGATCAGCGACCAGTCGTCGTCACCGGTCCGGATGAGGGTGCCTCGGACGGGCAGGTCGCGTGCGATGTCGAAGACGTGCGCGGCGGCGTCCCGCTCGATCGCCGCGCGGCGTTCCGGCTCCTCGCCCCGCGCGTCGACGACGGTGAGGCGCACGCGGGCGTCCGGCCCTTGGACGTCCTGGACGGGAAGGCCGTCCGGCCCCTCGACCAGCAGCGTGCGCAGCGCCTCGTGGCGGGCGACCACATCGGCGAACGCGGCGTCGAGGGCGTCCTCGTCCACCGGGCCGTGGAGGCGCAGGCCGAGCGGGAGCGCGTAGGACGCGGACGGGCCGCGCAGCCGCTCCTCCAGCCAGAGCCCGCGCTGCGCCGCCGACGCCGGGACGACCTCGGGGCGCTCGACGTCGCGGACGCGCACCACGTCGCTCCGCACCAGCCGGGGCGCGAGCGCGGCGACGGTCGGGGCCTCGAACACGTCCGCGATGGACAGCGTCCCGCCCAGCTCGGCGCGGGCCCGGGCCGCGACGCGGGTCGCCAGCAGCGAGTGCCCGCCGAGCGCGAAGAAGTCGTCGTCGACGCCGATCCCCTCGACGCCGAGCAGCTCGGCGAAGATCGCGCACAGGGCCGCCTCGCGGGCGTCGCGCGGGGCGCGCCCGGACACCTCGGCCTCGGGGGCGGGCAGCGCGGCGCGGTCGAGCTTGCCGTTGACCGTGCGCGGCAGCGCGTCCAGCGCGACGAGGGCGGACGGCACCATGTACTCGGGCAGCGCGCCGGCGAGGGCGTCACGGAGCGCCGTCTCGTCCGCGCCGTCCGATGGGACGTAGTAGCCGACGAGCCTCGGTTCGCCGGGCCGGTCCTCGCGGACCACGACCGCCGCCTGCGCTGTCCCCGGCTGCGCGGCGAGGACCGCCTCCGTCTCGGCCGGTTCGATCCGGAAGCCGCGGATCTTCACCTGGTCGTCGGTGCGGCCGAGGTACTCGATCGAACCGTCGCGGGCGCGGCGTGCCAGGTCTCCCGTCCGGTACATGCGGGAACCGGGCGGCCCGAACGGATCGGCGACGAACCGCTCGGCCGTAAGGGCGGGACGGCCGGCGTACCCGCGGGCCAGCTGCGCGCCCGCCAGGTACAGCTCGCCCGGCACGCCCGGCGGGACGGGGCGCAGGGCCGCGTCGAGGACGTGCGCGCGGGTGTTGCGGAAGGGGCCGCCGATGCCGCGCGCGGGCAGGTCCGCGGACGTCGCCCAGATCGTCGCCTCCGTCGGCCCGTACATGTTGGTCGCGAGCGCCGCCGTCCCCGCCAGGGAATCGGCGAGCGCCGCGGGCAGCGCCTCCCCGCCGACCAGGACCCGCAGCCCCTTCAGCGCGTCCGGGGCGAGCGTGCCGAGCAGCGACGGGGTGCCCTGGACGATCGTGGCGTCCTCCAGCAGCCGGGCGAGCGCGGCGGGGTCGCGGACGTCGGCCCGGTCGGCGAGGACGACCGTCGCGCCGCTGATCAGGGGCGCGAACAGCTCCAGCGCCGCGATGTCGAACGCGATCGTCGTCACGGCGACCAGCCGGTCCCCGGCGCCGAGGCCGAGCTGCGCGCGCGTCGCGAGGAGGAAGTTCGCCAGCGCGCCGTGCGGGATCGCCACGCCCTTCGGGCGACCGGTCGAGCCCGAGGTGTAGATGACGTAGGCGAGCTGGTCGGTGGCCGGCGCGGTGGCCGGCGCGGTGGCCGGCGCGGTGGCCGGCGCGGTGGCCGGCGCGGTGGCCGGCGCGGTGGCCGGCGCCGGCGGGCCGTCGAGGACGAGGAGGGGCGCCGCGTCCGGGAGGATCCGCGCGGTCTCCGGCGTGACGATCGTGCAGAGGGGCCGGGCGTCGTCCAGCATGTAGGCGAGCCGGTCGGCGGGATGGTCGAGGTCGAGCGGCAGGTACGCGGCGCCCGCCTTCAGCACGCCGAGCAGCGCGACGACGAGATCGTGCGTGCGGGGCAGCGCGAGCGCGACGACGCTCTCGGCGCCCGCGCCGCGGGCCCGCAGCTCCGCCGCGAGCGCCGACGACCGCTCGTCCAGTTCGGCGTAGGTGAGCCGCCGCGCCCCGGCCTGGACGGCCGTCGCGCCGGGGGTGCGGGCGGCCTGCTCCGCGAACAGCGCGACGACGTTCGTGCCTGGCATCGGGTGGTCGGTGGCGTTGGCCTGCGCGATCAGGACCCGCTCGTCCACGCCCATGACCTCCAGGGCGCCGATCGGGCGGTCGGGATCGGCCAGCGCGTCGCTGAGGAGCGTCTCCAGGTGGACGAGCAGGGCGTCGATGCGCTCGTCGTCGAACAGCTCGCGGCGGAACGTGGCCTCGACCGTCATGCCCTGCGGGCGGACGAACGCCTCCAGCGACAGGTCGAAATGCGTGGTGCCGTTGTGGACGTGCGTCCAGGTCGAGGTGATGCCGGGCAGGTCCAGCTCGCCGATCTCCTGGGCGAGGAAGAGGAGCATCGTGTCGAAGAACGCCGACCGCCCCCGTCCCCGCGCGGGGCGAAGCTCCTGGACGATGCGGTCGTACGGCAGCGCCTGGTGCGCGAAGCCCTCGGCGACCGTCCGGCCGGTGCGCCGGAGCGCCTCCCGGAACGTCGGCGCGCCCGACAGGTCGGTGCGCAGCACCAGCGTGTTGCCGAAGTTGCCGACGAGCCGCTCGACCTCGGCGTGCTCCCGGTTCATCACCGCCGACCCGATCGCAACGTCGTCCGCGCCGGTGTAGCGGTGCAGCAGGACGGCGTACGCGGCGAGCATCACCGTGTACGGGGTGAGGTTCTCCTCGGCGGCGAGCTTGCGCATCCCCTCGGTCACCGCATCGTCGAAGCGGCGTGCCCGCCGTCCGCCCCGCTCGTCCACGGCGGCGCCGCGCGGGTGGTCGGCGGGCAGGTCGAGCGGGGCGGGCGGCGGATCGAGACGTTCCCGCCAGTAGGCGAGGTCGGCCTCGTCGACGGGCCGCCGCTGCTCCCATTCCGCGTAGTCGGCGTACTGGACGTCCAGTGCCGGCAGCCCGTCCGGCCGCCCGGCGACGGCGGCGCGGTAGAGGGCCGAAAGGTCGCGCGACAGCGAACCCCACGTCATCCCGTCCCACGCGATGTGATGGACGACGAGGACCAGCGCGTGCTCGTCCTCGCCGAGCCTGAGCAGCTCGAGCCGGATCGGGCGCTCGCCGCGCAGATCGAACGGCATGGCCGCCAGTTCGGCCGCCCGCGCGTCGGCGTCCTCGCAGTCGCGGGGCGCGAGCTCCAGCGAGTCGTCCGCTGTGACGATCTGCACCGCCCCGTCCCCCGCGGCGTCCGCGTACGTGGTGCGGAGGACGGCGTGGCGCCGGATCAGCCCGCGCAGCGCCTCCCGGAGGGCGCCGGTCTGGAGCGGCCCTGACATGCGGACGAGCAGGCACACGTTGTAGGCGGGGCTGCCGGGGAAGGTGCGGTGGTGCAGCCACATGCTCTGCTGCGCGTAGGACAGGGGCGCCGGCCCGTCCGATCCGCGGGGTGGGATCCCGGCGGAGCCGGAGCCCAGCCCGGCCTCGGCCATCATCCGCCGCATCAGTTCGCGTCGCCGCTCCGTCGTCGTCTGCACGCCCGCTCTTCCGTCCGACTCCATGATCGCGGTTAGGTTAGCCTTGCCTATGGTGAGCGCACAAGGTTAGCCTTACCTAACTTGATCTTTCCGGTCGCGAAAGGGAGTTGGCTGCCTTGTCCATCGGTCTGCGCACTGATGCGAAACCCACGGAGCTCGTGCTGGAATGCGCCGCGGAGCCGCTCGCCGTCATGGCCCGGCTGGCCGGCTCCGGCCTGTTCGGCGACTACGTCGTGTACGAGCGGCCCGGCTCCTGGACGTTCGCGGGCGGCACGCTCGGCGAGGTCGTCCTGGACGCCGACGCCGTCCACGTCCGCTGGCCCGGCCTTCCCCTCGCCGCCCGCCCGTGGTCGGGCCGACCCGCCGACGCGCTCCGCGAGGCGTTCGCCGGCTCGCCGATCCCCGCCTGGAACGCCTACGGCTGGATCGCGTTCGAGTTCGCCGTGCCCCGCCCCACCGGCCGCCTCGCCCACCTGATCGTCCCCTGCACCGAGGTCCGGGTCGCCGACGGCCGCGCCCGCATCACCGGCGAAGGCGCCGAGCGGGTCGCCGGGCTCCTCGCCGACGCCGCCCCGGTCGCCGGCGTCCCCTCCCCCGTCGACGTCCGCGTCGACGGGGACGCCTACCGCGCCAAGGTCGCCGCGGCCGTCGCCGAGATCCACGAGGGCCGCTACCAGAAGGTCATCGTGTCCCGCCGCCTGGACGTCCCGCACTCCGTCGACGTCGTCGCGACCTACGCGCGCGGACGCGAGGCCAACACCCCGGCGCGGTCGTTCCTCCTGGACCTCGGCGGCCTCCAGGCGGCCGGCTTCAGCCCCGAGGTCCTCGCGACCGTGGACGCCGACGGCCGCGTCATGACCCAGCCGCTCGCGGGCACCCGCGCCTTCGGGGCGGGCGCCGAGGCCGACGCCCGCACCCGCCGCGAACTGGAGAACGACCCGAAGGAGGTCTTCGAGCACGCCGTCTCCGTCCGCACCTCGCTGGAGGAACTGCACCGCGTCTGCGATCCGGCCACCGTCCAGGTCACCGACTTCATGACCGTCAAGGAGCGGGGCAGCGTCCAGCACCTCGGCTCGCGCGCCTCCGGCGTCCTCGCGCCGGGCCGCTCGCCGTGGGACGCCCTGGACGCCCTGTTCCCCGGCGTGACCGCGTCCGGCATCCCGAAGCCCGACGCGGTCGAGGCCATCACCCGCCTGGAGGGCCGCCGGGGCATGTACTCCGGCGCCGTGGTGACCGCCTCCCACGACGGCGCCCTCGACTCGGCCCTCGTCCTGCGCGCCCTCTACAGCGAGGACGGCCGGGCCTGGCTCCGCGCCGGCGCCGGCATCGTCAGCGCCTCGACCCCCGACCGCGAGTACGAGGAGACCTGCGAGAAGCTCTCCAGCATCGCCCCGTACGTCGTCCCCCGCTGATCCTCCGGCATGGCGGGTAGGAACCCGCCATGCCGGAACTCCCCGATGTCGAGGGCTTCCGCCGGGTGCTCGCCGAGCACACCGGCGAGCCGATCGTCTCGGTGTCGGTGCTGGACGCCGGCGTCCTGCGCGGGGTGACCGCCCGGCGGCTGTCCGCGGCGCTGCGGGGCCGCCGCTTCGAGGAGCCGCGGCGGCACGGCAAGTGGCTCCTCGCACCGGCCGGCGGCCCCGTCCTGCTCCTGCACTTCGGCATGACCGGCTCGCTCTCCTGGCACCCGGCGGACGAGCCGCGGCACCGGCACGACCGCGTCGTCTGGGGTCTGCGCGGCGGCGAGCTGCGCTACCGCGACATGCGCAAACTCCAGGGCGTCCGCCTGACCGACGCCGAGCGGGCCGCCGACGTGCTCGAAGGCCTCGGCCCGGACGCCCTGCGGGTGTCCCGCGGCGAGCTCGCCGGCCTTCTGTCACACCGCCGCGGGCGGCTGAAGCCCACGCTCACCGACCAGTCGGTCATCGCGGGCCTCGGAAACCTCCTCGCGGACGAGATCTGCTGGCGCGCCCGGATCAGCCCGCTCCGCACCGCCGGTGACCTGGACGCCTCCGAACTCGCCGCCCTGCACCGCGCGATGCGCCGCGTCCTGCGCGACTCGGTCGAGGCCGAGCGCGTCCCGCCGCGCGACACCTGGCTCACCGGCGCCCGCGACGACCCCGAGGGCGCCTGCCCCCGCTGCGGCACCCCCCTGTCCGCCCGCCGCCTCTCCGGCCGCACGACGGTGTGGTGCCCGACCTGCCAGCCGCGCTGACCCGCGCGGGCAGCCGACGCCCGGACTCCGGCCGTCCCAACGTCCCCCGGGCAAGATCGGCGCATTCGGTTGCCGGTCGGGGCCGGGGGCTGGATCCTGGCGCATGTGATCAACAGTGCGGGGAGACGCGGCGCGATCGCGGTCGGATGGTCGGCCGTGCTCGTCTGCCTGGTCATCGGTTCGGCGGTGGTGCAGATCACGGGGCGCTCGGGCGCGGACGTCCGCCCGGTCCGCGCGCCGGTGGTGGTCATCGGTGTCGCCGGGCTGGCGTGGGGCGACATCCGCGCGGATCAGACCCCCCGCTTGTGGCGGCTGCTCACCGGCGGCGCCGCGGCGGGCGCCGCCACCGTGCGCACGACCGGCGGTTCCGCGTGCGCGTCCGACGGCTGGCTGTCGCTGTCGGCGGGCCAGGCGAGCGTGGGCCCGCGCACGGACGAGGGCGCATGCCTTCCCCTGCCGCCGGTCCGGGACACCGCCGCCGGGCCGCGCGTGGCGCGGTGGGACCGGCTCGTCGACGCCCAGCGCCGCTCGGAGTTCTCACCGCGGCCGGGGACGCTCGGCAAGGCGCTGTCGGAGCACGAGGGCTGCGAGACCGCCATCGGCCCCGGTGCCGCGATCGCCCTCGCGCGCCCGGACGGGACCGTCGGGCGCTACAGCGCCACGGTCAACGACGCCGCGCTCCGCTGCCCGGTCACGGTGATCGACGGCGGCCAGGTCGTGGAGTCGGGATCCGGCCGGCTGAACTCGCTGGCGCGGATCGACGCGTTCGCGGGCGGGGTGCTGCAGCGCCTCGGCGGCGACGTCACCGTGCTGGTCCAGGGCGTCACCGAGCCGCCCGGCGGGACCCCGCACCTCGCGGTGAGCATGGTCCGCGGGCCGGTGACCGCCTCCCGGGACAGGCCGGCGCTGCTGACGGTCACCTCGACCCGCTGGGGCGGGGTCGACCGGCTGCTGGACGTCCCCAGCACCGTCCTGGACGCGGTCGGCGCCCCCGAGCCGGCGGAGTTCAGCGGCGCGCCGATCTCCCTCGGGCGGGCGCGTCCCTCCGACCCGACGCGGACCGTCCACGAGCTCGGGGCCGTGACCACGACCGACCAGACGCTGCGCCGCTGGGCGGGCCGGCTCCTCCTCGTGGTGGCGGCGGCGCAGCTCGTGCTGTTCGCCGCGGCCGCGATCGGGTGGCGCCGCTCGTCCCAGAGGTGGCGGCGGGCCTTCGCCGGCGCGACGCTCCCGTTCTCGGTGCTGCCCGTGTCGATGTATCTGGTGTCGCTGACGCGGTGGTGGCACAGCCCGTTCCTGGACGCGTCCCTCTGGGGCGCCTTGGCCGCCACCGTCGCGGTGGCGGCCGTCCCGGTGGCGCTGCTGCCGGCACGCCCGCTCTGGCACGCGCCCCTGGCGGTCAGCCTGCTCACCTTCACCGTGCTGGTCGTGGACGCGGCGACCGGCACGCTGCTGCACCGTGCGAGCCCGTTCGGCCCGTCCGCGCTGTACGGCGGCCGGTACTACGGGTTCGGCAACTCCACCTTCGCCGTCTTCTCCGTCGCCGCGCTGGTGCTCGCCGGAGCCGCCGCGGCCGAACTGGCCTCCCGCGGGCGGCGCCGCGCGGCGACCGTCGCGGTCGCGGCGATCGGCACCGTCGCGGTCGCCGTCGACACCTGGCCCGGCTGGGGCGCCGACGTGGGCGGCGGCCTGGCCCTGATCCCGGGCGTCGCGGTCCTGGCCCTCGCGATCGCCGGGGTGCGGCTGACTCCGGTGCGGCTGGCCGCCGTCGGGGCCGGGGCGGTGACGGTGGTCGCGGCCGTGGGCGTCGCCGACTGGCTGCGCCCGCCGGCCTCCCGCACGCACGCCGGACGCTTCGTCCAGGAGGTGCTCGACGGGCAGGCATGGGATCTCGTCGAGCGCAAGGCCGGTTACGCGCTGGGATCCTTGGCGGGCGGCCCGGTCGCCTGGGGAACCGCGCTCGTCCTCGCGCTCCTGGTGCTGACGCTCGCGTGGCCGGGACGCTTCTCCCCGCCCTGGCTCGACGCCGCGCTGCGCGAGTGGCCCACGCTGCGTCCCACCCTCGCGGCGGTCCTGACCACGTGCGTGATCGGCGCGGTGGTCAACGACTACGGCATCCGGCTCGTCACCTTCGGACTCGTCACGCTGCTCCCCCTCCTCGCCCTCGCCTGCGCCCGCGCGGGCTCTCACGTCTCGCGGGCTACCGGCTCAGACTTCAGAAGCGGTGCGGTTCGGTGAGGGCCTGCACGGCGTGGCCGAGGCCGCCGATGCGCGCCCTCCGAGGCCGTCCCGTCCCGTGGGGCGTCACATGGTGCCGCATTTGTAACGGTGGTACTCCGACGCCAGGGTGCCGGTGTCCATGGGGGGCCACAGGGTCAGGGCACCGGTGCGGCGGTCGATGATCAGGACGCTCTCGCAGTCCTCCGGGCCGGGGCGTGCGACGAAGCCTTCGCCGAACGACTCGACCGAGAGCAGGACGGGCCGGCCCTCCGACCGCTCGAACCAGGCGTCGGCGCGGCGCCAGGCTTCCGCGCGGTCCACCGGGCCGATGCACATGCCGTAGGCGGCCAGGACGTCGGAGACGTTGCGGACCGTCCGGCACTGTTCGAGGCCGCAGGCCATGCAGACCGGGCGGTCGCGGACGTCCCGGCCGCGGCGGTGCGCGGTGCGCGGTGAGGACGGTGGTCAGCGCCGCCGATGTCGCGAGCGTCAGCGTCCGGGCCTTCCGGACGAAGGACGCGCTGTGCGGGTCGAGGGCTCCGGCGTTGGCCAGGGCCAGCCGGTCCAGGGCGTGCGGGTCGGCGCGCATCGCGCACGCCATCGCGGACCGCACCTGGGCGACGGTCCGCTCTTGCAGGCCGCGGCCCCTCACGCCGCCTCCCCCAGGGTGGCGGCGAACAGGGCCGCGACGGTCCGCGACCGGTCGTTGCCGAACCATCCCCAGCCGGTGGCCAGGAGGGAGACGGTGCGCAGGCCGCGCCCGGACTCGGCGTCGGCGGCGGCGTCGGTGACGGCGGGCTCGGAGGGTGCGCCCTCGTCGGTGACGGCGACGGCGACCGCCCCGTCCCAGCGGGTGATCTCGACGACGAAGGTCCCGCCCGGCTGGCCGGACTTGGTGTGGCGAAGGGCGTTCACCACCAGTTCGTCGACCGTGAGGAGCACCTCGTCGAGCAGGGGGCAGCCGTCCAGGAGGGTCGTGGTGAGGCGGCGGGCGGCGCGTGCCTGGACGGCGTCGCCCGGGAAGGCGCGCCGCCAGCGCTGTGCGGTCGCGGGGCCGGCGAGGACGGAGATCGGATGCGGCATGGGTTTCCTCAACGCGTGGTAGCCGGGTCGTCATCGTGCGTGCTCATCGTCACACCGCACACCGGCGACCACGGGGAGAACCGCACGTCAGACCGCCAATCGGCACGCCTACCGTCGGCACGCCCACCGTTCGGCACGCCCACCGTCGGCACGCCCACCGTCGGCACGTCGGCCAGCCGGGCTTGTGATGCCCGCACGTTCACGAACAGAACGTGCGCGCATGTCGTGCCGGGCCCTCCGGCGTGAGCCGCGGGGCCGGACCGTCCGGCGTGAGCCGCGCCGGTCACTCCGCCCATCGGTCACAGGAGGCGCCAGCCGCTTCGACTCACCGGCGGTTCGCCTCCTGGGACCGCCGGGTGACAGCGCGCGTGGTGAGCGTCACCCGGGGCAGCGGCGGGTTGTCGTACCAGTCGGCGTGGTATTTGCGCAGCAGGGCTTCTCCGTCCCGTTCCCATGAGAAGCCGGGCTTCTTCAGCAGCTTCTGGAACAGGCGGTCGGCGGCGTCTGGGCCAGCCTCGGCCACCAGCCGCCGGATCGGGACGGGACTGATCCCTTCCTCGCGCAGGTAGGCCGAGATGACGTCGCGGTAGGGGCGACGCCTGATCAGGCCGGGGTCGGCGAAGGCCTGCTGGGCGAGGGCATAGTCGCCGTAGAAGCCCAGCCCGTCCTCGGCGTCGTAGATCAGCGCGACGCTCTCCGCTGCGGTCCAGTCCTCGGGGAGCGGCGGCAGGTCCGAATCGGTCCAGGGTCCGGCCTTGCTGCCTGCCTGCTCGTAGACGCGGCGGTAGACGGCCATCAGCGTCTCGTGGACCTTCCCACCGGGGACGACGACCAGGTCGCCGCCGTACAGGTCGATGAAGGCCCGGCGCTGCTGCTCCTGCATCTCGCGGGCCTCGGCGAGCTTCTCCGGGTTGCGGAAGACCCGCTCCGGATCCCGCAGGACGATCTCAGGCAACTCTGCCAGGACCGCGTCGGCCTCCTCGGCGGCGTAGGCCATCGGCGTGCCGCTGATCATCCACTCGTCGCCCACCGGCACGATCCCGCCGATCATGATCGTGCCCGGTGTGAGCATCTCGACCCCTTCGGCTCCCATGTTGGAGCGGACCCGGTAGGTGAGTTCGTCCACATGGTTGAAGGCGACGACCCCGTCCTCGCCGTACGGCTCGATGATCTCGAACATGCCCTGCACGTTGTCGAGCCAGCCAAGCACCAGCGCCCGGTCCCGCTCGTCCAGGTCACGGCGGTCGACAACGAACCGCTCCACCACCCGGGACCCGCTCGGGAGCCGGTAGCTGAACAGAAAACCCTCAATGACGGCTGCGAAGACGCCCTCATCGTTGACGACGCCGCCGGGGAAGGCGTCCATGACCAACTCGTCCAACACGCCGTCGAAGCGTCCGGACAGGGCGAAGCTGACCAGCTCCCCCTTGAGGTCTCCGGCCCGCGCCATCTGATCCATGCTCGCCCTCTCCACCCTCGCCTTGGCAAAACACGCACGCTACCGGCGCAAGCCACCCGTGCCCGCACGTTCGCCAACGGCCGACTCGGCGCGGGGACCTTGGCGGCGGCTCGCCTCGATCCGCACTCCTGCCAAGCACACCTCCATCCCGAAACCAGCCAACTGCCGAGTTCTTCCTGGACGGACTACATGGCGGCTTGGCAATGGCTGCAAGGAGCGACGGGCCACGTTCAGCGCGGGAGCCCACGAGGACGGCCCCCATGAGGAGCGAAACCGACTCGCGCCAGGGGGCGTGTGGACGCCGCGCTGGCCATGTGAAGGTAGGCGCCAAGTCACCCGTTGGGAGACGCAGAGGCGGGACGGTCGCATGTACGGGCGGTGGACGTCGACCTAATACTCCAGCCGCACTTGGAGAGCTCGAGGTCTTCCCAGATTTTGGGTGGCGCCGCCCGGAGAAGACAATTCTGCTCGTGCGTTACAAGGATGACGGTGAAGTTCGAATCTACCCGGCCACTGCGCGATGGCCTGGCGACCGCCTGCGATGACCGTGGACGGATCGGTGACAACTTGGCTCGGGTGTGTTCGGGGTGCGCTGTTGTTGGTTGTTTGTTCGGGTGGTGGGGGCGGCGCTGCGTACGGGGCCGCCCCTCCAAAGTCAAGGGCGCTTCGCGTCGCTTCGCGATGGGACTCCGTCCCACCCTTGACTTCGGAGCCTCTACGGCCCCTGAGCGCAGCTTTTCGCCGGGCAGGCTCCGCCTGCCCTCTGCCCGACGCGCCACCCCCACCACCAGCCAGAAAGGATCTTGGTGTCACGTACAAGAAACACAAAATGCCCATGTCCGCCACCGAATTTGAGAGTGCGACGATTCAGCTAACCACAGGGTGACAGTATTGGCGCTCCAGGATCGTTGGGCCGGGGGATATGTCCGGCCCCGATTTAATATAATCAGGATATGTGTTCCACGGCGATCGACCTGGACGCGGCGTCCACCCTGGAATTGGTGAACGCCGCCTCCGCGATTGCCGCCGAACTCGCCCGCCGTACCGCGCCAGAATCGGCACCGGCCTGCATCCAACTCGCCGAGACCCTCGCCGCCACCGGTGACATGCAAGAAGCCGCCCTCAGCGGACTCATCGGCGTCGTCGACGCCGGCCGGGAAGTGCAGCGGTGGGGGTACCCGTCCACGCGGGCGTGGCTGCGGTCCCGGCTCGGGATGCGCGAAGCTCGCGCCAAAGAACGGCTGACGCTGGCGCGGCAGCGGCACCGCCTCACAGATGTGTCGAGCCGCTGGGCCGCCGGCCAGCTGTCCACGGGCTACGCCGCCACCATCGCCGACGCCGTCACCCGTCTGGACGACCACGACTGCGCTGCCGCCGAGGACATCCTGCTGGACATGGTCGGCCAAGGCTTCTCCGCCGGAAAGGTCGCCTCCTTCGGCCGCCGCATCCGCGACGTGATCGCTGAACGGGACGGGCGTGAGCAGGCCCCTGACACCGACACACGGCGCGGCTATGAGCGGTCCTGGATCGACTCGACGCGTTCGCTGGACGGTGGCCGCTACATCAAGGGCTGGCTGAACGCCGAAGACGCCGCCATTTGGGACGGCACCCTCGCGCCACTTGCCAAACCTGCCGGGACCGACGACCACCGTGACCTGTCCGAGCGGACGGCGGCGGCCCTGAACTCGGTGCTGTCGGGCGGCCACAAGGCCACCAAGGTCACCGTCATCTGCGACCTGGACACCCTGACGCGCGGTACCGCTGCGGCGCGGCTGACCGACGGGACGCCGATGCCGGCCCAGCAGGCCCGCCGCATCGCCCTGGCCGCCGGAGTCTCACCCCTGCTCCTGGGACGCGGGAACCAGCCGCTCTACCTCGGCCACCGCGTCCGGTTCGCCACTGCCGCGCAACGCCAGGTCCTCGAAAGCCTGTATGCGACCTGCGCCGTCCACGAGTGCGAGGTGCCCGGGACGCTCTGCGAAACCGACCACGTGCACGGCTGGGCCCTGGGCTCACCCACCGACATCGACCAACTCGCCCTGTGTTGCGGATGGCATAACCGCTGGAAACACGCCAACCCCACACAAATCCACATCACCACCGGCCCCGACGGACGCCACACCTACCGCATCCTGGCACCACCCGACACCAAACCCGTCCGCCCACCGCCCCCCAAACTCCAAAACGCCGCCTAATACTCCAGCCGCATTTAGTGATCGATAAGGCGGCGGGGTGCGTCCACTTAACGGTTCTGTCGCATATTCGGTGTGGCTTGGTCGCGCACCGCATGCGCTCACCGACGCCGACGTCTGCGAGCCGGTGGGGATCCGCGAACCAGGACGCGGGCACATACAGCTCCCGGTCGATCAGTACCCGCTGCCGGTCTGGGTTGACATACGAGGCGAACACCTCGATCTGGCAGTTGGTGATCTTGCCCGCGGTCCCGGTGTACTGGCGCTGCACACCCGCCGAGCGGCGGCCCTTCTTCTCAGGGCCCAGTGTCGTCGACCACCAGGACTCCGTGGGCGTCGCCGAGCCGCTCGGCCACCTGCCGCCGCAACGCATCCCGCACCTGGTCGGCGTCCCACTTGGCGTGGTTGAGCAGCCATTGCATCCCGTCCGGCCGCGCGTCCTCTGCGAAGTCCGCCAGCGGCCAGCCGTTTTGTGCTCCAGCCCGCTCAACAGGCCCAGCAGATACCACCAGGCCCGCAACCTGGGCTTCCGCCGGCCGAAGAACGGCGCCACCACCTGCGCGAACAGCTCATCGAAACCATCGGCCACCCGACCGAATGGGCATCTTCTACAGTGGGCGGCACGGCCACTGCCCTAACGGAAGTTGATGAGATGCAGGGTCCGCTGACGTTCTCTAAAGCGTTGTGGACCTGTTCGATATGAAAACGTCACCTCGTTCGGCCTGACCAGGCTTTCATTTCCCCTGTGAGCATCCGTCGGGTCATGTACACAGGGTAGTGACATGGTCACGCTCTTGCTTCTCGGGGGTCAGCATGGTCAGCCCGTACGTACGCCGCCAGCGCCTGGCGACCGAACTCCGCAAGCTCCGCGAGGAGCGCGGCCTGATGGCGGACGAACTCGCCAAGCGCATCCACTACTCGCGCATGAAGATCAGCCGCCTAGAGAACGCCCACGGCCGCCCCGACGTCGCCGACGTCATCACTATCCTCGACGCGCTGAACGTCCCGGAGAAGCAATGGACGGAGATCGTCCGCCTCGCACACGATCACGGCTCCGGAGTAGTCGCGGTCTCGGCCTGATTGTCCGGTTCGGCTGCTGCGGTTGCGGGGCTGGAGATGCGTGCAGGCACGGCCTGCGTGATCATGAAGGTGTCTAAGCTTTCTGATCAC
>NZ_JAXCEJ010000024.1:0-138513 GCF_041463665.1 Actinomadura chokoriensis
TCAAAGAAACCCCGACCATCCCGAAAGACGGCCACGGGGCGACCCGACCCCAACAAGGGCCGAGCCGATAAAGGCACTGGCTTTTAACACGCTGTTGAGTTCTCAAGAAACGGACACCCACCGTGCCGAACCCCTGCTCACGCAGACCCGGCTCCGGGGCAACCCTTCAAGCTTACCCGATTCGCCCCGTTTGTCCAACCTTGGGGCGATTCGGCCTCCGCGTCCCAATCGTCGGAGACGTGACACGTCACCATCGAGATGGTCTGCAGAGGGTCCCCGTCGGGGCCGGCCGCCTGTTCGGCGTCCCGCTCCCCCGTGGGGCGAGTAGAACATTAGGTCCACCCGCCGGGGGCGTCAAATCGACCGTCCGCGGGCACGTTTCCCCAGTTCACATGCTGTTTTCAGGACTTTAACCATGCCCCGGACGGGGGCCTCGTAACCGCACTGTGACGTGTATCTACCGAAATTTTGCCCGCATCATGCCGACCGCCCGCCCGTGTCGGTCCGGGCGGGCGGTGTCGGGACGTTTCAGGAGGCGGCCGCCACCTCGATGCCGCCCACGTTGCGCTTGCCGCGTCGCAGGACGAGGAAGCGGCCGTGGAGCAGGTCGCCCGCCGCGGGCACGGCGTCCTCCGACTCGACCTTGGCGTTGTTGAGGTAGGCGCCGCCCTGGGCGATGGCGCGGCGGGCCTCCGACTTGCTCTTGCACAGGCCGGACTCCGCCAGGAGGTCCACGACGGTCGGCAGGTCGCCGGGCGGCACCTCGGCGCGGGGTACCTCGGCCAGCGCCGCCCTCAGCGTCCGCTCGTCCAACTCCTCCAGAGAACCCTGCCCGAACAGGGCTCGGGAGGCGGCCACGACACGGGCCGTCTCGTCGGCGCCGTGGACGAGCGTGGTCAGCTCCTCGGCGAGCGCCCGCTGCGGGGCACGCGCAGCGGGACGGTCGGCGCCCTGCTTCACCAGGTCCTCGATCTCCTCGCGGGGACGGAAGCTGAAGAACTTCAGGAACTTCTCCACGTCCCGGTCATCGGCGTTGATCCAGAACTGGAAGAACGCGTACGGCGAGGTCAGCTCCGGGTCGAGCCAGTAGGTCTCGCCGCCGGCGGTCTTCCCGAACTTGGAGCCGTCGGCCTTGGTGAGGAGCGGCGTGGTCAGCGCGTGCGCGATGCCGCCCTCCGCGCGGCGGATCAGGTCGACCCCCGCGGTGAGGTTGCCCCACTGGTCGCTCCCGCCCGTCTGCAGCAGGCAGCCGTACCGCCGGTACAGCTCCAGGAAGTCCATCGACTGGAGCAGGACGTAGCTGAACTCGGTGTAGCTGATGCCGGTCGAGTCGAGCCGGGCCTTGACCGTCTCCCGGGCGAGCATCCGGTTGACCGGGAAGTGCTTGCCGATGTCGCGCAGGAACTCGATGGCGGACATGGGGCCCGTCCAGTCGAGATTGCTGACCATGGTGGCGCCGGTCGGTCCCTCGTGGAAGTCGAGGTACTTCGACACCTGGCCGCGGACCCGCTCGACCCAGCCCGCGACGGTCTCCGCCGAGTTCAGGACGCGTTCGGCGCTCTTGCCGCTCGGGTCGCCGATCAGGCCGGTGGCGCCGCCGACGAGGCCGATGGGCCGGTGACCGGCCTGCTGGAAGCGCCGCAGCGTCAGGATCTGGATGAGGTTGCCGAGGTGCAGCGACGGCGCCGTCGGGTCGAAGCCGCAATAGAGCGTGACCGGTCCCGCGGCGAGCAGGGCCCGCAGTTCGTCCAGGTCGGTGGACTGCGCGATCAGGCCGCGCCACGCGAGATCATCCAGGATGTCGGTCACGGTCTCCCTCGTCTCCGGCTTGCTTTCCGTTCGCCCACCAGGCTGCACCAGCGGGCGCGTGTCATGCCAACGATATTCAACGGCCGCCCGCGAGGTGATCCGTAGCCCGGACTGGGCGGCGGCGCGGACGCGGCAACGTCCGCCGCGGCGCCCGCCGCCGGCGGGCCGCAGAGGTCACTCGTCGGCGGTGATCTTCTTGCGCCGCCTCAGGACGTGCGGGCGGTACGGGGACACGGTCGGGTCGCCGTCGATCCAGAACCGCCACGGCACCTCCTTGGCGCCGTTCACGCCGGTTCGCGGCCCGTTGCGGATCAGCGCGGGGTCCGCGGCCTCGCCCCTGAGGACGGTCATCTCCCCGCCGGGCGTGCACACGTCCAGCCCGTTCTGCTCCCGGACGACCCCGAGGGCCTGGCAGAGTCGGGCCGGGCCGCGCGCCAGGTCCCGGACGGTCGAGCGGGGACGGCGCGTCCGGGCCATGTCCTCCCCCGCGATGATCTCGCCCGCGCGGAGCAGCACCGCCATGGACGTCCCGTCCGGGCCGCAGACCAGGTTCATGCAGAAGTGCATGCCGTAGGTGAAGTACACGTAGACGTGCCCGGGAGGCCCGAACATGACCGCGTTGCGCCGCGTCCGCCCCCGGTAGGCGTGGGAGGCGGGGTCCAGCGGGCCCGCGTAGGCCTCCACCTCCGTCAGCCGGGCGGCCACATCCCCCTCCGCGGTGCGGTGGGTGATCACGTGCCCCAGCAGCGAAGGCGCGACCTCGTCGACCGGACGATCGAAGAAGTCACGTGGCAGCAGCTCTCCGTCCATCGCCTCACCGTGGTCTAGGGGGTCCGCCGGGACGCGCCCAGCCTAGGGGCGTCCCGGCGTCGACGGACCCGGCCCGGGCCGGGTCAGGCGTCGGAGCCGGACGCCCAGGCGGCGTGCTCGTTGACCAGCGTGCGCAGCTCGCCGATCTGCTCGCGGACGCGGTCGGGCGCGGTCCCCCCGTACGCCTTCCGCGACGCGAGGGCGCCCTGGACGTTCAGCACTTCGCGGACGTCCGGCGTGAGGTGCGGCGAGACCTTCCCGAGTTCCTCGTCGGTGAGGTCGTCGAAGTCCTTGTCGTTGACCTGGCACCAGACCACGAGGTGGCCGACGACCTCGTGCGCGTCGCGGAACGCCACGCCGCGCCGGACGAGCAGTTCGGCGAGGTCGGTGGCGAGGGCGAAACCGTCCGGGGCGAGGGCCTCCAGCCGCTCGGTGTTGACCCGCATCGTCGCGATGAGCCCGGACATGGCGGGCAGGACGAGCAGCAGCGTCTCGACGGCGTCGAACGCGCCCTCCTTGTCCTCCTGGAGGTCGCGGTTGTAGGTGAGCGGCAGCCCCTTGAGCGTGGTGAGCAGGCCGACGAGGTGGCCGATGAGGCGGCCCGCCTTGCCGCGCGCCAGCTCCGCGACGTCGGGGTTCTTCTTCTGCGGCATGATCGACGACCCCGTGGCGTAGGTGTCGTCCATCTCGATCCAGCGGAACTCCTGCGACGCCCAGAGGCAGATCTCCTCGCCGAGGCGCGACAGGTGGACGCCCGCGAGCGCCGCGGCGAACAGGAACTCGGCGACGAAGTCGCGGTCGGCGACGGCGTCCATGGAGTTGGGCGCGGCGGCGTCGAAGCCGAGCTCGTCGGCGGTCGCCTGCGGGTCGAGCGGCAGCGAGGACCCGGCGAGGGCGCCGGAGCCGAGCGGGGAGACCGCGGCGCGCCGGTCCCAGTCGCGCAGGCGCGCGATGTCGCGGGTGAGCGGCTGGACGTGCGCGAGGAGCTGGTGGGAGAACAGCACGGGCTGGGCGTGCTGCAGGTGCGTCATGCCGGGCGCGGCGACGCCGAGGTTGTGCTCGGCCTGCGCGATCAGCGCGGTCTCCAGCTCGACGAGCCGGGACACGACCTGGCGGGCGTGGTCGCGCAGGTACAGGCGCAGGTCGGTGGCGACCTGGTCGTTGCGGCTGCGGCCGGCGCGCAGCTTGCCGCCGAGGGCGCCGAGCCGCTCCAGCAGGCCGCGCTCCAGGGCGGTGTGGACGTCCTCGTCGGCGACCGTGGGCCGGAACTCGCCGGACCGGCACGCCTCCTCCAGGTCGTCCAGGGCGCCGATCATGCGTTCCAGCTCGTCGCCCGTGAGCAGCCCCGCCCGGTGGAGGACGCGGGCGTGCGCGCGCGAGCCCATCAGGTCGTAGGGGGCGAGCCGCCAGTCGAACTGGACGCTCACCGAGAGCCGCGCGAGCGCGTCCGACGGGCCGCCTTCGAACCGGCCGCCCCACAGCCGCGTCGGTGCCTTCGTCACGAAAAATCCTCTTCCCACCGCTGATCGTTTGTCGTCACCACGCCGTCCCACCGCGCGCGGGGACACCCTTGGGCGGCCTTTGCGCGCGCGGTGGGACGTCCGCCACAGGGTACGGCGAAACCGCCGGGCCCCGTGGACCGAGCCGTCACCCCTCCAGGTCGCGCTCCCGCTTGGCGGCGATCTTGCTGGGCAGGCTCCACAGCTCGACGAAGCCCTTGGCGAGGCTCTGGTCGAACGTGTCGCCGGTGTCGTAGGTGGCGAGGTCGTAGCTGTAGAGCGACGCGGCGCTGCGCCGGCCGGTGACGACGGCGCGCCCGCCGTGCAGGGTCAGCCGGACGTCGCCCGACACGTGCTTCTGGGCGTCGGCGATGAACGCGTCCAGGGACTCCTTGAGCGGCGAGAACCACAGGCCGTCGTAGACCAGCTCGCCCCACCGCTGGTCGACGGACCGCTTGAAGCGGGCGAGGTCGCGCTCGACGGTGACGTTCTCCAGCTCCATGTGCGCGGCCATCAGCGCGATCGCGGCCGGAGCCTCGTAGACCTCGCGGCTCTTGATGCCGACGAGCCGGTCCTCGACCATGTCGATCCGTCCGACGCCCTGGGCGCCGGCGCGCCGGTTCAGCTCGGCGACGACCTGGTACGGGGTCAGCTGGCGGCCGTCGAGCGCGACGGGCACGCCGGAGGCGAACGTGATGACGACCTCGTCGGCCTCGCGCGGCTCGGCGGGGTCGGCGGTGTAGTCGTAGACGTCCTCGATGGGGCCGTTCCAGATGTCCTCCAGGAACCCCGTCTCGACGGCCCGGCCCCACAGGTTCTGGTCGATGGAGTACGGCGACTTCGCCGACACGTCGATCGGCAGGCCCTTCTCCTCGGCGAACGCGATGGCCTTGTCCCGCGTCCAGGCGAAGTCGCGGGCGGGCGCGATGACCTTGAGGTCGGGGTTGAGGGCGGACAGGCCGGCCTCGAAGCGGACCTGGTCGTTGCCCTTGCCGGTGCAGCCGTGCGAGACGGTGGTGCCGCCGAACTCCTTCGCGGCCGACACCAGGTGCTTGACGATCAGCGGCCGGGACAGCGCGGACACCAGCGGGTAGCGGTCCATGTAGAGGGCGTTGGCCTGCATGGCGGGGACGCAGAAGTCCGCGGCGAACTCCTCCTTGGCGTCCACGACGACGGCCTCGGCGGCGCCGCAGGCGAGGGCCCGCTTGCGGATGGTGTCGAGGTCCTCGCCGCCCTGGCCGACGTCGACGGCCACCGCGATGACCTCCCCGCCGGTCTGCTCGGCGAGGTAGGGGATGGCGACGGAGGTGTCCAGGCCCCCGGAGTACGCGAGTACGACGCGCTCGCTCATGGTCATTGTCTCCTGTGCGAAGTGTTCGGATTCGGAAGGCTGGGATGGGGGCCGCGCGCGGCCCCTAGCTTCGTCGTTCGCGCCCGCCGGTCAGCCTGAGGAGCGCTTGCGCGACGTCCTCCCCGCCGCTTGGGTCGCGGGAGATCACGAGGATCGAGTCGTCGCCCGCGACGGTCCCGAGGATGGTCGGCCATTCGGCGTGGTCGATCGCCGAGGCCAGGTACTGCGCGGCCCCGGGCGGGGTCCGCACCATGACCAGGTTGGCCGACGCCTCGGCCGAGACGAGCAGCTCCGCGGCGAGCCGGGAGAGCCGTCCGGTGAAGGTCTCGGCGGCCCCGGTGCGGGCCCGCCGGATCCGCTCGCCGCCCTCTCCGGGGACGGCGTAGATCAGGCTGCCGTCGTCGGCGCGCAGCTTCACCGCGCCGATCTCGACCAGGTCGCGCGACAGCGTGGCCTGGGTGACCTCGACGCCGTCGTCGCCGAGGAGCTTCGCGAGCTCGCCCTGCGAGTGGACGGGGTGCCGGGTCAGCAGCTCGATCACCCGGGCGTGCCGGGCGGCCTTGGTCATGGGGGTGGTCACCGGGAGCGCTCCAGCAGCCAGACGAGCAGCGCCTTCTGGGCGTGCAGCCGGTTCTCGGCCTCGTCCCACACCCGGCTCTGGGGGCCGTCCAGGACGGAGGCGGCGATCTCCTTGCCGCGGTAGGCGGGCAGGCAGTGCAGGACGATCGCGGCCGGGTCGGCGAGCGCGAGCAGCTCCTCGTCGACGGCGTAGGGCTCGTAGAGCGAGGTGTCCTTGCCGTCCTGGCCCATCGACACCCAGGTGTCGGTGGCGAGGACGTCGGCTCCGGCGGCGGCCCCGGCGGCGTCGTCGGTGACGGTCACGGACCCGCCGGTCGCGGCGGCGATCTCGGTGGCGCGGGCCACGACGGCCGGGTCGGGCGGGAGGGACGCGGGCGCGCCGACGCGGACGTGCATCCCGGCGGTGGCGCAGCCGAGCAGGTAGGAGTGCGCCATGTTGTTGGCGCCGTCGCCGAAGTAGGCGAGGGTGACGCCGGCGAGGTCGCCCTTGGCCTCCCGGACGGTCTGCAGGTCCGCGAGGATCTGGCAGGGGTGGAACTCGTCGGTGAGGGCGTTGACGACCGGGACGGTGGTGCCGGCGGCCATCTCGTCGATGCGCTCCTGCCCGGCCGTCCGCCACACGATGGCGCTGACCTGGCGTTCCAGGACGCGCGCGGTGTCGGCGATGGTCTCGCCGCGGCCGAGCTGGCTCGTTCCCGCGTCCATGATGAGGGGGTTCCCGCCGAGTTCGGCGATGCCCACAGTGAAGGAGAGCCGGGTCCGGGTGGACGGCTTGTCGAACAGGACGGCGACCGACTGCGGGCCTTCGAGCGGCCGGTGGCCGAACCGGTCCTTCTTGACCTTCGCGGCGAGGTCGAGGACCTCGGCCTGCTCGGCGGGGGCGAGGTCGTCGTCCCGGAGGAAGTGCCTGGTCATGATCAATCCTCCGTCTCGGGGGAGGCGGCGTCGAGGGCGGCGGGGATCGCGCCGGTGAACTCCCGCGCCTCCTCGGCGGTCAGGATCAGCGGCGGCGCGATCCGCAGCGCGGCCGGCTGCACCGCGTTGATCAGGAAGCCGGCGTCGCGGGCGGCGGCCTCCACGGCGGGGGCGTGCGGCCCGGTGAGGACGGCGGCGCGCCACAGCCCGCGGCCCCGCACGCCGGCGAGCAGCGGGTGGTCGACGGCCTCGAGCCCGGCGGCCAGGATGTCCCCCACCGCGACGGCGTTGGCGAGGAGGCCGTCCTTCTCGATGGTGCCGAGGACGGCGAGGGCGGCGGCGGCGCTGACCGGGTTGCCGCCGAACGTGCTGCCGTGGTCGCCCTTCGCGAACAGCTCGCCGTGCGCGCCGAACGCGACGCACGCGCCGATCGGCAGTCCCCCGCCGAGGCCCTTGGCGAGGGTGATGACGTCCGGTCTGGCGTTCTCGTGCTCGAACGCGAACCAGGTGCCGGTGCGGCCGATCGCGGACTGGATCTCGTCGGCGACGAGCAGCGCGCCGGTCGCGTCGCAGATCTCCCGGGCGGCCTTGAAGTAGCCGTCCGGCGGCGGAACGACCCCGGCCTCGCCCTGGGTGGGCTCCAGGAAGACCGCGGCGCAGTCCCCGTCCACCGCGGCCTTCAGCGCGTCGGCGTCACCGTAGGGGACGAACCGGACATCGATGGCGAACGGCCCGAACGGCTCGCGGATCGACGCCTTGCCGGTCAGCGACAGCGCCCCCATGGTCCGGCCGTGGAACCCGTTCTCCGCCGCGACGAAGTACGGCCTGCCGTTCGCCTTCCCGTACTTGACGGCGAGCTTCAGCGCGCACTCGTTCGCCTCGGTGCCGCTGTTGCTGAGGAACACCCTGCCGTCGCCGCCGAGCAGCTCGCGCAGCCGCTCGGCGAGCAGCACCTCGGGCTCGTGCAGGAACAGGTTGGACGTGTGCGCCAGCGTCGCGACCTGCGACGACACCGCCTCGACGAGGGCCGGATGCCCGTGCCCGAGCGAGCTGACCGCGATCCCGGCGATCAGGTCGAGGTACTCGCGGCCGTCGGTGTCCCAGACCCGGCAGCCCTCGCCGCGCGCCAGCGCCACCGGCGGCACGCCATAGTTCGGCATGAACGCGGCCTCGAACCGTTCCCGGAGCCCGCTCACGCCGTCACCTCAACCGGGTCGCCCGGGGGGCTGGGCAGCACCATCGTTCCGATCCCTTCGTCGGTGAAGATCTCCAGCAGCAGCGAGTGCAGGACGCGGCCGTCCAGCACGTGGGCCTGCGGGACGCCGCCGCGCACGGCCGTCAGGCAGGCCTCCATCTTCGGCACCATCCCGGCCGACAGGCTCGGCAGCAGGGCGGCCAGCTCGTCGGTGCCGAGGCTGTCGATCACGTCGTCGCTGTCCGGCCAGTTCGCGTAGAGGCCGTCGACGTCGGTGAGGACGACGAGCTTCGCCGCGTCCAGCGCGACGGCCAGCGCGGCGGCGGCCGTGTCGGCGTTGACGTTGTAGACCTGGCCGTCGTCGCCCCGCGCGATGCTGGAGATGACCGGGACGCGGCCGTCGTCCAGCAGCGCCCGGACGGCCCCGACCTGCACCTCGACGATCTCGCCGACCTGGCCGATGTCGACCGGCTCGCCGTCCACGATCGCCTGCTTGCGCTCGGCGGTGAGCAGGTTCGCGTCCTCGCCGGACATGCCGAGCGCGAACGGCCCGTGCCGGTTGATGAGGCCGACGACGTCGCGCTGCACCTGCCCGGTCAGCACCATCCGGACGACCTCCATGGCCTCCGGCGTGGTGACCCGCAGCCCGGCTGTGAACGTCGAGTCGATGCCGTTGCGGGCGAGCGCCGCGTTGATCTGCGGGCCGCCGCCGTGCACGATCACCGGCTTCAGCCCGGCGTAGCGCAGGAACACGATGTCCTCGGCGAACGAGTGCCGCAGCTCCTCGTCGCTCATCGCGTGCCCGCCGTACTTGATCACGACGGTCTTGCCGTGGAACCGCTCCAGCCACGGCAGCGCCTTGATGAGCGTCTCGGCCTTGGACAGCACGCCCGCCCGGTTGCCGCGGATCTCCGCGCCGCTGGTGATCGCGCTCATGTCGAGTACGCCGAGTTCTCGTGGACGTAGTCGGCCGTGAGGTCGGTCGTCCAGACGGTGGCGCTGTGCGGGCCCGCCGACAGGTCGACGGTGATCGTCACGTCGCGGGGCCGCAGGTCGACCTTGTCGCGGTCGTCGCCGACCGAGCCGTTCCGGCACACCCACACGCCGTTGATCGCGACGCTGAGGTGGTCCGGCTCGAACACCGCGTCGGTGGTGCCGACCGCCGACAGCACCCGGCCCCAGTTCGGGTCCTCGCCGTGGATCGCGCACTTGAGCAGGTTGTTGCGGGCGATGGAGCGCCCGACGGTGACCGCGTCGTCCTCGGCCGCGGCGCCGACGACCTCGATCGCGATGGCCTTGGACGCGCCCTCGGCGTCCACGAGCAGCTGCCGGGTGAGGTCGCCGCACACCTCGGTGAGCAGCGCGGTGAACTCCTCCTCGTCCGGGACGGTCTCCGCCGCGCCGGAGGCCAGCAGCAGGACCGCGTCGTTGGTGGACATGCAGCCGTCGGAGTCGAGCCGGTCGAGGGTGACGCCGGTGGCCGCGCGCAGCGCCCGGTCCAGCGTCGGCGCCGGCAGGTCGGCGTCGGTCGTGATCACGCAGAGCATCGTCGCCAGGGACGGGGCGAGCATGCCCGCGCCCTTCGCCATCGCGCCGATCATGTAGCCGCCGGCGCCCTGCCGGAAGGAGATCTTGGCGACGGTGTCGGTGGTGCGGATGGCGTCGGCGGCGGCGAGGCCGCCGTCACCGCGCGACAACTCGGCGGCGGCCTTGCCGACGCCGGGCAGCAGCAGGTCCATGGGGAGCCGCTCGCCGATCAGCCCGGTCGAGCAGACGGCGATCTCGCCGGCGGAGTCGTCCAGCAGCTCGGCGGCCGCCTCCGCGGTGGCGTGGGTGTCCTGGAAGCCCGGCGCGCCGGTGCAGGCGTTGGCGCCGCCGGCGTTGAGCACGACCGCGCGGACGCGGCCGCCCTTGAGGACCTGCTCCGACCACAGGACGGGCGCGGCCTTCACGCGGTTGCGGGTGAAGACGCCGGCCGCCGCGCGGGACGGCCCGTCGTTGACGACGAGGGCCACGTCTCGGGTCCCGCTGTCCTTGAGTCCGGCGACGACGCCGGCGGCGCGGAAACCCTGGGGGGCGGTGACGCTCAAGGGGACACTCCGATCGTGGTCAGCCCGAGTTCTTCCGGGAGGCCGAGGGCGATGTTGGCGCTCTGGACCGCGCCGCCCGCGGTGCCCTTGGCGAGGTTGTCGACGGCGGCGACCACGACGATGCGGCCGGCCGCCTCGTCCAGGGCCGTCTGGAGGAGGACGGTGTTGGCGCCGAGCGTCATGGACGTGGCGGGCCACCGGTCCTCGGGCAGCAGGCCGACGAACGGCTCGCCGGAGTACGCCTTCTCGTAGGCGGCGCGGAGCGTCGCGGCGGTCACGCCGGGGCGGGCCTTGGCCGTGCAGGTGGCGAGGATGCCGCGGCTCATCGGCGCGAGCGTCGGGGTGAAGGAGACCGTGACCGGCTCCCCCGCGACCCTGCTCAGGTTCTGCACCATCTCCGGCGTATGCCTATGCGTCCCGCCGGCCGCGTACGCGCTCACCGAGCCCATGACCTCGCTGCCGAGCAGGTGCGGCTTGAGGGCCCGTCCGGCGCCCGAGGTGCCGGACGCGGCGACCACGACGACGTCGGGTTCGGCGAGTCCTGCGGCGAACGCCGGGAACAGCGCCAGCGACACGGCGGTCGGGTAGCAGCCGGGCACCGCGACCCGCTTGGCGCCGCGCAACGCGTCCCGGTGGCCGGGCAGCTCCGGGAGCCCGTAGGGCCAGGCGCCCGCGTGGGGCGTCCCGTAGAAGGCCTCCCAGGCGGCCGCGTCGGCGAGCCGGTGGTCGGCGCCGCAGTCGATGACCAGCGCGTCCTCGCCGAGCCGGGCGGCGAGCGGCCCGGACTGGCCGTGCGGCAGCGCCAGGAACACGACGTCGTGGCCGGCCAGGGTCTCCGGGGTGGTCTCGGCCAGGACGCGCCCGGCCAGGGATCGCAGGTGGGGCTGGTGCGCGCCCAGCTCGGTGCCCGCGTTGGAGCCCGCCGTCAGCGCGCCGATCTCGAACTCTGGATGTCCCGCCAGGATGCGCAGCAGCTCGCCGCCCGCGTACCCGCTGGCGCCGGCGACCGCCGTCCGGATTCCCATCTCCCCTGCCCTCTCGAAGACAACAGGCAAAAGTATGCATGACACTGGATGGCTATCCAACTCTGGGACCGTCTTTTCTCACCCAGTGAGATGAGCGCCACGCTGCGACCCCTCCCGCATTCGTCAACCGCAGTTGACATCCGGGCACTGTCAACCTACGTTGACATCATGGATCCGAGAGTATTTAGAGGTCTAAAGATTTGCTAGCTAAAGATGAGACCTCTAATATCGTCGCCATGGAGAACCTCGGCATCGGCGACCTCAAGCCCTTCGGGACCATGGAGGAGTGGCCGGTCGGCAGGCTCTTCGCCGCGGCCTCGCGCCTGTCGGGTCCCGTCGTGTGGCGGATCGTCGAGAAGCACGGCATCAGCCCGGCCGGGTTCTTCCTGCTGCGCCTGCTCATCGTCGAGGACGGCCTGCGTCCCGGCGAGGCCGCCAAGCGGCTGCACGTCACCCCCGCCACGGTCACCTCGGTGGCCGACACGCTGGAGCGCAACGGCCACGTGCGGCGCGAGCGCTCCTACCGCGACCGGCGCGGCGTGATGCTGCGCATCACCGACTCCGGCCGCCGGCTGCTCGCCGAGAAGGCCGGACCCATCGGCCGGGACCTCGGCCGCCTCTACGCCGTGGACGCGGCCGACGAGGAGGCCGTCCGGCGGTTCCTGCTCAACATGATCAAGCGGTTCGAGAACTACCCCCACGAAGAGGAAGCGGAGGGAGACGGCGCATGACCGAATCCCCGCAAGCCGCCGTTCGCACGGTCGATCTGCGGAAGACCTATCCCGCGTCCGGGCCGCGTCCCGCGGTGCCCGCCGTGCAGGGCGTCGACCTGGACGTCCCGCGCGGCGAGTTCTTCGGGCTGCTCGGCCCGAACGGCGCCGGCAAGTCCACCACCATCGGCATGCTCACCACGCTGGTCGTCCCCACGGGCGGCAGCGCGCGCGTGTCGGGCCTCGACGTCGTGAAGGACGCCGTCGAGATCAAGCGGCGCATCGGCGTCGTGTCGCAGAACAACACCCTGGACAGCGACCTCACCGTCGCCGAGAACCTGGAGTTCCGGGGCCGGTACTTCGGGCTCGGCGCCCGCGACGCCCGCCGCCGCGCCGCCGAGCTGCTGGAGTTGTTCGGGCTCACCGAGCAACGCGGCGGCAACCCCTTCGAGATCTCCGGCGGGCAGGCCAAGCGGGTGATGATCTGCCGGGCCCTCATGCACGGGCCCGAGGTGCTGTTCCTGGACGAGCCGACCGCCGGCCTCGACCCGCAGACCCGCACCAATCTGTGGGAGGTGCTGCGCGGGCTCCAGGCGGCGGGGCAGACGATCCTCCTCACCACGCACTACATGGAGGAGGCCGAGGCGCTCTGCGACCGGGTCGCGGTCGTCGACCACGGCAAGATCCTGGCCAGCGGCACGGTGGACCAGCTGAAGGCCGGCGCCGGCGCCGACACCGTCATCACCGTCACCTACGACGCCGCGGCGCCGAAGGAGATCAAGAAGCTCGCCGACCGGGACGGCATCAGCAAGGTCGAGGTGAACGACGGCCAGGTCCGCGTCTTCGCCGCCGAGCCGGACGGCATCCTCGGCGAGCTCGTCACGATCGGCTCGTCCGCCGGAGTCGGCGTCACCGACGCCACCCAGCTCCGTCCGAGCCTGGAGACCGTCTTCCTCACCCTCACCGGAAGGGACTATCGCGAATGAGCGCCTCCACCGCGGCCCCGGCCGTCCTGGCCCCGCCGCCGCCGGCGCGGGCGACGATCCCGCGCACGTTCGCCGCGATGATGGCGCGCGAGGCGCGGGTCATGCGCAAGAACTTCCTGTCGACGTTCACCCGGGTGCTGGTGCAGCCGGTGATGTTCGTGTTCGTGTTCGCCTACGTCCTGCCGAAGCTCGGCGGCGGCGCGATGGCGGGCGGGCCGGGCGGGCCGGCGTTCTCCACCATCCTCGTGCCGGGCCTCGTCGGCTCGTCCATCATCATGCAGGCGATGATGGCGGTGATCTTCCCGCTGATGATGGAGCTGACCTGGCAGAAGTCGATCACCGACCGGGCGCTGGCGCCGGTGCCGATCCCGCTGCTGGCCGCGCAGAAGATCATCGCGGCGGCGGCGCAGGGGCTGATCGGCGGGCTGCTGGTCTTCCCCGCGGTGCTGTTCATCCACGCCGACGGCCAGGCGCCCGAGGTGCACGTGGACAACTGGCCGGTGCTGATCCTGGTGATGGTGGCCGGGTCGCTGCTGGCCGCCGCGGGCGGCCTGCTGCTCGGTACGATCATGAACCCGCAGAAGGTCCAGGTCCTGTTCGCGATGGTGCTGCTGCCGATGACCATGCTCGGCTGCGTGTACTACCCGTGGTCGGCGCTGGACGGCATCCGCTGGCTGCAGATCCTCAGCCTGTTCAACCCCCTCGTCTACGTCAGCGAGGGGCTGCGGAGCGCGCTCACCCCAGACATCCCGCACATGCCGGAGTGGGCCTTCCTGCTGGCCATCGTCGGCGGGACGGTCCTGCTCACCTGGGCGGCGACCCGCACCTTCACCAAGCGCGTCCTCACCTGAACCGCGCGTGAGCGGGGCCCGGGGGTTTTGCCATCCCCCGGGCCCCTGTGGTTACCGCCCACTTCGCACGCCGATGTCGGGTGGACGCGGATCATCCTTGTCGTCTCCGGCGCGTTACCGTTACGCCATCGCCCCACGAGCGGAGCGAGCCGGATTCGAACCGGCATGCCCGGAGCGTCGTCCACGTCCGCGCGACCGGCGATCGGCGGTGAATGCTGAGCCTGGAGCGAGAATCTGAGGTTGAGCGGGCGGCTGCCTCTACCTGTTGGGCCACCCCGGCACGGGTGCCGGGGGCGGGATTCGAACCCGCACTGAACGCTCACCCTGGTCAGCTTCGGCTTCGGCTTCAGCTTGCGCTCCTCGCGCACCCCCCGCGCGGCGGCGGGGGGATCCTATTGAGTTGTCACGGGCGTTCCGGCTCAGCCGAAGATGTAGCCGAACACGGCGTCACCGACGCGCTGGTCGGTCACCTCGGCGCCGTTGCCCTCCTCCCGCGCGAACTTCACGGCGTCCCGCAGCTTCTCGACGCGGTCGAGCAGCTCGTTGACGCGCCTCGCCGGCAGCGAGCCGGAGAACTTGACCGTCGTCCAGTGGCCGACGGCGATGTCCTCGTAGTAGACCTCGACCTGGGCCGGGTGCTTCTCGGTCGCCTCCGCCTTGACGTGGTTGCGCGGCACCTTCTTCGTCTTCACCGTGCGGACGGGCTCGGTGCGCCACACGTCGGTGGACGGGTCGAAGGTCCACGTCTCCGCCGCGTCCAGGATCGGCAGCTTGCGCAGGAAGGCGTGCAGCTCGGTCAGCTGCTTCTCCAGGAACAGCAGGTAGGTGACCGGCACGTCGCGCAGCAGCGTCGTGCCGTCCACGGTCACGTCGGCGCGGGCGACGCAGTTCGCCCAGTCCTTGGTGGCGGTGACGTCGAACAGCCGCGTGAGCGAGCGCGTCACGTCGCGCAGCACGCCCTCCACCGTGACCTGGACGCGGGTGGACTCGGCGGGCAGCTGCTCGCCGTCCTCGTCCTTCGGCTGGTAGGTCCGCGAGATGCCCGACAGCAGCGGGGCCTTCTGGGTCGACTGGTGGGCCGCCGCCAGGTCCTGGACGGACTTGCTCTTCACGCCCTTCTCGACCGCGATGATCTGGTTGAGCTTCGTCGGCATCTCGTTCACTTCCCCTCGATCGCGAGTACGACCGTAACAGCGGAGATATCGCAAGATCACCACATTTTCGCTACTCCACCGGCTCGGTCTCGCTGAGACCGGCGGCGCGGTCCATGCGCAGCCAGCGGGTGATGGCGAGAGTGCGCAGGAACGGCGGGTCGTGGCTGACCACGATCAGCGCGCCCTCGTAGGCGGCGAGGGCCTGCGCGAGCTGCGCGGCGCTGGCCATGTCGAGGTTGTTGGTCGGCTCGTCGAGGAGCAGCAGCTTCGGCGCGGGCTCGGCGAGCAGCAGCGACGCGAGGACCGCCCGGAACCGCTCCCCGCCCGACAGCGTCCCGGCGCGCTGCTCGGCCCGCGCGCCCCGCAGCAGGAACCGCGCGAGCCCGGCCCTGATGTCGCCGACCTGGGCCGACGGCGCCTGGGCCCGGACGTTGTCGATGACGCTCAGGTCGTCGTCGAGGACGTCCAGGCGCTGCGGCAGGTAGCGGACGCCGTCCACGCCGATCCTGACGGACGTTCCCTCCGGGACGCGCTCGCCGGTCAGCGCCCGCAGGAACGTCGTCTTGCCGGACCCGTTCGGGCCGGTCAGGGCGATCCGCTCCGGGCCCCGGACGATCAGTTCGGTGAGCGTGCCGGGTTCCGGCTCGGGTGCGGTCAGGCCGGTCACGGTGAGGACCGTGCGTCCGGCCGGGACGCGGGTCGCCGGCAGCTCGACGCGGATCTCGGCGTCCCCGCGGACGCCCTCCTCGGCCTCGGTGAGCCGCGTCCGGGCGTCGGCGAGCCGCTCCTCGTGCATGATGCGGTGCTTGCCGGCCGACTCCTGCGCCGCCCGCTTGCGGTTCCCCATGACGATCTTCGGCTCGCGCTTGCTCTCGGACATCTTCCTGCCGTACCGCTGGCGGCGGGCCAGCTTGACGTGGGCCTCCTCCAGTTCGCGTTTCTGCCGGCGAAGGTCGGTCTCGGCCGCCCTGACCGTCCTCTCCGCGGCCTCCTTCTCGACGGCGAGCAGGTCCTCGTAGGCGGACAGGTTGCCGCCGAACGTCCGGACCGCGCCGTCGCGCAGGTCGGCGATCTCGTCGACGCGGTCGAGCAGTTCCCGGTCGTGGCTGACCACGACGAGCACGCCCGTCCAGGACGCGACGGCGTCGTGGAGGCGGCGCCGCGCGTCCAGGTCGAGGTTGTTGGTGGGCTCGTCCAGGAGCAGGACGGCCGGACGGGCGAGGAACTGCGCCGCGAGCCCGACCATGACGGCCTCGCCGCCCGAGAGGGTCGCGACGGTCCGGTCCAGGCCGAGGTGGTCGAGGCCGAGCCGGTCGAGTTCGGCACGGGCGCGCTCCTCGACGTCCCAGCCGTCCCCGACGGCCGTGAAGTTCTCCTCGGTGGCCTCGCCCCGCTCGATGGCGTGCAGCGCGGCGCGGGTCGCGCTGATGCCGAGCAGGTCCGAGACGGTGGCCGCACCGTCCAGGACGAGGTTCTGCGGCAGGTAGCCGATCTCCCCGTCGACGGTGACCGTGCCCGACGCGGGCCGCAGCTCACCGGCGATGATCTTGAGCAGGGTGGACTTGCCGGAGCCGTTGACACCGATCAGCCCGGTCCGGCCTGTCCCGAACGCGGCGTCGAGCCCGTCCAGGACGACGGTGCCGTCCGCCCAGGCGAAGGACAGGTCCGAGCACACGATGGCGAAAGACATGTAAGGCGGTCTCCATGGGTTGCGAGCGGTTTCGGGGCTGCATGGAGACACCGCGGGATCGCGCGACGCGCCGGTGGGCACGAAAAAGCCCGGCGGGACGAGGGTCCACTCTGAGGTCACGTGCGCGGGCCGGTGACGGCACTACGCGCGGTGTCGGACCTCAGATCCTCAATGGACTCCCCTGCCGGGCGACAATGTGGCGCCAGCGAGGTTACCCGAGCACCTATCGCGACGCAAGTCGTGATAACGGATTTTCCGGTGGATCCTCACCGGGCCGCCCGGCATGCTGGACCGAATGGGTACCGTCAGCCCCGTCTTCGCCGGGCGCACCGCCGAACTGGCCGCGTTGCGCGGGGCCCACGCGCGGGCGTGCGCCGGAGAGCCCGCCGCCGTGCTCGTCGGCGGCGAGGCCGGCGGCGGCAAGACACGCCTGGTCGGCGAATTCACCCGCGGCCTGCGGACGCTGACCGGCGGCTGCCTCGACCTCGGCGCGGCGAGCCTGCCGTACGCCCCGTTCAGCGCGATCCTGCGGCGCCTCGGCCGGGACGCGGTCACCTCGCTCATGCCCGCGTCCAGCCTGCCGGAACTGGCCCGGCTGATGCCCGCCCTGACCGCCGCGCCACCGCCGCCCGACGACGGCACCGGCCAGCTGCGGCTGTTCGAGCACGTCCTGACGCTGATCGAGCGGTCCGGCGCGTCCGCACCGCTCACCCTGGTGATCGAGGACGCGCACTGGGCCGACCGCTCCACCCGCGACCTGCTGTCGTTCCTGTTCCGCAACCCTCCGCGCGCCGGAGTGCTGCCGGTCGTCACCTTCCGTCCCGAGGAGCCCGGCGCCCGGCCGCTGCTCGCCGAGCTGGCCCGCCTCCCCCATGTGACCCGCCTGGACCTGCCGCCCCTCACCCTGACCGAGGTGGCCGACCAGGTGCGCGGCATCCTCGGGGCCGCCGACCCGGCGCTGGTCCGCGACGCTCACACGCGCGCGGGCGGCAACCCGCTGTTCGTCGAGGCGCTCGTCGCGAGCCCGGACGAGACGGTCTCCCGGTCCCTGCGCGACCTGCTCCTCGCGCGCGTCCAGCGCCTGCCCGGGCGGTCCCGCACGGTGCTGGAGGCGGCGAGCGCCGCCGGCGACCGGGTGGGGCACGGGCTGCTGGCGGCGGTGACCGGCCTGCCCGACCCCGCGCTGAGCGAGGCGCTGCGCCCCGCCGTCGCCCACGGCCTTCTCGTCCCGGACGGGGACGGGTACGCGTTCCGCCACGCGCTCATCCGCGAGGCCGTCCACGAGGACCTGCTGCCCGGCGAACGCTCCGCCCTCCATCGCCGTTACGCCGAGGCCATCGAGCGGTCACCGGGACTCAGTGACGCGCCGGCGAGTGCGCTGGCCGTCCACTGGCAGGGCTGCGGGGACCATGCGAGGGCGCTGGCCGCCGCGTGGTCGGCCGCAGCCGAGCGGCACGCGGCCACCGCGTACGCCGAACAGCTCACACTGCTGGAACGCGTCCTGGACCTGTGGCCCAGCGTGCCCGCCGCCGCCACCGTGACCGGGGCCTCCCGGTGCCGGGTGCTGGAGTCCGCGGCGGGCGTCGCCGGGATGGCCGGCGACCCGGGCCGCGGGCTGCCCCTCGTCCAGCGGGCGATGGCAGAGGGAGGGGACGACCGCGGCCGCGCCGCGCGGCTGATGGCGCTCAGGGCCACGATGCGGGGATTCCAGGGCCGAGAGGACGAACTGGACGACCTGCGCGAGGCCGAGCGCCTCGCCGCGGCCCCGTCACCGGAGCGCGTCCAGGTGCTCTCACAGCTGAGTTCCCGCCTCCTCGTCTACGGAGAGCACGACGAGGGGGCAAGGCTCGGCCGGGAGGCGATCGAACTGGCGCGCGGGCTCGGTCTCGCGAGCGCGATCCCCCCGCTGGAGGCCGTCGTGGCCGCCGCCACGGCGCGGGACGGCGAGGGCGACCTGGCCCCGCTCGAACGGGTCCGGCACCGGGACCTCGACGCGTGGATGCGCGTCCGTACGATCAACACGCTGGCGCACTGCCACCTGAACCGGGGCGACGGCGACCGCGCGCTGGCGCTCGCGGCCGACGGGCTCGCCGCCGCGGAGGACACCGGGGTCGCCTGCAGTGCGGGGCTGCCCCTCGCGGTCAACCTGGTCGAGGCGCTGTACCGGCTCGGCCGCTGGGACGAGGCCGCGGAGGAGATCCAGCGGTCCCTGGACCGGCA
Source organism: Actinomadura chokoriensis (assembly GCF_041463665.1). Lineage (GTDB taxonomy): Bacteria > Actinomycetota > Actinomycetes > Streptosporangiales > Streptosporangiaceae > Spirillospora > Spirillospora chokoriensis_A. The sequence continues at coordinate 18,885 of NZ_JAXCEJ010000024.1, forward strand.
CCACACGTCCGCCTTCCGCGTCCAGATGACGATCTGGCGGATCGCCCTGCTGGCCGCCCGGGGCGGCGGCGCGGAGCCCGATCCGGAGGTGCTCGCGCTCCCGCTGGACACCGGGTTCCCGCAGACCGTGCTTCCGCTCGCGCAGATGATCATCGAGTGGCGGCTCGCGGAGGAGGACCGTCCGGCGGCCCGCGCCACCGTGGACGCCGTCCTGCGGCACCCGCGGCTCACCGTGCAGCCCTGCCACCTGTGGCCGCTGCTGGAGGCCGCGGCCCGGGCCGGCGGCCCGCGCCTTCCCGAGATCGCCCGGCTCGCCGCGCGGCTGCCGGCCGCGACGCCGCCGGCGGCCGCGCACAAGGCGGCCGTGACCGCGCTGGCCGGCGGCCCCGCCGGCTGGGACACCGCCATCACGACGTGGGAGAAGCTGGCGCAGACGTACTCGCTCGCGCGGGCGCTGTTCGACGCGGCCTGCGCCGACCTCGCGGCCGGGAACCGCGCCGCGGCCGCCGCCCGGCTCGATCGCGCCGCCGGGATCGCCGACCGGCTCGGCGCCGCCCCGCTGGCGCGCCGGATCTCCGAACGCGCGCGGCGCGCCGGGCTGGCCGGGCCGTCCGGCGGGCCGCTGACCGCCCGCGAGTCGGAGGTGATGCGGCTGCTGGCGCGGGGTCGCTCCAACCGGGAGATCGCCGAGGAACTGGTCATCTCCCCCAAGACCGCCAGCGTCCACGTCTCCAACATCCTCGCCAAACTCGGCGTCGGCTCGCGCGGCGAGGCCGTCGCCGCCGCCCGCGACCGCGGCCTTGCCTAAGAGACCGGCCTAGGAGACCGGCCTAGGAGACCGGCCGAGGAGATAGGCCGCCGCCTTATGGCTCCGGCCCCCTCCTTACGGCGACGGTCGAAGGCATGGAAGCCGCCGTGGACACCACAGGGCTGCGCCGCGTCTACAAGCGCGGCCGCCAAGAGCCCGTCGTCGCCCTGGACGACCTGACCCTGGCCGTCGAACAGAACGAGATCCACGGGCTGCTCGGGCCGAACGGGGCGGGCAAGACCACCCTCGTCAAGATCCTTTCCACCGTGCTGCTGCCGTCGGGCGGGTCGGCGCGGATCCTCGGCCACGACGTCGTGGCCGACACGCGGGCCGTCCGGTCGCGGGTCGGGCTGGTCCTCGGCGGCGACCGCGGCCTCTACGACCGGCTGTCCGCCCGCCGCAACCTGCTCTTCTGGGGCGCGCTCTACAGGCTCGACTCCCGGACGACCCGGACCCGCGCCGACGCGCTGCTGGAACGGGTCGGCCTCGCCGACCGCGCCGACGACCGCGTGGAGCGGTTCTCGCGCGGGATGCGGCAGCGGCTGCACCTCGCGCGGGGGCTGCTGCACGAGCCTCGGGTGCTGTTCCTGGACGAGCCGACGTCCGGGCTCGACCCGGTCGCGGCCGGGGCCTTCCGGCGGCTCGTCCTCGACCTGCGTGCGGAAGGCCGCACGTTCCTGCTGGCCACGCACGACATGGACGAGGCCGCGGCGCTCTGCGACCGGGTGACGCTCATCGACGGCGGCCGGATGGTGCTGACCGGCGACACCGCACGCGTCGGGCGGTTCCTCGGCGACCGCGAGTGCGTCGACTTCACCCATCCCGACCCGGCGCCCGCCGAAGCCCTGGCGCTGCTGCCGGGCGTGACCGACGTCGAGCATCGGGACGGAACGGCGTGGCGCGTCCACACGGCCGACCGGGACGGCGCCCGCCGCGTCCTCGCCTGGCTGCTGGACCGCGACGTCCTCACCGCCCGGCGCGGCGAGCCGACCCTCGAAGAGGTCTACCTGCGCACGATCGGCGACCGGGGGATGCGCGTATGAGCACGCTCCGCGTGATGTGGCAGGCGGTCCTGCTGCAGCTGGCGCTGTCGAGGCGCGGGCCGGAGCACGCGCTCATCCTGCTGATCGCGCCCATGCAGACGACGACCATGCTGGCGCTGACCCTCACGGCGCACCGCCCCGACGTCGTGGCGAACGCCGTCCTGGCGCCGGGCCTGATCGGGCTCTGGGTCGCCGCGCTCGACTACGCCGGGCGCATCGTCCCCGAGGACCGCTGGGCCGGACGGTTCTCCCCGATGGTCGCGGCCCCCGTCCCGCTCGCCCCGGTCGTGGCCGGACGGGTCGCGATGGTGGCGCTGGTCGGCGCGGCGGCGTTCGCGGAGTCGTGGCTGGTGGCGGCCCTCGGGTTCGGCCGGGTGCTGGCGATCGCCGACCCCGCGCTGTTCGCGGTCGCGGTCGCGGCCACCTGCCTCGCGACCGTCGGAACGGCGACGCTGCTGTCGGCGGTGCTCGCGGTGTCGCGGGCGCGGGACGTCCTGCAGAACTCCCTCGGCTACCCCTTCTACATCCTCGGCGGGATCCTCGTCCCCGTCGCGGCGCTGCCCGGCTGGTTGCATCCCCTCAGCCGGGTGGTGTTCCTGTCATGGAGCGCGGAGCTGCTGCGCGGCGCCGTGCGCGGCGACGCGCACGGCCGGCCCGGGTCGGTCGCGGCGATCCTCGGGCTGGGCGCGGCGGCGATGGCGGCGGGCCTGTGGCTGACGCGGCGCTACGTGAACCGATCCCGCCGCGAGGGGACGGTGGAGTTCGCATGAGGCACCTGCTCCGGATCGTCCGGGAGTCGCTGATCCTCGGGTTCGCCGAGATGGGCGCCGTGTACACCTGGCGGACGTGGACGTTCGGATGGCTGGTGCGGCTGCTCTGCCAGGCCGCGTTCTACGCGCTGCTGGGCCGCTACGTCGGCGACGAGGCCACCATGCGGTACGTGCTGATCGGCAACGTCGTCGTGCTCGCCTGCATGGAGTCCACGATCGTGGTGATCTCGCTCGCCGGCGAGCGGCGCATGGGGACGCTTCCACTGCTGGCCATCGCCCCGTCCGGGCACCTGCCGGTGTATCTCGGGCGCGGGCTGCAGTGGACGGTGACCGGGCTGACCAGCTCGCTGGTCGCCTGGCTCGTCCTGCCCCCGCTGCTCGGCGTCCCGCTGCCGTGGCCGCGCGCCGCCTGCGCGTTCCCGGTCATCTTGCTCGTCCTCGCGAGCAGCTACGGGTACGGGTGCGCCCTCGCGGGCATCGCGCTGCGGACGCGCGGCGTCGAATGGCTGGTGCTCAACGCCGCCTACGGGATCGTGATGACGTTCGGCGGCGTGAACGTCCCGGTCGACGTCTGGCCCGCACCGCTGGAGTTCGCGGCGCAAGCGCTGCCGGTCGTGCACGGGCTGCAGGCGGTGCGCGGGATCTTGGACGGCGCGTCCCCCGGCCACGTCATGCGCCTGCTCGGGACCGAGGCGCTGGTCGGGGCCTGCTGGTACGCGGTGGCGGCGCTGTCGATGGACCGGCTCGTGACCGCCGGCCGCCGCGACGGGAGCCTCGGCTACGCGGGCTGAAACAAGGACGTGCCCCGGACCGGGGGCCCGGGACACGTGCACGCTCCGCGGTCAGACGCCGCGCAGGACGGCTCCGGCGCGGTCGGACGCGGCCGCCACCGCGGCGTCACGAGCCTGCGACGCCTCCTCGGCGGTCAGCGTCCGGTCCGGGGCGCGGAACCGCAGCGAGTACGCGAGGGACTTGCGCCCCTCCCCCACCTGCTCGCCGGTGTAGACGTCGAACAGGCGGATCGCCTCCAGCAGGTCCCCGGCGCCGTCGCGGAGCGCCGATTCGACCTCGGCGGCGGGCACCGCGGAGTCGACGACGAGCGCGACATCCTGCGTCGCGACCGGGTAGGACGACACGTGCGGCGCGCGGACGGAGACCGGCTCGCCCAGGCGGCGCAGCTCCAGCTCCATCGCGCACGTCCGGGCCGGCAGCCCGTACGCCTTGGTGACGCGCGGGTGCAGCTCGCCCGCGTGGCCGACCAGGGTGTCGCCCGCGTAGAGCGCGGCGCAGCGACCGGGGTGCCAGGGGGCGTGCTGGTCCGCCTTGACCGTCAGCTCCACGCCGGCCTCGCGGGCCACCGTGCGGCCGGCCTCGATCGCGTCCGCCCACAGCGCCGGACGGCCCTCGCCCCACCAGCCCGACGGCTCCCGCTCGCCCGACAGGACGACCGCGACGCGGTGCGGCTGGTCGGGCAGCGCCTCCTCCAGCGAAGCGATCTCCTCGGAGGTCGGGCCGCGGTCGACGGCGAGGCGCGGCGCGCGCTCCGGCGCGTCCGGACGGGGCCGGAACACCACGCCCAGCTCGAAGAGGGCGACGTCGCCGAAGCCGCGTCCCGCGTTCAGCGCCAGGACCTTCAGCAGGCCCGGCAGCAGCGTGGTCCGCAGCAGCGGCTCCTGCTCCGACATCGGGTTCGCCAGCCGCAGCGCCCGGCGGCGGGCGTCGTCGGCCGGGAGCTGGAGGCCGTCCAGGTCCTTCTCCGCGAGGAACGGGAACGCGAGGGCCTCGACGTAGCCGGCGCCCGCGAGCGCGCGGCCGACCCGGCGGCGCAGCCGCTGCCCGGTGGTCAGCCCCTTGCCCGCGCTGGGGCGGGGCGCCCTGGCCGGGATGTCCTCGTAGCCTTCGAGGCGGATGACCTCCTCGGCGAGGTCGTTCGGATCGGTCAGGTCGGGGCGCCAGGACGGCGGCGTGACCGTCAGGACGTCCTCGCCGGTCACCGCGCAGCCGACCTGCTCCAGCCGCCGGACGACCGCGTCCCGTCCGTACGCCACGCCCGCGACCTTGTCCGGGTGCCCGGCCGGCATCGTGACCGTGACCGGCGGGGCCGGCGCCTCGGCGTGCGTCACGCCCGGCACGATCTCCGCGCCGCCGAGCTCGGCGAGCATCCGCACGGCCCGGTACGAGGCGTACAGCGGCAGCTCGCGGTCGACGCCGCGCTCGAACCGGTGCGACGCCTCGCTGTGCAGCCGGTGCCGGCGGCTCATCCGGGCGGTGCCCATGGCGTCGAAATGCGCGGCCTCGACGACCATGTCGGCCGAGCGCTCGTCGATCTCGGTGGCCAGCCCGCCCATCGTGCCGGCCATCGAGATCGGACCCGACTCGTCGGTGATGAGGATGTCCTCGGGGTCGAGGGTCCGCTTGACGTGGTCGAGCGTCTCCAGCTTCTCGCCCGGCGCGGCACGCCGCACCACGATCGGGCCGGTGAGCTTGCCCCGGTCGAACGCGTGCAGCGGCTGCCCCAGCTCCAGCATGAGGTAGTTGGTGATGTCGACCGCGAGCGACACCGGGCGCATCCCGGCCCTGTGCAGGCGTACCTGCATCCAGATCGGGGTCTTCGCGTCCGGGTCGAAGCCGCGCACCTCCCGCAGGACGAACCGGTCGCAAGCGGTTGGATCGCCGATGCTCGCCGGGTAGGCCTCACCGCCCTCCACCGGACGGGCTCGGCCCGACGCCGTCCCTTCGGGGAGCTCCACGTCGGCCGGGTCCTTGAACGGCACCCCGTAGGCGGTGGCCGCCTCGCGGGCGAGGCCCCGGATCGACAGGGCGTAGCCGCGGTCGGGGGTGACGGCGATGTCGAGGACGTCGTCGCGCAGCCCGAGCAGCTCGATCGCGTCCGCGCCGACGGGCGTGCCGGGCGGCAGGACGAGGATGCCGCCGTGGTCGTCCCCGACGCCCAGTTCGCTGGCCGAGCAGATCATGCCCTCGGACATGCGGCCGTAGGTCTTGCGGGCGCCGATCTCGAACCCGCCGGGCAGCACGCCCCCGGGCAGGATCACCACGACACGGTCGCCGACGGCGAAGTTGGTGGCGCCGCACACGATGCTCTGCGGCGCGCCGGTGCCGTTGGCGTCGCCGACGTCGACCCGGCAGTGGCGGATCGGCTTCTTGAAGCCGGTCAGCTCCTCGATCGCCAGGACCTCGCCCACGACGAGCGGGCCGGTGATGTCGGCGCCCGCCTGCTCGACGGTCTCGACCTCCAGACCCGCCGCGATCAGCTCGGCGGCCAGCGCGCGGCCCGTGACGCCGGCCGGCAGCTCGGCGTACTCGCGCAGCCAGGAAAGCGGGGCCCGCATCAGATCTCCGTCCCGAACGGGAGGGTGAACCGGACGTCGCCCTCCACCATGTCGTACATGTCCTCGACGCCGTGCCGGAACATCAGCGTCCGCTCGACGCCCAGCCCGAACGCCCAGCCGCTGTAGCGGTCCGGGTCGACGCCGCAGGCCACCAGCACCCGCGGGTTGACCATGCCGCAGCCGCCCAGCTCGATCCAGCCCTCGGAGCTGCACGTCCGGCACGGGTCGGCGCCCGGCTCGGCGGACGCGCCCCGGCACACGAAGCACTGCATGTCCACCTCGGCGGACGGCTCGGTGAAGGGGAAGTACGACGGCCGGAACCGCGTCCTCAGCCCCTCGCCGAACATGCCGGTGACGAACGCGTCGATGCCGCCGCGCAGGTCGGCCATCGTCAGGCCCTCGTCGACCGCGAGGCCCTCCAGCTGGTGGAAGACGGGGCTGTGCGTGGCGTCCAGCTCGTCGGTGCGGAACGTGCGCCCCGGCGCCACCACGTACACCGGCAGCTCCCGGGACAGCAGCGACCGGATCTGCATCGGCGAGGTGTGCGTGCGCATCACCAGGCCGGACCCCTCCGACTCAACGAAGAAGGTGTCCTGCATGGTGCGGGCCGGGTGGTCGGGCAGGAAGTTCAGCGCGTCGAAGTTGTACCACTCCGCCTCGACCTCGGGGCCCTCGGAGACCTCGAAGCCCATGGAGACGAAGACGTCCACCATCCGCTCCTGCATCGTGGTCAGCGGGTGGCGGGCGCCGCGCGGAGCGCGGTCCCACGGGAGCGTGACGTCGACGGTCTCCTCGACGAGGACCCGCTGGTCGCGCTCCTCCTCCAGTTCGGCCTGGCGCTCCTTCAGCGCCTTGGACACCGCGCCCCGGGCGGCGCCGATGCGCTTTCCGGCGTCGGCGCGGGCGGCGGGCGGCAGCGCGCCGATCTCGCGGTTGGCGAGGGCCAGCGGGGAACGGTCGCCGGCGTGCGCGAGGCGGACCTGCTTCAGGGCGTCGAGGTCGGCGGCCGCGGCGATGGCCGCGAGCGCCTCGTCACGGGCCCGCTCCAGCTCCTCGGGCTGCAGCGCGGACACCTCGACGGGGTCATAGGACTTGTTGGGTGCAGACATGGTGGTGTGATCGACTCCGGTCGGCGTGGGACGCCCGCAGTCTAGTGCGCGGACGGTGAAGATCCGGAAAGCGTGCGCGAGACGCGCTGGCCCTGTCGGGACCCGGTGGCGCCGTGACCGGCGGCGTGCGCCGCGCTCAGCCGGCGTAGTCGGGGGCCCCTGCGGGCACGGTAAATCGGAACTCGGCGCCGCCGCCGGGCGCCCGCCGGACGGTGATCACGCCGCCGTGCGCCTCGACCAGGCCCTTGACGATGTAGAGCCCGAGCCCGGTGCCGCCGCGTCGGTTGCCGCCGGGACCGCGCCAGAACTGCCGGAAGACGCGCTGGACGGCCTCGGGCGGAATGCCCTCGCCCTCGTCGCGCACCGACACGGCGGCTCCCTCCTCGTGCGCGTCCGGCTCGACCACAATCGTCACAGTACCCGCTCCGTGGCGCACCGCGTTCTCCACGAGGTTGCCGAGGATCTGGTCCATCTTGTCGGGGTCGAGCCACATCTCGGGGAGCTCGCCGCGCGTCTCGAAGCGGAACCGGTCCTCCGGCTCGCCGGCCGCGACCCGGCCAGCGATGATCTTGCGGACCTCGCCGGGGATGTCGACGACCTGGCGGCGCATCTCCAGCCGGCCCGCCTCGATGCGGGACACGTCCAGCAGCTCGGTGATCAGCCGGGTGACCCGGTCGGCGTCGGCGTTGACGGTCTCCAGCATGACCCGCTTCTGGTCGTCGTTGAAGCGGTGCCATTTGGCCAGCAGCGTCGCGGTGAAGCCCTTCACGCTGGTCAGCGGGGAGCGCAGCTCGTGCGCCACGGTGGAGACGAGGTCGGCGCGGTCGCGCTCCTGGCGGGCGCGGTGCACGGCGTCGCGCAGGCACACCGTGAACCGTTCCACCCGGCCGCGCTCGCCCCGCCGGTAGGCGGCGGTCACCAGCACCTCGGTGCCGCCGGGCAGGAACAGCACCCGCTCGGGGTGGCGGGTGCGGGTGCACAGGCCGTCGTAGGGGGCCAGGCACTTCCACCAGTCGCGCCCCTCGGCGTCGTGCAGCGGCAGGACGTCGCGGAAGTCGCGGCCGACGGCGGACCCGGCGGCGATCCCGGTGATCCGCGTGGCGGCGGCGTTGAACACCAGCACGCGGGCGTCCCGGCCGGCGACCATCAGCCCGTCGGGCAGGTCGTCGGCCGCGCCCCCCTCAGGGCCCGCCCCGGACCCTCGCTCGGGTACGCGCGCTGCCACGAGAGGGGACTCCTCTCCGCCCACAGCGGCCTCCAGAACACCGATGAGAACGCGGCCTGTCGAAAAGAGACTCTAGCCGGAGTCGGCCGTCTTGCGGGACCCGGAAACCGCCCGGCGGCAAGGCATCTGTAGCCTTCCGGGCGGGGTGCCGCCCCGCCGGACAGCGGCCTCACCAGCCCGGATCCCCGCCCTCGCCCGCACGCCGTGCCGGCAGTCCTGACAGGGACTACTTACGGGACTTCTTTCCAGGGATCACCGGGATTCCCAGGGATCACCGGGACGTCGCCGAAGGGCCGGGCGCGGCCCACACGTCGTCGGCGCGGGCGTGGATCGCGAACAGCCGGTGCAGCCCGGTGATGCGGAGCAGCCGGAGCTGGGCGGGCCGGACCCCGGTGAGGACGATCTCGCCACCGTCCGCCGCGATCTGGTTGTGCGCGGCGACGAGCGCGCCGAGACCGGCGGCGTCGCAGAACGGGACGGCGGTGAAGTCGGCCACGAGCCGGCGCGGCCCCGTCCCGGGCAGCAGGCCGTGCAGCTCGACGAGCCGGTCGCGCAGCGTGCCGGCCGTGCGCAGGTCGATCTCCCCGGCCACCGCGAGGACGGCCGTGCCGCCCCGGACCAGGGCGATGTCGATGCGCAGGCCGCCGGCCGCGTCGCGTGCGCCGGAGCCGCCCGCGGCGGGAGGGCGCGCGCCGGTGCCCGCGCCCGCCCGGCACCTCGCCACGGAGAACACGCGCCGGCGTGCCTTCCCGGCGGGCCTGGTCTCCTCGGTCATCACGTTCGCCCCCACTCTGCACGGCGTCACCGCCGCCCCTGGTCAACGCACTGATCAACACGGTAGGCAGCGGGTGGAACGGCGTAATCCCCCGCCGGTCCCCACCGCGCTCCTACCTGCGGATGAGCCGCACCCGGCGGCCAGGCCCCCGCCCGCCGCCCGTGCGCGGTCCATCCTCCCAGCTCATCGGCCGGGAAGCGGCGCATCAGGCGACCGCTTGCGGCCATCTGATCACGGAATGCAGTGAACCCGCGCGACCGTCCCCCCGTACGCGCGTCACGTCGTGCGCTGCGCGCGCGCCGAGGCGTAGAGGCATACGGCCGCGGCCGTCGCCAGGTTCAGGCTCTCGGCACGGCCGTAGATGGGCACGCGGACGACCTCGTCCACGTGCCGGAGTATCTCGCGCGGGAGCCCCCACGCCTCGTTCCCGAACACCCACGCGGTGGGGCGCGCGAGCAGCCCCGTGTCGATCGCGTCGTCGAGGGTGCGGTCGCCCGCGCCGTCGGCGGCGAGGACGGTGAGCCCCGCGCCCTTCAGTTCGGGGATCAGCGCGTCGAACCGCGGGCCGGTCACGACCGGCAGGTGGAACAGGCTGCCCGCCGAGGCGCGCACGCACTTGCCGTTGTAGGGGTCGACGGACGCGTCGGTGAACACGACGGTCTCCGAGCCGGCCGCGTCGGCGGTGCGCAGCACGGTCCCCGCGTTGCCCGGGTCGCGGACGTGGGCGAGCACGGTGACGAGCCGGGGACCGGCCTCCAGCGCCTTGCCCAGCGGGACGTCGACGAACTCGCAGACCGCCAGCAGCCCCTGCGGGGTGACGGTCTGGGCCAGCTCCGCCATGACCTCGCCGCTGACGCGCAGCACCGGCGCGCCCGCGCGCTCGGCGGCGAGCACCAGCTCGGGGTGGCGGGCCTCCGCCTCCGCCGTGGTGAACAGCTCGGCGAGGCCGCCGGGGATCTCCAGCGCCTCCCGCACCGCCTGCGGCCCCTCGGCGAGGAACCGGTTCTCGCGGCGCCGGAACGCGCGTTTGGCGAGCCGCCGAGCGGCCTTCACCCGCGGTGATCGGAGAGAGGTCAGCTCGCGGCCCGCCATGTCGCTGTGATCGCCTGTGCGCCGGTCACCCGGCTCAGGCCGCCTCCGAACCCTCGGCCGGGAGCGCGTCCTTGGCGATCTTGACCAGGGCGGCGAACGCCGGCGCGTCGTTGACGGCCAGCTCGGCCAGCATGCGGCGGTCGACCTCGACCTCCGCGGCCTTCAGGCCCTGGATGAACCGGTTGTAGGTGATCCCGTTGGCGCGGGCCGCGGCGTTGATCCGCTGGATCCACAGCCGGCGGAACTGCCCCTTGCGGTCCTTGCGGTCCCGGAAGGCGTAGGTCATCGAGTGGAGCTGCTGCTCCTTGGCCTTGCGGTACAGGCGCGAACGCTGACCGCGGTAGCCGCTCGACCGCTCCAGGACGACCCGACGCTTCTTGGCGGCGTTGACGCCCCGCTTCACGCGTGCCACGTGCTGAACTCCTTCGTGGGGGCCGGGGCCATGCGGGCCTCGGCCGGTCGCTGATATTGCCGGTCGAGCGCTACTTGCGCAGCAGCTTCTTGATGTTCTTGGCGTCGGCGTCGGCCACCACGGCGGGGCCGGACAGCCGGCGCGTCCGCTTGGTCGGCTTGTGCTCGAGCAGGTGGTTCTTGTTGGCGCGGCGGCGCATCACCTTGCCGGAGCCGGTCAGCTTGAAGCGCTTCTTGGCACCACTGTGGGTCTTGGTCTTCGGCATGGTCGCCGTCGTCTCCCTCTTTCCCGGCCCCCGTGCCGTGCCGCACGGGGGCGCGCCTGATCGGCGCATCCCACGGAAGTTCGTGGACGCGCCGGGTCAGGCTTCAATGTACGTGCGCCGCGACCCCGCTCAGCCGCGAGGTCGCGGTGTCGGGACCGCCGCGAGGCCGTCCCGGAGCGGCCGTCAGGCGGTGCTCTCGGCCTCCTGCCCGCGGGCCGTCTTCTTCTTGTGCGGACCGATCACCATGATCATATTCCGGCCGTCCTGCTTGGGCCGCGACTCGACGAAGCCGAGCTCCTCGACGTCGTCGGCGAGCCGCTGCAGCAGCCGGTAACCGAGCTCGGGACGGGACTGCTCACGACCGCGGAACATGATCGTGACCTTCACCTTGTCCCCGGCCTTCAGGAACCGCACCACGTGACCCTTCTTGGTCTCGTAGTCGTGCGGGTCGATCTTCGGGCGGAGCTTGATCTCCTTGATGACCGTGTGCGCCTGGTTCTTCCGCGCCTCACGCGCCTTCATCGCGGACTCGTACTTGAACTTGCCGTAGTCCATGAGCTTGGCGACGGGCGGACGCGCGGTGGGCGCCACCTCGACGAGGTCGAGATCCGACTCACGCGCGAGTTCAAGGGCCTTGGCGATGGGCACGATGCCCACCTGTTCGCCGTTCGGGCCGACGAGCCGGACCTCGGGCACGCGAATGCGGTCGTTGATACGCGGTTCGGCGCTGATGGGACCTCCTTGGGGCCGTTCTCAAGTTCGTTGGACCGGTCGTACCCCGAGGCTTCCACGAGAAAAGCCCCGTACGACGCACGCACGGGGCCACCTTCGGTCTCCCTGGACGGACGAGCCGTCCGGGGACGACGGCGGGACGGGCGCGCAACGCCCGTTCGCCGGACCGATACCCACCGGCCTTCCGGCCGGTCAGGTGGGAGGTGGCCTCCGCTTGATCGCCCGGCGCGCGCCATCGCCCGGATCGCGCGCACAGGGCCGGTCGACCACTAAGACTACCACCTCCGGTGGCCTGTCAAGGCGGGCTTCGTTGTCTCCGGCACCGCTTCGGGCGCCTTCGTGAGGTACGCCACTCTCCCCAACAGCTCCGTGCATCTCGGCATTCCCCGGATCCGCGCGTTCCGTTCGGCGCGACCACTCCGGAGGACGTCCGGACCGGCAGGGACGTCAGGGACGTCAGGCGCGGCGGGCGAGTTCGGCCTCCCCGGCGGCCCGCATCGCCGCCACCGGAACGTCCTCGCGGCCGGTCATCAGCGCGACCTGCCGGACGGCCTGGTGCAGGAGCATCGCGAACCCGCCCACGACCGTCCCGCCGGCCCGCTCCACCGCCGCCGCGAGGGCCGTGGGCCACGGCGCGTACACCACGTCGAACAGGGACGCGCCCGACGCGGCGACCGGTTCGGCGAGCGCGTCCGCCGCGCGTCCCGGCAGCGTCGACACCACGAGGTCCGCCGGAAGGTGCGCTGCCACCCGGTCGAGGGGCACGACCCGGACCGCGAGCCCGAACCGCTCCCCCACCTCGGCGGCGCCGGCGGCGCGCTCGGGGGTCCGCGCCGCGAGCACCGCCTCGGACGTGCCGAGCCGGGCGAGCGCGGCCAGCGCGGACGCCGCGGTCGCGCCGCCGCCCAGCACGAGCGCCGACGGCGGCGCCTTGAGGCCCGCCTCCGTCAGCGCCGCCTCGATACCGTGCACGTCGGTGTTGTCGCCGTGCCTCCGCCCGTCCCGCAGGACGATCGTGTTCGCGCCGCCGACCCGCACCGCCAGGTCGGACACCGAGTCGACGAGGTCCAGCGCGACCCGCTTGAGCGGCATGGTCAGCGACAGGCCGGCCCACTCGGGGCCGAGACCGTCCAGCAGCGCGGCCAGTCCGTCCTCGCCGCACTCGATCGCCTCGTAGGACCACGTGTCCAGGCCCATCGCCGCGTACGCCGCGCGGTGCAGGACCGGCGACAGCGAATGCGCGATCGGCGACCCCAGCACCGCGGCCCGGCTGCCCGGTTCCCCCGTCACTGGCCCGGATGCGCCTTCTGCCACGCCCGGAACTCCTTCTCGATCTCCAGCCGCTCGGCCTCGGTCGTGGCGAATCTCGTGATCTTGTTGGTCGGGTCGGTGGCGATGAAGTACAGCCACGTCCCGTCCTTCGGCGCGAGCGCCGCCTCGATGGCGTCCGGACCGGGGTTGGAGATCGGACCGGGCGGCAGCCCGGTGTGCCTGTAGGTGTTGTACGGCGAGTCGATCTGGAGGTCCTTCTCGGTGACCGTCAGCCGCCGCTCGTTCAGCGCGTACAGCACGGTGGTGTCGAACTGCAGTTTCATGCCCTTCGCCACCCTGTTGTAGATCACCCGGGAGATCTTCGGCAGGTCGCTGGGCCTGCCGCCCTCGGCCTGGACCAGGCTGGCCAGCGTGATGACCGTCGCCGGGTTCATGCCCGCCTTGCGCGCGTTGCCGACGAGGTCGACGCTGCTCGCCTCCTGGTTGAACCGGTCCACCATCTGCTTGAGGATCTGCTCGGCCGAGCCGTTCGGGTCCAGGTCGTAGCGGCCCGGGTACAGGTACCCCTCCACCTTGCCCTTCGCGTACGACGGCAGCCCGAGGCTCTTCGGCTTCCGCGCGGCGGCCTGGAACTCCTTCTGCGAGATCCCGGTCTTCTTCGCCAGCAGCTGGTAGACCTCGACGGCCCGGCGGCCCTCCGGGATCGTGATCTGGTTCCCGGCCCGCGACTTCGGGTTCAGCAGCTGCGCCATCGCCGCCGCCGACGACATCTTCAGCCGCATCTGGTAGAAGCCCGGCTGGATGCTGGATGCGCGGGTCTCCTTGTTGTACGTCTTCACGAACGCGCGGGCGCTCTTGACGACGCGGTGCTGCTCCAGCGTCGCGCCGATCACCGAGCCGCTGGCGCCTTCCTTGATCTGGACCGTGACCTTGCCGGCGCCCTGGCCCGCGTAGTCCGGCGGGTTCCACCGGTTGTCGAGCCACGCGTACCCGAGGACGCCGCCGGTGCCGAACACCGCCACGAGGAACGCCAGCGCGAACATGGCCGCGGCCCGGCCGCTGCGCCTGCGCCGCTTCTGCCGCTTGCGGGCGCGCCGCTGGTCGCGCCGGCCGTACCGCTCGTCCGGCGGACGCCCGTCGCCGTAGGGGTCTGAGAAGAGGTCCAAATCGTTCATGAGCTCCCCCGGACGATCTCTCCTGGGGGGCGCCCAGTCAACCGCTCCGCGTCGAGGGCCGCCTGCAGCAGGACCGCCGCGGCGGCCTGGTCGACGACCTTGCGCCTCGCTTGACCGTGTACTCCACCGGCCCTCAGTCCGCTCTCGGCGGTGACGGTGGTGAGCCGCTCGTCGTGCAGCCGGACCGCCTCCGCGGGAAGGCGGTCCGCCAGCCGGGCCGCGAACCTGCGCGCCGCCTGCGCCGCCGGCCCCTCCCGGCCCGACAGCGAGGTGGGCAGGCCCACGACGACCTCGATCGCCTCGTACTCGGTGACGAGTTCCACGAGCCGGTCGATGTCGCCCTTGCCGCTCTTCACTGTTTCGAGCGGGGAGGCGAGGACCCCGCCCGGGTCGCACTTGGCGACCCCCACGCGCACGCTCCCCACGTCGACTCCCAGCCGGACGCCGTTTCTCATGTCCTCGGCTCCGGTCGCCTACCCCGTCGCGCCGGCCTCACGCGGCCCCTACTGCTCGTTCGACCGCGGCGAGGGCGTCCCCGACGGCCGCGGGGTTCGCACCGCCGCCCTGCGCCAGGTCGTCCTTGCCGCCGCCTCCGCCGCCGAGGGCCTTGGCGGCGAGGCCGACGAGCGCGCCCGCCTTGAGGCCGCGCTCGCGCGCGCCCTCGGTGACGGCGACGACCACGACGGGACGGTCCTTCGGCACGCCCGTGACCATCACGACGGCGGGCCGGGCCATCAGCCGGCCCCGGACGTCAACGGCCAGCTTGCGCAGGTCGTCGGCTCCGGTGCCGTCCGGGGCGCGGTGGCCGACGAACGCGATGCCGCCGACGTCCTTCGCGCCGTCGGCGAGCGCCCCGGCAATCGCGAGGACCTGCTGGGAGCGGAGCCTGTCCAGCTCCTTCTCGGCGTCCCGGAGCCGGGAGACGACACCGGAGACGCGCTCGGGCAGCTCCTCCTTGCGCGCCTTCATCTGCTCGGCGAGCTGCGCGACGAGCACGCTCTCGCGGGCGAGGAACCGGAACGCGTCGATGCCGACGAGGGCCTCGACGCGGCGGACGCCGGCGCCGATGGACGACTCGCCCAGCACCTTGACCAGGCCGAGCTGCCCGGAGCGGGCGACGTGGGTGCCGCCGCACAGCTCGCGGGAGTAGTCGCCGACCTCCACGACCCGGACCTCGTCGCCGTACTTCTCGCCGAACAGCGCGAGCGCGCCCATCGCGCGGGCCTCGTCGATCGAGGTGTGGAAGGCCCGGACGTCCAGGTCTCCGACCAGGACCTCGTTGACCTCGTCCTCGACGTCGCGCAGCACGCTCGGCGGGACGGCGCCGGACGCGGTGAAGTCGAACCGGAAGCGGCCCGGCGAGTTCTCCGAGCCGGCCTGCGCGGCGGACTCGCCGAGCGCGCGGCGGAACCCGGCGTGCACCATGTGGGTCGCGGTGTGCGAGCGGGAGATCGCCCGGCGCCGCTCCACGTCGACCTCGGCGTAGGCGGTGTCGCCGGCCTGCGCCTCGCCGCTGCGGACGCGCCCGCGGTGCACGACGAGGCCCGCGAGCGGCGCCTGCACGTCCGTGACGTCGATGACGGCGCCGTTGCCGAGCCGGATCAGGCCGTGGTCGGCGAGCTGGCCCCCGCCCTCGGCGTAGAACGGGGTGCGGTCGAGGACGACCTCGACCTCCGCGCCCTCGCCGGCGGCGGGCGCGTTGGCGCCGTTGACCAGGAGCCCGACGAGGCGGGCGTCGCCGGCCAGGCTTCCGTAACCGGTGAAGTCGACCTTGCCTCCGGCACCGGTGAGCAGCTCGTCCAGGACGGAGACGTCGAGGTTGCCGGTCCGCTTGTCGCGGGCGTCCTTCTTGGCGCGGTCCCGCTGCTCCTGCATGAGCCTGCGGAAGCCGTCCTCGTCGACCTGGAGGCCCTGCTCGGACGCCATCTCCAGGGTGAGGTCGATCGGGAAGCCGTAGGTGTCGTGCAGCTTGAACGCCTGCTCGCCCGCCAGCCTCGCGCCGCCGGAGCGCTTGGTCTCCTCCACCGCCGTGTCGAAGATCGCGGTTCCGGTGCGGAGCGTCTGGAGGAAGGAGTCCTCCTCGGCGTCGATGACCGTGTGGATGTTCGCGGCCGTGCGTACCAGCTCGGGGTACTGCTCGCCCATCGCGCTGATCGCCACGGCGGCCAGCTCGTGCATGAGCCCGGCGTCCTGCCCGCCGAGCAGCCGCAGGTTGCGGATGGAGCGGCGCAGGATGCGGCGCAGCACGTAGCCGCGACCCTCGTTGCCGGGACGGATGCCGTCCGCGACCATCATCGTCCCGCTGCGGACGTGGTCGGCGACGACGCGCAGCGACACGTCCGCGCGGTGGTCCCGGCCGTACTTGGCGCCGGTCAGCTCCGCGGCGCGGTCGAGGACCCGCCACAGGGTGTCGGTCTCGTAGATGTTGTCGACGCCCTGCAGGATCGCCGCCATGCGCTCCAGGCCCATGCCGGTGTCGATGTTCTTGGCGGGCAGGTCGCCGAGGATCGGGAAGTCGGTCTTGCTCTCCCCGGGACCCCGCTCGTACTGCATGAAGACGAGGTTCCACACCTCCAGGTAGCGGTCCTCGTCGGCGACCGGGCCGCCCTCGCGGCCGTGCTCGGGGCCGCGGTCGTAGTAGATCTCCGAGCAGGGCCCGCAGGGGCCGGGGACGCCCATCGACCAGAAGTTGTCCTCCATGCCGCGCCGCTGGATGCGGTCGAGGGGGACGCCGACCTTGTCGTGCCAGAGCCGCTGCGCCTCGTCGTCGTCATGGAAGACGGTGACCCAGAGCTTCTCCTCGGGGAACCCGAAGCCGCCGTCCTCGCGCGAGGCGGTCAGCAGCTCCCAGGCGAAGGGGATCGCCTGCTCCTTGAAGTAGTCGCCGATCGAGAAGTTGCCCAGCATCTGGAAGAACGTGGCGTGCCGCGTGGTCCTGCCGACCTCCTCGATGTCGGGCGTCCGCACGCACTTCTGCGCGCTGGTCATCCGCGCCGACGGCGGGGTGCGCTGGCCGAGGAAGTACGGCTTGAACGGGACCATGCCGGCGTTCACCAGCAGCAGGGTCGGGTCCTCGGCGACCAGGCTGGCCGAGGGCACCACCGTGTGCCCGCGCTCCTCGAAGAACCTGAGGAAGCGGCGTGCGACCTCTGCCGACTCCATGATCAGTGGCCATCCTTGTCGTCGTCGATGATCGTGTATCGCGCCTTCAGCACCCGGCGGGGCCGGGACCCCCGCAGCCCGGGAAGCTCGGCGTCCGGCGGAGCCTGGTCCATGCGGACGGCCTCGCGCAGCTCCTCCTCGCGGGCCTGCATCCCGGTACGGACGTCGGCGGCGAAATGCCTCAACCGCTCCCCGGTGCCCTTCCCGGTCGCCACCGCGCGCGCCGCGACCCCCTCGGGGGACAGGCTCCGTGCGACGCGCTCCACGCGCCGCTTGACGCGGTGCGTGACGTAGACGCCGGTGCCGGCGCCTACCGAGAGCCAGAACAGCCGCCTCATCCCCGCCCCTTCCCGGAGGAGCGGGCCTGAAGCTGCGGCCGGTCGGACGCGGCCCGCCCGTCGCCGCTCTTGAGGGCCTTGCGGACCCCGTAGGAGAAGGCCGCGGCCTTCACCAGCGGGCCGCCCACCACCGACGTCATGACGGTGGTGACGGCCGAGACGTTCTGGGTGACGCCGGCGACCTGCTTGGTGATGACGTCGGTGCGGCCGAGCTGCTCGTTGGCGCGCTTGACCGTGCGGGTCATGTCGTCCAGCAGGGGTGCGGCCTGGTCGCCGAGGTCGCGGACGACCTTGCCCGCCTCGCCGAGGAGACGGGAGAGCTTCAGCAGGGTCAGCGCGATGAACGAGACCAGCACCGCCCAGAACACGGCCACGATGAGGCCGGCCAGCTGTCCACCAGTGAGCATCGGGCTTTCCGTTCGTGCGAATTCGGTTCGGGCCGGTTACGGCGTGACAGACCTTACCGGGCGGCACGGCACTGTGGCGGTATCACCGGCCCGGTGAGAGCGATCAGCGCCGGTCCCCCGCGCCGCGCAGGACGGACCGGATCCGCGCGAGCACCTCGGTGAAACGCGACTCCGCGCCATGCCTGGTCGGGAGATAGTACTCCCGCCCGTCCACGGAGTCGGGCGCGTACTGCTGCCGGACGACGCCGCCGGGATGGTCGTGCGCGTACTTGTAGCCCTGCCCGTGCCCGACCTTGGCGGCGCCCTTGTAGTGGGAGTCGCGCAGGTGCCCGGGGACGGGCCCGGCGAGCCCCTTGCGGACGTCGCCGAGCGCCCCGTCCACCGCCATGATCACCGCGTTGGACTTGGGCGCCAGGGAGAGATGGATCACCGCCTGGGCGAGGTTGATGCGGGCCTCGGGCAGGCCGACGAACTCCACCGCCTGCGCGGCGGCGACCGCCGTCTGCAGCGCGGTCGGGTCGGCCATCCCGACGTCCTCGCTGGCGTGCACGATCAGCCGCCGGGCGATGAACCGCGGGTCCTCCCCGGCCTCGATCATCCGGGCGAGGTAGTGCAGCGCCGCGTCGACGTCGCTGCCGCGGATGCTCTTGATGAACGCGCTGATGACGTCGTAGTGCTGGTCGCCCTCGCGGTCGTAGCGGACGGCCGCCCGGTCGACGGCCTTCTCCAGGACGCCGACGTCGATCTCGCCGCCGTCGTCGACGACGAGGGAGGCGGCCTCCAGGTAGGTGAGGGTGCGGCGGGCGTCGCCGCCGGCCAGCCGGACGAGGTGGTCCTCGGCGGCGGGGTCGAGGGTCACCGCCCCGTCCAGGCCGCGCTCCTCGGCGAGCGCCCTGCGGATCACCTCGCGCAGGTCGTCGTCGCCGAGCGGCTCCAGCGTGAGCAGGAGGGAGCGGGACAGCAGCGGGCTGATGACGGAGAAGAACGGGTTCTCGGTGGTGGCGCCGATGAAGGACACCCAGCGGTTCTCCACGGCGGGGAGCAGGGCGTCCTGCTGGGCCTTGTTGAACCGGTGGACCTCGTCGACGAACAGGACCGTCTGCCGCCCGGTCATGCCCAGCTCCCGCCGGGCCAGGTCGATCTCGGCGCGGACGCGCTTCACCCCGTCGCTGACCGCGGAGATCTCCACGAACCGACGGGACGTGACGTGGCTGACGACCGTGGCGAGGGTGGTCTTGCCCGTGCCCGGCGGGCCCCACAGGACGAGCGACATCGGCACGTCCCGGTCGACGAGCTGCCGGATCGGGGTGCCGGGGCCGAGCAGGTGGCCCTGGCCGACGACCTCGTCCAGCGCGCGGGGGCGCATCCGCACCGCGAGGGGCTGCTCCGCGCCGGGCGCCGCCGGGACGGACGGGCCGGGCCCAGATGCGGGCCCCGACGCGGACCCGGGGGCCGCCGGGCGCTGCCCGGGCGCGTCGAAGAGGCCCTCCGGCTCGCCCGATTCCGCCCTGCTGGTCACGCTCCGACACTATCTCGCGGCGCGGACGTTCCCGGACGTCCCGCACCCGGGCGCCCTGGGCGGGAACGGGAACCCGGGGATAGGCTCCGGCGTTGGAACAGCCCGGAAGGCGCGTTCAGGAGTGTGACGGTGTCCGGTACGGCCCTGCATCGGCGCCACGGGCCGGCTGGGCTGGTCGTGGCGCTGTTCGTCGTGGCCGGGCTCGTGTTCAGCTACGGGATGGGCCACGGGCCGCCGCCGCGCGTGTGCACCGAGCAGGCCGTGAGCATGCCCGTCGGCGCCGGCCCCGCCTCCATGTCCGACGGAGCGACGTCCAACGGAGCGACGCCCGATGTGGCGATGCCCGATGCGGCGACGCCCGTTGCAGTGACGGCTGCTTCACTGTCCCAGGTCCTGCAGGGTCCCGCCGGCGAGGCGCTCAGCGCGCCGGTGAAGCATCCCCCGTCGATGCCGCTGGACGTCTGCCTGTGCATGGCCGTCCTGTTCACCCTCCTGCTGCTGGCGCTGGTCACGGGGCTGCGCCGGCCCCTCTCGCGCCTGCCCGCACGCGTCGGCTGGTCCCTCGCGCCGCCCGGCGCCGCCTCCACCCTGGCTTCGCCGCCCGTCCTCCAGGTGCTCCGGCTGTGATGAGCCGGCCGTAAGGCCGCACGCAGCGCCGCTTCGCCGCAGTCGCGACGCGGCGCCTGCCCACATCTCCGTACTGATCCACAGCACCCCTGAGAGGACCGCTCTCATGTCCAAGAGCGCCCGCAAAAAGAACGCCCGCAAGAACGCGCTGACGCAGCGCGAGATCCCGTGGGGCGGCATCGCCTTCTTCACCGTCATCGGGTTGGTGGCGGTCATCGCCATCGGCTACACGTTCATGCAGACGAGGTCGTCGTCCGCGGACTCCAAGTCCATCGCGGGCCTGGTGACCAAGGACGACCTCGGCCGGGACCACACCAACGGCGCCGTCAAGTACGACTCCGACCCGCCGATGGGCGGCGACCACAACCCCGTCTGGCAGAACTGCGACGGCCGCGTCTATGACGCGCCGCTGCAGAACGAGAACGCCGTGCACTCCCTGGAGCACGGCGCCGTCTGGATCACCTACCGTCCCGGCCTGGCCGCTGGCCAGGTCGACGCCCTCAAGAGCAAGGTCACCGGCACCGACTACACGATGCTGAGCCCGTACCCGTCCCAGGACGCGCCGATCAAGCTCACCGCCTGGGGCCACCAGCTCACCCTGGAGGACGCCTCCGACCCGCGCGTGGACGAGTTCCTGCGCGGCTTCGTGAGCGGCCCGCAGACGCCCGAGCCGGGCGCGGCCTGCAACGGCGCCAAGGACGCCCCGTGAGCGAGGCCGGCCCCGGGGACGAGGACGCCGTGAACGAGGACGCCGTGAACGAGGGACCCGTGAACGGGAACACGGTGCCGCGGGGTCGGCGCGCCGCCGTCGTCCTCGCGGTCCTCGTCCTGATCGCCGGGGCCGTCCTCGTGACGATGGCCGTCGCCCGCTCGGGACGTCCCGGCACGGACGGTCCCGAGGCCGGGTTCGCCCGCGACATGAGCGCCCACCACGCGCAGGCGGTGCGGATGTCGTTCATCGTCCGGGAGCGCACCGACGACCCGGAGGTCCGGCTGCTGGCCTACGACATCATCACCACGCAGCAGGCGCAGATCGGCATGATGACGGCCTGGCTGGACGAGTGGGGCCTGCCGAAGGCCGACCCGACCGGCCGCATGCGCTGGATGTCCGGGCACGGCGGCCACCGCGGCGGCGCGGCCGCCATGCCGGGGCTGGCCACCCGCGGGCAGCTCGCCGAGCTGGAGAAGGCGTCCGCCCGTCCCGCGGAGGTCCTGTTCCTGCGGCTGATGATCGCCCACCATCGCGGCGGCGTGGCCATGGCGGAGGCGGTGCTGGCCCGCACGGGGCACGACCGGGTGCGGCGGCTGGCCGGCACGATGGTGGAGGGCCAGCGGTCGGAGATGGCGCGGATGAACGCCATGCTGCGGGAGCGGGGCGCGCCCGCGGCGTGAGCCGAACCGGCGACCTTGGCGATAGCGCTTGACAGCGCGGCCGGATCGCGGGTCACTGACCACCATGGCTCACGACCTCAGCGGCTACCACCGGGCCCTCGACCTGTTCGAGGGCCTGGTCGCCGGCGTCCCCGGGGACGGCTGGGACGCGCCGTCGCCCTGCGAGGGGTGGAGCGCCCGGGACGTCGCCGGACACGTGACCGCCGGCCAGTGCCTGATCCGGGCGCTGGCGGCGGGCGAGCCCGAGCGGGACGTCGGCCGGGACCCGGCCCGGTTCGTCCCGGGCGACGTCCTGATGAGCTGGCGGACGACCCGCAAGGAGTGCGCGGCGGCGCTCACCCCGGACGCGCTGCGCCGTCCCATCCCGTTCGGCGGCCTGGGCGAGCTGCCGCTCGGCGACTGCCTGGGGGCCTACATCCTGGAGCCGCTCGTGCACGCCTGGGACCTGGCCCGGGCGACGGGCCAGCCGTCCCGCCTGGACCCGGACCTCGTCCACCACGCGTTCGCGACGGCCCAGGTGGTCGCCGCCCCGCTGCGCGCCTCCGGCCGCCTCGCCGCGCCCCTCGCGGCGCCGAGAGGGGCCGACGAGCAGACCCGCTTGCTCGCCTTCCTCGGCCGCAGCACCGCGTGAACCCCGGCCCGGCAGGCTGACCCCGGCCTCCGGGAGACGCTACGAGAACTCGGCGAGGGTCCGTTCGGCCTCTTCGAGCCACGCGCGGCGGGCGCTGAGGGCCTCCTCGGCCTCCTTGACATCCTTGTCGCGGCCGGCGTCGCGGGCCTTGCCGAGGCGCTTCTCCAGCTGCTCGATGGAGCTGCGCAGCTGCCCGACCGTGGCCTCGGCGCGGGCGCGCGCCTCGGGGTTGGTGCGGCGCCACTCGTTCTCCTCGGCGGAGCGGACGGCCTCCTCGATCTTGCGGAGCCGGCCCTCCAGGCGGTCGCGCTGGTCGCGCGGGACCATGCCGGCGGCCTCCCAGCGCTCCTGGACCGTGCGCAGCGCCTGCCGGGCCTGCCGGACGTCCCGGACGGGCAGCAGCCGCTCGGCCTCGGCGAGGATCTTCTCCTTCTCCTCGGCGTTGCCGCGGAACTCGGCGTCGCGCTCGGCGAACGCGGCGCCGCGGGCCTGGAAGAAGGTGTCCTGGGCGCCCTTGAAGCGGGTCCAGAGGTCCTCTTCGGCGTCCCGGGAGGCGCGTCCGGCGCTCTTCCAGCGGCGCATCAGGTCGCGGTAGGCGGCGGCGGTCTCGCCCCAGTCGGTGGAGCCGGACAGCGCCTCGGCCTCGGCGACCAGGCGCTCCTTCTCCCGGCGGGACTCCTCGCGCTGGTCGTCGAGGGTGGCGAAGTAGGCCTTGCGGCGCTTGGTGAACGCGTTGCGGGCCGACGACAGCCGCTTCCACAGCGCGGTCTCGGTCGGCCGGTCGATGCGGTCGGCGGCCTTCCACTCCTCGACCAGCAGGCGCAGCCGCTCGCCGCCGTTCTTCCAGTGCGTCTCCTCGGCGGCGATGCGCTCGGCCTCGGCGACGATCCGCTCCTTGACCTCGCGGGCCTCGTGGCGGTGCTGCTCGCGCTGGACCTTGACCTCCTCGCGGCGCCGCCCGACCTGCTCGGTCAGGCCGTCCAGGCGGCGGACGAGCGCGTCGAGGTCGCCGACGGCGTGCGCCCCGGCCACGGCCTCGCGGAGCCGGTCGATGCTCTGCTGGGCCTGGGCGGGCTGCAGATCGGTGGTGCGCAGCCGCTGTTCGAGCAGGCCGATCTCGGTGGCGAGCGCGTCGTACTTGCGCTTGAAGTAGGCCAGAGCCTCTTCGGGCGCGCCGGCCTGCCAGGACCCGACCACCCGCTCGCCGTCAGAGGTCCTGACGTAGACGGTGCCGTCCTCGTCCACCCGGCCCCAGGGATCGGTCGCGCTGGACACCCTTGCCTCCTGAATCGCGGGTCCGGACAACTCGCGCCATCCGGACCCTCAACACCTTAGTATCCCGTTCGCCTATTTCCCGGCGATCGTGACGTCCTGGATCTCGACCTTCTTCTTGGGCTTGCCGTCGCCCGCGGGGTTCGACCCGTTCTTGGCGATCTTGCCGAGCACGTCCAGCCCCTTGGTGATCTTGCCGAACACCGTGTACTCCGGCTTGAGCTGCGAGTCCTTGTAGACCATGAAGAACTGGCTGCCGTTGGAGTCCGGCGAGTCCGAGCGCGCCATCGCCAGCGTGCCCTCGGTGTAGGTCGCGCCGGCGGTGTTCTCGGTGGTGAACCGGTAGCCGGGCCCGCCGCGGCCGGACGCCGCAGGGTCCCCGCACTGCAGGACGTTGAGGCCGCCGCTCGTCAGCCGGTGGCACTCGGTCTTGTCGAAGTAGTTCTTCTGCGCGAGGAACACGAACGAGTTGACCGTGCAGGGCGCCTTGTCGCCGTAGAGCTGCATCTCCACGTCGCCCTGGCTCGTCTTGACCGTGGCCTGGACGATGCCCGTGTGGGCGGGCTCGCCTGGCGGGGTGCCGACGTCCTTGACCTCGCCGCCGTCGGTCTCAGGCTCGTAGACGCACCGCGGGCCGGCGGCCGTGGACTCGTCCTTCTTGAAGACCATGAACGCCGCGACGCCGGCGACGACCACCGCCACCGCGGCGACCGAGCCGATGACCTTGAGGCGGCGCGCCTTCGCCGCCTCCTGCGCGCGCCGCTGCTCCTGGCGCTCGTACCGCTGGCGCGCGAGCTGCTTCTTGCGGTCCTTCCCCGCCACGGGCCTCGCCTCTCCGGTGTGATCAGGTGAACGTGCAGCGCATAGTAGCGGTACCCGCGAGTAAAAGCGCCTCCGTGGTCAGGGAGCGTCTCCCCCGGGGCCGGACCGCCCCCGGACGCGACACGGCGACGGCCCTATCTCGTTCGCGGTGGCCGTGGCCCCGCCGGTACCCTCGGACACGCCCACCGAGATGGTTCTAAGGAAGGACGACCGTGCTCGTCGCCGGGTTCCCCGCTGGATCGTTCGCCGCGAACTGCTACATCGTGGCGCCCGCCGCGGGTGAGGAGTGCGTGATCATCGACCCCGGCCAGGACGCCGAGGCCGGGATCGAGGAGATCCTGCGCGAGCACCGGCTGAAGCCGGTCGCGGTGCTGCTGACGCACGGCCATCTCGATCACGTCTGGTCGGTGGCCCCGGTCTGCGGCGCCAAGGACGTCCCCGCCTTCGTCCACCCGGACGACCGCGACCTGCTCACCGACCCCGCGAAGGGCCTGTCCCTCGGCGCCGGGCAGCAGCTCTTCGGCGGCCTGGAGCTGTCCGAGCCGGACGACGTGCGGGAGCTCACCGACGGGTCGGTGCTGGAGCTGGCGGGGCTCGGCTTCACCGTCGACCACGCCCCGGGCCATACGCCCGGGTCGGTGACGTTCCGCACGCCGCGCACGCAGCAGATCCCGGATGTGATGTTCACCGGCGACCTGCTGTTCGCGGGGTCGATCGGGCGCACCGACCTGCCGGGCGGATCGTACGAGGAGATCCTCGCCAGCCTGTCCCGGGTGTGCCTGGCCATGCCCGACGACACCGCCGTCCTGCCCGGCCACGGGGAGCAGACCACAATCGGCCGTGAGCGCGTCACCAACCCGTTCCTCGCCGGGCTCGCGCCGGGGGGTTCAGGGGGCTCGTCCCCGCTGGACGGGACGGGCGTGCCCGCGGACGGACCCAACAAGGGATTCTGAGCCTA
Organism: Actinomadura chokoriensis; assembly: GCF_041463665.1. Lineage (GTDB taxonomy): Bacteria > Actinomycetota > Actinomycetes > Streptosporangiales > Streptosporangiaceae > Spirillospora > Spirillospora chokoriensis_A. Next base: position 44,041 of record NZ_JAXCEJ010000024.1, read on the forward strand.
AAAGACCATGAGTTCGAGCTTCCGGGCCCCCAAGGGGGTCAGTGAATACGTCCCGCCTCGCGCGGACCTCTTCTACGCCGTGCGCGAGGCGTTCGCCGAGCAGGCGCGGCTGGCCGGCTACGGCTACCTGGAGCTGGCCGTCTTCGAGGACACCAACCTCTTCCGGCGCGGCGTCGGCGAGTCCACCGACGTGGTGTCCAAGGAGATGTACACCTTCGAGGACCGGGGCGGCCGGTCGCTGACGCTGCGTCCCGAGTTCACCGCGTCGGTGCTGCGCTCCGTCCTGGAGAACAACCTGCACAAGGGCGCGCTGCCGGTGAAGGTGTGGACGACCGGGGCCGCGTTCCGCGCCGAGCGTCCGCAGCAGGGCCGCTACCGGCAGTTCTACCAGCTCGACCTGGAGGCGATCGGCAGCGAGGACCCGCAGGTCGACGCCGAGACCATCGCGATCGCGGCCGGCTGGTACCGCTCCCTGGGGCTGACCCGGGTGCGGCTGCTGCTGAACTCGCTCGGCTGCAAGGAGTGCCGTCCCGCCTACCGGGCCCTGCTGCAGGACTTCCTGCGCGCCCTGGACCTCGACGACGACACCCGCGCCCGCGTCGAGATCAACCCGCTGCGGGTGCTGGACGACAAGCGTCCCAAGGTGCGGGAGCAGCTCGCTGGCGCCCCGCTGATGGCCGACCACCTGTGCCCGGCGTGCAAGGCCCACCACGACCGGGTCCGGGAGCTGCTCACCGACCTCGGCATCACGTGGGAGGACACGCCCACCCTCGTCCGCGGCCTCGACTACTACACGCGCACGACCTACGAGTTCGACCACCCGCTGCTCGGCGCCCAGTCCGGGATCGGCGGCGGCGGACGCTACGACGGCCTCTCGGAGGACATCGGCGGCCCGCCGCTGCCGGGCATCGGGTTCGGCCTCGGCCTGGACCGCACCATCCTGGCGCTTGAGGCCGAGTCGCAGGAGGGCGGGGGCGCGGCGTTCGCCGCCGGGCCGCGCTGCGAGGCGTTCGGCGTCGCGCTCGGCGACACCGCCGAGCGCCGCATGTTCGCGCTCGTCGCCGACCTGCGCCGCGCCGGGATCGCCGCCGACATGGCGTTCGGCGGCAAGAAGCTGAAGGGCGCCATGAAGGACGCGGACCGCTCGGGCGCCCGCTACGCCGTGATCCTCGGCGAGCGAGATATCGCGGACGGCGTCGCCCAGGTCAAGGACCTGGCCGAGGGCGAGCAGACCGCCGTCCCGCTCACCGACCTCACCACGACGTTGAAGGAAAGGCTGTCGAAATGATCCGCACCCACGAGGCGGGGACGCTCCGCAAGGAGCACGCCGGGCAGCAGGTCACGCTGGCCGGCTGGGTCGGGCGCCGCCGCGACCACGGCGGCGTCACGTTCATCGACCTGCGCGACGCGTCCGGCACCGCGCAGGTCGTCTTCCGCGAGGAGGACGCGGCGCACGACCTGCGCTCGGAGTACTGCGTCAAGATCGTCGGCGAGGTCCGCGTCCGGCCCGAGGGCAACGAGAACCCCGAGCTGCCCACCGGGGCCATCGAGGTCGCCGCGTCCGAGATCGACGTGCTGTCGGACTCCGCGCCGCTGCCGTTCCCGATCGAGGGCGACGTCAACGTCAACGAGGAGATCCGGCTCAAGTACCGCTACCTCGACCTGCGCCGCGAGTCCGTCGCCCGCGCGATGAGGATCCGCTCGGAGGCGTCGTTCCTGACGCACGAGGTGATGCGCGAGCACGGCTTCGTCAACGTCGAGACGCCCACCCTCACCCGGTCGACGCCCGAGGGCGCCCGCGACTTCCTCGTCCCCGTCCGGCTCCAGCCGGGCCACTGGTACGCGCTGCCGCAGTCGCCGCAGCTGTTCAAGCAGCTCCTGATGGTCGGCGGGCTGGAGCGCTACTACCAGATCGCCCGCTGCTACCGCGACGAGGACTTCCGCGCCGACCGGCAGCCCGAGTTCACCCAGATCGACATCGAGATGTCGTTCGCCGACCAGGACGACGTCCTGAAGGTCGGCGAGGACCTCGTGGCGCGCCTCTGGAAGGACATCGCGGGCTACGAGGTCCCCCTCCCGATCCCCCACATCACCTACGCCGACGCGATGGCCCGCTACGGCTCCGACAAGCCCGACCTGCGCTTCGGCCTGGAACTGTCCGACATGACGGAGTACTTCGCCGACACGTCGTTCCGCGTGTTCCAGGCTCCCTACGTCGGAGCGGTGGTCATGCCGGGCGGCGCGTCCCAGACCCGCAAGGAACTGGACGCCTGGCAGGACTGGGCGAAGGCCCGCGGCGCCCGCGGCCTCGCCTACGTGCTCGTCCAGGAGGACGGCACGCTCGGCGGCCCGGTCGCCAAGAACCTCTCCGGCGCCGAGAAGGAAGGCCTGGCCGCCAAGACCGGGGCGTCCCCCGGCGACGCGATCTTCTTCGGCGCCGGCAAGCGGCACGCCACCCAGGAACTCCTCGGCGCGGCCCGTCTGGAGATCGGCCGCCGCCGCGACCTGATCGACGAGTCCGCATGGAACTTCGTCTGGGTCGTCGACGCCCCGATCTTCGAGTCCGTCGAGGACGACAAGGGTGAGCACATCGGCTGGACGTCCGTCCACCACCCGTTCACCGCGCCGAAGCCGGAGTTCGCCGACACCTTCCACGAGGACCCGGGCAGCGCCCTCGCCGACGCCTACGACCTCGTCCTGAACGGCAACGAGATCGGCGGCGGCTCCATCCGTATCCACCGCGCCGAGATGCAGCAGCGCGTCTTCGACGTGCTCGGCCTCTCCAAGCAGGAGGCCGAGTCGAAGTTCGGCTTCCTGCTGGAGGCCTTCAAGTTCGGCCCCCCGCCGCACGGCGGCATCGCCTTCGGCTGGGACCGCACGGTCATGCTCCTCGCCGGCCAGGACACGATCCGCGACGTCATCGCCTTCCCCAAGGCCGCGTCCGGCTACGACCCCCTGACCGCCGCACCGACCCCGATCACCCCCCAGCAGCGCGCCGAGGCGGGCGTCGACGTGATCCCCGAGGACGACCCCGCGGAGTCCTGACCCGGACCGAACCGAGGGCGGCCGCTCCCCGCGGCCGCCCTCGCCTGCTCCTACCGGGTGGCGCCGCTGGTCACCCGGTAGACGTCGTAGACGCCGTCGATGGAGCGGACGGCCTTCAGGACGTGGCCGAGGTGCTTCGGGTCGCCCATCTCGAAGGTGAAGCGGCTGACGGCCACGCGGTCGCGGGACGTGGTGACCGAGGCCGACAGGATGTTGACGTGCTGGTCGGACAGGACGCGGGTGACGTCCGACAGGAGGCGGGGGCGGTCCAGGGCCTCGACCTGGATGGCGACGAGGAAGACCGATTCCTCGCTGGGGGACCACTTGACGTCGATGAGCCGGTCGGGCTGCGCCCTCAGGCTGGCGACGTTGGCGCAGTCGTCGCGGTGGACGGAGACGCCGTGGCCGCGGGTGACGAAACCGACGATGTCGTCGCCGGGCACCGGGGTGCAGCAGCGGGACAGGCGGACCCAGACGTCGGGGTCGTCGGCGACGACGACCCCGGGGTCGCCGGCGGGGCGGCCGCGCCTGCGCCGGGTCGGGAGGGCGATCTCGGCGAGGTCCTCTTCGGCGCTCTCCACGCCGCCGAGGGCGTCCACCAGGCGCTGGACGACGTGCTGCGCGGAGACCTGGCTCTCGCCGACGGCCGCGTACAGGGACGAGACGTCCGGGTAGCGCATGTCGCGGGCGAGCGCGAGGAGGGCCTCGCCGGACATCATCCGCTGCAGCGGCATGTTCTGCTTGCGCATCGCGCGGGCGATGGCGTCCTTGCCGGACTCGATCGCGGTGTCGCGGCGCTCCTTGGAGAACCAGTGCTTGATCTTGTTGCGGGCGCGGGCGCTCTTGACGAAGCCGAGCCAGTCGCGGCTCGGGCCGGCGTCCGGCGACTTGGAGGTGAAGACCTCGACGGTGTCGCCGTTGTCCAGGGCCGATTCGAGCGGGACGAGCCGGCCGTTGACGCGGGCGCCGATACATCGGTGCCCGACCTCGGTGTGGATCGCGTACGCGAAGTCGACGGGGGTCGCGCCCTGCGGGAGCGCGATCACGTCGCCCTTCGGGGTGAACACGAACACCTCGGAGACGGACAGGTCGAAGCGGAGCGACTCCAGGAACTCGGCCGGGTCGGCGGTCTCCTTCTGCCAGTCGAGGAGCTGGCGGAGCCACTGCATGTCACCGGCCTTGCGGCCGCCGACCGTCTCCTCCTTGTACTTCCAGTGCGCGGCGACGCCGTACTCGGCGCGGCGGTGCATGCCCCAGGTCCGGATCTGCAGCTCGACGGGCTTGCCCTCGGGGCCGATCACCGTGGTGTGCAGCGACTGGTACATGTTGAACTTCGGCATCGCGATGTAGTCCTTGAACCGGCCGGGGACGGGGTTCCATCGCGCGTGGATCGAGCCGAGTGCGGCGTAGCAGTCGCGGACGCTGTCGACCAGGACCCGGATGCCGACCAGGTCGTAGATGTCGTCGAAGGAGACGTCCCGCGCGATCATCTTCTGGTAGATCGAGTAGTAGTGCTTCGGCCGCCCGGTGACGGTGGCCTTGATCCGGGCCTCGCGCAGGTCGGTCGAGACGTTCTCGATGACCTCCTGCAGGTAGACGTCGCGCCGCGGGGCGCGCTCGGAGACCAGGCGGGCGATCTCGTCGAACCGCTTGGGGTACATCGTGGCGAACGCGAGGTCCTCCAGCTCCCACTTCAGCGTGTTCATCCCGAGGCGGTGCGCGAGCGGCGCGAACACCTCCAGGGTCTCGCGGGCCTTCTTCTCCTGCTTGTGCCGCGGCATGTAGCGCAGCGTGCGCATGTTGTGCAGCCGGTCGCCGAGCTTGATCACCAGGACGCGGATGTCGCGGGACATCGCCACGACCATCTTGCGGACGGTCTCCGCCTCGGCGGCCTCGCCGTACTTGACCTTGTCGAGCTTGGTGACGCCGTCGACGAGCGCGGCGATCTCGTCGCCGAACTCGGCGCTCAGCTGGTCGAGGGTGTAGGGGGTGTCCTCGACGGTGTCGTGGAGCAGCGCCGCGCAGAGCGTCTCGGTGTTCATGCCGAGTTCGGCGAGGATGGTCGCGACCGCGAGGGGATGCGTGATGTACGGGTCGCCGCTCTTGCGCTTCTGGTTGCGGTGGTAGTGCGCCGCGACGTCGTAGGCGCGTTCGATGAGCCGGAGGTCCGCCTTCGGGTGGGTGTTGCGGACCGTCTTGATCAGTGGTTCGAGTACCGGGTTCATAGCGGGGCCGCGCTGGGCGCCCAACCTGGCGAGCCTGCGGCGCACCCGGGCGGCGGACGGCGGGATCGTGGCCGGCGTGGGCCTGGACGGGACGTCGGGCTTGGACGCTTCATCGGCGTCCTCCGTTGCGGAGGTGCGCTCGGCGGGGGGAGCCTCTGCTCGGGAGGCCCGCGCGGCGGGCCTCACCGCCGGCGGGTCTTCGGCGGCCGGCGTGCCGGCCGTGACCTGATCTTCAGTGGCCTGATCTTCGGCGGCCCGGTCTTCCGTGGCCCGGTCTTCGGCGGCCTGAGCCGCGGTGGCCGGGGGCTCGGTGGCCGGGGGGCCTTCGTGGGGCGGAGCGCTCTCTTCGGCGGGAGGTCCGGGCGGTGGCGCGCGGCGATCAGGGCGCCGCGGTGGCGCGGTCGACGCGCCGGCCGCCTTCACGGCCCGATCCCCCGCGGACTCCCGCGCCGGATGTTTCGCGGCCGTGCGCGCCGCGGCGGCGTCGCTCACCGCGCCGGTCGATACCACCTCACCGGGCACCCAGCCTCCTTTGACCGTCCGGGCGCTGCAGTGCACGCCCCGCGGGTCGCGCCCGTCCCCACCGGACCCTGATGGCGCCAGTGTATCCGGCGGGCTTTTCGCACTAGACCGTAACCAGCGAATGGACGTCCAGATTCCCCAGTTTGTCGCGTCCATGCAGGAAGGACAGTTCGAGGAGGACCGACAGCCCGACGACGTCGCCGCCGCCGCGCCGGACGAGTTCGGCGGCCGCCCTCGCCGTGCCCCCGGTGGCCAGGACGTCGTCGACGATCAGCACGCGCTCGCCGGGTTCGAGGCCGTCGGAGTGGATCTCGATCGTCTCGGTCCCGTATTCGAGGTCGTAGGTCTCCTCGTGCGTCCGCGCGGGCAGCTTGCCCTTCTTGCGCACCGGGACGAACCCGGCGCCGAAGTGGTAGGCGACGGGCGCGGCGAGGATGAACCCGCGGGCCTCGATACCGACGATCTTGTCGATGGTGCCGCGGCCGTGGTGGTTGACGATCGAGTCGACCACGCCGGCGAACGCGACGTGGTCGGCAAGCAGCGGGGTGATGTCCTTGAACATCACCCCCGGCTTCGGGTAGTCGGGGATGTCGCGGATCCGCTCCTGGATCAGCTTTCCGAGGTCCACGCTGGAAGGTCTCCCGCCCTACTTGCCGCCGCGGCGCTGCTGCCGCGATCCCCGCTTGGGCTGCTGCCGCGACCCGGTCTGCACGACCTTCCGCACGGTGACGGTGTTCCGCACGTCCTCGGCGGGATCGCCCGCGTCGTCGCCCCGGTCGTCGCCCCGGTCGTCGCCGGCCTCCGCCGAGGGCTTCCCGGACGCCCCCGCGCCGGCCTTGACCTTGGCGGTCGTGACCTGCTTGTGCGCGTTCCGCTCCCGGCGAGCGATGTTCTCCCGGATCTGCCGGAACTTCGGCTCGCGCTCCTTGAACTGGACGAGCAGCGGCGTCGCCACGCAGATCGAGGAGTACGTCCCGACGATCATGCCGACGAACAGGGCGAGCGACAGGTCCTTCAGCGTCCCGGCGCCGAACAGCGTCGTGCCGATGAACAGGATCGCGCCGACCGGCAGGATCGCCACCAGCGAGGTGTTCAGCGAGCGGACCAGCGTGCTGCTGAGCGCCTGGTTCGCGGCCTCGCTGTAGGTGGTCTTGGAGGTCGGGCCGAGCGGTTTGGTGACCTCCTTGATCATGTCGAAGACGACGACCGCGTCGTACAGCGAGTAGCCGAGGATCGTCAGGAAGCCGAGCAGCGTCGCCGGGGTGACCTCGAACCCGGACCAGGCGTAGACGCCCGCGGTGATGACGAGGTCGTGGATCAGCGCGACCACGGCGGCCACGGCCATCCGCCACTCGAACGCCACCGACAGGTAGGCGATGATCAAGACCATGAAGACGAGCAGCGCCTGCCACGCCTTCTTCTGGATCTCACCGCCCCACGAGGCGCCGACGACCTGGGTGCTGACCTTGCTCTGCGGGACGGCGAGATCCTGCGTGATGCTCGACTTGACCTGGGTGACTCGCGGGGAGTCCATGCTCTCCGTCGTGACCCGCCAGTCCTCGCCCGCCTTCTGCACGATCACCTGGTGGGCGCCGCCGTCGCTGACGGCCGTGCGCACCTGCTCGATCGAGGCGGCGGGGGCCTTGAAGGTGAAGACGGAGCCGCCCTTGAACTCGACGCCGAAGTTCAGCCCCTGGACGAGCAGGCCGGCGATCGACAGCGCCAGCAGCAGCCCGGAGATCGTGTACCAGATCTTCGGCCGGCCGACGATGTCGGCGCTGATCTCGCCCCGGTAGATCCGCGAGGTGACCGCGCGCAGTCCCATTGGTCAGGCCTCCTGGCTCGTCTTGGCGGCGGTCGCGGCCGAGTTCTGGGCGGCGCGGTGCAGCCGCCTCGGATCGAGCCCGGACATCGGATGCCCCCGGCCGAAGAACTTGGTGCGCGACAGCAGCGCGACCAGCGGCTTGGTGAAGAAGAACACCACGATGACGTCGATGAGCGTCGTGAGGCCCATCGCGAACGCGAACCCGGCGACGCCGCCGACCGCGAGGAAGTACAGCACCAGCGCGGCCAGGAACGTGACGGCGTCGGCGACGAGGATGGTGCGCCGCGCCCGCTTCCAGGCGTTCTCGACGGACGAGCGCAGCTTGCGCCCGGCCCTCAGCTCGTCCCGCAGCCGCTCGAAGTAGACGATGAACGAGTCCGCGGTGATGCCGATCGAGACGATCAGCCCGATGATGTGCGGGAGGGAGAGCCGGAAGCCCATGCCCTCACCGAGGATCACCACCGACAGGTAGGTGATGGCGGACGCCACGACCAGGCTGGACACCGCCACCAGGCCGAGGCCCCGGTAGTAGAACAGGCAGTACAGGACCACCAGGCCGAGGCCGATCGCGCCGGCGATGAGCCCGCCGGTCAGCTGGTCGGAACCCAGCGTGGACGACACCTCGTCGATGGAGCTCTGCGTGAACTCCAGCGGCAGCGCGCCGTACTTGAGCACGTTGGCGAGGTCGGTCGCGTACTGCTGGTTGAAGCTCTCGGGCGGCCCGTCGATGCTCGCGGTGCCGCCGGTGATCGGGCCCTCCCGGATCGCGGGCGCCGAGACGACCTGGCCGTCCAGCACGATCGCGACCTGCGCCTGCGCCGAGGACGGGTCCTGCTGGTAGGCGCGGGACGCGTCGGTGGTGACCGCGCCGAACTGGCGGCCGCCCTTGCCGTCGAACTTGAGGGACACCGACCAGCTCGCCTGGCCCTGCTGGGCGTTCGGCGGCATCGCGTTCGCCTCGTCGACGTTCTCGCCGAGCACCCGGACCGGCCCGAGGATGTACTTGGTGACCTGGCCGTTCTCCTCGTCCTGGTCACAGGCGGCGACGAACTGGCGGCTCGGGTCGTTCGCGCCGGCGGCGCGCCGGTCGCCGCTGTAGCAGTCGAGCGCCTCGAACTGCTTGATGACGGCCTTGTCGGTCACGCCCGGGTAGTCCTGCGCGGGGGCCGTCGCCTGCCCGGACGGCTGGATCAGCGGCGAGGACGGCGAGGCCGACGGGCTCGCCGCGCCGGACGGCGTCGGCGTCGGCGCGGTCAGCGCCCCCGACAGCGCCCGGCCGCGCGGGGTGGCCGACTCGGACGGCGACGCGCCCCCCGACGGGGACGCCGAGGCGGACGCCGAAGCCGACGGCGAGGGGCTCTTGCCGCCGCCCGTCCCGCCCTTCTTCGTGGCGGAGGGGCTCGGCGACGGGGCCGCCGCGGTCGCCGAACGCCCGTCCGCGCTCGCGAACACCTGGCGGAACTGCAGCTTCGCCGTGGTGCCGATCAGGCTGACGACGCGGCCCTGCCCCTCACCGGGGACGTTCACCACGATGTTGTTGCTGCCCTGTTTCGCGACCTCGGCGTCGGAGACGCCCAGCCCGTTGACGCGCTGCGTCATGATCTTGACGGCCTGGTCCATCTGCTCGGCCGGAGGATTCTTCCCGCCCGGGGTCTTCGCCGTGAGGGTCACGGTCGTCCCACCGGCGAGGTCCAGTCCGAGCTTGGGCGTCGTCCGCCCTTGCCAGACCGCCAGGCCGGAGAGAACGACCAGGACCGCGAACAGCGCGAGGAGGGTGCGCCCGGGCCTGGGCGCGTTTCTGGGCGAAGCCACTTGTCGTCGTACTTCCCGTCTATGTCGTCACCGAGGGAGGGTCAGGCGGAGGGCTTGTCGGCCGCCTTGACCTTGGTCTTCCCGTTCGGCTCGGACTCGGGCTCGGCGTCCTCGTCCGCTTCGGTGCCCTTGGCCTCGGTGTCGCCGTCCTTGGACAGGTCGACGGCGCCGTCCTCGTCCAGCCCGTCGGCGTCCTCGTCGAGCTCGTCGTCGAGGTCATCGGGCTCGGGGTCCTTCAGGACCTGCATGACGGCCTGCTTGACGAAGCGGACCTCGACACCGTCGGCGATCTCGAGCACGACACCGTCGTCGTCGACCTCCACGACCGTGGCGCGCATCCCGCTGGTCGTCAGCACGCGGACGCCGGGTTGTACGTCGTTCTGCATCTGCATCTGCTCTTTGCGCCGCTTGCTCTGCGGGCGGATGAGCAAGAAGTAGAAGACCAGGGGAACGGCGAGGAGCAGCAGCAGGTTGAAAGCCCCGCTACCGCCGGAATCCGCCGCGAGAATCATGTCGCTGCCCATTACGGGAGCATCCTTCCGATGTCGATTGCCCAGCCTGTGACCGGAACGGCCACGCGCACGGGACCGCCGGCTGGAGACGGTGAACCAAGTCCCGGAGTCTAGAGAGTACGCGAGGCCCCGGCAACGACGCGACGAACGACGACACCGGGAAGTTCCCAACCCGTTATCGGATGATCATGGATCGGGCCGGTCGGCGTCTTCGTCCACGTCGAACAGGGTCCCCGCCAGCGGCGCCGTGGGCGGCTGGGCGAGGCCCAGGTGCGCCCACGCGGCGGCCGTGGCGACGCGCCCGCGCGGCGTCCTCGCCAGCAGTCCCTGCCGGACGAGGAACGGCTCGGCGACGACCTCGACGGTCTCCGGCTCCTCCCCCACCGACACGGCGAGGGTGGACAGGCCCACCGGGCCGCCGCCGAACTTGCGCATCAGCGACTCCAGGACGGACCGGTCGAGCCGGTCCAGTCCCCGTTCGTCCACCTCGTACAACGCGAGGGCCGCCCGCGCTGATTCCTGGGTGACGACCCCGTCGGCGCGGACCTCGGCGAAGTCGCGGACGCGGCGCAGCAGCCGGTTGGCGATGCGGGGCGTGCCGCGGGACCGGCCCGCGACCTCGGCCGCGGCGTCGTCGCTGATCTCCACGTCCAGCAGCTTCGCCGACCGCCGGACGATGACCTCCAGCTCGGCGGGCTCGTAGAAGTCCATGTGCGCGACGAAGCCGAACCGGTCGCGCAGCGGCCCGGGCAGCATCCCCGCCCGCGTGGTGGCCCCGACCAGCGTGAACGGCGCGATGTCGAGGGGGATCGCGGTCGCGCCCGGCCCCTTGCCCACGACGACGTCGACCCGGAAGTCCTCCATCGCCATGTAGAGCATCTCCTCGGCGGGACGCGCCAGCCGGTGGATCTCGTCCAGGAACAGCACCTCGCCCTCGGCGAGGGTGGACAGCACCGCCGCGAGGTCGCCGGCCCGCTCGATCGCGGGCCCGGAGGAGATCCGCAGCGGCTGCCCCAGCTCCGCCGCGATGATCATGGCGAGGGTGGTCTTGCCGAGGCCGGGCCCGCCCGACAGCAGCACGTGGTCGGGCGTCCGGCCGCGCCGCAGCGCGCTGTGCAGCACGAGCGAGAGCTGCTCGCGCACCCGTTCCTGCCCGACGAAGTCGTCGAGCTTCTTCGGCCGCAGCGCGGCCTCGATCCGCTGCTCCTCGGCCCCGCCGGCGTCCGCCGAGACCAGCCGCTCGAACTCCTCGCTCATCCCGTCACCTGTGCGGGCACGGCCCCACACCCCCCGGTTCGCCGCCGCTCATCATTTGCTCAGCTTCTTCAGCGCGGCCTTCAGCAGGACGGCCACGGGCGGCGCCGCGCCGCCGTCGAGGTCAGCGGCGACGGCGTCCACGGCGGCGTCGGCGTCCCTGGCGGACCAGCCGAGGTTGACCAGGCCCATGTGGACCTGCTCGCGCCACGCCTCGGCGGGGACGGGCGCGCGGACCTCGTCGGCGCCGCCGACCGGGCCGCCGAGGCGGTCCTTGAGCTCCAGGACGATCCGCTGGGCGCCCTTCTTGCCGATGCCGGGCACTTTGGTGAGGGCGGCGAGGTCCTCGCCGGCCAGCGCGCGGCGCAGCGCGTTCGGCGTGTGCACGGCGAGCATCGCCAGGGCGAGCCTGGGCCCGATGCCGCTGGCGGTCTGCAGCAGTTCGAACACCGTGCGCTCGTCGTCGTCGGCGAACCCGAAGAGGGTGAGGCTGTCCTCGCGGACGACGAGCGACGTCGGCACGTTCGCCTCGTCGCCGACCCGCAGCCCGGCGAGGGTGGCGGGCGTGCACTGCACCGAGAGGCCGACGCCGTGCACGTCGATCACCGCGCCGTCGGGCCCGGCGGCGGCCACCCGGCCGCTGACGAAGGCGATCACTGGACACTTCCTCCTCTGCTGCGGGCGGCGAGCCGGGCGCGTTCGGCCCGGGCCGCCTCCTCGATCCGCGACAGCCGGGCGCGTACGAGCCGCTGCTGCGCTCCCCCGCGCCACACGTGGCAGATGGCCAGCGCGAGCGCGTCGGCCGCGTCCGCCGGCCTGGGGGCCGTCTCCAGCGACAGCAGCCGGGTCACCATCCGGGTCACCTGCGCCTTGTCGGCGCGCCCGTTGCCGGTGACGGCGGCCTTGGCCTCGCTCGGCGTGTGCAGCGCGACGGGCAGGCCGCGGCGGGCCGCCGCCAGCATCGCGATGCCGGCGGCCTGCGCGGTCCCCATCACGGTCCGGACGTTGTGCTGGGCGAACACGCGCTCGACGGCGACGGCGTCCGGGCGCAGCTCGTCCATCAGGGCCTCGATGCCGGTCTGGATCGCCAGCAGGCGCAGGGCGTGGTCCTCGTCGGCGTCGGTCCGGACGACGGACACGTGCACCATGTGGAGCCGCTTGCCCGGGGCGCCCTCGACGACCCCCACCCCGCACCGGGTGAGCCCGGGGTCCACCCCCATCACCCGCACGGCCGCTCCTTCGATCATCTGTTCGGCCGCCAACGCTACCAACACGCGCCGCGGGCCAGAAGCAGTCCGGCGAGAACGGCGTGGCCGCCGGCACCCGGAGAGCCGGACCGTCTGTTGTCCCGTGCGCTTCGTCCGTGGACGCGCGATGCCGCCGCGTCCCGGAGGGGACGCGGCGGCATCGGAGCGGTCTCAGGCGTCCAGGGAGGCCATGACCTCGTCGGAGACGTCGAAGTTGGCGTAGACGTCCTGGACGTCGTCGGAGTCCTCCAGGGCGTCGAGGAGGCGGAAGACCTTCTTGGCGTTGTCCTCGTCGAGGGGGACGGTGACGCTCGGCAGGAACTTGCTCTCGGCCGACTCGTAGTCGATGCCGGCGTCCACCAGGGCGGTGCGGACGGCCACCAGGTCGCCGGCCTCGCTGACGACCTCGAAGTTCTCGCCGTCGAGGTCGTTGACCTCCTCGGCGCCGGCGTCGAGGACGGCCATCATCACGTCGTCCTCGCTGGTGTTCGCCTTGGGGACGATCACGACGCCCTTGCGGGTGAACATGTAGGAGACCGAGCCCGGGTCGGCCAGGGAGCCGCCGTTGCGGGTGAGGGCGACGCGCACCTCGGAGGCCGCGCGGTTGCGGTTGTCGGTGAGGCACTCGATGAGGACCGCGACACCGCCGGGCGCGTAGCCCTCGTAGGTGATGTTCTGCCAGTCGGCGCCCCCGGCCTCCTCACCGGCGCCGCGCTTGCGGGCGCGCTCGATGTTGTCGTTGGGGACGGAGTTCTTCTTCGCCTTGTAGATGGCGTCGTAGAGGGTGGGGTTCGCGTCGGGGTCGCCGCCGCCGGTGCGGGCGGCCACCTCGATGTTCTTGATCAGCTTCGCGAAGAGCTTGCCCCGCTTGGCGTCGAGGGCCGCCTTCTTGTGCTTGGTCGTCGCCCACTTGGAATGGCCGGACATCTGTCACTCCTCCTCTGTCGCCCGGCGCACCAGATCGGCGAAGTAGTGGTGCACGCGGAAATCGCCTGTCAGCTCCGGATGGAACGAGGTCGCCATGAGACGTCCCTGACGAACGGCGACGATCCTACCGGCGTTCGGACCGCTCTCGGCGCGTCCGAGGATCTCGACGGCGTCGCCCACGGATTCCACCCAGGGCGCGCGGATGAAAACGGCGTGGTACGGCGTGTCCCCCATGCCGGTCAGCGGCACCGCGGCCTCGAAGGAGTCGACCTGCCGGCCGAACGCGTTGCGGCGCACCGTCATGTCGATGCCGCCGACGGTCTCCTGGCCGGCCGCGCCGTCCCGGATCCGGTCCGCCAGCATGATCATGCCGGCGCAGGAGCCGTAGGCGGGCATGCCCGCCTCGATCCGCTTGCGCAGCGGGCCGAGCAGCTCGAAGGACCGCGCCAGCCGCCACATCGTCGTGGACTCCCCGCCCGGCAGGACGAGGCCGTCGACGCGTTCCAGCTCCTCGGGACGGCGCACGGTCAGGGTGCGCGCCCCCGCCGCCTCCAGCGCGCGGGCGTGTTCGCGCACGTCGCCCTGCAAGGCGAGGACACCGATGGTCGGCACAACGGTCACGTGAGAACCTTCCGGGGATCGCGGGGTGGTCTCAACCCTAGACGTTCCTTACAACACCCCGCCGCCTGGCCGGTCTTCCCGGGTTCAGGCGTGCTTGAAGCGGCGCAGGGGGAGCTCCAGGGGCAGGAAGCCGTCCTTGCCCCGGTCGGCGATGCCGCGGCCGAACATGTGCGCCTCGGCGAGCGCGAGCCCGAACTCCTCGGGGTCGAAGGGGAGCGGGACGTCCGGCGCGCCCGCGTCGATGGCGCGCCAGAACGGCCGCTCGGCGGGCAGCCGCTCGCCCTGGTCGACGACGACGCCGTCCTCGGCGGTGACGAACACGTCGCGGAGCAGTTCGCCCGACTCGTACCAGCGGAACCAGCAGCCGCTGATCACGTTGTGCAGGACGAGGACGCCGCAGTGCGAGCCGGGCAGGGCGGCCGCGGCGGTGTCGGCGATCCGGCGGGCGTCGTCGTCGAGGCAGAACAGCCGCCGGTCGCACAGCAGCAGCGCCCGCTCGAACGCCCCGACGAACAGCTCGTCCTCGTAGGGCCAGAGCGCGAAGTCCAGGACCGTGTCGCCGGTCTCGGTCAGGGTGTCCGCCGGGTAGAGGCCGCGCGCGATCGCCGCGGCGGCGCCGGGGTCGGGCACGAGGCCCGGCCGGAACACCTCGTCGGGTTCACCCGCGCTCGCGCACGCCAGCGCGACCGACCAAGCCATGCTCTCCCCTCCCGCGGCCGGGCATCGCCCCCGCCACGCCGCCAGGTTAACCCGGTCAGGGCCCGCTGTGGAGTCCGGGCCCGGATCGGGTCACCAGCCGCGGCCCGCGAACTTCTGGTCCTCGCCGAGGGAGGCGGCGCTGATGCCGACCATGGCCTCGCCGAGCCCGCGGGACACCTTGGCGATCACGTCGGGGTCGTCGTGGAAGGTGGTGGCCTTCACGATGGCCTCGGCGCGCTGGGCCGGGTTGCCGGACTTGAAGATCCCGGAGCCGACGAAGACGCCCTCGGCGCCGAGCTGCATCATCATGGCGGCGTCGGCGGGGGTGGCGATGCCGCCCGCGGTGAACAGCACGACGGGCAGCTTCCCGGCCCTGGCGACCTCCTTGACCAGCTCGTAGGGGGCCTGGAGCTCCTTGGCCGCCACGTACAGCTCGTCTTCGGGCAGCGACTGGAGGCGGCGGATCTCCTGCCGGATCTGCCGCATGTGGGTGGTCGCGTTCGACACGTCGCCGGTGCCGGCCTCGCCCTTGGAGCGGATCATCGCCGCGCCCTCGGTGATCCGGCGCAGCGCCTCGCCGAGGTTGGTGGCCCCGCAGACGAAGGGGACGGTGAACGCCCACTTGTCGATGTGGTTGTCGTAGTCGGCGGGGGTGAGCACCTCGGACTCGTCGACGTAGTCGACGCCGAGGGACTGCAGCACCCGAGCCTCGACGAAGTGGCCGATGCGCGCCTTGGCCATGACCGGGATGGACACCGCGCCGATGATCCCGTCGATCATGTCGGGATCGCTCATCCGGGAGATGCCGCCCTCGGCGCGGATGTCGGCGGGCACCCGCTCCAGGGCCATGACGGCGACCGCGCCGGCGTCTTCGGCGATCTTCGCCTGCTCGGGCGTGACGACGTCCATGATCACGCCGCCCTTGAGCATCTCCGCCATGCCGCGCTTGACGCGGGCGGTCCCCGTCTCGGGCGCGGCGTTGTCAGTGGCGGGAGTGGAAGTAGACACGGTCATTCCTCACGTGGACGGACGACAAATCACTTTCCATGATATTGCCTGCTCGCGGGACCTCTCGACCCGGCGGAGCGTCGACCTGCGCCGCCCGCCGCCGACGACGTGACCGCCGGCACGCCGTCCGGGACACGGGTCAAGGGGTGTAGGGCTTGCCGTCGTTGACGAGCAGCACCCATACCTGGCCCGGCGCGAACGTCATCGGCCTGCCGTCGGCGGTGGTGAAAGCGGTCCCCTTGCCCTCGGACGGCCGCGTCCACTTGGCCTCGTAGGACTTCCCGTCGCGCAGGACGAGCGCCCGCCCGCTGCCGGTCGTGTGGATCAGCGGCGTGTAGCTGCCGAGGAAGTCGTGGAACTTCGAGCGTGTCGTCTTGGCGTACTGGATGACGACGGTCCTGCCGCCCAGCCGCCCGCCCTCGGCGGCGCGGTCGGGGCGCCCGCCCCAGCTGGCGAGCCACCGCTTCTCCTTGGCCGACCAGGTGAATCCCATGGTCGCGCTGGGCCAGCGGGCGGTGAACGACCTCGTCGGCTTGCCGCCCTCGGGCGCGTCCCCGAAGCGGAAGCCGATGTCGCGCGGCTTCGCGGCCTTCGGCGCCCGGCTGAGCAGCTCCTTCGGGTCGGCGTACAGGTTGTAGGGGATGCGCTTGGCGCTCGACCGGAAGTAGGCGCCGCCCGCCTTCTCCTGCGAGACGTCGTACAGCGGCGCCTTGCGGACGTACTTCTTCATCTTGCTCTGGACGCCGGAGAAGGCGAAGGCGGGCCGGCCGAACTGGGGCAGGATGTGCAGGTCGGAGATGCGGGCGCTGCGGACCGGCCCGACCTTCTTCGGCAGCCGGGACGAGTAGACGGCCATCAGCCGGGTCTCGCCGCCCTCGACCTGCTCGACGTAGACGATGTCGGCGTCCTTCACCCCGCTCTGCGGCATCGCCGGCCTCGTGTTCTCGATCTTGACGGCCAGGACCGGGTTGCCCACGCCCTTCGTGCCCCCGTCGAACGGGTGCGTCGCGGGCACGGGAGGCCCGCTCGGCGACGGCGCGCCCGTGCCGCGCGGCGGCGCCGCCGACTTCGGGCCGGAGTCCGAGCAGGCCGGCAGGGCGGCTGCGCCGAGGACGAGGACGCCGAGCCCCGCGGCCGCGCGGCCCCGGACGGCGGTGTCCCATGCGGATCGCACGATGTACCCCTCCTTGGACGATCTGCCAGAGGGTAGCGAACGTGATCGGATGCGCCCGCCCCTTCCGAGCGGTACGGCCCGGGGCCGCGGCCGGGGTCGGCGACGAGCTGTGATCAATGTCGCGTGCTCAGATTCCCGGCGGGTCGTCGTCGATCTCGAAGAAGTCCGGCAGCGGGGCGCGCCCGGCGAGCGGCAGGATCCGGATGAGCAGCTTGCGCCGCGCGGTCCGGGCCTGGGAGACGGCGTCGTTGTAGAAGTTGCGGGCGTAGGCGACCTTCGCGGCGGCCGAGGACAGCTCGTCCAGGACCTCCCCGCCGTCGCCGCCCGCGCCCCGGGCGGTGATGGTGCCGACGAACTCGGGCTGGTCGACCACGGCGCGCAGCGCCCGGGACAGGTCGCTCTCGGCGAACTCGCGGCCCTCGGCGTCGGCGGTGCGCGCCTCGTGGGCGGCCGTCGCCAGCACCAGGCTGGCGGCGGGGTCGAGGAGCCGGGACGCGGCCAGCTCCAGCGCGGCGGCGGCCCGCCGGACGAGCGCCGCGTCCAGCGCGGCGCGGGCCGTCTCGACGCGGACGTGCAGCCGGTCGAGCCGGGTGGCGCGCCACGACACGTACACGCCGACCAGGAAGACGAACGCGATCCAGAACAGGACGTCGATGATCCAGTCGTAGGACATCCGGCGCCCTCCTACGGCACCCGGCCGGATTCGACGACGCGGGCGCCGCCGTCCGTGACCGTCTCGTACACCCGCAGCACGTCGCGGGCGACGGCCGACCAGTCGTAGGCGCGGACGGCGGCGCGGGCCTCCGCGGACAGGTGCTTGCGCCGGGCCGGGTCGTCGAGCAGCTCGCCGGCGGCCGCCGCGAGCGCCTCGTGGTCGCCGGTCGGGAACAGCGCCCCGGCCCGCCCGCCGAGCAGCACCCGGTCGAACGCCTCGATGTCGCTGGCGAGGATCGGCGCTCCGGCCGACATCGCCTCGGCGAGCACGATGCCGAAGCTCTCGCCGCCGAGGTTCGGCGCGACGAAGACGTCCACCGAGTGGTAGGCGCGGACCTTGTCCTCCTCGCTGACCATGCCGAGGACGGCGACGCGGTCGCGCAGCTCCGGCGAGACCCGGGCGAGCACGTCGTCGGCGTCGCCGGGCCCGGCGAGCAGCAGCCGCGCCCCCGGCCGGCGGCGGCCGAGGATCTCGAACGCGCGCAGCAGCACCGGCAGGCCCTTGCGGGGCTCGTCCATCCGGCCGAGGAACCCGAGCGTCCCCTCGTCGGCGGGCGGGGGCTCGGCGCGGCCCCGCCAGCCGGGCAGCGGTTCGGCCATCGCGTACCGCTCGGTCGCGACGCCGTTGGGGATCAGCACGGCGTCACCGCCGAGGTGCTCGACGAGCGTGGTGCGGGCGGCCTCCGACACCGCGATCCGGCCGGTGATCTTCTCCAGGGCGCTCTGCAGGATCGGCGCGGTGACCGAGAGCGCCCGCGACTTCTCGTAGGACGCGTGGAAGGTGCCGACGATGGGCCCGTCCGCCGCCCAGCACGCCAGCAGCCCGAGCGAGGGCGCGGCGGGCTCGTGGACGTGCAGGACGTCGAAGCCGCCCTCGTTGATCCACCGCCGGACCCGCCCCGCCGACAGGAACCCGAACGCGAGCCGGGCCACGGAGCCGTTGTAGGGGACGGGGACGGCGCGCCCGGCGGACACGACGTAGGGCGGCAGCTCGGCGTCGTCGTCCGCCGGCGTCATCACCGACACGTCGTGGCCGAGCCCGATCAGCGCCTCGGCGAGGTCGCCGATGTGCTGCTGCACGCCGCCCGGGACGTTCCACGTGTACGGGCAGACGATCCCGATCCTCATCGGCGGGCTCTCATCCCCGGCCGTCCGCCAGGTCGTCCACCCAGACCTTCTGCAGCATGTGCCAGTCCTCGGGGTGGGCGGCGATGCCCGCCTCGAAGGCGCGCGCAAGCTCCTGGGTCATGGCCTGGATCTTCTCCTGTCTGCCGCCGTCGTCCGGGACCGGGATCTCCTCGTGGACCCGCGCGGCCCAGTACTCCCCCTCGTACCAGAGTGTCACGGGAATGAGGGCGGCGCCGGTCTGGATCGCCAGCGCGGCGGAAACGGCGGGCATCCGGGCGGTGGCGCCGAAGAACTCGACGTCGATGCCGTTCTCGGTGAGGTCGCGGTCGACGACGAGGCACACCGGCCGTCCGGCGCGGAGCCGCTGGGCCATCCGCCCGTACGCGGAGGCGCCCTTGTGGGCGAGGACCTCCATGCCGAGGCTCTCGCGGAACTCGACGAACCGGTCGAAGAGCCCCTCGGGCTTGAGCCGCTCGGCGACGGTGGTGAACGGGTACCCGCAGTGCACCAGCCACGCGCCCGCGTGCTCGTAGTTGCCCATGTGCGGCAGGGCGAGGATGACGCCCCGGCCGGAGTCGAGGTTGGTGAAGATCTTCTTCTCGCCGGTGACCCGCATCCGGCCGAGGATCCGCGCCCGGTCGTACTCGGGCAGGCGGAACACCTCCAGCCAGTAGCGCAGGTAGGAGCGCAGCACCTTCTTGCTGAGGACGCGGACCTCGTCGTCGACGGCCTCCTTGCCGAGGACGCGGCACAGGTTCCGCTCCAGCTGCCGCACCCCGGAGCCGTACCGGTGCCACGTGCGGTCGGCGATGGCGGTGAAGGCGAGCCGCGCCACGCTCTCCGGCATCTTGCGGACGACCGTCCAGCCCAGGGCGTAGACGGCGTCGGTCACCTCGTCGCGGAGCGACGGCCCGTCCTCGCTCCGGCGGGGCGCGGTCATGGTCGCGGCTCCGGCGTCTTCGCCGCCTCCTTCTCCTTGCCCGCCCCGGCGCCCGCGTCGCCCTTGGCCTGGACGTACACGGTGGCGAACCGCTGCCCGACCGTGATCGTGCTGAGCACGGCGAGGCCCCACAGGGCGATGGCGAGGATGAAGGGAACGCCGAGCCCGTCGAACCCGGCGGCGACCAGGGCGACGATGAGGCGTTCGGCGCGCTCGGCGATGCCGACGTCGCAGGTGTAGCCGAGCCCTTCGGCGCGGGCCTTCGCGTAGGACACCACGACGCCGGAGACGAGGCAGAACAGCGCGACCCCGGCGAGCGGCTCCTGGCCGTCCCGGTACAGCCCGATCATCAGCCCGGCGAAGATGGCGGCGTCGGCGACCCGGTCCATGGTGGAGTCCAGGAAGGCGCCGAACTTGGAGATCTTGCCGGTGACGCGGGCGACCGCGCCGTCCAGCATGTCGAACAGCACGAACGCGGTGATGACCATCGTGCCCCAGAAGAACTCGCCGCGCGGGAAGAGGACGAGCGCGCCGGCGGCGACGCCGACCGTGCCGATGACGGTGATGGCGTTGGGCGAGATTCCGGTCCGCGCGACCGCCTGTCCGACGGGGGTGAGGACGCGCCCCAGCGCGGGCCTGATCTTGTTGAGCATCGCCGTCCGTTCTCGTGTTCGCGGGGTGCGGTCCCTGCCGGTGACCGGGCGGTGCCGCCCTTCGCCTGCGACCGGGCGGCCCCATCGTAGTGCGGACGCGGCGCGGACGTGGTCGGCGCGGGGTTTGGGGGCCGCGCGGCCCGGACAGATGACGGTTGATTGCCGTCCACCCCTTGTGGTCCCGGCCATCACGGGAAAGGGTGGCGATACGGGTGTGACGTCGGTCACGCGCGTTTGGACGAGGATCGGACGCCGCACTCGGACGTCAGGGCCGGGCCCGCCGGGGCCGGGCCCCCAGCCGCACGCGGGCCTCCGCGCGGAGACCCGTCCGAGGAGGATGTCATGGCGGACAAGGGAGGCCACCCGGGAGCCCCCGGCAGGGCACCGGAGGCCGGCGGGTGCGAGAAGGTGCGCAATGTCGCGCTGGTCGGCCATTCGGGTGCGGGCAAGACCACGCTCGTGGAGGCGCTGCTCGCGGCGACGGGCACGGTGCAGCGGGCGGGCAAGGTCGAGGACGGGACCACGGTCAGCGACTTCGACGAGGTCGAGGTGCGCCAGCAGCGCTCGGTGAGCCTCGCCCTCGCCCCGCTCGTGCACGGTGACGTCAAGGTCAATCTCATCGACACACCGGGCTACGCCGACTTCGTCGGCGACCTGCGCGCCGGGCTCCGCGCCGCCGACGCGGCGCTGTTCGTGATCTCGGCGGTGGACGGCATCGACGGCCTCACCCGGATGCTGTGGGAGGAGTGCGCGGCGGTGCAGATGCCCCGCGCGGTCGTCGTCACCAAGATCGACCAGCAGCGCGGCGACTACGACGACGTGGTCATGACCTGCCAGGACGTGTTCGGCGAGGGCGTCGCGCCGCTGTACTTCCCCGCCGCGGGGGAGGGCGGGCTGAAGGGCCTGATCGGGCTGCTGTCGCAGCGCTGCCTCGACTACTCGACCGGCAGGCGCACCGAGTGCGAACCCGACCCCGAGTACCTGGAGCAGATCGCCGACCAGCGCGCGTCGCTGATCGAGGGGATCATCCAGGAGAGCGAGGACGAGACCCTCATGGACAGGTACCTGTCCGGTGAGGACATCGACGTCAAGGCGCTCATCGAGGACCTGGAGACCGCGGTGGCGCGCGGCAGCTTCTACCCCGTCCTCGCGACGTCGGTGCCGCACGGCGACCACCCCGGTCCGGTCGTCGGCATGCTGGAGCTGCTGGAGATCATCACGCAGGCGTTCCCCTCTCCCCTCGAACACGGCATCCCCCCGGTGACGGCGGTGAGCGGCGGGCCGCCGAAGGAGATCTCCTGCGACCCGGCGGGCCCGCTGGTCGCCGAGGTCGTCAAGACCACGTCCGACCCGTACGTGGGGCGGATCTCGCTGGTCCGGGTGTTCTCCGGAACGCTGCGCCCCGACGCCACCGTGCACGTCTCCGGGCACGGCATGGAGGACCGCGGCCACGAGGACCACGACGTCGACGAGCGGGTCGGCGCGCTGACGTCCCCGCTGGGCAAGACGCAGCGGACCGTGTCGTCCTGCGGCGCGGGCGACATCTGCGCGGTGGCGAAGCTCGGCCGCGCCGAGGCGGGCGACACCCTGTCCGATCCCGCGGCGCCGCTGCTGATGGCGCCCTGGTCGATGCCCGACCCGCTGCTGCCGGTCGCGATCAGGGCGAAGTCCAAGGCCGACGACGACAAGCTCAGCCAGGCGCTCGGCCGGCTCGTCGCCGAGGACCCGACGCTGCGGCTGGAGAACAACGCCGAGACGCGGCAGCTGGTGCTGTGGTGCATGGGCGAGGCCCACGCCGACGTGCTGATCGACCGGCTCAGGACCCGGTACGGCGTCGAGGTCGACCGGGTGGACCTGCGCGTCCCGCTGCGGGAGACGTTCGGCGGGACGGCCAAGGGCCTCGGCCGGCACGTCAAGCAGAGCGGCGGGCACGGCCAGTACGGCATCTGCCACATCGACGTGGAGCCGCTGCCGTCCGGCGAGGGCTTCGAGTTCGTCGACAAGATCGTGGGCGGGGTGGTGCCGCGGCAGTTCATCCCGTCGGTCGAGAAGGGCGTCCGGCAGCAGATGGCGCGCGGGGTGTCCGCCGGGTACCCGCTGGTCGACATCAAGGTCACGCTGCACGACGGCAAGGCGCACTCGGTCGACTCCTCCGACATGGCGTTCCAGGCCGCCGGGGCGCTCGCGCTCAAGGACGCGGCCGGGCAGGTGCCGATCCTGCTGCTGGAACCCGTCGACGAGGTCGCCGTGCTGATCGCCGACGACTACGTGGGGCCGATCATGTCCGACCTCACCTCGCGGCGCGGCCGGGTCCTCGGCTCCCAGGCGGTGCCCGGCGGCCGCACCATGATCAAGGCGGAGGTGCCGCAGCTGGAGATCGTCCGGTACGCGATCGACCTGCGGTCGATGTCGCAGGGCACCGGCACGTTCAGCCGCACGTTCCTGCGCTACGAGCCGCTCCCGACGCACCTGGCCGACAAGGTCGCCGCCGAGTCCAGAGACGACTAGCCGGGCCGGGCCCGCTCGCGTGCCCGGAGCCCCGCCCGCGCCCGCGGGGCGGGGCTCTAGGCTTGCGGCGTGGATCTACCCCCCCTCCGGCTAGGGCCCCGCGCGCGGCTCTGGCGGTCATTCGCGGGCGCCACGGTCGTCGGCGCTCTCTGCTACTCCAGCGCGTACGGGAGCAACGACGACTTCCCCCTCGGGCCCATGACGCAGTTCGCCTTCTCGGTGAAGGACGACGGCGGCGCGATCAGCTCGTACTGGCTGGAGGCCGACACCGCGGCGGGCACGCACGTGGCGCTGTCCTTCGACGCCGTCGGCACGGGCATGAAACGCGCCGAGATCGAGGGGCAGATGCCGCGCATCGTCCGCGATCCGTCGCTGCTGCAGGGGATCGCCGACGGGCAGCGCAGGCTGCATCCGTCCGAGCCCAGGCTGACCAGGGTCTATGTGGTGCAGGAGATCAAGAAGCTCAAGCACGGCAAGGTCGTGTCGACCATGCGGCAGAACCGCGTTGTCTGGGACGTGCGATGACCGCCGCCGCGACGCCGGAGGCGCCCCGTCCCGTCCGGCCGCCGGGGGACGCGCCCGAGCCCGCCCGCAGCGCGTGGGACCGCTGGTGGTTCGGGCCGATGCCGCGCGCCCGGATCGCCTGGCTGCGGATCCTCGGCTACGTGTTCCTGCCGTTCGACATGCTGCTGCTGACCAGCAGCTCGCTGGCGCACGCGCGGCTGCCCGCCGACCTTTACCAGCCGGTGCTGGTCGGCAGGCTGCTGCACCTGCCCGCGCCCACGCCGTGGGCGATGTACACGCTGCTGGTGGTGACGATCGCGGCCGGCCTCGTCGCGGCGACCGGTCGCGTGCTGCCCCGCGCGAGCGGCTACCTCGCGGCGTGCGGGTACCTGTGGTGGGTCTCGATCAGCATGTCGTACGGCAAGGTCGACCATGACCATCTCGCCCTGGTCGTGGCGCTGTTCGTCCTGCCGAGCGTCGGACGCGCGGGCATCGGCGACGCCCGGCGCTGCGAGGCGTCGGCGTGGTCGGTGCGCGGCATCCAGATCGGGGTGGTCGCGGCCTACTTCTTCTCCGCGTGGGCGAAGATCCGCATCGGCGGGTTCCCCGCGTGGCCGAACGGGTCGACCGTCCAGTGGGCGCTGAGCCGGCGCGGGACGCCGTTCGGGCGCAGCCTCATCGACTATCCGGTGATGCTGAAGGCCAGCCAGTGGCTCATGTTCGTCGCGGAGGCGCTGTCGCCCGCGCTGCTGTTCCTGCGCGGGCGCCCGCTGTACGCGCTGGTGCTGTTCTTCGCGGGCTTCCACGCCGTCACCTACGCGCTGATGACGATCCACTTCCTGCCGCACGCCATCTGGCTCGCGGCGTTCCTGCCGCTGGAGCGGCTCACGGGGCTGCTGCCCGAACGCCTGCGCGGCGGGACGGCGACACCGACGGGGACGGGGACGGGGAAGGCGGCCGCACCCGCTGCGTCCTGAGCCGGGTCAGGTGTGCGAGCCGGGACGCCGGTCGGGGGGCAGCATGCACGCCGCCGTCCCGCCCGGCATCCGGTGCCGGTTGCTCGCGACCAGCCGGTACACGGCGTGGGCGGCCCAGCTGACCGGCGGAACCCGCATGACCGTCCCGGGGACGCGCCAGAGGCCGCCGGCGGCGGTCATCATCCGCCCGATGGCCTGCGCGCCGCCGCTGACCCGTCCGTCGCGGTCGATCCACAGCACCTCGTGCTGCGCCCGCTCCGCCGTGGTGCCGAGGGCGTCCAGGTCGGCGAACTGGAAGGCGACGACCGTGGCCTGGACGGGCACGTGCCGTTCCAGGAACCGCACCGAGGACGTGCAGAAGCCGCAGTCGCCGTCATAGACCAGCACCGGCCGTTCCGAGCCGCTCACGCTCTCCTCCTTACCGGGGGACGGCCCCCGACGCCCCGGTCAGGAGCGGTACGGCGCGCTCCCCCGCCGTGCCCGGTCATGCTTCGTGCGGCCATGCGTCGGCGAGCATCTGGCGGGTGTCGCGCAGCAACTGGGGCAGCACCCGGGTGTGCCCGACGACCGGCATGAAATTGGTGTCGCCGCCCCAGCGCGGGACGATGTGCTGGTGCAGGTGCGCCGCGATGCCGGCGCCCGCGACGAGGCCGAGGTTCATGCCGACGTTGAAGCCCTGCGCGCCGCTGCACTTGCGCAGCGCGCCGAGGGCGCGCCGGGTGAAGGTCGCCAGCTCCACGTACTCCGACTCCTCCAGGTCGGCGTAGTCGGCGACGTGCCGGTACGGGACGACCATCAGGTGCCCGGAGTTGTACGGGTAGAGGTTCAGCACCGTGAACACCGACTCGCCGCGGGCCACGACGAGACCCTCCTCGTCGCTCATCTTCGGGATCTCGCAGAACGGGCAGCCGTCCTCCGACCCGGCGCCCGTCGGCTTGCCCTCCCCCTTGATGTAGGCCATCCGGTGCGGGGTCCAGAGCCGCTGGAAGTTGTCGGGCGTGCCCGCGCCGCCTCCCTCCTCCTCGAAGCGGGGCGGGCGCGCGTTCCCCGCGCCGGCCCCGGACGCGTCCTCGCGCCCCTGCTGCACCACGGACTCCTCCGGCTCTGCGGTCAAGGCGGCGGTCTCCTTTGTTCACGGCCTGACCAGCAGCATAGAGAGGAAAGCGGGCGGGGCTGTAGCCGGGATCCCTTCCGGGACGCGCCCGCAGGCCCCGTCCACGCGTGACGTTTCGGGGTGACTCCGCCACCATGGTCATCCAACCGAACCGTGGGGAGCGATCATGACGGGGCTCGACAAGCGGCGGAGCGAGGGCGGCGAGCCGAGGCCGGACCCCGGGTCCATCCCGTACCTCCCCGGGCTGCCCGGGCGGCCGGGAACGGGGCAGCCGGGAACGGGGCAGCCGGGAACGGGGCAGCCGGGAACGGGGCAGCCGGGATCGGGGCAGGGCGGGACGGCGCCGTCGCCGTCGCCGTCGCCGTCGCCGGGAACGACACCCCTCACGGCGCCGACCGCGTCCGGGGCCGGGGCGGTGCCGATGACGCTGCACGGCTCCCCCGGTGACGTCACCGTGCGGGTGGAGGGCCGCATCACGATCGAGGACGCGGTCCTGGAGAAGATCGCCGCCCTCGCCGCACTGGAGGTGGCCGGGGTCGTCGGACCGGCCCCCGCCGGTACCCGCGTCGCCGTGGACAAGGACGATGTCACGATCCACCTCGCCATCGCGGTCGAGTACGGCAGCGTGATCAAGGACGTGGCCCACGCCGTGCAGGAGAACGTGGCGCGGGTGACGGGCCTGATGCTCGGCGTGCGGGTCGCCGCGGTCAACGTGTCCGTGGGTGACGTCCGCCTGCGCTCCGCGCCGCCCCGGCCCCGCAGCGGGATGAGCGGGACGGGTCATGACGGGGCAGGTCAGAGCGGGCCGGGTCAGAGCGGGCCGGGTCAGACGGCCCGTGCGTAACAGCTCTGCATGCCGCCGCCGACGGACACCGTGGTGACCTTGACGCGTTCGACCAGGCGCGGCGAGACGCCCGTGAAGTGGAAGGTCTGCGGCCGGCCCGCGCTCGCGCTCGCCTGCTGCGACTTGGGGGACCCGCCCGGCAGGAGGAGTTCCACCCGGATCAGGCCGCTGGCGGAGACGGTGACGAGCACGTCCACGCCCTTGGCCGTGGCGCGGTAGAACGCCGTGCCGTCCGGGCACTGGCCCCCAGCGGAGCCGCCGCCGTTCTGCGTCGGGATCTGCGGGCCGCCGCCCTGCCCGCCGGACCCGCCGCCGTTCTGCCCGCCCGGATACGGCCGGCCGCTGTCGTTCTGCTGCGGCACGGGGTTGGTCGGGGTCGCGTAGCCGCCTGGGACGCCGGGGACGCCGCCCTGCCCGGGCGGGGACGACGCGGACGGGTCCGCCGTCCCCTCCGCTCCGGTCGCGCCCTTCTTCCCGCCGTCCAGCAGCGGGACGAGGAGCACGATGACGGCGGCGGCGACGAGCAGCAGGGTCCCGCCGTAGCCGGCGATCCGGCCCCAGAGCCGAGCCCGCCGACCTCGCCGCGCAGGCCTCCTGGACTTCATCTCCGCTGACTCCCCGTCGTGGCACGTGAGCGACGAGGCTACCAACTCCGGGCGGCGCTCACCCCGCCGTCACCGCGCCGGGGCCGCGCCCGCGCGGGGCGGGCGCGGCCGGCCCGGCTCAGATCTGGACGCGGGCCTCGACGGCTTTGACGATCTCGTCGACCGCCTCGCCGATCGGGACGCCGTTCTTCTGCTCGCCGCTGCGGTAGCGGAACGACACGGCGTCCTTGGCCACGTCGTCGTCGCCCGCCAGCAGCATGTAGGGGATCTTCTGCTTCTGCGCGTTGCGGATCTTCTTCTGCATCCGGTCGGAGGAGGTGTCGACCTCGACGCGGATGCCGTGCTCGCGCAGCTTCGCCGCGACCTTCTCCAGGTGCGGGACGTGGGCGTCGCCGATCGGGATGCCGACGGCCTGCACCGGCGCGAGCCACGGCGGCATCGCGCCCGCGTAGTGCTCCAGCAGGACGCCGAAGAACCGCTCGATCGACCCGAACAGCGCCCGGTGCAGCATCATGGGCCGCTGCCGGGTGCCGTCCGCCGCCTGGTACTCCAGGCCGAACCGCTCCGGCTGGTTCGGGTCGACCTGGATGGTGGACAGCTGCCAGGTGCGGCCGATCGCGTCCTTGGCCTGGACGGAGATCTTCGGGCCGTAGAACGCCGCGCCGCCCGGGTCGGGGACGAGGTCGAGGCCGGTGGAGTCGGCGGCCTCCCGCAGCGCGGCGGTCGCCTTCTCCCACATCTCGTCCGAGCCGATGAACTTGTCGGATTCGTCGCGGGTGGACAGCTCCAGGTAGAACTCGTTCAGCCCGTAGTCGCGCAGCAGGCCGAGGACGAAGTCGAGGAGCCGCTTGATCTCCTCGCCCATCTGGTCCTCGGTGCAGTAGATGTGCGCGTCGTCCTGGGTCATGCCGCGGACGCGGGTGAGGCCGTGGACCACGCCCGACTTCTCGTACCGGTACACCGACCCGAACTCGAACAGCCGCAGCGGCAGCTCCCGGTAGGACCGGCCCCGCGCCCGGAAGATCAGGTTGTGCATCGGGCAGTTCATCGGCTTGAGGTAGTAGTCGCCGCCGTCGACCTCCATGGCCGGGAACATGTCGTCCTTGTACCAGCCGAGGTGCCCGGAGGTCTCGAACAGGTGGCCCTTGGTGATGTGCGGGGTGTTGACGAACTCGTACCCCTCCTCCTCGTGCCGGCGGCGCGAGTAGTCCTCCATCACCTTGCGGACGGCGCCGCCCTTCGGGTGGAAGACGGCGAGGCCGCTGCCGATCTCGTTCGGGAAGGAGAACAGGTCGAGCTCGGCGCCGAGGCGGCGGTGGTCGCGCTTCTCGGCCTCCTCCAGGAACCGCAGGTACTCGTCCTGCCTGTCGCGGGACTCCCACGCGGTGCCGTAGATCCGCTGGAGCTGCGGGTTCTTCTCGCTGCCGCGCCAGTAGGCGCCGCCGGTGCGCATCAGCTTGAACGCGGGGATGACGCGGGTGGACGGCAGGTGCGGGCCGCGGCACAGGTCCTTCCAGCGCGGCTCGCCGGACTTGGCGTCGAGGTTGTCGTAGATGGTCAGCTCGCCGCCGCCGACCTCGACGCTCGCGCCGTCCGCGGCGTCCTCGACGGGGCCGGAGCCCTTCAGGCCGATCAGCTCCAGCTTGTAGGGCTCGGCGGCGAGCTCGGCGCGGGCGGCGTCGTCGGAGACGGGCCGCCGGGAGAACCGCTGGCCCTGCTTGACGATCTCGCGCATCCGCTTCTCGATGCGCTTGAGGTCGTCGGGGGTGAACGGCTCGGCGACGTCGAAGTCGTAGTAGAAGCCGTTCTCCACCGGCGGGCCGATGCCGAGCTTCGCCTCGGGGAACAGCTCCTGGACGGCCTGCGCCAACACGTGCGCGGCGGAGTGCCGCATGATCGCCCGGCCGTCGTCGGAGCCGATCTCGACCGGCTCGACGGCGTCGCCGTCGCGCAGCTCCCCGGCGAGGTCGCGCAGCTCGCCGTTGACGCGGGCGGCGATCACGGTGCGGCCGTCGGCGGCGAGGGCCTCGCCCGCGGTGGTGCCCGCCGGGACCGCCCGCTCGCCGCCGTCGAGGGAGATGCGCAGTTCGGACACGGTGGACACGGGTACTCCTCGCGATTGCGGTCTGGGATCAGCGGGTTCCGATGCTATCGACTCGGGGTCTCCCCCGGACGCATCCGGTTCCATCGGACGCTCCTCTCGTCGGGTTCGCCGTGGAGGGCGGGAGGCGGTCCCCGAAAGCGGAAGGGCCCCGGGGATCGCTCCCGGGGCCCTATCCGCGTGCAATGTCAGGACATGCCGCCGTAGCGCCGGGAGTGACCCGGCGTCGTCGTCTCGATGGACACGTGCGGCATGCCCCCACTGTAGCCGACGCGAGCGGAGACGTGCCCGGTCAAGCGCGCACCCTCGGGGAGGCGAGCTGGTCCATGTCCTCCAGCTCGCGTCCCTTCGTTTCGGGCACCGCGCGGAACACGAACAGGAACGCGAGCACGGAGAACAGCGTGTAGATGCCGTAGGCCAGGCCGAGCGAGAAGCCCGAGATGCCGGGGAAGGTGGTGGTGACCACCCAGTTGGCGATCCACTGCGCGGCGGCGGCGACGGCGAGCGCGGAGGCCCGGATGAAGTTGTTGAACATCTCGCCGAGCATCACCCAGACGACCGGCCCCCAGGTCGCGGCGAACGAGGCGACGAAGACGTTGGCGGCGACGAGCGCGACGGGGCCGGCGACTCCCGCGAGGTGCGGCTTCCCGTCCACCACGGGGGCGGTGGCGAAGCAGGCGGTGAGGGTGCCGAGGGAGACCGCCATGCCGGCGGCGCCGGCGAGCAGCAGCGGGCGGCGTCCGATCCGGTCGACGAGCGCGATGGCGACCAGGGTGAAGGCGACGTTCACCAGCGAGTTGATCACCGAGGTGAGCATCGCGTCGTTCTCGGAGAACCCGACCGCCTGCCACAGCGAGGACGAGTAGTAGAAGATCACATTGATGCCGACGAACTGCTGGAAGACCGACAGCAGGATGCCGGCCCAGACGATCGGGAGCAGGCCGAACCGGTTCCCGCGCAGGTCCCCCAGCCGGACGGGCCGGTCCTCGGCGATCGACCGGACGATCTCCTTGATCTTGCCGTCCACGTCGCCGCCGCCGAGGACCCGCCCGAGCACCTCCCGGGCGCGGGCCGTCTGGTGCTTCTTCACCAGGTAGCGGGGCGACTCGGGGATCGTCGTGGCGATCACTCCGTACAGGACGGCGGGCACGACGGCGCTGGCGAACATCCACCGCCACGCGTGCCCGCCCCAGGGGAACGTTCCGGAGGCGCCGCCGTCGGAGACGCGGGCGATGACGTAGTCGACGACGAGGGCCGCGAAGATGCCGAGGACGATCGCCATCTGCTGGAGCGAGCCGAGCCGGCCGCGCAGCCCGGCGGGCGCGATCTCGGCGATGTAGGCGGGTGCGATCACGGACGCGGCGCCGATGGCGAGGCCGCCGACCAGCCGCCAGGCGGTCAGGTCGATCGCGTTGAAGGCCAGCGCCGAGCCGAGCGAGCTGATCACGAACAGCACCGAGGCGACCAGCATGACCTTGACGCGGCCGATCCGGTCGCCGAGCGGACCGGCGAACCAGGCGCCGACCGCGCAGCCGAGCAGCGCGGCGGACACGACGAAGCCGACCACGAAGCCGCTCAGCCCGAACTGGTCCTTGAGCGCGTCGACCGTCCCGTTGATCACCGAGGAGTCGTAGCCGAACAGGAAGCCGCCGAGGGCCGCGGCGCCGGCGAGCAGCACGGCCGTGGCCGTCGTGTGCGAGGGCGCGTCACTCTCCTGGCCGTCCAATGGTCGCGGCTGGCTGCCCGAGGTCGTCATGGGCCCTGATCTTCCCCGCGAAACGGACCTTATGCGCGCCCTTGCCGTCGCTCAGTCGCGGACGGCGACCCCGAGAACGTGCGGTGAGGCGGGGTTTCCCCGGCCGGGGGCCGGGAACTCGAAGCGCCGCTCCGCCCGCACGCTGAAGCCCGATCCGGCGATCCACTCCTGCGTCGGCCGGGACACGTGGCAGCCGGCGGCGAAGAAGGGCCACAGCACGTCGGCGTACCGCTGGAACCGCACCTTCCCCGGCGTGGTCCCCCGGACGTGCTCGTAGTAGCGCAGCTCGCCGCCCGGTCTGAGGACGCGCCGCAGCTCGGTCAGGACGCGGACGGGGTCGCGCACAGAGCACAGCACGAGCGAGGCCACCGCGACGTCGAAGGATGCGTCGTCCAGGTCGAGGTCCTCGGCGACGCCGGGACGCACCGTGACGGGGACGGGGGCGCGGCCGGCCTCGTGGTCGGCCCTGGCGCGCAGCCGCGGCTCGGGTTCGATGGCGACCACCTCGGTGACCTCCGGCGGGTAGTGCGCGAAGTTGGCCCCGTATCCGGCGCCCACCTCCAGCACGCGGCCGGACGCCCCGGCGAGCAGCTCGGCGCGGTGGGCGGCGCCGCCCACCTTCGCGCAGCCCGCGTCCAGGCGCGGATAGAGCCGGGCGAATATCGGATGGCTCAGGTCGGTCATTCCCGCAGTCTCCGCCCCCGCGCCGGTCGCCGCAAGATCGCCTCGCCGCGCGCGGGCCGGCGCCCGGCCGCCGGCCGGGGGGCGATCGCCCTGCTCACGGGTGATACCCGAGGGGGCGGGTCGGATCTCCCTCCCCCGGGGCAGGCCGTCCCGGCGCCGCGGGTCCTAGGCTCCAGGACAAATGAACGAACCAGACCGCTTCGCGTCCGCGGGCCGGACGCGGCTGCTCGCCGGGGTCCGCGCCGCCCTCCTGCCCGGCCGGGACGGCCCGCCCGTCACCCTGCTGCCGGGGCGTCCGGCGCTGCGCCTGCCGATCCTGGCGCTGCTCGCCGCGCTGACGATCGGCTTCACCGCGGGTTCCATCGCCATCGCGATCCAGCAGTACCACGTCGCGACCGGGCTGGCCTGGCCGCTCGGCGTGCTGCAGGCGACCCCGCTGATCTTCGCGGCCCGGTGGCCGCTGGCCGCCTGGCGGGTCGCGGCGGCCGGCCTGCTGCTCACGGTCTTCGTCCGGCACGGCGCGGGGTTCATGCCGTGGCCGGTCACGGCGATCCTGGCGCTGGTCGTCGTCCTGTTCTTCACCGGTGTCGGCTCGGACCGGCAGACCACCGTGGGCGTGGGCGCGGTGACGACCGCCGGGGTGCTGGTGCCCGCCGTGCTGTTCGGCATGCCCGGCTGGTTCGGCATGATCCTCGCGGGGATCGCGGTGGTCGCGCTGACGTTCGGGGACGCGGTCGGCGGGCGCCACTCGGCGGTGGAGGAGCTGCGCCGGCGCGAGGAGCAGCACCGGCAGGACCTGGCCCGGCAGGCGGTGCTGGAGGAGCGCGCCCGCATCGCCCGCGAGCTGCACGACGTCGTCGCGCACCACATGTCGGTGATCGCGATGCAGGCGGAGGCGGCCCCCTACAAGATCCCCGATCTGCCGGACGCCGCGCGGCAGACGTTCGGGGTGGTGCGGGACGCGGCGCGCGAGGCGCTGACCGAGACGCGCCGCGTCGTGGGGCTGCTGCGCGCGGACGACGAGAGCGCCGAGCGGGCCCCGCAGCCCGGCCTGGAGCGGCTGGACGACCTGGTCGCCGCCGCCCGCCGCTCCGGGCTGTCGGTGGCGACCGTCGTGACCGGCGTGCCGCGTCCGCTGAACGCGGGGGTGGACCTTTCGGCGTACCGGATCGTGCAGGAGTCGCTGAGCAACGCGTCCCGGTACGCGCCGGGCTCCCGGGTGCACGTCGAGGTGAGGTACGGGCCCGAGGCGCTGGCGGTGTCGGTCACCGACGACGGGGCCCGCAGCACGCCGGAGGAGTCGCAGGGCGGCGGCCACGGCCTGGTCGGGATGCGCGAGCGCGTCACGATGCTGGGCGGCCGCCTCGACGCCGGGCCGCGCGACGCCGGCTGGTCGGTCGGCGCCGAGTTGCCCTACGGAGAGGTGGACTGATCTTCGTCGCCGTAGGGTTGGCTTCGTGACGATTCGGGTGCTGATAGCCGACGACCAGGTGATGATCCGCGACGGGCTCGCGGCGCTGCTGTCCTCCGACCCCGGCATCGAGGTGGTCGGGCAGGCGGGCAACGGCCGGGAGGCCGTGGAGATGGGCCGCCGGCTCGACCCGGACGTGATCGTGATGGACATCCGGATGCCGGAGATGGACGGCCTCGCCGCCACCGCCGAGCTGGTCGGCGAGCCCGACCCGGACGCCGACTCGGCGGGGGCGCGGCCGAAGGTGCTCGTCCTCACGACGTTCGACCTGGACGAGTACGTCTACGAGGCGCTCGGCGCGGGCGCCAGCGGATTCCTGCTGAAGGACGCGTCGGCGGCGGACCTCGTGAACGGGGTGCGGGTCGTCGCGGCGGGCGACGCGCTGCTCGCCCCGTCCATCACCCGGCGGCTGATCGGCGACTTCGCGCGCCGGCGCCGGCACCAGCGGCCGAGCCCGAACGCGACCGCGGGGCTGACGCCGCGCGAGCTGGACGTGCTGCGGCTCATGGCGCGCGGCCTGTCCAACGCCGAGATCGCCGCCGAGCTGGTGCTGGCCGAGCAGACGATCAAGACGCATGTCGGGCACGTGCTGACCAAGCTGGCGCTGCGCGACCGCACCCAGGCCGTCGTCTACGCTTACGAGAACGGGCTCGTCGGCTAGCGGGACGGGTCCAGGACGAGCTTGCCGGTGGTCCGGCGTGCCCGCAGGTCCTCGTGTGCGCGCGCGGCCTCGGTCAGCCCGTACTCTCCGCCGCCGATCACGCGGAGCCGGCCGTCCGCGGCGAGGCCGAACAGCTCGTCCAGCGCGGTGCGCATCACGTCGCCGGGGAGCTGGAAGACGTGCGCCAGCCACATCCCGGAGATCGTGGTGGAATGCGCCATCAGCGTGGCGGGGCGCACGGGCGAGGGCTCCTTGCGCGAGGCCATCCCGTAGAAGGCGAGGCGGCCGAACGGGGCGAGGGCGCGCAGGCTCTGGTCGGTGACGGTCCCGCCGGTCATCTCCAGGACGGTGTCGACGCGCCGGCCGCCGTTGGCGTCGATCAGCGCTTCCCTGAGGTCGGGCTCGTTCGCGTCGATCGCGACGTCGGCGCCGAGGTCGAGGGCGAGCGCGCGCTTCTCCTCGGACGAGGCGGTGGCGATGACCCGCCCGGCGCCCCACGCCTTGGCGAGCTGGACGGCGAGCGTCCCGACCCCGCCCGCGGCGGCGTGCACGACGACGGACTCGCCCGGCGCGAGGTGGACGCTGCGCCGCAGCAGCACCCACGCGGACGCGCCTTGCACGATCATGCCGAGGGCGGTGACGTCGTCGATGGCGTCCGGGACGTTCCAGGCCAGCGCCTCCGACGCGACGGCCTTCTCGGCGTAGCCGCCGGTGCCGACGAGCGCGACGACGCGACGGCCGTCCGCGGTGGTGCCGACGACCTCGCCGCCCGGCACCATCGGCAGCGTGGAGGCCGACAGGTAGCTGTTCTCCGCCTGGTGGGTGTCGGCGTAGTTGACGCCGGCCCGCGAGACGTCGACGAGCAGGTGCCCGGGCCCGGCGGCCGGCTCGGGCAGCTCGGTGACGGTAAGGACCTCCGGCCCGCCGAACTGGGTGATCTGGATCGCGCGCATGTCTCTCCTGTCGGTCTCGGGCGGACGGCTCAGCGGGGGCCGGGGACGCCGCGGAACTTGAACGGCTCGGACGGGCGGCCCGGCACGACGTACCAGGCCTCCCCCACGCCGTCGGCGTCCAGGATCCGCATGAACGCCTCGACGACGGCGTCCACGTTCAGGATCGGGAAGCCGGTCTCCTGCAGGTGCCCTTTCAGCGGGACGAGGATGTCGGTGTCGGCGAAGGACGGGCAGAGGGCGTTCACCCGGATCCCCTCCTCGGCGTAGGTCGGGCCCAGGGCGCGGACGAGCCCGACGACGGCCGCCTTGTTGGCGCCGTAGACGGGGTCGAACGGCGTCGCGGTGAGCGCCGCCATGCTGGCGGTGGCGATGATGTCGCCGCCGCCGCGGGCGCGCAGCGCGGGCAGTGCGGCGTGCGCGCCGAACACGACGCCGTCGAGGTTGATGCCCATGGCCCGCCGGTAGGCCGCGAGGTCGAAGTCGTCGCCCACTCCCCCGCCGCCGGCGACGCCGGCGTTGAGGAACGCGACGTCCAGGCCGCCGAAGCGCTCGACGGCGGCGGCGACCGCGGCCTCGCTGTCGGCGGGCTCGCGCACGTCGCAGCGGACGAACGCCCCGTCCAGCTCCTTCGCGAGCTCGGTGCCGGCGTCCGCGTCGACGTCGGCGAGGACGACCCGGGCGCCATCGCGGGCCAGCCGGCGCGCCACCGCGGCCCCGATGCCGTTGGATCCTCCCGTGATCAGCGCGACCTTGCCGGTGCCTTCGAAGGCTGCCATGGGACTCCCTCCCGAAGTAACTGACTGGTCAGTTACTCTAGCGGAATGGACTTCGGTTTGAGCGAGCGGGCCCGGGAGCATCTCGGCCGCCTCCAGGACTTCATGGACTCCCACGTCTACCCGGCGGAGCCGGTCTACGCCGCCCAGCGGGCGGAGCTGCGCGCGGCGGGCCGCGAGCACACCGTCCCCCAGGTCGTCGAGGACCTCAAGGTCGAGGCCCGCGAGCGCGGCCTGTGGAACCTGTTCCTACCCGGCAGCGAGGACCCGGCACACGGCCTGTCGGTCACCGACTACGCGTCCCTCGCCGAGGTGACGGGCCGCTCCCCGAGCCTCGCGCCCGAGGCCACCAACTGCGCGGCCCCGGACACCGGCAACATGGAGGTCCTGTACCTGTTCGGCACGCCCGAGCAGAAGGAGAGGTGGCTGAGGCCGCTGCTGGACGGCGAGATCCGCAGCGCGTTCGCCATGACGGAGCCGGACGTCGCGAGCTCCGACGCCACCAACATCTCCACCCGCATCGAGCGGGACGGCGACCACTACGTCATCAACGGCCGCAAGTGGTGGACGAGCGGCGCCGCCGACCCGCGCTGCAAGGTCATGATCCTGATGGGCAAGACCGACCCGGACGGGCACCCCTACCAGCAGCAGTCGATGGTGCTGGTGCCGTTCGACACGCCCGGCGTGGAGGTCGTCCGGTCGCTGCCCGTGTTCGGCTACCAGGACCAGCACGGCCACTGCGAGATCGTCTTCACCGACGTCCGCGTCCCGGTGGAGAACCTCGTCGGCGAGGAGGGCGGCGGCTTCGCGATCGCGCAGGCCCGGCTCGGCCCGGGCCGCATCCACCACTGCATGCGCGCCATCGGGATGGCCGAGCGGGCGCTGGAGCTGATGTGCGAGCGCGCGGTGTCCCGCGTGGCGTTCGGCGGCCCGCTCGCCCGGCAGGGGGTGGTCCGCCAGCAGATCGCCGAGTCGCGGATGGCGATCGAGCAGGCCCGCCTGCTCTGCCTGAAGACGGCCTGGCTGATCGACGAGCACGGCGTGCAGGCCGCCCGGTCCGAGATCGCGGCGATCAAGGTGATCGCGCCGCGCGTCGCGCTGGACGTCGTCGACAAGGCGATCCAGGTGCACGGCGGGGCCGGCGTCAGCGACGACACGCCGCTCGCCGCGATGTGGGCGGGCCTGCGCACCCTGCGCCTCGCGGACGGCCCGGACGAGGTGCACGTGCGGTCCGTGGCCCGCGCCGAGCTGGGCGGGTACCTCGGCAAATGATCGGCGACACGGGCGAGGCGGGCGTGCGGCGGCGGATGCCCCACGCCCGGCGGCGCGAGCAGCTGCTCCAGGTGGCGCTCGCCGAGTTCGGCCGGCGCGGCTACCACCTGACCCAGATGGAGCACGTGGCGGCCGCGGCGCGGGTGTCCAAGGCGCTGCTGTACCAGCACTTCTCGTCCAAGGAGGAGCTGTTCGCCGAGGTGACCGAGGCGATCGTCGGCGAGCTCACCGGCCGGCTGAACGAGGCCGTGCTCGCCGCGCACGGGTCGGCGGACGGCATCCGCGCGATGATCCGGGTCCTGTTCGACTACGCCACCGCGGAGCCGGACGCGTGGGCGCTGGTCGTCCGGCATCTCGACAAGCCGGAGGTGGGGCTGGAGCTGCGGGAGCTGCGCGACCGGCTCGGCACCGCGTTCGCCGACCTGCTGCTGCGCCGCCGCCGCGCCGACCCGGCGCTGTCCCAGGCCGCGCTGGAGGTCAACGAGCACCGCGCCCGGCTGCTCGTCCCGCTCATGTACGGGTCGATGCTGTCGATGGTGTCGTGGTGGCTGGAGCACCCCGACACGCCGCGCGAGCGCGCCGAGCAGATGGCGGTGGAGTTCATCTGGCTCGGTCTCGACCGCCTGCGCGCGGGCGAGCGCCTGCCCAGGGAGTGACGCGAAAGGCCGGGGACGGCGAGCGTCCCCGGCCTGACGTGGGTCAGATCAGTGCCTTAGAGCGGGTAGACGCCCTCGGCCTGCGGGCCCTTCTGGCCCTGCGTGATCTCGAAGCCGACGCGCTGGTTCTCGTCCAGGCTGCGGTACCCGTTGGTGGTGATCGCCGAGTAGTGGACGAACACGTCCGGGCCGCCGCCGTCGGGCGCGATGAACCCGAAGCCCTTTTCGGCGTTGAACCACTTCACGGTGCCTTCGGCCATGGTGTTCCCCTTCCGGGTAGAACTCACCGGGCCGCCGGGCGGCGGACCGGGCTGCAGCGGACTCATCTCACGCCCGCCGGTCGCCCGGAGAAAACGTTTCGAGACTGCCTGGCGTCCGGCCGGCCGGGCCGGGCGCCATCGTGCAACGCCCAAGAACCTACCCGATGTCGAACCGCCTCATGCACCGACACACCTAAACAAGATCCCCCAGTGCCTCGGCGGCGCGGTGGCAGTCGTGGAACGTGCAGTACAGCGGGACGGGCGCGAGCCGGACGACGTCGGGTTCGCGGGCGTCGGCGATCACGCCGTGGGTTCGCGCGAGCCGCCGGACGAGCCCGCCCGCGTCCGCCACCCGCAGCGACAGCTGGCTGCCGCGCGCCGCCGGGTCGGCCGGGGTGATGATCTGCACTCCGCCGATCGGGGCGAGCCGCGAGGCCAGGTAGCCGGTGAGGCGCTCGCTCCTGGCGCGCAGCGCGTCCATCCCGACCCGGTCGAAGATCTCCAGGGACGCGAGGACGGGCGCGAGCGCGAGGACGGGCGGGTTGGACAGCTGCCAGGCGTCGGCCGACGGGGGCGGGGCGATGTCGGGGTCCATCCGGAACCGGACGGACGGGTCGGTCCCCCACCAGCCGGACAGCTTCGGCACGGAGGCGTCCCGGACGTGCCGCTCGTGCACGAAGCAGCCGGCGACCGCTCCCGGACCGGAGTTCAGGTACTTGTAGGTGCACCAGGCGGCGAAGTCGACGTCCCAGTCGTGCAGCCGCAGCGGGACGTTCCCGGCGGCGTGCGCGAGGTCCCAGCCGACGACGGCGCCGGCGGCGCGGCCCGCCTTGGTGATCGCGGGCATGTCCATGAGCTGGCCGGTCAGGTAGTTGACGCCGCCGAGCATGAGGAGCGCGACCGTGCCGCCCTCGCGTTCGAGGAAGCCGACGACGTCCTCGGTGCGCAGGTTGTCCTCGCCGGGGCGGGGCTTCAGCCGCACGACCGTCGCGGCGGGGTCCAGCCCGTGGTGGACGGCCTGGCTGGCGACCGCGTAGGAGTCGGACGGGAACGCGGCGTCCTCGATGACGATGCGGGTGCGCGTCCCGGCGGGCCGGTAGAAGCTCGCCATCATCAGGTGCAGGTTGACGGTGAGCGAGTTCATCGCGACGACCTCGTGCGGCCGCGCGCCGACGAGCCGGGCGGCGGGCTCGCGGAGCAGTTCGTGGTAGTCCGCCCATGGGCGGCGGGCCTGCGTGTGGCCCTCGACGGCGAGCCGCGCCCAGTCGTCCAGTTCCTCGCGCAGCAGTCCCGCCACGCTCCTCGGCTGGAGGCCGAGGGAGTTGCCGGCGAAGTACGCGGCCTCCTCGTGCGTCCCGCCGGGTGCGGGCGGGATGAGGAACTCGCCGCGCAGCGCGGGCAGCGGGTCGGTCTCGTCGAGCCGCCGCGCCCGCGCTTCCAGGCTCGCCGGGTCGTGCATGCTCGCCAGGTCGTGCGGGCTCGCCGGGTCTTGCGGGTTCACTGGGCCATTCCTTCGGTGGTCACGAGTTCCTGCGCGGGCGCGAAGAACGCCTCCGCGTTGCCGCCGAGCAGCCGCGCGCGGTCGGCGTCGTCCAGCCCGGGGCACGCCCGGATCGTCGCGCCCGGCTCCTGCTCGCCGAGCGGGAACGGGTAGTCGGTGCCGAGCATGACGCGCTCGGGACCCATCACGTCCACGAGGAGCCGGAGGGCGCGCGGGTCGAACACGGCGGAGTCGACGTGGAACCGGTCGGTGTACTCCGACGGCGGGCGCGGCGAGTCGGCGCGGACGATGTCGCGCCGGTGCCAGGCGTTGTCGGCCCGTCCGAGCAGGAACGCGAAGCTGCCGCCGCCGTGGCAGAAGCACAGCCGCAGCGACGCCGGGATCCGCTCGAACGCGCCGGACAGCATCAGCCCGAGGATGCTCAGCTGCGTCTCGGCGGGCATCCCGGACAGCCACGGCAGCATGTGGCCGCGCATCCGGTCCGCGCCGAGCATGTCCCACGGGTGCGCCAGCACGGGCAGGCCGAGCCCGGCGCAGTGCGCGAGGAACGCGGTGATGCCGTCGTCGTCGAGGTTGCGGTCGCCGACGTGGTTGCCGATGTGGACGCCGCGGTGCCCGGCCGCGGCCGCGCGCGTCGCGACCTCGCAGGCGAGCGCCGGGTCCTGCAGCGGCACCTGGCAGAGCGGCAGCAGCCGGTCGGGCGCCTGCCCGCAGAGGTCGAGGATGCGCTCGTTCACGAGCTCGCACCAGTCGGCGGCGCGGGACGGCTCGGCGGCGTACCCGAACATCAGCGGGGTGGAGGAGACGGCCTGGACGTCCACGCCCGCCGCGTCCATGTCGGCGACGCGGCGGGCGGGGTCCCAGAGGGCCTCGCCGACCGGACGGTACTCCTCGCCCCCGCACATCATCATGCCGCCGCCGCCGTCGACGCGCAGCCACGGCTGCCCGTCGTCGGCGAGGACGCGGCCCTCGGCGCGGCTGATCCGCGGGAAGACATGGGCGTGGACGTCGATGACGGTCACGGAGCCTCCGTCAGACCCGGGGAGCGGTGGTCGGGGTCATGGTCTGCGGCCACTTGCGGCCGGGGTGGACCGCCCCGCAGTTCGGGCACTTGCGGTCGCCGGCGTAGAAGCCCTCGAAGGCGGGCGGGAGGTCGTCCACGATCGAGCGGACCTGGAGTTCGGCGCGGTGGACGAGGTGGTGGCACTCGGGGCAGTACCACTCGAACGCCTCCGTGAGCCCCTCCGGCCGCGGGATCTCCACGACGAGCCCGATGGACCCGGCCTCGGGCCGCTGCGGCGAGTGCCGGACGTGCGGCGGCAGCAGGAAGACGTCGCCCTCGTTGATCTGCAGATCGGTCGGCGGGCGGCCCTCCTCTTCCATGACGCGCAGCACCATGTTGCCCTTGAGCTGGTAGAAGAACTCCTCGGTCGGGTCGTCGTGGAAGTCGGTGCGCTGGTTGGGGCCGCCGACGACCATGATGATCAGCCCGGCCTCGTCGAACACCTGGACGTTGCCGACCGGCGGCTTCAGCAGGTCTCGGTGCTCGTCGATCCAGGAATCGAAGTTGAACGGCCGTCCGAACGACAGCTGCGGCAGGGTCATGCTCCGGCGTCCTTTCCGGTGCGGGGAACGTGGGCGACGCACGAGATCTCGATGAGCAGGTGCGGGTGCGGGAGCTGGTGGACGGCGACGGTCGTGCGGGCCGGGCCGGTCTCGTCGAAGTACTCGCCGTAGACCTCGTTGTATCCGCCGAAGTCGTTCATGCTCACCAGGTAGGTCGTGATGCTGACGATGTCGCGCAGGTCCGCGCCGGCGGCGCCGAGGAGGTCGCGAATGTTCTCGATGACGGCGCGGGTCTGCGCCCGGATGTCGAGGTCGGTGACGCCCATCGGGTCGGCGCTCGCCCCGGCGAACGTCCCGTCCGGGCGGCGCGAACTCGTCCCGGACACGAACACGAAGTCGCCGGCCCGTTTGACGTGCGGGAACCGTCCTCGCGGCGGGGCCTTGCCGGTGACGAGGAAGGCGTCGCCCGTCACGTGGTCACCTCGACGCTGCCGAGCCCCGCACCGGTGAC
The DNA here is from genome assembly GCF_041463665.1 of Actinomadura chokoriensis. Taxonomy (GTDB): domain Bacteria; phylum Actinomycetota; class Actinomycetes; order Streptosporangiales; family Streptosporangiaceae; genus Spirillospora; species Spirillospora chokoriensis_A. The sequence goes on from NZ_JAXCEJ010000024.1 coordinate 85,064, forward strand.
GCGGACGTGCGCGTCCTTCGGCAGGGGGACGGCGGCCGTCGCGGCGCCGGCGAGGACGACCCAGCCGGGTTCGAGCGCGATCCCGGCGCCGAGCGCGAGCCGCGCCGCCGCGCGCAGCGACCGCGCCGGGTCGCCGAGGATCGCGGCGGACGAGCCCGCCTGCACCGGGCGCCCGTCGATCTCCATCAGCAGCCCGGCGTTGGACAGGTCGCGCGGCGGGTGCCAGGCCCCGTACCCGAACCGCGCCGCCGACGCGTTGTCGGCGATCACGTCGGGGAGGGTGAACCTGAAGTCCCGGTAGCGGGAGTCGAGCACCTCGAACCCGACCGCGACGCCCGCCACGGCCGACTCGACCTCGGCGGGCGAGCGGACCTCGCGCCCGATCAGGTAGGCGATCTCCGGCTCGACGCGCGGGTGGATGAGGCGGGACGCGTCCACCGACGACCCGGCGAGCATCCCGTCGGTGAGCAGGCCCCAGATGACGTCGTCCACGCCCATCTGCACCATCTTGGCGCGGCTGGTGAACCCCATCTTCACTCCGGCGAGGCGTTCGCCCCGGCGGCGGCGCAACTCCATCCCGGCGCGCTGCACCGCGTACGCGGCGGGCACGTCGAACGGCGTCGTGTCGGTCAGCTTCGGTACCGCCCGGACCTCGCGGGCGGCGTCGTCGAGGGTGCGCGCGAGCGCGTTCACGTCCACCATCAGGCACTCTCCCCGTCCCGCTCGGCACGGCCGAACGCGACGCGGACGTCGCCGAGCCCGTCGATGCGGGCCTCGAACACCTCGCCGGGCGCGGCCGGGACGACGGGGCCGAGCGCGCCGGTCAGCACGGTGTCGCCGGCGCGCAGCGGGCGGCCGACGCGGACCAGCGTGTCGGCGAGCCACAGCGCCGCGTTCAGCGGGTGGCCGAGGCAGGCGGCGCCGTTGCCGGTGGAGACCTGCTCGCCGCGCCGCTCCATCACCATCCCGCACAGGCGCAGGTCGACGTCCTTGAGCAGGACGGGGCGGTTGCCCAGCGCGTACATGCCGGACGAGGCGTTGTCGGCGACGGTGTCGGCGAGCGTGATGTCCCAGTCGCGGACGCGGCTGCCGACGACCTCGATGGCGGGCAGCGCGAACGCGGTCGCGCGGATGACGTCGGCGACCGTGTGCCGCTCGTGCGTCAGATCGTGCTCCAGGACGAGCGCGACCTCGGCCTCGGCGCGCGGCTGCAGGACGGCGCAGGCGGGGATCTCCTCGCCGTCCGGGACGGCCATGTCGGCGAACAGCATCCCGAAGTCGGGGCTGTCCACGCCGATCTGCCGCTGGACGGCCTTGGAGGTCAGGCCGATCTTGCGCCCGGCGAGGCGGCGGCCCTCACCGAGCCAGCGTTCGGTGAGCCTGTCCTGGACGGCGTAGGCGTCGTCCGCCGTGGTGATCAGGTCGCGGACGGGCGCGCACGGCGTGCCGTCCGCGTAGGCGCCGAGGAGTCGCTCGGCGGCGGCGTCGATGTCGCTTGTCACTGGGCTCGCTCTCAAATCTGGATGCAGACGTTGACGGGTTCGGAGAAGAAGTCCAAGGAGTACTCTCCCCCTTCTCTCCCGATTCCGGACGCCTTGACACCGCCGAACGGGGTGCGCAGGTCCCGCAGGTTCCAGCAGTTCACCCAGACGATGCCCGTCTCGATCCGCGGCGCCACCCGGTGGGCCCTGGACAGGTCGGTCGTCCAGACGGTGGAGGCGAGGCCGTAGGGGCTGTCGTTGGCGAGCGCCAGGGCCTCGTCCTCGGTGTCGAACGGAGCGACGTGGCAGACCGGTCCGAAGATCTCTTCTCTCACCGTGCGGGCCGTCTCGGGGAGGCCGGTGAGGACGGTGGGCTCGACGTGGAAGCCGCCGTCCCTCGCGTCGCCGAAGGTCGGTGCGCCGCCGCCGGTGACGACCGTGGCGCCTTCCTCGCGGGCGAGCCTGTAGTAGGAGAGGACCTTGTCGCGATGCTCGGCCGAGATCATCGGGCCGTAGCCATCGAGTTCCTTCGCGCGGGCGGCCAGTTTCTGGACGAACTCCTCGAAGACGGGTCGTTCGACATAGACGCGTTCGGTGCAGAGGCAGATCTGGCCGGAGTGGGTGAAGGACGAGCGGACCGTCCCGTCCACGGCGGCGTCGAGGTCGGCGTCGGCGAACACCAGCGCGGGGTTCTTGCCGCCCAGCTCGAACGAGACCGGCGTGACGTGGTCGGCGGCGTTGCGCATGATCGCGGCGCCGGTCGCCGACTCGCCGGTGAACGCGATGGCGTCCACGCCCGCGTGCCCGGTGAGGAACTCGCCGGCCGCTCCCGCGCCGTGCCCGTGCACCAGGTTGAACGCGCCGTCGGGCAGTCCCGCGTTGTCGACGACCTGGGCGAGGAGGGTCGCGGTCGACGGCGTCTCCTCCGACGGCTTCAGGACGACCGCGTTGCCGCACGCGAGCGCGGGGGCGATCTTCCAGGTCGACAGCAGCAGCGGGAGGTTCCACGGCGAGATGATCGCGACGACGCCGAGCGGGCGCCGCACCGTGTAGTTGAGCGCCTCGCCCGTGCCCGAACTCCACCCCGGGACCCGGGTCGTGTAGGCCCGTTCGGGCCGTCCGTACAGCAGGTCGGCGTAGGCGCGGAAGTTGCCGGCGGCGCGCGGCACGTCGACGGTCTCGGCGAACGCCCGGGGTCTGCCGGTGTCGGCGACCTCGGCCTCGACGAACTCCTCGAAGCGGGCCTGGATCCCGTCCGCGATCCGCCGCAGCGCGGCGGCCCGCTCCTCGGCGCCCCTCGCGCCCCATTCGGCTTTCAGCGCCGCCCTCGCCGCCGTCACGGCATCGTCCACGACCTCCCGCGTGGCCTCGGGGACGGTGCCCAGTTCGGTTCCGTCCACGGGGTTCACGAGCGGGAAGCCGGGACCGTCCGAACGGAAGACGCCGCCGACGTAGTGCTCAGCCTTCATCCGTTCCTCCCGACATGGCTCCGCCCTCGATCCTCTTCCTCACCAGCTATGCCTGACAAATACCAATCGACCAGTGAGCTATCACGAACTTGTGATAGTAAGGCGGCATGCGCGCGATCGACCTGCTCAACGGACGGCTGAAGCTGCGGCACCTGGTGCTCGTCGTCGCCATCGCCGACCACGGCAGCGTTCTGCGCGCCGCCGAGCATCTGCACCTGGCGCAGCCCGCCGTCACCCGCAGCCTGCGGGAAGTGGAGAGGATCCTCGGCGTCGACCTGTTCACGCGCGGCCCTCGCGGCGTCACGCCGACCCTCTTCGGGGACGCGTTCGTCGAGCACGCCCGCGCCGTCCTGGCCGAACTCCGGCGCGCCGGCGAACGCATCAGCGGACTGGCGGACGGCGAGGTCGGCACGGTCACCATCGGCACCCTCCTGGCGGGCTCCAACGTCCTGCTGCCCCGCGCGATCGCCGCGCTGAAGAAGGACCGCCCAGGCATCACGGTCATCGTCCAGGAGGCGACGTTCGACGCCCAGGTGCCCCGCCTCCTGGACGGCGAGATCGACCTGATCCTCGGCCGCCTCAACCCGATCGACGACCTGCGCGGCCTCCGCCAGGTCACGCTCTACGGCGAGCCCGTCCTGCTCGTCGCCCGCCACGACCACCCGGCCCGCGCCCTGCCCGGTCTCGGCCTCGCCGACCTCCTGGCCTATCCGTGGGTGCTGCCGCTGGAGCGGACGGCGCTGCGCACCGAACTGGAGCAGGTGTTCCGCGCCTCCGGGCTCACGCTCCCCGGCGACCTCGTCGAATGCACGTCGGTGCTGACCGTCCGCACCCTCGTCCGCGACACCGACATGATCGCCGCGCTCCCCGAACTGGTCGCCCGCACCGACGCCGACATCGCGCCGCTCCCCGTCCCGCTGGAGACCGTGCGCCGCCAGGTGGGCGTCACGCTCCCCGCACACCGCACCCCGACGCCCTCCGCCCGGCTGATGCTCGACCACCTCCAGCGCGAGGCGGCCGAGCTCACCGGCTGAACAGGCCCGTCAGCGCCGCGCTCACCCGCGAATCCGGATCGGCGAGATCGAGCACGACGTCGAAGTGATCCCGTCCCGGGACGACCATCAGCTCACCGGCGCCCCACCGCGGCTGGAAAAGCCGCGACTGCTCCAGAAACCCGTCACCGTCATGCTCCCCGGCCACGAAGACCGCAGGACACCGATGGCCGGTGTCCAGCAGAGCGGGGCTCAGCGCCGCAGCCCGCTCCAGATCGAGCTTCACGTACTCGTTGACATAGATGCGTGTGATCGGCCGGATGTCGAACAGCCCGCTGAACGGCATCGCGGCCTTGACGACGTCCTCCGGAACCCCGAAGGCGTCCTGCCAGCCGCCGACCATCGTCATCCCGGTCAGGTGCCCGCCCGCCGAACTGCCGCCCACCACGATCCGCTCGGGATCGAGCCCGTGCTCGCGTCCCTGCCGGTGCACCCACGCCACGGCCGCCCGCACCTGCCGGACGATCTCCTCAAGTGACGCTTCCGGCGCGAGGGTGTAGTCGGGCACCACGGTCGCGACGCCCCGCTCGTGAAGCGCCCGCGCCATGAAGGACGACACGTCCCGCGACAGCGCCATCCAGTAGCCGCCGTGCAGGAAGACGAACACGGGCCGCAGGCCGTCCCCGGTTCCCCACACATCGAGCCGCTCGCCGCTGGCCTCGTCGTAGACGATCCCTGGATGGCCGGGCAACCCGTCCACGGCCTGCTCTGACATCTCCCGGTACCGCGCCATGTGGCGCGCGAAGAGTTCCTCGCCCGCCTTCCGCCGCACGTTGTAGGCGACGTCCAGTTCCTCGTCGCTGAGCCCGCTCCCCGGCCAGTCCTCCAGATCGCTCACGCCCCCACCCTCCCCCGCCGGGCACCGCAGAACCAATACCGATTCACCCGCCGGCTATCACACCCCTGCTATCCGCTCACCACCTCGGACCACACGGAGACGTCGTCCTCGCCGTCGGCGATCCCCCACCGGTCGGCGAGCCCGTCCACGATCACGAGCCCCCGCCCGGACTCGCTCAGCCCGTCCTCTGAGGCGGCACGATCGGCCGCGCCCGCGCGCGCCCTCGTCCTGAACCTCGACCCGCAGCCGAGTGGCCGAGGTGCAGGACGGCCGATTCAACCTCCCCTGAGCAAGGCCACCTTCTAACGAAACGTCTTCGCCAACCACCGAAGGCACACCTTCGGCGTGTCCTAGGTGTCTTCAGGTGCTTTGGCGCCATCGGAACCAGTAGTTCAGGGACTCGACCTCGCCAGGGTCTCTGGCAACGAAACGCATTTCGCGCTTCATTCGCCGCGCGTCGTCCGGCGCTCGCCGGTGCGGCGCGAGCAGCGAGTCCAACTCGTCGTAGCGGGCGTTGCCTCCAAAGCCGGGATGGGTCTCGGGCCCTACCAGCCCTGCCTGGCAGCGCTCGTTCCACCTGATGTAAATCGCCGACTGCTCGAGCTCCCACTCCAGTCCCGCACTGCTCGCGGGCCAGACCAGGTACTCGTCGTCTTCGTGGGCGCGCTCGTAGTGGTGGCCCTTGAAGTAGTGGGGCTTGCCGTCGATGTCGGCGACGCCGACGCGCGGTCCGTCGTACCAGTCAAGTTCGACGTGCACACGCTCGAATCCGTCCGCGATCAGCTGCGCTTCGTCCCAGACCTCAGGCACACCCGCACCCTACCGACAAGTGAGCCACATTCGTGATCACGATTTGCGAGCGGAGCATCTCATGCGGCGGGATGATGTCTGCCACCGTCCACGGTGCGGCTATTGCTCGGTCTGGGCCATCGCTGCGAGGAACCAGTCGAGTTCCTCGCTTGGATAGTCGGGTGGGTCCCAGCCGTTGATGACGGAAAGCAGTTCGGAGTATCGCTCGCGGCGCGGGTCGACGGCGGCGGTCAGGTAGGCGGTGAGGCTTTCGCGTAGGGCGGCGTCGTCGGCGTGTCCCTGGACGGCGGCGTAGGCGGCGGCGATTCGCGAGACGACCTGCGCCGCTTCTGCTGAGTCGGTGGTGGCGTCGGCGGCCAGCAATGGGGCCACGGCGTCCGCGACCAGCGCGACGATGTGCTTGCGCGGCGGAGCCGTTTCCATACCGGAGTGCTTGGTGAACAGACCGCGCATCAGTGACCGGAACTCCGGGTCCTCGGCGAGTTCGGCCAACTCCACCCATGCCTCCAACTGCTCGGATGTGGGGTCGTCCGGCAGTTCGGGCGCCATGGACCGGTGCAGGACGCGCGAAAGCGGCCCCGCATCGCGATCCCCGAAGGCGCTGTGCAGGAAGTCGTCGACGAGAGCGTCGCGCTCAGCGGCGGACAGTCGGGCGAGTCGGTGCATGAAGTCCATCTCCTCGGGTGTGGAGCCGCGCCGGGCCGCCGCCGAAAGGACCGCGTACCGCAGCCGCAGCACCCGCATCTGCACGGCTACCGCCTCTGCGTGAGCAGCTGCGGCCTCGGCGGCCGGTAGCCGACGGTCCAAGATCTTCTCGATGGTGCCGAGGTCGATCCCGAGTTCGCGAAGCGTCCGCACCAGCCCCAGGCGCACCACGGCCTCGGGGCCGTACCGCCGGTGCCCCGCCGCGCTTCTGCCGTACTCCGGCACCAGCCCGCGCTCCGAGTAGAAGCGCACGGCCTTCACCGTGACTCCCCCGAGCCGCGCCAACTCGCCGATCGAGTAGACACCGTCCATGCCTGAACCATGGCACCTCCCCCAAGGGGAGCTTCAACTCGATCCTGTGATGGTCTCTCACGCCGGGTTCGGCGGCTGCGCGTCAGCGTGGGCGGCCACCTTCGATCACCGCGCGGCAGGTAGTCAGATTCCGCGCGGGACGGCGTGGCATGCGCGCGCGCATAGAGGCCAGTGTCCGGAAACGTGGGATGGAGGCCCGGGGTGAACTCAGCCAATATGCGGTGTCCGCCTGCCTGCGGGACGTCCATGCAAGCGCGGCGGCGTCGTGCCCGGCCTAGCCTGCATCAACACCGCCAAGGTCGGCGTGACCACCGCACAGGCACTCCAATCTGGTCAGCGCGGATCAGATCCGCTTCGCCACCCTGGTGCAGGCGATCATCGCGAGCCTGATGATCGAGGCCCTCGCAGGTGTCCTGGGCAACCACGGGAGTGACGCCGAGTGAGCGAACCCATCACGAGCAGCCTCCCCCGCGACATCGCTGCGGGTCGGTCCAGGAGGGTTCGGGGGACTCGTGGACCCGGCCGGACGAGGCGAAGATCAGGTAGCGGTCGAAGCCGGCGGCGAACCAGCGGTCGTGGGTGACGGCCAGGACGGTGCCCGCGAAGGACGCCAGCCCCTCCTGGAGGGCTTCGGCGCTGGCCAGGTCGAGGTTGTCCGTAGGTTCGTCGAGGAGGAGAAGCGTCGCACCCGACAGTTCCAGTAGCAGGATCTGCAGGCGGGCTTGCTGGCCGCCGGAGAGCGTCTCGAACGGGCGGGAGCCTGCGGGGGCGAGTTCGTAGCGGGCGAGCGCGGCCATGGCGTCGTTCCGGGTGAGCGCGTGCTGCGTCATCACGATGTCGGCGGGTGTGCGGCCGTGCAGGTCGGGGCGAGTGTGCGTCTGGACGAAGAGGCCGGGCACCACGCGGGCGCCGAGGCGGAACTCGCCGGTGTGGGGGATCTCGTTCCCGGCGAGCAGGCGCAGAAATGTCGACTTGCCTGAGCCGTTCGAGCCGAGCACCGCGACGCGTTCGCCGTACCAGATCTCGGCGCCGAAAGGCTCGGTCAGGCCGGTGAGCTGCAGGGACTCGCAGATCAGCGCGCGTTTGCCGGTGCGGCCGCCGCGCAGGCGCATCCGTACGTTCTGCTCCTTGGGAGCGCTGCGGGGCGGACCTGCCTCCTCGAACCGCCGCAGGCGGGTGCGGGCGGCCTGGTAGGACGAGGCCACCGCGTCGCTGCCGGCGGCGCGCTGGCGGAGCACGTGGACGATCTGCTTCAGGCGGGCGTGCTCCTCGTCCCAGCGGCGGCGCCGTTCGTGGAGGCGTTCGGTGCGTTCGCGGCGGGCCTGCGCATATCCCGCGAAACCGCCGCCGTGGACCCAGATGTCGCGTGATTCCACGGTGATGATCCGGTCGGCCGTGTCGGCGATGAGCTGCCGGTCGTGAGACACCAGGAGGACGGTCTTGGCCGTGGCGCGCAGCCTCTCCGCCAGCCATTCCTTCGCGGGCACGTCCAGGTAGTTGTCGGGCTCGTCGAGGAGGAGCACCTCGTCCGGGCCGCGCAGGAGCGCCTCCAGGACGAGGCGCTTCTGCTCCCCGCCCGAGAGGGTCGTCACGCCGCGCGTCTTCGTCTCGTCGAACGGCAGGCCGAGCGCGGCCGTCGTGCAGGCGTCCCAGACGACCTCGATGTCGTAGCCGCCAGCGTCCGTGTAGTCGGTGATCGCCTCGGCGTAGGCGAACTGGGTGCGCTCACCGTCGCCCAGGTCGCGTTCCGCGCGGGACAGCCGGTCCGCCGCGCCGCGCACTCGTTCGGGCGCCACCGACAGCAGCAGGTCGTGGACGCTTCGGCCGTCACGGATGCCGCCGATGAACTGCCGCATCACGCCGAGGCCGCCGGTGCTGGTGACGCCCCCGTCCGACGGCTGGACGTCGCCGGCGATCAGTCTCAGGAGCGTTGTCTTGCCCGCGCCGTTCGGGCCGACGAGCGCGGCCTTCGCCCCCTCCCCCACCCGGAAGGAGACGTCGTCCAGCAGAAGGCGCCCGTCGGTCAGTGTGTAGCTGACTCGACCGACCTCGATGTGCCCCACGCGCCCTCCTGGTACAGCGGTCGAGTTACTAGACCAATGATCCGGTATCCGTTCAATGTACTAGTCTCTGGCGCATGACGGGGAGCGTGTGGCTGCGCGAGGGACGCCGGGCTCGGCGGGAGGGGCCGCCGCTGTCCCGGGAGCGGATCGTGGCCGAGGCCGTGGCGCTCCTGGACGAGGAGGGTGCCGGGCGACTCACCATGCGCCGCCTCGCCGAGCGCCTCGACACCGGGTCGACGACGCTGTACTGGCACGTCAAGACCAAGGACGACGTGCTCGAACTGGCCCTCGACAGCATCTTCGGTGACGTGGCTCTACCGGAGGGCGATCAGGAGTGGCGCGCGGCCGTGGTCGCGTTGATGTCGGGCTGGCGGCGCGCGATGCTCGACCATCCGTGGTCGGCGGCGGTACTGGGCGGGCGCCCCCTGCTGGGTCCCAACGTGCTCTCCCGCACGGACTTCCTCTACGCGACGCTGGCCACGACGGGCCTGGCCGGTGCGCGGCTCGCCACCGCCGCCTACGCGGTGGCGAACTACGTCATCGGGTCCGCGCTCATGGAGGTCGGCGCGCAGGACGGCACATCCGCCGCCGAGTATCTCGCCCGCAGCCGCGACCTGTACCCGGCTCTCGCCGAGCACGGCCACCTGGACGACGGCGAGTGGGAAGCCGCTTTCCTCCAGGGGCTCGACTATCTCCTCTACGGGATCGGCGGCGTCACGTCTCCGTGAGGTCGGACTCCTGAGACCGTCGTCACTCCGCACGTGTGAAGCAGATCTGAAGCGGCTGTGAAGCCGCCCGCGCCTATGGTCGTGACCAAGTTCAGATCTTCGATCGGAGGAGATTCATGAAGGCGACGCTCCTTACACGGGTGGCCCCCGTGGCCGCGCTCGTCACGGCGGGGTTGCTGTCGGCGGGCACTGCCGCCGACGCCGCTCCCAAGGTGGAACAAAAGGCAGCCGCGCAGTTCCGATGCGGCTTCTATGTCGGAAGCGATGCATCGGCCAACTATGGGCACTGCGACGCCCCGCCCCGCACCGACGTCATCATCAACGTCGAACTCGGCTGGGGCGGGGACAGCGGGAACTATGACATGTGCGTGAAGCCCGGCGTGACCAAGCTCGGAACTTACCCTGCCGTCTGGTACGCGAAATACACCGGCCGGTTGTGTTGGGCCGGATAGACCGCGATCACAGGACCAGTGCCAGGTCGCCAGGGGACCAGCGGCCTGGCACTGACCATTGGAGCACCCTGGGCAGTGACGGGGCGTCCGGGCGGGACCGCTGCGGCGGACCACCTCCGGATTCCTCGGCGGGATGACGGGAGTCACTTCCCGGTGAGGGTGACGACCTTGAGGCCGGGCGCCTTGTCGACCTCGCTGGAGCAGAAACGCTCGGTGACCCACTGCTTCTTGGAGAAGAGGCGGGTCTGGTCGGCGTAGTGCGGGGACGTCGGGTCTGCCGACTGGGAGTAGGTGAGGACGGTCCGGGTGTCTGGGCAGCCGTCGCCGTCGAAGGAGACGACCTGGATGTAGCTGGAACCCGTGGTGACCTCTGTGTAGGCCTTGCCCGGTGTCCAAGAAGCCTCAATCTTGTTGAGCACACCGAGGCCCTCTGTGCCACCGCCCAGGGGGATCTTCTCTCCGTTGCGGGTGACGTACTGATGGTCGCCCAGGGGCGCGTCTAGCGGGATGTTCGACTTCCAAAGTTCGTCCACCGCGTCGATCAGGGCCTTGCGGGCGGCCCAGGAGCCGGGATTGAAGTCGCGCGGCGTGTGGACCGGGTCGGACGCGTCGAATGGCGTCTTCCACAGGTCCCACGCGGAAAGCGCCTTCCGCCAGTAGCGGTCGAAGAGGAGGGCGCCGCGGCTGCCGGCGTCGGCCGTCCTGTCCCATTCGGCCAGGACATCGCAGGGCTCACCGAGGCGCATCTCGCGGCACATCTTCACCGTCCCGCCGGCGGCGAGTTCCCCTGCGTGGCTGCGGTTCGCGAAGACGAGGTCCTGCATGTCGGCGCGGGTGAACCTGCTCTTGGCGAGCTGGTCCTGGACGGAGACGACGCCGCTCCTCGTGCGGAGGCTGCGAGCGGTCTTCTCGTCGCCGATGATCCGGCCGTAGCCGGTCAGCGGCTCCTCCGCGTTCGACAGCCAGTAACTGTCGTTGGAGTTGGTGACGTAGTCGCCTCGGTTCAGCACGGGATACCGATCGGGGTCGAGGATGCCCGGCTGGACGGTGCCCGGGGCCTTCCCAGGCGCGCAGGACGATCGGGTGCCGTCCAGGATCGCGAGGCCCGCCTGGCGGAACGTCAGGTGCCCGAGGAGGGAGTTGCAGCGGTCCGCGAACGCGTCCGTGACATTGGGCAGTACCTGGATCTGGGCGAACAGCGCCTTCCCTCGCGAGTCGGCCGCGATGGTGTTGACCCATGGCAGGCCCTGGGTCTGCTTCAGGGCACGCAGGGCGTCGTCGGTGGTGCGGGCCTTGCCCAGGGCGAGCGAGGTGTCGGCCAGACGCAGGTTGGTGGCGTTCGGGTCCGTGAGCGCGTACGCGTTCCAGGTCGTCCACGGAAGGCCGACGGACGAGACAGACGTGACGATCGGACCGTAGCGGGTCCGCCACTGCGTCTTGGTGACCGGCTGGAGCGAGCCGTCCGGCTGCTTGACCTGAACGGTGACCCTGCGCTGGGTCATCCTCTCCGTCTTGCCGTCCACGAAGTAGGACGTCGGGTCACCCGGCACCAGGCGCAGTTCCGTCAGCGTGAACGGGACGCCGGTCGCGACCGTGTGGCTCCACGCGATCGTCGAGGTGTGCCCGATGTTGACGGACGGCGAGCCGAACAGGGCCGCGCCGCTCACGTCCAGCTTCCCGGGGATCGTCTGCTGCATCTGCCAGAACCGCCGCCCGCTGTGCCACGGGTAGTGCGGGTTGCCGAGGAGCAGGCCGCGCCCGGTCGCGGTGGCGTCGGCGCCCACGGCGATGGCGTTGCTACCCATGTCGGTGTTCGCGAGCAGCTTGCGCGCGCCCTCGGCGGCCTTCTCCAGGGACCGGGCCTTGGGCTGCGTGCCGCCGGGTGGCGCCGCCTCGGTGATCTGGTCGGTGACCATGCCTGAGCCGCCGAGCATGGCGAGGGCGTAGCCGCGTCGGGCGACGTCCAGCTCGGTGATGGGCCGCAGCCACGCGGCACCCCTGCACGCCGGGTCGGTGATCTTGCCTTCGCGCAGGTAGCGGTTGTAGCCGACCGCCCAGCCCCGGCTGAGTTCGCGCATCTGGACGCTCAGCCCCAGGGGCGCGGGCGAGGTGCCCAGCCGCTCGACGATCCCGCTGTCGTTGATCCCGGTGAAGAAGAGGTCGCTGGCCAGGTTGGTGGACGCCGACGACAGCGACCTGTCCGGCGAGGCGTCCGGGCCGAAGTACTTGGAGCGTTCCCCGCTCAGCGTGACGACGCCCTGCGCGAGCAGGCAGATGTTGTCCTTCGCCGCCGCGTAGCCGGTGCCGTATCCGAGGCCCGCGTAGTCCGGGGCGGTGATGTGCGGGATGCCGTACTCGGTGTAGCGGATGGTCGCCGTCATGCCGCGTTCGCCGGTGGCGTCGGCGGACGAGGGCACGGGGGTCAGGGCGGCGGCGGCGACCACCGCGGTTCCCGCCACGCGCAGGCCGGTACGCGACATAGGGACTCCTTGATCACAGAAGTCCCGCAAAATTCGCACATGCCGTCACTTCTGACAAGACCTACGGGGCAAGGCCGGGAAGGTCGGCGGTGTTGTCCTGCAGGTAGGCGGCGAGGGCCTCGGGGATCAGGTCGATGGCCGACAGGGCGGCGGGGGCGCAGGGGACGAGGTCCACGTCGTAGCGGCCCTTCGAGGGGTCCGCGAATTCGGGGCCGTGCCGGCGGGACAGGTCCATCGAGGTCAGGCGGCACACGTAGAAGGTGCTGAGGCGGTGCAGATCGGGGCTCTGCTCGCTGGAGGCGAAGACCTGGCGGACGGCCCCGGCGGTCGCGCCGAGTTCCTCGTCCAGTTCGCGGCGCAGCGCGGCCTCCGGGGACGCGTCGGTCGGTTCGATCTTGCCGCCGGGGGTCGTCCAGTAGACGGGGCGGTCCGGGCGGGTGCGGCGCAGCAGGACGAGGGCGTCCCCGTCCAGCAGCAGAGCGCGCACGGCGCGGCGCACCCTCACGAGTTCAGGACGGCCCTCGGTGGGCCCGGAGCCGGCAAAGCCGTCCTCTGCGGATCCGCGCGGCAGGTTCACTTCGAGCGTCGTCCCTTCTCCGGGCCGTCGATGCGCCTCGCCATCATCGCGCACCAGGGCCGCCCACGGGCGGGTTCGCGAGGCCGGCGGGCGGGCCGGCCGACCCGGCTTCGCGTGGAACGGGCCCCCCGGGACGACCGAACCGCACGGCTCGTCCCCTCGGCGGCCTCCCCGCCGTTACGATCGCCACTGGCATGCTCTGTACCGGAACGGCGTGAAATGGATGATGTGGAGGTCCGGCACCTGCCGGGCGATCTGCCGCAGCTGTTCGACGACGGCGTCGCGGACGGCGCCGGGCGGACGCTGTCGGTGCCGCTGCCCGACGGGGATCTCGTCTGGCCCGATCCCGGCTACCCGCAGCGGCGGCCGCTCCTGCGGCCCGCGTTCTGGCTGAGCGACGACCCCGTCCGCGCCGACCTGTGGGCCGCGCTGCGCGCCGAGCACCACCGGTCCGGGCTCTGGCCGCTGCTGATGGACGAGAGCGACCAGCCCTGGGCGGCCGGCCAGATCGCGCCCGAGCCGGTGGCGGAGGTCGCCAACTACCACCCCCACGCGTTCATGTACGAGGTGTGGGCCGACTTCGCCGAGCAGGCCGCCGACGACGACCTGGACGACCTCGCCCCCTACGGCAGGCACTGCCCCGGCCCCGCCCCGGCCGGCGTGCCGCTCGACGACCCGGACACGATGGCCGACCGCTACGCCCGCGTCCTCGCCGGACGCGGCCCGTCGCTCGGCCTGGTCCCGGTGGAGCGGGGCGCGGACGCGCTCACCGCCGCCGGCTGGCAGGGCGCCCTCAACCACAACGAGTGGACCGCGCCGCTGTCGGCCGTCCTGCGCGGCTGGGAGGACCGGTTCGGCGCCCGCGTAGTCGGGCTCGGGTTCAACACCCTGGAGCTCAGCATCGCCGCGCCCCCGGTCACCACGCGGCACGCCGTCCACGTGGCGGCCGAGCACTGGGCGTTCTGCCCCGACATCCTCTTCCAGGGCCCGGGCACCCTCGCCGGGTACGCGGAGGAGATCCGCGGCAAGACGCACTGGTCGTTCTGGTGGGACTGAGCGGCCGGGACATTCCGCGCCGCGCCGCGCTCCCCTACGATGCCGCAAGGGACGGCGAGGGGATCGGGGTCGGATGCGACGGAGCGGCGGGGCTCTCTCCGCGTTCATCGGGGCGGCGATCGTCCTCACGCTGGCGGCCGACGTCACCGTGCTCCTCACCCGGCCCGGCGACGCGCCGGAAAGCGCCGGGAACCTCGTGTCGGTGGACCGCGGCGCGGCTCCGCAGGCCCCGGCGGTCGCCCCGCTGACCCGCCGCTACACGCCGCACCTGCTGGTCGCCGGGACGGCCACGCTGCCGCCGCCGGTCGTCGAGCGGGCGCGGCGGCTCAAGGGCGTCGCGGGGCTCACCGTGGTGGACGCCGCCCGGGCCGGCGTCGGCGGGCGCCGGATGGGGCTGCTCGGCGTCGACCCGTCGAATTTCCGGGCGTTCGTCCCGGAGGCGACCGCCGAGTCCGACCAGCTGTGGCAGACGGTCGCGTCCGGTGGGCTGGCCGTCTCGTTCGAGCTGGGCCGCGACGGGGCGCTGCCGCTCGGCGCGGTCGTCCCGGCGGGCGCGAGCTCGGCTGCGGGGCAGGTGCGCGTCGGCGCGTACGCCTCGATGGGCATCGGCGACATCGACGCCGTCGTCTCCCGCGAGCAGGCCCGCGCGCTGGGGCTGCCGGACGGGAACGGCCTCGTCATCAGCGCCCCGAAGGCCGACGTCCGCAAGCTCGCCGAACGGCTGGGGAAGATCCTCCCGCGCGGGACGAAGGTGGCGGCGCTGACGCGGCCCCGCAAGCCCGCCTCACCGTCGAAGCAGAAGGGACGCCCGCAGCTGACCGGGCGGCCGGACGGCGCGGCGGGCGACCGGACCCCCATCACCGGCAACATGATGACGCCGACGATGCGGGCCGTCCTGCTGGAGATCGCGGGACTGTTCGGCCCGTTCCCGACCATCGGCTGCTACCGCTCCACCGGCGACCCGCAGGACCACGGCGACGGCCGCGCCTGCGACTTCATGGAGAGCACCGGCGGGCGGATGCCGAGCGCCGGCGCGGTGCGGCACGGCGACCAGGTCGCCCGGTACGCGGTCGCGAACGCGCGGCGGCTCGGCGTCTCCTACGTCATCTGGAAGCAGCACATCTGGAACGTGCGCGGCGGCGGGTGGCGGCCGATGGAGGACCGCGGCAGCCTCACCCAGAACCACTACGACCACGTGCACATCTCGGTGCTGCGCTAGGCGTGCCCGGCCCCGGCCGCCACCCGGCGCGGCCCCGTCGCCGCGCCGCGTGGTGCCGCAGTCAGGAGAGGTCCTGCTCGCACCAGACGACCTTGCCGCCGGAGGTGCGGCGCACGCCCCAGCGCTGCGCCAGCCGGCCCACGACGTGCAGGCCGCGGCCCGTCTCCAGCATGTCGCCCTCGTCGTCGTGGAGGCGGATGCGGGGGCGTCCGTCGAAGGAGTCGTAGACCTCGCAGACCAGGCCGCCCTCCCGCACCAGCCGCAGCCTGATGCGCCCGCCGGCGTGCCGGATCGCGTTGGTGACCAGCTCGGACACCAGCAGCATGGTGGGGTGGGTCAGCTCGTCGAGGTCCCATCGGGCGAGCTGGTCCCGGACGAGGCCGCGGGCGCGGCGGACGGCGGCGGGCTCGGCGGGCAGCTCCCAGGTGGCGTGGTGGTCGGCCGGGATGCGCGCCAGCCGCGCCACCAGCATCGCGATGTCGTCGCGGTGCTGGTCGTCGTAGACGCCGTCGAGCGCCGCCTGGCACAGGTCCTCCAGCGGGCGGGCCGCGGCGTCCGGGCCGAACGTGGCGAGCAGCCGGGCGAGCCCGTCGTCGATGTCGCGGGCGCGGTTCTCCACCAGGCCGTCGGTGTAGAGGAACAGGACGGTGCCGTCCTCGACGGTGAACTCGCGGGTCACGATCGGGCCGTCGCCGCCGACGCCGAGCGGCGGCGCGGGCGGCACCGGCAGGTACCTCGGCTCGGCGCCGGGCGGGGCGAGCAGCGGCGGCAGGTGCCCCGCGCTCGCCACCTCGCACTGCCCGCTGACCGCGTCGTAGACGACGTACGCGCAGGTGGCGAAGTGCGGCTCGCGCTCGCCGAGCGTCCGCATCAGCGAGTCGAGCCGCTCCAGTGCCTCGGCGGGCGGCAGTTCGAGCCCGGCGAGGGTGTGGATGGCGGTGCGGAGCCGTCCCATCGTGACGGCGGCCTTCACCCCGTGCCCGGCCACGTCCCCGACCACCAGCGCGACCCGGCCGCCCGGCAGCGCGATCGACTCGTACCAGTCGCCGCCGACCTCGATGCGGCGGCTGCCCGGCAGGTAGCGGTGGTGCACCTCGACCGGCGACGGCGCCGACAGGCCCGTCGGCAGGAGGCTGCGCTGCAGGGTGAGCGCGGTGGCGCGCTCCTGCGAGTACTGGCGGGCGCTCTCCACGAAGATGGACGCGCGGTTGGCGAACTCCATCCCGATCTCGACGTCGTAGGCGTCGAACGGCCGGTGGCCCGCGTTGCGGGTGCAGGCGAAGAACCCGAGCACGCCCGCCGCGGACGTGATCGGGAGTAACAGCATCGACGCGCCCTTGAGCAGCTCGGCGACCGGCGGGCGGCGCCACGCGACGGCGAGCCGCGCCGCGCCCTCGTCGTCGAGGACGCGCAGCACCGGCTCGCCGGACTCCAGGCACAGCGCGTGCGGCGTGCCCGGCGGGTAGGCGAGCGACTCGCCGGTCGGGAAGGCCGCGTCCCAGCCCGGGTCGCCGTCGTCGAACCCGAGCGCCATCCGGCGCAGCTGCGGCCCGTCCGGACCCTCGGGCGGCTCGTCGGCGTCGATGTGCCTCTCGGCCAGCAGCAGCGCGCCCGAGTTGCAGAAATGCGGGACGAGGACGTCCATCAGGCCGCGGGCCAGCAATTCCAGGTCGAGGGTGGAGCCGATGCGCGGCAGCGCGTCGTCGAGCAGCGCCCGGCGGATGACGGCCGGGTCGACGAACCGCTCCGCGAGCGGCACCGGGACCCGGATCACGGCGAGCGCCGCGAGGCCGGGCGCGCCGCCGCCGTTCATCGGGTGGACGGTCACCACCGCGTCCAGCGTGCCGCTCGCGGGGGTCTCCACGGCGAGCATGGCGGTGCGCTCCCGGCCCGCCTTCAGGGCCTCCAGCAGCGGCTCCCGCGCGCCGGGGAACACCTCGTCCAGGCAGCTGCCCAGCAAATCGTCCGCATTCCGGGAGAGCACGGCGGCGGCATTTCGGTCGAACTGCAGAATTCTCCCCGACGAATCCATGCCGAGAATAAGAATTCGGGTGGACGACTCCATCGCTCGATTATGGGACATGGCGCGGCGGGATGAGACCGATACGGGAGGGGAAGGCCGTCCCCACCGGTACCCGTGGGGTCCTCCGGGAAGTGACGCCGGGCCGGTCTGTCAGGACGATCCGAAGACCTGCGGCGGCGGGACGGGCGTGACGATCTCCTCGCCGTCGTGCAGGGGCGCGGCGCCGGCGCAGAACGCGGCGAGGTCGCCGCCGTCCATGGCCCTGGCCCGGACGATGCCGCCCGCCGCGCGGCGGGTCAGCTCGGCGACCGGCAGCCGCTCCTGCGACGCGGCCACGATCAGGTTCCCGAACCGGCGGCCCCGCAGCACCCCCGGATCGCCCATCAGCACCGTGTGCCGGAACACCGACCGGATCGTGGCGGTCACCCGGCGCGCGAACGGCAGCCGGAACCCGTCGGCGACGTTGACCAGGTAGACGCCCCGTGGCCGCAGCACCCGCGCGGCGTCCAGGACGAACTCGCGGGTGGCCAGCTCGGGCGGCATCGACGCCTCGGCGAAGGCGTCCATCACCACCAGGTCGTCGGCGTCGTCGGCGAGCGCCGCGATGCCGGTGCGCCCGTCGGTGATGCGGATCCGCAGCCCGGGGACGCCCTTGACCGGCAGGTGTTCGCGGACGAGCTGCACCAGCTTCGCGTCCGGCTCCAGCACGATCTGCCGGGAGCCCGGCCGGGTCGCGGCGATGTAGCGGGGCAGCGTGCACCCGGCGCCGCCGATGTGGACCACATCGAACGCCTCGCCGTCCACGCCGATGGAGTCGACGACGTCGCCGATCAGCCGCATGTACTCGAAGTCGAGGTAGGTGGGGTCGGACAGGTCGACGTAGGACTGCGGCACGCCGCCGACGAGCAGCATCCAGCCGCCGTCGCGGTCGGCGTCGCGCAGCAGCTCGGCCTCCCCGCCATCGATCTCGTAGGTCCGCGGCCGGGGACCGTGCCTGCCCTTGCGTGCCATGCCCCCACCCTACGGATCCCGCCGCCGGGCCATCCGCCGGCTGTCAGGTTCGCTCGGTGAGGGCGGCCTCGGCGGCGAAGTGGCACGCGCTGGGGTGGGCGGAGCCCTCCCGCTCCTCCAGCGCCGGCGCCTCCTCCGCGCAGACGTCCCGGGCCTTCCAGCAGCGGGTGCGGAACCGGCAGCCCGACGGCGGGTCCAGCGGCGACGGCGGCTCGCCCTCCAGCCGGATCTCGCCCGACCAGCCGGGCGCGTCCGGATCGGGCACCGGGACGGCCGACAGCAGCGCCTGCGTGTAGGGGTGCGTCGGGTGCTCGTAGATCTGCGTCCCGTCCCCGGTCTCGACGACCTTGCCGAGGTACATGACGGCGACGCGGTCGGAGATGTGCCGGACGGCGGCCAGGTCGTGCGCGATGAACACGTACGCCAGGCCCAGCTCGTTCTGCAGTTCGGCGAGCAGGTTCATCACCTGAGCCTGGACGGAGACGTCCAGTGCCGACACCGGCTCGTCGCACACGATCACGTCGGGGCGCAGCGCGAGGGCGCGGGCGATGCCGACGCGCTGGCGCTGCCCGCCGGAGAACTGGTGCGGGTACCGGCTGACGTGGCCGGGATCGAGGCCGACGAGTTCCAGCAGTTCCTGCACGCGCCTGCGCCGCTCGCCCTTCGGCGCCGCGTCCGGGTGGATCGCGAACGGCTCGCCGACGATGTCGCCGACCGTCATCCGGGGGTCGAGGGACGAGTACGGGTCCTGCATCACCATCTGGATGCGGCGGCGCAGGGCCCGCAGCTCCGGCTTCGGCAGCGCGAACACGTCCCGGCCGTCGAAGCGGACCGTCCCGGCGGTGGGACGCTCGGCGGCGAGCAGCAGCTTCGCCAGCGTCGACTTCCCGCAGCCGGACTCGCCCACGACGCCGAGCGTCTCGCCGCGGCGCAGCTCCAGATCGACCCCGTCCACGGCCTTCACGTGGCCGACCGCGCGCTTGACCACCACGCCGCGGGTCACCGGGTAGTGCTTGACGAGCCCCTCCACCCGCAGGATCGGGTCCTCACTCGGGTCCGGCACCGTGGACCTCCTCGGCGAAGTGGCAGGCCGCGTCGTGTCCCGGCGCGACGTTGACGAGGGGTGGCCGCTCGGCCGCGCAGCGCGCCTCGGCGCGCGAGCAGCGCGGCTGGAACGGGCAGCCGGGCGGCAGCGCGGCCGGGTTCGGCGGCGCCCCCTTGATCGGGACGAGCGGCGCGCCGCGCCGGTCCAGCCGCGGCACCGACGCCAGCAGGCCCTTCGTGTACGGATGGGCGGGCCGCGCGTACAGCTCGCGGGCGGGCGCCTGCTCGGCGACCGACCCCGCGTACATGACGACGATCCGGTCCGCGACGCCGGCGACGACGCCGAGATCGTGGGTGATCAGCACCATGCCCATCCGCAGCTCGTCCTGGAGCCCGGCGAGCAGCCGCATGATCTGCGCCTGCACGGTGACGTCCAGCGCGGTCGTCGGCTCGTCGGCGATGAGGACGTCCGGCTCCAGCGCCAGCGCCATCGCGATCATGATGCGCTGGCGCATGCCGCCGGAGAACTGGTGCGGGTAGTCGCCGAGCCGCTCGGCGGCGGACGGGATCCGCACCCGCTCCATCAGCTCGACCGCCTTGTCCCGGGCCGCCCGGCGGCCGAGGCCGCGGTGCACCCGGTACATCTCGCGGAGCTGGTCGCCGACGGTGAACACCGGGTTCAGCGCGGTCAGCGCGTCCTGGAAGATCATCGAGATGCGGTCGCCGCGGTAGGCGCGGCGGCGCCGCTCGGGCAGGCCGAGCAGCTCCACGCCGCGCAGTCTCACCGAGCCGCGCTCGACGCGGGCGGGCGGAACGTCCAGGATGCCCATGACGGCCTGAGCCGCGACGCTCTTCCCCGACCCCGACTCGCCGAGGATCGCCAGCGTCTCCCCCTCGTCGAGGGTGTACGACAGGCCGTTCACCGCGTGGACGTCCTGGCCGCGCACCCGGAACCGCACATGCAGGTCGTCGACGCGCAGCAGCGGTTCGGGCTCGGGGGCCGGGTCGTCCTTGATGTCCGTGAGCATGGGTCACCGCAGCTTCGGGTCGAGGGCGTCGCGGACGGCGTCGCCGAGCATCAGGAAGCTCAGCACCGTCGCCGACAGGAACACCGCGGGGAAGATCAGCAGGTGCGGGTGGTCGATGAAGGAGTCCTTCGCCTGGTTCAGCTGGAGCCCCCAGGACACCTCCGGGTACTGCAGGCCGACGCCGAGGAAGTCCAGCGTCGCCTCCCCCACGATCACGTTGCCGACGTTGAGGGTGGCGACCACGATCACCGGCGCGATCGCGTTCGGCAGGATGTGCCGGGCCATGATCCGCGCGTCGGACGCGCCGAGCAGCCGCGACGCCTGCACGTAGTCGGCGTCCCGGACGGAGATGACCTGGCCGCGCATGATGCGGATCATCGTCGTCCAGCCGAGCAGCACCAGCACCAGCGTCATCGCCCCCACGCCGTGCGAGGGGAACGCCACCAGGATCACCGTGGCGCCGAGCACGAAGGGCAGCCCGAAGAACACGTCGGTGAGCCGCGCGATCACCGCGTCCAGGACGCCGCCGTAGTAGCCGGCGAGCAGCCCGAGCACGAGCGCGATCGCCAGCGCGAACACGGTGACCGCGACGCCGATCAGCAGCGTCGGGCGGGCGCCGTGCACGACGTGCGCGTAGTAGTCGCAGCCCGCGAGGTCGGTGCCGAACCAGTGGTCGCCGGACGGGCCCAGCTTGGCGTCGTTCGGGTCGCAGCCCTCGTTGACGTGCTGGGCGGTGAACAGCCTCGGCAAGGCGGCCATCACCGCCACGACCGCGAGGATCGCCACCGAGCCCCAGAACACCCACCGGCGCCGCAGGTCGCGCCACGCGTCGTCCCACAGCGACGCGCGGCCGAGCTCGCCGCCGACGGCGGCGACCGCGGCGGCGCTCGTCCCCGGCGCCCCGGCGGCCGGCGCCTGCTCCGGTGCGGGGCCGGGCGGCCCGGCGTCCGGCTCCTTGATCGTCATGCGCGCCTCACTCGTACCTGATCCGCGGGTCGAGCACCCCGTACAGCAGGTCCACGACCAGGTTGACCAGCAGGAAGATCAGCACCAGGACGGTGACCGCGCCGACCACGACCGGCCCCTCCTTCAGCTGGATCGACTGGAACACCTGCTGCCCGATGCCGGGCAGGTTGAAGATGCCCTCGGTCACCACCGCGCCGCCCATCAGGCTCCCGAAGTCGACGCCGAGGTAGGTGACGACCGGGATCAGCGAGTTGCGCAGCGCGTGCCGGCCGACCACCCGCGTCCGCGACAGGCCCTTGGCGTTCGCGGTGCGCACGTAGTCGGCCCGCAGGTTCTCCGACAGGCTCGTGCGGGTCAGCCGCGCCACGTACGACAGGCCGAGCGAGCTGAGCACGATGCCGGGCAGCAGGTAGCTCATCGGCCAGCCGTCGTCCGTCCCGGCCGTGGGGAAGATCTGCCAGTGCAGGCCGAACAGCAGCTGCGCGGCGTACGCGAGGACGAACACCGGCACCGCGATCACCAGCGTCGTCCCGCCGAGGACGAGGGTGTCGGCGAACCGGCCGCGGCGCAGGCCCGCCCACGTGCCGAGCGCGATCCCGATGGCCAGCTCGAAGATCCAGGCGGTGACGGCGAGCTGCGCGGTCACCGTCCACCGCCCGCCGAGCATCTCCGACACGCTCTGGCCTGTGTAGTTCTCGCCCAGGTCGCCCTGGACGAGGCCCCACATGTACTTCGCGTACTGCACCAGGAGCGGGTCGTTCAGGTTGTACCGGTCCCGGAGCGTCTGCAGGACGTTCTCCGGGACCGGCTTGTCCCCCGCCAGGGCCTGGATCGGGTCGCCCGGCAGCGCGAACACCATCACGTAGATGAGCAGTGTCGTGCCGATGAAGACGGGGACCGCCTGCAGGAGCCGCCGGAGGGCGTAGCGCCACATCGCCGGCTACTTCACCGTCACTTCGGTGGCGACCAGACCCGTCGAGTACGGGGTGATCGTGACGTGGTCGACGTTCTTCGAGCGGCCGCCCTGGCCCGCCCACGTCCAGAGCGGGATCATCGGCATCTCCTGTATGGCGATGTCCTCGGCCTGGTTGTACAGCGCGAGGGCCTGCTGCTGGTCGGCCGTCCGGTTGGCCTGGGCGATGAGGTCGTCGAACTTCTTGCTCGTCCAGCCCATGCGGTTGCCGACCGAGCCCCACATGTTCTCCAGGTAGTTCTGCGGGCTCGGGAAGTCGGCCTCCCAGTTCTGCCGGTACGGGCCCTTCTCCTTGCGCTCCCGCAGCATGCTGAAGTAGTCGGACGCCGGAACCTGCCGGAACTGGATGTCGGTGATGCCGAGGTTGTCGCGCAGGGAGTTCGCGACGATGCGCATCCACTGCGCGAAGGTCGGCTGCGCGTTGGAGAAGTACAACTCCAACGTCCCCTTGAACCCGCCGGCCTTGTCGAACAGCTGCTTGGCCTTCGCCGGGTCATAGGTGCACAGCTCGCCGCACGCGTTGTCGCGGTGCCCGGGGATGATGGACGGGAGGAGCGAGTCCGCGGGGAAGTAGTCGCCGTTGTAGACCGCCTTGTTGATGCCCTGGCGGTCGATGACCATCGAGATGGCCTTGCGCAGGTCCGGGTTGTCGAACCGCTTGTCGAACACGGGGAAGCCGAGGTAGTCGGTCGTGCTCATCGTGCGGGTCATGAACCGGTCGCCGAGCAGCCGCTTGGCCTCGGGGACCTTGGCGGACGGGATGGTCTGCAGGACGTCGATCCGGCCGGCCCGCAGGTCGGTGTAGGCGGTGTCGGCGTTGGAGTAGCTCTTCCAGGTCACGCCCTTGTTCTTCGGCTTGCGCGGGCCCGTGTACCCCGGGGCGGCGACGAGCTTGATCTGCTTGTTGCGCTCCCAGTTCCCGTCCATCTCGTACGGGCCGTTGCCGATCGGGTGCTCGTCGAACGCCTTCTGGTCCTTCAGGCCCGCCGCGGGCATCGGCGCGAACGCCGGATACGTCAGCAGCAGCGGGAACTGGCTGAACGGCGCGTCGAGCGTGACCTTCAGCGAGTCCGCGCCGGTCACCTCGACCCCCGACAGCGTCTTCGCCTTCGGCTTGGCGTCCTCGTCCTCGGGGTTCAGGTCCGCGTACCCCTTGATGGACGAGAAGTAGTCGTTGGCGCCCATGGCGTTCGGCCCGTACGCCGCGTTGTTCCACGCGTCCGCGAAGCTCTGCGCGGTCACCGGCTCCCCGTTGTGGAACTTCTGCCCCGGCCTGATCTTGATCGTCCAGACCGTCTGGTCGTCCGAGGTGACGGACGCGGCGGCCAGCGGCACGGCCTTCCCGTCCTCGGTGAGCGTCATCAGGTTGTCGAACAACTCGGTGATCACGTCGAAGGAGTAGCTGCTGGTCGTGTTGGCGGGCACCAGGTGGTCGGGCTCGGAGTGCCCGACGGTGAACGTCCCGTCGCCCGCCTTCGCCTCATCGCCGCCGCAGCCCGACAGTCCCGCCGACGCGGCGAGCGCCACCGCGACGACCCCCGCGACCTTCCACCGCGCACCCCACTGGCTGGTCATGCTCCTCCTCGGCCGTGTAGCGCCGTCGCGCCGCGGACGCTTGGCCGCCCGCCGCACCTAGATTGCTCGCAGCGTCGTACCGGTGGTGAGCGTTTGAACACTGCGCTGACGGAGTCGAAACCGGATCGAGACGTTCGTGATCATGCAGCAGCCCGTCCGCCGCGAGCCCGCCGCCACGACGCACGGCACCAAAAAGTCACCGCCCATTGACACGGTTCGGTGCCCGGGGAGAATGATTCCTCATCGCGTGGACGGGGGATCGCGTGGACGGGGGTGTGCGGGAACGGGGGTCGGATGGACGGCGGGGCGGGCGGCGAGGCCGGCGGGATCTGCGCTGATCTGATCCGGTTCGACACCACCAACCGGGGCGAGGGAGTGGCGCGTCCCGAGCGGCCGGCGGCGGAGTACGTCGCCGGGCTGCTGGACGAGGCCGGGGCCGAGGCGGAGATCGTGGAGTCGGCGCCCGGACGTGCGAGCGTGCTGGCGCGGATCGCCGGCACCGACTCCTCCCATCCCGCCTTCCTGGTCCACGGGCACCTCGACGTGGTGCCGGCCGACGCGGCCGACTGGACGGTCCCGCCGTTCTCCGGCGAGGTGCGCGACGGCTGCGTGTGGGGGCGCGGCGCGGTCGACATGAAGGGCAGCCTCGCGATGACCCTCGCGGTCGTGCGGCGGCGGCTGCGCGAGGGGCGGCGCACGCGCGGCGACCTCGTCCTGGCGTTCCTCGCCGACGAGGAGTGCACCGGCGAGTACGGGTCCCGGTACGTGGCGCGCGAGCACCGGGAGGTCTTCGAGGGGTGCACGGAGGCGATCAGCGAATCGGGCGGGTTCAGCGTGGACGCGGGCGGGACGCGGATCTACCCGATCGCGACGGGCGAGCGCGGCACCACCTGGATGAAGCTGACGGCGCGCGGCACGGCCGGGCACGGGTCCAAGCCGGCGCCCGACAACGCGGTCGCCGAGATCGCGCACGCCGTGTCGCGGCTGGCCGCCCACGAGTGGCCCGTCCGCCTGACACCGGGCGTGCGCGCCCTGCTGGACGGGCTCGCGGACGCGCTCGGCACCGTCATCGACCACGACCGCCTCGACGAGGAGGCCGCGCGGCTCGGCCGCGCCGGCCATCTGTTCGCCGGGACGATCCGCAACTCGGTCAACCCGACCCGGCTGGACGCCGGATACAAGGTCAACGTCGTGCCCGGGACGGCGACGGCGCAGGTCGACGGCCGCTACCTGCCGGGCGCCGGCGAGGAGTTCCTCGCCACGATCGACCGGCTGCTCGGCCCGAAGGTCACCCGCGAGTTCATCAACTACGAGGAGGCGCCCGCCGCGGACCCGGCGGGCCCGACGTTCGCCGCGCTCGCCGGCGCACTCCGCGCCGAGGACCCGGTCGCCCGTCCCGTCCCGTACGTGATGGCGGGCGGCACGGACGCGAAGTCGTTCCACCGGATCGGCATCACGAGCTTCGGCTTCGCCCCCCTCCTGCTCGGGCCGGACCTCGACTACTTCGGCATGTTCCACGGTGTGGACGAGCGCGTCCCGCTGGAGGGCCTGGCGTTCGGCACCCGGGTCCTCGACCGGTTCCTGGACACCCGCTGACCCGGCCGCGCGGCGGGCGGCCGGGCCGGCGGGCGGCTCGTCACCGGGGCGGTCCGGTCACCGGGACTTCTGGTAGCTCCTGACGGAGTGGGTCGCCAGGGCCACCGTGACCATGGTCAGGGCCAGGAGCGGAGAGCCGTGCGCGGCGGCCGAACCCCAGTCGGGGTCGTCGGACAGTGCCGCGCGGGCGCTGTCGAGTGCCCAGCTCACCGGGTTGGCGGTGGCCACGTGCCGGATCCAGGACGGCATCAGGTCCTTGGCCATGAACGCCGACGACAGGAAGGTGAGCGGCAGCAGCAGCATCACATTCAGGCCGATGATGGTGTTGCGGTCCCGGACGAGCAGCGCGAGCGTGTTCGACAGGGCGGCGAGGACGACGCCGATCAGCACCGCGGCCGCGACGAGGACCGCGAGGCCGGTGAGGCCGCCGGGGTAGTCCGCGCCGGCCGCCAGGCCCAGCAGGATGATCACGAGGGACTGGAACGCCGTGCTCAGGGCCTGCTCGATGACGCCCGCGTTCACCAGCGCGCTGCGGCGCACCGGGGTGACGAGGAAGCGGTCGAGGGTGCCGCGCTCGATCTCGTCCATGGTCGCCATCCCGGCGAACGAGTTCAGCGACACCGCGTTCATGATCACGACCCCGGGGACGATGTAGTCGAGGTAGGACCGGCCGCCGAAGCCGGGGAGTTCGGCGACCTTCCCGAACAGCTCGCCGAACAGGAACAGCCAGATCATCGGCTGCATCAGTGTCATGGCGAGGACGGCGGGGTTGCGCAGCAGCGCCGCCAGCCGCCGGTGCGTCATCCACCAGGTTCCGGTCACAAGGGCGGTCATCGGCGCGGTCTCCGGAGCGGTCGTCGAAGCGGCTTCCGAAGCGGTCGTCGGAGCGGTCATCGGGCGCCTCCGGCGGTGGCGGGCTCGGCGCCGGCGAGGCGGCGTCCGGCGTAGCGGAGGTAGACGTCGTCCAGGGACGGCCGCGCGACGGTCGCCGCGGCGGCCGGGACGCCCGCCTGGTCGAGGGCGGCGAGGACGGCCGGCACGGCGGAGGCGCCGTCGCCGGTCCGCGCGCTGAGCCGCGGCCCGTCCAGGACGATCTCGCGGACGCCGGGCAGCCGGCCGAGCGCCTCCCGCACGAGCGGCTCCGGCGGCGCCTGCGGCCATTCGACGTGCACGGCGTCGCCGCGCAGTTCGCCCTTGAGCGCGTCGGGCGTGCCCGCCACGACGACGCGTCCCCGGTCGACGATCGCCAGCCGCCGCGCGAGCCGGTCGGCCTCGTCCAGGTAGTGGGTGGTGAGCAGGATCGCGAGGGCGTCGTCGCCGGCGAGCCGGGCGATCTCGGCCCACATCGAGGCGCGGGCCTCGGGGTCGAGCCCGGTGGTGGGCTCGTCGAGGAACAGGACCCGCGGCCGGTGGACGAGACCGAGGGCGACGTCGAGGCGCCGCAGCATCCCGCCGGAGTAGGTCTTCACGGGACGGCCCGCCGCGTCCTCCAGCCCGAACCGGGCGAGCAGTTCACCGGCCCGGCGGCGCGCCCGCGTCCCGGACAGCCCGTACAGGCGGCCCTGAAGGATCAGGTTGCCGAGGCCGCTCGCCTCCGGGTCGGCGCCGGACTTCTGCGACACGACGCCGATGACGCGGCGGACCCGGTCGGGCCGGCGCAGCACGTCGTGCCCCGCGACGGCGGCGGTGCCCGCGTCCGGCCGGATCAGCGTGGTGAGGATCTTGACGGTGGTGGACTTGCCCGCTCCGTTGGGGCCGAGCAGCCCGAGGATCTCGCCTTCCGCGACCGTGATGGACAGGCCGTCCAGGGCCCGGACGTCGCCGGGATAGTTCTTCACGAGGCCCTCGGCCTCGATGGCGTGCGCCATGGTCTCCTCCGTTGCAGCGCAACATGCTCGACGGAGGGGTCCCGGATAGGCTGGGGTTGCGTGCTCGCCGCCAGGGCCCGCTCCGCGCGAGTTCTCGGTGGTGGGTTCTCCGGCCCGGCGGTGGTGTTGGCGCACCTCCGCCGGGCCTTCTCGTCGGCTCAGTCCTCGGGGGCTCCCCTCTCCGCCATCTCGGCGATCTCGGGCGGGAGCCGCCCGGTCTCGTGGAACGCGCGCCACATGTCGAGACCCGGCAGCGAGCCGTCCTCGATCTCGGTGAGGAAGCCGCGCACCCACGCGGCCTCCGCGCGCCTGATCGCGAGGTCGTACTCCTCCTCGATCAGGAAGAGGCGCGGGACCTCGGTCTCGGCCGCCAGCGCCGCCTCGTCGCCCGCGATCCGCCGCTCCATCACCTCGAGCCGCCCGCGCAGCAGTTCGGCGACCTCGTCCGGGCCGAGGGCGCCGAGGACGGACAGCCCGGCCTCGAACCGCGGCACCTCCCGCTCGGGCACCGCGATCAGCTCGCGGACCCAGTCGGCGAGCTCGTCCATCCCCGCGTCGGTGATGCGGTAGACGGTCCGCTCGGGGCGAGCCCCTTCGCGGGCGCTTCCCTCGACGGCCAGGAACCCGTGCTTCTCCAGGTTGCCGACGACGGTGTAGAGCGAGCCCCACTTGATGTCCATATCGCGCTCCTTGCCGCGCGCGCGCATCAGAGCCGCCATCTCGTACGGGTGCATCGGCCGGGCGGAGACCGTCGACAGCACGGCGAGCCCGAGAAGGTTGCTCACCTTGCGCCGCTTGGCCATTCCACCCTCCTCGCGCACGAGTACTCGCAAACGAGTATCGCATTCGGGCCACGGCTCCGTCCACCCCGATCCCCGAGACGCGGAAACGGGTAGAGATCGGGCGTGGACTTCTCCAGTGCGGCCGATGAGCTCTTCGGCGGCCGGCCCGGACGGTTCGTCGCGACGCGGAAGCGGCTCGCGCGGGAGGCCAGGGACGGCGGCGACCCCGCCCTCGCCAAGCGGATCGACGCGTTGCGGCGCCCGACGCTGTCGGCGTGGGCGGTGAACCTGCTCAGCCGCTCGGCCGCGGGCGAGCTGGAGCGGCTGCTGGAGGTGGGGGCCGAACTGCGCTCGGCGTGGGGCTCCGGCGGCGGGCTCCGCGACCTGGAGCAGCGCCGCGCCGGCCTGGTCGCGTCGCTGGTGCGCACCGCCGCCGACCTCGCGGCCGAGGCGGGCGACGCGCTGCGCGAGCAGGCCGTCCGGGAGGTCGAGGACACCCTCCAGGCCGCCACCGTGGACGAGGCGATCGCCGGGGAGGTGCGCGAGGGACGGCTGTCGCAGCCGCGCAGCCACACCGGTTTCGTCCCCGCCGGGTTCCCAATGGCGCCTCCGGAGGAGGAGGAAGAGGAGGAAGAACCCCCGAAGCCGGAGCCCGGGGAGAAGAGGAAGCCCGAGCGGCCGAAGGCGAACGTCACGCGGACGACTGCCGCGCGGGAGCGGCGGGCGGAGACGCTGCGCAGGCGCGCCGAGGAGGCAGAGCGCAAGCTCGCCGAACGCACGGAGCGGGCGGACGAGGCCAGGCGCGAGACCGAGGAGGCGTCCGCCGAGGTGGGCCGGCTCCGCCACGAGCTGGACCGCGCCGTCGCCGACCGCGACGCGGCGGCCCGCCGGGCGGAACGCGCCGAGCAGAACCGCGCCCGTGCGGAGGAGGCGGCGCGCGAGGCTCGCACGGCCGCCGCCGAGGCCCGCCGCGCCGCCGACCGCGACGCGCGTCGCAGCCGATGACGCACGTCACACCCAATAGGGAGCAAAGGGGACGTTCGGGATGGGCTAGGTTCGATCAGACGATGATTCGGCCAGCAGAGGGGGCGCGCGGTGACGGCACCGGTCGTGGAACAGCCGACTGACTGGACCGAACCGGGCGCTCATCCGGTGGTGCCGGGGGTGCACCGGATCCCGCTGGCGCTGCCGATCCCGTCGCTGCACGCCGTCAACGTGTACGTCATCGAGGACGCCGACGGCCCCATCGTCGTGGACTCCGGCTGGGCGATGCCCGACACGCGCGCGTCGCTGGAGAAGGCCCTGCGCGCGCTCGGCCACGGGCTGGACGACGTGGCGCAGTTCCTCGTCACCCACGCGCACTGGGACCACTACTCGCAGGCGCTCGCGCTGCGCGAGTCGTTCGGGACGCGCGTGCGGATCGGGCGCGGCGAGCGGACGTCCATCGAGGCGTTCGACGTCAGCCGGGGCCTGCACCCGCGGCAGGTCGAGCTGCTGCGCCGCTGCGGCGCAGGCGCGCTCGCCGACGAGATCGCGGGCATGCCGATGGACCGTTCCGAGCAGGACGTCCCGCACACGATGCCGGACGGCTGGCTGGACGACGGGGAGCGCATCGCCCTCACCGGCCGGGGCCTGGACGTGTTCGCCACGCCCGGCCACACGCGCGGCCACGTCGTCATGCGGGACGCGGGCGCCGGGCTGCTGTTCGCCGGCGACCACATCCTGCCGCACATCACGCCGTCCATCGGGCTGGAGACCGAGCCGGAGCCGAAGCCGCTGCGCAGCTACCTGGAGTCGCTGCGGCTGGTCCGCGACATGCCCGACACGCTGCTGCTCCCCGCGCACGGCCCGGTGACGCCGAGCGTGCACACCCGGATCGGCGAGCTGCTGGAGCACCACGCCGAGCGACTCGACGCCGCCGCCGCGCAGGTCGGCGCGGGCCGCGGCACGGCGTTCGAGGTCGCCGCCGCCATGCCGTGGACGCGCCGCATGCGCAGGCTCGGCGACCTCGACGCGTTCAGCCGGATGCTGGCCGTCCTGGAGATCGAGGCGCATCTGGACGTCCTCGCGGACCGGGGCGTCCTGGACGCCCACGAGGAGAGCGGCGTCCGCCGGTACGCCGTGCGCCGCTGACCCGCCCGACAACGCCCGGATACTGCCGAGTTACGCTGATCTTCCGTCTTCCCGGCAGAAGGAGCGGCGATGACGCTCGCCCCGGAGTTCACCCCGATCACGTCCCCGGAGGAGCTGCGCGAGCTCCTCGGCGCGCCGATGCCCCGGGCGGTCGACAAGGAGCGCGTCACGCTGCACGCCTGGGACCGGAGGTGGCTCGCCAGCTCCCCGTTCTGCCTGATCTCCACCAGCGACGGCGACGGCAACTGCGACGTCTCCCCCAAGGGCGATCCGCCCGGGTTCGTGCACGTCATCGACGACACGACGATCGCGATCCCGGACCGGCCCGGCAACCGGCGCGCCGACGGGTTCTTGAACGTGCTGAGCAACCCGCACGTCGGACTGATCTTCCTCATCCCGGGACGAACCCAGACCCTGCGGATCAATGGCCGTGCCACGCTCCTGCGGGACGCGCCGTTCTTCGACGAGATGATCGTCAAGGGCCACCGCCCGGCCCTCGCACTGATCGTGGAGATCGAGCAGATCTTCTTCCACTGCGCGAAGGCCCTGATGCGCTCGAAGCTCTGGAAGCCCGAGACGTGGACCCCGGAGGCGCTCCCGTCGTGGGCCCAGATCGTCAAGGACGTCCAGTACACCGAAGAGAACCTGGAGCAGTTGGAGGAGTACTACTCCGAAGGCAACTACTCCAGGAAGCTCTACGGCGCCTGAACGGCGCTGGGCCGACCCCCGCGCGTTGGGCGCGGGGGCCTGCCCGGTGAGGCGGGCGGTCAGCCGCTCTTGCGGCGGAACTGGCGCTGGTGATCGGCGCGGTCGTGCTTGCCGCGCACCTTAGAGCCGCTCCTGCCGGACGCGCCGGCGTTCTTGCCCGCCGCGCCGCGCTTGCGTTCCAGGGCCTCCCGGAACCTGCGCTTCACGTCGTCCTCGCCTTCGGCGGGTTCTCCTGACGAGTCGGCCATGCGGACCTCCAGCTCTCTTAGGGGCACCTCCCAGCCTCACATACGGCCGGGGGGCTCGGCCATCCGGCCCCGCCCGAAAGATCATCTCGGGAGATTCAGCCGCAAACCACGCCAGACGTGATCGTTCTCTCCTAAGGTTTGTGCATGTGGAGCCCCAGACGCCGCAGTCAGAACCCGTCCCCGCGCATCCGCCGCTGGCGGCGCTCGCCGTGCAGCCGCTGCTGAACCGCGACTACGAGTCCCGCCCCGCCGTCTTCTACGAGAGGCTGCGCGAGGAGTACGGGCCGGTGGCGCCGGTGGACGTCCTCGGCGTCCCGGCATGGCTCGTCATCGGCTACGCGCAGACGCTCGACATCCTGCGCGACACCCGCGGCGTGTGGAGCAGGCGGGTCGAGAACTGGCAGCGGTACCGAGACGGCGCGGTCCCAGCGGACTGGCCCATGCTGCCGGTGGTGGAGTCCGGCAACTCGGCCTTCCGCGACGGCGCCGACTCCACCCGGCTGCGCAGCGCGTGGAGCGAGGGCCTGCGGCCGTTCCAGGACCGCACCCGGCCGGAGGCGAAGGCGCTGGAGCAGGCCGTCCGCCGGTACGCCGACGAGCTGATCACCGTGCTGTCGGAGAACGGCGGCCCGTCCGGCTGGGCCGACCTGTCCGCCCAGTACGCGCGGCCGCTGCCGCTGATGGTGATCGGCCGGCTGCTCGGCACCGGCGGGGAGGCCGACGACGAGCTGATCATCGACCTGTGGCGGGTGATGGACGCCGGCCCGGACGCCAAGGAGGCCTCCGACCGGCTGATCGCCCGGGTCGCCGACGTGTGCGCCGCGCGCGTGGCCTCCCCCGGCGCGGACCTGCCGTCCGCCATGCTGGCCGCGGTCCCGGACCTGACCGCCGCCGAGCTGACCAAGGAGATGGCGATGCTGACGGGCCTCGTCGGCGACGTGACGGGGACGCTGATCTGCAACACCATCACCGAGGTGCTGATCGGCGAGACCGGGGCCCGCGACAGCTTGTCCGCCGGGATGATCCAGGAGGCGATCAACCGGGCGTCGGCCGCGAACCCGCCGATGGCCAACCTGTCGTTCCGGTGGGCCAAGGCGGACGTCCGCCTCGGCCGGTTCCAGATCGCGGCCGGCGACCCGGTCATGGTGTCGCCCGCCGCCGCGCACCTGGACCCGGCGTTCACCGCGTCCACCACGCCGGACTCCATCTACAGCTCCCGCGCCCACCTGGCCTGGAGCGCGGGGCCGCACGCCTGCCTCGGCCGCGACCTCGCCACCACCGTCACGACGATCGCGGTGGAGCGGCTGTTCGACCGGTTCTCCGCGCTGCGGCTCGCACTGCCCGCCGACCAGCTGCCGTGGCGCTCGTCCCCGCTGATGCGCGGCCTGCGGTCGCTGCCGGTCAACTACGAGCTGGCCGGTGGCCCGCCGGTGCCGCCGCCCGCCGCGGCCGCGGAGGCGGAGGACGCTTCGAAAGAGAAGGCGGCGGGCGAGGCCGGGGCCGACTCGGTCGTCCGGCGCGTCCTGCGGCTGATGCGCCTGTCGTAGTCCGCCCGCGGCCGGGTTTCCCGAGATCGCACGTATGTTTGGCCCCGGCCGCCCGGGAACGTTCTCCCCCGGTGGTCACGCAGCCCCGGTATCGCGCGGCCCCGGCAGTCGCGCAGGGAGGACGAACGATGCCAGACATGAGCGGCAAGCACGGCCCGAAGGCCGATGACGAGATCGCCCGGGAGACGCACGGGATGGTCAGCGGGGGGCACTCCACGCACGCCGAGGAGTTCAAGGAGCCCGAGCCGTTCTCCGACGACTACCCCGCGGATCCGAACGCGCCCGCCGTCGGGGACCGCGAGGGCTCCCCGCCCGGGATGAGCGCGCGGGACGTCGAGGGCCGCAGCGCGCTCGCCCGCATGCTCAGCGGGGTCCGGTACCCGGCCCGCCCGAACGAGCTGATCCGGCACGCGGCCGAGGACGGCGCCCCCGACGAGGCCGTGGACGAGCTGCGCACGCTGCCGAAACGCGCGTACGAGAACATCGCGGACGTCGCCGAGGAACTCGGCTACGGCCGCGAGGAGCGCAGGTACTGAGCGGCGCGCATCCCGCCGCCGTCACCGGGCCCGGCGTTCGCGGAGGAGGGGGATCTGGCCACCGGCGGCGACCAGGTCCCGCTGGCGGGCGGACAGGCGGTGCCGCGCCCGGTAGGTCTCGCCCTTGGTGACGTTGCGGACATCGATCTCGTGACCGGCCTTCAAAGCGTCCCGGATGTTCTCCACGCGCAGCACGTCCCCCCGCTCGACACGGTCGTAGTCGGCCCCGTCGGCGAACTCGAGGGGCAGGATCCCGAAGTTGACGAGGTTCTGCCAGTGGATCCGCGCGTACCCGCGGGCCAGGACGAGCCGCAGCCCGAGGTGGCGGGGCCTGCACGAGGTCGGCGGTCGCGCCCATCCTGGTCAGGTCGACGAGGATCTGCCGGGACGTCGGGTTCACGTCCAGCGACACCCGCGGATGCACCTGGCGGCCCCGCACGATCGCCGCGACGGACGCGAAGTCGCGCAGCCCGGGGTTCGCCGACGACCCGACGACGACCTGGTGGACCTCCTCCCCCGCGACGTCCCGCACCGGCACCACGTCGCCGGGCGAGCCGGGACGGGCGATCAGCGGCTCCAGCCCCGACAGGTCGATCTCCTCGGTGACGTCGTAGGACGCGCCGGGGTCGGCGGCGATCTCGGTGAAGTCGTCCTCGCGCCCCTCGGCGCGCAGGAACTCCAGGACCCGCTCGTCCGACGGGAACACCGTCGTCGTCGCGCCCAGCTCGGCGCCCATGTTGGCGATGACGTGCCGGTCCATCGCGGTGAGCGAGGCGAGGCCCGGACCGTGGTACTCGATGATCCGGTTGACGCCGCCGCGCACCCCGTGCCTCCGCAGCATCTCCAGGATCACGTCCTTGGCGCTCACCCACGGCGGCGGCTCGCCCGTCAGCCGGACGCCCCAGATCTCCGGCATCGTCACGTGCAGCGGCTCCCCGGCCATCGCCATCGCGACCTCCAGCCCGCCGACGCCGATCGCGAGCATGCCGAGCGAGCCCGCCGCGCACGTGTGGGAGTCGGAGCCGACCATCGTCGCGCCCGGCACCCCGAACCGCTGCATGTGCGTCGGATGCGAGACGCCGTTGCCGGGCTTGGAGTACCAGAGCCCGTACCGGCGGGCGGCGGACCGCAGGAAGATGTGGTCGGCCATGTTGCGCTCGTCGGCCTGCAGCAGGTTGTGGTCGACGTACTGGACGGACACGTCCGTCCGGACCCGGTCCAGGTCGAGGGCCTCCAGCTCCAGCATCACCATCGTGCCGGTCGCGTCC
This sequence comes from Actinomadura chokoriensis, assembly GCF_041463665.1. Taxonomy (GTDB): domain Bacteria; phylum Actinomycetota; class Actinomycetes; order Streptosporangiales; family Streptosporangiaceae; genus Spirillospora; species Spirillospora chokoriensis_A. Next base: position 119,612 of record NZ_JAXCEJ010000024.1, read on the forward strand.
TGGGTGAGGGTCTGGTCGACGCGGATCCCGATCTCGGTGCCGGGCGTCGTCTCGCCGCTCACCAGGTGCGAGGCGATCAGCTTGCGGGCGACGTTGCGGCCCCCCGTGCCGTCTGCCATGGTCAGTTCCTCCGTTCCTCGCCGTCGCCCCGGACGCTGCCGATCCGGCGCGGCTCGTGGACGGCCCCGTCGGCGGGCTGCCCGCACCAGTGGTTCAGGGCGTCGCGGATCTGCGCGGCGCGCCGGTCCGGCGCGGTCTCGTCAGTGGCCCACGCGATGTAGCCGTCCGGGCGCACCAGCACGGTCGTGCGGGTCGCGCCGCCGGCCGGCACGCAGTGCACCCGGCCCGCCCACCGCTTGCTCGCCAGGTAGGTCACGGCCGGGTCGTTCGCCGCGACGACCAGCACGAACATCCCGGCGCCGAGCAGCTCGGGCAGCCGGCCGGGGCCGCCCGCCAGCGGGACGTCCGGGGCGCGCCGCCCGGCCAGCCGGTGCGAGCCGCGCGGCGCCGGGTAGGCGATGTCGATGCCGGAGACGGCCCCCGCCATCCGCCGCGCGACCGGCCGGCAGTGGGTCGCGGCCCACGCCCCGGCGCCGCGCGCCGCGCGCAGCCAGCGCGGCTCGGCGAGCGCGAACCGCAGCAGCGCCCCGCTCCCCCGCAGGACCTGCCGCCCGACCGGATGCCGCTCCTCGTGGTAGCTGTCGAGCAGCCAGGACGGCGCCCAGCCCCACAGCTCGGCGGCCAGTTTCCAGCCGAGGTTGGCCGCGTCCTGCATCCCGGTGTTCATGCCCTGCCCGCCGGCCGGCGAGTGGACGTGCGCGGCGTCCCCGGCGAGGAACACCCGTCCCATGCGGTACTTCGGGACCTGCCGCTCGTCACTGTGGAACCGGGACGTCCAGCGCGGGTCGCGCATGCCGTGGTCGGTGCCGAGCGCGCGGGCGGTCACCTCGCGCAGCTCGGCCATGTCGACGGGCTCGGAGTCGGGCACCTGGTGCCTCCGGTTCCAGGCGATCACCCGGAACCAGCCGTCGCCGAACGGGGCGATGAACGCGAACGCGTCGCCGACCGCACCGGCGGTCAGGACGCCGGCGGGCGCCTCGTCCAGCCGGACGTCCGCGAGCATCACCGACCGCACCGCCGCCCGGCCGGGGAACGGCAGGCCGAGCTCACGCCGGACGGTGCTGCGGACCCCGTCGGCGCCCACCGCGTAGGACGCGCGGCGCGTCACGGTCTCGCCATCGGAGGTCCGGACGTCGACGTCCACGCCCGCCGCGTCCTGGCGGAGCGCGACGACCTCGGCTCCGTGCACGATGTCCGCGCCGGCCGCGAGCGCCCGTTCCCTCAGGACGCGTTCGGTCTCGTACTGCGGGGTGACGAGGACGAACGGGAAGCGTCCGGGCAGCCGGGACAGGTCGAGGGCGGCCGAGCCGAGCAGCCGCAGCGCGCCGACCCGCTCGCCCGTCGCGATCAGCTCGCCCGCGACGCCGCGCGCGTCCAGCGTCTCCAGGGTGCGGGCGTGCACGGCGAACGCCCGCGTCAGGTTGCTCGTCTCCCGCGCGCGGCGCTCCAGCACCGTGCAGCCGATGCCCGCCGCGGCCAGGTCCCCCGCCAGCAGGAGCCCCGTCGGGCCCGCCCCCACGATCAGCACGTTCCCGGTCGGCCTCCCGGTGGGCGCCATCACGCTCCCCTCTCGACGAACGGCCGTCGGCCCGGCCCTCGCCCAGATGACACTTCCCCGGAACCCGCGGTCCTCACGCCGCCGGGAGGCTCGATGCGGCAGGGGTTTCTCAGCCCTGGACGCGGCGCTCCCGCCCGGCCCACTCCCGCTCCCGGAGCTGGAACTTCTGGATCTTCCCGGTGGACGTCTTCGGCAGCTCGGTCACGAATTCCACCGAGTCGGGCGCCTTGTACCGGGCGAGGCTCGTCCGGACGTGCTCGATCAGCTCGTCCCCGGTGACGGCCTGCCCGTCGCGGAGCACGACGAAGGCCTTCGGACGCTCGCCCCACTTGTCGTCCGGCACCGCGACGACGGCGACCTCCAGGACGGCCGGGTGCGAGTCGATGGCCCGCTCGACCTCGACCGTCGAGATGTTCTCCCCGCCGGAGATGATGATGTCCTTGGACCGGTCGCGCAGCTCGACGTAGCCGTCCGGGTACCGGACGCCGAGGTCGCCGGAGTGGAACCAGCCGCCCCGGAACGCCTCCGCGGTGGCCTCCTCGTCCCGGTGGTAGCCCTTCATCACGTTGTTGCCGCGCATGACGATCTCGCCGAGCGTCTCCCCGTCGGCGGGCACGTCGTCCATGGCGTCGTCGACGACGCGGAGCCCGTCGGTCTGGATCATCCCGACGCCCTGCCGGGCCAGCAGCCGGGCGCGGTCGCCGGCGGCCAGCTCCGGCCAGCCGGGCTGCGGCTCGCACACCGCATACGGCCCGTAGGTCTCCGTCAGCCCGTACACGTGCACGATGCTCGCGCCGAGCCGCTCCATCTGCCCGATGATCGTCGGGCTCGGCGGGGCGCCCGCCGTCGTGACGGTCAGCGGACGCTCCAGCGGATGCGCCTGCGGCGCGTTCGCGATCGTGACGAGCACGGTCGGTGCGCCGTTGAGGTGCGTGACGCCCTCGGCGGCGATGAGCCGCCAGATCTCCGCGGCGTCGACCGCGCGCAGGCACACCTGCGTCCCGCCGATCGCGGCGAGCGCCCACGGCGTGCACCAGCCGTTGCAGTGGAACATCGGCAGCGTCCACAGGTAGACGCTGCCGGACGTGTGCCGCGAGTGCACGACCTCGCCGAGCGCGTTCAGGTACGCGCCGCGGTGCGTGTAGACGACGCCCTTCGGACGTCCCGTGGTGCCGGACGTGTAGTTGAGGGAGATGGCGGCGTTCTCGTCCGGGACCTCCCACGGCAGCGGATCGCCGGAACCCCGCGCCGTCAGCTCGCCGTAGCCGATGCCGCCGACCGACGGGTCCTCGTCCACACCGGCCGCCGGAACCGTGACGACCTGCGGCAGGCCGTCCGCTATCGGCGCGACGGACGGATGGAGGCCCGCGTCCACGACCAGCATCTTCGCGCCCGAATGGTCGAGGATGTAGCGGATCTCCTCGGGCCCGAGCCGCGTGTTGACCGCGACGAGCACGGCCCCGGCCAACGGCACGGCGAAGTGGGCGACGAGCAGTTCCGGGACGTTCGGCGCCAGGTAGGCGACGCGGTCCCCGGCCTCGATCCCGGACGCCCTCAGCGCGTTGGCGAGCCGGGTCGCCTCGGCCGCGAACTCGGCGTAGCCGACGCGGCGGTCCCCGTGGACGTAGGCCGTCTTGCCGGGGAACACCTCCGCCGACCTGCCGAGGAACGCGAGCGGGGTGAGCGCCGTGTAACCCGGGCCGTTGTCCATCGGGAGCCTCCGGTGCGTCGGATGTGACCTGCGACTCAAGGATCCCACGCACCCGCCGCGACGCCCTGGAACGGCTCGGCGCTCCCCGGCCCCGGTTTCGCCGGGGCGGGCGGCGTCCCGCGCCGGGCGGCTAGCGTCCTGCGGCGCGCGTCAGGATGGAGACGGCCTTGACGGTCGCGTAGCCGCGCCATTCCAGTTCGGCGGCGGGCGAGTAGGAGGCGAAGTCGACGCGCCATCCGCCGTCGTCCTGCTGCTCGCCGTCCAGGCGCCGCAACTCGGCGGCCACGACCTCGTCGTCGAACAGCGCCCGGACGGGACGGTCCGGGTAGGGCGCGAAGTCGAGCGGCCGCATCATCTCGTCCTCCAGCCCGCCCTGGACGTGGACGAGGCCGTTCTCCGGGATGTGCTCGCCCAGCAGCGCGATGGCCTCGGTGTCGTGGACGGCGTCGGCCAGCCACAGCGCGAACGCCAGCTCCAAAGCGTGCAGTTCGGCCTTCGACCGCATGGCGTCGAGGCAGTAGCGGGTCGCACGGTCGAGCCAGGGATGCTCGGCGACCGCCTTGTCGTGGACGGCGACGCGCTGCGCCGTCGCCGCCACGACCGCCGTGATCTGGAGCGACGACGCCTCCGGGTCGGCGCCGGTCCAGAAGGGCGCGCACCCGGCGGGATCGGGGACGTGCAGACCGAACGGCAGGCCGCCGTCCGGCAGCGTCACCGACTCCAGCCAGTCGCAGAGCGCGGCCGCCTCCGGGACCGTGACGGGGGCCAGCTCCTCGAAGACCTCGAACGCGTGCAGCGCGGGGCCCGGCTGGCCCGTCCGGGACCGCAGGTCGGGCTCGAGGCCGTTGCCGTAACCGCCGTCGGGGTTCCGGTAGGCGTTGAGGGCGGCGAGCAGCGCGTCGCGGTCGCCCTCGCCGGTCAGCAGTTCGAAGCGCCGCCGGTCGAGCGGGCGCGCGTGCATGGCCATGAAGTCGGATGCCTTGGTCAGGTTCATGACTCCAGCCTGGCCGCCGCCCGCGCACCCGTCTTGTAGGTTTCGGCCATCGCAGAGTAAGAACCACGTCCCGGGCGACCCCGTCGAGGCCGGCCTGCGCCGGAAATGCGGATGCGGGCGGCCGGGGGCGCGGCCTAACCTGGCCCGCATGCGCGTGAGTTTCGAACGGACGGGCGACAGCCGGTACGCGACCGTCATCAGCCTGGCCGGGCGGCATCCGCGCCGGATGGATCCCGCACCCGGATACGACGAGCACATTCCGCACGACCTCGTCCACTACCTGGCCGAGGCGGAACTGGGCCTCGCGTCCGGCGTCTTCGGGCGCGCGGCCGCGGGCGGCGGAGGCTTCACCGAAACGGTCGAGACGTCCGGCGACCGGCGACAGCGGGCACGGGCGCAGCGCCGCATGAAGAAGCGCGAGGCGTCCCTGGGCAAGGCCGACCGCGGCGACATGGCCAGGTCCGAGTACTTCGCGGGCCTGTGCGACATCGCCTGGCGGCGCCGGGCCGGCGCCGAGAGGCCCGCGTGGGCCCGCCGCAAGCGGATCCCGCCCGAGGACGCCGCCACGGTCGGCCGCATCCTGGACCGCCTGGACGAGATCGCGCCGCTCTGGCACGACCTCCCCGTCGGCGGCGCGCTCATCTTCACCTGGCCGGAGACGGCCCCGGACGCCGCCTAGCCCCTAGCCCGCCCGCAGCGCGAGGCCCAGCGCCCGGAACTGCTCGACCGGACGGTGGTAGCCGCGCTCGATGTGGTGGACGCCCCGCAGCGTGGACGGACCTTCCGCGACCGCCGCCGCCAGGACCGCCGAGAACCCGGCCCGGATGTCGGGCATGGTCACGTCCCCGCCCCGGAGCTTGGTGACGCCCCGCACGACCGCCGAGTGCAGCGCCGCCGTGTCGTGGTACCGGCAGGCCGGTCCGCCCAGGCACGTGTCGTAGACCTCGATCTCCGCGCCCATGCTCTGCAGCGCCGGGACGTACGCGAGCCGGTTCTCGTACACGGTCTCGTGCAGCACCGACATGCCCTCGGCTTGTGTGAACAGCACCATGAGGGGCGTCTGCCAGTCCGTCGCGAACCCCGGATGGGTGTCGGTCTGCACCGCGGCGGGACGCAGCCCGTCCGGCGCCGACGCCATGATCCAGTCGTCGGTGATCTCGAACTCGGCGCCCATCCTGGCCAGCGTCGTGATGGCGGTGACGAGCCGGTCCTGCGGGCACCCGTGGACCCGCACCTCTCCCCCGGTGACGAGCCCCGCCACCAAGTAGGAGAACGCCTCGATCCGGTCGCCGTCCAGCCGCGTCTGCGCGCCGCTCAGCCGCTCGACGCCCTCCACCACGATCCGCCGGTCGGGGGCGAACGAGATCCGCGCCCCCATGCGCTGCAGGAACAGCGCCAGCTCGATGATCTCCGGCTCGGTCGCCGCGTTCCGGATGACGGTCTTCCCCTCGGCCCGGACCGCGGCCAGCAGGACGGTCTCGGTCGCGCCGACGCTCGGATACGGCAGTTCGATGCGCGCACCCACCAACCGCGACGCCCGCGCGTGGATGCCGTCGGCCGCGTAGGTCATCTCGGCCCCGAACGCCCTCAGCGCCTCCACGTGGAAGTCGACCGGCCGCCTGCCGATCGGGTCGCCGCCGACCATCGGCACGAACGCCTCGCCCGCCAGGTGCAGCAGCGGCCCCAGCATCAGGATGGGAATGCGGTTCAGCCCGGTGAACGCCTTGCCGACGCTCGGGTCCGACACCGGCCCCGGCACGACCGTCACGTCCCCGCCGGACCGCTCCACGGTCGTCCCGACATGCTCCAGCATGCCGGCCGTGATGCCGACCTCGCCGACGTCCGGCGCGTTGCCGATCGTGCTCGGCCCGTCCCCCAGCATCGCCGCGACCATGTGCTTGCTGACCGCGTTCTTCGCGCCCCGCACGGTGACGTCCCCGCGAAGCGGCCCCGACGGCTCGATCTGCCAAAGCTTCTCAGTCACCAGAGCAGCCTACGGCGTCGGCACCGGCCGCCCACCGGATTCACGGCAAACCGGGCACGTCCCGCGCCTTGCCGCAGACCTCCGCCCAGACGCGGGTCTCCGCCTCCCCGCGCTCCACGCCCCACCGCTCCGCCACCGCCGAAACGATCAGCAGCCCGCGCCCGCCCTCGTCGTCGAACCCGGGCTCCCGCAGCCCCGGGTCCCCGCCCCCGCCATCGGTGACCTCCACCCGGACCCGCTCCCCGTCCCCGGTCAGGAGGAGCATCATCCGCTCCCCCGCCCCGTGCGTGACGGCGTTCGTCCCCAGCTCACTGGTGATCAACTGGACGTCCTCCGCGTCGATGCCCTCCAGTTCGAGGGCGCCGTCCACATACCTCCGCAGCAACGCCACGGACGACGCGTCCCGATCCACCGTCAGCGCACCGAGCACAACCCTGGCCCCCATCTGCCCTCCCATGTCCGACACTTCCTGGATTCACCGCGCCACACTCCGCAACGCGACCAGCGCCAGCATGGGCAGCGAGCCCCGGACACATCCCCAGATCACCGGACAACGAGAATTCCTCCGCCGGGAATTCTCTGATCTTGGCTTTTACTTCCTCCGATCTGCCAGCTAATACACAATGGAATCAGACGGCCACGGAGGGAGAGCGGCAATGCCTGATGAACCGAGACCGGACGTGCGAACCGTGCGGCTTGGGCTCGAACTACGCCATATCCGACTCGAACAGAACCTCACCTTGCAGAAGGCGCACAAGCTCCTGAGACGCTCCGTCTCCTCCATCAGCCGCATCGAGAAAGGCCAGGTCAAACTCCCTGAACGCGATCTACCGCCCATTTTGGATGCCTACGGCATAACGGAACCCGCTCGCCGCGAAGCCCTCCTCGCCCTCACCCGCTGCTCCGACCGAAATTCGTGGTGGAAGCGCTACAAGGGGCTCTCCAGCCTGCCCCAATTCCTTGAGCTCGAGAATGAGGCAACCTCGATCCGGGCCTTCGAGACCCTGTTCATACCGGGCTTGCTGCAGACACCCGCCTACGCATACGCCCTGTACTCAAGTTCAGGTGTGGAACTGTCCGAGCACAAACTCAGGCAGCTCACGAACATCAGGATGAAACGCCGCCAGGTGCTCACGCGCCCAGACCCCGTCGTCTACGACATGGTCCTCACCGAGGGAGCCATCCGACAGCAAGTAGGTGGTCCGATGCTCATGCTGGAGCAGCTCCAGCACTTGATGGACACCCGACACATGGAACACGTCCAACTCCGCATCCTGCCCTTCAGCGCAGGCGCACACCAAGGTTCGGGAAGTTTCACGCTTCTGGGCATCCACAACCTTGGCCGCGATGTGGTTCACGTCGACAGCACCGGCGGCGCGGCCTACCGAGACGACGATGAATCCATCCGGCGGTATACCTTGGTCTTCGAGAGCCTCCGCTCGGCCGCCCTGTCAAAGAGCGATTCCCTGGCATTGATCGAGCAGCTGCTCTCCGACCTGCGAAGCCGCGGCGAGGGGTCACATGACAAAACCTGAATCCGGTCCGCTTCAGTGGCGCAGGAGCAGCCACAGCACGAGCGAAGAAGACAGCATGTGCGTCGAGGTCGCCATGTCGGGTGTCTCCACCATCGCCGCCCGCGACTCCAAGGACCCGGACGGGCCCGTCCTCCAGTTCACCCCCGCGGACTGGTCCACTTTCCTCACCCGGATCAAGCGAGACGCGATTCCCTGACCTGCAACGGCACCGCAGGTTGTCGCGGCGGGGCCGTGGAGCATCAGCTCCGGCCGTGGCTTTCCCCGCCATGTTGATCTACGTGATTGTGTTATCCCGCGATCTGGTGGACGGCACAGGCGACTCCGACGATGACGGTAACCACCCCGTCCCAGGAGTCCACATGCGCCTGAGGATCAGACAGGGAATCTGGGCCGCCGTCGCGGCCGCAGCCCTGGCAACGACCTCCCTGTCCATCGTCCACGCCGCCGTCCCGCCGCCGACCCGGGCCACGCTCGCCAAGTACGACATCAGCGCCACCCACGTCAGCGGGGTGTCGTCCGGCGGATTCATGGCCAACCAGCTCCACGTCGCCTACTCGTCCCTGTTCCAGGGGGCCGGGATCTTCTCCGCAGGCGCCTACGACTGCGCGCAGAACAGCCTCAGCACCGCGCTCAACGCCTGCATGGCGACCTATCTGCCCCGCAAGACCCCCGCCCAGCTCGAACAGCTGACCCGCGACCGCGCATCGGCCGGCAGCCTCGACCCGGTCGCGAATCTGTCGGGCGACCCGGTGTGGCTGTACCACGGCACGTCCGACACGACCGTCGCCCAGGCGGTCAACGACGACCTGGCCACCTACTACCGCGACCTCGGCGCCGACGTCGTGTACGACAGCGGCTCCGCCGCCGGGCACGCCTGGATCAGCCCGATCGGCCCCGGTTCCTGCTCTGTCACCCAGTCGCCGTGGATCAACGACTGCGGCGGCGACTCCGTCAAAGACATGCTGACCCATCTGTACGACACGGTGCAGCCCGCGGCCACGTCCCTGACCGGCCAACTCATCCAGTTCGACCAGAACGCCTACGTCCCCGGCGGGAACGCCGCAGCCATCAGCATGGGCGACGAAGGGTTCGCCTACGTCCCGCAGACCTGCGAGCAGTCGTCCTGCAAGCTGATGGTCGCGCTGCACGGCTGCTACCAGTACTACGGCAACATCGGCAACACGTTCATGGACAAGGCCTATCTCAACGAGTACGCCGACACCAACGCCATGATCGTCCTGTACCCGCAGGCCACCGCGTCGGGATCGAGCAACCCTCGCGGCTGCTGGGACTGGTGGGGCTACCAGTCCGCCCAGTACCCGCTCAAGACCGGCCCGCAGATGGCGGCCGTCGTCAACATGGTCAAGGCCATCAGCGATGACGGCACCACATCGCCGACCACGACTCCGACCTCGACCACAACCCCGTCCCCGACCGCGACTCCCACGCAGACGCCCACGTGCGTGACGGCGTCCAACTATGCGCACACCACCGCGGGGAGAGCGCACCAGTCCTCGGGTTACACCTACGCCAACGGCTCCAACCAGAACCTGGGGCTGTGGAACACCTTCACCACCAGCACCATCAAGGAGACCGATCCCGGCTACTGGGTGACTTGTTGACGCCTACCACTCGGCCCTGAAAGACCGGGCTCGCCGGTTCGGTCCTTGTGGCGCTGCTCGCAGTCCCGGCTGCCCGCTACGGGCGGGCGGCCCAGGTCGCGGCCACCGGCCCCGGCAACGCCGGGGCCGGTCCTGGCCTGCGGGTACATCTGCTCTGCTCTTCTTCGGCCGCGTGTCGTGTCCGGGGACGCGCCGATCGTCTTGGGTAGGAGGGCAGATAGTCGTTGCAAAGGAGCCGGAGGGCGCCGTGCCGGATGAGGGAAAGAAGCGAGCAGCGCACCGCGCCCTGGTCGATCGCGTGCTGAACGGAGAGGGCAGGGCATCTGCGGAGCAGCGAGCGCGCGCCTTCGTCAACGATGGCCTCGCCCCGCCGTTGGACGCGCTGATCGACAAGATCGCCAACAGACCCGCGCAGGTCACCGTTGCGGACCTGGCTGCGGTGACGGCGTCGGGCTGCACCGAGGACCAGCTGTTCGAGTTGGTGGTGTGCGCCGCGGTCGGTCAGTCCGCCCGGCTGTATGAAGCCGGACTGGCGGCCCTGGCCGAGGCGACCGGAACGGGGAGGCCGGATCATGCGGCTTGACATTCTCAACCACGGTTACGGCCCCGGACCCAAGGTGCTGTTCGCGCTCATCCGGCTGTGCTCAGGGCACCCGGCCCCGGACGCCGCCAAGCTGGTCTTCTACCGGCCCGATTTCTACGGTGCCCTGGCCAAGGAGTTCACCCACGAGGCGATGCGCGGGCCGTCCGCCTGGTCGGTGGGCGACCGGGAGTTGATGGCGGCTTACGTGTCCAAGGTGAACGAGTCGGCGTTCTGCGGCTGACCCGGGAGGGAAAGGTCGGCGCCGAGGACATGCGGCGAGTACTGGCCACCGGTGTCTCACCCCGGCAGGTCCAGGACGCGCTGGCGGTCTGCGCCGCCTTCAACACCACCGATCGGCTCGCCGACGCCTTCGGATTCGAACTGCTCAGCCCCGAGGGTTTTGAGGCCGGAGCCAAATACCTGCTCAAGCGGGGCTACCGGTAGCCGGACGGCGCGATCGGCGACCGGCCCGTCCCAGACCTCGCCTTGTGGCTTGTGTTCGTTCTCACGAACTCGCACCAGGCAGTGGAGTCCTCGCTCCCCGATTATCATCCTTCGATTGGCCGGACCGCTTTGGAGGAGCTCCCATGATGCTGTTCGCCGTGACCATCGACTGCCCTGATCCCGCCGGGCTGGCCCGCTTCTACCAGCAGTTCCTCGGCGGCGATCTCTACTCCACCAATGAAACCTTCGCGGCCCTGACGATCGAGGGCAACGTCCGTCTCGATTTCCAACGCGTCGCCAATCCGCGGCCCCCACGCTGGCCCGACCCGGGCGCACCGCAGCGGCTCCACCTCGATTTCAGCGTCGACGACCTGGACGCAGCCGAGCAGCGCGTCTTGAACGCCGGCGCCGAACTCGCGGAACACCAGCCCGGAGGCCGGCGATTCCGCGTGTTCTTCGACCCCGCGGGCCACCCCTTCTGCCTCGCCGACGCCGCCACCGCCGCCATCCCGGACGAACAGGCGTAACACTCGCTTCCGGCGGCTTCGAGCAGTATCGAACACGCTTCGTTTCGGGCCGCCGACACTTGATCACCTGGCGAGATTTCGACCGGGGCAACCGTCCCCCGACGGTCGTGCGATGTTGGAACCGGCCCCTTGATCAGCCCGCCGGGTCGGACGGCATGAAAAGCGCGGTGACGGAGGCGACGACGCGGGAGGTCGTGAACGTCGCGGTGCCCGCGGCGAGCCTCCGTCCCGCGCGAGTCGGTGTGACGGCGATGTCGACCCATTCCCCCTCGCGCGCCGTGCCCAGGAGGTCGCAGGAGAGGTTGACCGTGACGTAACCCGTGGGCGGGTCGGTTCGCACGGCGAGGGCATGCCCGATGGCGACGTCGCCGATGGCCGCGATCACGCCGCCGTGCAGGAACCCTCGCGCGTTCGTCTTGGGACCGTCGACGGTGAAGCCCGCCTTCAAGGGGTCGGTTCCGTGCCGGAAGAAGCCGCCGATGGCGGTGAGCAGCGGGCTGGGACGGTGCCACGGTACGAACTGCGGGTGTTCGTCGGCCATGTCGCCTCCAGGGCGGGTTCGGGACGCGTCATCGTTCGGTCGCCGACGCGGCGACCAGGCCGCGCAGCGCGGCGGTCAGGACGAACCGGAAGCGGCGGTCGGCCGACTCCGGGCCGCTGCCGAGCAGCCCGGACGATTCGAGGGCCACCAGCCCCCGCATGGTGGCGACCAGCCCGATGGCGGCGTCCTTCGCCGTGCCCGGAGGGCGGGCCGGGCCGAGTAACTCGGCGAGGCGGCCGACGACGATCCCGTAGATCTCGTCCGCCGCGCGGGCGTCCCGTGCGTCGGGGCGGAACTCGGCGAACGGACGGGAGAACATGACCTCGTACAGGTGGCCCTGCTCGGCGGCGAACGAGCGGACGGCCAGCGCCAGTTCGAGGACGTCCGCCTCGGGATCCCCCGTCGTCTCCAGCGCCCGCAGCTCCCGCGCGAGTTCGGCGAAGCCCTCGGTGAAGAGCGCGCGGGCGAGACCGGCCTTGCCGCCGAACAGCTCGTTGACCGCCGCGAGCGACGTCCCGGCGCCGGCGGCGACCGCGCGGGTCGTCACCGCGCCGCTCCCGCCCTCCGCCAGCAGCCCCGCCGCGACCTGGAGGAGCTCTCCGCGCAGCGCCTCGGTGCGCGTCTTCCGTCGGCCCACTCCGGCACCGTATCGCATTTCAGATCATTGATCTGAAAAAAGCGCCCGGTATACCCTACGACTGGTGCGATTCCAAGGTGCGGCGGTGACAGCCCGCCGGTCCCGCCGACGGCGGGACGATCCGGTGCGATCCCGGGGCCACGCGGTGAGACCCCGCCACCTCTCGGGCCTGTCCGGCCCCTGACTTCCGCCGCGGTGAGGCTCGCCCTCCCGCCGTCAAGAGGTGGTCCCTGCCATGTTCACAGGACACATCCGCGAGATCGGCGAGGTCGTGGCCGTCGATCAGGACAGCATCACGGTCAAGGCCCCCGGGGTCGGCGCCGAACCCGGCTCGATCTGCGTGAACGGAGTGGGGCTCACCGTGGCCTCCGGCGGGGACGCGCTGGTGGCGCGGCTTTCCGGAGAGACCCTGCGCCGGTCGACGCTCGACCGGATCAGGCAGGGCGCGCCGGTCAACGTAGAGGGCCCGCTGGTCCTCGGCGACCCCATCCGCGGGCATCTCGTCCAGGGCGACGTGGACGCCGTGGGAAAGGTCGTGCGGGTCGACGGCGAGGGGGCCATGCGGCGGGTGTGGATCAAGCCGCCCGAGCGTTTCCTCTCGCTGATCGTCGCGAAGGGCCAGGTCGCGGTCGACGGCGTCAGTCTCACCGTCGCCGAGGTGGCCCGCGACCGGTTCGCCGTGGCGCTGGTCCCGCTGACCCTGGAGACCACCACCCTGGCGCACCTGTCGTCCGGCGACCGGGTGAACCTCGAATCCGACCTGGTCACCCGGCTGGCGCGACGCTGGACGGACGGCGCCGGGCGGGCGGTGACCGGCGTGGTCGCCGCGCTCGCCTGGGCCGGACGGGTCTGCGGCGGGCGGGGCGTGCAGCAGGCGGTGGCGCAGATCGCGGCGGGCGGCGCCGTCGTCGTCTGGGACCCGGACCGGGAGGCCGAGGGCGACGTGGTCTTCGCCGGGGCGCGGCTGCGGCCCGAGGCGTTCACGTTCCTGCTCACCCAGGTGTGCGGCCATCCGACGGTGCCGTGCGCTCCGGAGATCCTCGACAGGCTGGAGATCGAGCCGGTGCCCGGACCGGGCGACCGGCACGGCACCCGGCCGCATATCCCCGTGGACCTGGCGGCGGGCACCGGCACCGGCGTGTCGGCCGCCGAGCGCGCCGCGACCGTCCGCCGGCTGGCCGATCCGGATGCCCGCCCCGACGACTTCCTGCGCCCCGGGCACGTCTTCCCGCTGTCGGCGCGGCCGGGCGGCCTCGCCGAACGCGCCGGGCACACCGAGGCCACGGTCGCGCTGTGCGAGGCTGCGGGGCTGCCTCCCGTCGGGGTGTGCTGCGAGGTCATGAACGCGGACGGGACGATGGCGAAGGCCGCCGACCTGGAGATCGCCGCGCTGCGCTGGGGCCTCCCCCTGGTGGACGTGTCCGACCTACGGGGGCACCTGTGACCGGCTCCGCCGACCGGGGCCTCCACGACGACCCCTACCGGACGATCGGCATCGGCTATGCCCGTCACCGCCGGCCGGACGCGCGCATCGCCCGCCAGATCGTCCGGGCCCTCGGGAACGCCGAATCGGTGCTCAACGTGGGGGCCGGTGCGGGCTCCTACGAACCTCGGGGCCGCCGGGTCACGGCCGTGGAACCGTCCAGCGTGATGATCGCGCAACGGCCGCCGGGAGCCGCGCCGGTCGTCCGGGCGCGCGCCGAGTCGCTGCCGTTCCCCGACCGGTCCTTCGACGCGGCGATGGCGATCCTCACCGTCCATCACTGGAGGGACGCGCCCGCGGGCCTCGCGGAAATGCGCCGGGTTTCGGGGCGGCAGATCGTCCTGACCTGGGATCCGGCCATCTCGGCCCGGTTCTGGCTGGTGCGGGAGTACCTTCCCGAGATCACCGCCGCCGAGTCCCGGCTCGCCTCCCTCGACGTGGTCCGCACGGAGTTCGAGCGGCAGGGCGCGCGAGTGGACGTCGTGCCGGTTCCGGTACCGGCCGACTGCACCGACGGTTTCCTCGCCGCCTACTGGCGGCGTCCCGCTTCCTATCTGGACCCCGGCGTCCGCGCGGCCGTCTCCGCCCTGGCGAAGCTCGACCGGGATCGCGTCGGCCGGGCCATGGAACGGCTGTCCGCGGACCTGTCGAGCGGACGCTGGCACGAACGTCACGCCGACCTGCTCGGCACCGGAACGCTCGATGCCGGTTATCGCCTGGTCACGGCCGGCTGACGCGACGGCCCGGCCGCCCCGCGAAGGGCGGCCGGGCCGTGGGCGGGGTCAGCAGGTGTCGGGGGCCCGCTCGCCGGCGAAGCGGTCCGAGAGGAAGGTCAGGACGTCGCCGTTACGGACGAGGGCCTCCAGCGCGTGTTCGCCGATCGCGTCCCGGACGGTCTGCACCGTGGCGCCCCTCGAGCACCACGCCTTGACGAGGGCGTCCGCCTGCCCGACGGGAACGATCTCGTCGGTGTCGGCGTGGTAGTTGAAGACCGGTGCGGCGGGCGCGGTCGAGCCCATCGTGTTCTTCTTCAGCATCGCCGCCACCGACGGCACCGACAGCGGGTCGGAGACGGTGGTGTAGTCGGCGAGCCTCCGGAACGGGAACCCGGTGAGGAGATCGGTCACGCACTTGTCGCGCGCGTCCGCCATCGCCTGCCGCCCCTCGTCGTTGAGCAGGTTCTGGATGCCCGCCTCGGGGAACTCGGCGTCGAGGCTGACGGTGGCGGCGGCTTCGAAGCCGGAGAACAGGCCGCCGTCCAGGGAACGGGCCACGGCGCCGGGGTCGGCCGGAGTGCCGCCCATGGTGACCCCGGCGAGTTCCACGTCCGGCGCGTAGGACGGCTGGAGTTCCGCCGCCCAGCCGGTGGCCTGGGCGCCGCCGGAGTAGCCGTTCAGCGCCCACTCGTTGGCAGCTCCGAGCCCGCCGGCGCCGAAGTTCCGCACCGCGCGGATGCCGTCGAGGACGGCGTGGCCCGCCTGCGGTCCCGCCATGAACACCGATTTCGGCCCTTCGAAGTCGGGCATGGCGACGGCCCAGCCCCTGTCGAGGAGCGGGGCGGCGGACACGACGGACGACGCGGCGACGAGGGAACCGGACGAGATCCCGTAGGACGGGGCGCACTGCGTGCCGGTGGAGTCCTCCGCCGCCTGCACCGACACGGCGGGACGGGCTCCGCCTCCGGTCCACGCCTTCTTCGGGACGAGGAGCGTGGTGACCGTCAGCTCGGCGCGGTCGTGCGAGTCGTTGGTGCGGTAGGAGATCTGCCAGGCGTCGACGGTGTCGGCCAAATTCCCGGCCTTCGGAATGATCCTCCGGCTCGCGACGACCCGACCCGGCTCGTAGCCGCCGATGTCGCCGGGCGCGGAGTAGAACGGGTCCCGGTCGGGTGGCACCGACCCGGCGGGCGGGTCGTCCGCCCGGGCCGGGGCGGCGACGGCCAGGGCGGCGGCGGTGACGATCGCCAGCACGGGCGGAGCCGCGGCGAGTCTCATCGAGAACTCCAGGGGTGGGCGGCACGGGCCCCTCGACTATGACTCCTCACGCCTCACGTTGATATCGGCGATCCCGACAACCGGCCGTGACCGGATTGGCCTCCGCTGACAATTCCGTGGCGCGGACCGTCGGCGTCCTCAGCCGAAACCGACCCGCTCCAGCCAGAAGTCCAGCAACTGGGCGTCACCGAAAACCTCCAGGCCGCCGACCGGACGCCGCCGGTAGACGAGCAGCAGCAGTTCGGTCAGCGTCCCTCGCACGGCGACGGCGGCCTTCTCGTGGACGCGCCGCCACGCGATGACGTCGCCGGTGAGATCGACGAGCCACTCCGCCGGGGTGTCGGTCGCATGCAGGTGGACGCTACGACCGGGGCCGAGCAGGTCCCGTTGCTCGGGCTTGAGGTCGAGCATCATGGGCAGCGAGCCGAGCTCCATCCACTCGTCCAGCGCGTCGGCGGCGACGTCGTCCGCCACGGTGAACTCCCGGCCGAGGGCCAGCATCGCGTCGGCCCGGTGGATCAGCGTCTCGTGCGCGAACCGGCGCGCGTAGAAGGACGCCGTTCTGCCCGGGACAGGCGTCCAGACATCGGCGTCCGGCCCGGTCTGGCGAAGGGTGGCCGCCAGCCGGCCGGCACCGTCCCTGAGCCACGGCCCGACGACCGCGGCGTTCTCGTCGGCATAGCCGGAGAGGTCGCGGAAGTGGTCGTCGGGCGGGGGCGC
The DNA here is from genome assembly GCF_041463665.1 of Actinomadura chokoriensis. Classification (GTDB taxonomy): domain Bacteria; phylum Actinomycetota; class Actinomycetes; order Streptosporangiales; family Streptosporangiaceae; genus Spirillospora; species Spirillospora chokoriensis_A. The sequence goes on from NZ_JAXCEJ010000024.1 coordinate 136,065, forward strand.
CGCCGCCCGCGTCCGGACGATCTCTTCCGCCCAGCGCTGACCGCCACCGAGATGCCGCAGCAGCTGGCCGACATTCCATCCAGGACACGACGGAACAGGGGCCGTCATGTCCCCGTCTCTGATCGACGATGTCAGCAGCTCGGTCTGGGTGACGATCTCGTCGCACAGGCGCTCGTGTTCCATGCCTGGCCACGCTATGCCGTCGGACCGGCGTTCCGCGTGCGCCGACCCCGGTGGCCGCACCGGTGCGGATGTGTGGGTTGGCACCGGCGCGACCATGATCCCGACCAAAGTCGAGCGCGCTGATTCTTCCCCATCGCACGTTGCACAACCGTTGCGCCCGCAACGCTGAGCCCCGCCGCCGGTCGAGCACGCCCGACCTGGGGGATCGCTCCCCGTATCCTCTGATACATGATCACTCCAGGCCGGGATTGGGAACGGCGGATGGCCGATCTCTGGGCCGCCTTCGACGACCACGAGCCCGCGGGCTTCCTCGCCGAGGTCGAGGCGCTGACCGGCGAACTCCCGGCCGGTGACCCGGTCGCCGAGTACGAACTGGCTTCGGCCTACGACTCGATCGGCGAGGAGGCGAAGGCCGCCGCCCACTACAGGCGCGCGTTCGCCGCAGGGCTGGACGGGGATCGCCGCCGCCAGGCCACGATCCAGTTCGCGAGCACCCTCCGCAACCTCGGCCAGGCCGAGGAGAGCGTGGCCCTGCTGAACGCGGAACGCGACGCCGTCTCGGACGAACTGGACGACGCCGTCACCGCGTTCCTGGCCCTCGCGCTCACCGATCTCGGCCGCGAGCGAGAGGCCACCGGACTCGCGCTCCAGGCACTGTCACGCCACCTGCCGCGCTACAACCGCTCCCTCGCCAACTACGCGAAGACCCTGACGGAACAACCGTGAACCGGTCTCGTCAGCCATCACCCCGATGTGGCAGGCGAGCCCGCCTGCGCGAACGGCCAGGCCGACCAAGATCACGCTGAGGGCCGTCCTACAGGAGTGACCAGAACAGTCGGGACACGCTCCCGACACACCGAACGGGGGTATCAGGCGCCCTTCGTGGACAGACGAACTGCCGGATGCACCTGCGTCGCAGCGCGCTCCGATTCACGCCGGGTGAGCACCAGGGGGCCGTCCTCCGTGATGGCCACCGTGTGCTCGGAGTGGGCCGTGCGCGAGCCGTCGGCCGACCGGATGGTCCACCCGTCAGGGTCATAGACGATCCGGTCGGTCGTACGGGCGAGCCAGGGTTCGAGCGCGAGGGTCAGGCCCGGGCGGAGCACGAGGCCGCGCCCCGCCCGGCCCTTGTTCGGCACGTGCGGCGGCTCGTGCATGGTGCGACCGAGGCCGTGGCCGCCGAACTCGTCGTTGACCCGGTAGCCGTAATCGCTGGCCACTTCCCAGATCGCCGCCGAGATGTCGCCCAGGCGGTTGCCCGGGCGGGCCGTCTCGATCGCCGCCTCCAGCGCTACCTCGGTGGCGCGGACGATCCGCAGGTCCTCCTCGGCGGCGGTGCCGACGATGACCGTGCACGCCGAGTCCGCCACCCAGCCGTCGATGCCGACCGCGATGTCCGCACTGAGGACGTCCCCGTCGCGCAGCACATAGTCGTGGGGCAGGCCGTGCAGGACGGCGTCGTTCACCGACAGGCAGATGACGTTGCGGAACGGGCCGTTGCCGAAGGACGGCGAGTAGTCCCAGTAGCACGACTCCGCACCGCGTTGCTTGATCATGGAGCGCGCGTGGTGTTCGAGGTCCAGAAGGTTGACGCCCACTGCGGCGAGCCGGCGGACCTCGGAGAGCACCTCGGCGACGAAACGCCCGGCCACGTGCATGTGCTCGATCTCCTCGGGCGTCTTCAGTTCGATCACGAATACCTCACGTACATGTTGTTCCGGTATTTCTATACCAGAACTCTAGCGCTTGACGGTATAGAAATACCAGTCCTATCCTGGGGCGATGGTCCGCCAACCTCTCACGCGCGAACAGATCGAAGCCGGCAGGCGTCTCGGCGCCCTGCTACGCCACGCGCGGGCAGGACGCGACCTCGCGGAAGTCGCGCACGCGGCCGGCATCTCGCCGGAAACCCTGCGCAAGATCGAGACCGGCCGCCTGCCCTCCCCCGGGTTCGGCACGATCGTCTGCCTCGGTGAGGCGCTCAACGTGCCGGTGCAGGAGCTGGCCGCCACCTGGCGTGGCAGCGACCTGCCGCTTGAAGCCGTACCGTAGCCGCTGGTCCGCGCGCATTCGGGGAGGGTGCCGGGCTCGCGGTATGCGGAGCGGTTCGTGAAATGCGGTCCGTGAAATGCGAAAGGGCCCTGCCGGTGTCGGCGGGGCCCTTCCTGCACTATGAGTCCGGCGGTGTCCTACTCTCCCACACAGTCTCCCATGCAGTACCATCGGCGCTGAAGGGCTTAACTTCCGGGTTCGGGATGGGACCGGG
>NZ_JAXCEJ010000025.1:0-110554 GCF_041463665.1 Actinomadura chokoriensis
ACCGGGGATGCGCTGGAAGCCGGGCGTCTGGACATGGCCAAGGCCCGCGTCATCTGCGAGGTCACCGAGCACCTGCCGCCGGAGACGGCCGGTCGAGTGGAGTCCGCGGCGCTGGAGAAGGCGCCCGAGCAGACCACCGGGCAGCTGCGCCGCCGGATCAAGCGGATCGCGCAGCGCCTGGCACCCGAGGCGATCGAAGAACGCAAACGGGAAGCGTTGCGGCAACGGCGGCTGGAGGTGTGGGACACCCCGTCCGGCACCTCCGATCTCGCGCTGTGCGACCTGGCCCCTGAGGACGCCCACGCCATCCACAACAAGATCACCGCCGCCGCGCGCGGCATCAAGGCCGACGGCGACACCCGCCCACTGAACGCCATCCGCGCCGACCTGGCCACCCAACTTCTGCACGGGGCCCAGCTTCCCGACGCCGTCCGTACCCTGTTGACCCAGACCCGCGACAACCCCGACACCGACCCCGTCCGTCCCGTCGGCGGCGGGACCGCCGACACCATCTCTATGCCCCAGAGCCCGCGAACCGGCGCGACGATCAACGTCGCCAGCCCCAAGCCCGCGAAGCCCGGGAAGGCCGCGAGCGCCGACCACCTCCACGGCGATCTGCCTGGTGGTCACGGCGATTTGCCTGGTGATCCGGGTGCTGCCGATACCGGCATCGCCGCCCTCGCCGACGAGGTGGACCAGCGCCTGAACCATGTGCGCGGACGCGTCGACCCCCGCGACCTGCCGCACGCCATCCGGCAGACCGCCCGGAACATCCACGGCCAGCTCGCACAAGCCCGCGCCACCGCCTGCCAAGGTGACGATGACATCCACGGCCGACTCGTCTACCGGCCACCCGCCGCGATGCGGCGAGAGATCGAGGCGCGTCATGCCACCTGTGTGTTCCCGACCTGTAACCAGCCCTCGCACCGGTGCGACCTGGATCACACCGTCCCCTGGCAGCCGGGGGTTACCTGCCACTGCAACCTCGCGCCGCTGTGCAGACGCCACCACAGACTGAAGCAGCGCACCGACTGGAGACTTTTCCAGATCTGGGCCGGACTGCTGATCTGGATCACACCGTCCGGAGCCTGGTACATCGTCCGCCCCGACCGGCAGTGATCCCCGGGAACGGCTAGGGAGCGGTCAGAGATCGAGCGTGCCTGCCTTGGCTCGCGCAACCAGCCCGGCGAAGGCACCCTGCTCGATGGTGAGGTGGCCCGTGTCCGGGTCCTTGCTGTCGCGGATGCCGATGAGGCCGCACGCCTGCGCCACTTCCACGCACTGGCCGCTCGCTCCTCCGCTGTGACTGCTCTTGCGCCAGTGGGCGGATGAGAAATTGATCGTCTTCTTCACATTTCCCCCGACGCCTTGCGGATTGCGGCCTGCGAGTCCTCGGCGTTCAGGGCCTTGGATTTGATCAACTCAAACAGTATGCCAAGTTCGGCGACATATCCGTCATCGTCGATCAGACGGCCACGGGCACCTGCGGATTCGGCGTAGCCCGTATCCGGCTCTCCTGCGGAGGACAAGATCATGAAGGCTCCCTCCGGGCACAGTTCGGCGTCGTCCGGTACTACGTGGATGTGGACGTGAGGCAGCTCCGAGAGCGTCGGCAGGTGCTCGAGCTGAGCGCGCATGACCTCTGGGCCGCCGAACGAACGGCGTAGTACCGATGCGTCGAGGAGTGCGCTGATCACCAGCGGGTTGTCTCGCTTCAGGACCTCCTGCCGCTCCATCCGCGCGGCGATGAGGCTTTCCAGCTTCTCGGGCTGCTGGAGCCCGCCCGCAGGACGGCGCGTGCGTACTCTTCCGTCTGGAAAAGTCCGGTGATCACGAAGTTCTCGTAGAGTTTGATCATCCCAGCCTCGGCCTCGGCGTCGATGAACTCGGGGAAGCCGGCGGGGAGGCCGGTCTCCTCGATGACGCGGGGGTACAGGGCCTCGAAGTACTGGATCAGGCCGAAGACCTCGTCCAGATTCTGGCAGACCTTGAAGGTCGGGAGGCGGGTGCACAGCTCGATCCCGCTGACGAGGCTGCCGGATATGTGGATTTTCGCACCAAGGGCGGGCTGTGACCAGCCCTTTTCCTCTCGGTGTCGCTTGAGGTGAAAAGCGAAAAATGCTCGCGCCGATTCTGACGGGGCCGGGGTCCTCTCTATCTGCACAGGGCCTTGTGCGGCCTCTGGATCGCTTGTGGGGATCGATCTATGGCCGAGAGTAATCGGTGGGTCCGACGATTGGAGGGCAAAGGCAGTTTCCGCACGACAAAGAAGTCGATCATGAAAATCGTTGAATGGTGCGCCGCCGGCGATCGGCTGGGGGCGTGAATCATGGGAGCCCACGAACGGCGGTCCGGCGAACCTGTACTGCCGCCGCCCTCGGATGAGCCGGACCCCGGCGACCGTCCGGAGACGCCGATCCCGCAGCGCGAGCGGGTCATCTTCCTGGCGCGGCTCGCTCGGTTGTTCGTGCCGGCCACGGGACTGGTGACGGCGTTCACCGCCCTGGACGGCTACCCCGTGCTCGACGTGCTCACGCTGGAGGCCCCCGGGCGGGCGGCGACGGTCGGCTGTCGGAAGTGTTGCGCGGCCACGCCTGCACGGCGACGAGGACCGGCGGGCGGCTTCGAGTCACTATGGGGCGGAGTCGCGCGGGGTGAAGATCGAATGCCATCCGCGTCCCGGCGCAGGGGGCCGGTGGTGGTTCACGTGGGGCGGCGGCATATGGATGTGCGAGGGCGACCACGTGACCGAGGCCCTGGTGCAGGTCAAGACGGCGCTGCGCCGGGTGGCGCCCTGACCGAGACGAGAAGCGCGCCCCCGTCCGGAGGGACGGGGGAGTGGGCGGTCCGTACCCACGCCGTGTTTGGTGGCTGGTTTCCCATGTTGGACTCAATATTTACCAGCTAGATCTGTATTAATATCGTGGAGTCCAGCGCTGGCCGCCGGAGGCGGCCGGGGCACCGGCTGAACGCGGCATCGAGGTTGCGGCATGGAGATCGAGTCACTGGCGATGGCCCTTGAGCGGGAGCATCGCGAGATCGACGCGGGGATCGAGGCGTTCACGGCCGGGGGGCGGGACCGGGAGCCGCTGGCGCGTGCCGTCCGTGCGCTGCGCCGCCACATCTACCTCGAAGAGGAATTCCTGTTCCCCGCTCTGCACGCGGCGGGGCTGATGGCTCCGGTCCTCGTCATGCTGCGCGAGCACGGGGAGATGTGGGCGACGCTCGACGCGCTCGATGGCGAGCCGGAGGCCGATGCCGCGATCGTGCTGTGCCGGCGGCTGACCGTCCAGCTCCTGCACCACAACCTGAAGGAGGAGAAGATCCTCTACCCGGAGCTTGATCGGGTGGTGCCGGAGCCGCAGGGCGAGCGGCTGCGGGCCTTCCTTGAATCCGGCGAGATGCCCGCGGAATGGGTGTGCGTGCGGGCCCGGAAATGACCGGATGGGGAGCAGCGGGGGAGAGGAAGGGCGTCATCGGCAGCGCTCCTGTGCCTGAGTTGGGGTAATTTTTCCTCTTTTGTCTGATTGCGGAGAGAGTGGGGCGGGGTACTGCTGCGGGTAACTCCCGCCGGGAGGGGCCTGGTGGGTCATCGATACCACGGGTGCGCGGGGTGCAGGATGTGCCGTGGCCCGACCGGGGGAGGCCTGATGACGGCCACGGTTCTGGAATCCATGCGGACGGCGCTGCGCGGCCCGGTGGTCGGTCCGCAGGACTCGGAGTACGGCCGGACCCGCGCGATCTACAACGCGATGATCGACAGATGTCCGGCCGCCATCGTCTCGTGCGCCGACGCCGCGGACGTGGTGGCGGCGCTCGGCCTGATCCACGAGGTGGGCGCGGCGGCGGCCGTCCGGGGCGGCGGGCACAGCGGGTCCGGTCTGTGCCTGGTGGAGGGCGGCGTGACCGTCGACCTGTCGCCCATGCGCTGGGTGCGGGTCGACCCGGACGCGCGCACGGCCGAGGTCGGCGGGGGAAGCCTGCTGAGCGACCTCGACCACGCGGCCCACGGGTTCGGGCTGGCGACACCTGCGGGAATCGTCTCGACGACGGGGGTCGGCGGTCTCACGCTCGGGGGCGGCCACGGCCACCTGACCCGCAAGTACGGCCTCACAGTGGACAATCTGCTCGCCGCCGATGTCATCCTGGCGGACGGCACGTGGGTCACCGCGTCCGAGTCGCGGAACTCCGACCTGTTCTGGGCGCTCCGCGGCGGAGGCGGGAACTTCGGCGTCGTCACCTCGTTCACCTACCGGCTTCACCCCGTGGACACGGTCGGGGTCGGCCTCACCGCATGGCCGGTCGACGCCACCCGCGAGATCCTCGAGTGGTACCGCGACTTCCTGCCGCAGGCTCCAGACGACCTGAGCGGCTTCTTCGCCGTCCTCGTGATCCCTCCCGCGCCGCCGTTCCCCGAGGAACTCCACGGGAAGAAGATGTGCGCCGTCGTCTGGTGCCACACCGGCGATCCGGACGAGTTGGAGGGCATCCTCGCGGCGGCGGGCGCGCCCGGCCCGCCGGCCTTCCAGTTCACCAGCCCGATGCCTTATCCGATGCTCCAGTCCATGTTCGACGGCCTCCTGCCGACCGGTCTCCAGTGGTACTGGCGGGGTGACTTCTTCGACCGCATCACCGACGAGGCCATCGAGGTGCACCACAGGTACGGCGCCGAGATCCCGACAGCCCTGTCCACCATGCACCTGTACCCGATCGACGGCGCGGCCGGCCGGGTGGGGAAGGACGACACCGCCTGGAGCTACCGGGACGCCACCTGGTCCGGCATCTATGCGGGCATCGACCCCGACCCCGCGAACGCCGAGACCATCCGGCGGTGGAGCGTGGACTACTGGGAGGAACTCCACCCGTACTCGATGGGCGGTGCCTACGTGAACTTCCTCGGCGCGGACGAGGGCCAGGAGAGGGTCCGGGCCACCTACCGAGACCACTACGACCGGCTCGCTCAGATCAAGGCGAAGTACGATCCCGACAACTTCTTCCGGGCGAACCAGAACATCGCCCCGGCCGCGCCCGGCTGACGGCCTGTCCGGGTGCTCAGGCGATCTCGATGAATCCGAGGTGGTCGTAGAGGCGGCGGGCGCGGCGGTTGCGGCGGGTCACGGCCAGGGAGAGGGTGTCGTGGTCCTGCTCGGCGAGGGCGTGCATGGTCGCCTTGACCAGGGCCCGGCCCAGGCCCTGGCCGGCGCAGGACGGGGCGGTGAAGAGGAACGCCAGTAGCGGCTCCTCCTTGTAGAGGGTGACCAGGGTGGCGCCCACAGGACGGCCGTCGTGGTCGGCGACGAATGAGGCGTAGCGAAGGAAGGCGCCGTACTCGCCGTTCAGGGTGAGCTGGATTTCGTGCGCCGCGCCCACGAGGTCGCCTACGTCGGCCTCGTCGGCGGTGCCGCGGTAGGCGGCCCACATGGCGGCGGCGAGCGGCGGGACGTCGGCGTCGCTGAACGGCCGGAGGCCGGGCGCGGGCGGAGGCGTGGCGCCGAGGTTGACCTGGAGGCGGCTGCGCACGGGCGCACCGAATGTCCCGGATGTCATGGTTTCGAGTCTAGGTGGCGCCCCCGGGCCGGGCCCGGGGGCACCCGCGGCGTCAGCGCTTGTAGCGGCGGCCGTGGATCATGTTGATCATGCCGAGGACGCGGGCCATCTCCTTCTCGGTGCGGGCGAACGTGGTGAGGTTCAGCGTCGCGAACCGCTGCCGGGTGATGGCCTTCGGGCGGGTGAACTCGCGCAGCCCGTCCGCGCCGTGGATGCGGCCGAACCCGGACTCGCCGACGCCGCCGAACGGCAGGGCGGCGACCTGGGCGAACGCGGCGAAGGCGTTGATGGAGGTCATCCCGGACCGCATCCGCCGGGCGATGTCCAGCGCGCGGGACTTGTCGCCGGAGAAGATCGTCCCGGCGAGGCCGTAGCTGGTCCGGTTGGCCTTCTCGACGGCCTCGTCGAGGTCCTTGACGCGGTGGACGGTGATCGTCGGCCCGAACGTCTCTTCGCAGACGGCGGACGAGTCGTCCGGCACGTCGGTCAGCACGACCGGCTCCACGTACGGCTTCCGCACCGACTCCGCGCCGCCGACGACGGCCTTGCCGCCCCTGGCCAGGGCGTCCTTGATGTGCCGTTCGATGATGTCGAGCTGCGAGGGCATGGTGATCGGGCCGTAGGCGGCCTCGCGGTCGAAGCCGGGACGCAGCTCGGAGGCCTTCTCGGTGAGCTTGCCGAGGAACTTGTCGTACGCGTCGTCCACGACGTAGATGCGCTCGACGCCGATGCAGGTCTGGCCCGCGTTCGACATGGCGCCCCACAGCGCCGCGTCGGCGGCGGCGTCGAGGTCGGCGTCGGAGTCGACGATGCAGGCGTCCTTGCCGCCGCACTCGGCGACGATCGGGGTGAGGTTCTCCGCGCAGGCCGCCATTACGCGCTTGGCGGTGCGGGCCGAGCCGGTGAAGGCGATCTTGTCGACGTGCGGGGACGAGGCGAGCGCCGCGCCCGTCTCGCCGAGGCCGGTGACCGTCTGCAGGACGGGGTGCTCGGGGATCACGGCGTCGAACAGTTCGGCGAGGAGTTCGCCGACGCCCGGGGTGTACTCGGACGGCTTGAACACGACGGCGTTCCCGGCGGCGAGCGCGTAGGCGATCGAGCCCATCGGGGTGAAGATCGGGTAGTTCCACGGGCCGATGACGCCGACGACGCCGAGCGGCTGGTACTCCAGCACGCACTTCTGGTTCATCGCCATGAGGCCGGGGTAGACGCTGCGCGGTCCGAGGATCTTCTGCGCGTTGCGGGCGGCCCAGTCCAGGTGGGTGATCGCCATGATCGTCTCAAGCTGGGCGTCCTGCACCGGCTTGCCGGTCTCCTGGTGGATGAGCTCGGCCATCCGGTTCAGGTTGCGGGCGAGCGACCCCTTGACGTTGAGCAGCCGGAGCCGGCGCTCCTTCCAGCCGAGGGCGCGCCACCACTCGGCGGCCTCCCGGGCTCGCTCGATCGCCGCGGCCACGGCGGCACCGTCCTGGACGGGGTGCTCGGCGACGACCTCGCCGGTGGCGGGGTTCAGTGACGCGAACGTCTCGGCGCTCTCCGTGGCCACGGACATGGGGAACCTCCCGGGAGGAGCCTGGTAAGTGATTGCTTGCGCGATGTACCGGCTAGTAAACCACCCTAAGCCCGCTGCGGGGAGTCGGGGATCCAGCTTCCGTGGAATCCGGCCGGCACGCGCCGCGGCAGGTGGACGGTCGCGGTGTGCGAGAGGTCCGACGCGTCCAGCACCACGAGCTCGGAACCGGAGCCGGCGGAGACGATCGACAGCAGCCAGCCGTCGTCCTCCGCGCGGGCGCCCGCAGCGGGCACGAACACCGCCTCGCCGACGTGCGCGCCGTCCCCGCAGTCGCGGACCGACGCGCCGCCGCGCAGGTCGTACTTCACGATCGAGTGCCCGCCGACCGTGTAGAGGTAGCGGTGCTCCAGGCCCGTCCGGGTGTCGTCGTGGGTCGGGAACTCCACGTTCCGGTCGTCGAGCTGCTCCCCGGTCGCGTTCCCGGTGGCCGGGTCCAGGGTCCAGCGATGCAGGTGGGCGCTCTCCGACTGCGCCGCCTCGGTGGCCGGGTCCACGGCGCCGCCGATCCCGCCCCAGAGGGGGACGAAGGTCTCCGGACGGTAGCGCGCCGCGTCCAGCACCACCCGCCCGGCCGCGTCCTCGTGCGCGTTGCCGACGTGGAACACGTAGCAGGGGTCGACCTCGAACCAGCGGACGCCGCCGGACCCGTCCCGCCGCATCACGCCGAGCCGGGCGCCGTACCCGTCGTCCCACCGGTACGGCAGGCCCGACGAGCCGGACAGCGCCATGTCCAGGTCGAACACCACCGGCAGGTCGAGCCAGACGACATGGTTCTCGGTGATCGCGAAGTCGTGCATCATCGTCGGGCCGGGCACCTCGACCTCGCGGCTCTCGACGAGCGTCCCGTCCGCGGACAGCCGGTGGAAGGTCAGGTAGGGCGGGAACACACCGTAGCCGAAGAACAGCAGGTCGCCGGTGACCGGATCCTCCTTGGGGTGCGCGGTCATCGCGGTGGTGAGCCGGCCGCCGAAGTCGCACGGGCCGGCGGTCTCCAGCTCAGGGGTCACCTCGTAGGGGAAGCCGCCCTCCACCAGCGCCCAGATCCGGCCCGCGTGCGGGACGACGTGCGTGTTCGCCTGCACCGAGCGCCGGTCGAACGTGTAGTCGTCGCGGACGTAGGGAGTTCCCTTGGTGAACACGTCCGTCCGGACCCAGCGGTTGCGGTACCACTCGGCGCGGCCGTCCCGCAGCCGGACGCCGTGGATCATCCCGTGCCCGGTGAACCAGTGCCGGCTCGGCTTGCCCGGCTTCGGATTCGGGCCGTTGCGGAAGTACCGGCCGGTCAGCTCGGCCGGGAGCGTGCCGGTGACGCGCAGGTCGTAGGCGTCGATCTCGTCGGGGACGGGCGCGAGGGGGCCCTCCATCCAGGCGGCCGGCTTGTCACTGACGTTCTCGCTCATGGCGGTGGCCCTTTCGAAGTCGGCGGGCGGACGGCCGAGGCGTCAGTTCTGCCACCACAGGAAGAGGGTGTGCCCGAGCTGGATCGGGTGGTTGATCGCCTCGTTGACGCTGAAGGGGAATTTACCCAGTCCGAGCGCGTCGGTGATGTAGAAGATGACGTTGAAGAATCCCTCGTTGATCGGGCCCAGCCACAGCAGCGCGATCAGGATGAGGAAGACGTAGCCGCCGTAGGGGCTCACCCGCTCGACGAAGTGCCGCGGCAGGTACGGCTCGATGATCCCGAAGCCGTCCAGGCCGGGAATCGGCAGCAGGTTCAGGATCGCGGCGGTGACCTGGAGGAACGCCAGGAACGCCAGCCCGGACCAGAACAGCGCGTGGTCCTTGTCGGCGAAGTTCTTGAAGATCACCGCCAGCATGACGGCGAACAGCGCGTTCGACAGCGGGCCCGCCGCCGAGATCAGGCTGTGCCGCAGCCTTCCGCGGATCGCGTGCCGGTCGATCCACACGGCGCCGCCGGGCAGGCCGATCCCGCCGAGGACGATGAACACCAGCGGGATGAGGAAGCTCAGCACGACGTCGGAGTACTTCAGCGGGTTCAGCGTGAGGTAGCCCTTGGCGAGGACGCTCCGGTCGCCCGACCGGTAGGCCGTGTAGGCGTGCCCGAACTCGTGCAGCGACAGCGACAGGACCCACGCCGCGATCACGAACCCGAACAGCGCGATCCGTCCGGGCCTCTCCAGGATCATCCCGTACCGCCAGGCGATCAGGCCGCACAGCACGGTCGCCGCCACGACCGCGAGGAAGACCGGGCTCGGCCGGACGGCCGCGCTTCCCCGCGCCTCGTGTGCAGTCCCGTTCATCGTTCCCGGCCCCTCTCGCGCACGATCTTCCTACGGAAACTACCTGCTCGCCGGAGTCACGGCGCCGCGATGACCGGAACGACATAGGTGCGCAGGAAGCGGCGCAGCCCGTCGGCGTCCCGGTCCCGGTCCATCACGATCAGCGAGGTGATGATGCGGAAGAGGAACTCGACCGCTCCCTCCACCTCGATGTCGGCGCGCAGCGTCCGCTGGCGCTGCGCCTGCTCGAAGTGGGGCCGGACGTAGTCGCAGCACAGCGCGAGGACGTGCTCGACCGCCCCCGCCACCGCCGCCTGCATGTGGCCGGCCGCCTCCGGGACGAGGAAATGCGCGATGGTCGGCTCGCCGCGGACGTACTCGACCGCGTCCAGCGTGCCCTCGACGATCGCCTCCGGCACCGACCGCTCCCGGCGCAGCCGCTCGGCGAGCCGGTCCAGGAACCGCTGCAGGTCGCGCACCACCACGGCGAGGATCAGCTCGTCCCGCCCGCCGGTGACGCTCCGGTACACCGTCGCCCGCGACAGCTTCGCGGTGGCCGCGATGTCCTCGACCGTCGTCTTGGCGACGCCGAACCGGCCGAAGCACTCTTCGGCCGCGTCGATGATCCGCTCGCGCGTCGCGTCGGTGGTGACGGGGGCCATGCCCGAACATTACCGGCCGCCCGGCGGCGCTCAATCCAACGTGTACTCCAGTGACCAGGTGTGCGAGCCGTCCTCGGCGACGGTGATCTGGCCGAGGCCGCGGATGCCCGCGAGCTCGCCGGTCCCGGACGTCGGGACGATCAGCCAGCGCAGCCACTGGGTGTCGGGCGTCCCGTCCTCGCTGCCCGCGCTGTGCTGCAGCACGAACGTCCCCTCCCGGCCGTGCAGGATCCCCTGGACGCGCTCGACCGCCACGTACGCGGCGGGCCCGGCGGACGTCTCCACGCTGATCAGCTCGGTGGTGCTCGTCCCGACGAGGTCGCCGTGGAAGGTCTTGCCGACGTGGACGCGGGTCAGCTTGGCGCCGTCCCGCTCCTCGTAGGGCTTCTCGGAGTCCCACGCCTCGATGTCGAAGCTGCCGCTGGCTTGAAACGTCATGCCCGACATGATGCCCGTCACGTCCGACGGACGGGAACGTTCAGAAGAGGCTGCCTTGTGCTCGATGCCGCACGGGGCGTCGCACACGTGGGAAGGGTCAGAAGAGGGTGCCTTCATGTTCGATGCCGCGCAGGGCGTCGTAGTCGAGGGTGACGCAGTCGATGCCCCGGTCGGTGGCGAGGACGCGGGCCTGCGGCTTGATCTCCTGGGCCGCGAAGACGCCGCGGACGGGCGCGAGGTGGGGGTCCCGGTTGAGCAGCTCCAGGTACCTGGTCAGCTGCTCGACGCCGTCGATCTCGCCGCGCCGCTTGATCTCGATGGCGACCGTGGCGCTGGCGGCGTCCCGGCACAGGATGTCGACCGGGCCGATCGCGGTGGGGAACTCCCGGCGGATCAGCGTGTAGCCGTCCCCGAGGGTGGTGATGTGCTCGGCGAGCAGCTCCTGGAGGTGCGCCTCGACGCCGTCCTTCTGCAGGCCCGGGTCGATCCCCAGCTCGTGGCTGGTGTCGTGCAGGATCTCCTCGATGGTGAGGATGAGCCGTTCGCCCGACTTGCCGTGCGTGACCGTCCAGCGCGCGACGGCGCCGTTCTCCTCGTAGCTCTCCTCCCGCAGCGAGCAGGGCGGGTTCATCCAGTTGAGCGGCTTGAAGGCGCGGTCGTCGGCATGGATGCTCACGCTCCCGTCCGCCTTGATCAGGATCAGGCGGGGGGCCATCGGCAGGTGGGCGGTGAGCTTGCCGGCGTAGTCGACGCTGCAGCGGGCGATAACGAGACGCACGCTGCCTCACCTTAGTGCGGCCACCTGCCCGCTACAGGCGAGACCCGCATACCGGCGGCGCTCGTCGTGGTCGGCGGGCAGGCCGGGACGCGGTGCGGCGGGCCGCCGCTCGTCATGCCGCGATATTGCCGTGACGGGTGTGCCTCTAAGGCGCTGGGAATGGCGGAGATAAGGCGTGCTGCTGATGTGGCGGCGGGGCCCTTAGAACGAGTCTTTTGGATGTCGGGTCGTGCCGAGTGACCCGGAACATTCGGGGAGGGGCCGTGTTCCACCACGACATCATGCAGTCGATCATGCACGAGCGGGGCCGCGAGTTGCGGGCGCGGGCCGCGGCCGAGCGGGACGCGCGGCTGGTGCGCCGGGCCAGGGAGTTCTGGGCCGACCGCGCCGAGCGGTTCGCCGTGAGGCGGAAGGTCCAGAGCACCTGCCGCCGGGGAGCGGCGCCGGTTGGATGAGCCGCCCCGGGCGTTTGGCAAATGAAAACCTTTGTCAAGCCTGGAATTCTCCGGACGCCGTGATTAGCGTCGGCGAGTGGGTGTTCATCCTCCATCGGCGAAAGGACCCCGCACATGTCCCTCGACGTGACTCCGGAACTGCTCGAAACGGCGCAGAAGGGCGAGGTCGGCGACGCGGCCTTCGTCGAGTGCATCAGGACGTCCCTCCCGTACGCGTGGGACATGATCAGCGGCCTGGTGGCCAGGCTCCAGGTGGACGGCGGCGACTTCGCCGACAACCTGACCCCGCCACCGGACGAGCAGGCCCGCGGCCAGCTGCTCCGCGTCCTCGCGAGCGACGCCATGCGGTCCACGCTGGAGCGCTACTTCGGCGTGAAGCTGGCCTTCCAGAACTGCCACCGCGTCGCCGTCTTCCCGGCGGGCGAATCCGCCGCCCACCGGACGTTCGTGACGGTCCGCGAGCAGATCCTCAACCAGTCTCCCGAACTCCGCGACTGCTGACCCCGTCCGTGAGCTTGCGGCGCGCCGATCCATTCGGGCGTGCCGCACGCTCATGTCGCGGCGCGGACCTCGGGGAGGACGTCGGCACCCAGGCGGGCGATGTTCTCCAGGGTGGCGGAACGGGAACCGGCGGCTTCCACCAGCAGGATCAGGTGCCTGATCCCCGTCCGCTCGACCGTGGTCACGAGGGACTCGACGCAGTCGTCCGGTGAGCCGACGGGGTGGATGTCGCACATGCGGCGCGTGTAGCCGACGGGGTCGGGGGAGGGGCGCGGACGGTCGTCCACGGTGACGTATCCCTCCAGGCCGGGGGCGAGCCAGCGCGGCATCTCGTCCAGCAGGGTCTTGACGGCCTCTTCGCGCGTGCCGGCGACCTGGGCGACGTGGGTGGAGATGTGCGGGAGGTCGGGACGGCCGTGGCGGCCGACCGCGGCGGCCTTCTCGCCGGCGTCCACGTGCATGCCGAGCAGCATCGGCAGGCCGCGCTCCGCCGCGAGCGCCTCGGTCGAGGGGGACGTGCAGGCAACCGTCACAGGCGGTCGGGCAAGTGCGCGCGGGACGACCGGCACCTCACGGAACCGGAAGTGTTCCCCCTCCCAAGAGACACGCTCAGAGTCCAACCAGGTAAGAAGCAGATCCAGGGACTCGGCGAAGCCGTGGTCGTAGCGGGGGAGGCCGGTGCCGAAGACTTCCAGATCGCGCCACGGCCCGCCGCGCCCGACGCCCAGCCGGAAACGGCCGCCGGACAGCAGCGACAGCATCGCCGCCTCCTCGGCCAGCGCCACCGGATGCCGGGTGGAAAGGACGCTCACCGCGGTCCCGACGTCGATCCGTTCGGTGACGGCCAGCAGATGCCCCGCCAGAAGCGTCGCGGACGGGACCACCCCGTACGACATGAAGTGGTGCTCGGCCAGCCACACGTCGTCGAACCCGGCGCGCTCGGCGGCGACGGCGGCCTCGACGGTGCGGGACAGGGCGGCGGCGTCGCCCTGACCGGGGAAACGGGTCGTGAGGAGGAAGATTCCGAGGCGCACGTACCCGTCGTACCCGGCATCGAGGGCACCCGCGCCCTCTGCAAGACTGCCAACCATGACTGAGGGTTCGTTCAGCAGGGTCGGGGTCGTCGGACTGGGCACCATGGGCGCGGGCATCGCCGAGGTGCTGGCGCGCGGCGGCCTCGCGGTCGTCGGCATCGAGGTGAACCAGGACGCGCTGGAGCGCGGGCGCGGGCACCTGGAGGGCTCGACCGGACGGGCCGTCAAGCGCGGGAAGCTCACCGAGGACGCGCAGCGCGAGATCCTCGGCCGGGTCGAGCTGTCCACCGACTTCGCCGACCTCGGCGACTGCGACCTCGTCATCGAGGCCGTCCCCGAGCGGCTCGACCTGAAGCGCAAGGTGTTCGCCGAGCTGGACCGGGTCTGCCGGGACGACGCCGTCCTCGCCACCAACACCTCGTCGCTGTCGGTCACCGACATCGCGGTCACCACCGGCCGCCCCACCAAGATCGTCGGCGTGCACTTCTTCAATCCGGCGCCGGTGATGAAGCTGGTCGAGGTCATCGCGACCGTCCTGACCGAGCCGGACGCCGTGGCCCGCGTCGCCGGCCTGGTGCAGGGCCTCGGCAAGACCCCGGTCACGATCGGCGACCGCGCCGGGTTCGTCGCCAACCGCCTGCTGTTCGGCTACCTGAACCAGGCCGCCGGGATGCTGGAGTCGGGGCACGCGACCCGCGACGACATCGACGCCGCGATGAAGCAGGGCGCCGGGCTGCCGATGGGCCCGTTCACCCTCATGGACCTGATCGGCCTCGACACCTGCCTCGAGGTGCTGGACGCGATCTACGCCGAGTCGCGCGACCGCCGCCACGCCGCCTCCCCGGTCCTGCGCGAACTCGTCACCGCCGGCCTGCTCGGCCGTAAGACCGGCCGCGGCTTCCACTCCTACGACGCCTCCGCGAGCGCCGCGCCGGAGGCGGCGGCCGAAGGGGAGCCGCCGGTCGTCGGCATCGTCGGCGTCGGCCCGCTCGCCGACGCGATCGCCGCGCTGTGCGACCGCGCGGGCGTCCAGATCCGCGACTCGGCCGCCGACCTCGCCGGCTGCGACCTGGTCATCGAGGCGGCGGAGGACGCCGAGGCCGCCCGGGCGCTGCTGTCGGCCGCCGCGCAGGCCGCCAAGCCGGACGCGGTGCTGGCCGTCACGTCCGTGGACGGCTCGGTGATCGAGCAGGCCATGGCCACCGGACGTCCCGCCGACGTCGTCGGGCTGCACCTGCCCGACCCGGCCGGGACGCTCGCCGAGATCGCCGCCACCGTCGCGACCGGCCCGGACGTCGCAGACCGCGCCGCGAACCTGCTCGCCCGGCTCGGCCTCACCGCCGTCCGCTGCCGCGACCGCGCCGGGTTCATCGTGGACGCCCTGCGCTTCCCGTACCTGAACGACGCCGCCGCGATGCTCGGCGCCGGATACGCCGACGCCGACTCGATCGACGCCGCGATGACGCTCGGCTGCGGCTACCCGAGCGGCCCGATCGCCGACCTCGACCGCCTCGGCCTGCCCCGGGCCGTCACCGTCCTGCGCGCCCTGCACGCCGAAACCCGCGAGCCCGCCCTGTCGCCGACCCCGCTCCTCGTCGAGCACGTGACCGCGGGAAGCCCGCTGCGCTGACCGTCCTGCACCGCCGCCGCCAACCCGATGAATATCCTCGAAGCATGAGCCCCCGGAAGAACCGCCGAACCGGTGCTGGACGTCCGCCGCAGGGCGGCGGCGGGTCGTGGGCTCCGCAGACCGAGGAGGGGCCGGACGGCGAGTGGATCGTCCGCCCGATCGCCGGGGCCGCCGCCACCAAGGCCTACCGGTGCCCCGGATGCGACCAGGAGATCCCGCCGGGCGCCGCGCACGTCGTCGCCTGGCGGGCCGGGGACGGCGGCGACGACCGGCGGCACTGGCACCGTCCCTGCTGGCAGGCCCGGGGCAGACGGTCCCCGCGCGTCCTGCGGTCCCGCAACGCCCCGCGCTACTAAGGAGAGACATGGCGGAGATCAGGGCGGCGACGGTGCTGCCGGCGCGGCGCGAGGAGATCACGCTGCACACCTCCGACGGCCTGGAGCTGGTCGGGGAACTGGCGCTGCCGCCGGAGCGGCCGCCGGTCGCGACGCTGGTCTGCCTGCATCCGCTGCCCACGGCCGAGGGCATGATGGACAGCCACGTCCTGCGCAAAGCGTCCTACCGGCTGCCCGCGCTCGCCGATCTCGCCGTGCTGCGGTTCAACACGCGCGGGACGACGTCGGCGCGCGGCACGAGCCAGGGCGAGTTCGGCGAGGGCGAGACCGAGCGGTTCGACGTGGCCGCGGCGCTGGAGTACACCGAGTACCACGACCTGCCGCGGCCGTGGCTGCTCGGCTGGTCGTTCGGCACCGAACTGGCGCTCAAGTGGGGGCGGGACCCGCTCGTCGAGGGCACGATCCTGCTGTCGCCGCCGCTGAAACGGGCCGGGGACGCCGACCTGGACGCGTGGGGCGCCGACGGACGGCCCGTGGTGGCGCTCGTGCCGGAGTTCGACGACTACCTGCGTCCGGCGGAGGCGCGGGAGCGGTTCAAGCGCGTCCCGCAGGCCGAGGTGGTCGCGGTGGACAACGCCAAGCATCTCTGGGTGGGCGAGCCGTACGTCCGGATCGTCCTGAACGAGATCGTCCGGCGGGTCGCACCGGCCGCCTTCCCGCTCCCCACCGAATGGGACGAACCGGACAGATAAACTCTCGCGGCCGATCGCGGCCACTCCCGTCCCACCGGACGCGCTCGCGGGTGACCATTGGCCAATGACGGTGCAGCTGTATGCCAGGGATGTCGGTTCCGGCACGCCGCTCGTCCTGGTGCACGCGTTCCCGCTCTCCTCGGCGATGTGGCTGGCCCAGCGGGAGGGCCTCGCGAGCCGGTTCCGCGTCATCACCCCCGACCTGCGCGGTTTCGGCGGCTCGGTGCTCGGCGACGACGAGCCCTCGGTCGACACGATGGCCGACGACCTCGCCCGCATGTTCCGCAACCTCGGCGTCCGGCGCGCCGTCGTCGGCGGCCTGTCCATGGGCGGGTACGTCGCGATGGCGCTGTGCCGCCGCCACCCCGAACTGGTGCTCGGCCTCGTGCTCGCCGCCACCCGTGCCTCCGCCGACACCGGACCCGTCCGGGAGACCCGGCTCCGGCAGGCCGAACGGCTCGAACGCGACCGCAGCCCGCGGGTCCTGGTGGACGAGGTGCTGCCCGGACTCGTCGGGCCCACCACCTACCGGCAGCGCGCGCTGATCTACGGGCGCGTCCGCGGCCTCGTCCAGGCGACGCCGCCGCTGGCCGCCGCGTGGGCGCAGCGCGCCATGGCCGCCCGCCCGGACGCGTTCGACACCCTGCGCGGCCTGCGGGCGCCCGCTCTCGTCATGATCGGGGACGAGGACGCCCTCGCCACCGAGGACGAGGCCCGCGCCATGGCGGACGCGCTGCCGAACGCCGAGCTGCTGGTCATCCCGCGCGCCGGGCACCTGTGCGCGGTCGAGCAGCCGGACCTGTTCAACCAGGCGGTGGCGGAGTTCGCCGCCGCCCTCGCCAGGACCGCCCGCTGAGCCACCGGACGTGCCGCCCGCCGGGCCGTCGGACGCGCCGCCGGACGGGCTAGAGCGTCTCCTGGCGCGGCATGACGATCTCCCGGATCAGCAGCGAGATCGCCGCCGCCGTCGGGATCGCCAGCAGCGCGCCGACCACGCCGAGCAGCGCCGCGCCGACGAGGGCCGCGACGATCGTCACCGCGGGCTGCACGTCCACCGTCCGCTTCATGACGCGCGGGTAGACCAGGTAGTTCTCGACCTGCTGGTACACCACGTAGAAGATCGCGCAGACGATGAGGTCGGTCGTGGTCCCGGTGAGGAACGCGACCAGGCACACGATCACCGCGCCGATCGTGGCGCCGATCAGCGGTATCAGGTCGGTCACCGCGACGATCAGCGCCAGCGCGAGCGCGTACTTCACCCCGAGGATCGACAGGAAGATGTAGGAGGACACGCCCGCGATGAACGCGATCGTGAACTGCCCGGCGACGTATCCGCCGATCCGGTCGAGGATCTCGTCGCCGAGCAGGGCGACCCGGGCCCTGCGGGAGCGCGGCGCGAGCTGGTAGAAGAACGTCTTGATCTGCGGCAGCGAGCTGAGGAAGTACAGCGTCAGGATCAGGATCGTGATCGTCTGGAAGATGCCGTTGACGGCGACCTTGCCGATGCCGGTGGCGGTGTCGGTGAGGGTCTTCTGGAAGTCCTCGCCGGTCACCGTCTTCTCGGCGCGGTCGAGCAGCCCGTAGCGCTTGTCCCACTCGGCGAGGGTCTTGTTGTCCTGCAACTGCGTGACGTACTCGGGGATGTTGTGCCGCAGCTCGGTGACCTGCTCGGACACCGGCTGGACGAGCGAGGCGACGAACCCCGCGAAGAACAGGATCACCAGCAGGAACACCGACGCGACCGCGGCGCCGCGCGGGAACCCGAACCTGCGCAGCCGCTCCACCGCCGGGTTGAGGCCGACCGCGAGGAACATCGCGACGATGATCATCACGATGACGGACTTGGCGTTCGTGGCGGTCTTCACCAGCATCCAGGCGGTGATGACGCCGAGGGCGGCGGTGAAGCCGAACACGAACGGGTGGGCGCGGCCGAGCGGCTCGCCCGGCCGGCCGAACGGGAACCGGTGGTCAACGCCCGCCTCGCGGCGGCGCTGCTCGACGTCGTGCGCCGGGTCGGGGGCGCCGGGCTCGGCCGGCACCTGCTCGGCGACCTTCGTCGCCGGAAGGGTGACCGGGGTGCCGGTCGCCGGGTCGCGTTCCCCCACGGGCTCGTCCGTCCCCTCGGGCGTCAGCGCACCGCTCGGCGCGAAGCCCTCGCCCCGGGTCTCGCCTTCGGCCTCGCGGTCGCCGGTTCCGCTACTGGTCTTGCCATTCGTCTTGCCGCTGGTCTCGCCTGCGCCGTCGTGGTCGTCGGCGGGCGGGGCGGGAGCGGGGACCGCGGGGTCGCCCGCGGGCCGTCCCGGGCCGGGCACCGCCTCCGGCCCGTCCTCGCGGGAGGTCTCGTCGGGCACGCCGCTCTCCTCGTTCGTCGGTCTGCTGAGACGAAGGAAAGCCTAGAGGCGTTCACCGCCTCTAGGCTTTCCCCGACGCCTATCTCAGGAACTCACTCCTGCCACCAGTCCTCGTCGTCCTCTTCGGACTTGCGGGCCGGCTTGGCGGGCGCGGCCTTCGCGACCGGCTGCGGCTGCTTCGGCTGGGCCGGGGCGGGCTTGGGCTCGGCCGCCGGGATCGCGGGCTTCTCCGCGGGCGCGGCCAGCTCGGGCTCGCCGCCCATCGTCGGCGCGACGCCGCCGATGAGCTGGCGCAGCTGGTTGAGGTGGCTGGTGATGCTGTCGCGCTGCCGGGTGAGCTCGTCGACCTGCCGCTGCGCCGCCGTCCGGACGCGGTCGGCCTCGGACTTGGTCTCGGCGAGCAGCTGCTCGGCCTGCGACTTCGCCTCGGCGATCACGTTGTCGGAGTTCTTGCGGGCGTTGGCCATGAGCTGCTTGGCGTGCGAGTCGGCCTCGCGCCGGGTCTGCTCGGCCTGCTGGGTCGCCTTCCCGGCCCGCTGCTCGGCGGACGCGGCGCGCTGCTCGGCCTCGGCGACCAGCTTCTGGGTGGCGGCCTGCGCGGCGGAGTGCCGCTCGGCGTCCTGCCGGTCGGCCTCCTCGCGGCGGGCGGCCAGCTGGATCTCGAACTCGGCCTCGGCCTGGGCGCGCTGGGCCTCGCTCTCCTCCAGGATGCGCTGGGCCTGCGCGCGCATCTCGTCGGCCTGCCGCTTGGCCGTGGTGAGGATCTCGTCGCGCTCGCGCTTGGTGGACGCGCGCAGCTGCGCGACCTCGCGCTCGGTCGTGGTCCGCAGCTTGGCGATCTCGCGCTCGGCGCCGGCCCGCTTCTCGGCGACCTCGTGGTCGGCGGTGGCGCGGAGCTTGGCGACCTCGCGCTCGGTGGTCGAGGTCAGCTCGTCGGCCTCGCGGTGGGCGGAGGTGCGCACCTCCTCGGCCTCGCGCTCGGCCGCGCCCCGCATGTCGTCGCCCTCGCGCTGGGCGTTGGCGCGCAGTTCGGCGGCGTCGTTCTCGGCGTTGGCGCGCTGCTCGGCGGCGTCGACCTTGGCCGCGGCCTTGATCTCGTTCGCCTCGGAGCGGGCCGCCTGGACGAGCTCGGTCGCCTGCTCCTCGGCGAGCCGGAGCAGCTGCTCGATGCGGGCGCCGAGACCGGAGTAGGTGGGACGTTCCTGCTCCTGCAGCTGACGATGGGCGTCCGACAGCTCCCGCTGCAGGGCCTGGGTCTGCTCGCGGGTCTGCCGGACCTCGTTGTCGAGCTGCTTGATGTGCTCGTCGACCTGGTGCCGGTCGTAGCCGCGAAGCACCACGTCGAACTCGCGCGGGGGCGTGTCTTCAAAGAAGTTGCTGAGCTGGGCGTCGATGTCGGACTGCATGTGGCTCAATCCTGATGTGACGGGGCTACGGGTGGTTCCGGGGACCGGTTGATCGCCTGACATGAACGGGCGCAGTGCCCCAGACCTCTTCCGGCGAATGAAGCGTACTCCGGACACTGCCGTGTTGGGGGCTCATCTTGACGCGCTGCGTGGAATGTCCGGTTTGTTGTTGTGTTCGGGCGTGCCACAGGTGCCCAGGTGCGAGGGGGCAAATGCACCAGATGTGTCTGAATGATCACAGAGCGGCGGTCAATGCCCCGCCGCCCGCGACCGTGATATCGAACACGTCACGATCCGGTCGCGCCCGCGCCGCGCCCGGATCGGAAGATCATTCCGCCTCGCGGCGCTTCTGCACGAGCTCGGTGAGCACGCCGTGGCAGTCCTTCGGGTGCAAAAAGTTGATCAAGGATCCCATGGATCCGTTGCGCGGCGCGTCGTACAGCACCCGCACGCCCTTGCCCGCGATGCCGGCGGCCTCGTCCGCGACCGTCCCGTCCGTCCCGAACGCGATGTGGTGGACGCCCTCGCCGTTCTTCGCCAGCCACTTGGCGACCGCCGAGTCGTCCCGGATCGGCTCGATCAGCTGCAGGTAGCTCGCCGCCCCGTCCCCGGTCTCGTTGATCTTGAGCATGCACTCCCGGACGCCCTGCTCCTCGTTCACCTCGAAATGCGCGTCGGTGAAACCGTAGGTCGCCTTGTAGAACTCGACCGTCGCGTCGAGGTCATGACAGGCGATGCCGATGTGGTCGATACGGGTCAGCATGGGCTTTCTCCCTACTCGGGCGGCCAGGCGGGGGCGAACGGAACCGAACGACGTTCCCCTGGGTATGGTGGCAAACGTCGCCGCAGCACCACCCTGGAGGGGCCCCTCATGACCGCAACGTCCGTGATCGTCGCAGGTGCGCGCACCCCCATCGGACGCCTGATGGGCTCGCTGAAGGACTTCTCCGCGGCCGACCTCGGGGCGCACGCGATCAAGGCGGCGCTGGAGCGGGCCGGGGTGGCCGGAGACCAGGTGCAGTACGTGATCCTCGGCCAGGTGCTCCAGGCCGGCGCGGGGCAGATCCCGTCCCGGCAGGCGGCGGTCAAGGCGGGCATCCCGATGAACGTCCCGTCGATCACGATCAACAAGGTGTGCCTGTCCGGGCTGGACGCGATCGCCCTCGCCGACCAGCTGATCCGGGCGGGCGAGTTCGACATCGTCGTGGCGGGCGGCATGGAGTCGATGACCCAGGCCCCGCACCTGCTGCCGAAGTCGCGCGGCGGTTACAAGTACGGCTCCGTCGAGGTCCTCGACCACATGGCCTACGACGCGCTCACCGACGCCTTCGACGGCATCGCCATGGGCGAGTCGACCGAGAGCCACAACGCCAAGCTCGGCATCTCCCGCGAGGAGCAGGACGAGTTCTCCGCCCGCTCCCACCAGCGCGCCGCCGCGGCCATCAAGAACGGCGTGCTCGACGAAGAGATCGCCCCGATCGAGATCCCGCAGCGCAAGGGCGACCCGATCGTGTTCGCCAAGGACGAGGGCGTGCGCGGCGACACCACCACCGAGGGCCTGGCCAGGCTGCGTCCGGCGTTCAGCAAGGACGGCACCATCACCGCCGGCTCGTCCTCGCAGATCTCCGACGGCGCCGCGGCCGTCGTCGTCATGTCCAAGGCCAAGGCCGAGGAACTGGGCCTGACCTGGCTCGCCGAGATCGGCGCGCACGGCAACGTCGCGGGGCCCGACAACTCGCTCCAGTCGCAGCCGTCCAACGCGATCCGGCACGCCCTCGGCAAGGAGGGCCTGACGGTCGACGACCTCGACGTCATCGAGATCAACGAGGCGTTCGCGTCCGTCGGCATCCAGTCGATGCGCGACCTCGGCGTCGGCCCCGAGAAGGTCAACGTCAACGGCGGCGCCATCGCGCTCGGCCACCCGGTCGGCATGTCCGGCGCCCGCATCGCCCTGCACCTCGCCTACGAGCTGAAGCGCCGCGGCGGAGGCACGGGCGCCGCCGCGCTGTGCGGCGGCGGCGGGCAGGGCGACGCGCTCATCCTCCGCGTCCCCACCGCGTAACGCTCACCGGGCGCTCGCAACGCTCACTGGGCGCTGGACTGCTGGACGACGACGGTCGTGAAGCCCAGCGCCTTGAGCATGTTCTCCAGCATCGTCTTCGTGTTGGCGTCGGCGCGTTCCTTCAGGCCGCTCTGCTGCGCGGCGGTCTGGATCTTCTGGGACGCGACGACGTAGAGCTGCTGCTGGTTGTTCGGGTTGCTGCTGAAGAAATCGCCGAAGCGGTCGATGAGGCCGCGTTCGGTGGCGTAGACGTAACTGGTCTTCGTGTCCAGGTTGGTCTTCTCCAGCTGGGCGCGCGGGAGCGTGATCGTCGCGGACGTCCGGTTCTCGTTGACCTTGACGGCGCCCGAGCCGAGGCCGGAGAGGTCCACGTAGGCGTCGACGGTGCCGTTGCCGACGAACAGCGTGCGCTTGCCGCGCAGCGACCCGGGCAGGAACTTGGCGTCCTTCTCCAGGTCCACGACGACCTGGAAGCTGCCGCTCGCCGCCTCGTAGCGGTGCAGGTCGCGGATCGACTTCAGCAGGACGGGCCCGCTGCGGTCCTTCGTCTCCTCGGCGAACGGGTTCAGCCAGTGCGGCAGCCCGCGCAGCGCCTGCTGCGCCACCAGGACCAGCGCGATGGTCGCGACGACCAGCACGACGGGGGTGAGCAGACCGCGCCGGGGGGGTCTGGGGGGTGCGTCGGTCTTCGGTTCGGAGCGAGCCATGCACATGACATTCCCGGCATGTCCCCCTCATACCTGCCGGGCCGGTGAGGTCGGCGTGGGATCTGTGTGATCAAGGCCATACGGCGCACCGAAACCCCGGGTGTGGACGGTCCGTTGTCGGGGCGTGGACATGATCCGTGTTTTCCGGCTCGCCTCCGTCGCCGAGGCGATCTCGTTCCTGCTCCTGCTGCTCGTCGCGATGCCGCTGAAGTACGGCGCCGACGCGCCGGTGGGCGTCCATCTGATGGGGCCGCTGCACGGAGTCCTGTTCATGGCCTACATCGGCCTGGTCTTCCTCGTCCGCGAGCAGCTCGGCTGGGACCTCAAGCGCACGGTCCTGGCCCTCGGCGCCGCCGTCCTCCCGGTGGCCCCGTTCCTCGTGGAGCGTCACTGGACCCGGCCCGCGACGCCCGCCGCCGAGCCGGAGCCGGCCGGACGGGCCTGAAGCTCTGCGTGACCGCGGCCGGCTGGGGGTGGTCGCCCGCGGTCACGCAGGGGTGCACGGTCACGCAGGGGTGCACGGTCACGCGGGGGTGCACGCTCGCGCGGGGGTGAGCGGTCAGGCGGGGTAACTCGTTTGATCCGGCGTTCCGTGGCGGGGCTTGTCCGTCGCCCGGTGTTTCCTCGGGTGGTTCGGGCGGAAGTCCCCGGGGCCGAGGGCGCAGGTGCGGTACTCGGTGAAGTGGTTGCGCAGCCACGTACGACGCTGGTGCTCGGTCAACGACGCGAAGCGGCGGGCCGCGCCGGTGTCGCCGATGGACGGGGGATCGTCGCCGAGGAGCCAGGCGTCGACCAGCGCCTGGTAGCCGGCGGGGGAGTCGCCCGCGCAGGCGCGGGAGTCCTTGAGCCCTTCGCCGATCTGCCGGACGGTCCGGGCCGCGTAGCCGGGGGACAGGTTCTCGTCGAGGTGGATCAGGGCGACGCCGTCCGCCACCGAGACCGGCGCCCAGGCGGGACGCTGCCGCACCTCCGTGAACGCGCCCGGCGTCCCGTTCAGCCGCGCGGCGAGCGGGACGATCGCCGCCATCAGCGGGGACAGAGCGTCCCGCAGGGCGGGATGCACGCAGACGATCACTGGCCACTGCCGGCACACGGGCTGCGCGGCGGCGGCCCGGACCGTCCCACCGCCGGAGCCCTGGAGGCCGAGCGTGGCGGTGCCCGTCGTGGCCAGCGCGGCGGCCAGCGGCAGGACGAGCAGGAACCGCCGCGTCGCCCACAGCACGTAGCCGAGGATCAGCGCGGCCGTGAGCCCGGCCGTCCACAGCACCTGGTCGGCGAAGATCCGGGGGCGCAGGGTGGTGAACAGGTCGATGCGGGTGAGCGCGGCCGGGGGCAGCAGGCTCCACCACGACACGCCGGGGATGCGCAGGGCCGCCCACATCGACGTCGCGCCGAACGCCAGGGCCGCCGTCGCACGGTGGGGGACGACGCGTCCCATCAGGTAGCCCACGACGACGTGCAGGACGAGCGCGCCCGCGCCCGCGATCACGCCCAGCGGGTGGGGGTGTCCGACCTCCGCCTGGGCGAGCGTGACGGCGACGACGAGCGCCGTGACCGCGGCATAGGAGACCAGGACCGCCGTGGACAGCAGCAGGAGGTCGAACAGCGCGCCCGTGGCGGGCGAGCGCGCGGTGAGGTCGCGCAGGTAGTCGAGCGGCCGCTCGCGGACCGCCGCCCACGCCGCCAGCGCGGCGGCGACGGGCCCGAGGAAACGGACGGCGTTGACCAGCGCGACGACCGTGTTGTCCCAGTACGCAACGGAAAGGCAGAGCGTCGGGAGCGCCGCCGCCGTCCCGACCATGGTGAGGACCGGCACCGCGATCAGCAGTGCCGTACGACGGGCGTCCAGCCGGAGCACCCGCCCGAGGTCAGACACCGGTGGCGCTCCCGGCGGGCGGCCGCCTCGCCCGCAGCACGGTCAGCTGCGGCAGCGAGAGCTGCGGCAGTACGAGCTGCGGCAGCGCCGGCCGGGCGGGCCGGCGGCTCATCACGTCGACGGCGGCCTGCCGCGGCTGCGGCGTGCCCGCGTCCCGCGGCGCGTCGTGGCGGTCGAGGGCGTCGTGGCGGTCGAGGACGTCGAGGCCGCGCCGGTCGGCGGCGGACCGGCCGCGCCGCACGCCGGCCGAGTGCGTGGGCTGCTCGCTCAGCCTGCCGCGGGCGAGCGTGAAGAGCTGGTCGCACCAGCCGGTGAGCGTGTCGGTGGCGTCGGCCGTGACGACCACCGTCGGCGCCAGCGAGCGCAGCACCGGGATCAGCTCCGCCATCGCGGCGGTCAGCCCGAGCCCGCCGAGCTCGTCGGGTCCGGCGGCGCCGGTGGGCCACGGCTCGGCGGCGGCGCACAGCTCGCCGAACGGGTCGTCCAGCAGCGCCACGGCGGGCTCGTGGACGCACGCGGCGGCGAGCCCGGCGCGCAGCCGGACCTCCGGCGGCAGCAGCGCGAGCTCCGTCCCGGCGGCGTCGGCGAGGTCGAGCCGCCTCAGCATGGAGCGCGCGGCGGACGCGCTCGTCCGCTTGTAGTACGCCGCGTAGGCGACGAACTCGCCGGCCGTCATGTTCTCGGCGCGGGAGAACCGGGTCGGCAGGTAACCGATCCCGGCCCGTGCGGCCCGCAGCCCCGCGGCGTTCGATATGTCATGTCCGAGAATGCGCAGCAGGCCGGCATTCGGCCTGCGCAAGGTCGCGAACGTGGCCAGCAGAGTGGATTTACCGGCACCAGGTGGACCGGCCAAGCCGACCACGCCTTCGGGTATGCCGAAGGTCACCGGGCGCAGGAGCCACCGCCCCCCGCGGCGGACACCCATTCCTCGGGCCACGATCACGGAATGCTCCGCGATCACAAGTGTTTCCCCCCGTTGCTCGTCATGCGGTCGCGGCGCCGGCACGGACGCTCCGGTGGCCCCGGGTCCCCCAACCCGCCACGCGGTGCCCGCCGGACCGGGCCGCCGTTCGGCGGGCACCGGCCGCTTTTGCCGAGCCGCGATGCATCGACATCGTGACTATAACCGGGCTTGGTGATCGGTGTCAGCAATCTTTTTGCCTTTACGGCAGCACGCCTGGATTCTTTGCCTACCGCGCCGAAGGTGAGAATTCGAGAAAGGCGGACAATTCCCGATTTTTATCACCGAGGTGGGGCGGTCCGGGCGTCCGGCCCCGGCGGCGCGCTCCGCTGGGAGCGTACGGAGGCGCAGCCCGGTGCGGTCATGGGGCAGGATGGAGCCATGCCTTCTCGGGACTTTTCGCTGCACGGGGCCATCGACCTGGGGGCGCGCCAGGCGGCCACAAGGAAGCAGCAGGAACGCCGCGCCCAGGGCGGCGGCGCGCCGGCGGGCGCGGGCGCGCCCGCCGGCCAGTACGTCGTGGACGTCACCGACCAGACGTTCAACGCCGAGGTCGTGGAGCGGTCGCAGTCCGTCCCCGTCCTCGTGGACTTCTGGGCCGAGTGGTGCGGGCCGTGCAAGCAGCTCGGCCCCATCCTGGAGAAGCTCGCCGCCGAGGCGGCCGGCAAGTGGATCCTCGCGAAGGTCGACATCGACGCGAACCCGCAGCTCGCCGCGTACATGCAGCAGATGGGCGTGCGCGGCATCCCGTTCGTCGCGGCGGTCGTCGCAGGACAGCTGCTGCCGTTCCTGAACGGCGCGGCGCCGGAGCCGCAGGTGCGCGAGGCCGTCGACCAGCTCTTCGACGCGCTGCGCAAGGAGGGCATCCTGCCGGACGCGCCCGAGGGCGAGCAGCCCGCGGCCGCCGACGCGGGGGCCATGCCCGCCGTCGACCCCGTGTACGCCGAGGCCGAGGACGCCCTCCAGCGCGGCGACCTGGCCGCCGCCAAGACCTCCTTCGAGCGGATCCTCGCCGGCGACCCGAGGGACGACCAGGCCAAGCAGGGCCTCGCTCTGGTCGAGCTGAGCCTGCGCGTAGGGGCGCTGGACGCCGAGCGCACCCTCCAGGACGCCGCCGACAAGCCCGGCGACGTCCAGGCCCAGATCAGCGCGTCCGACGTGGAGATGGTGTCCGGCCGCATCGACGCGGCGTTCGACCGGCTGCTGGCCGCCGTGCGCGGCAGCGCGGGCGACGACCGCGACGCGGCGCGCAAGCACCTGCTGTCGCTGTTCGAGCTGCTGCCGCCGGACGACCCGCGCATCGGCAGGGCCCGCCGCGGCCTGCAGTCCGCCCTGTTCTGAGACCGGAGCTGTTCTGAGACCGGAGCTGTTCTGAGAGCGGAGCTGTTCTGAGAGCGGAGCTGTTCCGGGATCGGAGCTGTTCCGGGATCGGTGCTCTCCGCGCCGCCACAACGCCGTATCCGACCCGCGCCGAAAGGCGAATGAGCTGGGGCGATCGGGACACCTCGCCCTGGTGTTGAGCGTATGCTCGATGCCGATGACCGTGCCCGGACGGCCCGTGCGCAGCGCTTTCACGGGGCCGGACCCGCCGATCCGCGGCACCGCGACTTCATGATCGACATCGTGCGCGATCGACATCGTGGGGCCGCCGGTGCCCGCGACCGTCGAGCCGATCGTCGCCGCGGCGCGGGCCTCCCGGGCCGCGGGGGCGATACCGGGCCGCGGCCCCCGGACGCACCGTCCACGTTCACGGGCGGCGCGCACGGGACGAGAACAACCCGGAGCCCAGAAGGAGCAGTCGTCGTGGCGAGCGTGCCGAGCGTTTCGTACTCCATCACCGTCCGGCTGGAGGTCCCGGCCGGCGGCAAGGCCGTGAGCCAGATCACCCACGTGGTCGAGAACGCCGGCGGCATCGTCACGGCCCTCGACGTCAACACCGCCGGCCACGAGACGCTGCGCATCGACGTGACGATCGCGACCCGCGACACCCAGCACGCCGAGGCGATCGCCGGGGCGCTGGAGCGCATCGAGTCCGTCAAGATCCACAAGGTCAGCGACCGGACCTTCCTGATGCACCTCGGCGGCAAGATCGAGATGCAGTCCAAGGTGCCGTTGCGCACCCGCGACGAGCTGTCCATGGCCTACACGCCGGGCGTCGCCCGCGTCTCCCTCGCCATCGCCCGCAACCCCGAGGACGTCCGCCGGCTGACGATCAAACGCAACAGCGTCGCCGTCGTCACCGACGGGTCGGCGGTGCTCGGCCTCGGCAACATCGGCCCGGAGGCCGCGCTGCCCGTCATGGAGGGCAAGGCGGCGCTGTTCAAGCGGTTCGCCGGGATCGACGCGTGGCCGATCTGCCTCGACACGCAGGACGCCGACGAGATCGTCCGGACGGTGCAGATCCTCGCGCCCGCGTTCGGCGGCATCAACCTGGAGGACATCTCCGCGCCGCGCTGCTTCGAGGTCGAGGCCCGGCTGCGCGAGCTGCTCGACATCCCCGTCTTCCACGACGACCAGCACGGCACGGCGATCTGCGTGCTGGCCGCGCTGACCAACGCGCTGCGCGTCGTCGGCAAGGACATCGGCACGGTCCGCATCACGATGGCGGGCGCGGGCGCCGCCGGTACCGCGATCCTCAAGCTGCTGATGCACGCGGGTGCCCGCGACCTCGTCGTGTGCGACTACCGCGGCGCCGTCCACCGGGGCCGCGACGACCTGGACGACTCGCTCCGCTGGATCGCCGAGCACACCAACGCGTCCGGCTACGCGGGCGACCTGCGCGGCGCCGTCAAGGACGCCGACGTGTTCATCGGCGTCTCCGCTCCCGGCATCCTGACCGGTGACGACATCGCGACCATGAAGGACGACGCGATCGTGTTCGCGCTCGCCAACCCCGAGCCCGAGGTGTCCCCGGACGAGGCCCGGGAGCACGCCGCGGTCGTCGCCACCGGCCGCAGCGACTACCCCAACCAGATCAACAACGTGCTGGCGTTCCCCGGCGTCTTCCGCGGCCTGCTGGACGCCCAGGCCAGCGCCGTCACCCTCGACATGCTGGCCGCCGCCGCGGCGGCGCTGTCGGAGGTCGTCACCCCGGAGGAGATCGGCCCGAACTACATCGTGCCGAGCGTCTTCCACCCGGACGTGGCCACCCGCGTCGCCGGAGCGGTCCGCGAGGCCGCCGGCGGCCGCTCCCGCACCGAGGCGTAGCGGCCCCGGGCGTAGCGCCCGGGGCTCGGGTCAGTCGTTCTCGCCGGCGAACATCTTCTCGCGGCGGCGGGGCCAGATGCCGCCGTACCAGAAGATGATCACGCCGGTGAGGATGATGCCGACGCCGGTCGCCGCGCGCGCCCACAGGACGGTGTCGGGGCCGGTGTGCGGCAGGCTGGTCGGCGGCGTCTCGGTCGGCGCCCCGCCGCCCGCCTTCTTGCAGTTCGCCCGCACCGTCTTCGACTCGATGCGCTTGTTCGCCCAGGTGACGCTGAGGGCGGTGCGGCGGTCCTCGCGGAGGTCGACCGAGAGCGTCCGGGTGTTGTTCGGACGGATCTGGCCGGGGATCGCGGCGGCGCCGTCGTCGCGCTCGACGGAGAAGTCCTCGGTCTGCGTCCCGGTGTTGCGGATCTTGACGTGCACGGTCCGCTCCGGGCAGGAGACCGACCCGATGCTCGCGGTCACCGGCTGCGCGGGCGCTTTCGGCGTCCCGGACCCGCTGGGCGTGGCCGACGCGGAGGTGCCGGACGGGCTCGGGCTCGCGGACGTCGTGCTGGACGCCGGTTCCGCGGACCCGTCCGACTTGAACAGGGCCGGGATGGCGATCAGCGCCCCGATCACGACGAACACTGCGGCGATGACGACCCTGGGCAACTGCATCGCTGTCCTCCCGGCGCGCACCAAGCGGGTGGCCGATGATCCTAGATCATTCTTAACCTAGGACCTTGTGGTGCCGATATCCCCATCGATAGGAATGCGTAACAGGCTAACGAGCGCGGAGACGTGCCGCCGGAGGTCCGCGCAACGCATGATGGATCCCATGGAAGACGGCATCAGGGTGGGGCTCCTGCTGGTGGCGACCCCTCAGCTGGAGGATCCGAACTTCAGGCGGAGTGTCGTCCTGCTGGTCGAGCACGACGCCGGCGGAGGAACGCTGGGAGTTGTCCTCAACCGGCCGACCGAGGTTCCCGTTGACCGCGTCCTCCCGCCCTGGGCCGAACTCGCCACCGGGCCCGCCGTGGTCTTCCAGGGCGGCCCCGTCGCGCTGGAGCATCCGCTCGCCCTGGCCCGCCTCCCCGGTGAGGAGCAGCCGCTCGGCTGGCGGGCCCTCGACGGCGGCGCCGAGGTCGCGCGGGTCGGGGTGGTCGACCTGGAGGCCCCGCCCGGGCTGCTGGCGGCCGAGCTGCTCCAGCTGCGGGTGTTCGCGGGCTACGCGGGCTGGTCGGCGGGGCAGTTGCGCGCCGAGATCGAGGAGGGCTCGTGGTACCTGGTGCAGGCCGAGGCCGGCGACGTCTTCGCCGGCGACCCCGACCGGCTGTGGCAGAACGTTCTGCGCAGGCAGGGCGGTGACCTGGCGTTCGTCTCCACTTTCCCCGACGACCCCACGCTGAACTAAGGTGAACGACGTGAGTACGAAGATCCTTCCCGAGAGTGACACCCAGCAGGACGTCCGGCCGGACCTCTCGCACGGTGACGGCGACCATGAGCGGTTCGCCCACTACGTGAAGAAGCAGAAGATCACCGAGAGCGCGGTGACCGGCACGCCGGTGATCGCGCTGTGCGGCAAGGTCTGGGTGCCGAACCGGGATCCGAAGAAGTACCCGGTCTGCCCGGAGTGCAAGGAGATCTACGAGTCCATGCAGCCGGGAGGCAAGGGCGACAAGGGCGAATGACCCGCCGCTGATACGCGGCGGGCGGCGCGCCGCCATTTCGGGCTGCGCGCTTTCGGGTCCCGCGGTGGGGGCATGCCGCGGGGCCCGCGGCTCGTGACACGACGAGCTTTCTGACAGACGCTTTCCACACACGCTTTCTACACACGGGGGATGAATTGCGGCGGCTGGCCGGGGTTTCGCTATGCGCACTGTCGGTTACGGTGTGCTCCGTTCCGATCTCGGAGGGTGAGGGGGTGCGGGTGCGGCCCGTTCCGGTCGCCGCGCGGGACGGCGGGTGCCTCCAGCGCTCGAACGCCCGGGCGGCCCGTCCGCGCGTCCGGGCCGATCTCGGGCACGACCAGGTCGTCGGCATGCTCGCCGACCTTCGCCGGACGCTCCTCGACCGGTTCGGGACATCCGACGAGGGCCGTCTCGACTCCGCCCGCCGCCTGGCGAGGCCTCTCGTCGTCCCGGTGCGGTTCCACGTCGTCCACAGCGGGCAGAAGGGGCGGCTGTCGAAGGGGGCCGTCAAGCGGCAGATCTCCACGCTGAACGCCGCGTACGGGGGCCGGAAGGGCGGTGTCGACACGCGCGTGCGGTTCCGCCTCACCGGCCTGGACAGCACGAACAAGGCGGCCTGGTTCCACGAGCCGGAGCGGTACGAGCGTCCGATGAAGAAGCGCCTGCGCAAGGGCGGGCGCGGCACTCTCAACGTCTACACGGCCATCGTCGGGTCGGACGTCCTGGGCTTCTCCACATTCCCCCAGTGGTACCGCAGTGACCCGCGCCTGGACGGCGTCGTCATCGACTACCGCAGCCTGCCGGGCGGGTCGTACGGGCCGTTCAGCCGCGGGCACACGGCCGTCCACGAGATCGGGCACTGGCTCGGCCTGCTGCACACCTTCGAGGGCGGCTGCGTCTCGCCGGGCGACGGGGTGGCCGACACCCCGTACGAGGCGGAGCCCGCGGCGGGATGCCCGGACTACCGCGACACGTGCCCGCAGCGCGGCGACGATCCGATCCACAACTTCATGGACTACGCCCACGACGACTGCATGCACGCCTTCACCGCAGGTCAGGGGCGTCGCATCCGGGCGGCCTGGGCGGCCTACCGGTCCCGCAAGCTCGGCCGCCAGCGTGTGGATCCGGGCACACGTGCGGCGGGTGCGGCCCGAACTGTCGGTGGGGCTCGGTAGCCTTCAACGACCGTGAGTACCTTCGCCGCATCGAGCATGCCCCCCGCGTTCCCCGAGCGTGCCGCCTGGGGGACGGCGTCGTCCCTGCGCGCCTGGCAGCAGCAGGCGCTGGAGGCATACTTCGGTACGGACGGCTCCCAGCCCGGTCCGCGCGACTTCCTCACCGTCGCGACGCCCGGCGCGGGCAAGACGACGTTCGCGCTCCGCCTAGCCCGTGAGCTGATGGAGCGCCGCGTCATCGCGGCGATCACGATCGTGTGCCCGACCGAGCACCTCAAGCGGCAGTGGGCCGAGTCGGCGGCCCGCGTCGGCATCAGGATCGACCCGGAGTACCAGAACGGGCAGGGCCCCGTCGGCAAGGACTTCCACGGCATCGCCGTCACCTACGCGACGGTCGCCGCCCGGCCCGCCCTGCACCGCAACCGCACCGAGGACCGCAAGACCCTCGTCATCTTCGACGAGGTGCACCACGCGGGCGACGGCCTGTCCTGGGGCGACGCGGTCCGCGAGGCGTTCGAGCCCGCGGCCCGCCGCCTCGCGCTCTCCGGCACGCCGTTCCGCACCGACATCAACCCGATCCCGTTCGTCCAGTACGAGGAGGGACCGGACGGCGTCCGCCGCAGCCAGGCCGACTACACCTACGGCTACGGCCCGGCCCTCGCCGACGGCGTCGTCCGCCCGGTGATCTTCCTGGCGTACGCGGGCGAGATGCGCTGGCGCACCCGCGCCGGCGACGAGATCACCGCCACCCTCGGCGAGCCGCTCACCCAGGACCAGACCGCCCAGGCGTGGCGGGCCGCGCTCGACCCGAAGGGCGACTGGATCAAGCAGGTGATCGGCGCCGCCGACCGCCGCCTCACCGAACTGCGCCGCGTCATCCCGGACGCGGGCGGCCTGGTCATCGCCACCGACCACGAGACCGCCCGCGCCTACGCGGGGATGCTGCGCGCGGTCACCGGCCAGGGCGCCACGATCGTGCTGTCGGACGACCCGACCGCGTCCAAGAAGATCAAGGCGTTCGCCGAGACCGACGACCGCTGGATGGTCGCGGTCCGCATGGTGTCCGAGGGCGTCGACATCCCGCGACTGTGCGTCGGCGTCTACGCCACCTCGACCAGCACGCCGCTGTTCTTCGCGCAGGCCATCGGCCGTTTCGTCCGCGCCCGCAAGCGCGGCGAGACGGCCTCGGTCTTCCTCCCCTCGGTGCCGACCCTCATGGGCCACGCCTCCGAGATGGAGGAGGAGCGCGACCACGTCCTCGACCGGCCCGTCCGCGAGGACGGCCTGGACGACGACCTTCTGGCCGAGGCCAACCGCAAGCAGGACACCCCGGACGTCGGCGAAGAACTCCCCTTCGAGACGGTCGAGGCGTCCGCGACGTTCGACCGCGTCCTCTACGACGGCGGCGAGTTCGGCATGAACGCCCAGCCCGGCTCCGCCGAGGAAGAAGAGTACCTGGGCATCCCCGGTCTCCTGGAACCCGACCAGGTGTCGGCCCTGCTCCGCAAAAGACAGGCGGACCAACTCGCCGGCGAACGCAAGCGCAAGACCGGCGACCCCCGCGCCGACCGCACCACCGCCGAGGACATCGCCGCTCTCCGCCGCGAACTGAACGGCCTCGTCAACGCCTGGAACCACCGCACGGGCCAGCCCCAGGGCGTCATCCACAACGAGCTGCGCCGTGCCTGCGGCGGCCCACCCGTCCCACAGGCCAGCGCCGCCGAGATCCGCGAACGCATAGCCAAAATCCGCGACTGGGCCGCCAAACGCCGCCACTGACCCCGCAGGCGTGGCCGGGAATCACCGCGAACTCGGGGCATCGAGCCGTCCCATGCGGTCCCGTAGGACGTTGTCGAGGATGTCCGCCACCTGGACGGCCGCCTCACACGGGTATTCGATCAAGCGGGAGATCTGGAAAACCCACCGCCCGTCGACCCGCACGGCGGCGACGCCCAACGCGGTGCCTTCGCCCCCTTTGGGGAAGACCCACAACACCGGCGGGGATTCGGCGTACATCTTGAATCGAGCCCAGCCCCGCGCCCGCAACTCATCGGCCAAGGCATCCAGATGCCCTTCGGCCACGTGGTGCCGGTAACGAGCCCGTACCCACCACACCCCGAGACGGCCACGCGGCACCCTCACCCGCCCAGCCGCGCCCACGTCACCTTCCCGCCCTTGTCCAGTGCCCGGACGCCCCACTCCTCCACGAGCATGGACATCATGAGGAGCCCCCGCCCGGACTCGGCCGTGCCGTCCTCGTCCCGCACGATGGGGAGTTCGTCGGAGCGGTCCTCAACCTCCACCACGGGGCGACCGTCCTCCAAGAGAAGACGCACGGGAATGACTTCCGTGTCCGTGTGTGTGTGGACGTTCGTGACCAACTCGGTGACGACCGTACGCCCGATGTAGTCGTCCCCAAGGCCCCACTGACAGAACACATCTGCAAGCCACTTTCGAGCGCTCTCCGGCGCGCGCGCGGAGGAATTGAGCAGTATCGCTCCCACCTCCGCGGCCAGATTTGAATTGATCACGACGAACACCCTCCAGAACGCTGTCGATTCGCGAAATCCGGTGGTGAAATCATCGCTCGTGTGTCACGCTGTGCAATGGACAATGCACGATGAGTGCCCACGGTCCGCGCATCCCTGGGCAGCCGCCGCTCATGGCCGGTCATATCCGGCCGTCCGCAAAGGAGAGGGAGATGGGACAACGACCGAACGATCTACGCCCCTGGGAGTCGCCGAACGCGCTCTTCGGCTCCGAGCTACGGCGTTACCGGGAGGCGGCGGCGCTGAGCATCGCCGCCTTCTGTGAACAGATCCACGACAGCGCCCCCTACTCGAAGAGCACCATCGGCTCCGTGGAGCGCGGAGAGTCTCGCCCCGACAGGCTCCTCGCCGTGAACGGCGACCGCGTCCTCGACACCCGCGAGGCGCTGACCCACCTGTGGGACGGCCTGTTCAAGGGCACCAACGCCGTCCCGGTGTGGTTCGTCGACTGGGCCATGCAGGAACCGAAGTTCGACGCCATCCGAGGCTACGAGCCTCTGGTCATCCCCGGCCTTCTCCAGGTGCCCGCCTACGCCGCCCACCTGCTCGACAACGACGAGACCGCCGTCGAGGCCCGCCTGGCGCGGCAGGAGATCCTGGCCGGTGAAACGCCACCGCACCTGATGTACGTGATCGACGAGAGCGTGCTCCACCGCGGCACCGGGGATCCCGAGGTGATGCGTGACCAACTCCAGCATCTCCTGGCGGTCTCCTGCCGCCGCATCCGAATCCAGATCGCCCCGCTCTGCCTGCACGAAGGCATCGGTGGGGCCTTCGCCATCGGAGCGCTTCCGGACGGAAGCGAGGTAGGGTACAAAGACAACGCGTTCAATGGCGACACGACCACCGACCGCCTCGAAATCAAACGGCTCACCGAGTTGTTCGCGTCAATCCAGTCCGCCGCGTACCCCGTGGACCAGTCCCTCGAACTGATCGCAAAGGTGGCGAAGGAGAAATGGACCTGAGTACCGCCGCATGGCGCAAGTCCAGCCGCAGCTCCAACAACGGCGGCAACTGCGTCGAACTCGCGCGCATCGACGACACCGTGGCCATCCGTGACAGCAAGGATCCGGACGGCCCCAAGCTCCTCCTCACCCCCCAGTCCCTCCGAGACCTCACCCAGGACCTCAAGAACGCGTAGTACACGGGCGCCCTCTTACGAGTGGAGAGGGCGCCCATCCGGTGGTGGAGCTGCGGGGCCGGTCGGCTTGGCCGTTGGGGGGCGTTACCGGGGTGGGGCCTGCCAGTGGGTGGTGAGCAGTCCGTGGCGCAACTTGCCCACCAGGCGGACGTGCAGCGTCTCCGGTGTGTCGTCGCCAGCGCTCCGGTTGATCGCCAGCGCGCTGTGCCGCACCGACAGCTCGTTGGCGTCCACCGTCATGCCCGGCGCGAGGACCAGTTCCACGTTGCCGCCGTTCACCCGCAGGTCGATGACCAGTTCGGGTGCGCTGCGCACCGCGCTGGTCAGGTCCAGCTTCACCTCGCACCACGCGGTGCGGAGCGCCAGCCGGTGCGGCAGCGTCCACCGGCCTTCGCGGCGCACTGAACCGTGCTTCTCCTTGATGGTGAGCAGATCGACGGCCGGTTTCCCAGGCGACGGCAGCGTGAGTGCGCCGCCGCTCCCCGGCGCCGGGACCAGATCGGTGATGAGGGGCTTCAGCGCGTCGATGGTGCGGGCGGTCAGCGCAGCGTCGAGCCGCTCGTCGAACTCGGCCGGGTCGAGCCGGCCGTCGGCGACGGCGGCGCGCAGCACGTCGATGGCCCGGTCGCGGTCCGCGTCGGACGCGCGCAGCGAGGGTGAGCTGGGCGGATCTGCCGGCATCCGGCCTCCCCGGCGGTGAAGTGGCGGCACCGGGCCACCCAAGTCAGGACTGATCGGTCTAAGGAGACAGTACCGAGACGAGGTGGTTCAGATGCGGGGCGTGGGCGTAATGGGCCCGGCGCCGTCTTCGAGGTGGACGCGCCATTCAACGCGAGGTCAGAACTCAGCGGTGGGGAGGACGCTTTCGAGCGGTGCGGGGAGGGGGAGGTCTTCGCCGAGAGCGACCGAGGTGCTGTGCGTGTAGTCGTCGCCGCGAGGTTCGGAGAAGATCGTGGCCTTGCCGTCCAGCCGGTCGATCAGCAGGTACAGCGGGATGTCGGCGGCGGCGTAGCCTCGGCGTTTGGGCCCGCGGTCGCGCTCGGCGGCCTTGCGATCGCCCCGCCGTCCGGAGGTCACCTCCAGCACCATCACGACGCCGTCGGGCTTGCTGTGCCACTCGCGCCCGGCGAACGTTCCCTTGGGGGCGGCGATGCCGTCGGGCACGTACTCGCCCTCCGGGCTGATCAACGTCAGATTGCGGTGCAGGCGGAGACCGTGCGCTTCCCGCACCCAGTCATGGACCGCGACGATGATGGTCTCGTGCTGCCCGTCGGGGGGCGGCGACACGATGATCTCTCCATCCACCAGCTCGGCACGGAAACCCGGCAGCACGTTGAGCAAGGCGAAAGCCTCGCGCAAGTCCTCACGGACGAACGGCGGCTCTCCGGGCATCGCCGTCATCAGAGGTCTCCTAATGATCTCAGTGGTGGTGGCCCCGTATGCGCAAACCCTAACACCGCGTGACTGTTCGGCCGGGTGCTGAGCAGCCACGCTCGCGGGGGCGAGCGTGGTGGGGGAGGTGAGTTCAGCGGGGGGTGGGGGCCAGGTTCAGGGCCTTGACTATGTGGGTGACCGTTTCCTCGGGGGTGCCCGTTATGGGGGCGAGGACGACGTCCTCGTCTGGGCCCGGAAGTTCCAGGTCGGCGAACTGGGTGTCGAGGAGGGCCTCTGTGAAGAAGTGGCCCTTGCGGGCCTTCATGCGGGCGGCGATGGTGTCGCGGTCGCCGTCCAGGAGGACCATGGCGACCTCGGGGCGGCCGCCGGAGATCAGGTCGCGGTACTTGCGCTTGAGGGCGGAGCAGGTGACGACGCCGGGACGGCCGGTGGCGAGGCGTCCGTCGATCCAGGCGGCGATGGCGCGGAGCCAGGGGAGGCGGTCGGCGTCGGTGAGGGGGCGGCCCGAGCGCATCTTCGCGACGTTGGCCTCGGAGTGGAACGCGTCGGCCTCGGCGTAGTCCCAGCCGAGGCGTTCGGCGAGGAGCTCGCCGACCGTGGTCTTGCCGCTGCCGGAGACGCCGGCGATCACGATGACTTCGGGGGGAGTCGTCATGGTCAGGCGTTCACCACCGGTGCGCCGGAGAGGTTCACGCCCTCCTTGCGCAGTTCGTCGAGGGCGCGGTCGACGGTCGCCTTGCTGACGCCGGCGGTGAGGTCGAGCAGGACGGTGGTGTTCAGGCCCGCGCGGGCGGCGTCCACGGCGGTGGCCCGGACGCAGTGGTCGGTGGCGATGCCGACGACGTCCACGGTGTCGACGCCGCGGGCGGTGAGCCAGTCGGCGAGGGGCGTCTCGTCGTCGGCGTAGCCCTCGAAGCCGCTGTAGGCGGCGGTCTCGCGGCCCTTGCTGAAGACGGTCTCGATGGGGGCGAGGGCCAGGTTGGGGTGGAAGTCGGCGCCGGGCGTGCCGATCACGCAGTGCGGCGGCCAGGAGTCGACGAAGTCGGGTTCGCCGGAGAAATGGTCACCCGGGTCGAGGTGGAAGTCCCGGGTGGCCACGATGTGCGCGTACTCGGGCCGGTGCTCGGCCACGTGCGCGGAGATGGCGGTGGCCACGTCGGCGCCGCCGTCCACCGCGAGCGAGCCGCCCTCGCAGAAGTCGTTCTGCACGTCCACGATGATCAGAGCCTTCTTGCCCATGACCGCTCCCTGTACCGGTTGCCCCGCCGGATCACCTTGACCGTACCCCAGGGCCGCGCCGATGTGCCGTTACGGGCGGGGGCCGCCCTGGACGAACTCGGTGGGGACGGCCGGTTCGCCCTTGGAGAGCTGGATCGCCGTCGTGGGGAGTTCCGCGACCGAGCGCGCGTGTCGCTCCCTGGCCGAGCCGAGCGGTTCGCGCCCGACGATGTCGCCGTTCCGCACGAGGGGGACGTGCAGGAGGCGGTCGCGCTGGCCCGGCATCGCTTCGCCGGTGGAGATCGTCTCGCTGAAGGCGGTGCCGTGCCCGTCGATGCGGCGGATGGCCGTCTTGCGCCCGCCCCGGCTCGGCTTGCCCGGCGAGCGTTTCGCGACCGGGCGCATGGGCGCGTCCTCGTCGGGGCTGTCGGCGCGGGCGACGAGCTTGTAGATGAGGGAAGCGGTGGGGGCGCCGGAGCCGGTGACGAGGGCCGTCCCGACGCCGTAGCCGTCGACGGGGGCGGCGGCCAGGGCGGCGATGCCGAACTCGTCCAGGTCGCCGGTC
The DNA here is from genome assembly GCF_041463665.1 of Actinomadura chokoriensis. GTDB lineage: Bacteria > Actinomycetota > Actinomycetes > Streptosporangiales > Streptosporangiaceae > Spirillospora > Spirillospora chokoriensis_A. The sequence continues at coordinate 38,232 of NZ_JAXCEJ010000025.1, forward strand.
ACCACGATGCGGGTGTCGTGCGCGCCGAGGGAGTCGAGCTGGGCGCGGACGCGGCGGGCCATGACGCCGAGGTCGCCGCTGTCGATCCGGACGGCGCCGAGGGGCGGCCCGGCGAGCTCCACCGCCGTCCGCACGGCCCGTTCCACGTCGTAGGTGTCGACCAGCAGGGTGGTGCCGTCGCCGAGCGAGGCGAGCTGCGCCTCGAACGCGTGCCGCTCGCTGTCGTGCAGGAGGCTGAACGAGTGCGCGCTCGTCCCGGCGGTCGGGACGCCGTACAGCCGGCCCGCCTCCAGGTTGGACGTGGTGGAGAACCCGGCGACGTAGGCGGCGCGGGCGGCGGCGACGGCGGCGCGCTCGTGGGTGCGCCGCGACCCCATCTCGATGATGGGGCGGCCCTGCGCGGCCTGCACCATCCGGGACGCGGCGGACGCGATCGCGCAGTCGTGGTTCAGGACCGACAGCGCGAGCGTCTCCAGCAGGACGGCCTCTCCGAACGTCCCCTCGACCACCAGGATCGGCGATTCGGGGAAGTAGCAGTCGCCTTCGGCGTAGCCCCAGACGTTCCCCGTGAAGCGGTACTTCTCCAGCCATCGCAGCGTGGGCTCGTCGACGATGCCGTTGGCGGCGAGGAACTCCAGTTCGGCGGCCTCGAACCGGAACGCCTCGATCGCGTCCAGCAGCCGTCCTACGCCCGCGACGACGCCGTAGCGCCGCCCGGCGGGCAGGCTCCGCGCGAACACCTCGAAGACCGACCGGCGCCCGGCGGTCCCGCTGCGCAGCGCGGCCTGCAGCATGGTCAGCTCGTACTGGTCGGTCAGCAGCGCCGTGCCGTCGCCATCGTCCACAAGTGGAACCTTAAGCCCGACTGTGGGCACCATGGATGTGCGGGCTCGCGCACCCGGCGGGGGAGTGCCGCATAGCATCGGGTGCGGTGGGCGGACCGACAGCGTGCGAGAGAGGGGGCGGTCCCGGGCAATGAGCGCCATGAGCACGGCGCCCGCACCGGTCGAGCTGGAACGGCCGGAGACCGAAGAGGACGTGAGCGCCGACCGGCCGTGGCTGGCGATCGTCTGGAACGACCCGATCAACCTGATGTCGTACGTCACGTACGTGTTCCAGGCCGTGTTCGGCTACCCCAAGACCAAGGCGGAGAAGCTGATGCTCGACGTGCACCACAAGGGTCGCGCGGTCGTGGCGAACGGCACCCGCGAGGAGATGGAACGGGACGTGGAGATCCTGCACTCCTACGGGCTGTGGGCGACCGTGAAGCGGGACGACTGAGCCGATGAGCCAGGTGGACAAGACCCGCCGGGGCATCCGGGTGCGGCTGGAGGCCGAGGAGACCGCGCTGCTGCGCGCCCTGATGGAGCAGATGCTCGCGCTGATCGGCGACGCTCCCGGCGCGGACGACGAGCTGGCCGCGATGGGCATCGCCGAGAACGCCGTTACGCCGGACGATCCGGTCCTGGCGCGGCTGTTCCCGGATGCCTACCGCGACGACGGCGAGGCGGCCGGGGAGTTCCGCCGCTACACCGAGATGGGCCTGCGGGACGGCAAGCGCGAGGCCGCGGGGATGGTGCTCGGCGCGCTGGACGACGAGGGCGGCGACATCGTCCTGGACGAGAAGCAGGCGCAGGGCTGGCTGCGCGCGCTGAACGACGTCCGGCTGGCGCTCGGCACCCGGCTCGACATCACCGAGGACTGGTACGAGGAGACGAACCAGATGGATCCGCGCGACCCCCGCGCCCCCCTGTTCGCCGCCTACGACTGGCTGACGATGCTCCAGGAGAGCCTCGTCCGCGTCCTCTGGTAGCCGTTGCCATAAGCTCGGGGCCATGCTGACGATCGAGCGCGCCCTCGTGGAGAAGATCATCGCGCATGCGCGCGCCGACCATCCGGACGAGGCCTGCGGCATCGTCGCCGGCCCGATCGGCTCCGACCGTCCTGTCCGGTATGTCGCGATGGAGAACGCCGAGCGGTCGCCGACCTTCTACCGGTTCGACTCCAAGGAGCAGCTGAAGGTGTGGCGGGAGATGGACGACCGGGACGAGGAGCCCGTGGTGATCTACCACTCGCACACCGCCACGGAGGCGTACCCGTCCCGGACGGACATCTCCTATGCGTCCGAGCCGAACGCCCACTACGTGCTCGTGTCGACCCGCGAGGAGGGCGACACCGAGTTCCGGTCGTTCCGGATCGTGGACGGCGAGGTGACCGAGGAAGAGGTCACCTTCGTGGACACCTATACGACGTAGAACCGGAACGGATCGGGATGGTCGCGGCCGGTAAACTGGTCGACATGTGGACGAGCGGGCATGAGGCGGGCGGCGCTCGGCGTCGTGCCGGGTCCGCGGCTGTGCCCCCCGTGCAGAGCTTCCTGTTCGGGCACTCGCGCGCCGAGGTCGTCTACGACTGTCGCTGACGCGCTGATCACGCCTGGAATCATCCCGCCGCCCGCCCGGTTGACGCAGAGGGCGGGCAGCCCCGTACGACGTAGAAGGAGATCACCGCGATGGCGATCGAGGTCCGGATCCCGACGATCCTGCGCAACCTGACCGACGGCGAGAAGGCCGTCGAGGGCAAGGGCGGCACGCTGGACGAACTGTTCACCGACCTGGACTCCCGCCACGCCGGTCTGCGCGACCGGCTGGTGGACGACAAGGGCCTGCGCAAGTTCGTCAACGTCTACCTGAACGACGAGGACGTGCGCTTCCTCAGCGGGCTGGAGACGCAGGTCGCCGACGGCGACAACGTCACCATCCTTCCCGCCGTGGCCGGCGGCTGAGCCGGGCCCGGCGAGCATCTCATGCGCTTCGACTCGCTACTGGACTCGCTCGGCCGCACGCCGCTGGTCGGCCTGCCGCGGCTGTCGCCGAGCGAGGACGTCCGGATCTGGGCCAAGCTGGAGGACCGCAACCCCACCGGCTCGGTGAAGGACCGTCCCGCCTTCTACATGATCGAGAAGGCGGAGAAGGACGGGCTGCTGACGCCCGGCTGCACGATCCTGGAGCCGACGTCCGGCAACACCGGCATCTCCCTCGCCATGGTCGCCAAGCTGCGCGGCTACCGGATGGTGTGCGTGATGCCGGAGAACACCTCCGCCGAGCGCCGCCAGCTGCTGGAGATGTGGGGCGCGGAGATCATCTCGTCCCCGGCGGCGGGCGGCTCGAACGAGGCCGTGCGGGTGGCGAAGGGGCTGGCGGCGGAGAACCCCGACTGGGTGATGCTCTACCAGTACGGCAACGAGGCCAACGCGCTCGCGCACTACGAGACGACCGGCCCGGAGATCCTGGAGGACCTGCCGACCGTGACGCACTTCGTCGCGGGTCTCGGCACCACGGGCACGCTGATGGGCGTCGGCCGGTTCCTGCGCGAGCGGGTCCCGGACGTGAAGATCGTCGCGGCGGAGCCCCGGTACGGCGACCTCGTGTACGGGCTGCGCAACATCGACGAGGGCTTCATCCCCGAGCTGTACGACGACACGGTGCTGACCACGCGGTTCTCCGTCACCTCGGGGGACGCGCTGCGCCGCACCCGCGAGCTGCTGGAGCAGGAGGGCATCTTCGCGGGCATCTCGACCGGCGGCGCGCTGCACGCGGCGATCGGCATGGCGAAGAAGGCGGTGAAGGCCGGCGAGCGGGCCGACATCGCGTTCGTCGTCGCCGACGGCGGCTGGAAGTACCTGTCCACCGGCGCCTACGGCGGGACGCTGGAGGAGGCCGAGGCCCGCCTCGAAGGGCAGCTCTGGGCCTGAACTCGCACGCGTGGAGTCCCGTCCGGCAGGTAGAGTGCATTTTCGAATGTGATTCTAGAAGCGTGTCGGCGGGACGCTCGCGCCCCGGGCGACGTGGGAGTGTGCGGATGAGCGCAAGCGGAAGCGGGTTCGGCGAGGCGACCGCCGTCGAGCGGGTGGACGACGGCCGCTACGAGGCCGTCCTGGACCCGGGCTACGGCATCCTCGGGGCCATCAACGGCGGCTACCTGATGGTCGTGCTCGCCCGCGCGGCCGTGGACGCCTCCCCGCACGCGCACCCGATCTCGACCGCGACGAACTTCCACCGGGTCGCGAAACCGGGCCCCGCGCAGGTGATCGTCGACTCCCGCAAGACGGGCCGCACGGCCGCGTCGGCGCTGGTCACGCTCGTCCAGGACGACCGTCCCGTCGTGGACGCGCTGATCACCACCGGCACGCTCGACACCGCCGCCGAGCCCATCTACGCGGGCCCGCCGCCCACACCGGTGCCGCCGCTGGAGGAGTGCACCGACCTCCGGCCGCCGACCGGCGGCAGCGGCTTCGCCGACCGCGTCGACATGCGCTTCGACCGCAGGACGATGGGCTGGCTCGACGGGACGCCGAGCGGCAGCCCCGAGATGCGCGCCTGGTTCCGGCACCGCGACGGCTACGAGATCGACGCCTTCTCCCTCGCCCTCGCCGTGGACGCGCTGCCGCCCGTCGCGCTGAACCTCGGCGCGCAGGGTTGGGCGCCGACCGTCGAGCTGACCTGGCACCTGCGGGCCGTCCCCGTGCCCGGCTGGCTCGCCGTCCACGGCACCGGCCGGCTCCTCGCGGACGGCTGGTTCGACGAGGAGGTCGAGGTGCGCGACACCACCGGCCGGCTCGTCGCGCAGAGCCGCCAGATCGCCCGCGTGCCCCGCACCGGCTCCTGAACCGACGACTTCGGCGTTTCGCGCCGGGGAACGACCGGATCACGCGCGAGGGGCGTGACCTGGACGATTTTCCGGCGCGTTACGGTGTGATGTCCGACGCATGACCCACCCGGGCGGGGCGGTGTCGCTTAGCCTTGTGCACCATGTCAGATCCATCCCGGGGGGACGGCCTCCCAGACGCTCCCATCGGGATCTTCGACAGCGGTTTCGGTGGGCTGACGGTGGCCCGCGCCATCCTCGACCAGCTCCCGAACGAGCCGATCGTCTACCTCGGCGACTCGGCCCGCCAGCCGTACGGGCCGCGCCCCATCGCGCAGGTCCGCGCCTTCGCCCTCGAAATGCTGGACCGGCTCGTCGACGAGGGCGTGAAGATGCTGGTGATCGCCTGCAACAGCGCCAGCTCGGCGATGCTGCGCGACGCCCGGGAACGGTACACGGTCCCCGTCGTGGAGGTCATCAACCCCGCCACCCGGCGGGCGGCCCGCGCCACGTCCAACGGGCGGGTCGGGCTGATCGCCACGCAGGCGACCGTGACCAGCCGCGCCTACGACGACGCGTTCGCCGCCGCCCCGCACATCGAGCTGGTCAGCGCCGCCTGCCCGCGCTTCGTCGAGTTCGTCGAGGCGGGCGTGACGATGGGCGGGGAACTGCTGGAGGCCGCCCGCGGCTACCTGCGCCCGATCGTGGACGCGGGCTGCGACACCCTCATCCTCGGATGCACCCACTACCCCCTTTTGACCGGCGTCATCTCGTATGTCGTGGGAGACGGGGTCACACTGGTGTCAAGCGCAGACGAGACCGCCAAGGACGTGTACCGAGTGCTGCACGACCGGGGACTGACCCGCGCCGAGGCGACGCCCCGGCCGCGGCACCGGTTCCGCGCCACCGGGGACCCCGCCGTGTTCGCCGAGCTCGGCCGCCGCTTCCTCGGACCGGAGATCGGCTCGGTGGAGACCACATTGGGCGAGGCCGTGTCGAACAAGGCACTGACCACCTGATTCCTCGGGGGACACGAAGGAGGAGTGAGCGTGCGGGTCACTGTGATCGGCTGCTCCGGCAGTTTCCCAGGGCCGGACAGCCCCGCGTCCAGCTACCTGATCGAGGCCGACGGTTACGCGCTCGTGCTCGATCTCGGCAACGGCGCGCTCGGGTCGCTGCAGCGGTTCCGCTCGATGTACGAGATCGACGCCGTCTGCATCTCGCACCTGCACGCCGACCACTGCCTGGACCTGTGCGGGTACTGGGTGGCGCGCACCTACCGCCCGGGCGGCCCGCCGCCGCGGATCCCGGTGCACGGTCCCGCCGACACCGCGGCCCGCATGGCCCGCGCGTACGACCTCGACCCCGAGCCGGGCATGTCGGAGACGTTCGACTTCCGGCACCTGCGCCGCGGCCCCTACGAGATCGGACCGTTCCGGGTGACGACCGCGCTGATGCCGCACCCGGTCGAGGCGTACGCGTTCCGCATCGAGCACGGCGGCAAGGCCCTCGCCTACTCGGGCGACACGGGGCCGTCCGACGAGCTGGTCGAGCTGGCGCGCGGCGCCGACCTGTTCCTGTGCGAGGCGTCCTTCCTGGACGGGCCCGGCCTGCCCTCCGAGCTGCACCTGACCGCCCGCGAGGCCGCCGAGCACGCCGCCCGCGCCGAGGTGGGAGGGCTCGTCCTCACGCACCTCGTCCCGTGGAACGACGCGGACCTCTCCCTCAAGGAGGCCAAGGCCACCGCCTATGACGGCGACATCGAGCTGGCCCGCGTGGGCGCCCGCTACACCCTCTGAGTCCCGCTAGGGTTGATTGCATGGCCCGCCCCGATGATCGCGCTTCAGACCAGCTCCGTCCCGTCAAGATCCAGCGCGGATGGCTCGACCACGCGGAGGGCTCGGTGCTCGTCGAGTTCGGCCGGACGCGCGTGCTGTGCGCGGCGTCCGTGCAGGCGTCGGTGCCGCGCTGGCGGCGCGACAGCGGCCTCGGCTGGGTCACCGCCGAGTACGCGATGCTGCCCCGCGCCACCAACACCCGCAACGACCGCGAGTCCGTCAAGGGCCGGGTCGGCGGGCGCACCCACGAGATCTCCCGGCTGATCGGCCGCTCGATCCGGGCGTGCCTCGACCTGAAGGCGCTCGGCGAGAACACCGTCCAGCTCGACTGCGACGTCCTGCAGGCCGACGGCGGCACCCGCACCGCCGCGATCACCGGCGCGTACGTCGCGCTCGCCGACGCGGTGGGCTGGATGGGGGAACGCAGGCTCCTCAAGGGCGACCCGCTGATCACCTCGGTGTCGGCGGTCAGCGTCGGCGTCGTGGACGGCGAGGCCCGCCTCGACCTCTGCTACGAGGAGGACTCCGCCGCCGGAACCGACATGAACGTCGTCTGCACCGGCGACGGCCGGTTCGTCGAAGTGCAGGGCACCGCCGAGGGCGCCCCGTTCGACCGCGCCGAGCTGGACGCGCTGCTCGACCTCGCCGCCGGCGGCTGCGCCGACCTGACCCGCCTCCAGAAGGAGGCCCTCGGCCGATGACCCGGATCGTCCTCGCCACCCACAACCAGGGCAAGGTCGCCGAACTCCACCGCATCCTCGGCTCCCTCGACGTCGTGGGCCTGGACGGCTTCCCGGGCGCCCCCGACGTGGCCGAGACCGAGTCGACCTTCGCGGGCAACGCGTTCCTGAAGGCCCGCGCGATCGCCGCGTTCACCGGCCTGCCCGCCGTCGCCGACGACTCCGGCCTGTGCGTGGACGCGCTGAACGGCATGCCCGGCATCCTGTCCGCGCGGTGGTCGGGCCGCTTCGGCGCGGCCACCGGCGACCGCGACGCCGCCAACCTTCAGCTGCTCCTCGACCAGCTGTCCGACGTCGCCGACGCCCACCGCGGCGCCGCCTTCGTGTGCGCCGCCGTCCTCGTCACCCCGGACGGCGGCGAGCACGCCGTCGAGGGCCGCATGCACGGCGCCGTCATCCGCGAACCGCGCGGCGCGGGCGGTTTCGGCTACGACCCGATCTTCGTCCCGGACGGCGAGACCCGCACGACCGCCGAGATGTCCGCCGCCGAGAAGGACGCCATCAGCCATCGCGGCAAGGCGTTCCGCGAGCTCGCGGCCCTCATCCCGGACGCCCTGGCGGCCGGCCGCCCCTGACCTCCCGCGACGGCGCGGGTCAGCGGCGCTTGTGCAGGCGCACGAAGGTGCCGTCCCAGCCGGCCCGCAGTTCCATCAGGTCGACCAGGAGCCGGACGGTCCAGAGGCCGAACCCGTTCTGGAGCGCCGACTCCGGCGGGACGAAGCCGACGAGCGGGCCGGGGCCGGGACGCCAGAACCCGTGGTCGGCGACCTCGCAGATCAGGTCGGGGCCGTCCTGCCAGACCCAGAGGCCGATGGGCGGGGTGCCGTGCTGCAGCGCGTTCGCCGCGACCTCGTTCACGGCGGTGACGAGGTTCTGCGCCGACTGCTCGCAGAGGCCGTGCCGGGCCGCCCGTTCGGCGACGAACGCCCGCAGGGCGTGCAGGTCGGCGCCGTCGATGGGCAGGTACCCGGCGTCGTCCGGACGGTCGAAGCGCAGCTCGCGGTCGCAGCCGGAGCCGAACACCACCGGGTCGATGTACTCGTCGTTCGCGCCGTCGCGGCCGGGGGGCACCAGCAGCGGGTGCGTGCGCCGCGCCCCCGCGAGGACGCCGTCCGGCAGCGTCGAGGCGTCGTAAGAGCACAGGGCGCGCGCGTCGGCGTCCCTGAACACGACGTTGATGAGGGACTCGTACCGGATCCACTCCAGGGTCTGCCGCTCGTCGCGTCCCTCCCAGACCGGTTCGGCGACCGCGCACAAGCTGCGCGGGGCCGTGTCCTTCATGATGGTCTGGTAGTCGCGCAGGGTGTGGACGGGATGCCGGTAGAAGCCCGCGGAGTCGACGTAGATGATGTCGCCCTCCCCGAACGTGTCGCGCAGCGCGGTCAGGTTGGGTTCGCGTACCACCGCGACGACGGCCTGGCCGCTTTCCAGGCCGGACCGCAGGAACGGCACCGTGACCGCCAGGAAGTCGTCGGCGCCGGCGTACATGAACGCGCTGTGCTCCAGTGCCATCAGGCGGGGCCCTCCGTCTCCTGGAGGCCCAGTGCCGCGCCGGGGGTGAGGCCCGGCAGCCGGTCCCAGCCGACCGTCTCGATGACGCTCTGCACGTTCGGCCGGAGATGGTCGAGGACGAGCGACCCGTCGGCGGGCAGCCGGATGGCGTGCCGCGCCAGCAGGTTGAGCCCGCCGAGGTCGATGAAGCCGAGCCGGGACAGGTCGAGGTGGACGCTGCCGCGCAGCGCGACCAGCCGGGCGAGGTTCTCGGCGACCACCGTGTGCCGGGCGGCGTCCAGCTCCCCCTCGATCCGCAGCCCGGCCGGCTCGAAGGTGCGCACGATCTTCAGGATCCCGTCGTCGAATTCGGGGTTCACTTCCACGAGGACCTCGTGTGTGTCGCGGAGGGCGATGAGCTGGTCGGGCGGGCACGCGCGGCGGTCGATCTGGCAGATCGCCATCGCCATCGTGCTCGGCGAGACGGCGTCGTCGACCCGGTGCTCGCAGCCCAGCATCCGGTTGAGGTCGGCGCGTCCGGGCTCGCGCAGCAGCCAGCTGTAGTCGGTGGTGACGCGCGCCGCGCGGAAACCCTGGCCGAACGCTGCGCCGACCTCCCGCTCGATGGTGTCGAGCATTTTGGCGGGGGCGAAGGCGCCGGCCGTGTCGAGGCAGGAGTCCCGCCGGGAGACGACGCGCAGCCGGCCCGACCTGACGCACTCGTCCACGTCGATGCCGCGGCCGAGCCCGGGGAGGCGTTCGGCGGGGAGGTCGGTGACGTAGACGACCTTCTCCTCGGTCTGCAGGCCCTCCCGGACGAAGGGCCCGATGACCCGGTCGCGCTCCTCGGGGCCGTTGTAAGCCAGCCAGCCGTGGTCTCCGGGCCGGACGGCGCTGACGGCGCGCTCGGCGAACCAGGGTGTCTCCATGGCCTGCCCATCGGGTTCTCAGCGGATCCGTTCAGCGTACGCCGCCGGAGAGGTTTTGGAAGCCCAACGCACGGAGTTCCTCACCCTCCGTCCATGCGGGCAGGTCCGGGGCGGCCGCCCGTCCCTCACCGGACGCGGGATCGGGGCGAGCGGTACAGGACGGCGCGGAGCCCCGGTGCGAGGTGCCGGATTAATTCATCGTGCGTCATCGACGCGACGGGTTCCACGCCGATGATGTAGCGGGCGAAGATGAGCCCGGCGAGCTGCGTGCCGAACGCCCCGGCCCGCGCGCTCGCCCCCGGTCCGCCGACGTGGTCGGCGATGCGGCCGATGATCTCCCGTTCGAGGAGGTCGCGCACCAGCCGGGTGAGCTCGGGATCCTGCACCGCCGCCCGCACCATCAGCACGAGCCGCGCGCCGCCCGCCGGGTCGTCCCACGCGGCCAGCAGCGCCCGCAGGACGCGTTCGGGCAGCGTGGCGGGGTCACCGGGCAGCGCGCCGGCGAGGACCTCGGGCGGGTTGGCGATCAGGCCGAGCACCGCGCCGAACAGTCCCTTCTTCGACCCGAAGAAGTAGCTGATCAGCGCTGCGTCGACGCCCGCCTCCGCGGCGATGGACCGCATCGTGACCGGCCCGTAGCCGTCGGCGAGGAAGCGGCGGCGGGCCACCGCGAGGATCGCCTCGCGGGTGTCGGGGCTGCCGCGCCGGCGGCCGCGCGGCCCCGCCCCCGGTTTATTCATCATGATTGAAATATAGGCCGGGCGGGAGCGAGATTCGAGGCATGAAGACGACCATCCCGGAGGGCCCGGGCACCGTCCACCGCGCGGTGCTGCCGGCCGTGATGCTCTCCCTCGCCACCGTCGTGTCGGCCGTGGCGTCCCTCAACACCGCGGTGCCGTCCATCGCCCGCGACACCCGCGCCGGGCTCACCGAGCTGGCCTGGATCATCGACGCGTACGCGCTGGTCTTCGCCGCGCTGCTGCTGCTCGGCGGCGCCATCGGCGACCGGTACGGGCGCCGCCGCGCGCTCACCGCCGGGCTGGTGATCTTCGGTGCTGGCTCGGCCGCCGCCGCGCTCGCCGGCGACCCGAACTGGCTGATCGCGATGCGCGGCGTCCTCGGCGCCGGCGCCGCGCTGGTGATGCCGGCGACGCTGTCCACGATCACCGCAACGTTCCCGGAGGCGCAGCGCACCCGCGCGGTCGGCGCCTGGGCGGGCGTCGCCGGCGCGTCCGCGATCTTCGGGCTGCTGGTGTCCGGCGGCCTGCTGGAGGTGTGGTCCTGGCGGTCGGTGTTCTGGATGAACGTCGTCCTCGCGGTGGTCGCGCTGGTCGTGACGCTCGCGGTGGTCCCCGAGTCCGCCGACCCGGACGCCCCCAGGCTGGACGTGACCGGCGCCGCGATCACCGTCGCGGGGCTCGGCGCGGGCGTCTACTCGATCATCGAGGCGCCGAACGAGGGCTGGGGCAGCGCCCGGACCCTGCTCGGCCTCGCCGCCGCGCTCGTCATCCTCGCCGGGTTCGTCGTCTGGGAGCTGAAGCGGCCGAATCCGCTGCTCGACCCGCGGCTGTTCCGCATCCGCGCGTTCTCCGCCGGCGCGTTCTCGCTCACCCTCCAGTTCTTCGCCTTCTTCGGCTTCGTCTTCATCGTCCTGCAGTACCTGCAACTGGTGAAGGGCGACAGCGCGCTCGTCGGGGCGCTGAGCCTGGTGCCGATGGCGCTCGCGATGATGCCGACCGCCCGCGTCATCGCGCCCAGGCTGACCGCCAAGCTCGGCCCGCGCCGCGTCATCACGGCGGGCCTGCTGCTGGTCAGCGTCGCGATGCTGGTCTTCTCCCTGCTGGACGAGGGCAGCTCCTACTGGCTGCTGCTCGCCGGGCTGATCCCGCTCGGCTCCGGCATGGGCCTCGCCATGACGCCCGCGACCGCGTCCGTCACCGACGCGCTGCCGCCGGAGAAGCAGGGCGTGGGCTCGGCGATGAACGACCTGGCACGCGAACTCGGCGGCGCGCTCGGGATCGCCGTCCTCGGCAGCCTCCTGCAGTCGGTCTACCGCGCGAACCTGGACCCGGCCGGGCTGCCCGGCCCGGCCGCGCAGCAGGCGAGGGAGTCGCTCGCGGCGGCGGCGCGGCTCGGCCCCGAGGTCGCCGAGCAGGCGCGGACGGCGTTCGGCGACGGCGTCCAGGCCGCGTTCCTCACCGCCTCCATCGCGCTCGCCGTCACGGCCGTCGCCGTCGCGGCCCTGTACCGCGCGCCGCGCCGGGCGGCCGCCGATTCCGCTCCCGCGGCCGCGGATCAAGCCGATAAGCTGAACGCGCTCCCCGAGGGAAGCACCGGCGGGCGTGGCGAAATCAGGTATACGCGGCAGGTTTAGGTCCTGCTGGTGGAGACACCGTGGGGGTTCGAATCCCCCCGCCCGCACGGACGAGCCCGCACCCGGCCCGCGCGCGACGCGCGGGCCGAGGCGCCTGCTAGACCCCGAGGTCGCGGCGGAGCCGCTCCACGTGGCCCGTCGCCTTCACGTTGTAGTACGCCTTCTCGATCTTGCCTTCGGCGTCGATGATGAAGGTGGACCTGATGACGCCGACGACGACCTTCCCGTACAGCTTCTTCTCGCCGTACGCGCCGTACTCCCGCAGGACCTCGGCGTCCGGGTCGGACAGGAGCGGGAACGTCAGCCCCTCCTTCTCCCGGAACTTCGCGAGCTTCGCCGGCTTGTCGGGGGAGACGCCGACGACGGTGACGCCGGCGGCCTCCAGTTCGGCCAGGCTGCCCTCGAAGTCGACGGACTCCTTGGTGCAGCCGGGGGTCATGGCCGCGGGGTAGAAGTAGAGGATCACGCGCCTGCCGCGCAGCGAGGCCAGCGACACCGCGGCCCCGTCCGCGTCGGGAAGCTCGAAATCGGGGGCGACGTCGCCCGGCTGCAGCCGCTCGGACACCCTGACCCGCCTTTCGCTCGGATGGTGGAACCAACCGTACCGGCCGGGGTTGGCCGGGCGTCCCGGGGCCAGACCTGCCACACTGTTCGGATCATGCTTCGCTCGCGGTTCCGCCCCGCCGCGAGTTCGCCCGACACGATAAGGACACGGCATGGCTGACAGGTTCAGCGACCCGGAGGAGCTGGAACGCTATATCGAGCGCACCCGCAAGGACCTGGCGCGCAATGTCGACGAGCTCGCTGACCGGGTCAACCCGAAGAACGTCGCGCACCGGGGCGTCGAGCGGCTGAAGGAGGAGGCCGACCACGTCGCCAAGGCCATCGGCGGGCTGATGCGGCCGTCCGGCGAGGATGACGACGGTCAGGGCGGCGGCATCGACAGGCGGCTCGTGCTCGCGGGCGTCGGCGCCGCGGTCACCGTGACCGCCCTGGTCCTCTGGAACCGCAGGCGCAGGCGCCGCTGAGGCCCGTCCTGGAGGCGCCGGTCCGCGGTCCGCGGCCGGCGCCTTCGCGTGCCGGGAGGGCGCCCGCCCGGACGGAGCGGGCCAGCAGCCCGGCGACGTCGCGCAGCTCGGCGAGCTCGGCGCGGCAGGGCGGGCAGCCGCGCAGGTGCGCCGACAGCTCGGCGGCCTCGGCGCCGGCGAGCCGCCCGATGGCGTAGACGCCGAGCCCCACCCGGTACGCCCCGCAGTCCGTTCCTCCCACGTCATGCAGTACGGGGACGGCGGCCCGCCCCGTTCAGCCGAACTGGGGGAGATGGTCGCGGTGGGCGGCGAGCCCCTCGTCCAGGATCTTCTCGGCGGTGTGCTTGCTCCGGACGAACGGGTGCGCCATGAGCGCCTGCAGCGCCGTCCGGCGGTCGCCGGTGACGGCGGCCTCGGACGCGAGCCGCTCGTAACCGTGGATCGCCTGGGTGAGGCCGCGCACCGGGCCGGGCAGCGGGCCCATCGTCAGCGGGACGGGCCCGGACCGTCCGACCAGGGACGGGACCTCCACGATCGCGTCGGCGTCCAGCGAGGCGATCGCCCCGTTGTTCCGCGTGTTGACGATCATCCGGCGCCCCTCGTCGCGGTGCAGGGCGCAGATGACGTCGACGGCGAACTCGCCGTGCTCGCCGCCGCCGCGCTCCCGGGACGGGTCGGGATCGGCCTTCCCCGCCTCGGCGGTGACCTGCTCGTAGTAGCCGGGCAGCATGACGAGGATGTCCTGCGCGCGGGTCGTGTCCTTCGCCCGCAGCTCCGCCACGACCTCGTCGTGGAAGAAGTAGTACTTCGAGTACGAGTTCGGCAGGAACCCGAGCGTCTTGGCGAGTTCCGCCATCCGGGACGGGTCGCGCCACGGCGTCGCCCCGCCGCCGGGGACCTCCAGGTCCTCCAGCAGGAGCGGGACGTCGAGTTCCCGCCCGTCGAGCCGGAGCCGCTGCGCCCAGGTGGCGTGGTTGAGGCCGATCCAGTCGGCCTCCAGCCCCTCGGACGGCAACCCCAGCAGGCCGGCCCACATCTCGGTGTCGCCGATGGCCTGGTCGCACAGCCCGATGATCCGCGCGCCGGTGTGCCGGGCCACGGCGTCGGTGACCACGCTCGTCGGATTCGTGTAGTTGACGATCCAGGCGCCCGCGTCGGCCTCGGCCGCGATGTCCAGCAGGACGGGCACCGACCGCAGCGCCATCAGGAACCCGCCGGGCCCGGCCGTCTCCTGCCCGACGACGCCGTGCCGCAGCGGGATCGACTCGTCCAGATGCCGCGCCGCGAGACCGCCGGGACGGAACGTCGTGAAGACGTAGGACGCGCCGTCCAACGCCGCCTTGAGAGCGGTGTGCGACGACACGGTGAACGCGGCGCCGCGCGCGGCGAACATGTTCCGCGCGAGCCGCGCCATGACCTCCAGGTGCGCGGTGTCGGTGTCGTAGCAGGCCAGCTCAGCCCCGGCGAGGTCGTCGGCGCGGTGCAGCAGCCCGCGGACGATCCCCGGCATGTAGCCGCTGCCGGCCCCGACGATCGCGATCTTCACCGCGGTTCCAGGTCGGGCTGCGTCGCGGTGAAGCGGGCCAGGACCGTGGCCCGGACGATCTGCGTCTCCGGCTCCAGGTCGATCGGCTCCGGTTCCCCGGCCTCGGCCGCCCCCGGCGCGTACGCGGCGGCGAGCGCGACCGGCGCCTCCGGCGTGCGGTGCAGCCCCTCGTCCGACAGCTCCACCAGGCCGGTGAGCCGGGCCCCGAGCGCCTCGGCGTAACTGCGGGCCCGCGCGACGGCCTCGTGCGCCGCCTGCCGCGCGGCCCGCCCGTACACCTCGCTGTCGCGCCGCAGCTCCCAGTCGGGGCCGTCGACGTACGTCCGCTCCAGGTCGCCGAGCCGGGCGACCAGCTCGCCGAGCACCCCGAAGTCCACGACCGCGATCTTGATCCAGACGGTGCCGCGGTAGCCGCGGACGTCGCCCTCGCGGCGCCGGTACTTCAGCACCGGCATGATCGACAGCCCGCCCGTCTCCACCCTCTCCACGGCGTCGCCGTAGGACTCGACCAGGTCGAGGCAGCGCCGGTTCCGCTCGGTGAGCCGGTCCAGCGCGGCGCGCCGGTCGGACTCCTGCGACTGGACGTGCACCGACAGCCGCGCGATCTCCGGCTCGGCCTCCAGCACCGCCTCGCCGCGCACACAGATCAGGGGAGCCTCGCTCATGAGGCCCAACCTACGCGCTACAGGAACGTTTTTCCCTCGCCCCGGTACGTGGGGACGGTGCGGACGTGGTGGCCGTCATCGATGAGGTGCAGGGCGTCGAAGCGTTCGCACAGCTCCCCGGCCTTGGTGTGGCGGAACCAGACGCGGTCGCCGAGGGCCAGCAGGTCGGCGGCGCGGCCGAGCAGCGGCGTCTGCACCTCGCCGGCGCCCTCGTTGGGGTCGTAGGACAGCCCGGTCGGCAGGTACGGCTGGGGGAGGCGCACCGCGTCGGCCGGGCCGGACGCCAGGTAGCCGCCGCCGAGGCACGTCACGGCGCCGGGGCCGGGCCGCCGGACGACGGGCAGCGCGAACAGCGCGGCGGGACGTCCGCTGAAGTTGGAGTACTGGTCGAACAGGTGCGGCTGGTAGAGGCCCGAGCCCGCCGCGACCTCGGTGACGGCGCGCTCGGCGGCGGTCTTCTCGACGCTGCCGGTGCCGCCGCCGTTGACGAACTCCAGGTCCGTCAGCTCCCGGACGGCCCGGACGATCGCGGCGCGCCGCCGGGCCAGCTCCAGCCGGGACTGCCGCTGCATGGCGCGGATGACGCGGCCCCGCGCGGGGCGTCCGGGCGGGACGTCCCCGACCCCGGCGATCTGCGACTCGTAGGCCATCAGCCCGACAAGGTCTAGGGAGGGCCGCTTGAGGATGCGCTCGGCGAACGCGCAGACCTCGGCGGCGGTGCGCAGTGGGGAGCGCAGCGCACCGATCCGGACCCGCCCGCCGAGGGGACGGTAGGAGGCGTCGATGTCGATGCAGACCCGGATCCTGCGGTCCCCGGCGGCGTCCTCGATCAGCGCGAGGTGCTCGGGGGAGTCGACCATCAGCGTGATGGCGCGGGCGGCCGCGGGATCTTCGGCGAGCGCGGCGACGGCCGTGCGGTCGGCGGTCGGGTAGGCGACGAGGATGTCGTCGCTGACGCGTTGCTCGGCCAGCCACAGCGCCTCGGGCAGCGTGAACGCCATGATCCCGGCGAACCCGTCCATCGCGAGGACGTCCTCCAGGAGGGCCCGGCAGCGCACCGACTTGCTCGCGACGCGGATCGGCTTGCCGGCCGCGCGGCGCACGAGGCCGGCGGCGTTGGCGCGGAAGGCCGCCAGGTCGACGACGGCGAACGGCGCCTCGATCCCGGCCGTCGCGGCGTCATAGCGGTCCCGGAGGTTCATGCTCGTCAGACTGCCATATCGGGACCTAATGTGAAAAGCTCTCACGTACCGCCGCGGGGATGGGACGCGAAGAAGTCCCAGAGCATGGGCCCGGCCTCATCCGGCCACTCGTGCCTGCCACCCTGGATCTTGCAGAAGGTCACCGCGACGCCCCGCGCCCCCTTGCCCGTGCTCGCGCAACTGGTGTCCTTGCCCAGCGCCTTCACCTGCTGGCGGGGTTCGGGCAGGTCGCCGACCTTGCGCCAGAAGTCCACGGCCTTGGACACCGGCGGGAACGGGCGCTTGTCGTTGAAGTCGCGGTCGCCGCCGCCGGCGAACGGGACGTTCCCGTCCGCCGTCCCGTGGAAGATCATCGCAGAGACCGGGCGGCCGGGATCGCAGTGCGTCACCAGCGCCCCCTCGACGACCCCGATCGCCGCGACCTTGTCGGGCTTCTCGCAGGCCATCCGGTACGCCATGCCCGCGCCGTTGGAGAACCCGGTGACGTAGACCCGCTTCGGATCGGCCAGCCCCGCGTCGGTGATCTTGTCGATCAGCTTGGTCAGGAAGCCGACGTCGTCGATGTTCCCCATCTTCGCGGCGCCGCAGCAGTCGCCCGCGTTCCACGTGGTCATGAAGCCGTCCGGATACGCGACGAGGAAGCCGTGCTCGTCCGACAGCTTGTCGAAGCCGGTGAGGTCGCGCATCTTGCCCATGTTGGCGAGCCCGCCGTGCAGGGCGATGACCAGCGGGGGCGGGTCGGCGGGCTTGCCGTCCTTCCAGTCGCCGCCCGACACCTTGGACGGTACGTGCAGCAGGAACTCGCGGTGCCCGAACGTCCCCACGTCCATCTTCTGCTTGTGCGTGCCCGCGGACGTGGGGATGCCGCCCACCTTCGCCGGACGCTTGCCGTCCTCGCCCTTCTCGCCGGTCTTGCCCGGCTCTTCGGTACATCCCGCGAGGACGAGGGTGACCGCCATGACCACGAGCAGGATTCGCCGCATGCTGGCAAAGCTAACCTCAACGGACGCCCTCAAACTACTCACCGGTAAATGAAGACCTCCGGCGCGGTCACGGGAAAGACCGGCGGTGCGGTGCGGCGGTCGGCGTAAGCTCGTAGGGACCCCGTCTGACCTGCCGCGTCGCGATAAAGAGTGAGACTTTTGAACGAATTCGTCCTGACCCTGTCCTGCCCGGACCGGCCCGGCATCGTCGCCGCGGTCTCGGGGCTGCTGGCCGAGCGCGGGTGCAACATCGTGGAGAGCCAGCAGTTCGGGGACGGCGAGTCCGGCACGTTCTTCATGCGGGTGCAGTTCGCGGCCCTGGACGGCACCGACCCCGACGAGCTGCGCGGCGCGTTCGCGTCGCTGGCGCCCGAGCTCGGCCTGCAGTGGCGGCTGCACGCGCTCGCCGAGCGCCCGCGCGTCCTGATCATGGTGTCGAAGGGCGGGCACTGCCTGAACGACCTGCTGTACCGGACGCGGTCGGGGCTCCTCGACATCGACATCGTCGCCGTCGCGTCCAACCACCCCGACCTGCGGCCCCTCACCCAGTCGTACGGGATCGACTACCACCATCTGCCGGTCGGGCCCGGCGGCAAGTCCGCGCAGGAGGCGGAGATCCTGACGCTGGTCGAGCACTACCGCGCCGACCTCGTCGTCCTCGCCCGGTACATGCAGATCCTGTCCGACGACTTCTGCGCCAAGCTGCCCGGCGCGATCATCAACATCCACCACTCGTTCCTGCCGAGCTTCAAGGGCGCCCGCCCCTACCACCAGGCGCACGCGCGCGGCGTGAAGCTGATCGGCGCGACCGCGCACTACGTCACCGCCGACCTGGACGAGGGGCCGATCATCGAGCAGGAGGTCGCGCGCGTCGACCACACCCACAGCCCGGAGGAGCTGGTGGCGGTGGGGCGCGACGTCGAGTGCCTCGCGCTCGCCCGCGCCGTCCGCTGGCATGCCGAGCACCGCGTGCTGCTCAACGGCGACCGGACGGTCGTCTTCCGCTGACCTGCGGTTTTCCGTGAGATGTCGGCACGGCGTGTTTCACTCCGAGTGACATTGACGCACCATGGGTGACGACGTCGGACGCTCACGGGGGTGGCGATGGCCGAAGCGCTGGTCCAGGACCTGATCGAGGAGGAGCGGGGCAGGCGGGAGGCGCGGCGGCTGGCCGTCCGCGCGTTCCGGCCGCGCCGGGCGGTGGCGGGGTTCGTCGCGGCGCTGCTGGTCACGGTCGCGGCGGGGGTGACCGCGATCGAGCTGCTGGCCGCCGCGCTGGGGTCCGCCGTCCATCCGGTCCCGGGCGTGACCACGCTGCTGGACGTCCTGCGCCGGCACGCGTGGAGCGACCCGGCCGTCCTGGCCGTGACGGGCGCGGTCGCCGTCATCGGGGCCGCGTTGCTGGTCGCGGCGCTGCCCGGCCGGCTGCGCGGGGTGCCGCTGGACGGGTCCGACCCGCGCCAGGCCGGCCTCATCGGGCGGGCCGCGCTGCGCCGCACGGTCGCGGACGCGGTGCTGGAGGTCCCCGGGATCGAGCGCGCCCGCGTCCGGGGCCTCGGGATCCTGCGGCGGGGCCTGGTCGTCCGGGCCGGGACCCATTACCGCAACCCGTCGAACCTGGCGGAGCTGGTCCGGGCCGCCGTCGACGCGCGCCTGGACCGGATCGAGCCGATGCACCGGCCGCCGGTCGACGTCCGGCTCGGCTGGCGGAAGGACTGATGATGCGGATCGCGATCGCGGTGACCGGGGTGGTGCTGCTGCTGGCCGGGGCGTCCGCCGCCGCCGTCGGGCTGGGCGCGGCAGACGTGTTCGGCGCCCTGTCGGTGAGGCCGGTCTTCGACCCGGCGCTGGTGCGCTTCGCGGGCGGCACGGGCTGGTTCCTGCCGTCCGCTGCGGGCGTCGCCGAGCTGCTGGCCCTCGCCGGTCAGCTCTGGCTCGTCATGCAGGTGCGGGTGCTCGTCCACCGGCGGTGGCCCGACCTCGACGCGGAGACCCGCGTCCGGGCGCACGGCGCCGCCGCCGATCTCGACCGGGACGCGCGCTCGCTGCCCGGCGTCGAGGACGTCCGGGTCCGCCTCACCGGCACGGCCGGCAGGCCGCGCCTCCTGCTGAACGTCTCCTGCGCGGGCGACGCGCTGGTGGGCGAGCTTTACGGGGAGCTGGGCGCGGGCCTGGTCGAGCGCTACCGGCACGCGGTCGGGATGCCCGAGCTTCCAGTGGTGATCCGCTTCCGCCCGGTCCTTCCCCGCCCGCGCCCGCGCCGCCGGAGCCCGCAGCCCGAAACCGCCTGACGGCCGCCCGGCGCCGGGGCACATGGCGCCGGGCGGCCGGGCTCTGCGGCCGTGACGGCGGCGGCCCCGCAGGAGGCGAGTGGGAGGCGCGTGGGAGGACGCGGCGGGAGGAGCGGCGCCCGTCCCGGTTCGTCCGGGACGGGCGCCCGCTCCCCGGCGGGCGCCCATGCGCCGGGACGGTCGGCGCATGCACACGGCGGGCGCACCGCGGTGGGGGAGGTCGCGCAGGTCGGGGTGCGTGGTCGGCGGAGCCGCGGTCCTTGCACGGGTCACTATGCGCGGCCTCCATGGGGACGGTCACGCTTGTGTACATTTCGTTCACGGCTGGTCCGGAACGACGTGGGAGGGGCCGATGGGGCGTCCCCGCTGGGCGGTGCCCGGCAACTGGAGCGTGGCCCGGCAGTTGCTCGTGCTGCAGGCCGCGATCGTCGGGCTGCTCGTCGCCGCCGGCGCCGTCATCGCCTACGCCGACGCCGACCGTGCCGCCGACGAGAGCGCCACGCAGACCGTCTCGGCGGTCGCGGCGAGCATCGCCGACGCGCACAACGTCCGGGAGGCGCTCGCGGTCCCCGATCCGAGCCGGCTGCTGCAGCCGTACGCCGAACGCGTCCGGCGCGACACCGGCGTCGACTTCGTCACGATCATGAGCCCGGGCGGGGTCCGCTACACGCACCCCAACCCGGCCCAGATCGGCGGGCAGTTCGTCGGCAACACCGCGCCCGCCGTCGCCGGACGGGCGTTCACCGAGACCTACACCGGCACGCTCGGCCCGTCCGTCCGGTCCGTCGCCCCGGTCTTCGACGACCGGCACCGGGTGGTCGCGCTGGTCGCCGTCGGGATCACGGTCCAGGTGATCACCGGGCAGTTGCGCCGCCGGCTGCTCGGCCTCGGCGCCGTCGCCGGCGTCGTGCTCGCCGCCGGGATGGCCGGCAGCTACCTCGTCTCCGCCCGGCTGCGCCGGCAGACCCGCGGCGTCGCGCCCGGCGAGCTGCGCGAGATGTTCGAGTACTACGAGGCGATCCTGCACGCCGTCCGCGAGGGCCTGCTCATCCTGGACCGGACGGGCCGCGTCGCCCTGTGCAACGACGCCGCCCTCGAACTGCTCGACCTGCCCGAGCATCCGCGCGGCCGGGCGGTCGCCGATCTCGGCCTGCCGGACGAGCTGGTCACCACCCTCGTGTCCCGGCGGACGCGATCGGACGAGATCC
The DNA here is from genome assembly GCF_041463665.1 of Actinomadura chokoriensis. GTDB lineage: Bacteria > Actinomycetota > Actinomycetes > Streptosporangiales > Streptosporangiaceae > Spirillospora > Spirillospora chokoriensis_A. The sequence goes on from NZ_JAXCEJ010000025.1 coordinate 59,174, forward strand.
ACGTCGGCGACACGCGCGTCCTGGTCGTGAACACCTCGCCCGTCCGGTCCCGCGACCGGGTGATGGGCAACGTCGTCACGTTCCGCGACCACACCGAGCTGCAGAGCCTGACCGGCGAGCTGGACACCGTCCGCGGTTTCGCCGAGTCGCTGCGCTCGCAGGCCCACGAGGCCGCGAACCGCCTGCACACGGTGGTGTCGCTGGTCGAACTCGGCCGTACCGACCAGGCCGTCGAGTTCGCCACCGCCGAGCTCGCGACCGCGCAGCGCCTCACCGACCGGGTCGTGGGCTCGGTCTCCGAACCCGTCCTCGCGGCGCTGCTGCTCGGCAAGTCGGCCGAGGCCGCCGAGCGCGGCGTCGAGCTCGTCATCACCGAGGACACCGTGATCGAGGGGACGGTCGAGGCCCGCGACCTCGTGACCATCCTCGGCAACCTGATCGACAACGCGGTGGACGCCGCCATCGAGAACGCCGGGGTCCGGCCGCCGCGCGTCGTCGTCACCGCCCGCGAGGACGCCGGCGCCCTCCTGCTGGAGGTCTCCGACAGCGGGCCCGGCATCGATCCGTCCGCCGTGCCCGACATGTTCCGCCGCGGCTGGACGACCAAGTCGGCGGCGTCCGACGGGCCGGTCGGGCACGGGCTCGGCCTCGCGCTGGTCGGCCAGGCCGTACGGCGCCACGGCGGCGACGTCCGCGTGGCGCACGGCACCGGCGCCGTTTTCACCGTCCGCCTTCCCCTGGACAGCCAATGATCGAAGTGCTCATCGTCGAGGACGACCCTGTCGCCGCCGAGGCCCACCGCACCTACGTCGAACGCGTCGCCGGGTTCGCCGTCGCCGGGGTCGTCCACTCGGGGGCGGAGGCCCTCCGCTTCTGCGAGCGCACCCCGGTGGACGTCGTCCTCCTCGACTTCTACCTGCCGGACACGCACGGCCTCACCGTCTGCCGGGCGCTCCGCGCCGGGGGCCGCGACGTGGACGTCATCGCCGTCACCTCCGCCCGGGACCTCGCCGTGATCCGCTCCGCGGTCTCGGTCGGGGTCGTCCAGTACCTCCTGAAGCCGTTCACGTTCGCGTCCCTGCGCGACAAGCTCGACCGCTACGCCCGCTTCCGGGAGCAGGCGGTGGGCACCGGCGAGGTCAGCGGCCAGGCCGCCGTGGACGGCATGCTCGCCACCCTCCGCACCCCCGACCACCGCGCGCTGCCGAAGGGCATGAGCGGCGAGACGCTCCAGGCCGTCACGGACGTGCTGGCCCGCGCGTCCGACGGCCTGTCCGCCGCCGCGGCGGCGGACCTCACCGGCGTCTCCCGCGTCACCGCGCGCCGCTACCTGGAGTACCTGGCGAAAAACGGCCTGGCGCACCGTAAACCGCATTACGGGCAGGTCGGCCGTCCGGAAGTGCGCTTCTATCCCGGCTAGACGGGGTACCTATGGGACGACAGTGAAGCGACATCGGGGAGTTGTCGTGACCGAGAAGCCTGGCAAGCCCGAGGGCAAGGCGAACACCGAGCCGGAGCGCGAGGGCCAGCAGCCGCCGCCCCGCGCCGAGAACGCCACCGGCGCGCCGCAGAAGAAGAAACCGGGCGACGCCGCCCGCAAGATGCGCGCGATGTTCAAGGGCGGCTAGCCGCCGACCGCACCCGAGCGCCCGGACGCGAGTCCGGGCGTTTTCACGTTTGGCGACAGCTTTGAACCTAGTTTGTCGGCCATGTTCGAACATGGGGCTAACGTTCGTACTGAACGTGACGTCGAGGGGATCGAAGGAGGCACGCTTGTCCGACTGTGAAGGGCCGGGCGGCTCCGCCGAGGGGTCCTCCGACGCATGGAGGGAACAGACGAACCACGGCATGGGCCCCTCCCGCTGAGCGGCCCGACGGCCCGGGGGCGCACGATGGCCCCCGGGTCTGCCGTGCCAGACCCTCCCGACCACCAGTGCCCCAGCGTCCGGCGGGTGTGAGCGGGAGCACACGGGAATGTGGGTTGTGTTTTCCAACTTGGTGATCCCATACTGCGGTGTGAGTTGGAAAACACAACGGAGGTGGTTGTCGTGCGGGACGCGGTGATCGTGGAGGCGGTGCGGACTCCGCTGGGCAAGGGGAAGGCGAACGGGGCGCTACACGAGGACCATCCCGCGGATCTGCTGGCGAGGACGCTGAAGACGCTCGTGGAGCGGGCCGGAATCGACGCGGCGGACGTCGACGACGTCATCGGCGGGATCGTGACGCAGGTCGGCGACCAGGCCCTCAACCTCACCCGGACGGCCGCCCTCGCCGCCGGGTTCCCCGAGAGCGTCCCCGCGATGACGGTCGACCGGCAGTGCGGCTCGTCCCAGCAGGCCCTGCACATCGCCGCGCAAGGCGTGCAGAGCGGCGCCTACGACATCGCGATCGCCTGCGGGGTCGAGTCGATGTCGCGGGTGCCGATGGGGGCGAGCGTCCTGCCGGGGAGCAACCCGTACGGGACGATGCTGGGCGAGCGCTATCCGGACGGGCTCGTCGGGCAGGGCATCAGCGCCGAGCTGATCGCCGCCCGCTGGGGCCTGTCGCGCGAGGAACTGGACGCCTACGCCTACGAGTCGCACCGCCGCGCCGCGCAGGCGTGGAAGAACGGCGATTTCGACCGGGAGGTCGCCTGGACGGGGCAGCGGGACGAGACCGTCCGCCCCGGGACGTCGCCGGAGGTCCTCGCCGGGCTCAGGCCGGCCTACTACGACGAGCGCATGGCCGAGCGCTTCCCCGAGATCGAGTGGAAGATCACCGCGGGCAACGCGTCCCCGATCAACGACGGCGCGGCGGCCGTCCTGGTCATGGGCGCCGACGTCGCCGGGCGGCTCGGGCTCCGTCCCCGGGCGCGGTTCCACGCGTTCGCCGTGACCGGCGACGATCCGCTGCTGATGCTCACCGCGATCATCCCGGCGACCGGGAAGGTGCTGCGGCGCGCCGGCCTCGCGCTGGACGACATCGACCTGTTCGAGGTGAACGAGGCGTTCTCCCCGGTCGTCCTCGCCTGGCAGCGCGAGACCGGAGCCGACCTGGCGCGGGTCAACGTGCGCGGCGGCGCGATCGCGATCGGCCACCCCCTCGGCGCCAGCGGCGCCCGCATCATGACGACCCTGCTGCACGCCCTCGAAGACCGCGGCGGACGGTTCGGGCTCCAGACCATGTGCGAGGCCGGCGGCCTGGCCAACGCGACCATCGTCGAACGGCTCTGACCGGCGGCTAGGCTGCGCGTATGCCGAAGGACGCCGATCCGCGCGAGTGCTCGGTCGCCGACACCCTCGACCTGGTCGGGGAACGCTGGAGCCTGCTCGTGATCCGGGAGCTGTCCTACGGTGTGCGGCGGTTCGACCAGATCGTCCACAACACGGGCGCGTCCCGCGACATCCTCACGTCCCGGCTCCGCAAGCTGGAGGCGAACGGCATCATCCGGCGCGAGCGCTACAGCGACCACCCGGTGCGCTACGAGTACCACCTGACCCCGGCCGGCGTGGAGCTGTGCGACGTCCTGCTCGTGCTGATGCGATGGGGCGACCGGCACCTGCACCCGGACGACCCGCCGGTCCGCTGGCAGCACTCCTGCGGTGAGACGGTCAGCCCCGTGGTCGTCTGCGGGCACTGCGGAAAGGAGGCCCGCGTCGGCGCCCACTCACCCACGGGCCGGGGCGCCCGCACGTCCTGAGCCACCGTCAGTCGAGGCAGAACTCGTTGCCTTCCGGGTCGGCCATGATGATGTGGCCGGCGCCGAGCGGGGGAGCGGGCTCGTGGCGCTCGAGACGCGCGGCGCCGTGGGCGATGAGGCGGTCGGCCTCGGCTTCCAGGGCCGCCATCCGCTCGTCGCCCTCCAGGCCGGGGGCCGCCCGGACGTCGAGGTGGACGCGGTTCTTGACCTGCTTGCCCTCCGGCACCCGCTGGAAGAACAGCCGCGGCCCGGCTCCGTCCGGGTCGATCACCGCCGAGGCGTCGTTGCGGTTCTCGGGTGGGACGCCCATCGCGTCCAGCGCCTCGTCCCAGGAGGCGAAGCCGCCCGGCGGGTCCTGCAGCCGGTAGCCGAGGGCCTCGGCCCAGAACGCCGCCAGGGCGGCGGGGTCGGCGCAGTCGAAGGTGATCTGTACGTCGCGGGCCATGTCAGCTCGCCTCCCGGTGAGAGTGCAGGTAGAGGTCGCGGAGCAGGCACACCTCGGACAGGTGGTGGACCATCTCGCGGTTGATGTGCAGGACGAGCGTCGCCGCCGGATGCTCGGCGTACGGCCCTTCGGCTTCGCCGCACGGGCGGGCGAGGCCGGTCTCGCCGAGGGACTCGACCCCGGCCAGCCAGGCGGCGTACTCGGCGTCCAGCTGGGCCAGCGCCTCGCCGGCGGTGGCGGCGTACTCGAACGAGTCGTAGTCCGTGGGGGCGCGGCCGAAGTGCGCGGCGTTGCGCATCGCGAGCACGCCGACGATGACGTGCCCGAGCCGCCAGGCGATCGTCGTGAACGGCGGCGGGTCGGGCGGCGGGAACGCGAAGTCGATGGTCATCGCCCCGGACCCGGCCCGCACCGGGGCGGTGCCGGTGCCGCGCGGGCGCACGTTCCAGCAGTCGGGCACCGGCTCCCAGAAGTACTCGTCGTCGGCGAGCCCGGCGATGCGGTCGCGCAACTGGTGGTCCCAGTGCCAGGTGAGCTGCTCCCGCAGCCGTGCGTTCCAGTCCATGCCGTCCACCCTTCCCCCAATAGAGGACAGGTACGTTCCGCGTTCCGTGCGACGATGAACGCCATGACCGTGGAGGGGACGACCGAGCGGGTGCTGCGGTTGCTGGCACTGCTACAGCGCCGGTCGTCCTGGACCGCCGCCGAACTCGCCGCCGAGCTGGACGTCACCGACCGTTCGGTGCGCCGCGACGTGGAGCGGCTGCGCGCGCTCGGCTACCCCGTCCACGCGGCGGCGGGCGTCGGCGGCGGCTACCGGCTCGGCGCGGGCACCCGGCTGCCGCCGCTCCTCCTGGACGACGAGGAGGCGATCGCGACGGCGGTGTCCCTGCGGATGGCGTCGGGCGGCACCGTCGCAGGGGCGGGCGAGGCGGCGCTGCGGGCGCTCGCGAAGCTCGACCAGGTGATGCCGCCCCGGCTGCGCGCCGAGGTGCGGGCGGTGCACGGCGCCACCGAGACCCTCGTCGGCCCCGGCGTGGAGATCGATGCAGAGCTGCTGGTGACGCTCGCGAGGGCCTGCCGGGACGCCGTGCGGGTCCGGTTCCGGTACGCCGGACGCGGCGGCGCCGAGCACGAGCGAACGGTCGAGCCGGTGCGGATGGTCGCGACCGGCCGACGCTGGTACCTGATGGCCTGGGACACCGGCCGCGACGACTGGCGCACCTTCCGGCTGGACCGGATGCGCGAGGTGACGGCGACGACGTGGCACTTCCGGGCGCGTGAGCATCCGGACCCGGTCGCCTACGTGCAGCGGTCCGTGACGGAGGCGCCGTACCGGCACCTCGCCCGCGTGCGGGTGCACGCCCCGGCCGACCGGGTGCGGGAACTGGTGCCGCCCCAGGTGGGACGCGTCGAGGACGACCGCGACGGATGGTGCCTGCTCGTCGTCGGCGGCGACGACCTCGACTGGCTCGCCGTCCACGTGGCCCGCCTCGGCTTCGAGACGGAGATAGTGGAGCCTCCGGAGCTGCGCGAAGCCGTCGCCCGGCTCGCCCGCCGCCTCACCGCGATGGCCGGGCCCGCGTGACGGCGTGCTCTTCGTCGCCGTCCGGCCCGGCCGTCGCGGGGTCGGGAACGCTCCAGTGGACCCGCCGCGCCCGGTCGCCGAACTCGGGGCAGACTTCACGGGCCTTGTCGCACAGGGTGATCACGTGGTCACGTCTCGACAGAGTGAAAGAGCGGATCAGCATTCGATGACGTTGACGGCGAGGCCGCCGCGGGAGGTCTCCTTGTACTTGTCGAGCATGTCGCGGCCGGTGTCGCGCATCGTCCTGATGGCCTTGTCGAGGGTGACGAAGTGGCGGCCGTCGCCGCGCAGGGAGATGCGGGCGGCGCTGATGGCCTTGATGGCGCCGACGGCGTTGCGTTCGATGCACGGGACCTGGACGAGGCCGCCGACCGGGTCGCAGGTCAGGCCCAGGTTGTGCTCTATGCCGATCTCGGCGGCGTTCTCGACCTGTTCGGGCGTGCCGCCGAGGATCTCGGTGAGGCCGGCGGCGGCCATCGAGCAGGCGGAGCCGACCTCGCCCTGGCAGCCGACCTCGGCGCCGGAGATGGAGGCGTTCTGCTTGAACAGGGCGCCGATCGCGCCGGCGGTCAGCAGGAAGCGGACGATGCCGTCGTCGTCGCTCGGAAGGAAACGATCGTAGTAGTGCAGGACGGCCGGGACGATGCCGGCGGCGCCGTTGGTGGGGGCGGTGACGATGCGGCCGCCGGCGGCGTTCTCCTCGTTGACGGCCAGCGCGAAAAGGGTGACCCAGTCCATCGCGTGGAGGGGGTCGGAGGTCTTCTCCGCGCAGAGCTGGCGGTGCAGCTGGGGGGCGCGGCGGCGCACCTTCAGACCGCCGGGCAGCAGGCCCTCGCGGGTGCAGCCCCGGCTCACGCAGGCGCGCATCACCTGCCACAGGTCCAGGAGGCTTTCGCGGATCTCCTCGGCGGTGCGGCCGAACGCCTTCTCGTTCTCCAGCATCAGGGCGGAGACGGAAAGGCCCGTTTCGCGGCAGCGGTCGAGCAGGTCGGCGGCCGTGTCGAACGGGTGGGGGAGGACGGTGTCGTCCGGCTTGATGCGGTCGGCGCCGGTGGCGTTCTCGTCCAGGATGAAGCCGCCGCCGACCGAGTAGTAGACCTTCGAGCGCAGTTCCGCGCCGGAGCCGTCATGGGCCGTGAAGCGCATGCCGTTGGGGTGGCCCGGGAGCGACTTCTTGCGCTCGAAATGAAGGTGCTCGTTGACCACGAAGGGAATGTCGTGGTCGCCGAAGAGCCGCAGGGCCCCGCGTTCGCGGATCGCCGCCAGGCGCTCGTCGACCAGGTCCACGTCGACCAGTTCGGGCTTGTCGCCCTCCAGGCCGAGGATGACGGCCTTGTCGCTGCCGTGGCCCTTGCCGGTGAGGCCGAGCGAGCCGTAGAGGGTGACCTGGACCGAGGCCGTCTTCTCCAGGAGGCCGTCGCGTTCCAGGCCGCGGGCGAAACGGTGGGCCGCGGCCATCGGGCCGCCGGTGTGGGAGGACGACGGGCCGATGCCGACCTTGAACAGGTCGAAAACGCTGATGGCCATGGCTACTCCGTTGTAGCTGCGCCCCCTCCCGTACGGGGAGGGGGCGCGGCGGGATCACAGGTCGGGATAGAGCGGGTGCTCGTCGGCGAGCGCCTGCACCCGGGCCGCCAACCCCAGGTCCGCGGAGGACGGCTGGAGCGCCAGCGCGATGATATCGGCGACCTCGGCGAAGTCGGCGGCGGTGAAACCGCGGGTGGCGAGGGCAGGGGTGCCGATCCGCAGACCGGACGTGACCATCGGCGGGCGCGGGTCGTTCGGCACCGCGTTGCGGTTCACCGTGATGCCGATGTCGTGCAGGCGGTCCTCGGCGTCGCGTCCGGTGAGCTCGGAGTCGACGAGGTCGACCAGGACGAGGTGCACGTCCGTCCCGCCGGTGAGGACCTTCACGCCGGCCTTGGCCGTGTCGTCGGCGAGGAGGCGCTCGGCGAGCAGCTTGGCGCCCTCGACGGTGGCGGCCTGGCGGGCGCGGAACTCCTCCGACGCGGCGATCTTGAGGGCGACGGCCTTGGCGGCGATCACGTGCTCCAGCGGGCCGCCCTGCATGCCGGGGAACACCGCGGAGTTGATCTTCTTGCCGAACTCCTCGCGGGCGAGGATCAGGCCGCCGCGCGGGCCGCCGAGCGTCTTGTGCGTGGTCGTCGTGACGATGTCGGCGTGCGGGACGGGCGAGGGGTGCAGGCCCGCCGCCACCAGCCCCGCGAAGTGCGCCATGTCGACCATGAGCAGCGCCCCGACCGAGTCGGCGATCTCGCGGAACGCCGGGAAGTCGAGCTGGCGCGGGTACGCCGACCAGCCCGCCACGATCATCTTGGGCCGGTGCTCGGCCGCCAGGGACGCGACCTCGTCCATGTCGACCAGGCCGTCCTCGGCGCGGACGTGGTACGGCACCACGTTCAGCGTCTTGCCCGAGTAGTTCAGCCGCATCCCGTGGGTCAGGTGGCCGCCGTGCGCGAGATCGAGCCCGAGGATCGTGTCGCCGTGCTGGAGCAGCGCGAAGTAGACCGCCGTGTTGGCCTGCGCGCCGCTGTGCGGCTGGACGTTCGCGTGCTCGGCGCCGAACAGCGACTTGGCCCGGTCGATGGCGAGCTGCTCGGTGACGTCGACGTACTCGCAGCCGCCGTAGTAGCGCTTGCCCGGATACCCCTCGGCGTACTTGTTGGTCAGGACGGAGCCCTGCGCCTCCAGGACGGAGACCGGCGCGAAGTTCTCCGACGCGATCATCTCGAGCGTGGACTGCTGGCGGCGGAGCTCGGCGGCGACGGCGTCCGCGACCTCCGGATCGGCCGTCGCGAGGGAGTCGTAGAGGCTCATGATTCCTCGATCAGCTTGTCGTAGGCGGTGGAGTCGAGCAGGTCGCCCGGCTCCTCGGAGATCCGCACCTTGAAGATCCAGCCCTCGCCGTACGGGTCGTCGTTGATGACCTTCGGCTCGTCCACCACGGCGGCGTTGATCGCGGTGACCTCGCCGCTGACCGGGGAGTAGAGGTCGCTGACCGACTTGGTGGACTCGACCTCGCCGCAGGGCTCGCCCGCCTCGACGGTGTCGCCCTCGGACGGCTGCAGCTCGAGGTAGACGATCTCTCCGAGGGCGTCGGCGGCGTGCGCGGTGATGCCGACGGTGACGATGCCGTCCTCGCCACCGAGGCCGGACACCCACTCGTGCTCTTCGCTGTAGCGGAGCTGCTCCGGAACGCTCACGATCACTTCTCTCTTCTCATGGTGGGGGCCGGGCGCCCCCACGCCCCCGGACGACTTTCTTTCAGGAACGCTTGTAGAACGGCAGGTCGACCACGTCCACCGGCTCGGGCCGGCCGCGGACGTCCACGGCCAGGCCCGTCTCCTCGACACCGCTGTCGAGGTAGGCGAGGGCGATCGGCCTGCCCAGTGTGGGCGACGGGGCGCCGCTCGTCACGACCCCGCACGGCGTGCCGCCGGACGTGACGACCTGGTACCCCTTCCGCGGCGCGCGACGCCCGCGGGCGACCAGTCCCACGAGCCTACGGCCCGGCGGGGTCTGCGCCTGCGCCGCCAGGGCGGTCTTGCCCACGAAGTCGACCGCCTTGTCCAGCTTCACGACCCGGCCGAGACCTGCGTCGAACGGCGTCGTCTCGGCGGTCAGCTCGTTGCCGTACAGCGGCATGCCCGCTTCGAGGCGCAGCGAGTCGCGTGCCGCGAGCCCCGCCGGGACGACCCCGTCGACCCCGGCGAGCGCCTGCCACAGCGGTACGGCGTCGGACGCGTCCACGAACAGCTCGAAGCCGTCCTCGCCCGTGTACCCGGTGCGGGCGATCAGCGCGTCGACGCCCGCGACCCGTCCGGCGAGGATCGCGTAGTACTTGAGGTCGGCCAGCGGCGCGTCGGTGAACCCTTCGAGGATCTTCTGCGAACGCGGGCCCTGCAGGGCGATCAGCGCGTACGAATCGGACCGGTCGTCGACGACGGCCTCGAAGCCCGCGGCCCGCTCGACCAGCGCGTCCCGGACGACGGCGGCGTTCGCGGCGTTGGCGACGACCATCCACGTCGGCGTCCCGCCGCCGTCGGCGCTCCCCGCCGCCTCCCGGTCGGCGAGCCGGTAGACGATCAGGTCGTCGAGGACGCCGCCGTCGTGGCCGCAGATCATCGTGTAGCGGGCCTTGCCGACCGGCATCGACGACAGGTTCCCGACCAGCGCGTAGTCGAGCGCGGCGCCCGCGCCCGGCCCGGAGAGGAAGATCTCTCCCATGTGCGACAGGTCGAACAGCCCGGCGCCGGTGCGGACGGCCTGGTGCTCGGCGGTCTCGCTCCTGTAGCGCAGCGGCATCAGGTAACCGGCGAAGTCGACGATGCTCGCGCCGAGGTCCCGGTGGACGTCGTGCAGCGGTGTGGTCTTCGGTTCGGCGGGCATGGGCTCGGCTCCTTCGTCACGGGCGCGCGTGGTCCATCGTCCCACTCGCGCACCGGGCGTCTCGGTGCCTCCCCCTCTGTCATCGGCGCCTGAGAGCTTCACCCGCCTGCCTGCGGGCTTTCACCTTCGGCGGGGGAACGCTGTCCCCGCTTTCCAGAGGTCGCCTGGTCCGTGCGGTCCGTGGGCCTGAGAGGTTCCGGGGAGGAGTTGCTCCTTCGGCGTCCCACGCCGGCTGCGTGGGACTCTCCCGCACGGGATCAACGGCTGGAAAGCCAATCTAGCAGCGCGCTTGCCGCCCGACCAGCCGCCGCCGGTCCGCCGTCAGTTCGCCGGGGGCGGCGACGCCGACATCGACTTCACGCAGATCCGCAGCGCCGCCTTGATCTTTTCGAGATCCTTCCGGGCGGGCGAGACCGTCGGGTTCGGGCTCGGCAGCTCCACGCCCTGCTTGTGCATGCAGTCGCTGAACCTGTCGGTCGCCTTCGACACCTGGGGCGGTACCGGCGTGGGGGAGGGCGCCCTGCCGGACGGCGCCGGAGCCGGGGCCGAAACCCCCGGCGAGGGCGGTGGCGTCCCGGCGCCCTCGTCCCCGGCGCCGCCGTCGGACCCGCCGCATCCGCCGAGCACCAGCACCGACGCCAGCACCGCTACAACACCGCGCTTCACCGTGGATACCTCCGTGAGAGAACGGCTCATGATCGCATGCGGTGCGCCCCGTGGATAGCGAAGGACGTGCCAATGCCGCACCCCGGACTTAGCACCGCACCTCAAAAGCGCGACATCCCGGGAGCGCGGTGCGGCTTCCCGGTTGACTTCAACCGAAAGGGGGTCGATCACGTACTCTTGGGTGGTCGCTGGAGGTCACCCGCGGTGAGCGCGGGCCTACGAGCTGAAAGGCATGCCGGATGGTCTACCTGGCGGGAATGCTGATCCTCTTCTTCGGCCTGCTGGTGTCCATCGCGCTGCACGAGCTCGGGCACTTCTCGTTCGCCAAGCTCTTCAGGGTGCGGACGACCCAGTTCATGGTCGGTTTCGGGCCGACGATGTGGTCCAGGCGCAAGGGCGAGACCGAGTACGGCGTCAAGTGGATCCCGCTCGGCGGGTACATCCGCATGATCGGGATGCTGCCGCCGCGCAAGGGGGACGCGCCGGGGCAGATCCGGCAGGCCAGCACCGGGCCGTGGCAGGGGCTCATCGAGTCGGCCCGCGGGGCCGCGCTGGAGGAGATCAGGCCCGGCGACGAGGACCGCGTGTTCTACGCCAAGAAGTGGTGGCAGAAGCTGCTCATCATGTTCGGCGGGCCCGCGATGAACCTGCTGCTCTCGGTGATGTTCTTCGCGATCCTGCTGATGGGCATCGGCACCAAGCAGGCCCAGCCGGTGATCGGCGAGGTCCTCAAGTGCATGGTGCCCGCGAGCCAGTCGCAGGTGAAGGAGTGCCCGGCGAACGCGACGCCGACGCCGGCCGCGCAGGCCGGGCTGAAGCCGGGCGACCGGATCGTGGCGTTCGACGGCAAGAAGATCGACGACTATGACGAGCTGCGGGGGCTGATCCGCGACGGCGGCGGGAAGACCGTCCCGATGACCGTCCGGCGGGACGGGCGGGACGTGCGGCTGGACGTCCCGATCTCCCGCAACCAGATGTACGACCTGAAGGAACAGGACAAGATCGTCAACGTCGGGTTCCTCGGCATCACGCCGACCCAGGCGATGGAGCGGCAGGGGCCGGGCGCGGTCGCGAGCACGATGGGCGACCTGACCGCGCGCACCACCGAGTCGCTGCTGCGGATGCCGCAGAAGATGGTCGGGGTCTGGAACGCGGCGTTCGGCGACGATGAGCGCGACCCGAACGGCCCGGTCGGCGTCGTCGGCGTCAGCCGGATCGGCGGCGAGGTCGCCGCCTCCGCCGACTACACCAGCGCCGAGAAGGTGTCGTTCTTCGTGATGCTGCTCGGCTCGCTGAACCTCGCGGTCGGGCTGTTCAACCTCGTCCCGCTGCTGCCGCTGGACGGCGGCCACATCGCCGGCGCGCTGCTGGAGGCGGTCAAGAAGGCGTTCGCGAAGATCTTCCGCCGTCCGGATCCCGGCTACGTGGACGTCGCCAAGGCGCTGCCGGTGACGTACGTGATGGCGGTCGTGCTGATCGTCATGGGCGGTCTGCTGATCTACGCCGACCTCGTGAACCCCGTCAAGGTCACGGGTTAGCGGGCATCTCGCCGGTCTTCAGGAAGCCGTCCAGCGCGGCCAGGCAGGGCGCGATGTCGAGGCCCTGCTCGGCGAGCCACGCGTCCGACCGGTAGGTGCCCGCGTAGCGTTCGCCGCTGTCGCAGATCAGCGTGACGACGCTGCCGCGCTCGCCGCGCGCCCGCATGTCCGCGATCAGTTCCGCCGCGCCCCACATGTTGGTGCCGGTCGAGCCGCCGACGTCGCGGCCGCTGACCGCGCTCGTCCAGCGCATCGCCGCGATGGACGCCGCGTCCGGCACGTGGATCATCCGGTCGATGACGGTCGGCAGGAACGACGGCTCCACGCGGGGACGGCCGATGCCCTCGATCCGGGAGCCCGCCGCCGTCCGCTCGGGGTCGCCGTCGGCGAACGAGCCGTGGAACGCCGAGCCCTCCGGGTCGACGACCGCGAGCCGCGTCTGGAACCGCTGGTAGCGCGCGTACCGGCCGATCGTCGCGGACGTCCCGCCGGTGCCCGCGCCGACCACGATCCAGGACGGCTCCGGGAACCGCTCCAGCCGCATCTGCTCGAAGATCGACTCGGCGATGTTGTTGTTGCCGCGCCAGTCCGTGGCGCGTTCGGCGTAGGTGAACTGGTCCATGAAGTGCCCGCCGCACTCGGCGGCGAGCCGCCGCGACTCGTCGTAGATCGCGGACGGGTCGTCCACCAGATGGCAGCGGCCGCCGTAGAACTCGATCAGCTGGATCTTCTCCGGGCTGGTCGAGGCGGGCATCACCGCGACGAACGCGAGGCCGAGCAGCCGCGCGAAGTACGCCTCCGACACCGCCGTCGACCCGCTGGACGCCTCGATGATCGTCGTGTCCTGCCGGATCCAGCCGTTCGCCAGCCCGTACAGGAACAGCGACCGGGCGAGCCGGTGTTTCAGCGAACCCGTCGGGTGGACGGACTCGTCCTTCAGGTACAGGTCGATGCCCCATTCCGGCGGCAGTGGGAAGACGTGCAGGTGCGTGTCGGCGCTGCGGTTGGCGTCGGCGTCGACCAACCGGATCGCCTCGGCGATCCAGGCCCGGTACCCGGGGTCGCAGCGGTCCACGGTGCGGCTCACGGCGGTGCTCTCCTCGATCGTCGCTGACCGGCCGGGTCCCACGATATCCGCGCATGTCACAGTGCATCATGGAGGCAGCGGGGGGCAGATGATCGAAATGTTCGACGAGCGGATCGTGGCGACCGGGCGGCTTCCGCTGTTCGGCTTCTTCGTGGCGTTCCTGGTCACTTTCGTGCTGACGCGGGTGAACGTCCGGCTGATCCGGGCGGACGCGCGCTGGTGGTTCCGCAACGTGACCGCAGGTGACGTGCACATCCACCATGTCGTGTTCGGCGTGGTGCTGATGCTGGCGGGTGGGATCGGGAGCCTCGCCGTCCCGGACGCCTACACCGGCCTCACCGTGGCGGCGGCCGTCGTGTTCGGCATGGGCTCCGCCCTCGTCCTGGACGAGTTCGCGCTGATCCTGCACCTCAGCGACGTGTACTGGACGGAGAAGGGCCGCGCGTCCGTCGACGCCGTGTTCGTCGCGATCGCGGTGACGGGGCTGCTGCTGCTCGGCATCCGCCCGCTCGGCTACGAGGGCATCGCGCCCGACCCCGGCACCGGCATCCTGACCCGCGTCTACGTGGTGTCCCTGGTCGTCAACCTCGTCTTCGCGGTGGTGACGCTGCTCAAGGGCAAGATCTGGACGGGGCTCATCGGCCTGTTCGTGCCCGCGCTGCTGATCGTCGGCGCGATCCGGGTGGCGCGGCCCGGCTCGCCGTGGTCGCGCTGGCGCTACGGCCCGGACTCGCGCCGCTACCAGCGGGCCGTCCGGCGCGAGCGGCAGTTCCGCAGGCCGCTGATCCGCGGCAAGATCTGGGTTCAGGAGTTCATCGCGGGACGGCACGACCTCATCCCGCCCGAGCTGCTGCAACGCCGCGCCGGCGCCGCCGAGCGCGCCCGCCGACGCGGTCTGGTGCGCGCTGAGCGCCGGGCGACCGCCCATGCGGCGCGCAAGGCCGCGGCCCGCGCGGAGCGCAGGGCCGAACGCCGCGCGGCGCGCCGTGCAGCGCGCCGGGCGGCCGCCCGCGCCGGAGCCGCACGGGCGGAGGACGGGGCCGCCCGCGCGGACGAACGCGGGAGCCGTCGCGGCGTCGCCGCCCGCATCCCGCCCCGGGTCCCCAGCCGGGCGGCGTCCCGGATGCGGGCCCGCGCCGCCGCGAGACGGGCCCGCCCCCGCGAGGAGTTCCTGCCGGGCTTCCGCCCCGGCGGGCGGCTCCCGCCCGCGGACCCGGCCCCGCTCGGCGAGACGGCGACCCCCAAGCCCGACGACCCGCCCTGACGGTCGGTCCGTGACCGGTCGGTCCGTGCCGGTCGGTCCGTGCCGGTCGGTCCGTGCCGGTCGGTCCGTGACCGGTCGGTCCGTACCGGTCAGTCCATGACCGGGGCCACGGCGCGGACGGTGTCGATCGTGTCGGCCTCGGCGGCGGACTTGTCGGGCCGGTACCGCAGCACCCGCGCGAACCGCAGCGCGATGCCGCCGGGGTAGCGGGGGCTGTGCTGGACGCCGTCGAACGCGATCTCGACGACCAGTTCGGGACGGACGTGCACCGTCCAGTCGTCCTCCCGGACGGCCAGCTCGCGGAGCCGCTCGGTCTGCCAGGCGAGCAGCTCGTCGGTGAGCCCCTTGAACGTCTTGCCGAGCATGACGAACCCGCCGGTCCCGGGATCGCGGGCGCCCAGATGCAGGTTGGACAGCAACCCCCGGCGGCGCCCGTGCCCCCACTCCACGGCGAGGACGACGAGGTCGAGGGTGTGCCGGGGCTTGACCTTGATCCATCCCGCGCCGCGCCGCCCCGCCGTGTACGGGGTGTCGAGCGACTTGACCACGACGCCCTCGTGGCTCCGCGCGACGGCCTCGTCGAAGACCTCCTTGGCCCGCGCGGCGTCCGCGGTGACCACCCGGGGCATGCGCAGCTCCTCCGGCACGACCCGGACCAGGGCGGCGTTCCGCTCGGCCCCCGGCGCGTCGAGCAGGTCGGCGCCGTCGAGGTGGAGGACGTCGAAGAGGAAGACGCTGAGGGGGACGGGGGCGGTGTTCCTGGCGGTGCGGGTGGCGGTTCGGGCGGCGGTCACCTGGAAGGGGTGGGGACGGCCGTCCGGGCGCAGGGCGATCAGCTCGCCGTCGAAGACGGCCTCGCGGACGGGCAGCTCCCGCACCGCCTCGACGACCTCGGGCAGGCGGGAGGTGATCTCGTCCAGGGTGCGGGTGAAGACGCGCACGCCGCCGCCGGACACGTGCACCTGGGCGCGGATGCCGTCGAGCTTCCACTCGACCGCCGCCTCCGCCTTGAGCTTGCCGAACGCCTCGTCGATGGACGGCGCCGCCGCGGCCAGCATCGGCTTGATCGGCCGGCCGACCTCCAGGGTGAAGGCGCGCAGGCCGGCGACGCCGTCGGCGAGGGCGGCGGTGGCGACCGGGCCGAGCGATCCGCGCAGCATGACCGCGCGCCGCACCTCGGCGGGCTTCACCTCGGCCGCCGCCGCGATCGCCTCGGCCATCACCCCGTCCAGCGCGCCCTGGCGCAGCTCGCCCGCCAGCAGCCGGACGAGGAAGTCCTGCTCGGGACGGGTGGCGCGGCCGAGCAGCGCCGCGAGGAGTTCGCGGCGCCGGGCGACCGAGCCGGGGCCGGAGACGGCGCCGATCCCGGTGAACGCCGCGTCGACCTCCGGGACGGTGAGGGACGGTTCTGCGGCGGGCGGCGGGACGTCCCGCAAGGCGGCGTAACCGACTCCGATCTGGCGTTGCGGCAGCTCACCCGACAGGTAGGCGACCACGATGGCGGCCTCGCCGGGGTCGGCCCGGCGCAGGCACTCGGCGAGCGCGGTTACCTTGGCCTTCCGGCCCGAGGTGCCCGCCACCGTCCCCGACGTCCGCGCGATGTCTGCGATCAGCACCCCTCCAGTGTGGCTCCGGGGTCTGACGATCCGCACCGTCGGGGGGCCTGGTCACGGGTGGCGCGCCTGACTACGTTGACGGGAGGGCGGGCCATGACACGACGGGGAAGTGAGGAGCGGGACGTGGGGCTGCAGCGTCCGGTCGAACCGTTCCACCGGCCGTACGCCGGGCCGGAGCCGCCGTCTCCGGCGCGGCGGCCGAAGCGGCTGCTGGCGGTGCTGGTGGCGGTCGCCGCGTTCGCCGGGGCGGCGGTCGCGGTCTTCCTGATCGTCCCCGGCGAGGACGAGGCCGGCACCGACCGGGCCGCGGTGACGCCGCGCGGGAGCGAGCCGCAGACCCCGTCGTCGGTCCCGTCCTCAGAGCCGGCGCAGCAGATGGTCCGCGCCCTGCCGTCGCCGTGCGGGACGGTCTCGGAGGGCACCGTCGCGAAGGCCATCCCGAAGGCGCGGAAGCTGGAGAGCGCGAACTCGACGCTCACCACGTGCACCTACACCTCGACCGGGTCGGCGTTCCGCTGGCTGCGGGTCGAGACGCGGCTGTACACGGCCGCCAACACCGCGACCCCGGTGCGGGACGCCGAGAGCTACTACGACGCGCAGTGGGCGCAGGCGCACGAGGCCCCGCTCGCCCGGACGATCGCGCTGGAGCGCCAGGGCGGCGTGGGGGACGAGGCGTACCGCTGGTTCAAGGCCGACGAGGGCCAGCCGACGGTGGTCGGGCAGGTCACGGCCCGGGTCCGCAACGCGGTCTTCACGGTCAGCTACAGCGAGCAGGCGCCGGCGAAGGGCGAGCAGGCGGAGCGGGAGCGCGCGTGCCTGGCCAAGGCGACCGCGGCCGCCCGCGAAGTGTTCACCGCGCTTAATGATTTCTGACCTGATTCGGCCGATCGTGGCGTATTTTCTGTCAACCCCTTTAGGGTGATGCGGTAAAGGGGAGGCGGTATACCGATCATGCTCCCGCGCCAGGCATGTGATCGGTGTGCTGGGAACGCTTGTGAGGAGGAGGTCGACGACGTGACCGTGCAATCGGTTGGAGTGTCCTGGGTGAGATAACCCCAGGCAGGCGCCCCGTCAGCCGATGGGCCGCGGAGTGGACCCCGCTCCGCGGCCCTTTTGGTCTCCTCGCCCGGACCGCCGACCGGCATTCAAGAACTGTTTTCTAAAAAGCGTTTCGACATCAAGATAAATGGCGGTCGGGTGGAACCTGTTACCGTTCCAGGAGACCCGCGCGAATCCACACGTCACGGGCCCGTCCGTCCAGGAGGCCGACCTCGTCGAAGAACGCGGTGCACTTCCGGAACGCCCACGCCAGCGTCGCGCGCCGGTGCGGGCTGCGCGCCGCCACCCGCCGCGCCAGCTTGGGATCCAGCCCCACCGCCGTGTAGCAGGACGGGTGGATCACCTGCCCGGCCATGACCCGCGTCGCCTGCGCCATGCCGTAGGCCACCGCCCGCCGCCGGACCGCCGGGATCTCCGCGACCAGGCGCTTCAGCTCCTCGCGGGCGTACTTGATGTGCCGCGCCTCCTCGATCACGTGGATCCGGGTGACCTGCCGGATCATCGGCTGGACGTCCTCGTCCGGGAACGTCAGCCGCTGGAAGGCGTCGGTGAGCTCCTCCACGACCAGCGTCCCGGCGAACTTCGGCAGCGGGTCGTACACGGCGCCGAACAGCTTCGCGAAGTGGAACTCCAGCGCGCGCGGCCGGTGCGTGCGCAGCCCGCACTCGCGCACCATCCGGGCGAACATCTTGGAGTGCCGGCACTCGTCCGCGATCTCCGTCAGCGCGTACGCCACGTGGTCGGTGTCGTAGCGGTGCCGGTAGGCGTGCATGACCAGCGCCTGCATCAGCAGCAGCTCCGACCAGATGCCGAACGAGGCGATGCTGCACATCTCCCGCTTGGTGAGCTCCACCCGCTGCCGGTGCGTCAGCCCGTCCCACAGCGGCGTCTCGTAGATCGACACGAGCCGCGGCGGAGCGTAGAACATGTCCGGGTCCTGCGGGGCGGCCCAGTCGACGTCCACGTCGGGGTCGAACGAGTGCTTGCGGGACGTCCGCAGCAGCCGTTCGGCGACCACCTCCCGGTGGGTCAGCGCCAGCGTGTGATCGCCGTCCTCGCAGCGGACGACGGCCGTCCAGTTGCGCGGACGGCCGTCGCTCGCCGGAACTTCGGAGGCCGGAACTTCGGAGGCCAGAACTTCGGGGGGCATGGATCCTTCACCTCAGTGCATGGAGTTTCGGGGGCCGCGCCCGGCGAAGGGTCAGCCCTGGGGGGTCGGGATTCTGGCGAGGAGTCGCAGGGTCGCGGGGGAGACCCTGGAGAGGGCGTGCAGGAGGTGGCCCTCGAAGTTGACCGGGACCACGGGCTTGTTCTTGACGATGGCGTGGACGACCCGCTCGGCGACCTTCTCCGGCGGGTAGTTGCGGAGCTGGATGGCCTGCTGGCCGCGCTGCCGCAGCTTCCCGGGGGCGGCGGTGTCCCCCTCGACGAAGCTTCCGTTCTTGACGAGGTCGGTGCTGACAAAGCCGGGGCAGACGGCGGTGACGCCGATGCGGTGGCCCGCGAGTTCCGCGCGCAGGGACTCGCTGAGCATCAGGACGGCCGCCTTCGTCGTGCAGTAGGCGGGCATCGCGCGCCACGGCGCGAACGCGGAGGCGGAGGAGATGTTGACGATGTGGCCGCCGAGGTTCGGCTTGTCGGGCTTGTTGGGCAGGGCGGCGACGCGGTCGCGCATCTGCCTGCCGAACAGCCGGCAGCCGTGGATGACGCCCCACAGGTTGACGTCGACGATGCGGTGCCAGTCGTCCAGCTCGGTGTCGAGGAACGGGCCGGCGAGCGCGATGCCGGCGTTGTTGACGACGATGTCGGGGACGCGGTGCGCGTCCTTCACCTCGGCGGCGAACGCCTCCATCGCGCCGGCGTCGGCCACGTCCACCTGGTAGGCGGCGCCGCCCGCCCCGACCGTCTTGGCGCGGGTGACGGTCCGCTCCGCGGCGGGCAGGTCGATGTCGGCGGCGATGACGCTCGCGCCGCTCTCGGCCAGGGCGAGGGCGATGGCCCGGCCGATCCCGCTGCCGGCTCCGGTGACGACGGCGAGCGCTCCATCGAAATGGGCGAGTGGCATCCAGACCTCCGAGGTGTGCGGATCGAATGATCCAAACGTACTCAGCCCGCCGCGGCGTCGGCGATGACGGCGTCGACCTCGGCCCTGCGGGCGGCCTCCTCGGCGGCGAAGCGCTCGGCGTCGAGCTTCTCGGCGATCTCCTCGTCCTGGTTCATGAGGGCGTCCAGGTCGGCCTTGGACATGTCGAGGACGCCCATGTCGTCGTAGACCTGCTGGATGCGCTCGCTCCACAGCCCGATGTCCTTGACGCACGGGACGATGCGGCTGAACAGCAGACTCTGGAACATCCGCATGTACGGCGAGTTCTCGATCAGCTCGTCGACCTCGGCCGGGTCGATGCCGAAGTTCGTCCAGATCTCCCGGCCGCGGATGCGGTCGCGCATGAGGTAGCAGCCCTCGATGACGAAGTCCTCGCGCTCGCTGAGCTCGGCCGGCGAGAGCTGCCTGTAGTAGTCGCGCAGCGCGAGGCGGCCGAACGCGACGTGGCGCGCCTCGTCCTGCATGACGTAGGCGAGGATCTGCTTGGGCAGCGGCTTGGTGGTGATGTCGCGCATGACGCCGAACGCGGCGAGCGCGAGCCCCTCGATGAGCACCTGCATGCCGAGGTAGGGCATGTCCCAGCGGGAGTCGGTGAGGGTCTCGTTCAGCAGGTCCTGCAGCTTGGTGTTGATCGGGTAGACCATCCCGACCTTCTCGTGCAGGAACCGGGTGAACAGCTCGACGTGGCGCGCCTCGTCCATCGTCTGGGTGGCGGAGTAGAACTTGGAGTCGAGGTCGGGGACCGTCTCGACGATGCGGGCGGCGGTGACCATCGCGCCCTGCTCGCCGTGCACGAACTGGGAGAACTGCCAGGACGTGGAGTGCCGGCGCAGCTCGCCGCGCTCCTTTTCCGACATCTTGTCCCAGTACTTCGTCCCGTAGATGGCGAGGGACTGGTCGGGGACGCCGAGGACGTCGTGCGGGTCGACCTCAAGGTCCCAGTCGATGCGCTTGGCGGAGTCCCACTGCTTGTCCTTGCCCTTCTGGTAGAGGGCGAGGAGGCGGTCCCGGCCGTCGTCGTACTCCCAGGTGAACCTGGTGTCGCCGGCCGGCGGCACGTTCCAGGTCCCGGCCGGGACGGGCTCGGTGTAAAGGTCGTGAGTGGGCAAGGGCACTCCTCCCCGAGCGCGGACGTACGGTGTACGTCTCACGTACAATGTACGTACATTGTCATGGGGCACTTACCGGTGTCAACGGCGGGAAGGGTGTCGACGGCGGGAAGGAGCCGGGCGCTATGGTGCGGCATGTGACCTCCGACACTCCGCGTCCCGCGCTGACCCGTGACCGCATCGTCGACGCGGCGGTCGCGCTGATCGAGCGGGAGGGCGCGGACGCGCTGTCCATGCGCCGGGTCGCCGCCGAGCTGGACGTCGCCGTGATGTCGCTCTACAACCACGTCCCGAACAAGACCGCGCTGCTGGAGGGCGTGGCGGAGCACATCGTCGCCGGCCTCGATCTGCAGGACGACCCGGCCGCGCCCTGGCAGGACGGTGCGCGCGCCCTCGTCCGCGCGTTCCGCAAGGTCGCGCACGACAACCCGCGCTGCATGACGATCGTGTTCACCCACAAGATCGACTCGGCGGCGGGGCTGCGCCCGATGGAGCGCGCGCTCGCGCTCGCGGACGCGGCGGGCTTCGACGGCGGCACCGCCGTGCGCATCATGCGGGCGCTGCTCGCCTACGCGATCGGCGCGCAGATGCGCGAGTTCGGCATGGAGAAGATGCTCGGGCATCTGGCCGAGACGGGCGCCAAGTCGTGGAACCATCTCGACCCGGTGGCGTTCCGGCACGTTATCGCCTACGGCCCCGAACTGGCCGCGCACGACCCCGAGACCGACTTCGAGTTCGGCCTCGACCTGCTCATCGCGGCTCTCGAGGCGCTTCCGCGCAGGGGCGCGGAGGGGCCGGGGTCAGGTACGGGCTGAGGCCCTGCCGGCAGAAGTCGGTCATGTAGCGGGCCGCGTCCTCCGCCGACACGTCGGGACGGCTCGTCTGCCACAGCGCCATCCGCTCGCTCGCCCCCATGATGATCTGCGTGTACGCCTCGATCACGTCGGCGGGCGCGGACGGCGCGAACGTCGCCAGCACCCCGGCGATCAGCGTGCTCTGCTGCCGCCGGGTCGCCTCGACGGCCTCGGCGGTCTGCGGGGTCGCGGCCGTCGGCTCGCGCAGCAGCATCGCGAACGACTTGCTGTGCGAGTCGATGAAGGAGAAGTAGGCGACCATGCCGCGCCACAAGATGTCCTCGGGGGTGGTGGCGGCCGCCATGGCCTTCTGGGTGACGTCGAGCAGCTCCGCCTTGGAGCGGGTCACGCACGCCACGAGCAGGCCGTCCTTGGAGCCGAAGTACTCGTAGAGCATCGGCTTGGAGACCCCGCAGCGCTCGGCGATCTCGTCCATGGAGGCGGCCTGGTAGCCGTGCTCGCCGAACACCTGCTCCGCCACGTCCAGCATCTGCCGCTCGCGGGCGGCCCGGGACATCCGCGTGCGGCGGGACGGGGGCCGCGGTGTGGCGCCACTCACAGGAGAATCCTATCTGTTGGACCTACCGTCAGTAACCTACTCCGGGTAACTTACTCCCAGTAGGTTACGCGAGAGGAACGGGATATGAGCGAGCGTGCCCCGGCGATCGTCATCATCGGCTCCGGCTTCGCCGGCCTCGGCATGGCCATCCGGCTCAAGCAGTCCGGCTTCCACGACTTCGTCGTCCTGGAGAAGAGCGAGGCCCTCGGCGGGACGTGGCATGACAACACCTATCCGGGGTGCGCCTGCGACGTCCCCTCGCACATGTACTCCTTCTCGTTCGAGCTGAACCCCGGCTGGACGCGGATGTTCGCGCCGCAGCCCGAGATCCGCGCCTACATGGAGCGCACCGCCGACAAGTACCGCGTGCGCGACCACATCCGCTTCGGCGCGGCCGTCGAGTCGATGGAGTACGACGACGACGCGAAGCGCTGGAACGTGGCGCTCGCGGACGGGACGGTCCTCACCCCGAAGGCCGTCGTGTCCGGCATCGGCGCCCTGCACGTCCCGTCGTTCCCCGACCTGCCGGGCATCGAGCGGTTCCAGGGCACCGCGTTCCACTCCGCCGAGTGGGACCACTCCTACGACCTCGCCGGCAAGCGCGTCGCCGTCATCGGGACGGGCGCGTCCGCGATCCAGTTCGTCCCGAGGGTCGCCAGGCAGGCCGCCGACCTCGTCGTCTTCCAGCGGACGCCGCCGTGGATCCAGCCGAAGCCCGACGTGGCGATCCCGGGGCCGGTGCGCAAGGCGTTCGAGAAGGTGCCGGGCGCCGCCCGCGCCTTCCGCGGCGGCATCTACTGGGCGCTCGAGGCCCGCGCCGTCGGCTTCACCGTCGACCCGCGGCTGTCGACCCCGCAGGAGAAGATCGCGCGCCGGCACCTCGAACGGCAGATCGCCGACCCGGAGCTGCGCGCCAAGGTGACGCCGGACTACACGATCGGCTGCAAGCGGATCCTGCTGTCCAACGACTACTATCCGGCGCTCGCCCGTCCCAACGTGCACGTGGAGACGTCCGAGGTCGCCGAGGTCCGGGAGAACTCGATCGTCACCGCGGACGGGCGCGAGTACGAGGTCGACTGCATCGTCTACGGCACCGGCTTCAAGGTGACCGACGCCCTCACCGACCTTCGCGTCACCGGGCGGGACGGCGCCAAGCTCCAGGAGATCTGGGCGGACGGCATCGAGGCCCACCGCGGCACCACCATCCCCGGCATGCCGAACTTCTTCATGCTGCTCGGCCCGAACACCGGGCTCGGCCACAACTCCGTCGTCTTCATGATCGAGGTCCAGATCCAGCACGTGCTGAGCTGCCTGCGCCTCCTCCAGGACGCGGGCGCCGACGCGATCGAGCCGAAGCCGGAGGCCACGCGCCGGTTCAACGACCGCATGCAGAAGCGGCTGCGCCGCGCCGTGTGGAACGAGGGCGGCTGCAGCAGCTGGTACCTGGACGACAAGGGCGTCAACCGCACCCTGTGGCCGGGCTTCACCTTCGAGTTCTGGGCCGGTTCCCGCAAGGCCGACCCGGACGAGTACCTGCTCAGCCGCTGAGGCCCGTCCCGTCCGGGACGTCTGGATCATCCGGATCGTCCGGGACGCCGTGCGCGGGCGTCCCGGACGTGTTACTCATGGGGCATGCCGAAGCCGCTGATGCCGAGCTGGCTCCTCAGCTTCAACAAGAAGGTCACCAACCGGATCCAGGGCGTCTACGCGCCCTACCTGCCGCCGCTCGCGGTGGTCGTCCACCGGGGGCGCCGGTCGGGCCGCGAGTACCGGACGCCGGTCACGGCGTTCCGCAGCGGCCGGCGGATCATCATCGGGCTTCCGTACGGGCGCGACACCGACTGGGTCCGCAACCTGCTCGCCGAGGGGCGCGGCGGCGTGGAACGGCTGGGCCGCGCCCACCGCATCACCGGACCGCGCGTGCTGACCGCCGCCGAGACCGGCGACCTCCCCCTGCCCGGCCGCTACGCCGCCCGCTACATGGACGTCCTGGTCGCCGAGATCGAGGTCTGACGGACACCGCAGCGAAGCGAGGATGTCCGTCAGTCCCCGCGGGGGTCTGGGGGTCGTCCCCCAGAGGGCATTGACGGACACCGCAGCGACGCGAGGATGTCCGTGAGTTCCCGCGGGGGTCTGGGGGTCGTCCTCCAGAGGGCACGGGGCGCGCGCTACTTCTCGGGCGCGAACATCGGGCGGAAGCCCGCGACGAGCTGCCGGATCACGGGGCGCTGCTCGGCCGGGGTGCGGCCCCGCAGGTCGTGGATCGGGTCGAGGGCGTCGTAGTAGGGGGCCAGCGCGAGGAACGGCAGGAGGGTCATCAGCCAGGTGGCGAGGACGGCGAGGTCGGCGTCCTCGCGGATGGCGCCCTCCGCCTTCCACAGCTCCAGCGTCGGATGGATGACCTGGAGGTAGTGCTGGTTCGCGGTGTCGCGGACCACGGACCGGACGCCGTTGTCGAGTTCGAAGTTCGTCGCCGCGGTGACCCCGCGCTCCAGCGGATGGTCGGCCATGTACTCGGTCCAGTCGCACAGGACGTCGAACAGCCACTCGTCGAAGCTCTGGCCGAAGTCGACGCGCTCGATGCGGCGCTCCATCTCCTCGCGGATGCGGCGGGACGCCTCGTCGCACACGAACGCGAAGAACTCCAGCTTGTCGCTGAAGTACTGGAACAGCGAGCCCTTGGCGATGCCGGCCTCGCGCGCGATGGTGTTCAGGCTGCCGGTCGAGTAACCGTGCTCCCCGAATTCGCGCATCGCCACCTCGAGCACCCGCTCGCGCTTGGCGACATTGAGGCGGAACCAGGTCGACGTCGGCATGGACTCGTTCGACTTTCCGTCAGGAACCGGTAACCAGGACGTCAGGATAACGGTCCATGCCGTCCCGTGTGACACAAAACGTCACTCGTGCCACGCGGGAGCCGATCTCGCCGCGGTCACGCCTTCCGGCGGCGCCTGCGGCGCCCGTACAGGCTGGCGGCGCGGAGGGTGGCGTCGAGGGAGAACCGGGCGTCGGCGTCTTCGAGGCTGTCGCCGAGGTAGCCCTCCAGCTGGCGGAGCCGGTACCGGACGGTCTGCGGGTGGATCTTGAGCCGTTCGCCGATGTCGACGGCGGTCGCCCGGGTGGTGACCGACTCGGCGAGCGTCTCGACGAGGCGCTTGCGCTGCCCGTCCGACACGTCCCGCAGCGGTTCCAGGTGCCGCCGGGTGAGCTCCTCGATCAGCGGCGGGTCCGACAGCAGCCACATGGTCATCAGGTGGTTCTGGCAGGGGATGAGGGAGCCGTCCGGGATGACGCCCTCCTCGGCGAGGTTGAGGACGCGGCGGGCCCAGCGCAGCGAGTGGGTGGCCCGTTCCAGCGGCAGGGTGAGTCCGAGCACGCAACTGGCGTCGGACAGGGCGGCGCGCAGCATGTTCAGCCGGTCCGCGGTGAGCGGCCCCGGGACGAGCAGGCAGGGCTCCACCGAGTCGAAGTCGGTGAGGACGTCGGTGTCGAGCGCTGAGCGGGTGCTGGGCGCCTCGGGGTGGACGGCGACGAGGGTGGCCTCCGCGGGCAGCGGCCACCAGCCGGTGGCCTTGGCGAGGTCCTCGATGGCCTCGGGGACGACGGCGGGCCGCTGCAGGATCAGGTGCAGCAGCCGGCGCCGCTCCTCGCGGCGGCGCACGTCGGCGTGGCCGGTGGCCTGCTGGTAGCCGAGGCGGGCCTGGGCGACGGACTCTTCGAGGTAGATGAGCATGGCGTCGACGGCGGTGGCCACGACGGAGGTGGGGACCTGCTCGCGCTCGGCGACGATGGCCGTCCGGCGCCACGCGACGTGGAAGGCGATCCGGGCCGCGGCCTGGAGGTGGTCGAGGGTGCGGCCCTCGATGGCCTCGAAGCGCCCGAGGGCGCGGCAGGTCTCGTCGCGCTGGGCGGTGGAGGCGTCCGGGTCGGCGACGCGGTCCAGGAAGGTCGGCAGCAGGATGTCGGCGCAGAGCCGGAGGGTCTGCTCGTAGGCGGGGTCGGGCCGGTCGTACTCCGGAATGCCCTGCCTGATCTCCGTGACGATCTCGTTCGTGACGTCTGACAGTTCCGCGCGCAGCAGGCCGAGGAAATCCTGGAAGTCAGTCTGACTCCGGTCGTGTTCGGACAATTCCAATGCCTGCGCCATGGTAAAGGAAACCTCCGCATCGAGCCGACCGGGTGCCGGGCCGCCGTCCCGGCGGAGGCGGTGGCGCCGGATGGGGGTGGTGCTGGGGTGGGAAGCGAACGCCCTGGACGGGATCGAGAACACCGCGAACATAAAGTCGCCAGTCCCGGCTGGCAAGGGGCTCCGGCTCGATCGGCCCCGCGGCGGCGCCGGTTTGCGCGCGATGTGACAAGAATGCCGTTCGGTTGCTGGGCCGGTGACAAATCTGGCGCCCCGGCCGGGCCGGCGCGGCGCCGTCCATCGCCATGTTACCCGACGGTAGTCACCGGCGACGGGTTGACCGAGATCGAAGACTAAGTCGGTGACAAATTCGGCCAACCATTTATCGAATTGTGCCGTAGACCCCCCGAACCTCTATTGAATATCCCGTCTACCGGGCCGTAATGTCCTCGAAACCTCCTTCCTAGCGCGAGTGGTGGTGTCGTGGGAATTGAAGTCGTCGTCGAGGGTCTGACCAAAGTCTTCGGCCGGCAGACGATCTGGCGCGATGTCACCCTCCGCCTTCCCCCCGGCGAGGTGAGCGTGCTGCTCGGCCCGTCCGGCACCGGCAAGACCGTCTTCCTCAAGTCGCTCGTGGGGCTGCTCAAACCCGAGGAGGGCAGGGTCCTCATCGACGGCGTCGACATGGTCAACGACCGCGACCGCGACGTGTTCGAGGCCCGCAAGCGGTTCGGCCTGATGTTCCAGGACGGCGCCCTCTTCGGCTCCCTGCCGCTGTTCGACAACATCGCGTTCCCGCTCCGCGAGCACACCCGCAAGAAGGAGTCCGAGATCCGGCGGATCGTGATGGAGCGGATGGAGATGGTCGGCCTCGGCGGCGAGGAGCGCAAGCTCCCCGGCCAGATCTCCGGCGGCATGCGCAAGCGCGCCGGCCTCGCCCGCGCGCTCGTCCTCGACCCGGAGATCATCCTCTGCGACGAGCCCGACTCCGGCCTGGACCCCGTCCGCACCGCGCACATCTCCCAGCTGCTGATCGACGTGAACGCGCGGATCGACGCGACGATGCTGATCGTCACGCACAACATCGACATCGCCGCGACCGTCCCGGACAACATCGGGATGCTCTACCGCCGCGACCTCATCGCGTTCGGCCCCCGCGAGGCGCTGCTGACCAGCGAGGAGCCGGCCGTCCTGCAGTTCCTGCACGGCGACACGCAGGGCCCGATCGGCATGTCGGAGGAGAAGGACGCCGCGCTGCTCGCCGCCGAGGCCGCCGGCCCGATGCGCACCCACCGCACCCTGGAGATCCCGCCGCAGCTGCGCCCGACGCCGGGGATGCCGCCCCGGCAGGGCGAGCAGCGGCACGCGCGGCGCGTCGACGAGATGCTGCCGCGGCTCTCCTACCAGGCGCAGCAGGCGATCTTCGCCAACCGCAGGCACGCGCAGGAAGGCGGCTTCCATGGCGCGAACTGACGACCCGACCGCACGGCGCGGCGACGCGCGCGTGCCAGTGGAAGGAGACGCGCGTGGCGGCACCTGACACCGCCGTCCCCGGCGCCGGCGCGCTGCGCCAGACCGGACGGCTGTTCGCGCTCGCCGGGACGGTGCTGGCGCTGTCGTTCCGGCGCCCGTTCCAGCTCCGCGAGCTGATCCAGCAGTTCTGGTTCATCGCGTCGGTGTCGATCCTGCCGACCGCGCTCGTGTCCATCCCGTTCGGCGCGGTCATCTCGCTGCAGGTCGGGTCGCTCGCCAAGCAGCTCGGCGCGCAGTCGCTGACCGGCGGCGCGAGCGTCCTCGCCGTCGTGCAGCAGGCGAGCCCGCTGATCGTGGCGCTGCTGATCTCCGGCGCGGCGGGGTCGGCGATCTGCGCCGACCTCGGCTCCCGGACGATCCGCGAGGAGATGGACGCGATGGAGGTGATGGGCGTCTCGCCCATCCAGCGCCTCGTCGTCCCCCGGGTCCTCGCCTGCATGGCGGTCGCGGTGCTGCTGAACGGCCTCGTCTCCGTCGTCGGCGTCGCGGGCGGCTACTTCTTCAACGTGCTGCTGCAGGACGGGACGCCCGGCGCCTACCTCGCCTCGTTCTCCGCGCTCGCGCAGCTGCCCGACCTGTACATCGGCGAGTTCAAGGCGCTGATCTTCGGGTTCATCGCCGGGGTCGTGGCCGCCTACCGCGGCCTGAACCCGAGCCCCGGCCCGAAGGGCGTCGGGGACGCGGTCAACCAGTCGGTCGTCATCACGTTCCTGATGCTGTTCTTCGTCAACCTCGTGCTGACCGCCATCTACCTGCAGGTCGTCCCCCCGAAGGGAGCGTGACATGGCGGTCCCCGGGGCTCGCCGCCTCCGGCCGGTGAAGCTCGTCTCCTGGCTGGACCAGCCCGGCGACCAGCTCGGCTTCTACGTCCGGGCGCTGCTGTGGACGCCGCGCGCGCTCCGCCGCTACCTGCGCGAGTCGTTGCGGC
Organism: Actinomadura chokoriensis; assembly: GCF_041463665.1. Classification (GTDB taxonomy): domain Bacteria; phylum Actinomycetota; class Actinomycetes; order Streptosporangiales; family Streptosporangiaceae; genus Spirillospora; species Spirillospora chokoriensis_A. Next base: position 87,739 of record NZ_JAXCEJ010000025.1, read on the forward strand.
TGCTCGGCGAGGTCGCGTTCGGCAGCGGCGCGCTCGCCGTCATCGGCGGCACCGTCGGCGTGATGATCGGCATGACGGTGTTCACCGGCGTCGTCGTCGGCCTGTCCGGCTACGCCGCGCTCGACCAGATCGGGTCGGCGGCGTTCACCGGGTTCGTGTCGGCGTACTTCAACACCCGCGAGATCGCGCCGCTGGTGTCCGGGCTGGCGCTGTCGGCGACGGTCGGCGCGGGCTTCACCGCGCAGCTCGGCGCGATGCGGATCAACGAGGAGATCGACGCGCTGGAGGGCATGGGCATCCAGTCGGTGCCCTACCTGGTCACCACCCGGATCATCGCGGGCACCGTCGCGATCGTCCCGCTGTACGGCATCGGGCTGCTCAGCTCCTACCTGGCGTCCAGACAGGTGACGCTGTGGTTCAACGGGCAGTCGGCCGGCACCTACGACCACTACTTCAACATCTTCCTCGCGCCCGAGGACGTGCTGCTCTCGTTCGCCAAGGTGCTGATCTTCAGCGTGATGGTGGTGCTCGCGCACTGCTACTACGGCTACCGCGCGGTCGGCGGCCCCGCCGGCGTGGGCGTCGCCGTCGGCCGCGCGGTCCGCACCGCGATCGTGCTGATCAGCGTGACGGACTTCTTCGCCAGTCTCGCCATCTGGGGCGCGACGACGACGGTGAAGGTGACGGGCTGACATGGGGTTGAGCTGACATGGGGGTGAGGTGACATGGCGAAACGCAAGACCCGGCACGTGGTCGGGCAGCGCCTCACCGGGGTGGCGTTCCTGCTCGTCCCGGCGCTGCTGATCTGGCTGTCGATCGCGATCTACGACAAGCAGTTCACCGACGCGACGAGGGTGACGCTGCGCACCTCGACGGCCGGGCACGAGATGCACGCGATGGCGGACGTGAAGGTCCGCGGCGTCGTCGTCGGCGAGGTCCGCTCCATCAAGGCGGACGGGGCCGGCGCGAAGCTCGAACTGGCGCTGAAACCGGGGATGACCGACCGGATCCCGGCGGACGTCCAGGCGCGGCTGCTGCCGACGACGGTGTTCGGCGCCCGGTTCGTGTCGCTCGTCCCGCCGCCCGGGTCGGCGGGCCGGCCGATCGCCGACGGCGACGTGATCTCCGAGGACCGCAGCCAGAACGCGGTGGAGCTCTCGGAGGTCCTCAACCACACGATGGACCTGCTCAACACGCTCCAGCCCGCGAAGCTGTCGGCGACGCTGAACGCCATGTCGCGGGCGCTGGAGGGGCGCGGCGACCAGATCGGCCGCAACTTCGAGCAGCTCGACGCGTTCCTGACCAGGCTCAACCCGGAGGTTCCGGCGCTCGCCCGCAACCTCCAGGAGCTGGCGACGTTCACCCAGCACGCCTCCGACGCGGCGCCCGACCTGCTCCAGGCGCTCACCGACTTCACCGTCACCAGCCGGACGATCGCCGAGCAGCGCACCGCGCTCGCGACCCTGTACGACGCGGTGTCGGGATCGTCGGCCGACCTCGAGGACTTCCTGCGCGCCAACTCCGGCAACATCATCGCGCTGGCGACCGAGAGCCGGGGGAGCCTGGACATCATGCGCCGCTACGCCCCGGCCGCGCCCTGCACGTTCCGCACTCTTGCGGGCTTCATCCCGACGATGAACAAGGTCCTCGGCAAGGGCACGAACCAGCACGGCGTCCACGGCGTGGTCGTGCCGGTCACGAGCAAGGGCCGCTACGTCCCGGGCAAGGACGCACCCCGCTACGACGGCGGCAACGGGCCGCGCTGCCCGAGCGTCCCCTACCTGGCGTCCGGGAACGGGGTGCGGGTGCTGCCCGCCGGCGGTGCGCCGGGCACGGGCGGCGCGGCCGGCAGCGGCCTCGGCCCCGCGAACTCGGCGTCGGAGAACGACCTGGTCAACGAGCTCGCCGGGCCGCCGCTGGACGAGGTCCCCGAGGAACTGCCGGACTGGTCGAGCGTGCTGGTCGGGCCGATCTACCGGGGCACGGAGGTGACGGTCAAGTGAGGCTCACCGGCCAGGGGATCAAGGGGATGGGTTTCCCGCTCGTCAGCTCGCTGATCTTCATCGCGGTGACGGTGCTGGCGACGGCCCTGCTGGCGTCCAGCATCACCGGCGCCACCAGCGGCGACCGCGTCACCTACTACGTCAAGTTCACCGACGTGGCCGGGCTGCACCCGGGGCACGGGGTGCGGATCGCGGGCGTCCAGGTCGGCCAGGTCGAGGAGATCAAGGTCAGCGACCGGCGGCTCGCCCGGGTGAAGATCTCCGTCGACCGCGACCGGCGGATCCCCACCTCCGCGACCGCAGCCGTCAAGTACCTGAACCTGGTCGGCGGGCGGTACATCGCGCTCGGCCAGGGCACCGGCTCGCCCGGCCAGGTGCTGAAGCCCGGCGGGACGATCCCGGTCGAGCACACCGCCGGGACGCTCAACCTCACCCAGCTGTTCCAGGGGTTCCAGCCGCTCATGCAGGCGCTGTCGCCCGGGGACGCCAACAAGCTCTCGGAGTCGGTCGTCAAGGTGCTCCAGGGCGAGAGCGGCACCGTGGAGAGCCTGCTGCGCACCGTCGGGGAGCTGACGAGCACGCTCGCCGCCAAGGACAAGGTGATCGGCCAGCTCATCACGAACCTCGACAGCGTCGTCCAGACCATCAACGGGCGGGACCGGCAGCTCGTCGACCTGGTCACCACGCTGCGCCGGTTCACCTCCGGCCTCGCCACCGACCGCGTCCCGATCGGTGAGGCGCTCGGCTCGATCGCCGACCTGACCACCGCCACCGCCGGGCTGCTCCAGGTCACGCGGGACCCGCTGAAGGACGACATCGTCCAGCTCGGCCGGCTCAGCGACAACCTCAACCGCGACGAGCCGCTGCTGACGCGCTTCCTCCAGCGCTCGCCCGGGAAGATGGCGACCTTCGGGCGCCTGGCCTCCTACGGCTCGTGGGTGAACTTCTACCAGTGCGAGGTGAAGTTGATCGGCGTGAGCTACGCGGGCTCCGACCTGTCGAACCAGCCGCCGCCGACCGGCCTCCCCATCAAGGACGCGAGGTGCCGCGGATGACGCCCCCGACCCCGCCGCCCGGCGGCCCGCCCCCCGTCCCCCCGGCGGGCGGGCCGCCCCCCGGCGGTCCCCCCGCGGCCGGGCCGCCGCCTCCGCCGCTGCCGCGCGCCCTGCCGCGCCCGAAGAAGGGCCGCCCGCGGCTGAAGCCGCTGCGCGACCGCAACCCGATCGGGGTGGCGGCCGTCGGCATCGTGATCCTGCTCGTCCTCGGCTCGCTCGCCTACCGCGCCGACCGGCTGCCGCTCATCGGCGGCGGGACGACCTACAGCGCGTACTTCTCCGAGGCCGCCGGGTTGAACCCGGGCCAGGAGGTCCGCGTCGCCGGGGTGAAGGTCGGCAAGGTCACCGGCGTCTCGCTCAAGGGGAACAAGGTCAAGGTGACGTTCCGGGTCAAGGACACCTGGGTCGGGAACGCCACCCGCGCCACCATCATGATCAAGACGCTGCTGGGGTCGAAGTACCTCCAGCTCGACCCGCTCGGCTACCGCGAGCAGAACCCGAAGCAGCCGATCCCGCTCGACCGGACCGTGGCCCCCTACGACGTCACGTCCGCGTTCCAGGACCTCGGCCGGACGTTCGAGCAGCTCGACACCGCCAAGCTCGCGCAGAGCCTGGAGACGATCTCCACGACGTTCGAGGACACCCCGGCGAGCGTCCGCGTCGCGCTGCACGGCCTGTCGTCGCTGTCCACCACGATCGCGTCGCGGGACGCCGCGCTGTCCCGGCTGCTCGCCGGGACCAAGCGGCTGTCGGGCACGATCGCCGCGCAGAACTCCCAGTTCGAGACGCTCTTCAAGGACGGCAACCTGCTGCTCGGCGAGCTGAGCCGACGGCGCGACGCCATCCACGCGCTGCTCGTCGGCACGCAGCGGCTCGGCACGGAGCTGGTCGGCCTCGTCGAGGACAACCGCCGCACGCTGGGCCCGACGCTCGCGTCCCTGGAGCGGGTCGTCGGCGTCCTGCAGCGCAACCAGAAGAACCTGGAGCGCGTGCTGACGACGGCCACCCCCTACATCCGCGTCCTCGGCAACGCGACGGGCAACGGCCGCTGGGTGGACGGCTACCTGTGCGGGACCGTCCCCAACGAGTACCTGGAGAACGGCCGGTGGCAACCGGAGGACCCGGACCGCTGCAAGCCGCCGCACCTGACGGGAGGACGGTGACATGGCGTCCCCCTCGACGCGCCCGGTGAAGCTGCCGAAGCTCGGCTCGCCGATCCGCGACCACCGGACGCGGGTGGTGCAGGCGCTCATCGCGGTCTTCGTCCTGCTGGTCGCGATCGCGCTGGTGCCGTTCCTGGGCGGCGGGCCGACGCACCGGATCACCGCGTACTTCGCCACCGCGATCGGCGTGTACCCCGGCTCCGACGTCCGCGTCCTCGGCGTGAAGGTCGGGTCGATCGACTCCATCGAACCGCTCGGCGACAAGGTCAAGGTCGAGATGCGGGTGAACGACGACGTCGACGTCCCCGCCGCCGCCCGCGCCATCGTGATCGCGCCGAACCTGGTGTCGGACCGGTACGTGCAGCTCGACCCCGCCTACAACGGCGGCCCGAAGATGGCCGACGGCGCGTCGATCGACGTGGCCAACACCGCGACCCCGCTGGAGCTCGACCAGCTCTACGCCGCCGTCCGGAAGGTCTCGGGCGACCTCGGCCCGCAGGGGCTGAACGCCCAGGGCGCCCTGTCGGACGTCATCCGGGTCGGCGCCGCCAACCTCGGCGGCAACGGGCAGGCGCTCAACACCATGATCTCCGACCTCGGCAAGGCGTCGCAGACGCTCGCCGACAACAGCGGCGACCTGTACGCGACCGTCGCCAACCTCAACAAGTTCAGCGAGATGCTCCGCGCCAACGACGGGCAGATCCGCCTCGCCGAGACCCAGCTCGCCGAGGTGAGCGGGTTCCTCGCCGCCGACCGCGACGAGCTCGGCGCGGCCCTGCGCAACCTCGCGCGGGCGCTCGCCGAGGTGAAGGGGTTCATCCAGGACAACCGCGCGGCGCTGAAACGCAACGTCGGCAAGCTCGCGGACGTCACCCAGGTCCTGGTCGACCAGCGGGCGTCCCTCGCCGAAATCATCGACACCGCGCCGCTGGTGACGCAGAACGCGCTGAGCGCCTACGACCCGAAGACCCGGACGCTGATGGCGCGCGGCAACCTCCTGGAGATCACCAAGGCGTTCGGCAGCCTGAACCAGCCGGGCGTCGACCCGGTCGCCGCCGACGAGCGGCCGGTGTGCGCCGCGGCGGCGTCCGCCACCGAGATGCTCCGCGAGCAGTGCGACCGGCTGAAGAAGAACGGGCTGGTCGCGGTGGCGCCCAACCAGGAGACCGGCCTGCCGGCGCTGCCGCTGCCGCCCGCGGGCAAGATCTACGCCGGCACCGGCGGGAAGGCGGACCGCTGATGCGCGCGCCCAAGCTCGTTGCGGCCCTCGCCGCCGGCGTCGTCCTGACGGCGGGCTGCTCGGTGCAGCTGGAGGACGTCCCGCTGCCCGGCGGCGCCGACCTCGGAGACCACCCCTACACGGTGCGGGTGCAGTTCGAGGACGTACTGAACCTCGTCCCGCAGGCCGCCGTCCGGGTCAACGACGTCCCGGTCGGGCGGGTGAAGGAGGTGTCGCTGCCGAAGGGGGCGTGGCAGGCCGAGGTGACGCTCGTCGTGAACGGCGACGTGCACCTGCCCGCGAACGCGACCGCCAACCTGGAGCAATCGAGCCTGCTGGGGGAGAAGTACGTCAAGCTCGCCGCGCCGCCGACGGCGCCGTCCCCGCAGCGGCTCACCGACGGCGCCGTCATCCCGGCGTCCCGGACGACGCGCAACGCCGACACCGAGGAGGTGTTCGGCGCGCTGTCGCTGCTGCTGTCGGGCGGCGGGCTCCCGCAGATCCGGACCATCAACCGGGAGCTGAACCAGGCGCTCAACGGGCGCGAGGACAAGGTCCGGTCCGCGCTGCGCAACCTCAACACCTTCACCAGCACGCTCAACCGGAACCGGCAGTCGATCGTGAACGCGCTCGACGGGCTGAACCGGCTGTCGTCCACGGTCAGGGCCCGCAACGGACAGGTCGCGACCGTCCTGGACGACCTGTCGCCCGGCCTAAAGGTGCTGGAGGAGCAGCGCGGCCGGCTGGTCGAGATGCTGCGCGGGCTGGAGAGGCTCTCGGACGTCGCCGTCAAGACGATCAACGCCAGCAAGGACGACACGGCCGCGAACCTGCGCTCGCTGGCGGTCATCCTGCGCAAGCTCGCCGACTCCGGCCGCGACCTGCCGAAGTCGCTGGAGATCCTGCTGACGTACCCGTTCACCGACGAGGCGCTCAAGGCGATCAAGGGCGACTACCTCAACGGCTACGTCACCGTCATCGCCGCCGACGGGTTCAACTGCGTCGTCCCGCCGGTGAAGGAGGAGGGCCCGTTCGAGGGCCTCGACGACGAGGAGGGGGCGCAGGCGCGCGCCCTCGCCGCGACGCCCACGGTCCCCGGCCCGCAGCCGGCGCCCTGCCCGGACACGGCGACGGGTCGCGGCTCCGGAGCCGCCGTGCCCGGCGCCGGGACTCCCACCGCGGGGACTCCGGCCACCGGGACCCCCACCACGGGGACGCCGCAACCGGTGACGCCGAGCCAGGCACCCGGGAACGAGAGTCCGAGCAGCGAGCCCGCCCTTCCGCTGCCGACGCTCGGGGAGGGGAACTGACATGCTGACCCTGGTCACCCGCATCAAGATCGCCGTGTTCGCCGTCATCGCGATCGTCGTGGTCGCCTACATCGGCGTCACCTACGCCGACGTCGGCCGCTACGTCGGGCTGCGCGGGTACTACACCGTCCGGCTCGACCTGCCCAGCACCGGCGGCCTCTTCGAAGGGTCCGCGGTGTCCTACCGGGGCGTCACCGTCGGCAAGGTCGGCAAGCTCGACCTGACGCGGGACGGCGTCGTCGCCGAACTCCGGATCGACGACTCGGCGCCGGACATCCCGCGAGACCTCCAGGCGATCGTCGCGAACCGCTCCGCGGTCGGCGAGCAGTACGTCGACCTGCGGCCCCGCGCCGACGCCGGGCCCTACCTGGCGCAGGGCACCACGATCCCGCGCAGCGTCACCACCACCCCGGCGCCGGTCGACGAGACGCTCAAGAGCGTCAACGACTTCACCGCCTCGCTCCCGCTGAACGACACCAAGATCCTCATCGACGAGCTGGGGCTGGCGTTCGCCGGGCAGGGCCCGCACCTCCAGCAGCTCCTCGACACGAGCTCCCGGTTCATCTCGGCGTCCGACGCGGCGTTCCCCGAATCGCGCGCTCTGATCCACAACGGGGAGGCGGTGCTGCGGACGCAGAACGAGATGTCGGGGGCGTTCAAGGCGTTCGCGACCAACTCCAGCCTTCTCGCGCGGCAGCTCCGCGACTCCGACGCCGATCTGCGCGAGCTGATCATGGCCGGGCCCGGCGCGGCGGCCGAGCTGTCCGGCCTGCTCCACGACCTGGACCCGAGCCTCAGCGTGCTGCTGGCGAACCTCCTCACGACCGCCCGCGTGGCCGAGCCGCGCCAGGCCGCCATCGAGGAGATGCTGGCCAATCTCCCGCAGGTCGCGGCGATCGGCCCCAGCATCGTGGACGGGAGCAAGCTCCGGATGGGCCTGGTCACCACGTTCTTCAACCCGCAGCCCTGCACGCGCGGCTACGGCAAGACCAAGTACCGCGACGGCCTCACCCTGTCGCCAGCCCCGTTCAACACCGACGCGCGCTGCACGGAGAGCCCGAGGAGCGGCATCAACGTGCGCGGCACCGCCAACGCGCCGCGCAAGGGCGTTCCGGCGCCGGCCAAGCCGGGCACACTGAGCGGCCCGGAGGCGACCGGCCTGCTCGCCTCGCTGGGCCTGGCCGGGCTGACGCAGCAGCAGGCGCCGTCCGGCGACCTCGCCGCCCTGCTCGGGCTCGGAGGTACGCGGTGACCATCGTGGCGGCCGTGCTGCGCAAGCCGGCCTGGACGATCCGGTGGATCCGTCCGGTCGGCTACGCCCTGACGGCCGCCGCCACCGTCCTCCTGCTGCTGTCGTTCTGGTCGCTGATCCAGTCCGGGCGGGGCGCCGACCACGACCTCGCCGCCGCGCGGGACGACGTGAGCCGGACCGCCGTCCGCGATCTGGCGCTGATCAACAGCATCGACCCCAAAGTGGCGGAGCTGGACATGCAGCACTGGCTGGACTTCGCCACCGGCCCGTTCGCCGACGCGCTGAAACGCGACATGCCGGGCGCGCGCGCGAAGTTCGCCGGGCAGAAGGCCCCCTCGCACGGACGGGTCACCGCGCTCGCCGTCACCGCACTCGACCGGTCGGCGGGCGAGGCGACCGTCCTGGCCTCGGTCCGGATCTTCACCGAGCCCGCCGGCGACGCCGCCCAGGGCACCGAGCAGCGCAAACGCTACGAGGTCGGGATGCAGCGGGTCGGCGACGTGTGGAAGATCAGTTCGCTGAGATCGCTGGCACCCGGGGGGAGCGGCCCGTGAGCATCACCGAGGAGCGCCCCGCGCGCCGCGGCCCCGTCCCGCGGCGGAAGAAGACCGCCCGGCGCCCGCTCGTCTCCGGACTCAGGCGGGCGGCCGGGCTCGGGTGGCCGGTGGCCCTCGCGCTGGCGCTGTGCCTGTCCGCCCTCGCCGTCGACGGCTGGGCCGGCAGGCGAAACGAGCGGTCACCGGCCGCCAACCGCGCACTCGTCGACAAGACCGCGACCGGCAAGGTCGTCGCCGATGTCTCCGCGAAGGTCGCGCGGATCTTCACCTTCACCTACACCGACCCGGCCGCCACCGAACGGGTCGCGAACGACGTCCTCACCGGCCGCGCGGTCGGCGACTACCGCAAGCTGTTCGGCCTGGTGAAGCAGAACGCACCGGTCATGAAGCTCGCCCTCACCACGAAGGTGACGAAGACAGGGCTGATCAAACTCTCCCGTGACGGGACGGCGGTCCTGCTGGTTTTCCTCGACCAGCAGGCCACCCGGGCCGGGAAGCCGACCGGTTCGCCGGTCGCGGCCCAGCTCATCGTCACGGCCCGCGACGACCACGGCTGGCGCATCAGCGACCTCCGGGCCGCCTGAAAAGAAAGGGTGGATTTCAGGTGACCAAGACCAGGACGAAGACCGCCGACCCGGCGGCCGACGAGCCCGAGGCGCGGGCGGACGAGCCGGAGGCCCCGGCCGACGAGGCGTCCGAGAAGGAACCGCCCGAGAAGGCGACCGGCGACGACGCGGAGTCACCGGCGAAGGACGTGGACGACCGGCCCCGGCGCCGCCTCTCCAAGGACCCGCTGATCCGGGTCGCGTCGCTCGTGACGCTGGTCGCGGCCGGTGCGGCGGCGTGGTTCGGCTGGTCGTACCACACGGCGTCCGGCGACGACTCGACCGCCTACGCCGCCGAACGCGACCGCGTGCTCGCCGTGGCGGGCCAGGAGATCGTCAACCTCAACACCCTCGACTACCGCCAGGTCGACGCGGGGCTGAAGGTGTGGCAGGACTCGGCGACCGCGCAGCTCTACGACCAGATCGTCCAGGGCCAGGCCCGGCTGAAGACCGAGGTGCAGAAGGCGAAGACGACCAGCACCGCGAAGATCCTCGAATCCGGGCTGACCGAACTCGACTCCCGCGCGGGCAAGGCGGCCGTCATCGCCGCCGTCCGCATCACCATCACCGGCGCCGACGGCAGGCCGGTCGACAACACCCGCCGGTTCGCCGGCCAGCTCACCCGGACTTCGGACGGCTGGAAACTGTCGGCGCTCGGCCAGGCCCCGACCGGAACGCCCTGACCGGCGAGGAGAAACCGAAATGGCAGCGATCACCTCGGCCGGCCGGTTCGTCCCCGGCACGGCGCGCACCCGCCTGGTCGTCCTCCTCGGCGCGCTGACCATAGCGCTCGGCGGAGTGGCGGCCTGGTCGAACGCCCAGGAACGCGACCTGACGGGAGCGGCCTCCGCGCAGAATGACGCCCTCAGTGACAATGGCCGTACCGCCGAGGTCAAAGGCCAGGTGACCACGGCCGTCAACACGGTGTTCTCCTACAACTACGCCGACGTGGCCAAAACGGAGAAGGCGGCGCAGGAACTGCTCACCGGAAAGGCCGTCCAGCAGTACAACCAGCTCTTCGCCCTGGTGCGCAAGCAGGCGCCCCAGCAGAAGCAGGTACTCACCACGGCGGTCACCGACTCGGCGGTGAAGTCCCTGACCGGCGACCGCGCCCGCCTCCTCGTCTTCGCCGACCAGCGCAACACCCGCACCGACACGAACAAGACGAGCTACTCCGCGGCCGTCTTCGCCGTCGACGCCCTGTACGCCGCCGGCAAATGGAAGATCACCGCCATCGACACCCTCGGCGCCTGACCGAACACGAGCCGGACATGGAACGGAGGAACACCGACATGCGAAAGATCACCAGAATGGCCCTGACCGCCACCGCAATCGCGGCCTCCGCCACCGCTCTCACCACGACCCCCGCCTGGGCGGCCGGTCACGACGTCACCATGCCCGGGATACCCTTGCCCTCCTTCCCCCAGCCCATCACTGGAGAGAACAGCGGTTCCTTCATAGCTGTCACTTCTAGCGGGAAGATCCTGAGCTGTGTCGATGCGGGTCCTGTGAAGGCCTTGACGGCCGCCGGAACGATGAGGGTCGGCATCGGCCTCCCGGATCCCCCGGACACCGGCTGGATGAGCAGTCTGTTGTTCCGAAACTGCACGATGGCCGGCTGGCCTGCCACGGTTGAGGATAGCTCTGGGTGGGGCCTCTCCCTGCCGTATCCCACCGCTTCGGGGGTCACACCCGGCAAGCTGGTCCACGTCGGGGTCACGGTGAATATCCCCAGTATCCCGTGCTCTGCGACCTTCCAGGGCCCGCCTAGTAACGACGGGTTTATCAACGTTACGCACACCAACCCGACGAGCCCTGGAGCCGCCAGCACGCTCACGCTACCTCCCGAGTCCACCAACAACCTGATGGTGGCCAACGTCTCCTCCACCTGCCCCCTCACCATCTTCCGGTACGGGGACCGCCTCGCGTTCGCCGGCGTGCTCAAACTCAGGGGCGTCAACTCGACCGCTAATGAGGGCCCGACCGTCACGTGAGAGCACGCCTCTGACCGAAACCGCACTCGGGCGTTCGCTACCTGGACGGCCCCGCCCGGCGGCAGTGCCAGCCTCTGGGGATGCTGAGTACGAGCGAGGGGGTGGCACGATCGGCCGCGAGCCCCTGACTCGTCACGGGATTCGAATTCGATGATAAATCTGGTTTGATCGAATACTAATCTCATGACAAACCCTTGAAAGGATCAGTGGCGTCTTGGAGAGAAGTCGAACGGCCTCTTGAGAAGTATGCTATTGGCGGTTATCTCCCGATGGGAGAATGGCAGGACTGGGTGGTCTTGGAATGGAGTCAACGGCGTTGTTTGGCTTCAGGGGTTCTGCACCTGTCAACCCTGGAGGAGTTGCTTCTGCGGAACGCGGTCAGTGTCCCTATGAGTAGAAGAGAACACTCCCCGTGAAGGGAGATCGGACTGACATGCGAAAGATCACCAGAACAGCCTTGACCGCTACCGCAGTCGCGGCCACCGCCACCGCCCTCACCGTGACCCCCGCCTGGGCTTCCACCATCGTCGTCACCATGCCCGGCGTGCCCTCGCCCTCCACCCAGCCCATCACTGGAGAGAACAGCGGTACGGTCGCGGCTATCACCTCAAGCAGCGGGGTCCTGACCTGCGTCGACGTGGGTTCTATAAAGGCCTTGAAGGCCACCGGAACGGTGAAGGTCGGCAACCCCGTCGCCGCCCCCGCAGACCCCATCGGCTCGGTTACCGGTTTGACGTTCAGCAACTGCACGGTCCTTGGCCAGGTGGCCGCGGTGACGCCGCAGAATCTGCCGTGGACCCTCTCCACCACGGGCGACACCACTTCGGGGGTCACACCCGGTCAGCTGAGCGGCGTCAGGGTCGTGGTGAACATCCCCAGCATTCCGTGCTCTGCGACGTTCCAGGGCTCGACTGCCACGAACGGGTTCATCAACGGTACGCACACCAACCCGACTGGGGGCGCCGGCACTCTCTCGCTGCCGATCACGGCCACCAACAACCTGATCGCGGCCAGCGTCTCCGCGACCTGCCCCACCAACATCGTCAAGAACGGTGACACGGCCACGCTCGCCGGCACGATCAAACTGAGGGGCGTCAACTCCACCGCTAATGAGGGCCCGACCGTCACTCGCACGCCGTGAGAGCACGCCTCTGACCGAAGCCGCACCCGGGCGCTCGCCATCTCGACGGCCCCGCCCAGCGGCAGCGCCGACCTTGGGGATGCTTGGTATGGGCGAGGGGGAGGGCACGATCGGCCGTGCGCTCTTGAATCGTTCAAGGGATTCGAATTCGATGATAAATCTGGCTTGATCGAATACTAATCTTATGACAAACCTTGAGCGGGATCGGCGGCCTCTTGAAGATGAAGTCGAACGGCTTCTTGAGAAGTGCGCTACTGGCGGGTATATTCCGATATTAGTACGGCAGGACTGGGTGGTCTTGCGGTGAAGCCGAAGGAGTTCGGCTTTTGGGTTCTGCTCCCGTCAACCCGGAGGAGTTCGACCTGTAGAACGCGGTCAATGTCCCTGCGAGTAGAAGAAACCACCCCCCGAAGGGAAAACGGACTGACATGCGAAAGATCACCAGAACAGCCCTGACCGCTACCGCAGTCGCGGCCACCGCCACCGCCCTCACCGTGGCCCCCGCCTGGGCCGCCGGCAGCATCGTCACCATGCCCGGCGTGCCCTCGCCCTCCATCCAGCCTCTCACTGGAGAGAACAGCGGTTCGGTCGCGGCTACCGCCTCAAGCGGCGGGGTCCTGACCTGCGTCGACCTGGGTGGTGTGAAGGCCTTGACGGCCACCGGAACGGTGAAGGTCGGCAGCCCCACCACCTTTCCTCCCACCTCGGACCCCATCGGCTCGGTTACCGGTCTGACGTTCAGCAACTGCAAGGTTCTCAACCTGCCTGCCACGGTGACGCCGCAGAATCTGCCGTGGAGCCTCTCCACCACGGGCAGCACCGTTTCGGGGGTCACACCCGGTCAGCTGAGCGGCGTCAGGGTCGTGGTAAACATCCCCAGCATCCCGTGCTCTGCGACGTTCCAGGGCTCGACCGCCACGAACGGGTTCATCAACGGTACGCACACCAACCCGACTGGGGGCGCCAGCACCCTCTCGCTGCCGATCACGGCCACCAACAACCTGATCGCGACCAGCGTCTCCGCGACCTGCCCCACCAACATCGTCAAGAACGGTGACACGGCCAAGCTCGCCGGCACGATCAAACTGAAGGGCGTCAACTCCACGCTCCACGAGGGCCCGACCGTCATTCGCACGTGAGAGCACGCCTCTGACCGAAGCCGCACCCGGGCGCTCGGCATCTCGACGACCCTGCCGAGCGGCAGCGCCTGGGGATGCTTGGTGCGGGCGAGGGGGAGGGCACGATCGGCCGTGCGCTCTTGAATCGTTCAAGGGATTCGAATTCGATGATAAATCTGGCTTGATCGAATACTAATCTTATGACAAACCTTGAGCGGGATCGGCGGCCTCTTGAAGATGAAGTCGAACGGCTTCTTGAGAAGTGCGCTACTGGCGGGTATATTCCGATATTAGTACGGCAGGACTGGGTGGTCTTGCGGTGAAGCCGAAGGAGTTCGGCTTTTGGGTTCTGCTCCCGTCAACCCGGAGGAGTTCGACCTGTAGAACGCGGTCAATGTCCCTGCGAGTAGAAGAAACCACCCCCCGAAGGGAAAACGGACTGACATGCGAAAGATCACCAGAACAGCCCTGACCGCTACCGCAGTCGCGGCCACCGCCACCGCCCTCACCGTGGCCCCCGCCTGGGCTTCCACCATCGTCGTCACCATGCCCGGCGTGCCCTCGCCCTCCGTCCAGCCCATCACCGGAGAGAACAGCGGTACGGTCGCGGCTACAGCCAAAAGCGGCGGGGTCCTGACCTGCGTCGACCTGAGTGGTGTGAAGGCCTTGACGGCCACCGGAACGGTGAAGGTCGGCAACCCCGTCGCCGCCCCCGCAGACCCCATCGGCTCGGTTACCGGTCTGACGTTCAGCAACTGCAAGGTTCTCAACCTGCCTGCCACGGTGACGCCGCAGAATCTGCCGTGGAGCCTCTCCACCGCGAACAACACCGCTTCGGGGGTCACACCCGGTCAGCTGAGCGGCGTCAGGGTCGTGGTGAACATCCCCAGCATCCCGTGCTCTGCGACGTTCCAGGGCTCGACCGCCACCAACGGGTTCATCAACGGTACGCACACCAACCCCAACCCGATCAACACTGGACTTCCCAGCACCCTCTCGCTGCCGATCACGGCCACCAACAACCTGATCGCGACCGGCGTCTCCGCGACCTGCCCCACCAACATCGTCAAGAACGGTGACACGGCCACGCTCGCCGGCACGATCAAACTGAGGGGCGTCAACTCCACCAACAAGGAGGGCCCGACCGTCATTCGCACGTGAGAGCACGCCTCTGACCGAAGCCGCACCCGGGCGCTCGCCGCCCGGGTGCGGTTCCCCGTCGATCAAGGATGTGAAATGCACCAGGTGTTCCGAGGCGCCGCGCGGATCGCGGCGGTCGTGGGCCTTGCCGTGAGTGGTAGCGCATTGGTGGCGGTCCCGCCGGCGATCGCGGACATCGGCTTCGACATGGGGCTTGTTTGCTCCGGTAAGTCCGGAACACATGATGTGGCGCTGCGGATCGAAACGACTGTGCCGTCGACTGGGACCGTCGGCCAGCCGATCCAACTGGGCACCATCAAGATCGACGTGGATCTCCCTCCCGAGTTGGTGAAGGAAGTTTCGGCGATTTCCCCCGGTGGAGCATCGACGCCACCGGCGACGAGCGTCACCCCATCGTCCGCGCCTTCCCCTGCGCTCGGGGGGGTCGCGGAAATCCAGGTCGCGGTCCACGGGCCGAGTGGCGATCGGCGCGCCGGGTGGCCGGCCTTCGCTCTGACGGCCGCACCGCCACGTGGTGACGGGGCCGTGCACCTGACCGGCAGCGGGGTGGCACCGCCGGTGGTTCCCGAGGCGCCGGGCGGGCTGTCGTGGTCCGCCGGGGCAGTGGACTTGTCGCTGGTGCCGGGTGACACGACGACGGGGAAGGACGCGGCGGGACTGGCGCTGCATTGCGCGGCGGAGAAGGCGCCGGTGCTCGGGAGCGTACGGGTCCAGCGTGGGGACGAGGGGACCGTCCCTGGCGCGTCGAGCGCGGCACCCCGTCAGGCCACCGCCTCCCAGGAGGGATTGTGCAAGCTGATCCCTGGTCGTGGGGAAGATCCGCGGTACGCCATCAACTACGAAGATCCCAAACTGAGGGAGATCTTTGATTCCCCGAAAAATCCGGACGGGCTGAATCCCGGCACTGACGCTGGGCTGATGTACTGCATCAAGGCCACGGGGTACTTCAACATCAAGAAGGTCGGAAACGCCGCTCCTGTCGCTTTCGAAAATAATGTGCGGGTGCTGACTGAAAGCTATTTGGGGGATCTACTTTTCGGGCCGAACTGGACGGATTTTCGCGGGTATTTCATCAACCGTACCTATCCAACTCCCGCCACGATGCTGGGTTTCGGTTTCATGCCGACACGCGCAGTGGCAGAAGCTGTTCAGGTTGGTTCTCCGAAGACTGGCGCGAATGGTCCGATCACAGGCAACCTGCGGATTCTTCAGAAACTTTCTACTGAGATCGATATACCGGATCCGGCTGTCGATAGACAACAGCTCAAAGCCAGTGCATACGTGCGCGTCAAGGCGGGCAAGGCCGAGGTCAATGGAGTTCCGCTCGATCTCGGCGATAAATGTATGACAAGCCCCACCTCGCTTTCTGCGACTGGATTCATGGGAACTCTGGAAACCGGGACGACTCAGTACGACAGTGGGCAGTCGCTCATCGCTGAAAACGTCACGATTCCTTCCTTCTCTGGTTGTGGAGTGACCGAAGATCTCAGCCCCATCCTTACCGCGAGCGTCTCCGGGTCGGGAAACTATGCGAATCTTGAATCGGGAATTTGGTGCCAAGTCACCACTGGTAACCGTTGCGTGGATGGCGCGGGTGCCCTTCCTCAGACCTTTACTGTAGACCCGGGTGGGGTTGTCACCGCAGTAGCAAAACCGTTCACCCTGGGCTACGTCGGGGACAATGCGGAGTTCAGATGCGAGTCGGCGACCATGCGGCTCGATCTCGAACGGGGGCATTGGCAGTCGCGCTTCAGGCTGGGTAAGGGCGATATGTCCCTCGACGGCTGCGAGGTAGAGGGGTCGGATGGCACCGTCTATCAAGTAAAGAACAAGGTCACCCAAGACGGCTCGTTGTGGTTGAACATGACCATTGATCCGACGACTGGCCAGTCCGCGATGCAGATCAACGGCGTCCTGCTCAACGCGGCCGTGGATGTCGGCGGAGGGGAGCCGTGCACGCTGCGGATATCCGACAACTTGTCGGGAATTATTTTCCCGGGGCCGCGTGAAGTCCCCGGGTATATCGGAGGCTCCTATGGCAACGGAACCCTCTCCGGGAATGTGTATAATTTGAAACCTTCGGTGAACTCAACGTGCAGTATTCCGGGGTTCACGGACCCGCTTAACGGCTTCAATTCATTCAAGGGCGATTTCGTCTTCCGTCCGGCCCAGCGGATTACGTCGCCCTGACCGAACCTGCCATCGCCATGGGCCTTTCGTTCCGGCGCGATCTGATCATTTCGTGCCGGAAGTCCCCAGGCCCCCCAGGACTGGCCGCATCGTTGCCCGCACCACCCCGGGTGACGGCAGGGCCAGGCCGGCTCGCTGCAGGCCGACGACGGCCTGCAGCGAGTACGGTAGCTCCACCCCGCCATCCGCCATGTGACGAACATGTCGCGAAGGAGTCCGGGCTGAGCACCAAGCGCTGGCGATATGCAGTCGGTGACAATAACGATTACTCCCGGGTGTTCATTATTGATATTCGCTAACAAGGCGAAAAAATCTTCATAATCGGGCCTTGCGGTGTATTGAAATCAACATTGTTTCGGTATTACTCTCCGGTTGGGAATCATGGATCTATCTCGTCGAGATCCGCCTTACGGTTCCGCGTCGGCTGGGATCACGCTGTGGCCGTCCGGCGCTCTGTGTCCGTTTCTCCCGGCAAGAAGAAAGGACGGACTGGTGAAGTCGATTCGTTTCCGGAGAAGCAGTTCCCGGCTGGCGCTTCCCGCCGTGCTCGGTGCTGCGCTGCTCACCTTCGGTCTGGCCTCGTCCGCTTCGGCGGCCAACCCGGACCCGATCCCGGCCAGCTTCAGCTTCTCCGACTGCCCGACCCTCCCGGCCGGTGCGTCGCCGGACTACTCGCAGTGCTGGGTGGCTGTGGTCACCAGCGGCACCTTCAAGGTCGGCAACTTCGACCAGAAGATCGAGGAACCGATCAGGATCACGTGGGCGACCACGTTCAATCTTGACACCTTCGAGACCCAGAACGTCTTCGGCGGGATCAACGCCCCGAAGATGCTCGTCCAACCCGGCCTGTTCGGTGATCCGCTCCTGTCGGCCGTGTACGCCAAGGTCGAGTACGCCGGCGCCTTCGAAATGCCGGTCAGCGACAACTTCGAGATCAACATCGGGCTGAAGATCAAGCTCGTCAACCCGCTCCTCGGAAGCAACTGCTACGTCGGCTCCAACAGCAACCCGATCAGGGTGGCCCTCACCACCGGGACCACCAGCCCGCCGGCCCCCAACACGCCCATCACCGGCGAGGGCGTCTCGATCGCGCGGCCGGACTCGTCGCCGCCGGTGCTGCAGGCCAAGCACGTCGGTAACTCCTTCGCGGTGCCCGGCGCCAAGGGGTGCCTGTTCGGCGGCGGCGTCGCCGACTGGCTGGTCAACCAGGTCGGTGGATTCCCCTCGGCGGCCGGCAAGAACACGATGATTCAGAACGAGTACATCGTGTCGAAGAATTACAGCGAGCTCTGACGCTGAGCCCGTTCAACCGGTCCGTGCCCGCGGCGACCCCGCGGGTACGGACCGCCGCGATGAGCGTGCGGCGGGGAAGGAGGACCGCGCGTCAGGCCGCTGGTCCTCGTTGTTGCCGCCGTCCGTGAGGTCGGCGCGGGAATGCTGCTCATGAGACCCGACGACACTCCCCACGGGTTCACCGACGGTGCCTATATCGCACGGCAGAGCTGGCGCGGCAATCTGCCGACCCTGGTGGCCCTCGGCGCTGGGGACGTGTTCCTCCTCTACCAGGCCGTTCGGGATCCCGGGCCCGGCATCGTCCTCGGGCTGGCGGTGTTCAGTGCGGTGAGCGCGTCCTTCGCCGTCCTCATCGCGAGGTCGGTACGTCGGCGGGAGGTGTCGTTCGCCGTGGACGCAGGCGGCGTCTACTTCGGCCCCACCAGCGCAGGGGCTCGACCAGAATTGATCCCCTGGTCCTGGATCGACTGCATCGTGACCTTCGACCGGATCGTGCGCGGCGCCAACAACCGAAAGGGGCGCCGCCCCTGTGTGGGGGTCGAGCTCAACGCCGCGGGCGTCACCAACCGGATGGGCCGTTCGCCCAGGCCACCGGGCCTGCCACCGCCGACCGCGGACGAGCAGGAGTTCACCGAGGCGGTCCTGACGCCCTGGATCTCCCGCCTGATCGCCGAGCCGTCGCTGGTGGAGCGAGAGATCCAGGGCTGGCGACTCGACGCGAAAAGCCTGGCCCAGGCGGTCATGCGCTACGCGCCCGACACGCCCATCGCGCGGCGTCCCACCCGGCCTGCTCCGAGCATGGCACGCGTCGCGGCCGCCGCCTGGCAGGTCCGCAAGAACCTCCAACGACTCGCTGAACGGGACGACCACCGGAACGACGACCAGTGACCAGGCCGCCGGTTCAGCGCGGTGGCGTTACCGGATCACCGCGCAAAGCCGCCTGTTCCGTCTCCTGGGCGGACGATTACGGACCGTAGGAGTGCGATGGCGGCCAACCCCTTGAGGAAACGGATGCTGCTCAACACGGGCGGTCCGTGGGTGATCGGCGCTGTTCTGCTGTGTGCGGTCGGGACGCTCGGCGCGGTCGCCAACTCGGCGCGGCCCAGGGGTGGCGTCGGGCGCGCGGCCGGGTTCGCGGACGTCCTGCGCATCAACCCGGGCGTGGTGTCGGCCGGGCAGGCCGCCGTGATCGCGGTGGTGACGGCCGCCGGGTTCGCGGCGATGTTGTGGTCGCTGCGGTGGAGTTGGCCGTGGCTGCTGGTCGCGGGTGTGGCGCTGACGATCCCCACCGAGTTCGTGTACGTCGTGGCCCGGAACGAGTTGTTCAGCGGTGCAGCCTGGTTCTACTTCGGCTCGGTCACGGCCGGGGCGCAGTTGGTACTGCTGGGGACGCTGGCCGCCGGGCTCCGGCTCGTCCACATCGGTGCGCCCGGTGCGGGTGCGGTGCTGATCGGGGCAGGGGTGGGCGCGCAGGTCTTCGGCGCGTCCACCGACGTGTGGATCGCGCACATCGCGATCGTGCGGCCCGGCGGTTACCCGATCGACTTCGCTGAGGCCGTCCAGGTCCTGCTCCATCTCGCGTTCCTGGCCACCGCGATCGGTGGGGCGCTCCTGGCGCTGGGTCTGTACTACCGCTATGACGGACGTCCTGAACTGGCAGCACCATCCGATGCCGAGCCCGCGATGGGCGTCCGGACGGCGGTCGCGGCCATGGTCGCGGTCCTCGCGTTCGTCCCGGCTGCCGCCATGGAGACGGTCAACGGCGGCTTCGGCGTCGCCGCGTGCTGGCTGCTGCTCTGCGTGGGCCTGGCCGCGGCGGCCCTGGCGGGACTTCGCACGGTGGCCGGCACCGTGGTCGCGTCGGCGATCGTCGTCGGCATCTCCGGCCCGGCGAGCGCGCTGATCCAGGCGGAGCGTTCGAGCCTCGTGCGCATGTGGTTCCTGGTGGCGCTCGGCGTGGTGGTGGGGGCCGTCGCCGCGTTCCCGTCCTGGCGTCATTGGGCCGCCTTCGCCGGATGCGCCGCCTGCGCCCTGGCGCTCGCCGTGACCATGCTGATCCGTCCGGACGGCATGACGGTCCTCATGTTCGCCCTCCTCGGCGCCACGGTCACCGTCGCGATCGCGTCCCTCGGTGTCTGGCTGACCCAGGACGACCTTTCGCCAGCTGTCCTGGGCCCGCTGATGTTCGCGACCGTCATCGGCGCCTGCGGCCTGCTCGCGAACTGGCAGGGCACCGGAAGGCGCGGACCGAGCGCGGAACTGTTCCGCGAACCCGGCCACCTCTGGCTTTACGCCGTCCTGCTCCTCCTGGCGGGCATCGCCCTCATTGCCCTGGACCGCTGGCGGGCGGGTCCCGTGCAGGCCAGCGGTCAACGATCGACTGAGTGAGCGGAGGTGTTCGCCGCGAGAGTGGCCCCCTCATGGGCTCCGTCCCGGGGACGCGGCGGGGCCGGAGCGGTCTCGGGCGGCGTGGCGCGGGTGTCGGGAGGCACGGTGTGCGGGACCTCGAACCAGACGCGCAGCCGACCGTCGTCCAACTGCTCGAACCCCCACGACTTGGCGAGCATCGACAGGATCGGAAGACCGCGCCCGTGCTCACCGCGCGGGTCGTCCCGATGATGCGGGACGGTGCTGCCGCCCTCGTCGGTGACCTCGATCCGGATGTTGGCCGTGTCCACGTAAGCGTCCACCTCCACGAGGTTGCCCTTGCCGTGGACGATCGCGTTGGTGAGCGTCTCCGAGAGCAGCAGGACGCTGTCATCGCAGGCGCTGTGCTCCGCCCCGAGCAGCGGTTCGAGCCGTCCCAGCAGCCACCGCCGTCCGTTCACCACGTTCCTCGGCGCGGAGGGGATGACGCACGTTCCCAGGTGCTTCACCGAGCCCGCACCGCCCACGCCACCCGCGCGGCCGTCTCTGCGACGTCCCCGGCCATGCACCACTGCCCGCCGAATGCGTAGAGCCACCGTCCTCGATGGTCGACCGCCGCGACCCCGAGCCACTTGCGTGGCCACGCCCGCTCCGGCACCCACAGCACGGCCTCACCCGCCCTCGGGTGGACGAGCATGGACGCGCACTGCTGCCGTTCTCCCAGCTGGTAACACAGATCAGCCAGGAGGCTGAACCGCACCGCGTGCGGCCGCTGATCCGCTGACATCGTCGGACGCCCCTTCTCCAGGCACGCGAACGACCACGATTCACCCGGCTTTCTTGTGTGATCGCTCGTCTACCGTGCGTGATTCTCGCTACGGTCAGAGTGTGCGTGGATGACGTACGTTCTGCAATAGAAACGAACTGAACTAACGCAGTTTGTTTCTTTGATCTCGATCTCAAGGCACCATAAAACGGATACAAGGAGGACGAAGTGACCGCTCGCCGCAGCCCCACGGTCCGCAAGCGCCGCCTCGCCGCCGAACTTCGGCGCCTGCGCAAGGAGTGCGGGCTGACCCGCGAACAGGTCGCCGAACGTATCGGATGCGCGCCCGTGACGATCACGCGCATCGAAACCGGGCAGAGCGGCGCCCGCGTCGGCGAGGTCTCCCTCATGCTGGAGGTCTACGGCGTCACCGGCGACGAGCGCGAAGCCCTCCTCCAAGTGGCCAAGGACGCCCGCAAGCGCGGCTGGTGGCACCAGTACAGCGGCACAATCCCGGCATGGTTCCAGGTCTACGTCGGGCTGGAGGAGGAGACGGCATCTATGCAGGACTACCAGTCTGAGGTTGTTCCGGGGATTCTCCAGACCGAGGCGTACGCCCGAGCAACGTACCTGGCCGAGGCCGCGGTACCAGCCGACGAGGAGGTCACTCGGCAGATCCAACTACGTCTGGAGCGGCAGAAGCGCCTTCTCGAAACTGAGAACTCACCAGACATGTGGTTCGTGCTCAACGAGGCCGCGATACGTCGGGAGGTAGGCGGCGCACCTGCCATGCGTGATCAGCTTGACAGGCTGCTTCAGCTTTCCCGTCGCCCCAATATCACGCTTCAAGTCCTGCCCTTCTCTGTCGGAGCCCATCCCTCGATGCAGGGGAGCTTTAGGATCCTCACGTTCCCGGAGCCGGCCGACCCAGCCGTCGTGTACGTCGAGTACTGGCGAGGAAGCTTGTATCTGGAGAAGCCGGACGAGGTTGACGGCTACACGATGGTGTTTAACCATCTACGTGCGCAGGCTCTTAGCCGAGACGACTCAAGAACGCTGCTAACGTCAGCGATTCGCGATATGGCTTGACAGTCACAATTTGAAAAGGTATCGGTAATCCTCATGGGCACCTCCCGGGTCATGTGGCGCAAGAGCACCCACAGCACCGGCAACGGTGGTGAGTGCGTTGAGATCGGAGCATGGCGAACGAGTAGCCACAGCGCTCAGGAAGGCCACTGCGTTGAGGTCGCGGATGTCTGGAGGGCGAGCAGCCACAGTGGCGAGCAAGGCAACCTGGTGGAAGTCGGCGCGGGCGAGGCGGTGGTGCTGGCGCGGGACTCGAAGGATCCGGACGGACCGGTGCTCGGCTTCCGTGCCGGCGCCTGGGGCACCTTCCTCGACACCGTGAAGAGCGGCCGTCTAGACCTCCCCTGACGGGACCCGGCGCCGGTCGGCGCGTCCGGCGGTTCGTTGATCTGCGGCGTGTTGTTGTTATGGGTCGGGCGGTTTCTAGTGTCTGTTGCAACGAGGTCCTTCTGGAAGGATCTTGTTGTGCCAGGACGTCGTCTTACGCTCGGTGAGCGTGCGCAGATTGAGGTGTTGTTCGGTGAGGGCCGGTTGAT
>NZ_JAXCEJ010000026.1:0-106628 GCF_041463665.1 Actinomadura chokoriensis
CTCGACCACGGCCACCGGACCGCGCTTCTCGTCGGGCTCGGCCACCACGGCCTCCGTCTTCACTTCAGTCATCATCAGGTGTCACTCCTTGATCAGGAGTTACACCGAAAACCGTACAGTCCCCACCGACCAGACCCGGTCACCACCGAGACGCTCTACAGGTGTCCGAGGGAACTTCTGTGTGAGCGTCCGGTCGGGCCTGGGCAGGAAGGGACGTTGTCTCGGCGGAGGGGATGTGGTCGGCTATCGGCGTGGACGTCGACCAGTTCTTCAGCTACGGGCCGCGCGCTCCATTCGAAGTCCAACATGTCTTCACCGACCGGGAAGGGCCGATCCGAGCCTTTCGGGACCGGTTCGCGCAACTGGCCGAACGGTCGTGGACCGTCGAGGAACTCCTCGATTTCCAGCGGCCGGCGTCCAACCTCATCGCCGTGTCCGGCGAGGGCGGGATCGGTAAGTCCACGCTGGCCCGGCACGTCGCGGAACTGGCGGTGACCGGGAAGCTGGACGGCCTTCCGCCGCGCGGCGCGCATGCGGTACTGGACTTCGCCGACCCTGCCAGTTCCAGTTTCGAGGCCGTTCTGCTGCGGGTGCGTGCCGCCCTGGCGCCGCTGGCCAGGTCGTGGCCCGCGTTCGATGTGGCGCTGGCCGTCTACTGGCAGCGCAAGCACCCGGGGGAGTCACTGACGGCGTTCCTGCGGAAGGAGACCACGGCGGAGTCCCTCGGCGTCGCCGACCAGGTCGGGGCCGCCGTCGATCAGCTCCTGGGCGGTTTCGGTGCGCTATCGGTGGCCTACCGGGCGCTGAACCTGCTCGGCAGGACCGCGACGCAGAAGGCCCGACTGAAACGGCTGCGCGCGGACTTGCCCGCTCTCGATCCGATCCTCGGGGAGCAGGACCCGGACCGGATGCTGGGCTACATGCCGGTACTACTGGCCGCCGACCTGGAACGAGCACGGCGCAAACAGCCGTCCCTGGCGCTGTGCGTGCTGGACACGCTGGAGAACGTCCAGCGTCCACCCACCGAACGCGGCGGCCTGGAGGACCTGGTCTCGCGGTTGGTGTACCTGATGCCGAACGTGGTGTTCATCGCGGCCGGACGGCTCGCGCTGCGCTGGCACGACCCGGGCAAGGCCGTCGCGTTGACCTACGGCGGCGAGCGGCGCTGGCCGGGGCTCGCCGACGAGGACCAGCTCGGGCTCGGCGGGTTCGACCAGGCATCGGCCGAGGCGTATCTGACGGCACGGCTCACCGTGGACGGGACCCCGGCAATCGGGCCCGCAATCCGGGAGCGGATCATCGCGGGGTCGGGCGGGTCCCCGCTGTACCTGGATCTGTCGGCGGAGTTGTTCGGGCAGTACCTCGCGCGGGACGAACTGCCGCCCCTGGAGGTGTTCGGGCTGGGCTTTCCCGAGTTGGTGCTGCGGACGATGCGGGATTTGTCCGCGACCGACCGCGACCTGTTGCGGACCGCGTCGTTGCTGGAGGCGTTCGACGAGGACGTCCTGCACGCGGTGCTGCCGCATCTGCGGCTGCGGCAGATCGAAAGGTTCGTGCAGCGCCCGTTCGTCCGCCGCGACGAGACGGTGTGGCCGCCGTACCGGCTGCACGAGAACCTGCGCCGCAGCGTCATCGACTGCGACGCCGACACCGACGACGGCTGGACACAGACCGAACGCACCCGCAACGCCGAACGCGCCATCGAGCATCTAACGCATGCCGCGCTGGCGGTATGGGACGACGACGTCGACCATCCGCTGCCCTTGGGTGTGCGGAGCAGGCGATGCGTGGCCGCGTTCCTGCTGGTCCTCAATGCCGCGGACGAGCATCGGCTGGCACCGGAGTCTCTCGGTGATGTCGCCTACAGCCTCACGGTTCTCGGGCACTGGCAAGTCCTGTCGTCCCTGCCGCGGCTGGGCTCGCCGGAGCTGGACCGGTTGACCGCCGTGGCGCGGCTGACCGCACGCGGCGATATGAACGCCGAGGACCGTTACCGCGAACTGCGCGAGCTGATCGGTGAACCCGACGGGCCGTTCGCGGACTACTACCGGCACGAGCTGGCGAGCCGCGCGCACATCGTCGGCCAGGTCGAGGAGGCCGCCGACCATCTGTCCGGGATCGAGGCCACGTCATTGATCGGGGCGAGCGCGCGGTTCGGCCTTGCCGACAATGCCCTACGCCGCAGCGACTACCGGTCTGTGTCGCGGCTGATGGACGGCGCGTCCCAGGCCGGGCCGGACGAGGTGCGGGCCGCTGACCTTCTCGGCCACGCCCACCTGCAGAGCGCCCGGTTCGCCGAGGCTGCTCGCTTCTTCGAATCGACGTTGCAGGCGGCACGGGAGGCCAACGCGCCCCTGTGGGAAGCTCGCGCGCTGCGGCATCTGCTGCTGGCGCTGATGTGGTTCGACCCCGACCGCACGCTGTCGCTTCTTGGCCGCGCCCGTGAACTCAACAGCTCGGCCGGCGAAGCGATCGGGCTCGCCCAGTGCGACATGGCCGAGGCGATGGCGCGGGCGCTGCGAGGCGAGCGCCACACCGCCGCCGATCTGCTGGACGCGGCGGCGCGAAGGTTCGGTGAACTCGGGGCCTCCCGTGAACTGCTGCCCGTCGAGGCGTTGCAGGTCCTGCTGGACGCCTCGGGCGGACGCACCCAGCAGGCCGCACGGACCGCACGGAGGCTGGGTGAGGACTGCCTTCCGGTCTGGGGGCCGGTCACCCGGTCATGGGCCGGTCTGGACGCCGACTTCGCGGCCATCGAGTGGTTGGACGATCCCGAGTCGGCGCAACGCCGCTGGTCGGAGGCTTTGTCCCGGCTACAAGTACCGATCTGCGGGCCCCTGGACGTCGGCGACCGCCGCGCGCTGATCCCGACCGGCCGCGTGCCCGAGACCCTCGTGGAGGCCGCGATCCGCGGCGCACTGGCCAGCCCGGCATTCGATGGCCCACGCGACCTCGCCGCCGCGCTGGCGACGCTGGGTTCCGACGGCGTCGTGCCGGGCGCGCGGACGGTGGTGAAGGTGCGCCGACGGCTGCACGAACGACTGGAGACCGTCCGCGCATTTGAGGAACTACGCGCCACGGCAGGCGTCCTGGCGCCTCGTCTGCTGGACGCGGGCAGGGTCGGGGAGGCGTGGTGGGCCGTTCTGGAACGCCTCCCGGGCGTGCCTGCGGACCGTCCGACACCCGCACGCCAGCGAGACCTGGGACGCCAGCTCCGGCTCTGGCATTTCCGGCCGCCAGGCGAGAGCCTGCGGCTGGACGATCCCGGCGCGCTGGGCGTCCTGCTGGGCTGGGCGCGGACCTCCAGACCAGACGCCTACCCGACCCTCGCCGAACACTTCGACGCAGCATGCCGAGGGTTCCCCATCACCGCGATCCATGGCGACGTCGCCGTTTGCCATAACGCGCTGTTCGACGGCGACGTCCTGACCGGGTTGCTCGACCCGGGCGCGACCGAGGCCGGGCCGCCGATGCTCGACCTCGCCTGGTCACTGGCCGTCGACATGCCGCGCGGCGCGCAACCCGGGCCCCTCCTGGACGGCTACGGTCAGGACGCCGTCGACCAGGACGCACTGGCTGCGCTGCTGCCGCTGATGATGCTGCGTCGCCTCATCGACGCCCCGTCCCTCGGGCTCGCCGAAACCGACGGCGCATGGATCACCAGATGGCTACGTGATCAGCGACCTGACCTGCTCACCCTGGTTCAATGAGCCCGGCCCGGCAGGCGCACGCGGACGGGATGGAGTTGTCCAGCACCGTTCGCGGGCACGGCGAGCCGCTCACAGCCGCCAACCTACGGGCCGCAGCGGCGCCCAACCCGAGATCCTCAAGGCGTCCGCGGTTGTCGTCAACGCTTGTAGTTCGACAGTGACTGGTCAGCAGCCTGTGGATATGGGCTACCGACGAAACTCTTTGATCAGCGGGAACGTGAGCCCCCCGCTACCCTGGACTCCACGCTAAGTAAGATCATCTTCCACTCTTCGTCGTGGGAGCGGTATAGGGCGCCGGCATGCGTCTCACACCGCCTTGATGCCGCCACCCTCAACGAGGTAGTCGGCGCCGGTCATGCTCGCCGCGCGGTCTGAGGCAAGGAACGCGACGACGGCCGCGACCTCGTCGGGTTCGACCATGCGGCCGGTCGTCATGCCCATCGCTGCGGGTACCCCGGCCACGAAGTCGCGGTGCTCGACGCCGTTCGCCTCGGCGAGGCGGGCACCGAAGCCGTTGTCGTCCTCCCACATGCCGGTACGTGTCGGGCCGGGGGAGACGGTGTTCACGCGTACGCCTTGGGGGCCGAACTCCTCGGACAGCGCCTTGCCGAACGCGTTGAGGCCCGCCTTCGCGGCGGCGTACTCGATCGGGCCCGTGCCCGGCAGGCGCGCACTCATCGACGAGATGTTCACCACCGAGCCGCGGCGTTCCACAATGCTCGGCAGCAGTCGGCGGGAGACCCGGACCGTCCCGAACAGGTTGACTTCGAAGCTCTGTGCCCACAGGGCGTCGTCGGTCGCGAGGAATCCATCCAGGGCGAATGCGTCTCCGCCGCCTAGATTGTTGACCAGGATGTCCACGCCGCCGAGTTCGGCGAGTGCCTGCGCCGCCAACTGCTCGGCGCCTTCCGGTGTACTCAGGTCGGCCGCGACCGGGTGAGCCCCGGTCCCCTTCAGTTCGGCCGTGATCGTTCGGGCCGCGCCGACCACTCGGACCCCCTCGGCGATGAGCTGCCGCGTAATCGCAAGGCCGACACCTCGGCTGGCTCCGGTGACGACCGCTGTTTTCCCGACGAGATCGAGTTCCATGTCAGACTCCTCCTTGCAGATTTTTGAACTGAAAGTACAAAATTTGCCCACGAAAAATCCATCACCCCCGACAGGGCTGATTACAGTGCCTCCATCGCCGCGTCCACGACCCGCCTCAACTGCGTGGCGTCCTCGGCGGTCTTCGCCATTACTCGCATGCCGATGACCGTTGCGAGCAACCAGGCAGCCACCGCCTCCCCGTCGCGTCCGCCGTCGATCTCGCCGGCCCGCTGGCCTTCCTCCACGGTCGCCCGGAATGCGCTCTCCGTACGCGCGAACATGTTGCGCACGATGTCGGCCGTCCCGGCATCCGAGGAAGCCAACTCGGCAGCGGTGTTGACCGCCATGCAGCCGCGCCGATCCCGGTCGCTCAAGTCGAGATCGACCAGGGCGACCAGGGCGCCCCGCAGCCGGTCCTTCGCCGAACCGGGATGGTCGAGGAGCTCCGCCAGCCAAGCGGCCTGTGAGTCGCGGTAGCGTGCCAGCGCCCGTTCGAACAATGCGTGCTTACTGCCGAAGGTGTTGTACAGACTGCCCTTGCCGATGCCGATCTCGTCCACGAGGTCCTGAGGTGTCGTCGCCGCGTACCCCTTCCGCCAGAACACGTCCATCGCGCGCTCTACCGCCACGTCCGGATCGAACTGCTTCGGCCTCCCCATGGCGTTACGGTAGCAGGATTTTTGACCTATGGGTCAAGTAGTCGCCTCTCTGGGGTGCCTGGCCTGCGGGGCCGGCTTCCCTGCGGCGCGGTGTTCAGCAGCGGATTCTGGCCGCCACCGGCAGGTGGTCGCTGCTGATCGACCGGGGTCTGACGTCGCCGAGTCCGGAGGCGATCGAGTCGGCTGCCTTGGCCGAGGCCCGAGCGCGGATTGCTGGGCTGGGAACGAGGTGAAGATCCTGCGCAAGGCCACCGCGGCGGTCGAGCAGGTGGTGCCGCCAAAAGCCCGGTTCGCCCTCGTGGCCGAGTTGGCGGTTGAGGGCATCCCGGTCAAGCAGGCTTGTCTTGCGCTCGGAGTGTCCCGGTGGGGCTTCTACGACGCCCGCACGCGCCCGCCCTCCGCCGCTCTACCCGCCAGGCGTAACCACGAGCACAACACACCCACACACAGCAAAAGCCGGGCCGGGCGGCCACTGGAGTCCACCGGGTTCGATGAAGCCCTTCAAGCCAGTCATGATCTTGGCTGGCAGGGAGGAGAATCACCGCGATGGCAGCACCACGCAAGTACCCCCAAGAACTCCGGGACCGGGCCGTGCGGCTCGCGCTGAAGTCCGATCGGCCGATCGCGCGGATCGCCGCGGATCTGTTCCATCAACACACCAGCGCCGACCGGCGCCAGGTAAACCGGACTTCATCGAACCCGGTGGACTCCACTTCAGGATTATCTGGAAGTTTGCGCATGTTGTGCATCAAGTGCACTGCTTCGATGAAGGAGTATTCCCGGCTTGACTAATCGATGCGAGCTGTTCCTTGATGGTGACCGGTTCGCCACGTGAATTCGCCGCTAATAAGAATGCGGCGGCGGGGTGGCCGATCGGGAGGATTCAAGGAATGCCGAGATTCAACCTGGAACCCACGGCCTCGGTGATGGGCGCGTCGATGTCCTGGCGGCGCGTCTTCCCAGGGCGGGCGGATCAAATTCCACTGGCGCGGCAGTTCGCCATGTTCCTGTTCGCCGAGACCACGATCGCCTCGGACGTGGGCTTCGTGGTGACCGAACTCGCCTCGAACGCGGTACGCCACACTCGATCGGGCCAGCACGGCGGGCAGTTCGCCGTCGAGCTGGTCCACGGCGGCCTGGCCTACGTCGGCGTCAGTGACCTCGGTGGCGGCGGCTTCCCGACCGTGAGGCACGACCCGCTCAACGGACCGGTCGAGAGCGAGGGCGGGAGAGGGCTGCGGGCCGTCTCACAGCTCGCCGCGATGCTCGGCGTCCACGGAAACCCGAGTGAGGGGCACACCGTCTGGGCGGACCTGATCTGCGTCGACAAGCCGCACGACGACCCGCCGCAGGTCACGCCGGTCAACCCGGCCGCATAGGCGGGACCAGCCTGTCCAAACCAGGCTGGTCCCGCCCTCCAGGCTAGGGCCAAGCCCAGGTCCCGTCTGCACCTTGGTCAGGTGCGGGCGGGACCTTTGCTCGTCCGCGAGACCGAAGTAGCTGGGCAACCGGGGGTGCGATCGGGGGAGTGATCGGGGGGTTGTCTATGGGCACCCCGCCCTGTCATCGGTGTCGCCGCAGGTCAACGCGCGCCCCGGGTGGGGCGGCGGTGCGCCCGGATATCCCCCAAGGGGAACATGCATAGGGGGTGCTCGCTCACAAGAAAAAATTCTTCGTCGACTTCCTGTGGGCAAATACCTCCCGCCTTTCCCTGCCAGCCACTAAAGCCTTCATGGACACCAGCGGCACTGCCGCCGCATGGAAGGAGAACGAGAAACGCCCGCCTCACGGCACGAGTCGACTCCTCCCGACATGCCGAGCCAGAACGCGCGAGTCCGACGCAATGACGTTCGAGGATTGGTGCCGAGCTTCGGCCAAGGCCGCCAGGGCCGGTCCGATCATTAAATTATTGTTTACTGAGGTAAGCCTCTCCAGCCGTTCCGGCGACAAAATTCGTCGGCGCTCCGTGTTGCATTCGCCGTGACGTCGAGAAATGGTCGTCATGGCGGACGACGCCGGGCGGGAAAGCCCCGCCGAATCGTCCGCAATTCAGGAGGCAGAAAACAATGGCGAACACCAACACCACCGCGACCGCTGACACGGCCACCACCGCCCCGGCGAACGGCACGGCGGACGGACGCCCGACCGGGGCGGCCGGGGCCGTGTGGGACGCGCTGAACGCCGCGCCGGACGGCGCGACGGTGACCGCGCTGACCGAGGCGTCCGGCACCAGCCGCGCGACCGTGACCAAAGCCCTGACAGCGTTCGCCGACGCCGGGCGCGCGGTCCGGGCGGCCGGTGAGGGCACCGGTCGGGGCCGTACCCCTGACGTGTGGTCCCCGGTCGCCCCCACGGCCACCACCGGGACCGGTGACGCCGCCCCGTCCGCCCCGGCGGACGACACGGCCACCGACACCACGACCGCACCGGACGCCACCACCGGGACGGGCGTCATCTCACCGGACACCCTCGCTACCGCGATGCAAGTCCTGTCGGACGAGGCCGACCGGCGCGCGGCGGCGGCCGACGCGCTGCGCAAGGCACAAGACGAGGAGGCCGAACGGCGCGCACGGGTCGACGCCGAACTGCGCAAGGCCGAGCAGCGCGAAACCGCCCGCGTGATCCTGACCGACCTTCTGAGCACGGTCACCACCACCCTCGCCGCGATCGCGGCCGACGACGACGAGCGGATCGCGAACGGCATGGAAGACATCGCGCGCTACGCCGGTAGCGTCCGCCGCACCACGCGCGCCACCACCGGCACCCGCACGGGCACCGGGACGCGGACGCCACGCGCGACCGGCGACCGTGGCGCACCGTCGCCGCTGCGGCCCCTGGTCGCCGGGCACCTGAACGCGTTCCCCGACCTGGAATTCACGCCCGGTGAGATCGCCAAAGTCCTGGACCGGTCATCCGGGGCCGTCGCCAACGCCCTCGACACCCTCGTCGGACGGGGCGAGGCCGTCCTGACCTGTGAGCGGCCCCGCCGCTTCCGCGCGGCCAGCCCGGCCACCACCAGCACGGACACCGGAAGCGACGCGGACAGCACGAACGCCGCGTGACCCATAGGCGGGGCGGACGGGTAGCAGCCCGTCCGCCCCGTCATGACGCGGGGTCTCACGACCCCACCCACGCAATGAGGTTGTCATGACGAAGGAGACGCTACATGTCCGGTGACACGACCGGCACGACCTCGAACGACACGGAACACGACCCCTGCGACCAGGTGTTCGTCCTGCTCGGGTGGGCATGGGACGTCACGCTCGCCGCACGGGCGGCCACGCGCTACCCGGTCACGCTCGCGAACGTGTCGGAGATCGGCGCGCTCGGCGCACTCATCCGCATCGACCACGACTACGCGGAAACGGTGGACCTGTCCCGCCCGCTGCTGGCCGTGCCGCTCCCCGAGGTGCGGACACCGATCGTGATCGACGGATGGCACCGGATCCACAAGGCCCGGCAGACCGGCGTCACCGAGTTGCCGGTCATCTTCCTGGACGGCGACGACGAGCGCGCGTGCCGACTCATGGGCGGCGGCATCAAACGCCGCTGGTAGACCGGCAGGACATCAGCACGACGCGCGACAGGGCCCGGGTAGGCGGAACGCCACCCGGGCCCCGTGCGCGCGGTGGCGGGTGCGGCCCCGTGCGCGCGGTGGCGGGTGCGGCCCCGTGCGCGCGGTGGCGGGTGCGGCCCCGTGCGCGCGGTGGCGGGTGCGGCCCCGTGCGCGCGGTGGCGGGTGCGGCCCCGTGCGCGCGGTGGCGGGTTACGTGCCTGCTGGGAGCAGGAGCCCCGGTGCCGAAGGTGGTAGGCCAAGAGCGGTAACGTCGACGCCGGTCGCAGCGCGCAAGTTGACTTCGCAGCCCTCAAACCGTGCTTCTTCGAACGTGATTTCGCTGCCACAAATCTGCGCGTCCCCAAAGTATGCTTTTCCTGCGGAAAAGCGGACACGGTCAAACCATACTTCGGTTCCGGAGAATTGTGCTTTTGGAAACCAAACCTCTGCGCCGCAGAAGTGAGTCAAGCCAAATGATAGCTCGCCTCCCGAAAAGTCTGCTCCAACGAACCAGATGACGCCACCCTCGAAGATGGCGCCTTGAAACGAAAGTTCTCCACCGAGTAGTTCAATGTTGGCGAATACAACTTCGCCGCCTGAGAGCTTGGCATTGTGGAGCCATACGTTGCCGCGGATGATGCGAGCGCTGTTGAAAGTCATGACGCCACCTGAGATTTCGATGTCGAAGAACGGGACGTCGCAGTCGATCACAGCGCCCGTGAAGTCGAAATTATGCCCTGTCCAAGATGAACCCGCTCCGCCTCGCAGATGCGTGCCGATGATTGCCCAGATCGTTCGGCGTACCTCGCCCATCGAACGCAAGCGGATCGAGCGTTCGACTGTGGCATCGGCCGGAGGTTCCTCCTCATAGGGCATCCGCAAGTAAGCACAGAGAACATCAATACAGGTTTGGCGACCGGCAGGCCAGTCGTCGGCCAGCCCGGCAAGGGCATGGACCCCCGCCAGCCGGACCGCCGGGCTCTCGTCTCCTAGTTGACCGCATGCGGCGGCAAAACGCTCGTTGAATAGGCGGGTTGTTTCGCGGTCCTCTTTGGCGTGCTCCAGGCGAGCCGCTGCCTCAGTTACACGCTGCCGCCGATAGGCAACGACCAACGCGATTACTCCACCCACCCCAGCAATTGCAGCGAACGCAAGCTTAATCACATCAAAAAACTGTACGAGAGGCACCGTTTGGGAAGTTTGAAGCCCCGGCGTTCCCAGGATCAGCAGAATCGACACTACAAGGCCGGCTGCCCCTACTACGGCCATCACCAAGGCCCCGGCCAATGCTGCGCCAATAGGCACCAAACGCGGTCCGCCTACTTCCCCGGGGGGCGCTTGGCCATCGGACGCCGGTGGCCGAGAGGAACTGGGTTGCATCGTGGACTCCCGGGGCACGATTCGAGCGTGTCACCCTCTTGGACTCCGCAGGGGACGTTCTGGTTTCCCCCGACTGGGACGGTCGACTTCTGAGTGCGAACATCTCCCGGTCAGCTTTCAGGAGTCCTGCCCTGTTCGGTGAAGAGGGTTTGGCCTCGCCGTTAGGCTTGCAGGGTGAGCCGGACCCGTTCGGCGATGGTTGGGTGAAGCCACTCGTTGAGGGTGCGCTGGTCGCACCATTGGAACCCGACGATCTCGTAGCCACAGGGGTTCAGTGCAGGCGGGTGCCGGCGATGATGCTTCGGGCGTTCTTGCGGGTCAGGCTCGCGGCGACGAAGGCGCCCAGTTCGTAGGCGTGTTCGGGGGTGTCCCACTCGTGGGCGTAGGCGAAGGTCGCGCCGTCGCGGCTGAACACCATGCCGATGAGGCTGAGCTGGCCGTCGTCGGTGGTGTGGCAGTGCCCTGCTATGGGGCTGTTGCAGTGCCCTTGGAGCGCGTGCAGCATGGTCCGCTCGGCGAGGATGTGGGTGCGGGTCTGGGCGTCGTCGATGACCTGGAGGAGTTCGACTATGCCTTCGTCGGCCTTGCGGCATTGGACGCCGACGACTCCGGCACCGATGGCGGGGCACATCTCGTCCAGGCTGAGAAGCTGCGAGATGCGGTGCTGCATACCGACCTTGGCCAGGCCGCCGCCCGCCAGGACCAGCGCGTCCACCTCCCGCTCCTCATCGAGGCGGGTCAGCCGCGGGACGACGTTGCCGCGGAACCGCTGCACGTTGAGGTCGGGCCGCGTCCGCAGGAGCTGGGCCTTGCGGCGGACGGCGGAGGTCCCGATACGCGCTCCGGGCGGGAGGTCGCCGATGGTGGCGTGCTTGGAGCCGTCGGGGAAGACGACGGCGTCGCGGACGTCGTCTCGCTGGAGGTAGGCGGCGAAGACGAATTCCTTGGGCAGGGGGACGTCGCCGGGGACGTCTTTCATGCAGTGCACGGCGGCGTCGATCTGGCCCATCATCAGCGCTTTGTCGATCTCCTTCATGAACAGGCCCTTGCCGCCCAGCTCCGACAGGTCGCCCTTGTGCCGGTCCGCCGAGGTCTCGATGGGGACGTACTCGATGTCCAGGCCGGGCATGACGGCTGCGAGGGTGTCGATGACGCGCCGGGCGTAGGCGCGGGCGAGGTGGCTGGCGCGTCCACCGAGCCGCAGCGCTCGCTCGGGCAGCGCGTTCTCGAAGTACGCGGCGGCGGGCGCCAGAGGGCTGCTCGAACCCATGGGAACGATGGTCATGTCGGTGTCTTCCGGGATGTCGGGACGGTGGACGGCGCCTCACCGAGCGTAGCGGCGAGGGTGAGAGCTGCATGGCTGACCAGATGGAGGACCGGACAGGAACGGATGAGGGTGGCGGCTTTCGTCTGGGGCCTGGATGGGTCCTGGAACCGCGCGAGCGCCGGCGGTTCCAGGACCCGCGCCCCGGAGCGTGCCCCTCCCCGCGCTTCGGGGCGTGATCTCTACGGCGGTCCGGAGCGTTGCGGGATCGGGTCCGCACCCAAGGTGCGCATCTGGGCCTGCAACCGGTCGTGCCTGTCGATCTCGGCCCGTTCGGGCTCCACCCGGGAGTCCGGTCCGCGCTCTGCTGCCTGGGTTGCCTTTCTGACGAGCGTGATGTGCTCGTCCACGGTCTGTTCAAGTTCGAGACGGACCTGCCTTTGGCACTCGTCGATCGTCCGGCGGAGTAGCCCGTGCATGGTCATCGCCTCGTCCCACATCTTGGCGACGACGCCGAGGGCCGCTCCGATGGCCTCGTCGGCGGGGCGGCGCTTCATGCTCGCCAGATCCGCGGTTGCGCGGTCCTGCACGTAGACCGTCATCAGGCCGACGCGCAGGTAGGGGATGCCGTGCTCGAACAGCCGGTCGGCGAACAGGGTGGAGATCAGCGCACCCATGGCCTCGGGCCTGGCGGTGTACCCCATCGGCCCGCTTGCGGTCATCAGGGTGCTCCCAGCGTGCGCAGCGCCGC
Organism: Actinomadura chokoriensis; assembly: GCF_041463665.1. GTDB lineage: Bacteria > Actinomycetota > Actinomycetes > Streptosporangiales > Streptosporangiaceae > Spirillospora > Spirillospora chokoriensis_A. Next base: position 12,410 of record NZ_JAXCEJ010000026.1, read on the forward strand.
CTTCACCTGGACCACGGCCTCGGTGGGGTTGTCGGCCTCGCACAGCCAGACGCCGCCGCCCCAGGTGAACCACCAGCGGTCACCGTCACTGGCGCGGCGCCGGCACTCGATCGCCAGCCCGCGCGAGGCCGCATCCCGGGTGACGCGCATCCGCTGCTCGCTGAGCATCTCGGGAGAGAGTTTCTGCCCGCGCAGCAGGTTCGCCAGCGCGGCCAGGAACGCCGCGCTTTCCGAATTTTGCGAGCCGGGGGCGTTCCTCATCGGGGTGCCGGTGCCTGTGGGACTGTCCGGCGGGCCTTCGTCATGCTCGCTGTCGGTGCGGGACGTCAGGTAGTGGCGCAGGGCCCGCAGTGTCGGCGGACCGTTGGTGCCCAGCTTGGCGACGATCTCCAGTTCCGGTTTGAGGTACCGCCGCGGCGACCGCTCGCAGTCCTGGGCGACCGAGATGAGGCCCTCTTCCTCCCAGCGCATGAGTACACCGGACCTGAGACCGGTGATGGCGAACGCCTCGCGCACGGAGATCCACGGGCCGTCGGCGATGGTCATGCCGTTGGTCTCGGCGACCTTGCCGACGTGCTTGCGGGGGTAGTCCGATACCACCAAGGTCATGCCGCTGCCGCCTCTTCCATCTTGATTCTGATCAGGTGGGCCGTCACCTTCGTGTCGCTCGCCGGCCGGATGGGCTCGCCCGCGCGGGTGTCGTAGAACCACCACGCCCCGTCTGGGCAGTAGCGGCACCCCACCGTGACGACCCGCCCTGGCGTGCCCAGGGGGATCACGTTGAGGACCAGGTACCCCTGCACCTCGGTGAAGGCCGTGACGATGCCCTCCATAGGGGCGAACGCGTTCGAGAGGCGGGCCAGGAACGTGATGCGCTCGTGCTGGGGAATCAGGGTGGCGGGGCCGCGCACCTGACTCGGCTCCGGACGCGGGGGGATTCGACGCGCTCCGGGAGGCCGCACGTGTGCTCCCACGGGGTCAGGTTCCGAGGGTGCGGTCGTAGCCGTCCGTGCGTCGGTATCCGTCGATGATCTTCATGATCGGGCCTTTTCAGTGTGGGGTGTTGGTTCCTGCGGGGTGGCGGAGCGCGGAACGGGCGCCCTGACCGGCTCGCCGAGATCACGGATTGTTGTGAACTACCTCCGTGCTGACTCCGAGTAGAGCACCATGAAAACCGGCACTGCAAGGCTTCATGGTGATTCTCCGAGCCGAATTTCCGCAGGTCGGAGAGCCATTGCGAATCGTGCGGGGGGATGCTTTCATTTCGAGTGAAAGACCGCCCCGGGATGGAGGTGAAGCGGATGACGGAAGCCGCAACGGGGTCGACCGTCCCCCGGAGGCAACTCGGCCGGTACCTGCGCGAACTTCGGACAAACGCGCGTCTAACCGTGCAAGCCGCCGCGAAAGCGCTCGAATGGTCCGAGGCGAAGATGTGGCGGATCGAGACCGGACAAACGTCCCTACGATCTCACGACGTCGAGACCATGTGCCGCGTCTACGGCGCACCCGATCATCTGAAAGTGGCCCTCATGGGCCTCGCCAAGGAAACCAAGGGAAAGGGGTGGTGGCACGCCTACGGCGACGTCATCCCGGACGGCTTCGACCTATTCATCGGACTGGAGGAAGCAGCACGCAGCCTTGAAGAGTACTCGCCTGAACTGGTCCCAGGTCTGTTCCAGACCCCCAACTATGCCCGCACGGTGATCCGGAACAACACGCGCCTAAAGGACGAGGACATCGACCGTCGGGTGCAACTGCGAGTCCAACGCCAGACGCTGGTGACCCGCCCGACATCACCTCCCACGCTCAGGGTTACTCTGAACGAAGCCGTCATCCGCCGAGTCATCGGCGGACCGACGGTCATGGCAGCCCAGCTCGACCGACTCGCAGAAATCAACGAACTCCCAAACGTCTCCATCCGCGTCGTTCCTTACGAGGCGGGCGCGCATCGAGGGCTCGACACCGGACCATTCAAGATCATGCGATTCCCGACCACGGGAGACGGGCGCGATCATGAACCGCCCACGGTGTATGTGCAAGGCTTCACCGGGGCGCTTTACCTGGACAAACCCCGCGAGATCGACCGCTACGCCGAGGCGTTCGTGATCATCTGGGACAACGCCCTCCCCCCAGAGGACAGTTCGGCGCTGTTCCGCCAGACAGCAAGGGAGATGAACAGACCATGAGTGCCGACTTCACTGCGGCCAAGTGGCGCAAGAGCAGCCGCAGCAACTCCGAGCAGGACTGTGTGGAGGTCGCGCAGGCGTCGGCCGCGATCGGTATTCGAGACAGCAAGAGCCCTCAGAGCGGCCACCTCGCGATCGACCGATCCGCGTTCGAGGACCTGCTCACGCGCGTGAAGGCTGGCTGCTTGGGCTTCTGAGCACCCCCTGGACGCCCCGGCGAGCATGTGCCCGCCGGGGCTCCGTGTGTTCCGGTCTCACTCTGAGTAGTGGACGGGTGGTGCCCATCCAGTCGGGGCGGTGATAGGTCTCGATGCCGATGGCTGGGCGGCAAGTGGAGCAGCGGGCGGCGATCATTTGGCCGTGGCCGATGACCAGCCCGACGTGGCCGGGGTTGGTGGTGGAGGTGCCGGGGCCGGAATTGAAGAAGACGAGGTCGCCGGGTTGGGCTTGGTTGTTGGGTACGCGGACGCCGAAGGGCCATTGGGTGAAGGTGGTTCGTGGGATGGTGAGGCCGGCGGCTGCGTAGGCGGCTTGGACGAGGCTTGAGCAGTCCCAGGCGTTGGGGCCGGTGGCGCCGAAGACGTAGGGCTTGCCGCGTTGAGCCATCGCGAAGGCGATGATCTTTGCGATGGTTTCGTTGGGTGCGGTGATGGCGGCGGCTTCGGTGCACTCGACCGGTGGCGTGGCCTCGGTCGGGGTGCTTCCGGTGGTGGGCGTCGCCTTGTAGTTGCGGGCGCGGTTGAGGACGTCGTCGACGTAGGTGTTGCTGTGGTTGTAGGCGAAGAGAGCGGCGCGCATCTTGGGTGGTGCGCCGTTGTGGCGGAGGTAGTTGGCGGCGGCGGGGATGGCGTCGGCCGGGTCGTAGCGGTCTTTCTTGCCGTCGTGGTTGCCGTCGACGCCGAAGCTGGCCCAGGTGCCGGATAGGAACTGCATCGGGCCCCCGGCTCCGGCATGGTTCTCGCCGGACTGGACGCCTGGGGCTTTGGAGCGTCCGTGGTCGGACTCGATGGACCCGACGGCGGCGAGGATCTCCCAAGGGATGCCGTACTCGGCTGCTGCTTTGCGGTAGAGGCCGAGGTAGGTGGCGGGGATTCCGGCGACTGGTGGCCCACCCGCCTGCTGTCCGCATGCGTCGGATGTGGACGTCGAGCCGGCGACGGCACCGATGAGAACGACCGCCAGGACCACGAGGGCGACCAGGAGCGCGATTACCGGCAACCGGCGTCCTCCGTCCTGCTGTGGGTGCCGGTCGGTGGCGGGAATGCGTTGGGCAGGTCTGTCAACCGGCGGCGGGGGCCGTCCTGCCCTGCCGGTAGCCATACGGGTCCGGCGGGGCCGCTGGTGGCGGGGTCGGCGGGTGTGTGGACGGCCGTGGCGACCGGGACCGGTGGTGTCCCCAGCAGGGCCCGGAGATGGGCTTCGCGGCGGGCGTTGGGCAGCCAGAACAGGACTGGGGTGGCGATGCCGGTGGCCTCGGTGAGGGCCTCGTAGCCGTTGAGTTTGACGGCGACTTTGGCGAGGGTGACGCTCCCGGTGTCGTGTTCGAGGAAGAAGTCGACCGTTGCCGGCCCTGGGATTCCCGCGGTGGTTTCAGACCATCGGCCGTAGGCGTCTGGGCGGGCGAGGTCTCCCCATAGTTGGGTGCAGCGGCGCTCGGGCCACCATTTGTCGAGGTGGGCGCCGTGTGTGTGGCGGGCGTGGGCGTGGAGTTGGGCGAAGAACTCGTTGACGCCGACCTGGTGGGCCAGGTGTCGGGAATGGCTGATCTGGAGTGCGGTGGTGCGGCGGTAGCCGAGTCCGGACAGGGTGGTGTCTCGGTGGGCGGCCAGGCATTGGGCGCCCAGGGGACCGAGGACCCAGTGATAGGGCGCCGCTCCGACGGGAACCCAGGGCTGGAAGCGTTCGAGGGCCTTGAGGCGGAACAGTTGCAACAGCCGGTCGCGGGCCTTGCCGGGCGTGGTGAAGAAGATGGCGGCGAGCTGGTGCGTGGTGAGGACGCGGTGTTCCCAGACCAGCTCCAGGATCGCCTGGTCGCGGTCGGTGAGACGTCCGCGGAGTTCGAGGAACAGTTCGGGTGTTGCTCGTCGTGGCGTGCTGGCCGTCCGGCGCTGGCGGATCGTCGTCTTCAACGTGACCGGTTCTCCTCGGCGGACGCCTGCTCGATGCGCGGGTCCCCTGACAGGGGCTTGTTTGTGCTGCTGGAGGGCTTGGTCGTTGTCACGCGTGGCGCGAAGCGTTGGCGGGAGGCGGCGCGGATGTGGTCGGCGCGGCCGGGGATCGGTTCGCGGAGTAGGCGGGTGCGGAAGGTGAATGCCTGGGTTGGCTGGCCGCCGGTGACTAGGCGTCCGGTGGCTTGGTAGGCGCCCAGGTGGGCGAGGTCGTGGGCGGACAGGACGGGGCCGGCGTGCCCGGCGAGGTCGGTGGCGTCTTCGGGTGAGGCGGCGAAGTAGATCTTGTTGCGGGCGTCGGCGGAGACCGCGTCGCGCAGGTCCTTGGGCAGTTGGGACAGGTGCTGGTGGGCCAGGACGAGCGAGAGGCGGTAGCCGCGGGCCTCGGCCAGGATGTCGGACACCGAGCCGGGCAGGTTGAGGAAGTTGTGGCACTCGTCGATGTAGGCGGCCGAGTCTGGCCGCTCGTCCTCGGGTAGCGCGGCGCGGCGGGTGACGCCTTGCCAGGTGTGCGCGAGCAGCAGTGAGCCCATGAGGCGGGCGGCGTCTTCGCCGAGGATGCCTTTGGGGAGGCGGGCCAGGACGAGGCCGCCGTGGTCGAGGTGCTGGGCCAGGTCGACGGTCGAACGGGTCGCCGAGAGGGCTTGGTGGACGAACGGGCGGAGCAGGACGGCGCGGAGTTTGTTCATCACGGGACCGATCGCGGCTGCTCTTCCGGCCGGTGACAGCTCGTCGTATCCGGCCCAGAAGCCGCGTAGAAGGTCGTCCGACAGCCGTCCGACCACGCGGGCGCGGAAGGCCGAATCGGTGAGGAGCTGCGGGATTTGGGCGAGGGTGGCGCGGGAACCTTGGGCGCGTATGAGGCTCAGGCAGGCCGACCGCAACAGGTCCTCTAGGCGTGGCCCCCAGGACGAGCGGAAGCAGCGGTGGAAGGTCGACACGACCGAGTCCACCGCGAACGCCGGGTCAGGGCCGGACAGGATCCCGACCGAGGGCGGCGGTGCCAGGTCGGACGGGTCGAACACCACCGTCCGGCCCGCCATGCGGCTCGGGAGCCGGTCCAGGACGTCGGCGACCAGGTCGCCTTTGGGATCGATGACCAGGGCACCGCGGCCGTCGTCGGCGTCGCCCAGGATGAGCGAGGCGAGCAGCGTGGATTTACCGACGCCGGTCTGGCCGAGGACGTGGACGTGCTGGCGTGCCCCGACGACCGGCATCGCAACGGGACGGGCGTGGCCTGCGTCGGCGTCGCCTAGCACCCGCGCGGCCCCGTGCTCGGTGTCGGGGCCGGTGGGCACGTTGGGGGACGGGGCGACCGGTCGGGCTCCGGCACGCGTGATCGCGGGCGCGTCGGGATCGAGCGGCAGGTGGGCGAGGGCGGCCAGCTCGGCGGCGCCCAGCAGGTAGCCGCGTCCCAGGTGGCGCTTGGCCAAGGTGAGGGCCGGGTCCCGGAGCCTGCGGCGGCGTAGGTGCTGGTGGCCGGAGGCGTACAGCGCGGCGACCGATGCCAGGGCGTGGGCTCGTCCGCGCAGCCACTTGTCGGCGTTGGTGGTGCGGGGTGTGGCGACGGCGTAACGGATGTCGACCTCGAACCGTGGTTGCGTCGCCTTGGCCAGGATCGCGCGGATCTGCTCGGCCCGTTCCGGGTGCATGCTCGCGTGAGCGGTACCGGTTGGCTGGCCCGGGTGACCGGTGCGTGTCCCGGGTGTGATCAGGTCGAAGAAGAAGCCGCGCGACGTTGCCGGGTTTCCGCCTTTCAGCCTGGACGCGACGCGGTGGGCGCGTGCCAGACGGCGGCCCGTGACGGGGCGGGCGAGGATCTGGACGGCGGCGCATTGGCCCTTGTCGAGCCCGGAAACCGCGCCGAGGAGAGGGCGGATCGGGTCGGCGTGGTGATCGGTCTTCAGCGGATAGGAGTCCTCGCGCGACAGCACGAGACGCCCTCCGGCCGCTTGGACGGACGGCGGGATGGGAGGCGCGGCGGCACGGGTCGTGGTGGTGGCGCCCGGCCAGGCGGCCCGGATGGTCTCCTCGACCATGCCGGGCGGCACCGCCCCGGGAACCCAGATCTGTACTTGCACCCCGGCGGCGCTGGCGACGTACTCGAACACCAGGTACGGCTGGCCCAGGATCCAGCGCTTCCATGCCGGGACGAGCAGGCCGGTCTGGTGGGCCCACCATGCGGGCGCACTCGCCGGATCGACCTGGGGTGGCACGGACACGGTGATCAGCCGGGCGTCGCGCGCGACCCGCTGCGCCTGCCGGCGCTGCACCGCCGCGCGCGCGAGATTGAAGGCCAGGACGGCGGCTCCGGTTGCCAGAGCGGCTGTCGGCCCGTAATGGGCGACCAGAACGGGGATGCGTCCGGCCTGGTCGAAGATGTGCGTCCACTCGGGGACATCGCTGGTCGAGGTCATAGCGGGTCGGTCTCCTGTCCGTCGTTGCCGAGCAGTTCGGCGGGATCGGTGGTGATCACCTTGTGTTCGGCGGGGGAGGAGATGGCGGCGAAGGCCGCCCGGTCGCCGGCGTTGCCGCCGCACAAAAGGCCCTCGCCGCGTTCGGCCGACAGCAGGAACGCGCGCTCGCCCTCGGACAGGGCGAACGCGTCGCCGACCGCGGCGATGGCCTGGGGTGCCTGGCGGAGCAGGATCTGGGTCGCTGAATTGGCGACGACGGCGCGGCCGAGGTCGGAGGCCAGCAGGTCGGCGGCGTCCTGGGTGACGACGGTCAGCCCGGCCCAGTGCTTGCGGGCGGACTTGGCGAGCCGGTAGAGGAAGCGGGCTCCCTCGGCCTCCTTCATCAGCATCCACGCCTCGTCGACGATGACGAGGCGGGGGCGGCGGTCGGCGGGGTTGGCGACCTTGCGCCAGATCGCGTCCAGCGCGAGCAGCACCCCGACGGACTTGACCTCCTCGGGCAGGTCCCGCAGCGAGAACACCACCAGATGCCCGTCCGGACGGGTAGTCGTGGCCTGCGCGAACAGCTCCTTGTAGGACCCGGTGACGTACGGGGCGAGACGTTCGGCGATCGCCTCGCCCTCGGGATGGGAACTGGCGGCGAGCTGTTCGACCAGGTCGGCCAGCAGCGGCGCCGGACGCGTCCAGGTGGCGGGATCGGAGTTGATGCCCCTGGAGGCGTAGGCGGCCAGGACGGCACGATCCAGGACAGGACGCGCGGCGGACTTCAGAGCCTCACCGAGCATCGCGGCGACGAGCGTCTGAGTGAACAGGGCACGGCGGATCAGCGTGTCGTCGCCCTGATCGGCGGGCAGGTCGAACGGGTTGAACGCCACCCCCTTCGCGCCAAGGCCCAGGTGCGTGCCGCCGGTCGTCTCGGCCAGGGCCCGGTACTCGTCCTCCGGATCGATCACCGACACCTCGACGCCGTGATACAGCAGCCGCAGCGCTTCGAGCTTGGTGAAGTAGCTCTTGCCCGCACCCGACCGGGCCAGGACGACGGAGTTGTGGTTGTCCTGGGCGAACCGGTCCCACACGACGACGCCGGAGCTGGCGACGTTGACCCCGTACAGGACCTCGTTGGAGCCGGTCGGCGCGTTCAGGTCCGGGGACGCGAACGGGAACGACGCGGCCAGGGCGGAGGTGTCGAAGGTGCGGCGCTGCCGGATCGCGTCCGTTTCGAGCGGGAGCGTCGACACCCAGCCCTGCATGGCGCGGAAGGTGGTCGGCTGGGCGTCCAGCAGCAGGGACGCGGCCAGGGCCCGCACCTGCTGAACCTCGGCGTCCAGATCCGCGGTGCCCCAGGCGTGCACCGTGAGGTAGAGGCCGACACGGAACAGGCGGCCGTCTCCGCGCGCCAGCGACGAAGCCAGGTCGGCCGCATCGTCGGCGGCGGCCTCGACGCTGAAGTCGGCCAGCCTGCCCGCCTCGGCGCTGGCGCGGGCGCTGGACTCCAGGCGCGCGAGCTGCCGCCGGAGCCGCTGCGCGGCGACCATCGGCGGGATCGGCTCGACGTGCAGGGAGACGTCCAGGCGCCCGGGGTAGGTGAGCAGCGGCTCCAGCCAGCCCGCGCCGACCTCGCGCGGATACCCGGTGATCGCGAACGACGCGCAGCAGCCGTCCGGCATCTCCAGGGACGACGCGTTCACGCGGAGCGCGGCGGGCGCGAGGAGATCACCAAGCCCAACCCTCTGGTCCCGGTCATCTCCCTCGGCGGGCGTGGCCGAGGTGAGGGCAGCGCGGGCGAGGGCGGCCAGCTTCATCGGATCACGACCTGGACGGCCCGGTGACCGCTGGCCTGCACGGTCGCGGTCAGGACGCGGGCGAGGTTCTCCCGGTCGAGACTGCTCAACGCGGAGGCGGGGAACGCGCCGCCGGTGGCAAGCGCGGCGGCGACCTGGAGGACGGCGGCCTCCCCCGCCGAGCACACCAGACGCCCACAGGCCAGCGCGGCAACGGCCCGGTCCCACTTCACCCAGGCAAGCGCGCCATCGCGGCAATCCGGGGCGACGTCGCGCTCGATGAACTGTGAACGGAAGTCGGCCCGGGTCAGCCAGAACCGGTGAACGCTCAGCAGCTCGACCGCCGCGAGTTCGCCGCAGGCGCCTTGCGCGTAGCGGCGGAGCCCGCCGGCCAGCTCGTTGACGGCCGGTCGCTGCGAACGCCGATAGGTGTGCGTCATTGCGAGGCTCCTTCGCTGATGTGGGCGGTGACGGGCTGGTCCAGGTCGGCGGGCGGAGCAGGGCGCTGGTAACCGGGCGAGAACGCGTCCGACAGCACGCGGACACACGCATCGGCGTCCAGGACTTCGGCCGTGACACCCAACCCCGCCAGCGTCCGGACGGCCTCAACTGCACGGCGGACGACAACGACAGCGCCCGCCTGGCGTGCGCGTCCTCGACGTCCCGCCCCAGGGGCGGGCCGGTCGCGCACGACGATGAGCACCTCGCGCACCAGCAGCGTGCGCGAGTCGCCGAGTTCATCGAGGTAGGCGGCATGGTCTTCGGCCGCTCGCCGCAACGCCGGATGCGGCAGCTCGGGAGCGGCGTCCGCCACCCGCGCGGCGAGGTCGGACAGATCGACCGGACGGGCCCGGATCAGGATCTGCACCGGGGCCTCAAGCGAGTTCAGCCACCGTCCGAAGAACCCCACCAGCGCGGCCTGCTCGGCGGACGTGCGCAGCCCGAACGAGATCGTCCCCGCCCGCACCAGCGCGGCCGTCCCCTCACTACCCAGGTCCATGACGCCGTCTTCGCGGACGGCACGGACCGGGAACCGCAAGGCGCCCGGCAGTTGGCCACGCACCCTGCACCAGGCCGGGGCCTGCGGAATCGGCTCGGGCGCCGCGACGAGCGTGCGTCGCCGACGAAAATGATTTAGCGCGGCCAGGGCGAACCGATCCAGGCCCATCCCGTCCCGGCGGCCGAGCGCCATCGCGCACCCGGCCGTCACCAGCGGGAAGCACAACCCCGCCGCGACCGCGACCGGCAGCAACGGCGAGACGCCGACGAACACCGAAGCCGCGAGCATCGCGGTCGCGCCGAGGATGACGAGCTGACGCGTCGTGAGCCCGTACATGATCTTGTCTGGCTGCTCCACGTCGGCCGGGATTCGCGCCGACAGCGGCTCGTGATCGTCGTTCAACGGTTCCTCCTGCCATGGCGCCGGTAGCGGGGCGGGTCGAGCCGCACGAACCTGCGCGGTGCCGGACGACGTGGGGCCTCAGCGCGCCGGTAGGGCCGTGTCGGCGGCTGCGCCGGGATGCGCGGGTGCGGCCGGGCCGGGCCGCCCGCACCCGTCCGGCCGGGGACGGGCGGGACGGGCGGCCGGTGCGGTGCGCCCCTGGGTGCCGTGTTCCGCCGAGCACCGTGTCCGGCCCCGTGCGGGCCGCCACGGGCCCCGGACGGGGAACCGCTACGGGCCGCGTGCGGGGAACCGGTACGGGGCCGGTGCCGACGGTCCGGGCCGCGCCGTTCGTTGCAGCGGGGGCCGTGTCCGGGTCCGCGACCGGGACGCGGCGCTGGCCCACCGGACGGCCCACCGGACGGACCGCCCGACGGACCGCCCTGCGGGCCACCATGCGGACCGCCGGGCCTACGCGGCCCAGCACCAGGCCGGGGGAGGCGGCGACCGGCGGCCTTGGCGGCGGCACGGCCTCCTTGCCCGCCACGTATCGCCTTGCCGGCGACTCCCACTGCGGCCCCGACGCCCTTGTAGACCACGAACGACCTGACGAGTTGGCCCAGCATGCGCGGTTGAGCCGACTGCCAGACGGTCCGGGCGACCCATCGGGGAATGCACGTCAAGATGTACAGCAGAGCGATCACCAGCAGCATGTCGACGAGTTCCGCCTGATCGGTCGGTATGGCGAAGGCGGGTCGGTTGTCGCCGTGCTGAGTTAGCAGCAGCCGCAGGGCCGTGATGAACACGAACGACTGGCAGACCTGAATCGCCAATGCGCCGGTGATCCCGCGCCACCACAACCGGGCCAGGCCATCGGTGAGGGGAAGCGCGTGGAACATGAGTGCGATCGGTGCGATACCGATGAGAACCATGACGATCGCCAGCCGCATCACGTAAATGAAGGCCAGGATGCACGCCAAGACGACGACCACCAGCATGAGCACGGCGAAGAAGTGACCATGAGTGAAGATGGAGGCTTCGACGCCTTCGGCGAATATGCGTCCCGCCTGCTCCGGGTCGATCTGGTTGGCGCCGGTCATGAAGATCGACCGGGCCAATCCATTGGCGAACTGGATGCCGTAACCGATGATCAGGAGGCTGGTGTTCATCGCGATGAACGCGGCCAGCAGGCGAACGATCGCGGGTCCGGGCGCGCTCACCCCTGAGAAGGTCTGACCGGACATCAGCATGACCCCGGCGATCATCACCATCAGAATGAAGCAGGTGTTGGCTATCGTCCGCGATGTCGCCCATATCTGTTCGGCCTGCTTCATCGAGGACGAGCCGATCTCCGGAGTGGCGAGCTGGGTATCGGCCAGAAAGTCGAGCGTCGGTTTGAGAGCGCTGCGGGCCAGCGACTGGAACCACCCGGTGATCGCCTGCGTGGTCCGGCAGGGAAGATCGATCCAGGAACAGTCTTCGTCCTCGTCCCCTTTGTCGTCTCCGCTGCCCTGGCCGCCGTTGGAGGTGCCGTCGTTCCCCGGATCTACGGGGTCGGACGGCGCGGCGGCAGGTCCGACGGCCGAGACGGCGCTCGCGGGCACCGTGCCCGCGCCCGCCTCGGCGGGGGTGTGCGAGGTCAGGATCATCACGCAGGCTCCGGCCAGCAGCACCGTGGCGACGACGACCGGCCCTCGCCGGAACCTCGGCATCTGAACCCGCACGATCAGGACCCGACGATGTACTGGAGGATCTCCACCAGGACCGGGGCGAGCGCGGCGATGCCGTAACCGATGGCGGCGTTGCGCAGCGTGCGCTTCCCCGCCTCGGCCTCGCCGGGATCGCCGCCGCCCAGCAGGTACCGGACTCCGCCGATCGTGGCGAACAGCGTGGCCAGCGCGACCAGCAACGCGACGATGACGTTGCGCAGGTTGTTGATGACCCGCTCGAGGCGGTCGCCGCCCGGCGGTGCGGCGATGCCGTACGCCTGAGCCACCGAAACCAGCGTCGCGGCGATCACCACGCCGCACACCGAGACGCCCACACACCACAGCACAACCGCGGCGGCGAGACGTCCCCGGCTCACCCCTGGCCGGCGGGACGGAAGAAGGTCGGACAACGGACGGATGCTCAACGGGCAGCCCTCCAGGCATGCGACGAGGCAGCGAACAGAAACAGCGGCGACGGCGTTCGGACGGAAAGTGAGAAACCGCGGGGTGAAGACGGGCCGGGCCTTGCGGGTGTCCTCCTTCGGCAAGGGCACTCGGCGGACGGTCTGACCGATGGGGACCGGGTGACCATCCGGCCCGAACCCGTCCTCAACCCCGGGTTGCTTTCACCCAGTAACTGGACAGCTCACGCCCCGGGCTTGGACATCAGCGATTCGAAGTCGTCCCGCAGGCCCCCGTCGCGCATCGCGGCGACCAGGCGCTTCTCCGCACGGCTGCGGCGTTTCATCAACGCGGCATAGGAGATCCCGAGCCGTTCGGCGAGGCGAGCAGGGGCCATGCCCTCCAGCCGCGTCATGGTGATGATCTCGGCGTCAACCGCGCTGATGACGCCCTGCCGGACGGCCGAGCACATGAGCAGGTCCACGTGGTCGTCCGACGAGGCGGCTGCCGGGTTGACCTCCGCCAGCTTGCTGGGATTTACCGGGATCACCTGTACGTGCGCGCGGTAGGCCCGCTCGACGGCCTTGGCCGACCGCCACACCAGCCGCTGCGCGATCCGCGGCTGCTCCAGGTCGATCTGGTGCAGCGCTTCCAGGAACGCCGAGAGCAGGTCGCTGGCCACATGCGAGGTGCCGGCGCCCGGCTCGCTCGCCAGGCCGCGCAGCCTGTCTCGCACGATCGCCTTCAGGCCGGGCAGCGCGACCCCGACGCACCCCACGACCCATGACGGGCCCTGGCGGCGGGCGCGCCACACCAACACCCTCCATGCGGCGTCGCGCGCATCGTGCCCGGTGGAGGGGTGCAGCAGGATCGCCCGCAGCTCGTTGAGCGCGATCTGGCGGGCGGGCAGTCCGTGCCCGAGCGCCGCGCCGTCCACCGACAGCGGAGCCGGGCCGCGCGTCAGCAGATCGAACGTCGTCTCCGCGACGTCCAGCACGTGCCTGTTCTCGGCACCGGTGCGGCGGGTCGGCCGGTCGGAGCGGTCGGCCGGACGGACGGCGGTGATGGTGCTGGTCATGGGAACCCCCGAGAGGTGGTCGGTGAATCGGTCACCGACATCTCGGCAGAGCCCATGAGCAGATCATGGGCAGATGATCAGCAAGCGCTCGCGACCCGATCTGCTCATGATCTGCTCAAAATCGCTGCGACCTGCGGAAACGCGATCTGCTGATCGCTGTCAGCCGTCCGAGGTCAAGCGCGCACAAGTGTTGAGATCGCCGCTGACCAGCATGGACATGTGCGTCTGAGAGCACCGCATCAAGAAAGATCAAAACTACGAGCCGAGGCGCTGCAACCCTGCTGCCTGTGGAGGAAGCGGAAGGTCGCCCGCCGTAAACGGCTCATCGGTAGCGGGAGGCGCCGCGGTGAGGGCGGTGCGCAGCGGGCGGACTGTGCCGCCTTTGGGCATGCCTGCCGTAAGCCGTATCTCCTGTCAAAGGTCCAGGCGTGATCCGGGAAGCGTGGCGGAGGGTGGGTATGTAGACAAGCACGAAGAGGACCGGCCCAGACAGGAAGAAAATCGGGGGAAGTGTACGAATTTTGGAAGCAGCGAGCCGCTACAGGTAAATCTGAGCAACGGCGGAACATCCGAGTCGGGCCGGTCGGCGAAGTACCTATCAGGGACGATCGGCTACAACGTACCGACCGCCCAGACGCGACTGCTGCCGAAGACCAAGGCGGAATACTGCTCTTGCGGATCAACTACGTACCGGAGTCGGCTACGGTCAAGGTCAACTCAGCGGTACGAGGAGAAGGGGGACACGCATGGCTCAGAAGGTCATAGTTCAGATGACAGATGATCTCGACGGGGACGAGGCCAGCGAGACGGTGGCGTTCGCCATCGACGGCAAGGCGTACGAGATCGACCTCAGCGAGAAGAACGCTGACAAGCTTCGGACTGCTCTTCACCCGTTCATGGACGGGGGGCGTCGGCTCAAGGCCGTCAGGGCTGGCAAGGCCACAGCTCGCGGTACCGGCAACCGGGAGCGCAGCGCCGAGATTCGTGAGTGGGCGAAGTCCGCCGGCATCAAGGTGAACGATCGCGGGCGCATTCCCGCCAACGTCATCGAGCAGTACGAGGCGGCTTACTAGTTAGACGGCCAGAGAGGGGACCCATCTATGCCGGGTGGGTCCCGTGTCCGCACTCCTACCGCCGTGCCTGGGCCCGCGCCCGAGAACACGCAGTCGGCCAACCACCTGCTGACGGTTATCCAGGGCCGTTGGTCGGTGGTCGTGGTTTCTGCGCTCTGGCTCTGTTCATGGAAAGGCGCTACGGAGCATTAGATTAGTACTCCAGCTGCACGGGCCCGGCAGCGGGCGCGCAGGGCGGTGTTGTTGCCGTAGGCCTCGTCGCCGGTGACCCACCCGAACACCAGCAGCGGGTCCTCGGCGGCGCGTTCGATCATCCGCCATGCCAGTTCGGGCTTGGTGGAGAACACCGCGGCGTCCGGGACGCCGGCGTCGGCCAGCCGGTCCGGGTCGGTGAACCAGGAGCGAGGCACATACAGCTCACGGTTGATCGGCACCCTCGCACGGTCGGGGTTCACATAGGAGCAAAACACCCCGATCTGGCAGTTGGTGATCTTGTCGCGGTGCCGGTGTACTGGCGCTGCACCCCGCCGGGCAGCGGCCCTTCTTCTCGAACCCGGTGTCGTCGACTACCAACCCCCCCGGCGTCACCGAGCCGCTCGGCGACCTGGGCCCGCAACGCGTCACGCACCGCATCGACATCCCATTTCGAGTGGTTGAGCAGGCGCTGCATTCCGTCCAGGGTGGCGTCGCCGGCGAACTCGGCCAGCGGCCAGCCGTTCTTGCGCTCCACCAAGCCACTCAGCAATCCCAGCAGGAACGACCGGGCCCGCAACCTCGGCTCCCGCTGCCTGAAGAGCGGCGCCACCACCTGCGCGAACAGCTCACCGAACGCGTCCGCCCACACGGCCGGGTCGATCTCTTCTACGGTAGGCGGCACGGCCACCGCCGATCGTTTGGTTGCAACACATCCACACGATCACAGCGGTGGCCGTCTCATGTCCGGGCCTCGATCAGACCGAGATCGCGTAGTGCGGCTGGAGTACTAGGTCAAGCACTCTTCCACGCAGTACAGGTCCCGGGCAAGGAAGCCCCCCAGCACAGGCGGACGCGTGTGGTGCCGACATTATCCAAGTCGTTCGAGAAACATCCCTGACCAGGCCAGGGTGCTAGATACCTCTTGAGGGATCCGTTTCGATAGACCACTTCCCCCCACGACCGGTCGCCAGACTGACGGCAGGTGTCGAGCCGGTCGTGATTGCTGTGGAGCCGGATCCACTTACCGCCACTTTGTATGAGTACGTCGTGGGCACTCGCTGGCGATGCCATGGTGGTAAACAGCAGAGCGGTGCCGAGTCCAACCGTCACTGCTCCCGCCCGTCCAACTCGTCCTGAGATGCGACGCATGCTCGTCCCTTTCCTGTGAACGATATCTACATCGAGTGGCACGTCCCACTCGTGTTAGGTTGCCATGAGCCGCTTTCATTTTGGCTTCATGTCGGCTTCATGTCGGCCGGTTATTATCCATACCTGGGGCACCGCCGGGACGAGAGTTCGCCGTCGGACCTAATACTCCAGCCGCATTTAGTGATCGATAAGGTGTTGTTGTCGTTGGTAGTGGCAGCGGCGGGCGCGTGCTTGGTGGCGGCGTCGCCAGCGTGACCGGTGGATTCGGTGTCGGGGTGGGTGCTGGGGCTGGTGGAGTTGGGCGTGCAGGCGGCGGATCTCGTTGACGGTGAGCGGGAGCAGCTCGTCGGGTTCGTCCCGTCCGCGCTGTTGGAATGCGATCGTCCCTGGTGGGCGGGCCCCTGTGTGGCGAGGTCGGCGGTCTCGCCGTTGCCGTCGCCGTTGCCGTCAGGGCCGGGGTCTGGAGGTGGACCGGCGGCCAGGAAGGCCAGGTGGGCGTGGGCGACCATCGCGAGGGTGATGTGCCGGTACCAGGCGGTGTGCTTGCGGACCTGGTAGTGGTCCAGGCCGACCTCGTTCTTGGACACTTGGCACTTGGAAGCATTCTTCGACGCTCCAGCGGGAGCCGGCCACCCGCACCAGTTCGGGCAATCCGACCGGCCGGCTCGCTGCGCACCGGTAGAACGCCAGGTCGGTGGGGTCGCTGATCGACCGGCGGGCCCGCATCCACTCCTGTTCGCCCACCTGGATCCAGGCCCAGTCGTACCAGCGGCGGCCCTTGGCCCCGTCCCCGCACGAGACCCGCTGCCACGCCGTCTGGTCCAGGCCGGCGAAGGCGGGACGAGCCCTGGCCTTCGCCGTCCGGCTGGTCGAACAAGACCGGATCGCCGGCTGCACGCGCTTCCTCGACCTGGACTACTGGCAGGGCCCGCTGGCCTGGCCGCCGGGGGCCAACCGCGGCCCGGTCGGCGACGTCCCCGACGTCGCCGAGATCGGCAGCACCTGGCTGGCGCCGTCGGCACGCCGCACCGGGGCCAACCAGGAGGCCAAGCTGCTCATGCTCGGCCACGCCTTCGACACCTGGGGAGTGCATCGCGTCACGCTCAAGACCGATGCCCGCAACACCCGCTCCCGCACTGCCATCACTCGCCTGGGAGCCCATTTCGAAGGCGTCCGGCGCGCACACGTCCGCGCTGTCGACGGCACCATCCGCGACACCGCCTACTTCTCGATCATCCGCGCCGAATGGCCTGAGATCCGGCAACAACTTCACAACCGACTCAGTCCCACAGCCGCAGACCATCACAACCCCTGACAGAGATGATGGAGGTGAGCACCTCCCGCCGCCAACACTGAGCAGAAACCCGGTCCGGAGGTGTCCAAGATCTGGCGGGGCGTGGTCAGTTACTGGGTGAGACAGGGGACCGGGCGGCCATCACGGGTCACCCGATATGACCAGCACCAGCAACAAGTCGAACCCGACACCGGCCAGTGGCGCGCGGCAGCTTCTGCCGCTCAGTGTCTGGCTCTGCCCGGACGACACCACCGACCAGCCCACCCACCACGCCCAGCCCTGCGACGGACCAGCTCGCCGGGTGCCACGCACCCGGACCTGTGAACGGCACCTGGGCACCATCAGTTCCGGGCTCGCGCGTCACCTCATCACCACCGCCACTGGCGAGGGCGATGTGATCGCCGAGGCGTTCACCACCAACTCCGCCGTCCTGCGCGCGGCGGCCGAACTCGACCGCCGCGCCGTCGCGTGCGTCCCGCACTTCCCACTCGCCCAGCACATCGGCGCACAACTACGAGCCCACCTGCCGCACGAACACCTCGGCCGAGTGGCGATGCGGCCCTGCCGCGCCGACCAGATGCACCGCGGCATCGCCGACCACGCCGGACAAGTCGCGCTGGTGATCGCGGCCCCGCCCACGGCCGGGAGCCGCACGGCCGAACCGAGGCCGAGGCGGGCGCGGGGAGCGTGCCCGGCGTGCCTGTCGGACGTCCTGACCGACAGCGCCTTTCACGCCCAGTCGTTCCTGCCGGCCGCCTACCGGGTGCTGCGGCCCGGAGGTCACCTCGCCGTCGTGACCACCGCCCGGCACCACAACGGACACCTCATCGACCCCGCACCGGCGATCATCCGCGAGGCCCGCAAGGCCGGGTTCCGCTACAGCCAGCACATCATCGCCGTCCGCGTCCCGGTCGAGGGCGACACCCTGCTCATCCAGGCAGGCCCCGGCAGCCTCGGCCAGCTCCGCGACATCCGCTCCCGCGCCCTACCACCCGCGGCGCGAGTGCACGCCGACGTCTGCTTGCTCACGCGGCCGGGTCACAGCGGCCAGGGGGGTGACCGTTGAACACAAGCTCCCACACCGAAACCCGCCAGCTCGCCTCCGTGCTGCTCACCGGGCAGCAGCCCTCACGCGTCCAGCGCAGGGGCCGCTACACGCCCGAGTCGATGACGCACCCGGCCAAAATGCTTCCCGCGATCGCCGCCCAAGTCATCGCCGCCTACACCGAGCCCGGCGACCTGGTTGTCGACCCGATGTGCGGCATCGGAACCACCTTGGTCGAAGCCGTCCACCAGGGACGCGAGGCCACCGGCATGGAGTACGAGGCGCATTTCGCGCGCATGGCCGCCGGTAACCTCCGCCACGCCCGCGCCCAAGGAGCCACCGGCAGCAGCCGGGTCGTTCACGGCGACGCCCGCAATATCGCCACCGTGCTCGCCGACCTCGCCGGAACCGCCGCGCTCGTGCTGACCTCCCCTCCCTATGGGGCGGCTACCCACGGGCAGGTGGTCACCGGCCGGGACAACGGCGGCGGAAAGATCGATAAGTCCCACGGCCGCTACTCCAACGACCGCCGCAACCTCGCCCACCGCCCGACCGCCGAACTCGTCGCCGGATTCGGGCAGATCCTCGCCGGATGCGCGGCCCTGCTGCGCCCCGGCGGAGTCATCGCGGTCACCGCCCGCCCCTTCCGCGTCGCGGGCGAACTCGTGGACCTGCCGGGCCAGGTGATCAGCACCGCCCAGGACAACGGCCTGGTCCTGGTCGACCGGTTCGCCGCCCTGCTGTGCGGGCTCCGCGACGGGCAGATCGTCACCCGGGCTTCGTTCTTCCAGATGATCGAAGCCCGCCGCCTCCGCGAACACGGCATCCCAGCCATGGCGACCGCCCACGAAGACCTCTTGCTGTTCCGAACGCGCACGGAACTGCGTGCCTGGGGCGGCCAGTGAACACTCATCGCCGTTTCGCCGAGAAGGCCGGCTGCTGGCTGCGCGCCTGTTCGCTGTACATCCGCACGGGCTTGACGGGGCTTGACCTGGCCCAACGAGGTCGGGCTGGATCGACCGGCCGGTTCCGGTTCGGCAGCGCCACCGGGACGGGCGGGGCGGTCAATCCATGAGCGCCCCGAACAAGACCAGACGACACATCCGGGTCTCGGTGCCGGACGAGCCGCCACAGCTCACACCGGACGCGGCTCGCGTCCTGCTGCGGATCCTGCTTGCCGCACGCTCCAGGCCGGGCCCGGAACACCAGCATCGACAGGAGAACGACGAATGACACTGCCGAGTATGCCGCTGTCGCCGGCAGCCGCCCCCGAGGGGCTGCGGTTCGCCTTCTACGGGCGGGTCTCGACCGAGGACAACCAGGACCCGGCCGCGTCACGCGCCTGGCAACTCCGCCGCGCGTCGGGCCTCGTCGACCCCAAGGGCGGAACGATCGTCGCCGAGTTCTTCGACGTCGACAAGTCCCGCTCGATCCCGTGGGCTCGCCGCCCGCAAGCCTCAGCGTTGATCGAGGCGCTGAAGAACCCGGCCCGTGACTTCGATGCGGTCGTCGTGGGCGAGCCGCACCGGGCCTTCTACGGCAACCAGTACTCGCTGACGTTCCCGCTGTTCGAGCACTTCAGGGTGCCGCTATGGGTGCCGGAGGTCGGCGGCGCGATAGACCCGGCCAACGAAGCCCACGACATGATCATGGGAGTGTTCGGCGGACTGTCCAAGGGCGAACGCAACCGGATCAAGATCCGTGTCCGGTCGGCCATGGCCGCGATCACCGCGACCGAGGGCCGCTACCTCGGCGGACGCCCACCGTACGGGTACGAGCTGGTCGACGCCGGACCGCACCCCAACCCGGCCAAGGCCGCGGACGGCAAACGCCTGCGCCGCCTGGTCCCCCACCCGGCCTACTCGCTGGTGGTGAAGTGGATCTTCGCCCAGTTCATCGGCGGGCGCGGCTTCTTCGACATCGCCGAGGAACTCACCCGCGAGGGCGTCCCGTCCCCGTCGGCGGCCGACCCGGCCCGCAACAAGCACCGGATCCAGGTGGCCTGGTCGAAGTCGGCGGTGCGGGTCATCATCACCAACCCGCGCTACACCGGCCGCCAGGTCTGGAACAAGCAGCGCAAGGACGAGGTCCTGCTCGACGTCAACGACGTCGCGCTCGGCCACACCACCAAGCTGCGCTGGAACGACCGCGACCAGTGGGTCTGGTCAGAGCAGCAGGCCCACGAACCGCTTGTGTCGGTCGCCGACTTCGAACGAGCCCAATCCACCCTGGCCTCACGCGGGCATGGCCCCACCACGCACAAGCCGCACCGGACCCGGCGCCCTTACGCGTTCCGGGGGTGCCTGCATTGCGGGTACTGCGAGCGCAGGATGCAGGGCAACTGGATCAACGACCAGGCGTACTACCGGTGCCGGTTCCCGGCCGAGTACGCGCTCGCCAACAAGACCGTCCACCCCAAGCTCGTCTACCTGCGCGAGGCCGTGATCATCGAGGACATCGACGCCTGGCTCGTCACGGCGTTCTCACCGGCCCGCATCGAGACCACGATCGAGGCGGTGACCGCGCAGGCCAGCCGCACCGGCAACCCCGCCGCCACCGGGCTCCGCAAGCAGGTCGCCGCCTGTGAGCAGCGCCTCAACCAGTACCGCGCCGCCCTCAACGCGGGCGCCGACGCCGTCCAGGTCGCGGCATGGATCAACGAGACCGAACAGGAACGCGCACGGCTGAAGGGCGCGCTGGACGCGATCCCCGCAGACCAGGCGATCACCAACGACGGCCTCGCGGAACTCCTGCACCAGACCGGCGAACTCGCCCACGCCGTCGTCCACGCACACCCCGACGACAAGGCGGACCTGTACCGGAAGCTCGGACTCAAGATGACGTACTACCCGCAGAAAAAACTAGTGGAAGCCAGGGTGTCCCTGACTTCCACATATGCAGATGGTTTGTGTCCGAGGTCGGAGTGAGACCGAAAGCCCAAACATAATTCCCCTACACGCCACGTTGCCATTTGCTGCGGACACATCGCGGTGATCTACTAGCGCACGGCCCGCCCATGCACTGCTCGGCATGTCCCGGCTGCATTCCGGGTTGGCACGTAGTCTGCAGCCAACCTGTCGGACTGATGTGAGCCCATATGCAGATTCGAAATCTGCGTGCAGCCTCAACGGTACCGGTACGTGCGGGAACGTAGAACGAAGACAAGGCCAAGCTCGCCCCGGGAGCGAGGGCCGGTGCCTGCCCCCGGGTACCTACGCCGAACTGGGCGCTGGATTCGCCGTCTCCGCCACCACCGCGTGGCTCTCCGCCAACGAGGCCATCGACGTACTGGCCTCCCGCGCATCCAAACTCGGCGCGACGCTGGCCAAAGCGGTCAAGGACGGGCTGCCGTATCTGGCGTTGGACAGCACCTTGATCTCGATCGACCGGGTCGCCGCCGACCGGCCCTACTACTCGGGAAGACATCGCCGCTGGCATGAACCTCCAGGTCATCGCCGCACCGGACGTAGCCTTGCTGTGGGTGTCGGGATCGCTGCGCGGCTCAGTCCACGACCTGACCGCGGCCCGGATCTGGGGCGCCATCAGGGCACTGGCCACCACCGGGATGCTCGTGCTGGCCGATAAGGCCTACCAGGGCGCCGGCGCGCACATCCTCACGCCTTACCAAGAGACGCTACAAGCCCGAGCCGCAAAAGACGCCCACCACGCACACGCCAAGCTCCACGGACCTGGCGAACGCGCGAACGCCCAGCTCAAATCATGGAGAATCCTGCGAAAGCTGCGCTGCTGCCCCCACCACGCCGCCGCCTCGCCAAAGCCATCCATACCCTGCAACTCAACGAGATCACAGCACGGCAAAAAAGGCTCAATGAGTATTCGCAGATCGCGTAGCAGAATCGGATTCTGTAGTCCCATTTTCTCGAGTATGTAATGCGGATCTTGTCGTTCGGATCAACTTATAGATCCGTCCAGCCCCAGGGCGCTGCCGCAGCACCGTGAGAGTCGCGTCCATAACAAAACTCATGGGGGACGTAAAACGGAATGCCAAGGACTTCCTCGAATAGACCAGCGTCATATGCTCTGCGGGCCAACTGGTCGGCCGCCTGGTCTTCCCGGACATGTCGTAGGCTCTTGATTAGTTCGGCGAGTTCTACGGGGTCCTGTTGCGGTTCGCCGAGTAGGACGAAGCTATTTGCGGTGCGCTGGGCCAACGCAGTGAGTGCGCGCTGTTCCCCCAGCTTCGCAAGGGTTTCCAGCAGGAGAATGATCCCACCCGGTTCTTCGAGCATTATGCGATCGGCGGCTTGATCAGCTAGCGCTGTGACCAAATCGTGGTCACCTGACTCCGCTACCCATTCCAGTACGTCGGCAGCCGTTGAAGGACGGCTGAGGGCAGCGTCTAGGTCGGGGACCCATCCCTCTAACGCCACCAGGGCGTGGTTGACCCCGCCGCGATGAAGCGTGGCTTTGAGCTTCTTGAAATCTTCAGGATATTTCACCGGCGTGTTTACCGCGCGCTTCGCCAGCACGGCTAACGCTTGCGTGGCACCTATTTCATGCAGCACCTCCAGTAGCTTGGTTGTCTGGTACGGGCGACCGAGGGGGATCTCTTGCGCGACCCGTATAGCCAATGCCTTGGCCCCGTGTGTGCCGCCTGCGCGGTGCATCAAATCCAGTAGAGATTCTACCTCATCGGCATCGGTCAGAGTGACCGTAACCTCTGGGTGTCGCTCCCAAAGGATGGCCAGAGCACTGTTGAGTTTACATACGAACAACCCTGCGATGACATCGCTGACTACAGCGGGCGATGTCAATGCGATCTGCCTAACGGCTCTTTCGGAAATTCTTAAAGCCGTTTGTCTGGCATCCGCCTGGTACAGTGACTGGAGCAGTTCGCCGAGACCGGGTTTGTCTCGCGCGACGATGTTTTCGGCGCTGCGTTCGGCAAGTGCCACCGCGTCTTGGTGGTGCCCATTACGTAATAGCCTGTCGATGAGCCATTGTGTGGTCACAGGGTCCTCAACCGACGTTTGCCGGGCAGCTCGGTGTGCGAGTTCGGCTGACTGAGCCTTGTCCAGGCTGCGCAGCTCCGCCAGGAGGTGACTCACAAGTGAGGGGGCCTTCACGACGGCATGGGCTGCGGGGGCGCGCTGGAGCAATGTTTGTACAGCTTGCTGTAGGCCTTGCTTGCGCAGTTCCTCAAGTAGCTTGCTAAGCGCGGACGGGTCGTCCAGGGGGATGCCCTTGGCTGCGCGCAATGCCAAGAGTTCCTTCGCCGTGAACTCCCCGATCTGGTGGAGTGCCTCTAACAGTTGGGCCACCGCCCAAGGGTCGATCACCACGGCATGCCTTGCGGGTTCTAGAGCCAGTAATTCGGCCAGCGCATTGCCCATTTCGGCGTGGTTTAGCTGGCCTATTAGACTCGCTATACCGGAGGTATCGGCTGGGTCGGCGTGCTTAACGGCCCAATGGGCGGCTGCGCTGACCCCCCCGGCGCCCCAGTAGACAATCTTGTCGACCAGGAAGGCGGCGGCGTCGGTGTCGCCCTGGGCAGCGGCGAGCTTGTGAAGTTTTGCGGCATTGAAATATAGGCCCCGACTGGCCGCCGCGTGTGCTAGTTCCTGTAGTTCGGTGGTGGCATGGCGACCGGCGGCTTCCCAGAATTCGGCGGGAGGTAATTGATCACGGCGTTCCTGTCGGCCGGACTGCTCCAGGTAGTCGGCCAGTCGGTAGAGCGGCCCCACGTCTGCTTTGGGGGGATCAGTTATCGCGGTTAAGTCGTTGTTGGTATGGGGGCCGCGCGCGGGAGCGAGGGGCCGAGGCCTAACAGGGGCGAGGATGCCGCCGATCCCGTTGGCATCTTTACTGGTATAGGCCAGAGCCTTCTCCATCCAGTCGTTACCGAGCGCTTCCCATTGGCGGTCGGTCAGATAGGCGGGGGCGGCCTCAGCGAGTAGAGCACGCGGTAGATGGGGGCCAGCACCGAGACGGCGGGCGTCCATCGCGGTATGGATGATCGCTTTGGCTTCTGGTGGCGCATAGCGGTAACGGGCCAACAGCGCTGGTACTCCGGCCAGGTACTGAGTGATTTGCCCCTCACAGGCGCGTTCGGCTGCCTCGGCCAGCCGAGGATCGCTACCTCTCTGGCCGGTCAGCGTGTCTAAGGCCTTGCTGTCAAAGGCGTCAGGCACCGGGATGTCGTGGCCGTCCAGGAGTTGACGTGCCTGGGAATGCGTGTCAGGGAAAGTCTGCTGTCGTGCGGTCAGAGTAACCCAGTGTTCCGGCCACAGTGTGCCCAGCACCAATATCGGTGCGCGTGCTTGATCACGCAGCAGAGTCCGTAAGCCAGTGGCGAATTGCTCGCCCAATTCGGCAGGTGTCAGGTAGAGGTGAGCATCGTCTAGCCACACCACGGTTTGGGGGGCAAGGCGGGGCAACTCGGCCAGAGCCGCGCAAGGCGGCATCGGGTGGAGAGGTGGCCACACCCGCCACTGGTCTGCCCGCTCACGGAGCAGGCCAAGCGATTCCCACAGAGCGCGTGTCTTGCCAGTAGACGACTCGCCCACGAGTGTCGCCATAACGCTAGCTCCATCGGCCGCCTGCCGCACCACCGCAGCGAGTTGGACGTCGTGGTCCCGCCGCACGTATCTTGGCAGCGCGGGTAGTACCTGCTCGTGCCGACGGTTCAGTTTGATCGTGCGGTGTACCCCTAAGGCGAACGGATCGGTCAGCTTCTCCAGCCGCTGGCCAGGGTGTAACTGCGCTAATGCAGCCCGGCCCTGCTCTGCCTGCACCGTAGCGCGCGTGCTGTCCGCACGCCGCTTGGCCTCTGCTTGGTAGGCGTGCCGCCATTGCTGGGGGTCCAGCAGTACCGCCACCGTCTCGTCCAGAGGCAGGCCGACGCGGTCCGCCGGCTCCCTGATGGCCTCCACGAGTGCAAGCAGCTGATCCACCTGCTGCGGGAACTGTCCACCGGTTAACCATTTGCCGATTGTGGTTGGGGAGACCTGGACCGCCCTGGCCAAGGCACGGTCCGACGGTTGGCGTCCTAGGACCTCGTTTCGGAATACGGCCAGCTTGACGAGCAGTTCAGCCAGTTCCGGTTCTCGTGCTGATCCTGACACCGCGGCACCGCCTCTTGCTCTCAAAGTCAAGGTACATGCGGGTGTCCAGTCCTTTGCATGGACACCCAGTGAACGCAAAACCTGCCGTGTCTGACACCCTAATCGCCCACCAGCCCCTAAGCCTCGAGGCGTCCAACATGGGAACAGACTGCTGCTGGACGGCCACCTGGACAGTCAATCTTGCGCTCATCCTTCCCGGCCGGTACAAGCGATGGCCGGTCACTCCACCGAGGAGAGTCCAGGCGATGAACACGATCCAGATCCTGTCCCTGATGCTTGCCCTGTCGATCGCCTCGAACATCGCGATCACCGCTGCCCTGATCGTCCGCGCGGCTGGCGTCGGCACCGCCAACGCGATCCTCACCGGTGCGGGTGCGGCAGCCACTGGGCTGGGCCTGTACTTCGCCGCGATTGCCGCCTACGGGTGATGACTGCAGCGTTTCCACCGAGGTCATGTTCGGTGCCTGACGCGTCTGCCCGTGGCCACGGTGGGTCACCGTGCGCATGAACAGGGCAAGGTGGTCGGAGGCGCGTGATAGGACCTCTTGATGCGGGCTGGCGCGGGGGCGCCGGCGATCCAGGGGGAGGGCCTAGGGAATGGACGTCTTCGACGTACATGAGCGGCTGATCGACGACTATGCCGGGTTCACGTCTTCACTCGTCCAAGTTCGCGATCCCGTCATCGCCGAGCATCTGGCCGGGGAACGGTCCGACAAGGTTCGCTGGCCCGATCCCTGGGTCTCGCTCAACCCCAACTTCGAGGCCGGAGGGACGGTCGCGCAGCTGTGCGAGCAGCGCATCCTGCACCCCACCTGCGACCGATTCTTCCGTGACAAGCGGCACGCCGACGATCCCGGCACCCGCTCCCTCACCCTGCATCTACATCAAAAGGAGGCCATCGACGCCGCCCGCGCGGGTGACAGCTATGTCCTCACGACCGGTACGGGATCGGGCAAGAGCCTCACCTACATCATCCCGATCGTCCACTCGATCCTGACCGAACCCAACCCGGGGAGGATCAAGGCGATCGTCGTCTACCCGATGAACGCGCTGGCCAACAGTCAGACGCACGAGTTGGAGAAGTACCTGACCTACGGGCTCGCCGTTGAAGAGAGGGCCGTCACCTTCGCCCGCTACACCGGCCAGGAGAATGACGACGAGCGTGACCGCGTCCTCAACCGCGCCCCGGACATCCTGCTCACCAACTACGTCATGCTCGAGTACCTGCTCACCCGCCCGAACGAACGGTCGAGGCTGATCGGGAAGGCCCAGGGCCTGCGGTTCCTGGTGCTGGACGAGCTCCATACCTATCGTGGTCGACAGGGCGCGGATGTCGCGCTGCTGGTCAGGCGCCTGCGGGACGCGTGCCAGGCCCCAGCTCTGCAGTGCGTTGGCACGTCGGCCACGATGGCAACCAGGACAACTTTTGAGGAGACCCGAAGCGACGTCGCCGACGTAGCGACCCGTCTCTTCGGGACGCGGGTCGAACCCGAGAACGTCATCGGTGAGACCCTCCGCCGTGTCACGACCGACTCGTCCCCGACTTCTGCCCGGCTACGCGAGGCCATCCACCACCACAAGGACGGCGACCGCCCCTACGAAGAACTCAAGGACGACCCCATGGCGGGCTGGATCGAGTCCACCTTCGGCCTGAGAGAGCAGGACGGGCGCAAGGTCCGCCAGCCTCCCCGCACGCTTCCCGATGCCGCGCGGCAACTGGCCGAGGAGACTGGGGCCACCCACGAGCAGTGCCTGAAGGCCATCGAGTCCATCCTCCAGGAGGGCTCCAAGGCCAGACACTCCACGACCAGCTGGCCCCTGTTCGCGTTCCGCCTGCACCAGTTCCTGTCCAAGGGCGACACCGTTTACGTGAGCCTGGAACCGGAAACGCGGCGCCACATCACCAGCCAGTACCAGGTGAGCGTCCCGGGCGACCGTGACAAGATCCTCCTCCCGCTGGCCTTCTGCCGGGAGTGCGGCCAGGAATACCTCGTCGTCGCGCGGTCCAAACGCTCCGATGGCGTCGTCTATGCTCCCCGCCAAGAGCAGGACGCAGCGGGCGGTGACACCGCCAACGGCTACCTCTACATCTCCGAAGACCACCCCTGGCCCGTCGAGGGTCCCATCAAGTCGGGCAGGCTCCCCGACTCCTGGGTCGACACCGGCGACGACGGCGAGTCCCATGTCCTCCCGCGTCTGCGCGATCACCTGCCGACCGAGGTCTGGCTCAGCACGGACGGAAGGGAACGCGAAAGAGGAGAGGGCCTGCGAGCCGCGTACTTCTCCAGTCCGTTCCGCTTCTGTCTGCGCTGCCGTGTCTCCTACGCACAGACCCGCGGTCACGACTTCGCCAAGCTCGCCTCATACGCCTCCGAGGGCCGCAGCTCTGCGGTCTCAGTGATCAGCTCCAGCATTGTCCGCTCCCTGCGCACGCAGGAGGGACTCAAGGACGAGGCGAAGAAGCTCCTCACCTTCGTCGACAACCGGCAGGACGCCAGCCTCCAGGCGGGCTTCTTCAACGACTTCGTCCAGGTCGCCCAAGTCAGAGGGGCCCTCTACCACGCGGCCGCCCAAAGGGACCTCACCCATGAGACGGTGGCACAGTCGGTGGCGGACATCCTCAACCTGCCGCTCACCGCCTACGCGCAGAACCCGGCAGTGAAGTTCAGCCAGAAGGAGAACGTCAAGCGCGCCCTGCGGCAGGTCCTGTCCTACCGCCTGTACGCGGAACTGGAACGCGACTGGCGCGTCACCATGCCCAATTTGGAGCAGACTGGCCTGATCCGCTACGCCTACACCGACCTCGACGACATAGCGGCCGACGAGGAGTCGTGGGAGAAGTCGCACCCCGCCATCAAGACCGACGACACACACCGCCGTGCCCACCTGATGCACATCCTGCTGGACGAGATGCGCCGCCAACTCGCCATCGACGTCGAGTATCTAACCCAGGAGGGTCACGAACGCGTCCAGCACCTCTCCGACCAGCACCTCACCGGGCCCTGGGCGCTGCCGCCGGGCGAGCCGCGCGTTCCCGCACGCACGGTCTTCCCGGCACCCGCCCGTCCCGGCGGCAGCCGCGACAGCGTCCATTTCACCGGCCGCACCGCCCTGGGCCGCTACCTGCGTACCCAGTACACCCGTCTGACCGTGAACGACGCCACGGAGATCATCGAGGACCTGCTCAAGGTCCTGCACGAGCACGGCCTGGTGGAGGAAATCACCGAGACCCGGGAGGGTGTGCCCGGCTACCGTGTCAAGGCGTCCGCGTTGATCTGGCGTGCCGGCGACGGTACCGGCGGCGCCCCCGATCCGCTCCGCAAGGTGGTGGACGAGAGCGTCGGCCTTCGCGTCAACGAGTTCTTCCGCGACCTCTACCGCGAAACGGCGGACAAGCTCCTCGGCCTAGAGGCCAGGGAGCACACCGCGCAGGTCCGCAACGAAGACCGCATCGAACGCGAGAGACAGTTCCGCAAGGGCGAACTTCCTCTCCTGTACTGCTCACCGACGATGGAGCTGGGCGTCGACATCGCCACCCTCAACGCTGTCGCCATGCGCAACGTCCCGCCCACCCCCGCCAATTACGCTCAGCGCAGCGGACGCGCCGGGCGCAGCGGCCAGCCTGCGCTCGTCACCACTTATTGCAGCACCGGGCGTGCCCACGACCAATTCTATTTCCGCCGCTCCGACCTCATGGTCGCGGGCAGCGTGAACCCGCCGAGACTCGACCTGACCAACGAGGACCTCATTCGCTCGCATGTCCACGCGATCTGGCTGGCGGAAACGAGTGCGTCCCTCGGCTCCAGGATGGGTGACGTCCTGAGCCTGGAAGGCGAGAACCCCGTGCTCGATGTCAAGCCGCATGTGTGGCAGCAATTCGAGGACGACGGCGCCCGTAGACGCGCGACCCGCAACGCGGAGGCGGTGCTGCTCGACGTCTTCCCGGCCATCAAGGGCACCTCGTGGTGGCGCGAGGAATGGATCCACGACGTCGTCCGGGGTGCCGCTGAACGCTTCGATGCCGCGTGTGACCGCTGGCGAGAGCTGTACCGCGCGGCGCTCGCCGAGCAGTGCGAGCAGAACAAACGGGTCCTGAACCACTCCACGACGCCCAAGGCCCGCCAACAGGCACAGCGCCGTCGCATGGACGCCGAGAACCAGCTCAAGCTCCTCAAGAACGAGGACTCCGAGCACCAGTTCAGCGACTTCTACACCTACCGCTATTTCGCCTCCGAGGGCTTCTTGCCTGGCTACTCGTTCCCTCGGCTCCCGCTGGCCGCCTACGTTCCGGGCGAGCGCACCAGAAGGGGCGACTACATCCAGCGCCCGAGGTTCATCGCCATCGGCGAGTTCGGCCCCGGCGCCCTCATCTACCACGAGGGCATGCGCTATCAGGTAACCAGCGTTCAGGTCGAACATGGCGCTGAGCCCGGTGAGGTCGCTACCACCGAGGTCCGCATCTGCGGCTCCTGCGGTTACTGGCACCAGCGGTCTGCCGGTACCGACCGCTGTGAGGAATGCGACGCCGAACTGGGCGGCGTCCTGCCCAACATGATGAAGCTGCAGAGCGTCCACACCGTACGCAGAAGGCGGATCTCCTCCGACGAGGAGGAACGCCGCCGCGCCGGGTTCGACCTGCAGACGGTCTACCGGTTCAGCACCCACGGCACCCGACCCGGCCGCCTCCGCGCCGAGATCCGCAACGAGCACACCGAGATAGCCGAGCTCGTCTACGGAGATGCCGCCGCCATCCGCGTGATCAACCGGGGCCGCCGCCGCCGCAAGGACCCCAGGGACCTCGGCTTCTGGCTTGATCCGATCAAGGGGCGCTGGCTCAGCGAGACCGGTGCCGCCGACTACACCCCTGACGACGAGGGCTTGGCCGACCTAAAGGACGCCCCACGTGCTCTGAAGGTCATCCCCTTCGTCCAGGATCACAAAAACATCGCCGTCCTTCGTCTCTACCGGAAGGTCTCCAGTACCGAGGCCGTCACGCTCAGGTACGCCCTGGAACGCGGGATGGAGGCATATTTCCAGCTGGAGGATGATGAGCTGACCAGCGAGGAGCTCCCCGACGCCGACAACCAGGGTCGCATGCTGTTCGTGGAGAGCGCAGAGGGCGGTGCAGGCGCCCTCCGCCGCCTCCACGACGAACCGGCTGCCCTCGCCGAGGTCGTCAAGGCCGCCCTCCAAATCATCCACACCGACCCCGTCGACGGCAGTGACCAGGGCTCAGCCCCCGGTGCTCGCGAACGCTGCGAGCTGGGCTGCTACGACTGCCTGCTCTCCTACAACAACCAACTCTTCCACCAGCGCATCGACCGGCACGCCGCCGTCCCCATCCTGTTGGAGCTGGCCTCGGCAAAGACCTTCGCCCGCGCGGCGCAACCCGGCACCCGCGATGAGCACACCGCTGTTCTCGCGGATGTCGGCGGCAGCGAACTCGAGCACCGGCTTCTCACCTTCCTTAAGCGAAGCGACTATCGTCTGCCTGACGAGGCGCAGATCCTGATCCCCGACGCACGGGCCCGCCCCGACTTCGTGTACCGGCTGAGTGCCGGGCCGGTGGCGGTTTTCGTGGACGGCCCGCACCATGACGACGAGCATGTGGCGACCTGCGATGCGCAGGCGGAGGAGCGGCTGCTCGACCTCGGTTGGCTAGTGATTCGGTTCCGGTACGACAGGGAGTGGGACGAGGTTGTGAAGCAGTACCCCAGCGTCTTCGGCCCCGGAAGGGCTGGCCGCTGATGGCCGCCACTCGAACCCACACCTACGCCCCCGGTTCCCTTATCGCCGCCCGCGGTCGCGAGTGGGTCGTGCTCCCCGACATCACCAGCCCCGCCGACGACCTGATCATCGCCCGTCCCCTCAACGGCGACGCCGAGTTCACTACAGGCCTATTCACGGACGAGGTTGAGCCCGCCAGCTTCCCCCGCCCCACCGCCGACCCTGGCCAGATAGGTGATAGCGTCGCCGCGGGGCTGCTGCGCACTGCGATGCGGATCGGCTTCACCAGCGCTGCCGGCCCGTTCCGCTCCCTGGCCGCCATCGCCGTCGAGCCCCGCCAGTACCAGTTGCTCCCGCTCATGCTGGCCTTGCGCATGGACGTGGTGCGCCTCCTCATCGCCGACGACGTAGGCATAGGCAAGACCATCGAGTCCGCCCTCATCGCCAAGGAGCTCATCGAACAAGGCGAGGCCGAGCGCATGGCTGTCCTGTGCTCCCCTGCCCTGGCCGAGCAGTGGCAGGACGAGCTGCGGCAAAAATTCGCCATCGACGCCGAGCTCGTCCTGCCGTCCACAGTTGCCCGCCTCGAACGCGAAGCGGGCCGCCGCGTGGATGAGTCCCTGTTCCGGCATTACAAGTACACGGTCGTGTCGACCGACTACATCAAGTCGCCCCGGCGCCGCGCCCAATTCCTGCAGGATGCGCCCGAGCTGGTCATTGTGGACGAGGCGCACACCTGCGTCCCCGCGTCCGGCACCGGCGCCGGTACCCGCCAGCAACGTTACGACCTGCTGAAATCCCTCGCTACTGACGCGCGGCGGCACCTGATACTGGTCACCGCCACCCCGCACAGCGGCAAGGAGGATGCCTTCCGCGACCTGATCGGCCTGCTCGATCCGGAGCTCGCCACACTCGACCTGGAGACAGTCCAAGGCCGCGAGCGCCTCGCCCGCCACTACGTTCAGCGGCGGCGCCGCGACATCAGCCACTACCTGGACGAGGAGACCCGTCTCCCGAAGGTTCGCCAGTCTCGCGAGACCACGTTCGAGCAGTCCAAGGACTACGCCGACCTCATGCACGACGTGCTTAGGTTCGCGCGCGAGACGATCAGGGATGAGACCGGTGCCGTCCGCCGCCAGGTCCGCTGGTGGCCCGCGCTCGCCCTACTCCGCTCGGTGGCGTCGTCGCCCCGCGCCGCGGCGCAGACCCTGCGGAAGCGGTCCGCCACCTCCGTCGCCGAAACCGGCGCGGAGGCTGATGCTCTCGGCGCCGCCCACGTCCTGGATTGGAGCGACGACGATGTACTGGAGGGGATTGACGCGGTTCCCGGCGCCGACGATGAGCGGCTGCCCCGCGCTGCCCGCGACCGGCTGCGCACGATGGCCGAGGTCGCGTACACCCTTGAAGGCCCACAGAAAGACACCAAGCTCAGAACGCTGATCGACGCGGTGAAGCGCATGATCGTAGAGGGCTACGACCCGATCGTGTTCTGCAAGTACATTCCCACCGCCGAGTACGTGGCCGAGCATCTCACCGAGGCGCTCGGCCGCAAGGCCACCGTTGCCGCCGTCACCGGTACCCTCCCACCCGCAGAACGCATTGACCGCATCGAGAGCCTCACCTCGCAGCGGGGGCGGCACGTCCTGGTCGCCACCGACTGCCTATCCGAGGGCGTCAACCTTCAGCAGCACTTCCAGGCAGTCGTCCACTACGACCTGGCGTGGAACCCGACCCGGCACGAGCAACGGGAGGGACGCGTCGACCGGTTCGGCCAGCCGCGCAATGAGGTCCTCGCGGTCACTATGTACGGGCTCGATAACGGCATCGACGGCGTCGTCCTGGACGTGCTGATTCGCAAGCACGCCGCCATCGCGAAGCAGACGGGCGTGGCCGTCCCCGTCCCCGAACGCAACGACACGGTCGTCAAGGCGCTAGTCGAAGGGGTGCTGCTGCACGAAAAGGAACCGGACCAGCTCGCGCTGGATCTCGACTTCGGCGACCTCGGCAAGAGTCGCGACCGCCTGCACACCGAATGGGAGCGTGTGGCCGCCCGCGAGTCCAAGGTGCTCACCAAGTACGCCCACTCCGGGGTCAGGGAGTTGGACGAGGTCCGCCGCGAGGCCATCGAGGCGCGCACCGCCCTCGGCCGTCACACCGACGTTGCCGAGTTCGCCCGCGAATCCCTGTCCGCGCTCGGCGGTGCCGTCCAGGCCCGCGAGGACGGTTTCACCGTGCAGATACAGGGCCTGTCCGTTGGCGTCCGGCATGCCCTCGGCCTGGCCAGCCCGGACGACACCGGCACGAGGGGCAGCGACCTGGTCTTCCGCCACGACCTGCCCGTCAAGGTCGGGGAACGCGCCCTGCTGCGGACCGATCCGGTGGTGATCGCCCTTGCCCGGCATATGGTGGACGCGGCGCTCGACCCGCGCATCGGCGACCGCGAGCGCCCCGCCCGCCGCTGTGGCGCGATCCGCACCCACGCTATAGCCGTCCGGACCACGATGCTGCTGGTCCGCTACCGGTTCCGGCTGCACCTGCCGGGACGCGTGAAGGTCCGCGACCTGATAGCCGAGGACGCCCAGGTCGTCGCCTACCGCACCGCTCCCGGCGGCGGCCGGGAGTGGCTGAGCGACAAGGAGGTCACGGCCCTGGTCAGCGCTACTCCCGACGCCAACGTCCTGCCCGAACTTGTCCGCCGCGCCGTCGAGGACGCCATAGCCGACCTCGGCGACCAGCCCGCCCCAGGCGAAGCGGCCCCACCCTGCTCCGTCCAAGCCGATCTGGACGCCTTCGGCCTTGACCTAGGCAAACGCCTAGAGGACGCGCACCGCCGTGTCCGCCGCTCCGTCGGTGAACTCCGCCGCAACCTGAAGGTTGTCCCGCACGACCACGCGGACATCCTCGGCGTCTACGTCTACCTGCCTGTCGGAGGTGCGTCCCGATGACCGGCTCCCCGTACACGGCCGTCCGCATTGAGGGCGGCCTGCTGTCCGCGGATCTCATCGAGCGGATCCGCAACGCCGACACGAATCTGAAGGGCAACAGCCCGAAGACCTACCACCTCGCCGCCACCGAACGCCTCGGCGAGGCCGCCAGCCGCAAATGGGAATACCTGAGGGGCGCCTACCGGGCCTTTCGCGAGCGGCTCGCCGACCTGCCCGAATCCGACACGGCCACATCCAAGACCCGCGAATACTGGCTGCTCCGCCTCTTCGAGGAGCTGGGTTTTGGTCGCCTAACCTATATCCGCGGCGGAATTCCGGTAAGGGACGAGACATACCCCGTCTCGCACCACTGGGGTTCGCATGTGGCCATTCACCTGCTCGGCTGGAACACCGACCTCGACCGCCGCGCCACCGGGGCCCGCACCGGCCGTAAGGGGCAGGCTTCACGTGCCCCCCAGTCGATGCTCCAAGAATTCCTGAACAACAGCGACGCCCACCTGTGGGGCGTGCTGTCGAACGGACGGGTGCTGCGCATCCTGCGCGACTCCACGGCTCTGGTCGGCGCCGCGTACGTGGAGTTCGACCTGGAGGCGATCTTCGAGGGGGAGCTGTATCCAGAGTTCGTCCTGCTGTTCGCACTGCTCCACCAGTCCCGCTTCGAGCTGCTGCAACGTGACGACGGTGCGGAACCCACAGTCAGGGACTGCTGGCTGGAGCACTGGCAGACCCACGCCGCCGAGACGGGCCAGCGTGTCCGCGAACGCCTCCGCGAGCAGGTCGAGCTCGCCCTGGGAGAGCTCGGCACCGGTTTCCTGGAGGCGAACCCCCATATCTGCAAAGCCCTGGCCGCGGACGAGGGGCCGACCAAGTGGGACTTCCGCGACGAGCTCCTGAACCTGGTCTTTCAGATGATTTTCCTTTTCGTCATCGAGGACCGGCGCATTCTCCTCCTGCCGAACCCGCTGGATGCGACCGAGGAGGAGTGCGAGAGGCTCGAGGTGGCCCGGCACCGCTACCGCGAGTACTTCTCCGTAGACCGGCTTCGCCGCATCGCCTCCCGCCGTGTGGGCGACCGCCATATCGATCTGTGGCGGACGCTGGTCCTCGTCCTGGACGCGCTCGGCTCCGACAAGGGACGTCCTCAACTCGCCCTGCCTGGGCTTGGGGGCCCGTTCTTCCGCGCGGGAGACCCGCTCGCCGACCCTGAAACCACACCCGACCTACTCAGGGACGCCGTCCTGACCAACAAGCGGCTGCTCGCCGCGATCCGGCACCTCACTACCTTCCGAGACGGCCGGGGCGTTCATCACCGCATTGACTATGAGCGACTAGGTTCGGAGGAGCCCGGCAGCGTCTATGAATGGCTGCTGGAACGCGAACCCAAGGTCGACCTCAACGCTCCTCGGTTCGAGCTGGAAAAATTGACCGGCAATCAGCGCAAGACCACCGGTACGTACTACACGCCCACGCATCTCATCGACGAGCTATTCAAGACCACTCTCGATCCGGTTATTGAGGACTATGCCAGGTCCGGTCATCCGGAAGACCTGCTGAAGATGCGCGTCTGCGACCCAGCCTGCGGCTCCGGTCATTTCCTCGTTGCTGCCGCTCGCCGCATCGCCAGGAAATACGCGGCGATGACCCACGGGGATGATGAGCCACCACCGGCCGCGATCCGCGACGCGATGCACGAGGTCGTCCGCCACTGCATCTACGCCGTGGACATCAGCCGGCAAGCCATCAACATCGCCAAGTTCGAACTCTGGCTGGAGTCACAGCAGCCGACCCGCCCGCTTGCTTACCTCGATCCCCACATCAAGGTAGGCAATTCGCTGCTCGGGACGACACCCCACCTTCTGCGAGAGGGCATTCCGGACGAGGCGTACAAGCCCATCGCCAATGATGACAAGAAGGTCGCCGCGCAATACCGCAAGGAGAACGCTGAAGAGCGCGTCGGGCAGCGAATGATCCGCGACTCCCTGCTGGACCTGCTGGAAGTCCCCGACAACACCGAAGACCTGACCCGAGAATCGCTTGCCATAACCCGGATGCAGGACGAGTCCATGCCCGACATCCGCAAACAGGCCCGCCGGTATCGCACGTTTCTGGATTCGCCGGAGGTCACCCGACGCAAACGCGTCCACGATGCCTGGTGCGCCGCGTTCGTCTGCAGTCTGGAACAAGGCGCACCCCGCCCCATCACCTCCGGCACTCTGCGGATTCTGGGTGGGGACGAGGAGACCGCGAAGATCTATCCCCGCGCCGTGCCTTCGGCCAGGACCATCGCGCAACTTGAGGACTTCATCGACCGATTCCAGTTCCATCACTGGCACCTGGAGTTTCCCGACATCTTCCCGGTGACAGACGACGACACCAGGGACGAGAACCCGAACACCGGCTGGCGCGGCGGTTTCGACGTCGTCTTCGGCAACCCGCCCTGGGAACGTGTCAAGCTCCAGGAAAAAGAGTTCTTCAGCAAGCGAAACGAAGAGCGGATCGCCGGCGCCCGCAATGCCGCCGAGCGCAAAAAGCTCATCAACGCGCTGGCGACCAGCGAGGAGACGACCGACCGTCGGCTGTACACAGAGTTCCAGGCGGAGCTGAGAGAATCGGTCGGATGGAGCCATTTGCTCAGATCATCGGGCCGGTTCCCGCTGACCGGCAAGGGTGACGTCAACACTTACTCGGTCTTCGCGGAGACCGGCCGCACCATTATCGGCCCGAGGGGGCGTGCGGGAATGGTGCTCCCCACCGGCATCGCCACCGACGCGACCACTTCTACATTCTTTGGCGACCTGGTGACCAGGGGGCAGTTGGCCGCGCTCCTGGAGTTCGAGAACGAGGAGTTCGTACTCAGCAAGGACGTACACCACAGCTTCCGCTTCTGCTTGTTGAGCATTGTTGGACGTGACTTGAAGGTGGCGGAGGCAGACTTCGCGTTCGGGTCACGCCGCATGTCCGACATCGAGGCCCGCCGCTTCACTATGCCACCGGAGGACATCAAGCTCCTGAACCCCAACACTAAGACGGCCCCGTTGTTCCGCTCACGGCGGGACGCTGAGATCACGCTTGAGATTTATCGGAATCCAGATCTCACGGTGCTCATAAGGGAAGAAGGTGGCAGGTCGAATCCATGGGCCATTTCGTTCGCCACCATTTTTCATATGGCTGGTGATTCTGATCTGTTCCACACTCGTGAGGAGTTGGAGAATAAGGGCTGGCGTCTTCAAGGTAATTCCTTTGTTTGTAATGATGCCATGATGAGCCCCCTCTATGAGGCGAAGATGGTGCATCATTTCGATCACCGCTTCGGGACTTACGAAGGACAGACTCAAGCTCAGGCCAACATGGGTACGCTTCCTCGTTCCTCCGTCAGGCAAAAGCGCGAACCCAATTTCGCGGTCATGCCACGCTACTGGGTGGATAGGCTGGAGCTTCAGGATGAAATTCCCGGCGCCTGGGATGCGGGCTGGCTCCTGGGATGGCGAGATATAGCGCGTAGTACCGACGAACGTACCGCAATTTTCTCCATTCTTCCTCGGGTGGCGGCTGGGCACACTTTCCCGATTGCGTTTATTGGTAAAGAAAAGCCCGCCCACCTGTATGCAAACTTTACTGCATTCGCTCTTGATTATGTACTTCGTCAGAAGATGGCTGGAACTCATGTGACCTACGGCTATCTGAGGCAGTTGCCCGTTGTTAAACCGGAGTCCTTTCAAGCGATGACACCCTGGTCTCCAGGTGTGCTCCTTGGTGACTGGGTTGAACTGAGAGTCATAGAGTTGGCCTACAGTTCTTGGGAAATGAGCTCATTCGCTGAATATCATGGCGATAAGGGGGCGCCCTTCGTTTGGGACGAGGAGCGGCGCTTCAAGATGCGTGCCGAACTGGATGCGGCCTTCTTTCACCTTTACGGTGTGCAGGCAGACGATGTCACCTTCATCATGGACAGCTTTGGTGCCTTCCAGCGCAACGACCCGGAGCGGTTTGCTCGGACGAAGGCCCAGATCCTAGACGTCTACCACGCCATGGGGCGGGCGATCGAGACGGGTGGGCAGTACAAGACGGTCCTTGACCCACCGCCGGGGGAGGGATCTCGGCACCCGGATACACGTGAGCAGCCAGCTTCGTGAGATCGTCAGCCTTGAATGGCGACCTCCGCGCGTAGCGCGGGGACGGATCGCGAATGGCGCTATTTAGAAGGCGGGTCTTCCAAGACGCGGAGTCCGCTGCACTGATCAGAGGGCGGGGACGGGGTGCCATTCGAGTGGCGCACGCGGCGAGGAAGGTACCCCACTCGGCTCGCGTAAACCCCGGAGGGTCGCAGACTACGCCGCCAGCGGCACTATCTGCTTCAACGCATCCGGGCGAAAGTTTGCTGCGGCACGACTTCCGCCACCAGCCCATACATGGGTGGTGTCCCCGCCGATACTGCTTTCTCGTCAAGCCGCTCGGCCGTCCTATCGAGGAAGCTGAGGCTTTCCTTAGGAGACAGCGCAGCCTTGCGGAGGCGCTTGCGTATCGAGCCACTTCCCGACATCGCCGTGGTCTGGCCGGCGCCGGGCAGGTGTCCCACCGGGCCCGGCACGCTCGCACTGGGCGGGCGAGACGTCCAGGCCGGTCGCGGCGATGTCCCCGGGATGCGAGCAGCGAGACCACCGTCGAGCGGGGCAGTGCATCCGCGCGGCGAGGTCGGCCTGGGTCCAGCCGCGTGCGGTCCGAGCGGACCGCACGCGAGCCAAGGTGGAATAGCCAATTACGCCAGTTCTCTCCTCAGGGTTTCGCCATGCGCGTTCGACTCGAGATGTCGATCATCGATGCCAACAGCGGCAACGCTCGGGCCGCTTACGGAGTGATGGGATCCGGCCGCGCCGAAAAGGTGGATACCTCCGGGCCGCAAGCGGGACCTTCGAAAGATCAGCAGATGTCCGGAAGGGTGGTATAGATTTCTATACAGTCCGTGTCCAGGGAAGAAGCGGACAGGTGGGGTTACAGTTATGACCACGCGGCGGGAACTGGAAGCGCGGATGCAACATGCCGGGGCGAAGATCCTGGCCGATCATCCGAACGGGCTGCGGGCGCGGGAGGTGTGGCAACGCGTTCTTGCGAAAGATCCGACGTTGGAGAACGAATACAGATCCCTCGGGTTCGAGATGCCCTTGGAGAACGTATTCCGGCTCTCCAACTTGAAACTGGTCAGGGCGGGCTGGGTCCGCAGGAACTCCTCCCGATGGTTTCTGACCTCCGTCGGACGAAACGCGTTGGCGTCCTATCCCGACGTCGAGCGGTTCTACCAGCAGGCGGGGGAACGCGATCGTTACTGGCAGGGCAGGCGTGACGCCTTCGGTCGTGTGGAGCACCTCATCGAGGCTGTCACCAGCGGGTCCTGGCTGGCGGCGTCCGATCTCGCTGCAGAGACCGGGCTCGAGGTCACCGCGCTTGTCCACTGGCTGCAGGGCACCTGGCCAGAGGGGTGGTGGCGGGTACTGGAAGACGACGGACGCCTGCCCGCAGAGGCCCACTCCAATGACGTCGAGCGGGCGGGCTGGCTCGATCTTCTGGGCGACGATGGTGTAAACGTGGGGCAGGGCAGGGCGGATCCGCTTCAGCGGGTCGCCGTCGGGGATGTGGCGACGACGGTCGTCCCTGCCGCAACGCGGTCTGGCAGGGGGGCCTGGCTGGTCAGGGGCTCGGACGTGCGTGGCGCCGACCCGACGGGCGAGAATCTGATCAAGATGCTGTGGTTGCCCGGCGGCGTGGTTTCGCTGTCTGCCTCGCAGTTGCGTGATCTGCCAGAGGGCGCCTCGATCGAGCAGGTCAGGGCGGCGGTGAACGGCGACTATCCGAGCGTTGCTGAACGGGAGCGCAGGCGGTTGTCCACCGAGTTCCACGTGTTCCTGTCGATCATGAGACCCGGCGACATCGTCCTTACCCACGATGGCACCGAGGTCTACCTCGGCGTGATCACCGGGCCGCCGGCCTTCCGTGCCACCGTAGCGAGCCGTGCCAACCTGCAGAGGCAGGTGGAGTGGCTCGATCCCGACAAGCCACTGGACTTCTTCAGCGATCTTCCCGACGAGCTGGCCGCCCGGGTCTCCAACTCCGACACCGACCTCATCGACTTGGCCGACTTCCTCGCTGAGTTGGCGGCGCTGGCCGGAGGGGATGAGCCGCCCCAGCCCGAGGCGACGCTGATGGACGTTCCCGAGACCCTGGCCGACAAACTCTTCGTGGCGCACCAGTGGCTGCAGGAATGCGTCGAACTGCTCCGTGACCGAGCGCAGCTGATCTTCTATGGGCCGCCGGGCACGGGCAAGACGTATCTGGCCCGCCACCTGGCCGTGCATCTAGCCGGAGGAAAACCCGAGAACGTCAAGCTCGTCCAGTTCCACCCGGCCTATTCGTACGAGGACTTCTTCCAGGGTTACCGTCCGCAGCCGGGCGGCGGGTTCGACATCGCGGACGGGCCCTTCGCCAGGCTGGTCAAGGCAGCACGCGACCATCCCTCCGACCCGCACGTGCTCATCATCGACGAGATCAATCGCGGCAATCTGGCGAAGATCTTCGGTGAGCTCTACTTCCTGCTGGAGTACCGAGATAAGGGCGTTGTAGACCTGCTCTATGGGGGCGACGACGGCATCGGCTTCACACTTCCCCGCAACGTCGTCATTCTCGGAACCATGAACACTGCCGACCGGTCTATCGCCTTGGTCGATACGGCCATGCGGCGGCGTTTCTGGTTCGTCGAACTTCATCCGGAGGAGCCGCCCACCAGTGAGATGCTCGGCCGCTGGCTGACGGAGAACAAACATTCCGACGAGCCTGCCCGGCTGCTGGCCGCGCTCAACGCGTGCATCGAAGACCGGGAGTTTCGGATCGGACCGTCCTACCTCATGAACGAGACCGCGACCACGGAGAAGGGGCTGGATCGCATCTGGCGCACGCAGATCCTTCCGCTTCTGGAAGAGCACCATTACGGCGACGGCACCGATGTCCGGGCGACCTACGGTTTGAAGGCGCTACGGAACCGGATTTCGTGATCAGTGTCCGCCTGCGGGAGAGCGGCGGCTGGCAGGAGCGCGAGCTGACCGGCGCCCAGGCCGCCATGCTTGCCGCGTCCAAGCTGGTGCACATCCAGCTCAGCCCGCGCCCCGGTGTATGGCGGCTGCGTGCTGGCGACCGGGTCGGTGTGGCGCGGGTGGGGCTCGCCCGCGCCACACCGGACCGACCGGCGATCGAGCTGCGGATCGAACCGAAACTGTCGATCAACAGGCTGTTCTTCCTCCTCGGCTACGCCGCGAAGCCTCGCGGCTGGCGCCAGGAGGAGGTGGACGCCGGGGAGCACAAGGAGCTTCTGCCCGCGCTCGCGCACGCCTTCGCGCGGGCCGCCGACAGGGCGTTGCGGCGCGGTGTCCTGCTCGGCTACCGCGAGACCGAGGAGGCGCTGCCCGTCGTGCGTGGCCGTATCCGAATTTCCGAACAGGTCCGGCGGCGTTACGGGATGCCCCTGCCGGTGGAGGTGCGCTACGACGACTACACCAGCGACATTGCCGAGAACCGGCTGCTGCTCGCCGCCACCAGGAAATTGCTGCGACTGCCCGGCGTCGGTACGCCGACCCGCCGCCTGTTGCGCCACTCGCTCATCCGCCTGGACGGGGTGGCCCCCCTCGTCGCGGGTCTGCCCCTGCCGGAGTGGACTCCCGGCCGCCTCAATACCCGCTACCACACTGCTCTGGGACTGGCCGACCTCGTCCTGAGGGACGCCTCTTATGAGCTGGACGGCGGCTCCGAAGTGCGTGTGGACGGCCTGATGCTTGAAATGTGGCGCGTCTTCGAAGATTTTCTAACCACCGCGCTTGCCGAGGAACTACGCCGCTACGGAGGGATGACCCGCTTGCAGGACAAGCGCCACCATCTCGACCGCCTGCGTCGCGTCCAGATCAAACCCGACCTCGTCCACTATGCCCAACCCGAAATCCCGACTGCGGTGGTCGACGCCAAGTACAAGGCCAAGGGGACGCACGAGGCAGATCTCTACCAGATGCTGGCCTACTGTACTGTCCTCGGCCTCCGCACGGGGCACCTGGTGTACGCCGATGGCGCCGGCGGACCCGTCGTCCATGAGATCACCGGGACCGGCGGAAGCCGGATTGTTGAAACCGCCTTGGACCTGTCGCTGTCCCCTGACCGCCTGCTGGCACAGTTGGGGCGTCTGGCCGCCGAGATTCATGGCTCCTCGTGACTGCCGCACGACAGCTTTAAGACGCTGGGGTGGGACCACGAGGGTGCGATTGGGCGGCGGGGCGGCTGTCCGGCTGCCGAGGCCAACGCATTCCGCGGCACCTTGCGCATCAAGGTGCCGAGGTCGGCCAGTCGGGCGACATACCGGAAGCTGGTGAACAGTTGGCAGCCGTTGTCGCTGTGGTGAATTAGGTCGCCAGCGTGTGGCGGTTCCTCGCGCCGTCGTTGCTACAGAAGGTATCTCTCCAGGCGTGGAAAGTGATCTTGCTGGAGAAATACCTCTGAGAGCACGACAGTGAACGTGGAATGCGACATCAATCTGTGGAACCTCCAATATCCTGGACGCAAGGCTTTGGGCGGCTAAGGGTGGCCATGAGTTGGTGGGTGTCCTCATTGGGGTCCGCCTCGATCTCGTCGAGGCGGCTTGCCAGGAGTTGGTAGGTGCGCCGGACGGCGTCTGGTCGGCTGAGCCGGGCCTGTAGGTGCATGACGTCTCGGTAGAGAGGCTCGGAGTACGGGTCGTGAGTGATGGCTCGTTCGAGGGTGGCGAGCGCTCGGTCCGGCTGCTCTTCTTGAGTGAGTTGGACGAGGTGGCCCAGGGCGTCGACGACGACGCGGCGGAGGTATTCGCGGTGGGCGTCGGCCCATTCGTACTCCAAGCCGCTGGCAAACCCGCCGATGTAGAGGTCGCTGACGGGGGTGAGGGCGTTGATGCGCTCGGTGTCGTCGGTGGCCCGTTCGGCGTCCATGAGGGTGGTGGTCAGTTGCCAGAGGTCGACGTCGATGAGGTCGGGGTCGATGCGGTAATGGCCAGCGGTGTGGAGGATGTATTTGGGTTCGGTGAGGCCGGTGGCGGCGCGCAGGACTTTGCGGATGTTGGTGGTGGCGGTGTTGAACTGCATGACCGCGGACTCGGGTGTGAGATCGGGCCACAGGGCGCCGACGGTTTGGTCGCGGGTGACGCCCTTGGGATGCAAGGCGAGGTAGGCGAGCAACTGTTTGGCGCACGTGCGCAGGCCGGAGGTGATGGGACGGTCCGCGGCGTGCAGTAGGACTGGTCCGAGTACCTGAAGGCGGGCGGGAGCTTGATGGTCCTCGGTGAAGGGCCGGGGCGGTGGGATGAGGCTGATAGCGCTTTCGGGGGCGGGGGTGCCGGTGCTCACCGTAGGTGCAGGAACATGAGCCTCGATACCGGCGGCGGCTTGAATGGTTTGCAGCATGTCGGCGGCGTCGTCGGCGGTCAGGTGGAACAGGCGTGCTCTGGTGAACTGACCAGCGTCGGGGCCGTTGGCGTCCGTGACGGTTCCATCGCTGGCCAGGTCCAGGCTGGTGCCGGCGGCCCAGGCGCCGAGGAGTAGCGCGCCGATGCTGTAACGGCGGCCGAGCGTTGTGAGGGCATGCACGGTGGCGGAGTTGTACATGGTCGCGGCATCGTGCGCGGGGGCCGTCGCCACCAGAAGCACTGTCGGCAGCGGTTCGGCGGGGTCGTCGATGCGCAGGGCGGGCACGTCGGGCAGTTCGGCCATCTGGCGCAGCCGGTTGCGGTGGAGGAGTTCGGCTTCCAGGTGTTCGATGCCCTCGTTCAGGGACGGCGTCAGGACCAGACCCTCGAGCGCTGCGGCCAGGCCGGTGATGTCGGCGCCGGGGAAGAGTGCCTGGGCATCGGTCCGCGGGATCACGATCTCGGCGCGGTAGCGGCGGGACTTGGATAGGAGTTCGGTGGTGATGGCGCGTGCGGCGGCGTGGGCGCCGTCTCCGGATAGGCCGAGGGCGAGGCCGGGCAGTGAAATGGTGACGGCCTGACCGTCGCGGGTGCCCGTGACGAGATGGTCGGGCTCTGCGGCCAGCAGGTTTTCGCGGACGAGTTCGGGGTCGGACGGAGTGAGAGCGCCTTGGTCGGCGTAGGTGCTCATGTGGGCTTGGCGGGACTTGAGGACCGGGGCAGGCAACGGAGGCTCTGTGGTGCTTCCGTAGGAGCCCGGGTCGGTGTTGAGCGGGCGTCGGCGGCGTCGGTGCAGGCGGGTGGCGGCCACGGCCACGCTGAGCGCGCCGGCGAGGCCGAGACCGATTCGGGAGCCGGACGGTAGGGAGATCGCCAGCGGCGAGTGGGGATCGTCCCGGTCATGTGGTGTCGGGCGTGGCGGGGTGGCTGAGTGGTCGGCGGGCGGTGCTACGACCGGGCTCGGCACCTGGGCTGCCGTCGACTCATCGGAAGTTGAGCGAGGCAAAGTTGGCGCTGGGGAGCCATTTGGTTTGTCCTGTCCAGGAGGTGCCGAGGGCGCGGCCGTATTGGGCGGGGTCGTTCGCGACGGTGTAGCCGCGTCATGTGGCGCGCTGGGTCGCGGGAGCCGTATGCGCTGGCCTGGGTGGAGGATGTCGGGGTCGGTGAGGGCGGGGAGCCCGTCAGGCTGGTCGATGGCCCGGCTGTTCTTGAAGATCTCGGGGTACTGGTCGCCGGAGCCGTAGGTGCGGCGGGCGAGGTCCCAGAGGGTGTCACCTCGTTTGACGACGTGGGTCTGCCAAGCGGCCTGGTCGGGCTTGGGCTGGGCTGGGGGCTCGTCGGCGAGCAGCGGTGTCCATTCGGGTTCGGTCGGGTCCTTTGGCGGTGTGTCTTGCCTGGGCGACGACTGATGGTGAGAACCCAGCTCGGGAACACTGGCGTTGTGGATTTCGGTCGCGGCGTGCGTGTGCGCTGCGGCGGAGGCCGAGGTGGAGGTTGCGAGGGAGGCGGCGGCGCTGAAGGTGAGGGTGGCCGTGGCGACCAGGTCTCGGACCAGGTGTTGCAGGGGCAGGACCGTGCGCGGCACGGTTGGTCTGGATCGTCCGGCCAGGTAGTTGATCGCCTCGGCGCAGACGGTGACGATGAACAGGCACCACGCGCCCCAGCAGATGAGGAACATCGTGGCCAGGAAGACGCTCTGGTCGGTGTCCTGACGCATCAGGGTCGTGTGGACCTCCTCCCAGGACGGGATCCGGTCCGGGATGGGTGAGCCGCCCATGGCGTACAACGCGACCGGGCATCCGACCAGGAGGA
The DNA here is from genome assembly GCF_041463665.1 of Actinomadura chokoriensis. Lineage (GTDB taxonomy): Bacteria > Actinomycetota > Actinomycetes > Streptosporangiales > Streptosporangiaceae > Spirillospora > Spirillospora chokoriensis_A. Next base: position 57,320 of record NZ_JAXCEJ010000026.1, read on the forward strand.
ACAGGAAGACCACGAGAGCGCCGAGGCCGCGCGCGAAGTCGGCCAGGCGGCTGCGTCCGGTGTAGGTCACGGCTGGTGAGGTCCTTTCACTCCGGTGGTCAGGTTCGCGGTCGCGGTGCCGTCGGCGCGCAGGTGGCTGATGCCGATGACGGGCAGGAACAGCGCGGTCCGGGTGACGGTGACGTGGACGTGGATGGCCCGCGTTTCGGATGCGGTCACCGTGCCGGTGTAGCCGCCCGCCCGCAGGTAGTCGCGTGCGGCGCGGACCGCGGCACGGCGGTCGACGGTGAACTTGCCGTCGGCATAGGCGTGGTTGGGGTCGACGCGTCCGGCGCCGGCGCGGGCGGCTTCCTGGGCAACGGTGTTGGCGTCCTGGCGGGCTTCGAGTTTCTGCTCGAAGTCGACGACAGCGCCGAAGAACACCACCACGACGAGGGTGAGGATGACGGCGAAGACGCTCACGCTGCCGGCATCGGTGAGAGGCTGTCGGCGGCGGACGATCCATGAGGCCAAGGCGGTCACCGAGTCCTTCCCCGGTAGGGATCGATAGGAGACCGGTGAGTCTTGGTGACGGTGCGTGTTCCGGGCATGCCCGGTAGCGCCACGTCGGCAAGCCGGATGACGCAGGTGACTCGCGCGGCCACCGTCCCGGTCCGGCCCACCGGACGGTGGAAGCCGGACAAGTCCAGTCGGACGCTCGGGCGGCAACGCAGCCCTCGGTCACTCAGCGTCGCCATCGCGCTGGATGTTGCGTCCGCGCGGGCTCGTGTGGCGGTTCGGGCGATGGAGGCGTGCCGGGCTGCGTCGGCGGCTGCCTGGGCGACGACGGCGCTGCCGTGCTGGACCCGCATCACCATCAGCAGCCCGGCCAGGAACGTGATGAACAGGGGCGCAAGGATCGCCACTTCCACGGCCGCGTTCCCGGCATCCCTTGTGCTTAACGGTGCGCTCTGCCTGAAACGGGCTTTCATGGCTGCTCGGTGGTGAAGCGTTCTCTTGCGCCCCGTGCCGTGCGGCTGATGGCGATGTCGACGCCGGGCAGGATCGAAGGAGCACTCCCGGACACTTGGACGCTGATGGTCGTGCCTCCGGACACGGTCACCTTCGGTGAACGCAGAACGGGTTCGGCGCGAGCGAAGGAGATGGCGGCGGAGCGACCGTCAGCGGCGGTGCCGTGACGGGCGCGAGCCGCGCGTAGTCCTTCTTCTGCGGACGACAGGGCCACGTCACGGGCGACCGAGACCATGACCGCCTGCAGCAGCGCCAAGAACAGCACACCGACGGCGGGGAAGACGATCGCGGCCGTGACGGTCGCCGATCCCGTCTCCCATCCGAGCCCCTTGATCGGGTTGCGCAGGGTCATGGGCCGCTGGAGCCGGGGATCTTGCTGATCCAGCTGTTCACCTTGCCGGCGACGGCGAGGTAGACGGTGAAGGCCAGGCCGGCGAACCCGGCAACGATGATGATCGTCTCCACCACGCCCGACCCCCGGTCGCGCCGGACGGCGAGTTCAGCGAGGCGGTCGAGAACGGCGATCGTCATGCGTGTCGCAGCAGTGTTGAGCGTGTTCATGGTCCCCCGAGTGGATGCGATGCGATGTCGGCGTTAGCCGGATGCCAGGAGCTTGGAGAAGAACGGGAAGCCGATCAGGATCACGAAACCGAGCATCAGCAGCGAGGTCGGCACCCACATCGCGGTGGTGCGGGCGTTGGCTTCGGCGCGTGCGGCAGCGGACGCCTCATGCCGCATCGACGTGATCTTGGCGATCAGGACGTCCTGCATCTTGGCGCCCTCGCTCCCGGCGATCTCCGCCGTGTGGGCCAGGTCGGTCAGATCCCGGATGTCGGTCTCGGCGCCGAGATCGGAGAGTGCGCGCCAGGGCTGTTGCTGGGCGTGCCGAGCCCGGGACAGCGCCTGATGGATGCGCCGGAACGGCCATCCATCGGTGATCTTCGCGGGATTCTCCAATGCGGCGTTCAGGGCGGCACCGGCTTGACGTTCCAGGACGACCAGTTGCAGGTAGGAGGTGAAGGCGTAGCGGAAATCCCTGCGGCGCTGCCGAGCCTGGGAACGCACGTTCCAGTCCGGGACCAGCGACAACACCGCGGCCAGTACCGACCCGGCCAGCACCGGAAAGGTCCACGGCAGCGACCCCCCGGTCAAGCTGACGAGGCCGGCCAACACCGACGGCACGGCGAGGCCGGTGAGGAACAGGGCCAGCTTGTCCAGCATGAACCGCTCGACCGGACGCCCCAGCAGCGCCAGGTCGGCGCGGGGGACGGCGAGCAGCCCTTGTGGACGGGTGGCCCGTTCGGCCAGCCATCGGCCGACCCTCTCCGGCATCGTCGCCCTGTCGTCCTGGACCGGGGTGGCCTTGAAGGGTCCCGCCTGGATACGGGCCAGAGCGGCGTCCAGGCGCGGCGGGGCAGGCCGCAGCTCACGGAGGAGCAGGATGAGGCCGGCGGCGGCCAGGCACCCGGCGAGGGCGGCGATCGTGGTCACTGGCCCGTCCCCTGTTCGGCGGTGGCCATCGGGCGGGCGGTGTGAAGGAACCGGGTGCCGGTCGACAGGACCGCAAGGCGGCGCATCCACCACAGCCCGGCCGCGTAGATGGCGGCCACGACGGCGAGCACGGTCTGTCCGAGCGGGGTGTCGTAAGGGTCGGCGAGGGTTTGTGAGGACGCGAACAACACGCTCAGCGCTCCGACGGAGGCGACGATCACGATCAGGGTCGTCCGTAGTCCGGCTCGTTCGGCTTCGACGTCGCGGCGGACGATCACCTCGTGCTCGACGGCGTCGGCCAGCAACCTCAGGGCGTCTCGGGTGCCTGGGCCGCGGCGGCGTGTGGCCAGAAGCAGAGCGCAGGCGATCAGGTCGGCGATGGGGTCGTCCAGTTGATCGGCGAACGCCCGTAGCGCCTGGTCGGTGTTGGCGTGGTTGTTCAGCCGTCCTGCCAGCAGTCCGACAGGCTCGCGGATCACGTCGGGAGCGACACGCGCGCTGTCGGCCAGTGCCTGCTCCAGACCACGGCTTGCCCCGATCATCTCCGCCAGCCGACGTGACCACTGCGCCAGGGCTTCCAGCCGCGCGATCCGGCGCCGCGGCGCGCGGCCCGACAGCATCGGCGGTAGCGCGTACGCCCCGGCTCCGACCGCCAGCGCCGCCACTGGCCATCTCGATAGCAGCAGGACCGCCAACCCGCCGCCGGTAGCGCCGAGAAGCCGGTTGCGAGGCCCTGGCCATGCCGACGACCGCAACATGATCTGGATCCGAGACGGTGGACGGTCGTCCCTCCCGCCGAACTCGACGCCCCGGACTGCACCCACGAGCACGAAGACGCCTCCAGCGGCGCACAGGCCCGCGAAAGCGGCCAGCAGCCCCGTCATGCCCAACTCCCATGTGCTGGCTGGGGTGTCAGGAGCTCGGGGTTGAAGCCGTTCTGGCAAAGCTCGTCCAGCAAGCTGGGACTGATGTGTCCGTCCGCTGGGGTGGCGCGTCCATCCAGGCCAGAGGTGAAAACGAAGTTGCGGGTGGGTTCGGCGGAGTCCGCAGGCGGCCCGATCTCCATCACCTGGGACACGTACCGGTCGTTGGTGGCTTGGTCGCGTTCCAGGTAGACGATGAGGGGTTCGGCCAGTCCGAACATCAGATGCACATCGGCGGCGCCCAAGCCGAGGTCGGCGCGGCGGCCAAGCTGGACGACGCGGCTGAAGACGTGCTCGGGGCGGTGGACGTGCAGCGTGCACATCGAGCCCCGCGCGCCCGAGTACATCACCTCCAGCATCGGAGCGAGTTCTCCGTGCCGGGCTTCACCGACGATGACACGGTCAGGGTTGAGGCGAAGGCACGCCGGCACGAGGTCCTGCAATCGCACCTCGCCCGCGCCTTCGGAGTTGGCTTGGCGCGCTTCGAGGGCTACTACGTCGTGATGCCGGTGCGCCAAGCGCGGGTCGTCCAGGAACAGCTCGAAGTCGCTTTCGAGGGTGATGATCCGCTCCTGCGGAGGGACCTCGCTGGCCAGAGCCCGCACCAGGGTGGTCTTGCCGGTGTTGACCTCTCCGCACACGATGATGTTGCGGCGCGCGGCGATCGCGGCTCGCAGGAACTGCTCCAGCGGCTCTGTGAGGGTGCCGAGTCCGGTGAGCTGTCGCAAGGAAATGTCGACGAGGCGGTGCACTCGGATCGCCAGGTGCGGCTGTCGGGAGACCCAGCCGACCACGGCGAGCCGGACCCCGTCGTTCAGCGCGACGTCCAACAGCGGTGATGCATGGGAGAACTCGCGGCCCGTGTTGCCGCGCCGCGCCAGCAGCTGCACCCACTCGATCAGGTCGTCGTCGGTTTCGGCGACCGGAGGACCCGGTTCCTTCGTGCCGTTGGTGTAGCTGATCCAGGTCTGGCGGCAGCCGTTGACCACGATGTTCTCTACGTCGGAACGTTCCAGGAACGGTTGCAGAGCCCCAAGCCCGAAGCGGCGGTCGAACACCAGCTGCGCAACGTGCCGCTGCTCGGACGCGGAGGTGACCCGCCCGGCGGCCATCTGCTCGTGCGCCCACGCCTGGACTTGCACATCGATCAACTGGCGCGCTCGAACCCGGTCGACCCCGTCGCCCAAGACGTCGACGAGCTGCGCCGACACCTCACGGACCGCTGCCCATACGTTCGCTTCGCCGCTTCGCTGCACAGGAACCGCGAACGGTGCTGGGGTGTGCATTCCGGTGGACTTCCAGCCTGGCGCGGTCACGTGCCGACCCCAGCTTCCGTTAGAAGCTCCGGCCGCGTTGCTGCTCCACGTGGAGAGGTGCCCGACGAGCCCGAGCCGATGATGGTGTGGAGTCGTCGTCCTAGTTTGTTCAGCGAACGCACGAGCAGCGAGGTCCTGAACGTCAGCCGAGGACGTGCACCATCCGACAGCACCCCTGCGTCGATCGGTGAGGACGGCAGCTCGGCCATTACCGCGACGTCCAGGGCGCGTTCGACTTCGGCCGCGCTGTAGGGCCCATCGACGACCAGACCCAACCCGAGCGTCACGTGCTCACCCACCAGCTCTTTGAGCGTGTCCCACCGTGGCCTGGCAGCATCGACCTGCGCCAGGGTCGGCTTGAGGATCATGACGACCGCGTCAGCCGCCTTCAGCAGTTCGGTGGGGGTGTCGGTGCCACCGACCCGGCCCAGGTCGGCGATCACATCGCCGTCCCAGGCCGCCAGCGCCTCGGCCAGCCGGGGCCATACCGGCGTCAGCCGTGTCCCGTGCCGAGGATCACGGACGCCGTGCAGCAGATCCACGTGCCCGTCGTCCGCGATCGGCACTACGTACTCCTTCAGCGGTACCGGCGCTTCTTGGTCGGCTTCGACCGCCATCGCCAGCCCGAGCAGCCCTGGGCCAGCCGATTCGCGCATCCGGTCCGTCATGAATCCCGGCAGGACCCGGCGCCCCATCGGGTCGCACTCGGCCAACAGCACCCGCCCTGGCCACAGCAACGACAAACCGAGAGCCGTGGTGGATACCCCGGGGGCTCCGCCAGGAGAGATCAGGCAGCACAAGCCCATCGCTTCAACCTCGCCTTTCGGTCACCACGAGAACGACTGATCCGGCCGCTGCCTGCCGCGCCACCGTGCTGCTGTCCGAATCGGCCACCAGTAGCGACACCGTCACCGCTCCTTCGGTGTCCGGGCTCTCCACCTGCTCGATCACGCCCGTGACGTCCCGCAGCACACCCGTCCCAGGGTGACTCTGCACAGAGCCGGCATCAGCACCCTGCTCGCCAGGGGTGAAGACCACACGGACGAGCCATCCAGGTGCCAGGCCCGGCGGCACCGCGCCGGCCTTCAACGGCACCGTCACCAATGCCTGCCCGCGCTGCGGACTTTGCTGGGCCGTCAACTGCGAGGCCGCCAGCAACGTCCCCTTCCGCAACCCCACCGCGGCCCGCTGCCCGATCACCTCCGGCAGCTGCCGCTGCGGAATCGTCGCCACGGCCGAATCGGTTGCCACCCGCACCACGTCCAGATCGGCCTGGACGAGCTCTTGTCCGACAGGGACATCGCGCGCCAGCCGCACCACCGGCATCCGCTCTCCAGCTGAACGGAACAGGTACACGTTCGCCACCATGGCGAACACCAGCAGCACCATCCCGGCCACGATCCACCTGGGCCGCCGCTGCCGCGCCAGCCGCCTCGACGACGCCGGCACCGGCCCGCCGGTCAGCTTTGGAACCGTCGGCTTGGGCAGCGTGCCGCCGCTGGATTTCATCGTGCTCCTCACCCGTACAGACCCTGCGCCTCGGCCACCCGCAACCGGAAACTCGTCGAACGTGTCAACGGCGGCAACGCTCCGCCGGACCCGTCCGACCCCCGCCACGTGCCGCCCCACGTCACGGTCACCCGCACCCGGTAGGCGCCACCCGGCTCATTCGCCGACGACCGCTGGAACGTGTACGAGCAATCGGTGCGCTGCGCCGATGCCGGGCGCGACTTGTCGTACGCCGTGCCTACTCCGGCGCATCGAACGGCGGGATGTCCATAGCCCGGATCGATCGTCAGGCTCTGCGGCCTGGCCGTGACCTCAACCCACACGTCCCGCGCCGTCACCCGGCCACTGATCGGCCGGGAGTTCGTCACCCAGAACCACTCCGGGAGACCCACCAGCCCGGCAGATCGGCGAGGTGGCGCCGTCCGCACCACTGGCGCGGGGATAGGCATCCGCGTCCATCTGCTCAATGCCAACTCCGCCGGGGACACCTGCGCAGCCTTGCGAACCGGTGTGCAGACCTCCACGTCATCGCTCAATCTCCGACAATCGTGCGGTCCGATGTCATGCGACTCGTCGACAGGAGCACTCGCCCCAGTCGGATGCGGGCCGGGTTGCCCTCCAGCCCTCCCAGGGCGCCCATCGTCCTGCGCTCCGAAGCCGTACCCGTTCAGATTGGCGTCGGGAGGCATCGGATCTCGTGGAGGAGGAGCCGAAATGGGCTGCAGCAGGAGGGCGCCACTGGTCAGCACGACAGAGGCAGCGGGAGCCATTTCAGCAGCCCTCACCCAGTACAACGTACTTGCTGACGCGCCATTCCCCGTCCGCAGCTTTGATCACGTACGCCTTGGTGTTGCCCTTCTGGACCCCGCGGTTGATCTTTTCGTGCGAGCCTATCTTCATGAGTCCAGCCTTGCTGGAGTCTTGGCAGTCGCGCAGAGTCGCATCGTTGCCGGTGACTTCCACACTCGTGATGTGAACGATCACCTTCCCGTACGAGGTGAGTTCCTTACTTCTGAGTTCCTCGGTTCGCTTGAGCACACGCGAAAGTTGAGGCTCGACCATCAACGTGGACAATTGCTGCTTCCGGGAACTCTCTGGAAGAGAGTCGGCGTGGTCGAGCATGGCGATGAAGGATGTGTAGGCGCGCTTGACCGCATCGTCATCCGGAACAGGAGAATGAAGCGGGATGGACGAGTCGCTCGGCGACGGCAGGGCAACGGCCTCGTTGTCACTCTTGCAACCAGATAGCGTCAGTACGACGCATGTGACGCCGAGCCAGCAGAGCCGACTCACCGCCTGGTGATCGATTCCGGTCAAGTCCACACCCCCATAACTTGATCGCCCACCGGTGCTGTCGCGATCTCCGTCGAGACAGCACCGGCAAGGCGACGTCGAGCGATCGTAGGCGCAAGCGAAGTGCTTTGACCTCCCGTCACGCCGCGATGAGGGAAAATCCCCTCACATGCGAGACCAAGAGACGTTGGCCGGCATGACCACCTGTCCCATATGGACGAAATGCGAACCGTGCTTCGATGAGCCGGCACCGGCGCGATTCCTCTTTGGGCTCACATTCCCATGGCATGAGCAGCGGACATCACCGAGATTCGGCCGTCCCGAATTGCGTCCACAAGGCGGACCTCGGCGACCTGCCGCTGCTTGTACAGCCGGCTCGCGGGCTCGCCCTTGTCCTTGGCCAGGCGCTGGACGGACAGGCCGTCCAGCCGCGTCGCGTTGATCAGCTCAGCGGCGGCCGAGGTGATGATCCCCTGTCGCGCGGCTTCCAACAGCAGGACGACCGGGTCGACGTCGGAGACGGGTGGGTGGTCGGGGAGCTCGCTCGGGTCGCACGGGACATGACGCGCGTCCCGTCCGCGAGCCCGCAGTGCTCCCTTCCGTGCCCACAGCATCAGCCGCGCGGCGATGTGCGGGCGCTCGATGTCGATGCGCGCCAGCTGCGCGACGAACTCCGTCAGCAGCTCCGAGACGATGTCGTCGACGAGCCGGCTCGGGCTGTAACGAATCACACGGGCGGCCGTGCTCTTCAGCCCAGGCATCGCCACACCGACGCAGCCCACCACCCAGGCGGGATCGCCGGACCGCGATCTGCGGACGAGCTCCCGCCACGCAGCGTCCTTGAGTTCGTCCGATGCGGACGTCTCGAGCAGCAGCGTGCGCAGTTCGCTCAGGTCGATGGCACGAGCGGGCAGGCCATGCCCCACCGTCCTTCCATCGAGCGCCAGTGGGTTCGGGCCGGTGGTCAGCAGCCGAAAGGAGCGCTCGGCGACGCTCAGTGCATTGTCGCCGTACTCGCCGCCTGTCGCGCGGTGCGGACGCTGGTCGTTGATCTGGTGGTTGCTCATGACGCCCCCGGAAGGTCGTGACGGATCGATGGCGTCAGGTATCCGTCACGCCATGAGCACTTCATGGGCACTTCGTAGGCACCCGAGCGTGCTTACGAAGTGCTCATGAAGTGCTCATAATCGCTCTGACCTGCGAAGACTCCGGATCGAGCGTCAGTCGCTGCCTCGGAGGTAAAGCCACCCTCCGTGCTCAAAAACCGCCTGACCTGGCCCTTCTCTCGACATCAGGTGCTCGTTATGGGCTTGGCAAAGCCGATTCGATAGGCTGGGGGAGGAGTGGACCGGCAAGCCGGTCGCGCAGGTTGCGCGGGATCTGGGGATCAGTCCCTACACGCTGCATAACTGGGTGAAGAACGACCGCGAGCAGGCCGGGCCCAGGACGGCGAGCTGGGTGAGTCCGAGCGTGCGGAACTGGTTCGGTTGCGGGCCGAGCGGGTGCAATGGGAGAAGGATCGCGCTGAGCTTGAGATGACGCGTGAACTGCTCAAGCGATCTGTGGTCCTGTGGGTGAAGGACTCGATGAGCCGTTGATCGTCGCGGAGTTCATCGCGTCCTGCAGGGCCAGGTTCGGTATCCCGCATGCGATCGCCTGCCGGGCCCTTGGGGTTTGGCAGGCCTGGTTCTACAAGTGGATCAACCGCGGGCCGACCCCTCGCGAGCAGCGGCGGGTGCGGTTGGATGAGAGATCAAGCGCCTGTTCACCGCCTCGGGCGGCACCTACGGGCTCGCCGCGGATTACTGATGATCTGCGGGAGGCGGGCTGGAAGGTCTCGGTCAACACGGTCGCAGCGCGGATGACCGAGTCGGGGGCAGGCCGGGTGTCCGGTGAAGACCCAGCGGTCGCTGACTCGGCCGGTAGGCGGCCGGCCGCGCCGGATCTGGTGCGCCGCAACTTCGCCGCCGTCGCCCCGAGGTGTTGTGGTGCGGGGAGGTGACGCATCGCGGTGGCGGGCGCTGCTGCCGGGCCGCCAAGCCCTGCTAGAGAGCTTCAATGGTTGGGGTTACTGATTGGCAGGTGGGTGTGGGTGAGGAGGCTGTTGAGCAGGGCGGGCCGGTGCTGGATGCGTTTCAGGCGGGTTTGATCAGGCGTATGAGCTGGTCGATGGTGTGTTTGGTGAGGTTGGCCAGGGAGCGTTTCAGGTGTGACCAGAGGCCCTCGACGGGGTTGAGTTCGGGGGCGTGGGGCGGCAGGTGGAAGACGGTGAGCCAGTCCCGGGTGGCCAGGTAGCGGCGCATCCGGGCTGAGCGGTGGGTGTTGAGGTTGTCCCACACGACGACGATGGGTGCGCCGAGTTGCTGGTGGGCGGCATCCAGCAGGCGGATGTAGTCGCCTTCGTCGAACCCCTTCTTCTCGTGCTTGCGGCCGCGGTAGGCGTGTGCACGGCAGAACATGCGGGGGCGCTCACCGGGCTTGACGGCCACGAGCGCGGCCAGCGAGACCCGGTGGGTGCCGCGGGAAGTGACGCGCACCACCGGTGTGCGTCCGCGTCGTCCCCAGGTGGTGGCTTTGGGCGGCCTCAGCCCCTGGCCGGCCTCGTCTTCGAAGCAGATCCAGGCGCTCAGGTCGCCCGCGGTGTTTCCACCGTCGGCCACACCTGCTCCCGCCACCGGTCGATCTTGTCCTCGTCGCGCTCGGCGGCGCGGCGGGACGGCATCTGCACGCTCCACCCGATCCGGTGCAGCAGCACATCCACACCGGCCGGGGTGTAGGAGGCCGCGAACAACTCCCAGATCACCTCGGCGATCCGCGTGAGCGTCCACCGCTGGTCTTGGGTCCAGCCGTGCGCGGCCGGGCCGAGCTCCAATGCCTGCTCCAGGAGGATCACCTGGTCATCGGCCAGTTTGCATTGTGCGCCGCCAGCTCCCTTGGACGCCAGAGCCGCCGTCCCGCCAGGCGCGCCGCCACCGGTTCACCGACATCCGCGTCACCCGGAACCGGCACCCGATCTGCGCATCCGACAGCAAGCCCTGCTCGAACAGCCGGGCCGCTTCCAGCCGCAGCGCCTCCCGCCGCGCCCGCTCCACAGCGGTCAACCCGCCACCCTCGCCATACCGCATCCACCAGAGGTAACCCACCCACACCCAGCAGACCAGTAACCAGCAAGACACAACCGGTAACTCTAACTATTGAAGCTCTCTAGCTTGATCAGCGAGTATTACCACGCAGCATAGCCACGGGTCAGACCAGGTTGACCCAACATTTGAGCGTCACAAGGCTGGAGCCACGTGACGTACGCAGCGGCCCCCGTCTCCGCGTGAACAGAGACGGGGGCTGGGGTACCACCGAGTGGACAGTCACCCCTTCTGTTCAGGACAGTTCTCAAGTTTCCAGAAGGGCCCACCTGGGAAGGCAAACACCGGCGAGTCTAGCCCTTCCTCCATGTATGCACAGCTCGGGATGACCCAATTCCGATCGCGATTTACATAGGATTGGACTTTTTCGAATCCAGTCGGGGGCTGACGATCAGTATTTAGCCCCATGCAGTCGCTATCTGGAGTTCCGGTACAGTCATTGCTCAACATGCTGACAGATGCTGACGCCGGTGAATTGCCGCTATTTCCGGGCGCCAACTCTACCAAGAGGTTGTACCACGTGTCTGCATGAAGATTGGCCGGGTAACCAACGCCGAGTTCCGCAGAATTCGCCTGACAACTGTCGAGTTGAATATTGCTGTCGGCATAGGGGGCGGCTTCTGGCGGGATGTTGGTTGTCCAGAGGTAGCCCGGCGAGGCATAATAGGTGCTGGACCAGAATTCGGTGTGTGCCCTCTCGCCATCTCCGCCGCAGAAGGGTCTGATCCTGTCAATTATGGAGTCATTAAACGTAGTGATCCCTAGCTCCATACCCCAATCGGACGGGAATATAGTTGGGTTGGCGCCGACGGCACTTTGGAAAATAAAGATATTGTCATAGCTCCGGAGATTCGCTCCCGCGTATACGTTAGGATAGGCATACCCTCGCCAAAGAGAGGGAAAGTGCTCAGGAATGTCTTGCGGCTCTCGTCGAATAGATGCTAAGTTCTTACTCGCAGTTGCGGGGATCGGGTCGCTCAATTTCACTGGCGAATTCGTCAACACGGGTCGTGGTGCGTGCGTCAATTTCTCGCGCAAAGCCCTGACCTTTGGCGCTGAAGTAGTGGGCGATACGACAATATTAGATACGATCGGCGTCCGATTGTATCGTTGTTTGATTGTGTTCTTGGCCCAGCCTAGATTGAACTCTAGAGTGCGATTAGGATCCGGTTTCATTCCTCCGACTACGCCATTCCCGTCGAAGTGATATTCGAGGACGTTCACCTCGGATTGACTGACGGCAGTCATGGCATCTTTTAGATCGACACCGTGCCCGATAGTCAACGTAGTCCGACCTGGTTCGCTGCTCAACGAAACGGATGTCGGTAGTTCCGTTTCCGCAGCTATCGCCGTCGACTGACTGCTCACGATGAGGGCGGGTGTCAGCATCATCGACATGAAAATCTTGAAACGCATGATTCCGCTCATTTTGTTTCACTCCTAATCGTGGAGGTAGATCTAATTAGGACTATCGTAAGCGTGATTGAAACGGCGAGTAGTATCAACGCAATGAGAGTTGGTTGCATTGATATCGAAAACGGAATGTTAGTCCCGTCGTGCCGATAGGCGCACTGTACTGATTGTGCGCCAGTGTTGGTGGAATACGTTTGGTCGAAACGATTTTCTAGATTGATGCAGCTGCGATACACCGCGAACCATTGAAAAAACAAGCAGATAATTGAAAATGCCTGAAGTCCAAGGATGGCATACAGTGCTGTTCGTGTGGTCGTAATAATTTTGTCCAAACGATTCTAAAATATATGGCCTCGTCTCCTTTAAGGGAGGATAGCTCGACATTGCCTTAATAGCAATCGATTAGTTGACCATAAGTTGCCACATCTTCCGACGGGCAAAGGGTTCTCAGTCTTGATCAACTATGATAGTGAGGTGATTCCATTCTCATCGGCGCTGGTAGCCGAGGGTAGGATCGCTTGGAGCACAGCGGTCATGCGGCTGGTTGAGCAGCGTTCCTTGCGCAGGATGCGCCATTGCTTGAGGCTGGCGGCGCCGCGTTCACCGACGGCGCGGACTTGGCGTGGTATCGGTTGACGCTTCTTGCGTCCCAGCCTGTGGCCCTTCTGTCGCTTGTAAGGAGTGCCGATGGCGCCGGCCCTTTGATACCCTTGTCGGCGTAGCCGGCGATTGCCCAGAAGGTCAGACCGTCGACGATGCCGTGCTCACGGGCCGCTGTCAGGTCATGCGCCGAGCCGGGCAGTCGGCGAGGCCCAGATCAACTCGTCATGCGGGTCGGTGAGGAACTGCACGTTCACGCCGTGGCGGCGATGCTTGCCCGAGTAGTACAGGCGGTCGCTTGCGCCCGACAGCCGATCGATCGGCGCGAGCGTGCCGTCCAGCACGACATACGCCTTGCGCCGCGCGATCCGCAGCCCTTGCCGCAGGCCCGGGCCAACTCGGCGAGCAGATCGATCACCTCGGTCACGCAGCGGTGCGCGGTCGCGACGCCGACACCGAACTCGGCCGCCAAACGCGCGAAGGTCTGGCTGTGGCGCAGGTACGCCAGCAGCGCCTGACGGCCAGAAGGCAACCGCCGCCACCGAGACCCCAGCCCCGCTCGATGCCCGTGAACCAGGTCGGCCACAAACTCGCGGGCCGAGAGGGACAGATCCAGCGCAGTACTTTGGAACAGCATCGGAGCTCCTGGTGGTCAAGGTGGTCACAAACCTTGACTTACCGGGAACTCTTTCGATTACCGACGCGCCGCGCGGCCCGCGATCAGCCTGTGACCAGCGGAGATCAAGATGGAAATCAGCTTATTGGATCAGATGCGGGTGCTGTTCGGGATGGACACCAACCATCGAAAGCCCGAAATCCCTGTGCTCACAAATTATTGTTCTCTTTCATATGCCAGCGGGTCCGGGTGTCGCCAACTCTTAGGCAACTGAGACGATGGCTTAGTTCTCGGCATGAGAAGGGGGCGCCGGGGGCGTTGCGGATGTGGATGCCGATGGCATAGGTGTCGCGGATCTGCATGAGGGTTTCGTAGCCGCTCCATTCGCGCAGGTCGTAGCCGTAGGCGGTGGCGAAGTCGTTCACGTCCGCAGGGGAGAGGCCGAAGCGGCGTTGGCCGTGGTAGCTGTGGACCAGGTCCCACTCGCGGGGGCCGAGGGCGACGCTGTCCCAGTCGCTCAGGAGCACGTGGCCGTCCTCGTGGCGAAGCAGGTTGTCTATCCACGCGTCGCCGTGCAGGAGTGTTGGTGGCTCGCGGAATGGCAGGGCATGCCAGGCGTCGGTGAGGTCGGCGATGCGATCGCGGAGCCAGCGTTGATCGTCGTGGTCGAGGACGCCGGGTTGGTGCTGGACGGTTGCGCGGATGCTCGCCAGCGGGTCTACCAGCGTCCGGAGCCGAAGGGGTGGCGTTGGCCCGGTGTGGAGTGCGTGGAGTAGCCGGCCGAGGTCGGCTGTGGTCGCGGGAGTTGAAGCGGTGGGGATGTAGTGCCAGAAGGTGATGGCGGCTCCGTCGACGTTCATGGGTTGCCCGGTGATGTCGTCGGCTGGGCGGATGGTCGGGAAGCCGCGGTCGGCGAGCCAGCGGGTGACCGCCAGGACGGCCGGGAGCCGCTCGACGGCAGTGGGGGCCGTGGCAATCCGCGCGATGATCGGGGCGCGAAGTTTGAACACCGCGTTGCTGCGCAGCCGGAGCAGTTCGGCGCCGGTCGGGTCGAGGCCGACCCGGTTGCACACCTCGTCGAGGATCTGGTGGGCGCGCTCGCGGAGATTTGTCGCGCCGGTCAGCCGGTTAGGCATCTCGGCGAGCATGGATTGTGCTGGAGTTCAAGGCCAGGACCTCTTCAAAGGTCTGCAGAGCCTTGTCGCGCCGGCGGCTGGCGGGGATCGCTGAACGGATGTCGCGGGCACGGACGAACATGATGGTCGTTCGTTGTGCGGACTGTAGTGCCAGGAGGGTCTGGGTTGCGAGTTCGCAAGCCTCGGCTTCCCTTGCGCTGCGGGCGAGTGTTGTTGCCCGGTCCAATTCGATCAGCGCCGGATCGATGCCCGGGCCGGTCGGTCGGCACAGGGCCGAGGCCGTGTCGTGGACTGCCTGAGCGCGCTGAAGGTCGGGTAGGTACGCGTGGGCACCGCTCATGTACAGGTAGAGGCGCTGCTCGGTGAAGTCGAAGGCCAGTGGCCCCGTGTTGCGGTCTTTGATCTGGGAGAAGAGCCGTTGGGCTCGGGCGAGCGCGCTGATGGACCCTTGCTGGTCGCCGATGCGGGCCAAGGCGCGGCCTTCGGCGGCTGCAGCGAGTGCTGTGGGTGACGAGGGCTTCGCGCGGCCGAGGGCTTGGGCTTCTCGCGCAAGGTTCACAGTTTCAGATGGATCGCCGTAGTAGTACGGCAGCATCGCCTCCTGCGCACGGACCAGGGCGCGGAGCTGGGGGTCGCCGGTGTCGTCGGCAGCCGTCTTCGCGGTCCCGTACCAGGCGCGAGCTTGGCGGATGTCGCCCAGCTTCATCAGGGCGTCCGCGCTGAGGATCGCAAGTGCGGCGGCAACCCGGGAGAGCCGGCACTGGATCGGTCCTGACTGCCGCCGGGAGGAGAGGCTGCGGACATCGCTGAACTCCAGCATGAGCTGGCACAGCATAGGCAAGGGCGGCGTGGTCAGGTAGTCGCGGCGACAGCGCAGGACTGTTTCCTCAAGACGGTCCATCTGGTCCTCGGTGACCGTGCCGGAGGCCAGGGTGCGGTCCATTTGCCGTCGAAGCGCTTCCACTTCGGCCAGCAAGCGGCCGCGTGAGGTTTGGGCGTTCCCGATGATGACGTCGTTGAACAGGGCTCGTCGGTCAGTCTCATCCTTGGCCTCGTACGACGGCCCGGGGTTGTGCAAGCCGCTCGGAGTGAGCACCGGCACGTGCGGGGTGGGAAGCGATGGTGGTGGCGTGCGCGGGGCGGGAATGACCGCAGCCTCGCTGGGGACGGCATCGTCTGAATAGTCGGCGGCTAAGCCGAGCCGGACGGGGTTGGCCCGGTACAGCCTGGATAGCCGGTCGAGGGTGTCAGGTCGCGGGCGGCCTCGGCCGTTCTCCCACACGTTCAGCAGATCGATGTTGGCGTGTGGCCCTCCGAGGTGCTCGCGTTCGCACAGCTCGGTCAGGTGGTCGATGGCGGCCTGTGCCGTCCAGCCTTGGGCGAGGCGGTGGGCCTTGAGAAGGCTCACCCCGCAGCAGTGGTGGATGGCCTGCACCAGGTTCCACATCCGCCAGTTCTCTGCTCGGGCTCGCTCGCGCCAGCGGCGTGCGCAGGACGGTGCATGCTCTCCTCGGGCCATTCGCTCTCCCCACCGTTCCGCCGAGGCCGGGTGCCAGTGGCCTTCAGCGTAGACGTCACCGATCGACCCGCACCCCCTCCTGACAAGCGCGTACGGCGGTCTGGTGGATCAGCCACGGGTTCGAAGTCGGTTTCCGTGTCTGTTCCACGGTTTCCGTGAATTCGTGGATTTCCCACGATTGGCGGCTTGCTGACTCTGCGTCACTGTTCTGACACTCAGACATGGTCACCGGGCTGCTAGGCAGCAAGAACCGTTCAGGAGGTGGGGTTGTGGCAGAGTCCTCCAGGCCCGAGCAGGAGGTGATGTCCGGACAGGCCGGCGGGCCCTTGATAGAAGGGAAGGAGTGTGCCGGGTTTCGGCTGGAAGCGCATGACCTTCCGGACGAACGGACCGCACGTCACGCCCGGGCCGCGGTCCGGGAAGTCCTGTGGAAGGCCGGCGCGAACGAGAGCGATGTGCATGACGCTGAGTTGGCCGTTGGCGAGCTTGCCGCCAACGCCGTCTCCTACGCCGCCGGGCCTTACGAGATCCGCTTCGTGATCGTCGCTGGGCGTCCGGCCTGGTGCGAGGTCGTCGACGGCGATGACGAGCTGTTCGGCATTCCGGAGATCTTCGAGAAGCTGCACCGGACCGAGACGTCGGACTGTGTTCCTCAGGAGGTACCACAGGACAACGGGCATGGCCTGGCCATCGTCCACCGGCTTTCGGGCGGCCGGTGCAAGGCATATCCCACGATCGTCTCCTCGACCGGACAGCCCGGCAAGGCCGTAGCGTTCGCGCTGCCGGGGCGTTGACCCCCGTGAGAAGGCATCACGTCCTCGGAGCCTGTGGCGAGCAGCTGCTCCTAGAGAATCAGTTCCCCCCGCGCGATCGATTCGACTTGGCGCGCGACCTGGTGGACAACCTCAGCGATGCGGGCCTGTGCGCCGTCAGCACATGGGAATGTTCACCGCCCACGGTCTCGGTGTCGGCCCGCCTCGTCGGTGCTGATCCGCGTGCCAACCAGACCGTCTGGTGTTTGCCGTGGCCCGGCAGGCACGCCCTGTACTGGCAGTGGAGGCGAAGGGCGTACCGCGATGGCGTCATCGTCGGGCACTGGTCAGAACCACTGTGCCCAGTCGCTGATACCCCGAGGGCCGCGGCCCACCTCATCGCGGCCGTCCGGCTTCTCCCCTACTCCGATCCGGCAACGGCCGCGATGAGACTTCCGGTGCGTTCACAAAATGCCGTCCGAAGCGATGGCCCGTCACCCATCTCTCACCGTAACTAATCCATCCGACTTTGGGTTTCGTGGCTTGAAGACCTCATCTTCCGCACTGCCCGCCCGCCTCTCGGGTGCTCCAGGACGGTTGAAAGATCCGTCCGCCCGGAGACTTGACGGTGGCCAGGGCGCGGACGAAGGTCGAGCAGGCGGTCGTCACCCTTGGTCACACTCGCGACGCTGGAGGCTGTCGTGCGACTAAGTTTCGTTGGTATCACGCCGGACACCCCGACCAATGAGTGCCCGGCCGTCTACGTCGATGAGGACACCGGCGACGTCTGGTTCCAGGGCGAGCAGGTCACCGACCCGCGAGCACTGGCCGAGGTCGACGGGCACAGCCCGATCGGCGAGCACGAGGTGGTAGTGAAACTGCCGCCGGTGATGAAGGACATCATCCTGGAGGCGATCAGTGGCACGTACGAGCGAGGGAGATGCGGGCCAGGCCGCCACGGCGAATGAGGAGACCGGGGCCCGCGTCCCCGAGTCGTTCACCTCTCTGCTGACGGGGTGCCGGTTCTCCGCCGTGCACTTGGAGCAGCGGGACGTCTACACCCCGGCCGATCCCGACTTCCTGCGGTGGCGGGACGGCGACCACTTCGACCCGATCGAGTGGGGACGCGACTGGATCGACCTCGTGAAGCCGTTGGTCGCCCGTGGCGTGTCAGTTCGCCGCGCCCGGATCGTCTCCGAGCCGGTCACCGACTACATCAGGTTCGAGTACGGGGTCACGCCGATGAACGTGGCCGCCGGTGAGCAGGTGCGGTGGCTGCCCCGCCGCCGAGCGCTCGATCTGGTCGTGCCACTGAACGACTACTGGGTGTTCGACGACCGGGTGGTGCAGTTCAACCATTTCGCCGGGGACGGCTCGTCGCTAAGGCAGCCTGACAACCGCGATGAGCCGGCCTTGGCGTCGCTGTGCGTGACGGCGTTCGAGTCGGTGTGGGAACGGGCGATCCCACACGAGGACTACAAGCCGGCCTGACCGAGACCACTGGACGTGCCACAGTGCCCCGCTCGCCCTCGTCGTCAGCCCAGGCTGCCCGGCAGGCGCTCGCCGATCAGCTGAGGGAGATCCGCAGCGAGGCGGGGCTGACCGCCAAGGCGCTCGCCGCCGGAGCCGGATGGGACCGGACGAAGGTCTCCCACATCGAGCACGCTCGCCGCTCCCCGTCCGCCGAGGACATCCGGACGTGGTGCCGCGTGTGCGGGGTCGACGACCAGGCCGGTGACCTGGTCGCGTTGTTGCGGACCGCCGAGGGCATGTGGGTCGAGTGGCGCCGAATGGAGCGCGCCGGGCTGAAGCGGGCGCAGGAGTCCGTCCTCCCATTGTTCGAGCGGACCCGCGTATTCCGGTCCTACTCGTCGTGGTTGCTGCCCGGCCTGCTCCAGACCGAGGACTACACCCGCGCCGTGCTGCGGGCGGTCCGGCGGCGCCGCGGGCTGATCGACGATGTCGAGGCGGCCATCGCCGTCCGCATGGAACGCAAGCAGCTCCTCCAACGGCCGGGACGCACGTTCGCGTTCCTGATCGAGGAGTCGGTGCTGCGCACGGGGGTCGGTGGCATGGACGTCATGCGGGATCAGCTCGTTCACCTTGCGGAAGCAGCCTCCCGGCCATCGGTGTCGCTGGGAATCGTCCCGATGAGGCCGGACCGCGAGATCCGCCCTGTCGAGGACTTCTGGATCTACGACGGCGAGCAGGTCAGCGTCGAGCTCGTCTCTGGCTACCTGACCATCATCAACCCGCGCGAGATAGCCATGTACGGGCAGGTCTTCGGTTCGCTGGCGGACAAGGCCGTCCATGGGGCGCGCGCCCGGCGGCTCCTTCAGAACGCCGTCGAATACCTGGATGACGAGAAGTGACCTGTCACATCTGGTCACACTCATCGCCTCGCCGATTCCACTGCTCATAACGTCGCACTGCACCGCCCCCTCGGTTCAGCGGTGGCTGGAGCAGCGACCAACGCTGAGCGCCAGTAGGGGGCGTTTGCCAACGAGCGCTCCAACGAACGGAAGGACCAGCAGATGAGCCACAGCACGATGGAGCCCCTCTCGTCCGCCGCGCAGACGGCGGACGAGGACCCGTTCGACCTGGACATCCGAGTCCTTGAGGTCGGCGACGCCGCTTCCCTGATCAACCTGACCGACGACGGATGCGGCAGCTCCTGCCCCAATGCCTGCGCCACCAAC
This sequence comes from Actinomadura chokoriensis, assembly GCF_041463665.1. Classification (GTDB taxonomy): domain Bacteria; phylum Actinomycetota; class Actinomycetes; order Streptosporangiales; family Streptosporangiaceae; genus Spirillospora; species Spirillospora chokoriensis_A. The sequence continues at coordinate 76,738 of NZ_JAXCEJ010000026.1, forward strand.
GTCGGCTGAAGCCGGCGAACGCCGCCGGGTGCTCGGGCCCTCGGTGGTACCTGGGCCCAGGCATTGACGTTCGGGGGGGAGGAAGAGGGGCACGATGGGTGGCCGGTTGTATCGATGCAGGAACTCGGCGTTCCTACGCGCCGCCGCGTTGGCGGACCTACCAGTGCCTGCGTGCCCTGACCTCTCTGGCGACACTCCGAAACACGTTGCCCAGTGGCTCATGTGGCTGCGGAATGTCTGGACTATCGACGCAGTCACCGACGCGATCGGCCATGCCAGCCCCGTGCTCGCGCGGGAAGTGCGAGCGATCTTCGCGGCGGAGGCTCCTGACGTCCGGCGGGTACGGCGGGCGGCGTCGTCTGTGTCTCGATACGTCCTGCGGATAACGGGCCGGGCCACCCCCTTCGGCCTGTTCGCCGGGGTGGCCCCGGCGTCGTTCGGCGAGAGGCTGATCTGGCGCTGGGGTGATCAGCACCGCGTGGTCGCACGCCCCAGCGGGGGCTGGCTGGCGGACGTGATCACGCAGTTGGAAGCGTGCCCGGAACTCTTCCTACGACTTCACGTGGTGACCAACGCCCTGTGTTCTCAACGCGGCGATCGATTGATCGTGCCGTATCCGCCTCGAAACCATGACCGGGACCGCTTGGCTACGGCCGAAATCTCGGTTCGACACACGACGGCGGTCCAGTTGGCCGTCGAAGCTGCCCGGTCGCCCATTCGCTGCGACGAGCTCGCCGCGAAGATCGTGGCCGGGTTCCCTTCATCGCCGTTGCCATCGATCGCCGGGATGCTCGCTGACCTGGCAAGACAGCACGTCCTGTTCACCAGCCTCCGCCCGCCGGCCACGGTTGCCGACGTGCTCGGGCATGTCATCGAGCAACTCGACGTCGCCGCGGTGGACGATATTCCGCAGGCAAGGGACCAGTTGGCTCGGCTGCGCCAAGTCCGGGGTGAACTCGCGCGACACAACGACACCGCCGAGCCTGCGATCAGGCGAGGTCGACGGACCGACGTCACGTACCGGATGAGGGAGATCAGTGCCGACCCCGCCCAGCCGATCGCCTTGGACCTGCATCTCGACAGCCACCTCGTTCTACCTCGCCACGTCGCACGCGAGGCCGAATCCGCGGCTTCAACGCTCGCCCAGCTGACCGCCCATCCGCTCGGAACACAGGCATGGCAGACCTACCACACCCGTTTCTTCGAGCGTTATGGCATCGGCACGCTCGTCCCCGTTCTGGAATTGGTGAATCCGGATGTTGGGCTCGGGCTCCCGGCTGGATACCTGGGTGCTGCGGCCCAGCCCCGTCCGCGAGTCTCCAAACGTGATGAGCGGATGATGGCGCTGGCCCAGGCCGCCGTCCTCGATGGGCATGACGAGGTCGTCCTGGACGAGAGGGCACTCGAACAGCTCACGCCGAACGAAGCGTCACAGTGGCCGGCTCACCTGGAGATGTACTTCCAGTTGCGGGCGGCATCGGTGACAGCGGCAAACGACGGTGACTTCTCCCTCGCCGTCACTGGAGTCTCCCGTGGCGCGGCCACCATGATCGGCCGGTTCATCGGCACGCTCAGCCGCGCCGATCAAGCACCTGTGAGAAGCGCGTTCGAGAAGCTTCCAACGCAGGAGGCCGATGCGCTCCCGGTCCAGCTCTCCTTCGCTCCGCTCGACGACAGCGCTGCGAATGTCAGCCGTGTCCCCGAGTTGCTGCCCTACGTCATCAGCCTGGGCGAGCACTCGGCGGGGGCCAGTACTCCGATTCCAGTGAACGACCTTGCGGTCGGCTGCGACGGCGAACGGCTCTACCTGACCTCCATGAGCCTAGGGCGGCTTGTCGAACCGGTGGTGCCGCACGCTCTCGACCTACGAGCACACACTCCGCCGATCGTCCGTTTCCTGGCGGAGATCAGCAGGGCACAGACCGCCGTCGTCACCAGGTTCGACTGGGGCTCGGCCGGTTGCCTGCCGTTCCTGCCACGGATTCGTTACCGACGCACGATCCTCTCGCCGGCACGCTGGATCCTTGATGCGGCAGATCTCCCCGCGGAAGAAGTTGCTTGGCCGCAGTGGGAAGCCGCCTTCCAACGGTGGAGCACCCGTCGACGGCTCCCTCACGCGGTTCTGCTGGTGCAAGGAGATCGTCGGCTGCCGTTGAACCTCGATGACCGAGGCCAACTCGCACTGCTCCGTGCCAACCTGCGGGCCGTGAGGAGGGTTCTCCTCGAAGAGGCAGCAGAATCCGATGCCCATGGATGGTGCGACGGACGCGTCCACGAGATCGTCGTTGAACTGAGGACCACCGGCGCCCCGAAGAAGCGCCAGCCCGTCGGCGTTCAGGTGGCCGGGCGTGGTGATGGGCATACGGCCGGAGCGTCGTCCTGGTTGTTCACCAAGTTGTACGTGTCTCCAGACTGCCAGTCCGAACTGATGGCTCGGCACGTCCCTGCACTGGTTGCTGCTTGGGATGAGCAGCCCGGCTGGTGGTTCGTCCGCTACCACGCCCCTGAGCCGCATGTTCGTCTCCGGATCGCCTTGTCCGACTCATCGGAGTTCGGGTCGGCTGCCGCCCGTGTCGGTAAGTGGGCGCAGCAACTTCGACGTCTGGGCCTTCTGCGTGACGTCGAGTTCGCCACCTACTACCCCGAGACCGGACGTTGGGGAGGCGGGCCCCTGATGGCCGCAGCAGAGGCCGTGTTCGGCGCCGACTCGCACGCCGTCACAACCCAACTCAGCGAACCCTCCGGAGCCCACCCTCAAGCGCTCACGGCAGCCCAGTTCCTGGCGATGGCCATCGCTTTCACGGGCAGTGCAGAACTCGGGGTGTCGTGGGTCGCCCGGCACGCGACGGCCAAGGCACCCATACCGATATCTCGCGACGTCCTGCAAGAAGCCGTGCGCCTGGCCGATCCGACGGACGATTGGGCTGGGGTGCGTGCACTCCCCGGCGGTCGAGCCATCGTGAGCTCATGGCGATCTCGTGACCGGGCACTGGCCGCCTACAGGACTCTTCTCCACGAGGCCGAGAGTGTCGATCCTGACATGGTCCTCGCTTCATTGCTGCACGCCCACCACATGCGAGCCGTTGGGCTCGACCCCGACGACGAACGCACCTCGCTCCGGCTTGCTCACGCCGCAGCCCGAGCGTGGACAGCTCGCCGCGCGAGGGGACGAAGATGACGCCGCTCAACAGTGAGGCGGCCCGAGCCGCAGCCGATGGCATCGCCGAGCGGCTCTCCTCACCATCTCTGGTGAGCGCGATGGGCCTGCGTGGCGGGTGGTGGCCTCAGTCCCTCGCCGTCGGTGCGGCTGGTGTCGCATTGCTGCACATCGAACGCGCCTGTGCGGGGCTGGGCTCGTGGCAGCGGGTGCATGAATGGCTCACGGCCGCGGTCGCCGATGGTGTCGGCGCGGGCGAAGGCTCCCATTTGCACTATGGAGCGCCGGCGGTCGCGTTCGCCCTGCATGCGGCCGGTGGCGAACGCGGCAGGTATGCCCGGGCCTTGGAGACCCTCGATCGTCACATCGCCGCTGAAACGCGCCACCGCTTGGTCGTCGCACACGCTCGCATGGATGTCGGCCGGCTTCCCGCTCTGGCCGAATTCGATGCCATCCGCGGTCTGACCGGTATCGGCGGGTACCTGCGGCAGCGCGATCCGGAGGGCCAACTGCTCAGCGAGATCCTGACCTACCTCGTTCGGCTCACGGAGCCCGTCAACGATCACAACGAGTTGCTGCCCGGCTGGTGGACCGCCCTCGCGCCCTCGGGACGTCTCTCTACCGAGTTCCCGGGCGGCCACGCGAACACCGGCATGGCGCACGGAATCACCGGCCCACTCGCGTTACTGGCGCTGACCATGAGAGATCGCACGGTCGTGGATGGACAGGCCGAAGCCATCATCCGTATCTGCGCCTGGCTCGACCGATGGCGCCAAGACGACCACTCCGGCTCCTGGTGGCCCTACTGGGTCACTCGTGCGCAGGTGAGTGGTGCCCAGCCGACTCCGTCGAGGCCATCGCGTCCATCCTGGTGCTACGGAACGGCGGGGGTAGCGCGGGCACAACAGTTGGCGGCCTTGGCCATCGGTGACCTCGCGCGGCAGGAGACAGCTGAACGCGCCATGGTCGGCGCGCTTACCCAACCACTGCAGCTTGCGGCCATAGCCGATGCGTCGCTGTGCCATGGCCATGCGGGCCTGTTCCACATAACGGACCGTTGCGCCGCCGACGCGATTACCCCCATGACGAGATTCCAGCCGTCGCTGCTGCAAGCGCTGATCGAAGACGGCACCGATGCGGAACAACTCGCCGCGGCACTCCTTCGGCCACCCGGTGGATGCTTCGGATTCCTCGAAGGCGCCGCAGGCGTCGCCCTCGCCCTCCACACCGCATCCTCGGGCTTGCCGCCAGTCTCCGGCTGGGACTCATGCCTACTGATCGCCTGAGCAGGGCCATCGAGGAAGGAAAGGCCATGGACACCGGCGACTGGCCGCAGGTCATCATCGACTTCCCCGACTGGCGCTCGGCCGAGTCCACTGTGGTAGACGTCCTGCGCCCTGCGCTGACCAGCGCAGAAGAGCACGGCCTGATCCGCTGCTGGTTCTTCATCCGCAAAGCGCCGTCCTGGCGAGTTCGCTATCTCCCCGCTGACGATTCCGTCCTGCCGTACCTCACCGACATCCTTAACCGCGCGACGTTGGAGGGGCGGCTCTCCGGCTGGAGCATGGGCATCTACGAGCCTGAATCCGTCGCGTTCGGCGGCGACGCAGGCATGCGAGTCGCCCACGAACTGTTCCATCACGACAGCCGCCATGTCCTCACGCACCTGGCTCGACCGTCGGCCGACCGGGCTTTGGGGTGTCGCGAACTGGGCGTTCTGCTGTGCAGCGTGCTGATGCGCGCCGCCGGACAAGACTGGTACGAGCAAGGAGACGTCTGGAGACGCGTCGTCTGGCAACGTCCCTACCAGCTCGACCGCTCCCCGCCCCCGCAAGTGAGGACGGCCGTGCACAAGCTCATGACCGTCGACGTCGGACAGGGCAGCGACCTCGTCAACGGCGGTCCTCTCGCCGACATCGCGCCCTGGATCGCGGTCTTCGAGCAGGCAGGGCAACGACTGGCCGAACTCGCCGGGTGTGGAGTACTCGAACGTGGGCTGCGGGCCGTCCTGACCCACCACGTGATCTTCCAGTGGAACCGCCTTGGCCTGCTCTACATCGATCAGCACACCCTGGCCATACTGACAAGCGAGGTAGTCATGGGAACCCTGCACGACGGCGCGTCAACACTGGGCACGGACGGCGACGACCCTAGTGTCCCCGAGGTGGACACCCAGACCGACCGAAGGCCGGACCTGACCGAGACCGCGACCCGCCTGCGGAACGTCCTGGTTGACGAACTGCGCGACGGCGGGACGGTGCGCAGCGAGCGGGTCGAGGCCGCCCTCCGCGCTGTACCCCGGCACGCGTTCGTTCCTGGCGTTCCGCTTGAGCAGGCATACGCCGACGATGCCGTCTACACCAAGTGGGATGCCTCCGGCGTCTCGATCAGCGCCGCGTCTCAGCCGACGGTTGTCGGGATGATGCTCGAACAGCTCCAGCTGGAACCCGGTCAGCGCGTCCTCGAACTGGGGACCGGTACGGGATACAACGCCGCCCTCCTCGCGCACCTGGTAGGGGACGAAGGTCACGTCACCACGATCGACGTTGACGACGACATCGTCACCGGCGCCCGGAACGCCCTCATCGCCGCCGGGACCAAGAACGTCCAGGTCCTCCTCGCCGACGGCGCGCTCGGCCACCCCGAAGGGGCACCCTATGAACGGATCATCGCCACGGTCGGAGCGGGGGACCTGCCCCTGCCGTGGATGGACCAGCTCGCACCCGGCGGTCGACTCGTCGTCCCGCTGCGGTTGCGCGGCGGCGTATCCCGTTCGATCGCCTTCGACCACGGCAGCGACGGCCGGTGGCTGAGCCGCAACAGCCTGCTGTGCGCGTTCATGCCTCTGCGAGGCATCGCCGATGACGCACGCCGCATCATCCCTCTGACCGCCGACGGAAAGGTGTGGCTTCACGCCAACCGGGAGCAGACCGTGGAGGAGTCGTTGCTGAACGGCGTCCTGGCGACCCCGAGCAGCGAGGTGTGGACGGGCGTGCTCTTCAGGATGGACGAATCATTCGAGTGGCTCGACCTCTGGCTCACGTGCGTCATGGACAACGCGTTGAGCCGGATGCCGGTCGAGCGGGCGGCCGTCGACGCAGGCATGGTCCGTCCCCAGTTCGGCTGGGGCGCTATGGCAGTGACCGACAGGGGTGACCTCGCCTATCTCACCCTCCGCCCCCACGGTCCGGACGACGTAAGCGGTAACCGCCGGATGTACGAGGTCGGAGTGATCGGTCACGGCCCGAGCGGAGGCGCCCTGGCAGGCCGTATCGCGGACGCCATCGGCACCTGGGATGCGGACTACCGATTCCGGCCCGTCGAGTTCGAGATCGAGCCGGCTGAAGCGACGCCACCCACGATCGAACCGATGCCTGGCAGGTTCATCTTCGAGCGTCCGAATACACGCCTCACCATCACCTGGCAATGACTCCCGCTCTGAGTCGGGGTGCACGGGCGTTCCCTCTCGTTGCCCGCCCAAGGCCAGCGTGCCGGCCGCTCGAGGAACGCGTTCGGGAGGTCACGGGCTTCGCGCGGACCGCAGTCGAAGCGGCCACCGCCACGGATCGGCTCGCGGCGGCTGCGGCAGCACAGAACCGGGCGGCCCTGATCGCCAGCGACTGCGGCATGCCCGAACTCGCCGGTTCCCTGTGCCGACAGCAGTTCGAGCTGTTCACGAGTGCTCAGCCGTTGACCGCGCGAACGGCGAGATACGCGCTGGAACCCCTTGTCAACCTCTCCAGGCTACTCATGCGTGCTGGAGATCCGGAAGCAGCCTGCAATCAGCTCGAAGAGCTGTATCGGGCCGTCCGGTCAAGGGAATCCGCAAGGATCGACGGTCGGGAGCTCCCGCTCGGCGAACTGATCGGCTCTGGGCGTGAGCATCGCGACCTGTGCCGGTGGTTATGGGCCGTCGTGCTCTCCGATGGCGTCCGCGCCCTGGTCACAGCGGGCAGATGGCGGCAAGCAACTGCATTCGCGCAGCAGTATCGGGGCGTCGGCCGCAGGCTCCTGGACGGACGGCAGGCCACGATCATCGCCCAAGCGCTTGCCGGGGACCCGGAGGAAGCCTTAGCGACCGTAGAACAAAGCACCGCTTCGGAGGCGTGAGAACGGGCCGTGGCCGGGTGCTTGGCCATGCTCTGCCTGCGCGCCGCCGGACAAGCGCCGAGAAATGCGGAAACGACTCCGGTCGAGGAGTACTTGGCTCTGAAGCCGAATCCGGAACTTGCGACCTTCCGTATCCGGGTTGCCCTTACCGCAGTCTGCTTCTCCGGTGTCGATGGTCCCGATGACGGTCACTCAATACTCAATCGGATCGTTAGCGAGGTTCTGGACGTCGAAGACGGCTACGTGGCGCGAGACCTCCTTCGAAATTCGGACCTCAGGGGAAGGCTCATCGCAGCCCAACAGGCGCATCTTGTGTCGACTGTGCAGTCTGCCGGCCTGGGAAAGGGGGTCATGCCAGAACCACTGAGCACTGAACTGCTCGCGGCGGCCGAAGAGAGTCGGTATGCTGCGGCAGAACTACTCCATAGGCTCCCAGTCGCCGAGCTTTCCTGAGTAGGCACCGCACCCTCTCGTTCACTGGAGCTGTCCCACGGAACCAGTTGCAGTAGTCGACACTTGACCCGGTGTAAGAGGTGCCCATTAATGGGTGCTGTCAATTGCGCCGTTCGGTTGCGCCATGGTCTTCGGCGCAACCGAAGAAGGGAAACGGGAAAGTGAAAAACGGAACCTGGGGCTTGTGCTCACCCGGTGAATGGCTGTGGGGTTCGGAGCCGATGCGGTGGCGTCGGGTCTATCCGGGCCGGGCGGATCAGGTGCCGGTGGCGCGGGTGTTCGCGGCGACGCTGTTCGAGGGGACCGGGCGTGAGGAGGATGTGGCGGTGGTGGTCGCGGAGCTGACGACCAACGCGGTCCGGCACTCGCGGTCGGGGGGCGAGCGGGGCTGGTTCGGCCTGGAGGTCACACTGGCCGATATCGCCTACATCGCGGTCACCGACCTGGGCGGGGGCTGCGTGCCCACGATCCGGTCGGAGGCGCCGGGGTGTGAGCCGCGTGTGGGCGGCTACGGCCTGCTCACGGTGTCCAAGCTGGCCTTGACGACGGGCGTGCACGGCAGTGCCGAGGACGGCTTCACCGTGTGGGCCGACATGGACCTGCGCCGCCACACCCGGAACAGCCCGGAGCAGCAGGTGACGCTGGTGTCGTAAGGAGGGCCCAGCCTGGGCTTAGCAGGCTGGCCCCTCAAAGGGCAGCGTAGAAGAAGACTGCCTGCGGCGGAAGGCTCCGTCCGCGGGCCCACACCATGGGTCTACGGACGGGGCCAACGCGCGTCTGTACCGGTTTGGTGCCTTTTATCTGGTAAGCGCTCGACGTTGGCGCCCATCGCCTTTCGGTCTTCTGTCCGGGGTTCTTGTCAGTCTTCTTTTCGGGGTTCTGTCTATGAACAGAAGGTGCTGCTTGCGGCGTCTGGGCAGGTCGCAGGGGGTGGTGCATATTCTGTTCGCGGAGCCGACTCGTCACCAGGACGACCCCTGGTAATAGCTCGTGATGTGGGTTCTGGTTTTCCTTTGACCTCTGCCCATATCCTCCGGCTGGTTAGCCCCTCCCTCCGCCATCGATACATCGCGTGCAGGCCGGCCTGCTGGCCGGCCTGCTCAGCGTGGAGCCGTTCATGCCGGTGGCGTGAGGTCGCGTCGCCCGGCGACTCGATGAGGCGCGAAACGCCTCATGCGAGACCCTGTCGTCCCGCGAATCGCGCCTTTGGTTGAACGGGCCTCCGGAAAAGGTGCACGCGCCGGACGAGGTGCCGTGTGTGAATTGGTGCAAATCTGCTTTGCCGTCGGGTGGGTTTAGTGGGTGCGGGCGGGATTGGTTAGGTTGTTCAGCGGTTGAGGTGACTAAAAATGTGGCCGAAGGTGCTTGCCTGGTGGTGCGGCATCGAGAAATGGTCGAGCTCCCGATGAACGGGAACGGCGCCGGAAATCCGGTCGCCGGTCACATCGAATGGGAGTCAAAATGGCCGCGAAGAAAATCGCCGGAAATAGTGCCGCCGGGAACGGCATCACGGGGGCCGAGAACGCCGGAAACGGCGCCGCCGCTGCCCGGGGTGGGGCGCGCCCGTCCGGGGCGGCTGGGGCCGTGTGGGACGCGCTGACGGGTAACCCGGGTGCGACCGTGACCGCGCTGGCCGAGGCGTCGGGTGTCAGCCGCGCCACTGTCACGCGGACGCTGACCACCCTGGAGGGCGATGGGCGCGCCGTGCGGACGCGCGGTGGGCGGGATGGCGGGAAGCGCCAGCCCGACACCTGGCACCCGGCCACGGCCACCGCCGACGACACCCCGGCCACCGACCACACGCCGGACGCGTCCGCCCCGGACGCGCCGACCGGTGACGCGGACGCCACCACCGGCGCGCTGACCGCCGACGGCATTGTCACCGGTGAGGACGTGCCGACCGGCACGGACACCGCCCCCACCGGTGACGCGGACGCCACCGAACCCACGGACGCGGGGGACGTGAGGGCGGGGATGGACGCGGCGGCGGTGGCCGAGGCGCGGGACGCGCTGACCGCCCTGCGCGACGCGATCGGGGCGGCGTTGACCGCGCTGGACGCCGGGGACGGTGCGGCGGCGCTGTCGGTGGCCGAGGAGGGCGTCTACACCGGTTCGGGGTTGGTGCGGCGGCTGGTGCGCGCCGCCGCCAACGGGCGCCCCCGCACCGCGTCGGGCGCGCCGCGTTCGGCGCCGGGTGAGATGCGCGCGAAGGTCGCCGCGCACCTGACCGCCCACCGGGGCGCGGCGTTCACCCCGCACGAGATCGCCAAGGTGATCGGGCACTCGGCGGGGGCTGTGTCCAACGCCCTGGACCGCCTGACCGATGCCGGTGACGCCGAACTGCTGTGCGACCGGCCCCGCCGGTTCACCGCCGCCACCGCCGCCGGTCCTGCCGAGCGCGCCGCACGCTGACCGCCCGCACCGACCGCCACCGGGGGCGGGGGCCACCCGCGCCACCCGCACCCGTCCCCGGTGTCCCGACCACCGCATACGCCAAGGAGCCATGCCATGACCACCGTTCCCACCACACCGACCACCACCCCGACCGCGACCGCGCCGACCTGCAGCGCCTCGGGCACGAGCCCGGCCGTCCCTGTGCCTGGTGGCACCGGTCGCCTAGGACAAGGGGAACTACGCCGCAGGGTCGCTGCGATCCTGGTTGACAGCCCGAGGGCAGCGTTCACGCCGGGTGAGATCGCCCGGAGCCTGGGTCGGTCGGCCGGTGCGGTCGGTAACGCGCTGACGGTGCTGGCCGACCGTGGGCAGGCCGAGCTGGTGGGCACTGGTCCGCGCCGGTACCGGGCCACCGCGACTACCGGCGACGCCCTCAACGGCGGTCCGCCCGCCGCCCGGACCGCGCGCCCCGCCACCGCCGCCGCGCCGAAGGCCGCGCCCGCGCTGACGCCGGGCGCGTCCGGTGCCTCGGGGACGTCCGGGAAGGGCACCGGGAAGGGTGGGAAGGCGCCGGTGGGGCCGGTGGTGCGGCCCAACGGTCAGACCTACCACCCGCGCCGGTTGGCGGACCTGCCGGACGTGGCGGCGTTGCGGCGGCTGCGGGAGGCGTCCATCCCGGCCCTGTTGTACGGGCCGCCGGGGACCGGGAAGACGTCCCTGGTCGAGGCGGCGTTCCCGGACCTGATCACCGTTGCCGGGGACGGTGACACCGCCGTCGCCGATTTCGTCGGTGAGTACACCCAGGCGCCCGGCGGCGGTTACGAGTTCGTGTACGGGCCGCTGATCACCGCGATGACCGAGGGCCGGACGCTGCTCATCGATGACGCCACCCTCATCTCGCCGAAGGTCCTGGCCGTGGTGTACCCGGCGATGGACGGGCGGCGGCAGATCACCGTCAAGGCGCACAAGGGCGAGACGATCAACGCTGCCGAGGGGTTCTATGTGGTCGCCGGGCACAACCCCGGCGTACACGGCGCCGTACTCACCGAGGCCCTGGCCTCACGGTTCGCCGCGCAAATCCGGGTGTCGACCGACTACGACCTGGCCCGCACGCTGAACATCGAACCGCGCGCCGTCCGCATCGCGCGCAACCTTGCCCGGCGTCTGGAAGCGGGCGAGATCGGGTGGGCGCCGCAACTGCGCGAACTGATCGCCTTCCAAAAGGTGTCCGGTGTTCTGGGCCCCGAGGCGGCGGTGGCCAACCTTCTCGGGATCGCGCCCGAAGAGGACCGCGACGTGGTCGCCGAGGTCGTGTCCTCCGTCTACGGGCGCGCCGTCGCGCCGCTGGCCCTCGGCCAGCAGATCTAACCCGCACCCGCACGCCCCGCACTCGCACATCGCCGCACCCGCGACCGCACGCACCCGTACGGAGGAACCCATGGCAACGCACGTCATCCCGACACCCGCCGCCCCGCCCGCCGCGCCGTCTGGTACCGGACCGGCCACCACCGCGCCCGCACCGGCACCGGTGGCTGGGCTGGGCGGGGAGTGGCTGCGGTTGTCGGCGGCGTTCACCGATGCCGTTACCGATCTCACCGACCGCGAAGACCTCACCGTGCGGTGCGCCCCCGGGCTGGGGCGGGGCGCGCCCGGTTGTTTCGTCCCGTCGCTGGCCACCATCGAACTGGACGGCGTCCACCTGCGGCAGGATCCGGCCATGTGTGACCCGTCCTGGCCCGCCGACCGGGACCGCTACCCGGCGATGTGGGGTGTGCTGACGCATGAGGCCGCGCACGCCACCCACACCCGCTGGGCGGTCCCGCACGGCGCGCCCGCCGCCGCAGCCGAAGCTGCGATGGCGCTGGAGGAGTCGCGGATCGAGGTCGCGCAGGTCCGCCGCCGCCCCGCCGACCGCCGCTGGATACGGGCGTGCGTTACTCACCTCGTCCTAGCTGACTTCACCACCCCGCCCACCACCGCATCCGCCCCGTCCGGCGCCCCGTCGGGTAGCGCACCAGCCGCCCCGCCGGTGACGACGCCGAACGCGGCGATGACGCCGTGGAACGCCGGACGCGCCGCCGCGCTGATCCTGGCCCGCACCGACGCCGGGATCCTTGAACCGGCCGAAACCAAGCCTCTGGCCGAGGCCGTTCTCGACGTCCTGGGCCCGACCCGGTTGAGTGCGTTGGCCGCGTTGTGGCACCTGGCGCACGCCACCGCAGACGACGACACCGAGGCGATGATGGACCTGGGGCGGCGCTGGTGCCGGATCCTGGGCGTCAACCCCGACCGGCCCGTCCCGCCCCCGCCGCCCGGAACGCCGGGCGCCTCGGGCGACCCGTCCCCGCTGGCCGACGCGCTCGGCGCCACCATGGCGGCCGTCCACGCGTCCGCCGCCCAACCCGCCACCGGCGCGCCCGGCCCAGACCCCGCGCAGCGCCGACGGGAGGAGAAGGACGCCCGAGACACCGCCGACCGAGCCGCACGCCGGGTGTTCGGTGCCAGCACCGCTCCGACCAGGGCACGCGGACGGACCGCGATCACCGGCACCCGCCCGCCCAACCCCGGCGAGCAGGCCGCCGCCCGCCGCCTGGCCCGCCGGTTGCGCGCCGCCGCGCACCGCGACCGCGTCACCACCACCCACACCTCACCCACCCCGCCCGGACGGCTGTCCATGCGCGGCGCGCTGGCCGCCGATGCCCAGCGCGCCGCCGGGACCGTCCCGACCGCCGAACCGTTCACCCGCGCCACCCGCCGCCACGTGCCCGCGCCGCCGCTGCGGGTCGGCATCGCCTGCGACGTGTCCGGATCCATGCTCACCCTGGCCGCGCCGGTGGCGTCAGCGGCGTGGATCCTGGCCCGCGCCGCCGGACACATCCCCGACGCCGCCTCGGCCACCGTCATCTTCGGCGCCAACGTCCGCCCGATCGTCCGCCCCGGGCACACCCCGAACACCGTGACCGAGTTCGCCGCACGCGACCCACGCGAAGACTTCGTCCAGGCCGTCGATGCCCTCGACTCCGCCCTCGACCTCGCCCGCCCCGGCGCCGCTCGCCTGCTCGTCATCGTCTCCGACGGCATCTTCAAAGACGACCAGCTCACCGACGGGCAAAAGCGCATCGACCGGCTCACCGCCGCCGGGTGCGGCGTGCTGTGGCTGTCGATGTCCACGAAAACCCGCGCCATGAAAGGCGCGCACCTGGTCACCCTGACCGACCCCGCCGCAGCCGCCGACGCCATCGGCGCCGCCGCCGCACGCGCCCTGAGCACCGCCTGACCATCCCGCCTGGTGCGCCCCCGCGAACGGGGCGCACCAGGCCGTTACCGGCCCTACCGGGCCCGCACGGCGGCGCCCGCCACCCGCTACCAGGCCGCTCCGCGACCATCCCGGCGGGTGGACCGCGCGGGGTGCCGCAAGCCCAAAGAAGTCCCCAACCCGGCAAGGAGAGACCGACCGTGAACCGCATGGAGTCCTACATTCGTGACCGCCACGACAACGCTCACCCGCGTTGCGAGGCAGAGGCGAAGACGCTCGCCGGCCTCGACGAAGGAGAACAGATCGCCACCGAGGTCGCCGCTGTCGCCGTCGCCCGCGCCACTCCATGCAGGTGGGACGAGCCGGTCACCGGCATCGACCACGAGGGCCTGGACCCCGCCGAGGCGCTGTGGCGCGCCCGTGACACCGCACCCCGCGCGCTGACCGACCACACCATCCCGCGCCCCGCCGACCCGTTCGCCCAAGGCTTCGCCGTCGCCTTCATCGAGGCCGCCCGCACCTTCTACCGCGACACCACCCGCCTGGACGTCCTCACCATCCACACCGAAAGGCCCAACTCATGAACCACCTTTCACCGACCGTGCCCCAGCCCGAGGTCACCGGCACCTGCCTGATCTTCGAGTTGTGCGCCCTCATCGACGCCACCGCCAAACTCGATGAGAAACCACGTGACCGGCTGCAGGCCATGCACGAGGTGGTCGCGGTCGCCTACCGCGTCGCCGAGGCGGCCGGGCCGATCCTGGACAGCGAGGCCGCACTGCTCACCGCCCTGCGGGACGCGGCCGCCGCCCGCCCACCGATCCCCGACTCGTGCCCCGGCTGCCAGAAGACGAACGGTGCCCGGTGCGGGCACCACGCCTGCGGCACCGGCGTCGCCGAGACCTACCACGAACTCGGCCACGCCCTCAGCGGCCCCATCTACACCGACCCCGCCAACAACCCGACGCCCCAGGCACCGGCAGCAGCCGACCGCCAACGCTGAAACAGCCCGGTGAAAGGAGTCTCGATGTATCGCACGATCCGTATCGACGATGAGGTCCGCGCCTTTCTAGAAGGCCACAGGAGGTATCGCGGTGAATCCCCCAACCAGGTCCTGCGCCGTATATACGGCCTCGACCCCGACCCTGGCCCGGGTCACACCGGTTCGGGTAGCACCGGCCCGACGCCGACGGTCACCCAGCGCGCCGTCCTGGACGCGCTGGCCATCGGTGCCGCGATGACCGCCGCCCAGATCACGGCCGCGGCCGTGATCAGCCCGGCCGCCACCGGCAAGGCGCTGCGGCACCTGGAACAGGCAGGCAAAGTCCACCGCGATCGCGTGTCCGGCAACGCCACCCGCCGCTGGTACGACCAATGGCGGATCACCTACGCCAACCGTGACCCGGACCAGACCCAACCGGCCACCAGCTGAGGACCACCAGCCCAGGACGGCCTCCACCCAAGAGGGTCGCCTCGCCCTGCCCCGTCCGAGCACGCGTTCAGGACGGGGCAGGGCCCCGGGGGGCGGTGATGATCTGTTTGACCTTGCGGCGGTCGATGCCGTACTTCTCGGCCAGATAGCGCTGGGAGACCGGACGGCCCGGCCCGTGCAGGCTCGCGCGGTACTCGGCCAAGACCGCCTGCTCGACAGGCTGCACCAGACTGGCGCAGTCCGCGCCGGGCTGCTCCAGCCCGGCTCCCCGGCCCCCGGGCGCCGTCGCCGAGCGGGTCGCCCCGCGACGGGTGAGGGTCATCAACAACTCGAACGAGCCGACCAAAGCCAGCGCGGGCCAGGCACTGACCAGCGCCCCGATGGGACCGTGCGCGGCGCCGTGCGCCACGTTGGCGCCGACCGTTGCGCAGACGCCCGCAGCCAGGCTCCACCCGGGCAACGCCGGAACCGGCCGGTCGCGGCGGGTGGCGTCCAGGATCACCATCGACGCCGCCCAGATCAGCCCGTCCACGGTGAACGGAACCAGCCGGGCCGTCGTGCCGGTCTCGCCGTGGGAACGGACCAAGTCGAGCATGTGCGCGTAGGAGATCAGCGCGGCGACGGTCGCGACCGCCACCACCGCGAGCGCGGTGGTGACTTTGATGACGAGCTCGGTCATCGGCCAGATCCTCTCGCCGTCGTCTCTTCTCCCCGGTGTGCGGTGGGTCGGGTGAAGCCAAGCAGGGTCGAGCGGCGGTAGGACTGGACCTGGACGACGGTGCCGGTGTGCGGCGCGGCGATCATCTTCCCGCCGCCGATGACCAAACCGACATGCCCGGGGTTGCGGGTGGTGGTGCCGGGACCGGAGTTGAAGAACACCAGGTCACCAGGCTGCTCCTGGCCGTTGGGGACACGCGGGCCGTGCCGCCATTGCGCGCCGGACACGCGCGGGATCCCGATCCCGGCGGCGCGGTAGGCGGCGTAGGTCAGGCCGGAGCAGTCGAAGGCGCGCGGCCCGGTCGCGCCCCACACGTACGGTTTGCCGAGTTGAGCGCGGGCGTAGGCGATCGCCTTGGCAGCGGACTGGCTGGGAGGCAACGCCGGAAAGCCGCTGGCGCATCCTGCCCCCGCCGTGGTGCTGGCCGCCTCTTGCTGGCCAGTCCCGCCTCGGGCGTAGGCGCGGGCTTGTTTGAGGACCTTGTCCACGTAGGCGCGCGAGTGGTTGTACTGGAACAGCGCGGCCCGGGTTCGCCGGGGCGCGCCACCGTGCCGGAGGTAGCGTGCGGCGGCGGGGATCGCATCAGCGGGGTCGTAGACGTCCCTGCGTCCGTCGTGGTCGCCGTCGACGCCGAACGCCTTCCAGGTCTCGGCGAGGAATTGCATGGGCCCGGCTGCCCCGGCATGGTTGCGGCCCGAGGAGATCCCGGCGCCGGGACCGCGCCCGTGATCGGACTCCAACTTCCCGACGGCGGCCAAGAGGTGCCAGCCGATCCCGTACTCCCTGCCGGCCTTGAGATAGAGGTTCAGGTAGGCGGGCGGGATGTCGCCGGTGGACGCGCCGGCAGCGGGCTGGCACGCCGCGGACCCGGTCCCGGGCCCGGGGGTGACCGCGCCGAGGACGGCGACGAGCACGGCGACCAGGCCGAGCAGTGCAGCGGCGGCCCCGATCACCAGCGGCATCAGCGGGCGTCCGACTCGTGCCGGGGGGCGGTGCCCCAGAAGTCGGCGAGGTCGGCGAGCCGGAACCTGCGGCCGGCGGTCGAGGCAGGCTGCCACACCGGGCCGGCCGGCCCGTCGGTTGAGGCGGCGGGGGTGTGGACAGCGGTGGCGACTGGGACCTCGGGTGTGCCGAGGAGACGGCGGAGGTTGGCCTCGCGTTTGGGTGAGGGGAGCCAGAACAGGACGGGTGTGGTGGTGCCGGTGGCTTCGGCGAGGTCGGCGTAGCCGCCGAGTTTGCCGGCGACGCGGGCGAGGGTTTCGGTGCCGGTGTCGTGTTCGAGGAAGAAGTCCAGTGTCCGCGGTATCGCGTCGGTGCGGGGTTCGGTCCAGCGGCCGAAGGCGTCCGGGCGGGCCAGGTCACCCCACAGGGCTGCGCAGCGCTGCTCTGACCACCACTGCACCAGTGCGGTGCCGTTGCCGCAGTGGCGGGCGTGCGCGTGCAGGTCCACGAAGAAGTCATTGACGCCGGTCTGGTGGGTGAGAAGGGGTGAGACGGCGATGGCGGTGGCGGTGTCCTGCCGGTACCCGAACCCGGTGACGGTCTGGCCGTGCTCGACGGCCAGGACGTGCGCGCCGGTGGGGCCGAGGACCCAGTGCCAGGGTTTGGAGCCGACGGGTGTCCAGGGTCGGAACCGCAGGAGAGCGTGGTGGTTGTACAGCTGGTTGAGGCGCTGCCGGGCCCTTTCTGGGGTGGGGAAGAACAGGCGGGTGAGTTGCCCGGTGGTCAGGACGCGGTGCTCCCAGACCAGGGCCAGTAGGTTCCGGTCGCGGACGGTCAGCCGGTAGGCCAGTTCCGCGACCGTCTCGGCGGACACACGTGGTGCGCGGATCTGGGTTCCGCGGAGCCGTGTACGGGTCGAGTGCGGCCTGGTCATCGCTGTTCTTCCTCTGCGGGCAGTACGCCATCGGCGTTCATGGCGGTTGGCCCATCCGGCCCTTCGGCGGATGTGGATGGTGTGCGCGGAGGGGTGTCCAGGTCCCGCAGTCCGATGCCGGGGATCGAACGTGGGGTGCGTTGGGGTGTGAAGCGCTCGCGTGATGCGCGACGGACGGCGCTGGCCCGTCCGGGGATGGGTTCGGGCAGCGGGCGGGTGCGGAAGGTGAAGGGCGGAGTGGGGGTGTTGCCGTCCATGAGGCGGGCGGCGGCTTGGTAGGCGCCCAGGTGGGACAGGTCGTGCGGCGCCAGCAGCGGTGCGGTGTGGCGGGACAGGTCGGTGGCGTCTTCGGGGGAGGCGGCGAAGTAGATCTTGTTGCGGGCGTCGGCGGAGACGGCTTCGCGCAGGTCTTTGGGGAGCTGGGACAGGTGCTGGTGGGCGAGGGTGAGGCTGAACCGGTAGGCGCGCGCTTCGGCGAGGATGTCGGAGATGGAGCCGGGCAGGTTGAGGAAGTTGTGGGCCTCGTCGATGTAGGCGGCCGTGTCCGGCCGTTCGTGCTCGGCCTGGGTGGCGCGCGGGGTGATGGCCTGCCACGTCTGCGCCAGCAGCAGCGATCCGAACAGGCGGACGGCGTCCTCGCCGAGCACGCCCTTGGGGAGGCGGGCCAGGATGAGGCCGCCGGAGGCGAGCGTTGAGGCGAGGTCGACGGTGGAGGCGCCTCCCGACAGGGTGTCGCGGATGAAGGGGCGCAGCAGGACGGCGCGGAGTTTGTTCATGACCGGGCTGATCACCGAGGCGCGTGCGGCGGGGGTGAGTTCGTCGTAGGAGGCCCAGAACCCTTGCAGGAGTTCGTCGGTGAGGCGTGCGGTGGCGCGGGCGCGGTAGGCGGTGTCGATGAGGAGTTTGGGGATGTCGCCGAGGGTGGCGCGGGTGCCGTTGACGCGGGTCAGGGTGAGGCAGGCCGAGCGGAGCAGGTCGTCCAGGCGCGGTCCCCAGGCGGAGGTGAAGCAGCGGCGGAAGGTGGTGACGATCGACTCGGCCGCGAACGCCGCGTCATGCCCGGCGAGCACGTTCAGGCACGGAGGTCGGCCCGGCGCGGCGGGGTCGAACACGACGGTCTGGCCGATGGCGCGATCGGGGAGGCGTTGCAGGACGTCGGCGATCAGGTCGCCTTTGGGGTCGATGACCAGCGCACCGCGCCCTGCGGCGGCGTCGGACAGGATGAGGTTGGCCAGGAAGGTGGACTTGCCGACTCCGGTCTGGCCGAGGACGTGCAGGTGCTGGCGGGCACCCGCCACCGTCAACCCGACAGGGCGCGGTGCACCGGCGTCGGAGTCACCGAGGAGCCGGATGCCGGGGCCGGAGACGGGGATGGCGGGTGAGGGCGCGACCGGTCGGGCGCCGGCGCGGGTGACGCCGGGCGCGGCCAGGTCGTGGGGCAGGTGCGCGATCGCAGCGAGTTCGGCGACCGACAGCAGGTAGCCGCGGTCCAGACGACGCTCGGCCAGCTGCGCGGCGGGGTGGTGGAGTCGGCGGCGGCGCAGGTACTGGTGGCCAGAGCTGAACAACGCGAACGTGGACGCGGTTTCGTGGGCGTGTGCGCGCAGCCACCCGGCTGCGGCTTGGTCGGGGTGGCGGGTGGCGACGCCGTAGCGGATCTGGACCTCGAAGCGGGGTTGGGCGGCTTTTCCGAGGACGGCGCGGACCTGTTCAGCGCGTTCGGGGTGCTGGCGGGTGAGTTCGCCCGGGTTGTGGTGCCCCGACATGCCGGGGGTGACCAGGTCGAACAGGAAGCTCTGGGGTGCGGTGGAGCGGCCCCCGCGCAGCGCCGATGCCGCCCGGTGGGCCTTGCCGAGGCGACGGCCGGTGGCGGGGCGGGCCAGGATCTGCACAGCCAGGTGTTCGCCTTCGGTCAACCCGGAGGCGGTACCCAGCAGCCCCCGCAGCGGGTCGGCGTCATGGTCGCTGGTGAGCGGGAAATGCTCGGGCCGGGCCAGCACCAGCCGTCCGCCCGCCGCCTTGTAGCCCTCGTCGAGGGGGAGCGGTGGCGCGGCGGGGTGGGTGGTGAGAGTCGCGCCGGGCCAGGACGCCCGGACGGTCTTCTCCACGATTCCAGGCGGGATGGTGCCGGGCACCCAGATGTGGAAGCGGACCCCGTTGTGATCGGCGCGGTACTCAAAGGCCAGGTGCGGCTGCCCGAAGACCAGCCGCTTCCAGCGCGGGTGGGTGAGGCCGATGAGGCGGGCCCACCAGGCGGCGGCGCTGGCCGGCTCCACCTTCGGTGGCACCGCTACCTCGATCAACCGGGCTCCTGGGGTGAGCCTGCTGTTGCGCCAGTCCCACAGCACCCAGCGGACACTGCTCCAGGCGGCGGCAGCACCGAGAACACTCAGCGCGGCGATGGGACCGTATTCGGTGGCGGTGTCGATGAGACGGTGCGGGGTGTGGCCGAGGTCGGAGAGGAGCCCGTAGAGGCCCGTGCCTTCGGCGGCGCTCTGGAGCAGAGTGGTGCGGGTCATCGGTGGTCGGCCTCCGTGTCTGTGGCTGCGGTGGCGTCGTCGCGCTGAGCGCGGTCGGCGAGTTCGGCGGGGTCGGTGGTGACGAGCTGGTGTTCGTGGCCGCTGGCGACGGCGGTGAACGCGGCCCGGTCGGATCCGGCGCCGGTTCCGCACAGCAGGCCGTGGCCGCGGTCGGCCGCGAGCAGGAAGGTCTTCTCGCCGTCGGTGAGGTCGAAGGCGTCGGCGATCTGGTCGATGGCCTGGGGTGCTTGGCGGAGCAGGATCTGGGTGGCGGAGTTGGCGATCACCGCCCGCCCCAGATCCGAACCGAGCAGGTCCCCGGCGTCCTGGGTGACGACGGCGAGGCCGGTCCAGTGCTTGCGGGCTGACTTGGCCAGCCGGTACAGGAACCGGGCGCCCTCGTCGTCGCGCATGAGCGTCCATGCCTCGTCGACCACGACCAGGCGGCGGCGCCGGTCGTCGGGGTTGGCGACGGTTCGCCAGATGGCGTCCAGGGCGAGGAGCATCCCGACTGGGCGGACCTCGTCGGGTAGGTCCCGCAGCGAGAACACCACCAGGTGCCCGGTCGGGCGGGTGGTGGTCGGCCCGGCGAACAGGCCCCGATACGAGCCTGCGGTGTACGGGGCGAGCCGCGCTGACAGATCAGCCGCCGTGCCCGCCTCCGGCGTCTGCGACGCGGCGATCGCGTCGAGCTGGGCGGTGAGGTCGGCCAGGACGGGGGCGGGACGGGCCCAGGTGCGGGGGTCGGAGCTGATGCCGCGGGCACGGTAGGTGGCCAGGATCGCGCGGTCCAGTACGGCCCGTGCCGCCGGTGTGAGCGGTTGGGTCAGCATCGCGCCAATGAGGGTCTGCAGGAACAGTGCCCGCCGGATGAGGGTGTCCTCGCCCTGCTCCTCGGGGAGGTCGAAGGGGTTGAAGCAGACGCCGGGCGCCCCGAGTGCGATGTGGGTGCCGGCGACGTGGTCGCACAGCTGCCGGTACTCGTCTTCGGGGTCGATGACGGCGACGTGCACGTCCTGGTACAGCAGCCGCAGGGTTTCGAGTTTGGTGAAGTAGGACTTGCCGGCCCCCGAGCGGGCGAGGGTGACGGAGTTGTAGTTGTCCTGGGCGAACCGGTCCCACACCACCACTCCCGAGGAGTAGGCGTTCAGCCCGTACAGCACCGGGGTGTCACCCAGCACCGGCTGCAGGTCCGGTGAGGTGAAGGGGAACGCGGCGGCGAGCGCGGCGGTGTCGAACACCCGCCGCGCCCGCACACTGTCGTGCGCGAGCGGGAGGGTGGAGGTCCAGCCCTGCAGGGCGCGGAAGGTGGTGGGCTGGGCGTCCAGCAGCAGCGAAGCGGCCAGCGCCCGCACCCGCTGCACCTCACCCTCCAGCACACCCGCGTCCGGGGCGTGCAGGGTCAGATACAACCCCACCCGGAACAGGCGCCCGTGGCCGCGGGCCAGCGAAGCGGCGAGTTCGGCGGCGTCATCGGCCGCGGCCTCGGCGGCGAAGTCGGCCAGCCGTCCCCGCTGCGCATCCGCGCGTGACGCCGACTCCAGGCGGGCGAGCTGGCGGCGGAGCCGCTGCGCGGCGATCAGCGGCGGGATCGGGTCGATGTGCAGGGACACGTCGAGGCGGCCGGGATAGGTGAGCAGCGGCTCCAGCCAACCAGCCCCGACCTCCCGCGGATACCCGGTCACCGCGAACGACGCACACACACCGCCGGGCAAGTCCAGCGACCGGGCGTTGACGCGCAGCGCCGACGGCCCCAACCCCAACTCGGCGAGACCACCTTCAGGACCGTCTTCTGCGAGCCCAGCGCCGGAAATGTCGGGCTCGAGGGTGAGGCCGAGCGTGCGTGAGAGCGCACCGAGCAACGGTCGCATCAGCCCTCCTGCCGGTGAGTGATCACGTCATCCGAAGAGGAGTTATCCACAAGCTGGAGTTCACCTGGGGATAGAGACTCGGCGATGACGACGGTGGCGTTCGCTGCGTCCAGGACCTCGGCCGGAACGGCGAGCGCGGCCAGGGACTGCACGGCCTCGGCGGCACGCCGCAACGCGACCGCAGCCGCCGTGTCGCGCCCTACCCGGTGGCGTTGGTGCTGCCGCCACGGCAGGACGTGCGCCGGGGCCGAGGAGGAAACGTGTCCGGTGATGACGACGAAAATCTGCCGGATGAGCAGGTCGTGCGCGGCGCCGAGATCGGTGAGGAACGCGGAGTGCGCCCTCGCGGCCTGCTCCAGCGCCGGGTCGGGCAGCGCGGCTGCGTGCTGGGTGATGTGGTCGGCCAGCCCGGTCAGGTCGACCGGGCGGGCCTGGACGAGGATCTGGACGGGTGCGTCGAGGGAGTTGAGCCAGCGGCCGAACACCGCCACCAGCCCGGCCTGCTCGCCCGGGGTACGCAGCCCGAAGGTGAGCGTGCCGGCGCGGACGATGACGGCGACACCGCCTCCTGCCAGCTCCAGCGCCCCGTCCTGGCGGACGGCACGGACGGGCAGCCGCAACGGCTCGGGGAGACGTCCGCGCATCCGGCACCAGGCCGGAGGCGGCTGCACCGGCTCCCCAGCCGTGAGGCGTTCCTTGGCTGAGCGCAGGTGGCGGAGGGCGGCGAGGGCGTAGCGGTCCAGGTTGATGCCGTCGTGGCGGGCGACCGCCAGCACGAACCCGGCCGCCACGACCGGCACCAGCACCGCGACCAGGACCGGCAGCGGTACCAGCGGCCCGAAGGTGAGGAAGAGCCACAAGCAGGTCGCGGCGGTACCGGCCAGGATCGCGAGTTGCCGAGTGGTGAGGCCGTAGAGGATCTTGTCGGGCTGATCGACGTCGGCGGGGATCTTCACACTCATCGGCGGCTGATCGTGCTGCTGGGTGCGGGTGCTCACCGGCGCCTCCTGGTCTTGGGCGGGTCGGTCCACAAGGTCAGCTGGCGGCGCGGCACGGGTTGCCTGGGCATGCCGGGCAGCATCAGCTGCCGCGACCGCACCCGCGCGTGCCCGCCCGCCGCCGCACCGCCGCCGGATGACGTCGTCCGGGGCACGCGCGTCACCGGAACCGGCAACGCCAGCTGCGTCGGCCGACGCGTGCCGGTCTTGCCGGTGGCGGGAATCGGCAGCGACATCTGCATCGGCGCCCGAACCGTTCGCCGGTCGTCGCCGGGCCGAGGAGTGGACGGTTGGCCTGGCGGCATCGGGATCGCTCCAGAAGGCATCGGGATCGCTCCGGCAGGCGACGCCGGCGGCGGATCAGACGGGCCCGGCAACTCCAGCGGCGGAGGCGCGCCACCAGATGCCAGAGCCAGACGAGACGCACCGGGCAGTCCCGGCGGCGGACGCAGCAACCTTCGGGGCGGAGCAGGCGGCGCGGGAGGTGGCGGAGGTGGTGATGGCGGCGGTGGCGGGGTCCAGAACTTGCGGGTGGGGACGCGGTGACGCATCAGGGCACCCAGACCGCGGTAGAGGATCAGGCTCTTGACCATCCCGTTCAGCGCGCTGGGCTGTGCGGCGCGCCAGATGGTGCGAGCGGCCCAGGACGGGACGCGGACCATGATCCACAGCAGGCACAGCGCCAGCAGCAGATCGATCCCGGTACCCGAGACAAGCCCCAGAAAATGGCCGCCCGACTCGCTGCGGGGATGGTCGACGTCGGAGAACAGCAGCCGGAACGCGGTCGCCAGGATCAGCGCCTGGCACACGCCGATGGCCAGGACCCCGGTGATGCTGCGCCACCACAACCGCGCCAGCCCGTCGGTGACCGGCAGAGCGTGGAACATCAGCGCCACGGGCGCGGCGGCGATCAGAACCATGGTGAGCGCGATCCGGATGATGTAGATGAACGCCACGCACAACGCCAGCACCACCACACCCAGCCCGATGAAGATCGTGTACGGCTGATTGGGCATCAGGCTCGCGACCAGGTATCCGGCGATCGCCTTGGCGACCCGTCCCGGGTCGATCGCCTCGGCCCCGGCCTTCAGGAACGCCCCCGACAGGCCGTTGGCGAAGGCGATCGCGTAACCGATCAGGATGAGGCTGAGGTTGGAGGCCGCGAACGCGCCCACCAGCCGCGCCACCAACTGCCCAGGCGTCAACTCACTGCCGGGCAGCGAATGCCCGGCGATCAGCAGCACACCACCGGCGGTGACCAGCAGCACGTAGCAGGTGTTGGCGATGGTCTGAGACACGCCCCACAAGTCCTTGGCGCGCGCCATGTCCGGCGAATCCAGGGACGGGGTGCCCAGCGCGGTCTGCGACAGCACCGCAAAGACCGGCTTGGCCGCGCCGGTGACCAGATCGGCGAACCATCCGTTCACCGCCTGCTTGGCCATGCACCCCACGTCCATGAACCCGCACCCCGCCCCCTCCTCACCGGCCGGGCCCTGCCCGCCTGGTGACCCCGGCGCCGGTGACTGCCCCGGTGTTGGAGAAGGTGCCGGGCCTGCGGGGACGGGCGCAGGCTGGGAGGGTGACTGCGGCGCCGGAGGTGCGGGCGCGGCAGGCGCCGGGATCGGCGGCGTGGTGGGTGCCGGTGCCTGCCGCCCTGGAGCCGCCGGTGCGTTCGGTGACGGATTCACCGACGGCTGCGGCACCGGATCTTCGGCTGCGCCCCACGCCGCGCCGGCACCCGCGCACACGACCGCACCGGCCACCAGCGAGACCAACAGAGCAAGCCACGCCCAGGACCGGTGTGCTCGGGCGGGCGGAATCGCGGTGGCGGTCACGACGGCTTGCCGACGATGCCCTGCAGGATCTTGACCAGCAGCGGCGCCAGTACCGCGACCGAGTACCCGACCGCGGCATACCGCAGCGTCTTCTTGGCCGCCTCCACCTCACCGGGATCGCCACCGGCCAGCATGTAGCGGACACCGCCGATCGTGGCGAACAACGTCGCCAACCCCACCAGCAACCCCACGATCACATTCCGCAGATTGGTGATCACCTCGTCCAGCGAGGCCGCTGCGGCCAGGCTCGTGCCGGCCTCGGCCACGCCGGGGACCAGCAGGGCGCTCGCCCCGCAGCCGGCCGTCCACAGCAGCGACGCGGCCACCAACCGGCCCCGGCCGGAACGGTGCTTCGCTGGAGATCGGGCGGCGGTCGGCCTCACGGTGGGCTGAGCCAAGCTCAGGGACTGCGGACGGTCATCGGGGCGAGGCGAGTGATTGCGGGTGTGCATGGCAGCGTCTCCGAAACTGAGGACGGTACGGGCTGCCAGCCGGACCGCCGATGACGGCGCGGTCGGGACTGCGGGTGTCCTCCTCGAAGAACACGAGTGACGGGTGCGATGCGGCGGGGACCGGGTTCAGGCCGTCCGCCCCGAGGCCGTACCGCCACCGGCGATCTCGACTGGCACCCCTGAAGCACCGCGACCGAGCCCCGAATTCACCCGCCAAGCGGCGATGATTACCAAGACTTGAACCACGCCATTCGTTGATCAACACCCACAGTCGGCTCTCTCGGCCTCTGTCATACGCAACGTCGCGACCCAAACGCCGTGATCGGAATCGTCCGCGGAGCAATAGCCGCTCAAGCTGATCAGGAGCACGTGGAAGCCGGAGCGGACCTATGGGCCCGTGAGCGCTGCCACCGCCTCCAGCGGGGGCTTCATGACGCGAGCGAGCCCGTCACTCCCCATCGGCGGTATAAGAGGGCGTTCGTTCCGTGCCGGAATTTCGGGTTCTGGAGACCAGCGTGACGCTGGGCTTCGACCTCGCCCGTTTCCAGACGAAGCCACCAGCCTGTCACCGGGCCTCCCGGCAGCTGGCCGGACCGGACTTCCACCGGCAAGCGATGACGAGCTTACGAACAAGATCCACCGCTCCGCCACGGCTTCACCTTCGGCTCTACTGGGCGCACGAAATAGGATCAGTGTGGCCAACATCGATACCTATGGTCGCTTCTCCAGGTACGGTCATTTCAGGCTGATCGGTCACGCCCCCAGGAGCACAGGTGCCGGATGAGTTTGAGCTGACCCCCCTCTGGCAGAAGGCGTTCACACCTCTCGCCGATGACCAGCACGCTGACCATCGATCTCGGCTCCGTCTCTCCTACTTCTCACTCCGCAAGACAGTGCAGCATCTCGCCGACTCGATCGCAATCGATCTTCCAATGTTTACCGATCACGGTCTCGCCCACGCGGACGCGCTCTGGGGCATGGCCTCAACGATCGGGGGCGACGTCTCATTGAATCCCGCCGAGGCGTTCGTCCTCGGTGGAGCCTTCCTCCTGCACGACCTAGGGATGGCACTCGCCGCTTATCCTGGTGGAGAGGCCGATCTTGAACGCGATCCGAAGTTTGCCGATCTCGTCGCCATCGAAGAGCAGAGGCTCAGCAGTACCGACCGGTCGGCATCAAGCGAGAGAGTGCGAACCGGTGCTCAGCAACATGCGATCGCCGAGCTCCTCCGCCGCAGGCATGCCGCGAAGGCGGAGGAACTGATCACGCAAGCCTTCTCGCTATCCAACGGCGACTCGGTATATCTCATTGAGGATCACCAACTTCGACTCTTCTTCGGACGCCAGATCGGCCAGATCGCACATAGTCATTGGTGGCCGGTCGCGGATCTGAAGGATAAGTTCGCGCCTCCACAAGGCTCTTGCCCGGCCTTCCCGTCAGACTGGGTAGTGGACAGGCTGAAGCTGGCGTGCTTGCTGAGAACAGCCGACGCCGCCCACATCGACCACCGGCGCGCGCCCAGCCTGCTGCACGCCTTCCGTAAACCGAGCGGCTTGTCACGCAGCCATTGGTACTTCCAGGAGCGCTTGCTGCGGCCAGTTGCACAAGGCGACCGCCTCCTCTATACCTCGACCGGCCCGTTCGTGGCCGATGAGGCGGAGGCTTGGTGGTTGGCATTCGAGACGATCCAGCTCATCAATGATGAGCTCCGCCAAGTTGATGCGCTGCTGGCTGACATGGGAAGAGAGCGCCTCGCGCTGCGATCGGTCGTCGGTGCGGGCTCTCCTGACCGTCTCTCCGAGGTCATACCGGTGGATGGGTGGAATCCCTTGGATGCGCGCCTTAAAGTTGGCAACACCGTCCAAGTTATCGCAAACATCGGGGGCCGCGACCTTTACGGCAACCGGCCGGATATTGCTCTCCGCGAACTAATCGCCAATGCCTCCGATGCGGTCAAGGCACGTGCGGCCTTCGAGGGCGCCTCCCCACGGCCTGTGTCGATCACGCTGGAGCTGGAGGGGGAAGACGGCTCTTGGTGGTTGGAGGTCGCGGACCAAGGAGTGGGGATGACGCCGGAGGTGATGATCGACGCTCTCACCGATTTTGGGCATTCGCACTGGCGATCGGACGCGATGGTCGAGGATTTTCCGGGATTGGCAGCCACAGGTTTTGAGCCCGTAGGCAAGTTCGGCATCGGTTTCTTTGCCGTGTTCCTTGCTGCCGACGAGATTTACGTCCATAGCCGCGGTTACAACGATGCTCCTCGTGATACCCATGTGCTGGTGTTCCAGAATGGTCTCGCTGGCCGTCCGTTGCTCCGGCGAGCGAACGATCTCAACGAGCAACTTAGGGATTCCGGGACCAAGGTCAGAATTAGGCTTCGCGACGACCCTCGTAGCGTGAAAGGCATTTTCCGTAGGGCCAGCAAACGACTGTCCCACACGCAGTTGCTGCACAGCATTGTCAGTCGCATGTGCGCCCTGTCCGAAGTGGATATCCTTGTCCAAGGGCCAGACGACCCGAGGCCGCGGATGGTCATCGAAGCAAACGACTGGATCGGCCTGCCAACAGGCGAGTTGTTTCGCCGACTCTATCAGCAGGGCGGGGAGAATATCGTCGAGCGGGAAGCCCTCGAGCGATGCGAAAAACTCTTCATCGACCGGGAGACACGCATCTGTGGTGCGGACGGTCGAGTCAACGGTCGGGCCGCCATCGTCACACAGATGGAGATGTGGACGGCTGGAGCGTTCGGTACCGACAAGATGGGGCAGCTCTACGTGGGTGGCCTTCAGTCGTCACCATTCCAGAACACGCTTGGCGCCTTTCGTGCTCAGCCTTTGAAGGCGGACCGGCTGAGCGCGTTTCCTCTCGGGCCGGTGGCGGCTGTCGCTGACTGGGCGAACTCTCAGGCTACGCGGATCAAGGACCTCGAGGGGTTCTCCGCCGACAGACTGTGGACGCTTGCTGATTACATCTGTGGTTTGGGGGGGAAGGCCGAGGAACTACCCTGCGTGCGTGTCATGGAAGGCGGACTCAATCAGACCCAGCTAGCGAGCTGGCTAAAGGATAGGCCCATGGTCCACCTGATATCGCGAAGCGGATTTCGCCACTATCCCGACGCCACCCCGTGGGGTTTTTACACCAGAGACGGTGAATCTGTTGCCCTTCCTGATCACGGCCTCCTGGTCGACTTTTTTCCATATTGGTTCATCCCCGAGGACATCTGCCCGAGGCCGAAAGATTCTCGCTTTGAGGGCGTTGTGGCGGATCTCGATGACGACGATCCGCAAGCGTGGTGGTATCAGTGGGCCAGCTTCGGTCCTGTAAGCCTCGCGGTGAGGACCGTTGCCGAAGTATGGGGGGTTGACGTCGTCGAGTTGGTGAAGGGTATGCGAGGGCATCACGCGACGGATGAGGAGGACGGGCGGCTGGAGATTCCGACGGTGCAGGGTGGCACGACCAAGGCCACCGCATACACCCTCGTGCGGGACGACTATGGACGGAGCGAGTAATGACAGCCCCCCATGTTCCCGCTCAGAACGCAAACACAGCACCGCCTGCCGGCGCCGATTTCGCTCTTGAGCGATACAAATATATTCTCCAGCAGATTCACGCGCTGAACGAGAATGTCTATCGCTTTCTAGCAATATTCCAGACACTCGCGACAGCCCTGGTCGCGGCAGCCCTGACGGTATTTGTCAGCTACAAGAAGTGGGGCATTGCTCCAGCGACAGCCAAGTCGGGGATCTTGGGGCTATTGATACTAGAGACCCTGATCGCCTGCTTCGCAATGTTACTGATCTTCATCGGCATCCTCAGTTGGCTTGACTACCGGAACGAGGAGTGCGAGCTGACCGACGAGTACGCATGCATCGGATTCCGGAAACCTCCCCGCACCGGTAGCTTCTTCCGCTGGTACGAGACCTACATCATCCTGTTCATTGCTGGCTCGACCATCTTCATGTGGACCACAGCCGCCCTGTTCCTGATGCCGTCGATCGTCTAAGCTGCGATCATGAAGGCGGGACGCGACTACGTCGGCGTCGGCGTTGGTGCGATGGTGTTCGATAATAGAGGGCGGATCTTCCTCGCTCGTCGCGGACCCGGCGCCCGAAACGAGGCCGGAACTTGGGAGTTCCCCGGAGGGGAGGTCAAGTTCGGTGAACTGATGGCGGACGCCATTCGTCGGGAATTCGCTGAGGAGTATGGAATGTTCATCGAGCCAGTTCGACTTCTCGGTGTCTTCGATCACCTACTGCCTGAGGAAGGTCAGCATTGGGTTTCGGTCGCCTTTGTCTCACGCTACGACGGAGGGGGCTCCGAGATAAGAGAGCCCAGCAAGTGCAGTGAGATTGGCTGGTTTGATCTAAACGAACTACCGCAGCCCCTCTCTCAGATCAGCGGCGCAAATCTTGAATTTTACCGAACACAACTTTCCGCTGGCTAGGATCGTCACCGCGTCATGTAGGGACATCCGCTCATCGGCAGATCCGTATGCACTGCGGCGTGGTCGGGCAGAGTCCTCAGCGGCATGAGGGTGGTCAGCACAGACGCTGAATGTGAGCACGACCGCAGCAAACGTGCGATTGCCGGCTTCGCACCGAAGAGGAAGCGGGAGACCAGTCTTGATCGAGAAGATTCGGCGTGCGCTAAAGGGTGCCGCCTCTGACGGTCCGAGCAGTCAGATGCTCTATCACTGACCCTTTTTCATCCTCGGGTGAGTTCGTAGTTCTGTAGGACGGCGATGGCCTTGACCAGGTGGCCGGCCTTGCTGGGGCTGCAGCGGAGCTTGCGGAGGATTCGCCATGATTTGAGCTGGG
>NZ_JAXCEJ010000027.1:0-103915 GCF_041463665.1 Actinomadura chokoriensis
CAGCACGACCTCGACGAGATCGCCCGCCAGCTCAACGGACGCCCCCGCCACACCCTGAACTGGAAAACCCCAGCCCAAACACTCAACGAGTACCTCGTTGCAACAGCCGCTTGACATCGCCCCCGCTGATAACAACGACTCGCCGCAACTCAACGCACGGGGGGCTGTGTGGCTGTCAAGGTCGTCGGGATGTGGGCGGCGGCGATCTCGGGGGAGTAGCGCAGCGGCTCGAGCGGGTCGCCGCGATACTCCTCGAACAATCCGCGGCGAGCTTCCACCAGGCCCCAGGTGGCGATGACGTACCTGAGATAATTCTCCAGGTAGGTCACCCGTGAGTGATCATGTTCAATCCAGTGATCACCAAAGAGCATCATCTTCCGGTCCGCGCGTTCCGGCTGGACGATGAACGACATCGCGAACCAGTCATCCATGGCGTCGAAGTGCCGCACCATGCGGGACAACTCGTCGGTGTCGTCGTCGACGCCGGCGAAGTCGACAGTCTCTCCGCTTTCCACCTGCGGTGGTGTGAACTCGTCGTTGAAGAGCATGTCCTCCAGCGAGGCGATGCCGATGGAGCCGTCGAAGAGGCTGTGGTCAGGGATCAGATCCGGGTGGTGCTCGGAGATGAGCCGGCGCCTTTGCGCGTCGAGTCCTGCCGTAAAGCACCATTGGAGGGTTGCGCTGCCGAGTGTCCGGTAGAGCTGGCGCAGCGGTGCCGGCAGTCGCGTTCCGAAGCTGGCCTCGGCTTCCTCTATCTCTTTCTCCGAAAGAGCCGGTCCTACCTCGAACGAGAACAGTTCCAGCGAGGGATGCTGCTCAATCTTCGAGCCAACGCGTCCAGCTCGAGGTGAAAGTCGAAATTCATGAAAGGATAATCCGATCCTCTGTTCTCGAGGCGTCGAAGACGCCGTCCATGGCCGTACCCGGGCGTCCGCGTCGCGGCGTGTCAGGGTTTGCGGGCGACGCCGCAGAGGCCGGGCACCTTCTCCTCGTCCCACGGCGACGGCTCCGGCCGCCACTCGGTGAACGTCACCAGGCCGGGCGGGACGGCTTCCAGCCCCTTGAAGAACGCGGCGATCCGCTCGGGGGACCGCAGGTTGTAGGGGATCGCGCCGGACTCGTTGTACTGGCGGTGCGCCTCCACCGAGGCCGGATCGGTGTCCGTCCCGTCCGACAGCGACAGGTAACTGCCGGGCGGGAGCGCGTCGAGCAGGCCGCCGATGATGCCCCGCGCCTCTTCGTCGTCGGCGACGTGCCCCATGATCCCGTTGAGGATCAGCGCGGCCGGCCGCCCGAAGTCCAGATGCTCGCTCGCCCGCGCGAGGATCGCGCCGGGGTCATGGAGATCTGCCTCGATGTAGCAGGTCGCCCCCTCGGCCGTCGACGTGAGCAGGGCGTGCGCATGCGCGAGCACGAGCGGATCGTTGTCGACATAGACGATCCTCGCGTCCGGCGCCGCGCGCTGCGCGACCTCGTGGGTGTTGTCCACGGTCGGCAGCCCGGTCCCGACATCGAGGAATTGCCGCACGCCCGCCTCGGCCGCAAGAAACCGGACGGCCCGTCCGAGGAACATTCGGGACGTCCGCGCTGCGAGCACGATCCCCGGGAACACCTCCGCGACCTGCGCGCCGACCTCCCGGTCGACGGGATAATTGTCCTTGCCGCCCAGCCAGTAATTCCAGATCCGCGCGGAATGCGGCACGCTCGTGTCGATGTCCGCCGGTACGCCATCGGCCATGAGAAACCCTCCATATCGGGAGAAACCGGCCCCCATCCTCCCGGCCCACCAGCCCCGCCCGCATACTTTGGCCACGCCTGGCCGGGTCGCCGCTTCGTTCACTTGCGGCGTGTTGTTGCTTCCGCGACGCTCATAACAACAACATGCCGCAAGTCAACGCGCCCGCTGAGCCTTGGGCTAGTTCTCGCGCGTCCAGGCGGGCATGATCCGCACCTCGCAGAGTCGCCAGCCCGCCGGCGTCCGTGCTGCGGTGCAGTGTTGCCGCAGGCCGCCGGTGAAGTGGGGCGCCTGGCCGTCGCGGTAGTAGTACACGAGCGAGTTCGACGAGGCTGCCGCCCGGTCGCCGTCGACGTCCACCAGCAGGTCGGTGGTCATGTGCTGGGTGCGCTGCCCCTCGACCTCGCCCTGCCGCATGAAGTCGACGACCTTGTCGAGCCCGCGGAGTTCGCCGCCGCGCGGCGAGTGCACCGCCACATCGTCGGTGAAGACGGTGCCCGCATCGTCCCATCGTGCCTCGTCGAGCAGCTGTGCGAAGCGGGTGAACAGGTCGGCGATCCCGATACGGTCGCTGATCAGCGTATCCGTGGACATGACATCCCTCTCGTTGGCCCATCCAACATTGGCGCAGCCAACACTACATCACTCCTTGGAGTCGCCAACGATGCAGGGGTGGCAGCCATGGAACAAGCCGACGCACGCCAGACCACGCACACCTCCACATCCACGTCAGCCGAGGACGGTATGGCCTCGGCGATCAAGACCACGAGGATGTTGCGCTTGATTTTGGCCTGGACGTAGCAGAGCCCCGGTGGTTCTGGCCGGGGCTCGCGGGAGCAGGTTCAGAGGTCGAGTTCGTCTCGCTTGGCGCGGGCCAGCAAGGCGGCGAACGCTTGGGGGGCCAGGATGAGGTGCCTGACGCCGGGGTTCTTGCTGTCCCGTATCCCCACGCCTGGGCTGACGCCGGCTACCTCGACGCACACACTCTGATCTCCGGTGCCGCTGTGGCTGGACTTGCGCCAGGTGGTCATTGTGGACGCTCCGGTGATCGCCAAGCGGTTGCCGCACAAGATCTCACATGCGGCCTTCTCCTATACGAGTGCCCGTGAACAGCTTGAATCACGCGATCGTATGTGGAGTTGAGCGCCGTGCTTCGGATGGACGTGGCAGAGCCCCGGCGGTTGTGGCCGGGGCTCGCGGGGGCGGGTTCAGAGGTTGAGTTCGTCTCGCTTGGCGCAGGCCAGGAGGGCGGCGAACGCTTTGGGGGTGAGGGTGAGGTGGCCGTGATCGGGGTGCTTGCTGTCCCGTATGCCCACGCCGGAGGACAGGTCGGCGACTTCGACGCAATCGCCCTGCTCGGGGCCGCTGTGGCTGGACTTCCGCCATGCCGAACGCATCATCGCATCTCCTCCATGATCTTCTGGATCAGCTCGAAGGACGCGCCCTCGTCGAGTGCCTTCGCGCTGATCCGCTCGAACCGTATCCCGTACGTTCTCACGTCGGGTGGAGATGACACCAAACGTCCTGCTCCTGGTGATTCGGTGTAGGCGACCTCCCCGAAGTCGTCGCCGCTCATGAGTTTGAAGGAACCGCCGAGTCCGGCGTGTGCCCCGGTCGCCCACGTCCTCGGAGGCGCCCTCAGTATGAGGTTGTCCCGCTGCGCCCCTTCGAGAAGGCGGCCGAGTTGTCCGTACATGATTTCGGGAGAGCCGACTGGCCAGTCCAGTGCGTTTTGGGAGAGCAGGACCGTGAGATGCGGGGGAGGGTCCCGTAGGAGCAGGTCCTGCCGCTGGAGACGGTCGGCGAGTATCTGGTCGGGATCCGCCTCGATGCTCGAGCGCAGCAGCGCTTCGGCGTATTCCGGCGTTTGGAGCAGCCCTGGGATGACGTTCGCCTCGTAGATTCTCAGCATTGCCGATCGCTGTTCGATCTTGAGGTGCTGTGCGAACCACGCGGGGTCGTGGCCGATCGAGGCGTACCAGACGAGCAGGTAGAAGAGCCTGCCGGTGTGCCAGAGCTTGTCGAGCGCGATCGCCTGCTGCGCGTCCAGCCGCTGGACGCCCGTTTCGATGCGGGACACCTGGGCCTTGCTGACGTTGATGACCCGGCCGAGCGCTTCGCCGGACATCCCTCGCTGCGTGCGTTGGAACCGCACGTAGTAGGCGACGAAGTCCCACATGTTCGTCTGCGGCTTCGGTAGTTCGTCAGCTGATCGTTTCCGCCCCATTGCCACCTCCTTTGTTTCCTGATGTCTCTAGCGCGCAGCGTATGCACGACAAAGGCCAAGCGTTGGGGAAGTGTGTGACCTCGTTCACACCACGTTCGAGAAAGGCGAGGTCATAGTGTTGATGGAGGAGAAAACGGGAGTGTCCCGGCAATTTGTGGCTTCGCCAGCCGTTGCGGGATTGGCCCAGGACCAGGTCTCCGGTGCACTGCGCGCGTGGGGGCTGCCGCTTCTTGTTTCGGACGCCGTGCTCGTCATGGGGAAGTTGGCGGCGAACGCGGTGGAGGCGTCCCGGGCTGCGGAGGTGATCAAGGTGTATGTCGGGCGCGGGGCCGGTGAGGTCGTCCTGGCGGTGTGGGACGGGTGCGACGCGCGGCCCGTCACGCGCCATGTCGAGTTGTCGCTGGAGACGCTCGACCTGTGCCCGGATCGCTTCGACGACAACGGCGGGTGGGGGCTCTCGATCGTGGAGAATCTGGCCGCCCGCTGTTGGGTCGATCCGACGCCTCCGCGTGGCAAGTGGGTGTGCGCGGCGCTCAAGGCGGACGTCCGATGACGCTGTCACGGGACGTGCTTGCCGAGGTCTTCGGGACGGTGCTGCTCGGCAGTGCGAGCGCCGCGGGCTTCGGGTACGTCCTCGCCGTACTGACCTGGCCGTCGATCGGCAGCTCTTGAGGAAGGGCCGGCGGTGGTGATCGGGGCGATCCAGCAAAGCGTCCTGGGGTGGCGGACGCGGCGGCGGCCCGAGGTGGCGGTGCGGTACCTGGAGGCGCTCGCGGCCGAGCTTGAGGTGGACGGGTGGCGGTTCGTCCGGCTCTACCGGCCGGCTTCCGCATGTGGTCAGTCCCAGCGGGAGGAGCGTTGACGTTTTACGGCGGAGCGGCGCTTCTTGTTCTCCAGGCGGCGCTCGTTGATGCCCCGGGGGATCTTCTTCGGGACGCGCTTCTTGGGGGGCGGGGCCGTCGCGTCGGCGAGGAGGGTGGCCAGGCGGGTTCGGGCGGCGTCGCGGTTGCGCTGCTGGGAGCGGTACTCCTCCGCGCGGATCGTGAGGACGCCGCGGACGAGGCGTCCGGCCAGGCGGTCGAGGGCGCGGGCGCGGAGGTGGTCGGGGAGGGACGGGGAGTTCGCGACGTCGAAGGAGAGTTCGGCGGCGGTGGCGCTGGTGTTGACGTGCTGTCCGCCCGGGCCCGAGGAACGGGAGAAACGCCAGCTGAGCTCGGACTCCGGGATGGAGACCGAGCCGCGGACGTGGATCTGGGCGGGCATGCCCTCATTGTCGCAAAGGACGTGTGATCTTGTCGCCCTGATTACCTACCGGTAGCGGCAACTGCAAGTACTTACTTACACTGATCGTCATGACTGAGGGAATCTTCAAGGACGGCGACCTGATCCGAGTCATCACGCAGGAGGGCGCGCTCATCGCCGCCGGCGGGGCGGCGTCGCTGCTGCAGACGGCGCATCCCAAGGTGGCGCAGGGCGTGTACGACCACAGCTATACGGCGGACGATCCGGCGCGGCGGCTGCGCAACACGATGGGCTGGCTCTACGTCGTGCAGTTCGGGACGAAGGAGGAGGCCGAAACCCTCAGCGCCCTCGTCACCAAGGGACACGACTCCATTACCGGGCCGGACTACGAGGCGAACGACCCCGAGTTGCAGGTGTGGGTGGCGGCCACGCTGTTCGCGGTGGCGACGCAGTTCTACCAGGTGCTGTTCCGGCGGAAGTTCAGCCAGGCCGAGCTTGAGGAGTTCTACCAGCAGACCAAGATCTACGCGACCATCCTGGGCTGCCCGGAGGGGCGGATGCCCGAGACGTACCGGGACTTCCGCGAGTACTACGCGGGCATGCTCAACAGCCTGCGGGTCAACGACGTGTCGCGGGCGGTCGCCGAGCAGGTGCTGCACCCGAGGCTGCCGGGCGGGCCGTTGGGCGCGCCCGGCCTGATGATGATCCGGCTGCTCACCGCCGGGCTGATGCCGGAGCCGATCCGCGTGCAGTACGGCTGGAAGTGGAGCAGGGCCCGGGAGGTGCGGTTCCGGCTGCTCGTGGCGCTGCTGGGGACGGTGTATCCGCGCTTGCCGGTGCGGATCCGGACACTGCCGCGGGACGTCTACCTGCGCTCGACGCGGAAGATGCTGTCGAAGGTGAATCGCGGGCAGGCGATCAGGGTGCGGAGCTGAACGGCCGCGTGACCCCGCAGGCGGGTCACGCGGCCGTCCTCCCTTGCCGGTCCTCCCAAGCCCGGCCCGGCCGGGAGGACCCTCTGACCGGTCCGCCGCCCGTCCGCCCGCTCCCCCCGGAGCCTGGCCGGACGGCGATCCCGGGTCAGCCCGAGGCGGCACTGACGATCTTGTCGGCGGTCTTCTTGGCGGAGTCGATCGGGATCGCGAAGCCGACGCCGATATTGCCGTCGCCGCCGCCGGACGTGGCGATGGCGGTGTTGATGCCGATCACCTGGCCCGCGGAGTTCACCAGGGCGCCGCCGGAGTTTCCGGGGTTGATGGCGGCGTCGGTCTGGATGGCGTTCTTGATCACGGTCTGCTGCCGCTCGGACAGCTGCCCGCGCAGGCCCGGCGGAAGCTGCTGCTCGGACCCGCCCTCCTGGATCTGGCGACCCAGCGCGCTGACGATGCCGGACGTGACCGAGCCGTCCAGCCCGAGCGGGCTCCCGACCGCGAGGACCTGGTCGCCCACGGCGAGCCGGCCGCTGTCGCCGAGCGTGGCGGGCTTGAGGCCGGACACGCCCCGCGCCTTGATCACGGCGATGTCGTCGCCCGTGACGGCCCCGAGGACCTCCGCCGCCGCGGTCTTGCCGTCGCTGAACTTCACCGTGACCTGCTGCGCCCCCGACACCACGTGCGCGTTGGTGAGGACCACCCCGTCCGAGCGCAGGATCACCCCGGACCCGGTGGCCGCGCCGGACGACGTCTGCGCCTGGATCGACACCACGCTCGGCTGGACGGCGGCCGCCACCTGCGCGGTGGTGCCGCCCGCCGCGACCCCGGAAACCGCCGTCGGGCTCGCGTAGACGGTGCTTCCGTTCGCCAGTGCCAGCGTCATCGCCGCGCCCGCGCCGCCCGCCCCCAGAGCCAGCGCCGCGGCGGCCCCGACCGCCGCGAGCTTCCGCCGCGCCGTGCCGAACAGGCTCGGACGGACGGGTTGCCCGGGCGGCGGAACACCCTGCCAGGACCACTGCCCAGGCGCCTCGTACGCGTCCCCATGTGCGCCCCCGTACACGGCCTCGTGCGGGGCCCCGTACGCGTCCCCATGTGGCGCCCCGGACACGGCTCCCTGCGTGGCCTCGTGCGGGGCTCCGTCCGGGGCCTCGTGCGAGGCCCCGTACACCGCCTCGTGCGGGGCGGAGTCCGGTCTTTGCGGTTCCCAAGGCGGCTGCTGCGGCCGGTCGGTGTTCATGCGGATCCCCCTGTCGTCCACTCACCATCGAGAGTGCGCGACGGGACTGCAGGGTGCCTGGATCCAACCTGAAAGTGTGCTGAAAGCCGCTATGGCATGAAAAACCGCGACCGAAGGGGCGGGCGGCGGCTCGTCCCCTCGGCCGCGGTGTCCCGGGGCGGTGCCGGGAGTGAAGCTGGCCAGGGCGCGGACTCCCGTTCCCCGTCGAGACCGGGTCGCGCCCTGTCGGGCCACCTAAGCGCACGTACCTGAACGTTTCCTGAATGCGGCCTACGTCTCCGCTGGGCGTCTACCCGTCGTCCAGCGGGAGGACGACCCGGAACGTGGCGCCCTCGCCCGGCGTGGAGTCGGCCTCCACGATGCCGTCGTGGGCGGCGACGAGCGCGGCGACGATGGCGAGGCCGAGGCCGGCGCCGCCGTAGTCGCGGGACCGGGCCTCGTCCGCGCGGTAGAACCGCTCGAAGACCCGTTCTGCCTGCTCGGGGGACAGGCCGGGGCCCTGGTCCGCGACGGCGACGGCCGCCGCCGGGGAGCCGCGCAGCGTGCCGGGGGCGAGCCGCACGCTGATCGGCGTCCGCTCCGGGGTGTGCGCGATCGCGTTGCTCAGCAGGTTCCCGAGCACCTGCCGCAGCCGCGGCTCGTCCCCCCGCACCTGGTACGCCAGCCCTCCCTCGACCGAAAGGTCTATCTTGCGGTCAGGTGCGAGGACTCTCGCCTCCTGGACAGAGTCGGCGGCCACGGCGAGCAGGTCCACCGGGCGCCGCTCGATCGGACGCTGCCGGTCCAGCCGGGCGAGCAGCAGCAGGTCCTCGACGAGCAGCCCCATCCGGGACGCGGTGTCCTCGATCCGGCCGATCAGCCGGTCCAGCTCCGCGGGGCTGCGGGCCGCGCCCTGCCGGTAGAACTCGGCGAAGCCGCGGATCGCGGTCAGCGGGGTGCGCAGCTCGTGGCTGGCGTCCGCGACGAACCGCCGCATCCGCTCCTGCGACCGCAGCGCGGTCTCCTCCGAGCGCCGCGCCGCCGCCTCCGACTCCGCCCGCGCCCCGAACGCCGCCTCGATCTGCCCCAGCATCGTGTTCAGCGACCGGCCGAGCCGTCCCATCTCGGTCCGCGGATCGCCCTCCGGGACGCGCCGGGACAGGTCACCGGCCGCGATCGCGCCCGCGGTCTCCTCGACGGCGGCGAGCGGGCGCAGGCTGGCCCGGACGACCCACACCCCGAGCACGACCAGGATGGCGAGCACCAGCACGCCCACGATCGCGTCGATCACCACCAGCCGCTGGACGGTGCGGTCCACCTCGCCCAGGCTGAACGCGAGGACGAGGACGCCGCCGGGGATCTGCTCGGCCAGGATCCGCCACTGCGAGCCCGCGGTCCCGCTCACCGTGAACGGGCGGTCTATGTGCCCGCTCAGATCCGTGGGCAGCCGCGGGTGGCCGGTCTCGCCCCACGCCGGGTTCTGCGCCAGGGCGTGGCCGTCGTTCGTGCGGACCTGCCCGTACATCTCGCTCGGGATCCGTACCTCGATGCTGCCCGCGCCGCTCTGCAACTGCGGGGTGACCTGCTCGACCGCCCGGCCGACCGAGCCGCGCAGCTGGTCGTCGGCCCGTCCGACCAGGTACTGGCGCAGCACCGACGCGCCCGCCGCGCTCATCACCGTCATCCCGAGCGTGACCAGCACGAGCATCCCGGCGAGCAGCTTGACGCGCAGCGACGTCCGCGCGAGGAACCGCGCCGGGGTGCGGCGCGGCGGACGGGACGGCGGGCCGGCGGGGACGTCCCCCCGTTCCGGCATGCCCCGACCGGCGTGCTCGGACGCCGGGACACGCGTGTCCATCAGCCCGATCTCGACGGCTCGCGCAGGACGTAGCCCACACCGCGCAGCGTGTGGATGAGCCGCGGTTCGGCGTTGTCGACCTTGCGGCGCAGCGCGGACACGTACGACTCGACGATGCCCGCGTCGCCGCGGAAGTCGTAGTTCCACACGTGGTCGAGGATCTGCGCCTTCGACACGACCCGTCCCGCGTTGGCCATGAAGTAGCGCAGCAGCTTGAACTCGGTAGGCGACAGCTGGATCGCGCGTCCGCCGCGCCACACCTCGTGGCTCTCCTCGTCCAGCTCCACGTCCGCGAACACCAGGCGCGGCGGGGGCTCGGTCACGCCGCCGCGGAACCGGCGCAGCACCGCCCGGATGCGGGCGATGACCTCCTCCAGGCTGAACGGCTTGGTGACGTAGTCGTCGCCGCCGATGGTCAGCCCCTTGATCCGGTCCTGGACGGCGTCCCGCGCCGTCAGGAACAGCACCGGGGTGTGGTCGCCGCCGGACCGCAGCCGCCGCGCGACGTCGAACCCGTCGATGTCGGGCAGCATCACGTCCAG
The DNA here is from genome assembly GCF_041463665.1 of Actinomadura chokoriensis. Lineage (GTDB taxonomy): Bacteria > Actinomycetota > Actinomycetes > Streptosporangiales > Streptosporangiaceae > Spirillospora > Spirillospora chokoriensis_A. Next base: position 9,753 of record NZ_JAXCEJ010000027.1, read on the forward strand.
GACGATCAGATCGGGGCGGTGCCGCCGCGCCGACCGCACCGCGTCCGCCCCGTTGGTGGCCGTGACCACCTCGAACCCGGTGAAGCGCAGGCTGCCGGCGAGGAGCTCCAGGATGTTGGGCTCGTCCTCGACGACGAGGAGGGTCGCCTCCGCCGTCGCCGCCCTGCCTCTGCCGTTCGCGTTCCCCGTCCGTTCAGACAATTGCCTAGTCCCCCTCCACCTCACCGCAGAGGGTCGCAGCCGAACCTGAACGCCTCCTGAACGCCCCCAGAGAATCCGTTGAGGATCCGGTGAGTGCGATCCCGTGAGTACGGCCAGGCTACTTCTACTGCTGGAGTGCGCGGATCGCGCGCATCGCCGCGCGCCGGGCGTCGCCTGACAGGACGTCGATGTACACGCGTCCGTCGAGGTGGCCGCATTCGTGCTGGAGGCAGCGCGCGAAGTACCCGGTGCCCTCCACGCGGACGGGCTTGCCCTTCAGGTCCACGCCCTCGACGACGGCGTGCGCGTGGCGGGGGGTCTCGAACCGCAGGCCGGGGACGGACAGGCAGCCCTCCGACTCGACCAGCTGCTCGCCGTCGGCGGCCACGAGCGTCGGGTTGGCGACGTGGCCGATGTGCCGGCGTCCCCTGTCGTCCTCGCAGTCGTAGACGAACAGCCGCAGGCCGACGCCGATCTGGTTCGCGGCCAGCCCGGCGCCGTCCTCCTCGTACATGGTGACGAACATGTCGTCGACGAGGCGTTCCAGGGAGGCGTCGAACGTCCGGACCGGGTCGCACTCCGTGCGCAGGACCGGGTCACCCAGAAACCTGACAGGGCGGACGTTGCCGCCCCGCGAATGTCTCCGTTTCTTCACCCGCGAAATCCTATAGACGGCGCGAAGCGGGGCGTTCCGGCCGCGAAGGGCGGAACGCCCCGCCTGACGTTCCAGAGGATGGGGGCCAGGAGGCTGGAGGACTCTCCGCACCCGGGAGATCGCCGAACGGCTCGTTGACGGGCCCCAAGGCCCGGGAGGTTACAGCTCGATCGGGCCGCGGGGCTGCTGCGGCGGGACCGGGGGCTGGCCCGGGGACTGGCTCGGGGACTGGCCCGGGTCGGTGTCCTCGGCCGGGCGGACGGGCTTGGCCTGCGGCGGCGCGGGCGGCGCCGGGGGCTCGACGGGGGACGGGGGCTCGGGCTTCCTCATCGACGGCGCGGCGGGCGGGGCGGCGCCCGGGGCGGCGACGACCGGAGCCGGCTTGGGCGCGGGGGCCTGGGGCGGCTTGGGGGCCGCGGCCGGTATCGGCTTCACGGCGGCCGGCGCGGGCTGGACGGGCGCGGGCTGCGCGGGCGGGGCCTGCTTGCGCGGGGCGCTCTGCCGGACGGCGTCCTCGACCATCTTCTCCAGCGGCCCCGCCTCGTTCTCGGCGGTGAGCAGCCGGTGCAGCGTGTCGCTGATCTCGGTGAGGCGCTGCAGGGCCTGGGTGTGGTTCTTGGTGAGCGCGGTGAGCCGCTGCGTGGCGCCGTCGTTGATCACGCTGGCGCGCCGCTCGGACGCGGTGAGCGTGCGCTCGGCCTCCAGCCGCGCGCTCGTCACCGTCTGCTCGGCCTCCTGCTTGGCCGACGAGAGTACGCTCTCGGACTCCTTCTTGGCCGAGGCGAGCACGTGGTCGGCCTTCTCCTGCGCCTGGGAGAGGTTCTTGTCGGCGTGCGCGCGGGCCTCGTCGATGATGCGCTTGGACTCGTGCTCGGCGTCCTTGCGGATCTCCGCGCCCTTGGCCTCGGCCTCGGCGACCTTGTCCTGGGCCTCGTCCTCGGCGAGGTTGATGATCTGCCGGAGCCGGTCGCTCAGGTCGTCGCCGGTGGGCTTGCGCGCCTCCCTGACCTCGGCCATCTCGCGGCGGAGGCGCTCGCCGTCGTCCTGGGCGCGGGCGAGCCGCGCCTCCAGTTCGCGGTGCTTCTGCTGGGCGCGGGCGATGTAGTCGTCGACCTGGCGGCGGTTGTAGCCGCGCATGACGATCTCGAAGGACTCTTCTTGGAGGAGGTTGGGCAGGATCTCGGCTTCGTTGCTCATGGTGCCTTGGGGGGTCGTTGGCGGGGGCGTCGCCCCGTCAGGGTCGGTTGCGATAAGCCTCACCCGCCTGAGCGGGCCCACATGGAAACGTCAGGACGACTCTTGTCCGGTCCACCCCATTCGCGCAACCGGAACGCGGTTCTTGCTGCCGTTTCTTCATCTGGATGGGCTCGACAAACTATCTGAACCGGGCTGGATCCGCGCCCTTCGCGGGGCCGTGTCGCGGACCGGAACCGGACCCGCCGGGACGGGGGCGCCGACCGCGCCAGGGCGGGGCGCCGACCGAACGGGGGACGGGGGCGGCCTCGGCGGCGGGACGGGACGCGTCCTACCATCGGCGCCATGAGCTACCTGGGAGCGTTGGGCGAGGACCGGCCGAAGATCGATCCGGAGGCGTGGATCGCGCCCGGCGCGGTCGTCGTCGGCCGGGTGACGCTGGGCCGCGCGGCCAGCGTCTGGTACGGCTCGGTGCTGCGCGGCGAGGACGAGGAGATCGTCGTCGGCGACGAGTGCAACATCCAGGACCTGTCCTGCCTGCACTGCGACCCGGGGATGCCCGCGATCCTGGAGGACCGCGTCAGCCTCGGCCACAAGGCGATGGTCCACGGCGCGCACGTCGAGACCGGCTCGCTCATCGGCATCGGCGCGATCGTGCTGAACGGCGCCCGCATCGGGGCGGGGACGCTCGTCGCCGCCGGTGCGCTGGTGCCGCCCGGCAAGAAGATCCCGGCCGGGGTGCTCGTCGCCGGGACGCCGGGCAAGATCGTCCGGGAGCTGAACGACAACGACCGGCTCGTCCTGGAGCACACGCCCGCGGTGTACGTGGAGAAGGCCCGGCGGCACCGCGCCGCCGAGTGGGACTGACGCCCGTGACTGACGCCCAGGTCGGTTTAGGGCACCGCTGACCTGGGGTGACGCGGCTTCTGCGCCGGTCACGGACGCCTCGGGCGTTTTCTGCTGACTACGATGACCATCGTGGTGTGGGGACCGGGCTACGGCAGCGCTCCGCCGCCGGGCCCGCGGCGGGGGCGGGATCCGTACACGCAGGACCCGTTCACGGAGGCGGAGCGCGACACGCGGGCGATGGTGGCCGCCGCGTGGTGGCCGTCCGCGCCTCCGCAGCAGCGCCACCACGCCATCGGCGGCCGGATGCTCGTCCTGCCGGACGGGACGTGGTGGCTTTTCGGCGCGTGGGCCCGCTGGTACCGGCTGCACCCGTCCGACGGGCAGTGGTACCTGTGCCCGCCGCCCCGCACGCCCGCCGTCCGGATGGCGGCGAGGCCCGCGCAGCAGGGTGCGGGCCAGGTCCCGAACCTGCCGCCGCACGTGGTCCCGGCCGGGCCCGACTTCGCCTACGACCCGCCGTCGGGGCTGCCGTTCGTCGGGCACGGGTTCGCGACGGAGCTGACGTCGCGCGTCCGGTCGACCCTGGAGTCCGCCGCCACGCTTCCCGCGCCCGACTACCCGCACTGGTGGCCCGACTTCACCGGCGAGACGCCGTCCACCGTCGCCGCCGCCTGGGGCGTGATGCTGTGGTGCTCGGCCGCCCCCGCCTACGACGCGCGGCTGGACGCGCAGATGCTCGACCTCTGGAAGCCCTACCGCGCCAGGCCCCTCCCGGACGTGGACGGCCCGCGCTGGCTCACCCCGCCCACCCTCGAATCGCTCGTCGCGCTCTACGCCGAGCGCCTGCGCGCCAGCCGGGTGGACGCGGCGGTCGTCATCCTGCGGACGATGTGGGCCGTGGCAAGCGCGCTCCGCGACGACGTCCGGTTCCAGATACGGGCGGACGCACTGCTCGCCATCCTGGGCACCACGCTCGCCAACCCGACCGTCGACTACGGGGCGTTGCCGTACGGGGATCAGGCGATCGTCCAGCAGTGGCTCACGCGTTGCCCACCGAACCTGGTTCCCTCGCTGCGGAACGAGAGCTCGCCAGGGGACAACTTCAGGCACGCCTTCTACACGCTGAGTGAGCTGATAGGGGAGTTGTCCGGGGACCCGGCCGAACCCGCCTACCTGGAACCCCGCCTGGTGGCCGCCGCCCTGCTCGCCGCCGACCTGAACGTCGTCCGCAAGGACATGGTGGGCACCATCGTCCCCTGGCTGGACCCGGAGATCCGTTACACGGTGCAGGCGGTGGCGGAGCAGAAGGGGCATCCGCTGCGCCGCCTCTGGCCCGAGGACATGCGCCTCCCGGAACCGCTGCGATCGGCGGCGGGCTCTGGGGTGGGCGCGGAGTCGCTGCTGGCCGCGATGTACGAGGTCGATCTGGCGTGGTGCCGGCTCGGCGGGATGCCCGCGCGTCCCCGCGGCTTCCCCGTCCCGACCGCCATCATCGCCGGGATCATCGGACGCAACCGGGCCCGCGCCACCGCGGCCGCCCCGACCGCCACGCCGCCGCCGAACCCCGCGCCCGCGCAGCCAGCCCCGTTCCACATGCAGAGCCAGCCCGGCCTCGCCCCCGGGACGCCGCCGCAGCAGCAGGGGACACCGTCCGAGCCCGACCGCCCGTTCGTCCAGCCGCCGGCGCAGCCGGGGTGGGAGAACGCGCCCGGACCCGCCGCCGCGCCGGTGCAGAACCAGATGCCTGGGCCCGGCCAGCAGGCCGCGTTCGCTCCGCCGGACCCGCTGATCAGCGGGTCCTCCGGAGAGGACGACCAGGCGAGCGCCGCGCCCCCCTACACCGAACTCGGTTTCCAGCGCCCCGGCGCCGCGCAGCCCGCGCCGATGCAGAGCCCCGCGCCGATGCAGAGCCCCGCGCCCATGCAGAGCCCCGCGCCCGTGCAGAATCCGGCAGCCATGCAGAGCCCTGCGCCCATGCAGGACCCGGCGCAGGCCGCGCCGATGCAGAGCCCTGCGGCGCCCCCGCCGGAGCCGGTACAGGCGAGCCATGCGCCCGCTCAGCAGGCCGAGCCGCAGCGCGGCGGCTTCTCCCCGCCCGAGGAGGAGACGCAGAACGAGAACTTCGCGCCGCCGTACACGCAGCTGGGCTACCAGCCGGCGGGCGCGCCCCCGGCCCAGGGCGTCCCCCCGGGGTCGGCGGGCCCGGCTGCCCCGCCCGAGCCCGTCGCGCCGAGCCCGGCCGGGCCGCCCGAGCCGCACCGGACGACGTTCGACGCGCCGTCCACCCGCGTCGAAGGCCAGCCGCCGGCCGGGCGCTCGCCGGCCGGGCGGCCTCCGGCGCAGAACCGGCCGCCCGGCACGCGCATCCTCGGCCCGGAGGACCTTGAGGACGCCGCCGCCCCGCCCCCGCCGCCCGTCCTGGGAGGCGGCCCGGGGACGAAGGTCATGTCCAAGACGATGGCCGGCGACTTCGACTTCCTGGACGACACGCCGTCCCCGGAACGTCCCGTCGACGAGATCCCGCCGCCGAGCGACCGCAGCACCCGCCGCGTCCTGGAGCGGTTCGGGTTCGGGTTCGTCTACGGCGAGCACGACGCGTCCGTCCTGCTCGGCGACGTCCGTGCGCAGGCCGAGGAGTGGAACGCACCGGCCGGCGACGAGATCGAGGCGACGCGGGTGGACGGCGCGCGCAGCACGATCGGGTCGGGCGTCCCCGGCGTACTGCTGGTCGGCGAACCGCATTCGGGGCAGCGCCGGCTGTCCCGGATGATCGCGCTGACGCTCGCTAACGCGGGCCTCGGCGACGGGTCGATCCGGGCGCACGACGCCGCGGACGTCCGGAACGCGCCGCCGGAGCGGATCGGGCAGCTCCTCGCCCAGCCCGGCCCGGTGATCCTGTTCGAGCGGCTGGACGTCGCGATCGGCGACGCGGCCGACCCGGGCGCCGTCGTCGGGGCGGTGCGCCGCGCCCGCCGCGACCCGGTGAACACGACGCCCGTGATCGCGACGTGCGAGCCGCGCGCGTACCGGCGCCTCCTGCAGGAGCACCCGAAGCTCGTGCAGGCGTTCCGCGTCCACCGGCTGCCCGACTTCAGCGACCTCGACAACCGCATGACGCTGCTGCACCTGCTCGCGGACGAGCGGCGCGTGACGATCGGCGCGGCCGCGCTGGAGACCGTCCGGGCCGACCTGGAGCGGCTCCGGGGGCCGGGCGACCTCGTCAACGCCCGCCTCGTCGAGGCCTACCTGGACCAGGCGGCCCAGCGGAACATGGAGCGCGCCGGGGCGTCCCACGACCGGCTCGTCCTCACCCCCGACGACCTCGCGGGCGTCGCGGAGGGCATCGAGCCGGCGCTGCGCCCGCCCGGCGACATCGACGGCTACCTGCGCCAGCTCGACCAGCTCACCGGGCTGGAGGACGTCAAGTCGGCGGTGCGGGAGCTGGCCGACGAGGCGGCGCTCGCCGCCGACCGGGCCCGGTTCGGGGTGTCCGGCGAGAACCCCGGCCATCTGGTCTTCACCGGCCCGCCCGGCACCGGCAAGACGACCGTGGCGGGGCTCGTGGGCGGGATCTACGCGGCGCTCGGGCTGCTGCGGTCCGGGCATGTGGTGGCGTGCCGTCCCGTCCACCTGGCGGGACGCGACCAGGCCGACACGCGCAACCGCGTCGCCGGCATGGTCGACCAGGCGCTCGGCGGGGTGCTGCTCGTCCAGGAGGCGTTCCGCCTCGACCGGACCCCCGCGGTCGTGGACGAGCTGCTCCGCCGGATGAACCAGAGCGGCGCCCGGTTCGTCGTGGTCTGTTCGAGCCCGGCGGCGGAGATGGAGGGCTTCCTCGCGGGCAATCCCGCGTTCCGCGCCGAGTTCGGCCGGATCATGGAGTTCACCGGGATGGGCGACCGCGACATGGTGCGGCTCTTCCAGAGCTACGCCGAACGCGACCTCTACATGCTGGACGAGGAACTGCGCGTCGAGCTGCTGTCCCGGCTGGCGACGATGCGCGAGGACCCCCGGTTCGCCTATGCCCGCACCGTCCGCGCGCTGTTCGAGCAGACGGTCGCGCGGCAGGCGGCCCGGCTGGCGGGCGCCGACGTCAACGCCGCCACCGTGGCCCGGCTGACGGCCCGTGACCTGCCCGAAACGCCGCTGGAGCAGCTCCTCGGCGACTTCCGTCCCGGCGGCGGCTGAGCCCCCGCGCCCGCCGGGGGCATCAGATGGGCACCACCCGGGAAGACCAGTCGTCAAGGTGGCCCGCGAATGGCCCTCTTGGGTCATGTGCCCGTCGGGGCCGGACGCGTAGCCTCGGACCTGGGTGTGGGGAACGAACGGAGGTGGACGCGGTGCGCCAGAATCTCGATCTGCGCGTCCACGACCGTGTTGCGCTGGACGAGATCGAACTCTATGCCGAGATGCTCAGTGCGGTGGCGGCGGCGGAGCGGCCGCTGACCGTCGCGGAAATCGACATGGTGCTCGGGGTAGCGTCCGACGAAGCCGGTCGTCGCGAGCTGACGTCGCAGGACTGCACATAGTCCGCAGGCTCGCAGGTTCCGGGGACGCCGATCAGGGCGTCCCCGGTTCGTCGTTTCAGCCCTGTTTGCCGGGAGTTCGCCCTGGTGATGTAACCAATATCACCAGGGTTTGCCGGAGGCCCCCGCAGGTGGCCGTCCCGCAGCGCCGAACCGGCGGGCGTTCCTCCAGATAGGGGCGCCCGCGAGGGGTATGCACCTGGTGATCTAGGGCAGTCTTGTAGGTGAGAGGATGGGTGACACCAGCCGAAGCTGGGGCAAAGGTTCTTTTTACGGCGGGTAGCGCCTACGATCCTCTGCGGACTGTTCCGGCACATCAGGAGAACGAAGTGCGCTTGCGTCTCACGCCGCGTGAGGACAGCTTCTACGACATGTTCGCCGACTCGGCGAACAACCTGGTCACCGGCGCCAGGCTGCTCGTGGAACTCATCAGCGACGGCGCCGACCGGGCGGCGATCGCGGAGAAGATGCGCGCCTGCGAGCACGCGGGCGACGAATGCACCCACGCGATCATGCGACGGTTGAACGAAACGTTCATCACGCCCTTCGACCGCGAGGACATCTACCGGCTGGCCTCGTCCATCGACGACGTGATGGACGAGATGGAGGAGGCGGCTGACCTCGTCGTCCTGTACGAGATCGAAGAGTTCCCCAAGGGCGTCGTCCACATGGTGGAGGTCCTGGAGCGCGCCGCCGAGCTGACCGCCGAGGCCATGCCGCGGCTGCGCTCGATGAAGGAGCTCAACGAGTACTGGATCGAGATCAACCGGCTCGAGAACCAGGGCGACCAGATCTACCGGAAGCTTCTGGCGAAGCTGTTCAGCGGCGAGTACGACACGCTGACGGTGCTGAAGATGAAGCAGGTCATCGACCGGCTGGAGGACGCGGCCGACGCGTTCGAGCATGTGGCCAACACGGTCGAGACCATCTCGGTCAAGGAATCATGAGCCCGGCCAAGGATCCCGGCGCCGCCCTCACCCGGGACCCGTCCGCGGAGGACGATGCCGCCTCCCTTGGCGAGCAGGCCACGCGCCGGGTCACCGGCCGGGCATGGCTGCTCCTGCTGGCCGGCATCGTGCTGGTCATGGCGGGCGGCGCGCTCGGGCTCCGGGCCGACGCGCAGATGGCCGTCCTCATCCTGGTCATCGTCGTGGCGCTCGTCTTCGACTACACCAACGGCTTCCACGACGCGGCCAACGCGATCGCCACGGCGGTGTCGACCCGCGCCCTGACACCGCGGGTCGCGCTCGGCATGGCCGCCGCCATGAACATGATCGGCGCGCTGCTCGGCGTCGGCGTCGCCAAGACCGTCAGCGACGTCATCACCCCGCCGTCCGGCCTGCACGGGCTCACCGTGGTCGCCGCCGGCGTGCTCGGGGCGATCACCTGGAACCTCATCACCTGGTACTTCGGGCTGCCGTCGTCGTCCTCGCACGCCCTCATCGGCGGTGTCGTCGGCGCCGGGCTGGCGTCGATGTCGTCGGTGAACTGGGCCACCGTGGTCGACAAGGTCGCGGTCCCGATGGTGGCGTCGCCGGTCGTCGGGTTCGGCCTCGCCTACCTCGCGATGGTGGCGATCCTGTGGATCTTCCGGCGCGCCAACCCGTCCCGGGTCGGCCGCCGGTTCCGCATCGCGCAGACCATGTCCGCGGCGTCCCTCGCGCTCGGGCACGGCCTCCAGGACGCCCAGAAGACGATGGGCATCATCGTCCTCGCGCTCGTCACCACCAACCACGCGGACGGCAGCAGCGTGCCCTGGTGGGTGGTCATCTCGTGCGCGGGCGCGCTGTCGGCCGGGACGTACGCGGGCGGCTGGCGCATCATGCGCACCCTCGGCCGCAAGGTCATCGAGGTCGATCCGCCGAAGGGCTTCGCCGCCGAAGCGACGGCCTCCGTCGTCCTCTACACCACCGCGTTCATCTGGCACGCTCCAATCTCCACCACCCACACGATCACTTCCGCGATCATGGGCGCGGGCGCCACCAAGCGCCTGTCCGCCGTCCGCTGGGGCGTCGCCGGCAACATCCTCATGGCCTGGGTCCTCACGATGCCCGCCGCCGCCGCGGTGGCCGCGGCGGTCTACTACATCGTCCACTTCTTCGGCGCGTGACCTCTTCTCTTGCCGATGGCTTGTCTGCGAGGGTGGAGACGCGGTCCGTCCAGGTCTGGACGAACCTCTCGGTCGCCCGGCATAGCATCCCGGCGGCGCGATGACGTTTCTGTGACGAATCGATCAGGACCCCGGACGATCATCCGGCCGGTCCGGCCGCATAGGGTTGCGGGCGTGAGTGAGCTGCGGGCGCGCGGGACGCTGGGAGACGCCGAGACCACGCAGGCCCTGGCGCTGGCGGAGGCGGCGGCGCGGGCCGACGGGGTGGGCCCCCTGTCCGAGCACGCCGTGCTGGCGCTGCGCGGCGGGCGGTCCGGCCCGGCGATCTCCGACGGCGGGCAGATCGTGGCCTACGCGCACTTCGACCCGGCGACCGCGGACGAGCCGGCGGCGGGGGAGCTGGTCGTCCATCCGGAACATCGGCGCCGGGGGCACGGGCGCGCCCTGCTGCGGGCGCTGCGGGCCGAGGCCCCGCTGCGGGTGTGGGCGCACGGCGACCTTCCGGCGGCCGCCGCGCTGGCGGCCTCGGAGGGGATGGCGCGGGTCCGCGCGCTGTTCCAGATGCGGCGCCCGGCGTCCGATCCGCTGCCGGAGCCCCGCGTCGCCGACGGCGTGACCGTCCGCTCCTTCGAGCCCGGACGGGACGAGCGGGCGTGGCTGGAGGTCAACGCCCGCGCTTTCGCCGACCACCCCGAGCAGGGCGCCTGGACGATGGACGACGTCCGCGAGCGCGAGGCCGAGGACTGGTTCGACCCCGCCGGCTTCTTCCTCGCCGAGCGCGACGGGCGGCTCGCCGGGTTCCACTGGACGAAGGTCCACCCCGGCAAGATCGGCGAGGTCTACGTCGTGGGGGTCGACCCCGACGCGCAGGGGCTCGGGCTGGGGCGCGCCCTCACGCTGCGGGGCCTGCATCACCTGCGCGACGTCGGCATGGAGCAGATCATGCTTTACGTGGACGAATCGAATGTCGCGGCCGTCCGGCTATACGAGAACCTGGGCTTCACCAGGTACGCCGTCGACGTCATGTACGCCTGACGTCCCGCCTGGCGCCCCCTGACCACCCTGTAACGCCCCGCCTGGCGCCTCCCGCGGCCCAAACCCGGTTGAGCATGTCTCGACCGGGTTTTTGGTTGCCTGAGCTGCGCTGTTAACCCGGCGTCCATGCCAAATCGGGGCATTCTTCGCAACCCTGCTTGTCTCCGTTCATCTTTCGTTCACCTGGATCGGGGCGGCTGGTCACCTCGCCTGCCTAGCGTCGCATTCGACGGCGAACCCACCGTCCACGTGCCGGATCACAGCGGCGCGGACCCGGACGGCGCGGGCAGACCCGGCCAACGAAACTCAGAGGAGACCCTCCGGTGAAGAACGGTTCTCGACTCGCCGCCCTGGGCGGCGTGGTCGTCGCGGGCGCGCTGGCCCTGTCCGCCTGCGGGAGCGACGACAACACGACCGCGAGTTCGAGCGGCGCCCCGGCCGGCGACATCGACTGCGCGAAGGCCAGCGTCAACGCGGCCGGGTCGAGCGCGCAGAAGAACGCCATCGAGGAGTGGACGAAGGTCTACGCGAGCAAGTGCGCGGGCGCCAACCTGAACTACAACCCGAGCGGCTCCGGCGCCGGCATCCAGGCGTTCACCGGCGGTCAGGTGTCGTTCGCCGGCTCCGACTCGGCGCTCAAGCCCGAAGAGGCCACCGCCGCGCAGCAGCGCTGCAAGGGGAGCAGCGCGCTGAACCTGCCGATGGTCGTCGGCCCCGTCGCCGTCGTCTACAACGTGCCGGGCGTGGACGGGGTGAAGCTGTCGCCGGAGACCATCGGCAAGATCTTCTCGGGCAAGATCACGAAGTGGAACGATCCGGCGCTCGCCGCGGAGAACGGGGGCGCCAAGCTCCCCTCGTCCGACATCAAGCCGGTGTACCGCTCGGACGAGTCCGGCACCACCGACAACTTCACGAACTACCTGCACACGGTCGTCCCGAAGATCTGGACGTGGGAGAAGGCCAAGAAGTGGCCGAACTCCACCGGCCAGGGCGCCGCCAAGTCCGACGGCGTCACCAGCCAGGTCAAGAGCACCGAGGGCGCGATCTCCTACGTGGAGATGTCGTACGCGACCAACAACAAGCTCCAGACCGCGAAGGTGAAGAACGGCGCCGGCGAGTACGCCGAGCTGTCACCGGACAGCGCGTCCAAGGCCGTCGCGGGCGCGCAGGTCGTCGGCACCGGCAACGACGTCGCGCTGAAGATCGACTACTCGACCAAGGAGGCGGGCGCCTACCCGATCGTGCTGGTCACCTACGAGATCGCGTGCGAGAAGGGGCTGCCCGCCGAGCAGGCCGGGTTCGTCAAGTCCTTCCTCACCTACACCGCCAGCGCGGACGGTCAGAAGATCCTCACCGAGCACGGCTACGCGCCGCTGCCGGAGAACGTGCTCACCAAGGTCCAGACGTCCGTGAAGGCCCTGTCCTGACACCGGACGACGGCACCCGAAGCCCCGCCGCCGACGACCTCGGCGGCGGGGCCGACGTGGGTACCGGCGTGATCGAAGGAGGTTCCCCCATGACCACCGAGACCCGCGTCGGGGTGCGCTCCGCGACCCGGGACGGCGCCACCGGCCCGAGGGGCACCGGACGCGCCGGCGACCGCATCTTCGCCGGAGCGGCCCGGGGCTCGGGCATCACCGTGCTGGCCATCGTCGCCGCGATCGCCGCCTTCCTCGTCTGGAAGGCGATCCCGGCGCTGCGCGACAACGAGGCGAACTTCATCACCGGCGAGGAGTGGAACCCGAACGCGACGCCGCCGAAGTTCGGCATCGCGCAGCTCGCCTTCGGCACGGTGATCTCGTCGCTGCTCGCGATGCTCATCGCGACGCCGGTCGCGATCGGGATCGCGCTGTTCATCTCGTTCTACTCGCCGCGGCGGCTCGCGTCCGGGCTCGGCTACGTCGTCGACCTGCTCGCCGCCGTCCCCAGCATCGTGTACGGGCTCTGGGGCCTCGCGTTCCTGTCGCGGCACATGGAGGGGATCAGCAAGGCGCTCAACGCGACGCTCGGCTGGATCCCGCTGTTCGGCGGCGACAGCCCCGGCAAGAACTCGATCTTCACAGCCTCGGTGGTGCTGGCGATCATGATCCTGCCGATCATCTCGTCCATCTCCCGGGAGGTGTTCCTCCAGGTGCCGCGCGCCAACGTGGAGGCGGCGCTGGCGATCGGCGCCACCCGCTGGGAGATGATCCGGATGTCGGTGCTGCCCTACGGGCGGTCCGGCATGATCGGCGCCTCGATGCTGGGCCTCGGCCGCGCGATGGGCGAGACGATCGCCGTCGCGATGGTGCTGACGTTCGTGCCCGGCATCAACTGGCACATCCTGGAGAACGGCGGCGCGACGTTCGCCGCGAACATCGCCAACAGCTTCGCCGAGGCGTCCGTCACCGGGCGCGGCGCGCTGATCGCCTCCGGCCTCGTGCTGTTCGTGATCACCCTGGTCGTCAACATGGCCGCCCGCGCGGTCGTCGCGCGCCGGAAGGAGTTCGCGTGACCACCCGCACGCCCGGAAAGGGCGGGAGCCTGACCTCGGTGTCGCCCGCCCGCAAGATCAAGGACCGGCTCGTCCAAGGGCTGGTCTATCTGGCGTTCGCGCTCGCCGTCATCCCGCTGGTGTCGGTGCTGTGGACGGTCGTCGTCAACGGCGCCAAGCGGCTCGACCCGACGTTCTTCCAGTTCTCGATGAACGCGGTCAGCGGCAGCGACCCCGGCGGCGGCGCCTACCACGCCATCGTCGGCACCCTGGAACAGGTCGTCATCACCACCGTGATCGCCGTCCCGCTCTCCATCCTCACCGCGATCTACCTGGTCGAGTACGCCGGCAACGGGCGGCTCGGCAAGGTGATCGGCTTCACCGTGGACGTGATGACGGGCATCCCGTCCATCGTCGCGGGCCTGTTCGTGCTGGCGCTGTGGCTGCTCACCTTCGGGTTCGAGTTCTCCGGGTTCGCCGGGGCGCTGGCCCTGACGATCCTGATGATCCCGACCGTGGTGCGGTCCGCGGAGGAGATGCTGAAGCTCGTCCCGAACGACCTGCGCGAGGCGTCCTACGCGCTCGGCGTGCCGCGCTGGCGGACGGTCTGCTTCGTCGTCCTGCCCACCGCGATGACCGGGATCGTGACCGGCGTGATGCTCGCCGTCGCCCGCGTGATGGGCGAGACGGCGCCGCTGCTGCTGACGATCTTCTTCACCAAGGCGATCAACAACGACCCGTTCGGCGGGCCGCAGGCGTCCCTGCCCACCTTCATCTGGGAGCAGGCCGCCGACCCCAGCCAGAACTCGATCGACCGGGCCTGGACGGGCGCGCTCGTGCTGATCGGGATCATCATGCTGCTCAACCTGGTCGCCCGCCTCGTCGCCCGGCGCACCGCGGCCACGAGCCGCTGACCGTCAGAAAGGAAGATCCATGGCCAAGCGGATCGACGTCTCCGGGCTGCACGCCTACTACGGCGGCGTCCACGCCATCGAGGACATCTCGATGACGATCGAGCCGCGCTCGGTGACGGCGTTCATCGGGCCGTCGGGCTGCGGCAAGTCCACGTTCCTGCGCACGCTGAACCGGATGCACGAGGTCATCCCGGGCGCCCGCGTCGAGGGCAAGGTCATGCTGGACGACGAGGACCTGTACGACCCGTCCGTCGACCCCGTCGCGGTGCGCCGCGTCGTCGGCATGGTGTTTCAGCGCCCCAACCCGTTCCCCACCATGTCGATCTACGACAACGTGGCGGCCGGCCTCAAGCTGAACGGCGTCCGCCGCAAGTCCCGCCTGGACGAGGTCGTCGAGGAGTCCCTGCGCGGCGCCAACCTGTGGGCCGAGGTCAAGGACCGCCTCGGCAAGCCCGGTGCGGGCCTGTCCGGCGGCCAGCAGCAGCGGCTCTGCATCGCCCGCGCGATCGCCGTCCAGCCGCAGGTCCTGCTGATGGACGAGCCGTGCTCCGCGCTCGACCCGATCTCCACGCTCGCCATCGAGGACCTGATCGACAAGCTGAAGACCCGGTACACGATCGTGATCGTCACCCACAACATGCAGCAGGCCGCGCGCGTCAGCGACCGGACGGCGTTCTTCAACATCGCCGGGACCGGCAAGCCGGGCAGGCTCATCGAGATCGACGACACGTCCAAGATCTTCGCGAACCCGGAGCAGAAGGCCACCGAGGACTACATCACCGGGCGCTTCGGCTGAGAGCCGCCCGCGCGCGGGCCAGGGGCCTGCGCGCCGGTGTCCTGCGTGCGGGGCTCCTGCGCGCGGCCCGGGGGCCTACGTGCGTGCTGGGGGCCTGCGTGCGTGCTGGGGGCCTGCGTGCGTGCTGGGGGCCTGCGTGCGTGCTGGGGGTCTACGTGCGAGCCGGGGTCTTCTCCTCGGCGTCGCCGGGACGGTGGTCGGGGACGAAGCGGTAGCCGACGTTGCGGACGGTGCCGATCAGCGACTCGTACTCGGCGCCCAGCTTGGCGCGCAGGCGGCGGACGTGGACGTCCACGGTGCGGGTGCCGCCGAAGTAGTCGTAGCCCCAGACCTCCTGGAGGAGCTGGGCGCGGGTGAAGACCCGGCCCGGGTGCTGGGCCAGGTACTTCAGCAGCTCGAACTCCTTGAAGGTCAGGTCGAGGACCCGGCCCCGGAGGCGGGCGGTGTAGGTGGCCTCGTCGATGGTCAGGTCGCCGCTGCGGATCTCGCCCGGGACCTCGTCCTCCTCGCCCGCCGCCGCGGCGCGTCCGGTGGCGAGGCGGAGCCGGGCCTCGACCTCGGCGGGGCCGGCGGTCTGCAGCAGCACGTCGTCAAGCCCCCATTCGGGGCTGAGGGCGGCGAGGCCGCCTTCGGTCACGATGGCCAGCAGCGGGCAGTCGAGGCCGGTGGTGCGCAGCAGGCGGCACAGGCTCTTGGCCTGGACGAGGTCGCGGCGGGCGTCCACCAGCAGGATCTCGGTCGGCGGCGCGTCGATGAGGGCGGACGCCTCGGCCGGGGCGACGCGCACGGAGTGCAGCAGAAGCCCGAGCGCGGGCAGGACCTCGTCGGAGGGCTCCAGTGCGTTGGTCAGCAAGAGCAGACTGCTCAAGTGCCGCCTCCCGTCCAAAGACGTAGGACCCAGGCGGCTCATCTCCAGCCCCGACAGCGGCCGCCCCACTCGAAGACGAGGTGGCCATGAAGGGGTCTTTCGATGAACTCCATGGCCTCGTCGCCCGGATCCCTCATCACAGAGCATAACGGAACCGTCTCCGCCGGTCTCCTCCGCCGCCGTGATCACGTCCGACCCACGGGCTGCGGCGATGAATACTGGACGCATGGCCAACGGGACGATGCGGTACTGGGCGGCGGCCAAGGCGGCGGCGGGGACGCACGAGGAGCCGTACGCGGCGGGGACGCTGGCGGAGGCGCTCACCGCGGCGCTCGCGGGGCGGGGCGAGGAGTTCGCCCGGGTCGTCCGGCGGAGTTCGTTCCTGGTCGACGGGGACCCGGTCGGGACCCGGCCGCACGAGTCCGTCGCGTTGCCGGAGGGCGGCGTCGTGGAGGTGCTTCCGCCCTTCGCGGGCGGCTGAGACCGGATGGGACAAGGTCATTCTCCAACGCGACTCGGCATGGGACGAATGCGCATAAAGTGTGGCCGTCGCATGCCAAGCCCTAAGGAGAGACATGCGCAAGGTACTGCTGGTCCTGCTGATATTCGTCGCCGTGGTGGTGGTCGCCGCGGACCGGCTCGGGGTCCGGATCGCCGAGGACAAGATCGGCGAGCAGGTGGCCGCGCAGTACAACCTGCGGCAGCAGCCGGACGTCTCCATCCACGGCTTCCCGTTCCTGACCCAGGCGGCCGGCGGCGAGTACAAGCACATCGAGGTCGGCATCGGGGACTGGACGGAGCAGGGCGTCACCGTGACCGGCGTCAAGGTGGACATGCGGGGCGTGAAGGCGCCGCTGTCGGAGGTCTCCAAGGGCAGCGCCGCGGACGTCACCGCGCGGACCGCGACCGCGTCCGCCGTCGTCCCCTATGACGTGATCAAGAAGGAGGCGCCGAAGGAGGTCACCCGGATCGGGCCCAAGGGTGACGACCTCTCGGTGGATCTGACCGGCAGCATCCTCGGCTTCCCCGTCACCGGCACCGCGGTCGTGGAGGTCGAGCCGACCGCGAAGGGCATCGCGATCACGCCCGTCTCGGTGGGCTCGGACGGCGCCACGCAGATCCCGCTGGCGCTGGTGAAGCGCCAGCTGACCTGGGTCGTTCCGGTCACCGACCTGCCCGTCGGGTCGCGGATCAGCCGGATCCAGCCGACGCCGGACGGGCTGCGCGTCGCCGCGACCGCCGAGAACGTCCGGCTGAACGACCTCCAGCAGGTGCAGAAATAGCCCGAGACGCGGTGAACCGGTCCGCGGAGGCGTACGTGTCAGTGGTGTGGGTCCGACCGCGGATGAGGGTTTGCTTCGCGCCCTGTACAGCGAGCACGGAGGTCCCCTCCTCGGGTACGTCCTGCGGTTGACCGGCGGGGACCGGAACCAGGCCGAGGATGTGGTGCAGGAGACGCTCCTGCGTGCGTGGAAGCATCCGGAGGCGCTGGTGGGGCGTCCGGTGCGGCCGTGGCTGTTCACGGTCGCGCGGAACCTGGTCGTGGACGCCCACCGCGCCAGGCGCGCCCGGCCGCCGGAGATTGGCATCGACGAGCACGTCATGATGACGGCGGACGGTTCCGACGACATCGACCGGGCCCTGGAGTCCTGGACGGTGGCGGAGGCGCTGGCCGGGCTGAGCCCGCCCCACCGGGCCGTCCTGGTCGAGACCTACTACAAGGGCCGGTCGGTGGCGGAGACGTCGCAGACGCTCGGCATACCGCCCGGCACGGTGAAGTCCCGCACCTTCTACGCATTGCGGGCGCTCAAACTCGCATTGGAGGAGCGGGGGTTGGCGCCATGACCGACCGCACGGGGAACGACCGCACGGGGAACGACCGCACGGGGAACGACCGCACGGAGAACGACTGCGCGGCCGTGCGCACGTCGCTCGGCGTGTACGTGCTCGGCGCGCTCGACCCCGGCGAGCGGAGCCGGCTGGAGGGCCACCTGGAGCGCTGTCCCGCCTGCCGGGACGAACTCGCCGGGCTGGCCGGCCTGCCCGCGATGCTCGGGCGGGTCGAGCGGGAGCAGTTCGACCTCGTCTCGGGGCCGCCGCCCGAACTGCTCGACGGGCTGCTCGTGAGGGCGGCCGAACGACGGAGGGGATGGTTCGGCCGGCTCGGGCGGCCGGGCGGCGGGCGGGGCGCCGGGGGGTGGGCCCCGCTCGCCGCCGCCGCGTGCCTGCTGCTCGTCATCGGCGGCCTGTTCGGCGGTTTCGTGCGCCCGATCGGCTCGGGCGGCACCGCCGCGGACCCGTCGTCGTCCGCGACGCCGTCGCCTGCGGTGACCGCCGAGCGGATCAGCGCCGAGAACCCCGCGAGCAACATCGAGGGTTACGTGGTCCTCCGCAGGCAGGAGTGGGGGACCGAGGTCGAACTCCATCTGGCCGGGGTGCCGAAGGGGTCGCACTGCCGGCTGCTCGTGATCGCGCGGGACGGCCGCCGGGACGCGCTCGGCAGCTGGTACGTCCCCTACGACGAGGGCTACGGCGAGTACCGCGGGTCGACGATGTTCCCGCGCGGCCAGCTGTTCTCGTTCGAGGTGGTCGGGCTCGACGGGCGCCCGCTCCTCACCATCCCGACCTGATCGGACGGCGCCTCCCGGCGGCGATGCGGAAGACCGGCGGCGATGCGGAAGAATTCGCCGCCCCGGCGGGTTGCTGATGACGATGACTGGAGCATTGATCGCCGCCGCGGTCCTCGTCGCGGCCACCGCGTTCGGCCTCGTCCGGCGGCACCGTGACGGGGTGCTGCGCGCCCGGCGAGGGGAGGGCGGCGAGATGGCCGAGACCATCCGGCCGGACGAGCTGGGCGCCGAACTCGGCGAGAAGGCCACGCTCCTGCAGTTCTCCAGCGCCTTCTGCGCGCCGTGCCGCGCCACCCGCCGCGTCCTCGGCGAGGTGAGCGGGATGGTGGACGGTGTCGCGCACGTCGAGCTCGACGCCGAGGCGCACCTGGACCTCGTCCGCCGGCTGAACGTCGTGCGGACCCCGACCGTCCTCGTCCTGGACGGCGCGGGGCGCGTCGTCCGCCGCGCCACCGGAGCACCCCGCAAGCCCGACGTCATCGCGGCTCTCGGCGAGGTCATCCCCTGATGCGTGCAGCCACGACCTGCGATAAGGCGATTGTCACTGTCTCGCAAGGCGAGACGGATGTGACAGCGCGTGGTTTGCCGCTTAACATCGAGTCCGTGCGTTACTGGACAGAGCAGATGCTCACGAAGCGCCGCGCGGTGGACTTCTGCCGCGTGGCCGCCTCGCTCTGTCGCACGGCCTGAGGCATCGAGCCCGTCCGCCCCCGAGCACTCCCTATTTCCAGCTCGTACGCACGCTTCCACTCCGTCCAGGAGCACCCCGATGCAGGTTGATCCGCGTGGGCCGCGCTTCGGTGCGGCGGTCACGACAGCCGTCCTCGTCGCGGTGCTGGTGACCGGAAGCTGGGCATTGCTCGCCGCTCAGGCCGTCGTGTTCGGTTTCGCGACCTTCCTCGGCCTCCGGTACGCCCCGTACGGTCTGGCGTTCAAAGTGCTGATCCGTCCCCGGCTCGCTCCGCCCAGGGAACTGGAGGACGCCGCCGCGCCCCGCTTCGCGCAGGGTGTCGGCCTCGCGTTCGCCCTGGTCGGGGTCGCCGGATACGCGACGGGGATCACCTGGCTCGGTATCGGTGCCACCGCCTTCGCGCTGGCGGCGGCGTTCCTGAACGCGGTGTTCGGGTTCTGCCTCGGCTGCGAGATGTATCTGCTCATCCGACGTTTCACCGCGAAAGATCGCTCCGAGAGGGAGGTTCCCGCATGAGCCGCTCAGACGTCCTGGTGGACACCGACTGGGTTGAGTCCAACCTGGACGCGCCCGGCCTGGTTCTCGTCGAGGTCGACGAGGACGTGTCCGCCTACGACAAGGGCCACATCCGTGGCGCCGTGAAGATCGACTGGAAGACCGAGCTGCAGGACCCGGTCCGCCGCGACTTCGTGGACAAGACCGGGTTCGAGCAGCTGCTGTCCGCCAAGGGCATCGCCAACGACGACCTGGTGATCCTTTACGGCGGCAACAACAACTGGTTCGCGGCGTACGCGTACTGGTACTTCAAGCTGTACGGCCACGACAAGGTGAAGCTGCTCGACGGCGGCCGCAAGAAGTGGGAGCTGGACTCCCGCGAGCTCGTCACCGACGTCCCGTCCCGTCCGGCGACCGACTACAAGGCCAAGGACCAGGACCTCTCGATCCGCGCCTACCGCGACGAGGTCGTCGAGGCGATCGGCAAGCAGAACCTGGTGGACGTCCGCTCGCCCGACGAGTTCAGCGGCAAGCTGCTCGCCCCGGCGCACCTGCCGCAGGAGCAGTCGCAGCGGGCCGGGCACATCCCGACCGCGCGCAGCATCCCGTGGTCGAAGGCGGCCAACGACGACGGCACGTTCAAGTCCGACGAGGAGCTCCGCGAGCTCTACACCGAGGCCGGCGTCGACCTGAACAAGGACACCATCGCCTACTGCCGCATCGGCGAGCGCTCCTCGCACACCTGGTTCGCGCTGCGCGAGCTGCTCGGCATCCAGAACGTGAAGAACTACGACGGTTCCTGGACCGAGTACGGCTCGCTGATCGGCGTGCCGATCGAGCTCGGCGCCCCCAAGTAAGCCCGCGTCCGCACCTAGTCCCGCAGACTTCCGAGAGCTGGAGGAGCAATGACCCAGGGCTGCGCAGCGCCCGAGCAGACGGCGCACCTGCCTGCGACCGTCGACCTGACCAACGAGGCCGTCATCCAGGGCACCGTCACCCGTGACGGCGCCCCGGTGTCCAGCGCCTACGCCCGCCTGCTCGACTCGTCCGGCGAGTTCACCGCCGAGGTGGTCACGGGCGACGAGGGCGTGTTCCGGTTCTTCGCCGCCGACGGCGACTGGACCGTGCGCGTCCTCGCGGCCGGCGGCGTGAGCGTCGACAACACCGTCACCGCGAAGACCGGCGAGGTCGCCGGCCTGCAGGTCGCGATCTGACCCGAGCGTTTCTGAGCCGGGCGAGCCGACGCGAGCCCGACCGCCGAACCCCGCCGTCCCGCCCATCCGGGACGGCGGGGTTCGTCGTGTCGTCGCCCGGTCACGGAAACCCGGCGGAATCGTCGGAGTCCAGCGTCCGCCGCCGCTCTGGAAACCGACAAATCCTCTACGATCGGGCGCCATGGCCTGGCCGTCCGCGCGTTCGCCGCTGATCCTCCCGTGGGCCACGCTGAAGCTCGCGGGGCGGTTCGTCCTGCCGCTGTCCCTGTGGTTCACCGTGGGGGAACTGCTCCGCTACGGCGCCATGTACGGCGGTTACCGGCTCGGCATGATGAAGGGCACGGCCGCGTCCGTCGCGCCGATCGTCACCATCGGCCTGCTCGTGGTGGTCACCCTGACGGTCACGGTGCTGATGGTGCACAGCGTCCGGGAGGGCCTGGACGTGGTGCACGCCCGTGAGGCGGACGGCGACCTGACGCCGTGGGCGGTCGGCAACGAGGAGCCGGTGATCGGCGCGATCGGCCGCGCCGCCCTCCCCTTCGTCATCTTCTACCTGGCGTGGGGGCTGCAGAGCGAGGACGCCCGCGAGTTCGCGTCGGCGGCGGCGAGCCGCGGGTTCGCCGAGGGCGGCCTCGAAGGGCAGATCCAGGGCGCCGGCATGCTGCTGTCGCTGGAGAAGCACGTCGGCCTCGCGATCGGCCTCACCGCGGGCCTGTTCGTGCTGAAGGTGCTGGCGGAGTGGCGGCTGGAGGCGCGGCTGCCCCGCGCCATCGGCGCGCTCGTCGCGTTCCTGGAGATCAACTTCGCGCTGTTCGGCATCTTCACCATCGACCATCTGCGCGGCCTCGGCGTCGGCTGGCTCACCGAGCGGGAGGTGTGGAGCTGGGTGACCGGCGTCGCGGGTCCCGCCTTCGAGCTGTGGCCGCCGTTCAAGGACGCGGTGCTCGGCGCGCTGATCTGGCTGGTGATCGCCGGGGTGATCCTCGGGCTGGACGCGGCGGACGAGCAGGTCGTCCTCGGCGGCGGCCGGGCGGCGCGGCGGCTGGCGCGGGCCGGCGCGATCGACCGGGTCAACAGCCCGCGGGAACTGCTCACCCGCGGGCTCCGGGAGATGTGGCTGCCCGCCTGGTACGGGCTGCGGCTCGTCCGCCGGTCCGGGATGATGCCGTTCGCCACGTTCGCCGTGCTGTTCGCGGGCCTGCACGTGGGCGAGGACGTGTCCCGCCGGCTGGTGTACGAGCTGATCGGCCCGCACGAGGTGACGTGGTGGATGCAGTGGCTGCCCGCCATCGGCTACGGGACGGGGCTCGTCTTCGAGATCCTGCGCGTTTGCCTGCTGGCGGCGGCGTTCAACCTGGTGATGGCGCGGGTCAGCGCACGAAACGCAGCGAAACCAGTGGGGCCCCCTGCTTCCGCGTCTCCTTCGGCGCCTGTATCTGCAGCTCCAGCGCGTCCGCCTTGGCCCGGGGCACCGTCCCCTTGACGGTGATGCCCATCGCGACGCCCGCCTTTGGCTGGGTGCTCGGGGCTCCGGTCGCCGACCATTCGTGGCCGTCGTCGTCCAGCAGGCGGTAGCTCAGGCCGTAGGAGCCGACCGCCTTGGCGCTTGCGTCGTCCGAGGGGCGGACGGCGAGTTCCAGCCGCAGTTCGACCACGTCGCCCTGCCCGGCGTCCTGCGCGCCGCCTTGCGTGCCGCCGCCGAGCGGCACGGCCGTCCGTCGGTCGATGATCTTCCACTTCGCGCCGACCAGCTCGCCGATCCGGCCTTCGGGGACGGTCGTCACCTTCTCCGGCGGCTTCAGGGACTTGCGGACCATGCGGGTCTCGTCCGCCCACGGCACGACGAGCATCGCCGCCATCGCGCACACGAGCGCGATCGCCTGCACGATCCGCCGGTCGCGGGGACGTATGCCGGGTCGTCCGGGCAGCGGGATCCCGTCGGGGCGGGTGTCGGAGGCCGTCACGGGGTCCCCGCCCTGACGTCGTACCGGTCGGTGGCGCCCCGCATGAGCTTCGCCGTCCGTTCCTCGGTCAGACCGAGGTCGATGTCGGCGGCAGAGGAAAGCTGCGGCAGCAGCCCGCCGGTGCCCACGACGAGGTGCGCACCCTCCACCCGGTTCTTCGGCAGCTCGAACAGCACCTTCGTGGACGTCCAGATCATCGGCTGGAACGTCGGCTGGCTGACCGAGACGTCCACGGTGCGCGGATCGTCCCGGAAGGTATAACCGCCCGGCGTCTCCAACTCGGCCGTCTCGAGCTGCAGCGGCTCGTGCTCGGCCGTCGCGCTGAGCCGGACGATCAGATACACGCCGTCCGTCCCGACCGCGGGCGCGGTGGCGAGCGAGAAGCCCCGTTCCAGCGAACGTGCCAGGTCGACCCCGTCCACCCGCACGGTGAAGTCGCGGGTGGCGACCTTCTCGCCGACCGAGCCGCCGGTCCGGATCGGCTCCAGCGCCTCCGCCCGGACCTCGGGCCGGAGGGAGTGCAGCCACATCGCGCCCGCCAGCAGGACCGTCCCGCCGATCCCGGCGGAGCCCCGCAGGAGCACCTGCCGCGCGTTCACGACGCGCTCACCGGCAAGGTGAGGCGGCCCGCGAACTCGTCGCTCTTCTGGTCGACGATCCAGTTGAAGGTGCTGTCGGTGAAGCCGTGCTCGTAGTTCCACTTGCGCAGGCCCACGGTCAGCCGCGTCGGCTTGTCCGCCGGGCCCATCGCCCACATCGCGGACGCCTCGACCGGCAGGCCCGGCTGCGCCGCGTCCGTCCTCGTCCCGCCCGCGACCCCGTCGACCTGCTCGGGCTTGACCCATGTGCCGGCCCTGGTGAGCGCGACGACGCCGTCCGACAGCCCTCCGATGCTCAGCGACTTGGTCTCCTTGCCCTTGTTGAGGACCCGCATCCGCAGGATGAGGAAGCGCTTCTTGCCGCTGCCGAACGTCTCGTCGACCAGCCCGATCCGCACGTCGCGGACAGTGACGGCGAACAAACCGAGGTCGAGCGACTCTCCCGCCTTCCTGACCGGCTGCTTGGGCGTCGCCTTGAACCCGCCCGCGACCCACACCACCGGCACCAGGACCGCGACCACGCCCAGAACCGCCACCGGCACGACCCACCGCCGGGCCGCCGTCCGCTGCTGGAAGCCCGGAGGACTTGGCGCCGTCGACTGCATCGCCGAATGGTAATACGCCGACATGTCCGGCCCGGCGGATCCCGGTAGGGTGCATGGTGCTCATGCCGCGATTCGGGCTCTGGAGGAACGGTGGTCCGGCGTTCGTCGACACTCGCTCTCGCGTCGGTCATCGCGGTGGGCGCCGTCCTCGCCCCTCCGCTCCAGGAGGCGCCGGCGAGAGCGGCCGTCAAGGCGCCCTTCAAGGCGGCGGCGGGCTGCGAGCAGGAACTCGTCTACGGCAGCCCGGCGAAGGAGCTTCCCAAGCAGCTCTGGCCGCAGGAGCGGCTGAACTTCACCGACGTCTGGGAGCACACGCGCGGCAAGGGCGTCAAGGTCGCCGTCGTCGACAGCGGCGTGGACACCAGCCACCCGCAGCTCAGGGGGCACGTCAGGGCCTATGACGTGACGAGGAGCGGCCTGACCGACTGCGTCGGCCACGGCACCGCGGTCGCCGGGGTCATCGGCGCCGCGGACATGCGCGACCGGGGCGTCCCGTTCGTCGGCGTCGCGCCCGAGGCCGAGATCATCTCGATCAAGATGGCCGTGAAGGCCAGCGGGAACCAGTCCGGCTGGGCCGCTCAGGCGATCAAGAAGGCGGTCGACCTCGGCGCGAAGGTCATCAACATCTCGTCCCAGTCGCCGGACCTGCCCGACCTGCGGCAGGCCGTCCACTACGCGCAGCAGCGCGACGTGGTGATCGTCTCGGTGGCCGGCAACCTCACCGACCAGACCAAGCAGACCCCGCAGAAGGCGTACCCGGCGAGCTACCCAGGCGTGATCTCGGTCGGCGCCTTGTCCAAGGACGGCACTCTGGCGGGCTTCTCCAACACCGTCACGCCGGTCACCGTGACCGCACCCGGCCAGTCCGTCGTCAGCACCTGGCCGCGCAACTCCTACAAGCTCGACGACGGCACCAGCCTCGCGGCCCCCTACGTCGCGGGCACCGCGGCGCTGATCCGCGCCTTCAACCCGAAGCTGAACTACCAGCAGGTCAAGCACCGCATCGAGACGACCGCGGACGGCGCCCAGGCCCAGGGCACCGGCTCCGGCGTCGTGAACCCGCTCCGCGCCGTCACCACCGTCGGCACGGGCGGCGGCGCGGCCGCCGCCCCTGCGGCCGGCGTCCAGCGAGTCTCCATCGACCAGCCCGCCCCCGAGGACCGCTTCGGCCGCAACATGGCCCTGGCCATAGCCGCCGCGGCCCTGGCCATAGCCGCCGCCGTGGGCGTCGCCGCCATGGTCATCCCCGCCTCCCGCCGCCGCCCCTGACGGGCCGTCCGTTCGCGCGTGCCGTGGGATCCTGTGTCTTTGGTCCTTCCTCTGCCTTTCGTTGTGCCTGGTGGCGGTCCTCAGCATCGTCCGCTACCGCGTCTGGCTGGAGGGGACGACGCTGTGCGTCCAGAAGGCCTTCAGCGTTCACCGTTCCGACCTGGCGAAAGCGGCCACGGTCGATGTCCAGGACAACGCCCGTGGTGTTCCCTATCTCGTCGTCCGCGGCGGTGGAAGAGCGCTCGTGCAAGCCCGCATGTTGACGGCCAAAGGCCGCCCCTTGCCTCAGAACCAACTGGACGCGCTGGTCGAAGCCATCACCGCCGGCCCGGCAGGGGACGCCCTAGAGGCAAGAAATGCGCTGGCCCGCCTGAGAACGGCACGCTAACGGGCCGCCGCGGACCCGCCGGGTCATATGGGCAGCGACGTGGAGGCGGCCTACCATCTGCGGATAATTCGAGTTGGTCAGTGGTGGCGCGAGCGGGGCTGAAGTCCAGGAGCCGGCCCGTCAGGCGGTCAATGCCCTTCCGGGCGCCGCGGGGCGAGCCGGCCCGACCTCAACGCGTCCATGTATCGATGGCCGTCCTTCAGGTTCAGGTCGGTGTTGAGGACGATGAGCTTGGTGGCGTCGACCGGCTTGCCCTCGGCCACGAGCGCGATGGCCTTGCCTTCGAGTTCGACGGGCACGCGCTGGGCGAGGACCTCGGCTCTCAGCGCCTCAACGTACGCCTTGGCGTCTTTGCGCTGGGCACCGGTGGCGCGGTGAAGCAGGCCGACCGCTTTGAGAATCTTGCCGTCGGCGACCAGGCGCAAGGCGAGATCCCGCGTCTCCGGCAGGACGTTCAGTTGCGGGATCTGATTGCTCGACATTCCGACTCCTAAGGGCTACGGCTCGATGCGCTCGCACAACTTCTCACCGTAGAGGGAGAGGGTGCACGGGGCCCCGTCGAGTAGATTCTTCATCTCCTCGATGCGGGCGGTCATCTTGTAGAGGCCCTGCAGACGTCTAACCGCCTCGTCGCCCAGGTCCATGGTCCGCAGGTCGGTGGCGGCCGGAGGTGAGAGCTTCGATCCGGGCGGACAGGTCCTCAGCCGACCCCTGCCAGAACGCGCTGAGGTTGATGAAGATCGGTGCCTCGTACGCGGCGAGATTCGAGCGCATCTCATCCTGCCGTTCGTTCGGTGCACGTGCGATGAACTCCGTCGTCTCGGTCGGCCTGATGCAGAGCAGCAGGTCCCCGCCCGCCGTGCGGCGAGTGAAAAGCGATTCCACCTCCGGCCACGCGATCGCCTGACCGCCCTTGACATGGATTCCCGCCGAATCCATCCGTGCGACGGAGCCGACGCCGCCCAGCCGGACCTGGACGAACCAGCTTAGGCAGGCGAACAGGGTCCCGAAAAGCGACACGGGCCAGAGAGAAAATAGGACGATACTCATCGCGAGTCCGATGCCCGAACCCAGATCCGGAGAGGTTGCCAGGAACACGATGAGCACGACCGAGCAGGCCTCGGAGATCGCGCAGAAGGCCGCTGACGGCCTTCTCGCCGTCGCCAAGAACTTCGCCGGCGCGGATGAGAAGAGTTCCGTCCAGAAGTTTCCGAGCTCGGCGAACTCCTACCAGACTCCCTCCGGTTCCCTCTCCGGACTCTCCGGCTTCCAGAACGTAGCCATGGGGGCCGGCGGTCTCGGCGGGCTGGCCATCCGGATGCAGTCCCTCCCCATACTCCCGGCCCTGAACCCCCGGTACTACGCGACGCTGACCGCCCTGACCTCCGCGAGGGCGATGGCGCCCACGGCCATCATCGCCACCGCGATCTGGCTGCTGACCAAGCCTGATGACGAGGCGCTCATCAAGGCCGTCAACGCATGGTCGGCCGCCGCCGGTCACCTCGAGAAGGTGAGCATCGACGGGGACACAAAGGACACCTTCAAGGACGAGAAGAGCTGGAGCGGAACCTCAAAGGACGCCTACGACGCGTGGGTCGCCAAGTTCGAGACCGCCGCCAAGAAGCTTCAGGAAGGTGCGGCGAAGAATCAGGAGACGCTGAACACGGTCACCCAGGCGATCCTGACCATGCAGCTCATCGCCTTCGGGTTCGCCATCGCGTCCCTGGTAGTGATCATCGCGTTCTACGTCGCGTCGTTCCTTCCCGTCGTCGGACCGGCCTTCAAGGTGCTCACGCAGATTCAGGGACTGCTCCTTGGAGCCGGTACGGCGAGCCTGGTGATTCAGACGCTCACCGTCGCGGGCGCCGTCATGGCCGGGGGCTCCGCCATGATTGTCCAGGGCAGCTATGACTGGGCCAACCTGCACGTCAACCCTCAGGGTGGAGAGTTCATCGACACCAAGCAGATCACCTGGGACGAGCCGAGCGAACTTCCCAAGGGATAGGTGCCGAGGTGCTGCGCTACACCCCTCGCTACAGGGACTCGGAAACAGCGCGAAGGGAACTGCGGCGGGATGCGTTCCTCTTCGGCGTGATTTCCGTCGTCAGCATCGCTCTCGTGGTTGTGGGCATGGTCTCTGACGACTCCACGAAAATCTTTCTGATCGTCCGCCTTGCCGAAGTGCTGATGCTGATCATCGTTCTTCCGGTCACCGTGGTATCGCTGGCCCTGTCCTGGCTGCGTTGGCGGAAGTTCCGTTAGGCGGCTTTCCCGGGTGCCGCGGAAGGTATCCCGACCTGGTTCGACCAGTGCGCGTGCCAGACTATCCGCGGTGCCCGACCTATGAAGCGACGAGGCCGGCAGTCGCCACATCGAACTCAAACCCCTCGTAGCGGCGAGCTCCGCGGTCGGCAGCCGCACCGCGCGCGCGGGGGCGATCCCTAGCTTGGTCACGCCGCTCTCCGCCGGGTACTCGGCGACAATGCGGCCGCCTGTGGCCTCACCGCGGCTCACGGCGTCCAGGACGGACTCCGCACCGTGGTGAAGTCGGCCATCTGCTCCTGCAGATCGCGCTGGAAGCGCTAGAACTCCGGTCCGGGGCTGAACTCGGGCGTCATTGCTCCTGTCCGCTGGGGGCACGACACGGCTGGTGACGGACCGGTGCCGTGGACGGCGTCCGCCAGATGCTAAACGCCACATGTCCGGCCCGGCGGATCCCGGTAGGGTGCGTGGTGCTCATGCCGCGATTCGGGCTCTGGAGGAACGGTGGTCCGGCGTTCGTCGACACTCGCTCTCGCGTCGGTCATCGCGGTGGGCGCCGTCCTCGCCCCTCCGCTCCAGGAGGCGCCGGCGAGAGCGGCCGTCAAGGCGCCCTTCAAGGCGGCGGCGGGCTGCGAGCAGGAACTCGTCTACGGCAGCCCGGCGAAGGAGCTTCCCAAGCAGCTCTGGCCGCAGGAGCGGCTGAACTTCACCGACGTCTGGGAGCACACGCGCGGCAAGGGCGTCAAGGTCGCCGTCGTCGACAGCGGCGTGGACACCAGCCACCCGCAGCTCAGGGGGCACGTCAGGGCCTATGACGTGACGAGGAGCGGCCTGACCGACTGCGTCGGCCACGGCACCGCGGTCGCCGGGGTCATCGGCGCCGCGGACATGCGCGACCGGGGCGTCCCGTTCGTCGGCGTCGCGCCCGAGGCCGAGATCATCTCGATCAAGATGGCCGTGAAGGCCAGCGGGAACCAGTCCGGCTGGGCCGCTCAGGCGATCAAGAAGGCGGTCGACCTCGGCGCGAAGGTCATCAACATCTCGTCCCAGTCGCCGGACCTGCCCGACCTGCGGCAGGCCGTCCACTACGCGCAGCAGCGCGACGTGGTGATCGTCTCGGTGGCCGGCAACCTCACCGACCAGACCAAGCAGACCCCGCAGAAGGCGTACCCGGCGAGCTACCCAGGCGTGATCTCGGTCGGCGCCCTCTCCAAGGACGGCACCCTCGCGGGCTTCTCCAACACGGTCACGAGGTCATAGCCGCCGCCGTGGGCGTCGCCGCCATGGTCGTCCGCCGCCCCTGACCCCGCCGCCGCCCGCGCGAAACGTCCGCGCAATGCGGGCCGCTACCGCGTTAACCTGCGGCGTGTTGTTGCTTCCGGTCCGCTTATAACAACAACATGCCGCAGGTGAACGCAGCCGCGCGTGGCTCACGTGTAGGCTGCAGCAGCCCTGATGTGCGTTCCTTGAGTGTTCCGCCCGCGTGCCGCGATGGCCGGGCCCCGATCGCCTGCTCCTTCCGCGAAGGAGTTCACTGGAACTGGGAGTCTCGTGGAGCTCGATGTAGGTGTTTCGGCGAGTTTGAAGGCCGCGGCAGCCGGTATGACGGCGAGCTTCGTGATCATGGAGGGCTTCCTTGTGAATGTCCTCGTCTCGGACGGCGCGGTAGGGATGCCCGTGGCGACCGTCGTGTTGCTCCTGTGCCTCTGGTCTTTCCTCTGCCTTTCGTTGTGCCTGGTGGCGGTCCTCAGCATCTTCCGCTACCGCGTGTGGCTGGAAGGGACGACGCTGTGCGTCCAGAAGCCGTTCCGCGTTCATCGCTCCGACCTGGCGAAAGCGACCACGATCGATGTCCAGGAAAACGCGCGGGGCGTCCCCTACCTCGTCGTCCGTGGCGGTGGAAGGGCGCTCCTGCAAGCCCGCATGTTGACGTCCAAGGGACAGCCGCTGCCCCACAACCAACTGGACGCGCTGTACGAAGCCATCGCCGCCGGCCCGGCAGGAGACGCCCCCGGGGCAAGGAGCGCACTGGCCCGCCTAAGGACGGCACACCTAACCTCCGCGGCTGCGGACCCGCCGGACGATCCGGATGGCGACAGGGAGCGCGGCACAATCTGATCACCGGGAGGTGCCGTGAGCAGGCCCAGAAGGGGTTTGGCTCCGGCAGCCCGAGACTCAGGACTGAAAAGTGCACGCACGCCACACTGAAACGAGCCAAAGCCCCCCACAGGCCACAGCCCGAGGGCCTGGGAGGGCCTTGACCAGGTATTGCTCGCTAGATCTGCTCTTTCGACAAGCGGTCCGAGAGGCCATGCATCCGGCTACTGGCGGTCCATTCCCATGATCTGCCGGACGCGGTCGAACTGCTGGGAGACCGTCCGGAGCGGGTCTTCCGACCGAGCGGCATCCGCGGGAGCGGTGGACAGGGCGGACGCCGCGTCCTGCAGTGAGCCGTTGCTCAGCATCTCGCGATACTGATTGACGTCACCCAGCAGCGGCGACATCAGCTCTTGTGTTTCCTTGGCCAGGTTCTCCTGGGCGGTCTTCACTGTCTCGATGATTTGCTCGGAGAGGGCCTCGGACCCCTGTTTCATGGCACGCGGGTTTATGGTGAGACCGGACAGCATGCCGTTTGAGGAGAGGGTGACGTGCACGTAGCCGTCCTTGCTCTCCGCCTCCCCCCTCAACTCCGAAAGTTGGGATACCAGCGATATCGCCTGCTGGAGGCGGTCGTTCATCCGATTGACCTCACGGTCCAGCTCGGAGTTTCCGGTACCTGCCATATTGCGCCCCGCCTTTGCTTTCTTGATGTGTAGTGGCCTGTGCCGCTCTCGTCCTAGGACGGGACGGGAACGTTGGGCGTGGCCCAGTTGATGTTGACTTCCTTAAAGGATGTCCCGCCGCCGCCCTTGTTGACGGCGAGCGTGGCGAAGTTCGAGCCGACGACGTCGAACATCTCCCGCAGTGGTCCGAGACCGGCGACGACGACGCCGATCACGGCGGCGATCGTGGTGGCGGTCCCACCGCTCAGGATGAGGCCCTGAATCTGTTTGAGGACGGCGAAGATCGGTCCCACGTACGGCATCTTCTCCCCGACCGCGAAGGCGATGATGGCGATGAGGCAGCCCATCGCGAAGATGAACATGGAGTTCTGCAGATTGTGAAGCGACTTAATGATCTCTTCAAGCGCCGTTTTGTTTTGCTCCGCCGCGGCCTTCGTCTGCTCCACCTCGGCCTGGAAGATCTCTGCCCAGGAATCGAAGGCGGACTTGGAGTCGCCCTCCCAGTTCTTGTCGAGTGACTTGCCGATGCCCTCCCACGTCCCTCCGGTGACCCCGGAGATCTGCTCCCCCACGGCTTGCCAGCCTCCGACCGCCTTGGACAAGGCGGGGTCGTCGGGAGTGAACATGGCCCACAGGGCTATCGACGCGATGGCGGTCGGCGCGAGCGCCGACGAGGCGCCGCAGATGACGGCGATGGCCAGGTTCTCGGCGGCGAGAGAGACGCCTCCGAAGAGGGCCATGCCTTCGGCCATCGAGAGACCGCTCTTGCTCTCGGGCTCGGTGTACTTAAAACCCGGGTCCCGCGCCGCCTTGGTGTCGGCGCTGTTCGCGACTTCGGCCTTGGCGATGGTGTTGGCCACCTTCACGAGTCCGCCCGCCGCGATCTCCAACTGCTTGACGCCCTCCTTGATGCTGTTGGACAGCGCGCTACGCGAGGACTCGTATTCGCTGGAAAGCAGCATCGAGCAGATGACGCCGAAAGCGACTGGATGGAGGTCGCAGGCCCTTTCGGTGTACTCATGGGCGAGTTTCATGTAGCTGTAGGGCTCGGACTTGAGTTCGCCGGCGTTCTTTGCGATCTCTTCGGCTTCTGCGCGAAGTTCAGGCGCCATCGACAGATCCTCTCAGACTCGGGTCATATGCGGTTCGCGGGGAGCGAGTTGCCTGTCTTGCTATGCTCTCGGGTGGTTCTGACGGTGATGGAAGGCGGCGTGATCGAATTGGTGAGGTTTCAGGGGCGCAGGCGGCGGCCGGCGCAGGCGGCGGTCACATCCGGTGTCCTGGCGGTCGCGGCTCTTGTGGCAATTCCGGTCATGGCCGGCCGTTACGGATTCGAGGGCCTGTGGGTGGGGGCGATCCTGCTGGCCCTCGTTTTCGGCTTTGGAGCTTTCCAGTATGCCCGCGTCGCGGTCAACCCGTGCTGGCTGGAAATAGGGCCGGAGGGGGTTCGGGTGGCGATGGCCGGAAGGCGGACCGCCCTCGCTTGGGACGAGATCGACACGGTCGACGTCCGGCGCAAGCCGGGGGAGCGCCGGGCCGTTCCGGTGCTCGCGGCGACCCTGCGGGGCGAGCCCCGCATCGGGAAGTCGTATCTGCTGTACCCCCGCTGGTCGGCGGAGGCCGACGCGGTCCTGCTGTTCGATCTCGAAGAGTTGCAGGACGGCCCCTCGGGTGTGGGCGCCGCCTGTCAGGCCCACGCGGGAGCCCGGTGGCGGGGGAGCCTGCTCTAATGGACGTGCGCGGTCCCACTGGGTGCGAGACGTCGGTCCGGTCATGATGGGGCTTTACTGGTCGGGGTCGTCGCGGTAGGCGGTTTGGATGAGGCGGGTGCCGGTGCGGCGGTCGATGTGGTAGCCGCGGCCCGGGGGGAGCTTGTGGGGCTTGATGTTGCCGAGCAGGATGCCCTCGTCCTTGTTGCCGGACATCAGCAGGCCCGGGGACGCCATCTCCTTGATGCGGGTGATGGCCGGGTCGAACATGCCGCGTCCGGCGCCGCCCATGGCGCGGGCGAGGATGATGTGCAGGCCGATGTCGCGGGCCTGCGGGAGCAGTTCGACGAGGGGGCGCAGCGGGTTGTCGGACGTGGCGACCATCTCGTAGTCGTCGATGATGAGGAACAGGTCGGAGCCCGTCCACCAGGAGCGGGAGCGGAGCTGGTCGGGCGTCAGGTCCGCCGGTGGGAGGCGCTGCATCATCGCGCCGCGGATGTCGTTGACCAGTGAGGTCGCCGCCGGCGCGGAGGCGCCGAAGCCGATCTGGTGCTCGGTGTTGGCGACGTCCAGCAGCGAGCGGCCGTAGTCGATGAAGATGATGCGGGCCTGCTCGGGGGTGTAGCGGCTGGTGATGCCGGTGGCGATGTGCCGCAGCAGGTTCGACTTGCCGCATTCGGCGTCGCCGAGGACCAGGAAGTGCGGGTCCTGGGTGAAGTCGAGGTAGACGGGGGAGAGGGACTCCTCGTCGATGCCGATCGGGATGCGCATGCCGGTCTCGGCCGGGGTCGGGAGCTGCGACACGGGCAGGACGTCCGGGAGCATGCGGACCTGCGGGGCGCGCGGGCCGGTCCACGACTGGTTGACGGCCTGCACCATCTTCAGGACGCCGTCGTTCATGGACTCGTCGGCGCCGCCGCCGTCGATCCGCGGGATGGCGGTGAGGAAGTGGAAGCCGTCGCGGGACAGGCCGCGGCCGGGACGTCCCTCGGGGACGTTGTCGGCGAGCTTGCGGTCGATCTCCGACTCGTACGGGTCGCCGAGCCGCAGCTCCAGCTTGGTGCCGAACAGGTCGCGGACGTTGCTGCGGAACTCGGTCCACTTGTTGGACGAGGCGATGACGTGGATCCCGTACCCGAGGCCGCGGGCGGCGAGCTGGGTGATGGTGTCCTGGATGGCCTCGTAGTCCTGGCGGAGCGTGAGCCAGTTGTCGACGACGAGGAAAACGTCGCCGTAGCCGTCGCCGGGGTTTTCGCCGGAGGCGCGCATCCGCCGGTAGGTCGCGATGCCGTCGATGCCGCGCTCGGCGAACTCCCGCTCCCGCTGCTCCAGCAGCCCGCTGACCTCGGCGACCGTCCGGCGGACGCGGTCGGCGTCCAGGCGGGTGGCGATGCCGCCGACGTGCGGCAGTTCGCCCAGCGCGGCGAGCGCGCCGCCACCGAAGTCCAGGCAGTAGAACTGCACCTCGGCGGGGGAGTGGGTGAGGGCGAGGGACGCCATCAGCGTCCGGATCGTGGTCGACTTGCCGCTCTGCGGGCCGCCGGCGATGCCGACGTGGCCGGCGCCGCCGGACAGCTCCAGCCAGTACGGGTCGCGGCGCTGGTGGAACGGCTTGTCCACGATGCCGGCCATGGCGTACAGCTTGCCGCGGCCGTCCCAGCCGGCCGTCGTGAGCCCGTACTCCTGCGTCACCTGCAGCGGCGGCAGCATCTCGTTCAGCGCGGGCGGGTCGTCCAGTGGCGGCAGCCAGATCTGGTGCGCCTTCCCGCCGTGGCCGGCGAGCTGCCGGACCACCACGTCGAACAGCGCCTCCTTGTTCTTGTTCTCCTCGGGCTGCGGCTCGGGCGCGTCCGACTGCTCGATGACCTGCGGCCGCATGTAGCCCGGCAGGTACGGGACGATCTGGGCGGCGACCTGGCTGGTCTGGCGGCCGCCGTCCTGCTTGCTGGCCTGCTCGTCGACCGGGCCGGACACGTACGCGGCCTTGAACCGCACCATCGGCTCGGTCGCGAACTTCAGGTACCCGTTGCCCGGCGCCGGGGGCAGCTCGTAGGCGTCGGGAACGCCGAGGACGACCCGGGACTCCATCGCGGAGAACGTCCGCAGGCCGATGCGGTACGACAGGTGCGTGTCCAGGCCGCGCAGCTTTCCCTCCTCCAGGCGCTGCGAGGCCAGGAGCAGGTGGACGCCGAGGGACCGGCCCAGCCGTCCGATCATGACGAACAGCTCGGCGAAGTCGGGCTTGGCGGACAGCAGTTCGGAGAACTCGTCCAGGACGAGGAACAGCGTCGGCATCGGCGGCAGGTCGGCGCCGTCCAGCCGGGCCTTCTCGTAGTCGCGCAGCGAGGCGTAGTTGCCCATGGACCGCAGGTACTCCTGCCGCCGCACCATCTCGCCGTGCAGCGCGTCGTACATGCGGTCGACCAGGGGAAGCTCGTCCTCGAGGTTGGTGATGATGGCGGAGACGTGCTCCAGGCCGTCCATCCCGAGGAACGTGGCGCCGCCCTTGAAGTCGACGAGGACGAAGTTGAGGATGTCGGGCGCGTGCGTCATGGCGAGGCCCAGCACCAGCGTGCGCAGCAGCTCCGACTTACCGGAACCGGTCGCGCCGATGCACAGGCCGTGCGGCCCCATGCCGCCCTGCGCCGACTCCTTGATGTCGAGTTCGATGGGGCGGCCGTCGGAGTCCAGCCCGATCGGCACGCGGAACCGGTTGCGCTGGGCGCGCGGCCGCCACACCCGCGCGGGGTCCACCTCGTACGGGTTCTCGACGCCGAGGAGGGACGTCAGCGTCATGTTGCCCGAAAGGACGTCCTCGTCATCGGTGGTGTCGCTGGCGCTGCTCCGGAACGGCGACAGCTGCCGCGCGAGGCTCTCGGCCTGCGGGATGCTCACCTTGTCCGGGGCGCCGATCGAGGACGGGACGTCCTTGCCGGTCCGGTCCTTCTTCAGCATGTGGACGCGGTCGGCGGCGACGTTCAGCCGCAGCGTCCCGCCCTCGGTGGTGTGCCCGACGGTCTGGCCGAGGTCGATGACGCAGACGCCCTCGATGCCGTCGGCGGCGAGCTGCGAGTCGTAGGACGCCATGCCGCCGTCGACGATGACCACGTGCAGCGGCAGCTCGCTGGACGGGCGGCCCGCCACGAACCGGGAACGGTCCTTGACCTCCTGGCCGAGCAGGATCTCCAGCTCGGACATCGTCGGCGCGATCCGGCGGACCTGCCCGGCGGCGTCGTGCTCGGTGGGGTGCAGCGCGTGCGGCAGCCACTTCGTCCAGTCCCAGTGGGGGAGCTGCTCCTGGGACGTGCAGATGCTGACCTGGACGTCGTCGGGGGAGTGGAACGCCGCGATCTGCATGATCATGGCGCGGAGCATGGCCCGCCCCGCCTCCACGTCACCGGACAGGAAGACCCGCGAGAACGACCGGAGGTTGATCGCGACCGGCAGTGCGGGGACGGTCGAGTGCGTCCGGACGAACCGCCGCAGCGCGCCCGCGCTCATCGGCTCCAGGTCCTCGACGGGCTTGGTCTCCGGCGCGATCAGCTGGACGGCGAGCCGCTGCGGCCCGGCGCCGACCCGCACCTGGCCGAAGTCGCCGTCCTCGGGGCGCCGCTCCCACAGCCGCGAGCTCATCGCGATCGACCACAGGCGCGCGGGGTCCGGGTTGTACCACTCCAGCGCCTCCCGCTGCTGGGAGGCGGCCTTGCGCACCTTCGACCGGACCTGCCCGAGGTAGCGCAGGTAGTCGCGCCGCTCGCTGTTCAGCTTGGTCTTGCGCTCACCGGACTTCTGGCCGACCTGGCTGAACATCATGCCGAACATCGACAGGCCCATCATCCCGCCCGCGACCATCTGCAGCGGGTTGGAGTTGGGATTGAGGAACATGAACGCCATCGCGCCCGAACCCGCCGCCATCGGCAGGTACGTGAGCACGCTGCGGAACCCGTCGTTGGTGATTTCCGGCAGTTCGGGGGGTGATTCGAGCAGGACCTCGCCCCGGGGCATCTCCGGCGGCTTCCGGCGTTCCTTGCGCCGCACCAGTACCGTGCTCACTGGACCGGGCTCCCCTCTGGCCGTCAGGTGTCGCAGCCCGACATCATACGGATATTGCACTCGCCCTGGCTTTCAGGACAGCAGGCTATGGCGAATCGGACGACCGGCACGATGCCGCGACCATGAGAAACGCCTATCCTCTGCGTCCCATGCTGCCGAGGGGGACCCGGTCCCTGGAGGACGATCCCGTCGGCCACGCCGCTCCCGACCGGCCTTGGAGAGACCTTGTCGAGATGGAATTCGGGGTGGCGGCAGAGCGCCCTGCGAGAAAGGCTCCTGATCGGCGTCCTGTGCGTGGCGCTAGCGGTCAGTATCGTCTACCTGATGCGCCCGCTGTGGTGGTACACGACCGGGACGCCGGCGAAGGCGAAAGTGGAGCGCTGCCACGACCCCGGCAAGGGGCCGCTCACCTGCTCGGGGACGTGGACGCTGCCGGGCGGCGCCGAGCACCGCGGCGGGATCGCCGGTGCTGGAAAGAGCGATGTGGGCGAGATCGTGGAGGTACGCGCATCCGCCTCGCATGCCGCGACCCTCACCTTGCGCCTCGCGTATGCGCCCGTCCTCTTCCTGCTCGTGGCCGCGCTGCTCGGCTACGTCACCTACCGGCAGCGATCCGGCGCGCGGAGGGGCACGCCAGGCCCGGAACCCACCGGGCAGGGCCCGACCTCTTGAGCGTTCGTCCACTCCTGTCGGATGACCGATGCTGGTACCGTCCTCGACGGTGGAACGACCCCGTAGGCGCGCGATATAACGATTATCGCGGTTATGGTTTCGCCGGTGTCCCAACGCTCCCCAGGAGCCATGCTTACAGGTGAGGAAGAACAGTGGCTTCAGTCACCGGGGCGGAGCTGTGCAGGGTCACTGTCGTGGCCCCGAAGCGCCGCATCGATATCTCGCTCCCCGCTCACGTGCCGTTCGCCCAGTTCTTCCCGGCGATCCTGCACTACTCCGGCGCGCAGATGGCCGATGCCGGTCTCGCCCACGGCGGATGGGTCCTGCAGCGGCTGGACGAGGCGCCCTTCGACGGCGGGATGACGCCCGCGCAGGCCGGGCTCCGCGACGGTGAGGTCCTCTACCTGCGGCCCGGCATGTCGCAGCTGCCCGAGCTGGCGTTCGACGACGTGGCGGACGTGGTGGCGACGGCGGTCAATGACCGGCGCGACCGCTGGCGGCCGGAGTGGACGCGGCAGTTCTCGCTGTCGGTCGGCGGCGGCGCATCGGTGGTCGCGGCCCTCGTGGTGCTGCTGGCCGGCCCGTCCTGGATCGTCCCGGCCGCGGCGTCGGGCGTCATCTGCCTGCTGTACATCGCCGCGGCGGTGTCGGTGTCGCGCGCCACGTCCGACGAGCGGGCGGGCACGGTGCTCGGCTTCGCCGCGCTGCCGCACGCTTTCCTCGCCGGCCTGCTCGCCCCCGCCCGCGACACCGCCTTCTCCGGCCTGGACGCGCTGAACGCGCTGGCGGGCTTCGGCACCCTGGTGCTGGCCACCGTGATCCTGCTCGTCGGCGTCGCGGGCGGCACGTCCGTCTTCTGGGGGATGGTCGTCGGCGGGCTGCTCGGCGCGATCGGCTCCGCCGTCGCGCTGCTGTTCGAGGACCTGTCGGCGGGCGGGATCGCGGCGGTCACGGTGGTGGTCGCGATGATGCTCACTCCGCTCACCCCCACGCTCGCGTTCCGGTTCTCCAAGGTGACGCTCCCCCCGGTCCCGCAGAGCGCCGAGGACCTGCGCCGCGACACGATCATGGTGGACGGCCAGCAGGTGCTGACCCGCACCGGCCGCGCCAACCGGTTCATCACCGGGTTCACCGCCGGGCTGGGCGTCATCGCGCTCGTCGGGCTCGTCCCGTCCGCGTTCGACGACGGCTGGCTCGGCCCGACCACCGCCGCGGTCATCTCGGTGCTGATGCTGCTGCGGTCGCGGCTGTTCCGGAGCC
Organism: Actinomadura chokoriensis; assembly: GCF_041463665.1. Lineage (GTDB taxonomy): Bacteria > Actinomycetota > Actinomycetes > Streptosporangiales > Streptosporangiaceae > Spirillospora > Spirillospora chokoriensis_A. Next base: position 47,968 of record NZ_JAXCEJ010000027.1, read on the forward strand.
GGGCGCAGCGGCTGAACCTGCTGGTGCCGGGGATGCTCGGCATCGCCGCGCTGCTGGTCGGGCAGGCATGGGACGCCTCACCGGTGGCGCTGGTGGGCGGGGCGCTGCTCCCGCTCGTCGTCGTGACGGGGACCTTCGTCGGCGTCGGGCTCTGGCTGCCCGGCCACCGTCCGTCGCCGTTCTGGAGCCGCGCCGGGGACATCCTGGAGATGTTCCTGCTGATCGCGCTGATCCCGCTGGCCCTCGGAGCGTGCGGTCTGTTCGCGTACATGCGCGGGCTCGCCGGTTAGGAGCCCCGCATGCAGACTCGCAAGGACCTGCTGCAGGCCCACCGCCTGATGAGCCAGCGCGCGTCGCTCGCGCTCATCTCCGGTGAGCCCGACAACCCCGAACTGCCGATGCGGCGGATGAACATCGCCGCGTTCAGCGGCGTCATGATCGGCATCCTGTGCATGGCGGCGTTCGGCATCTACGGCATCATCCGGCCGGGCGGCGCCACGGGCCTGGAGAAGGCCGGGATGCTGATCGTGGAGAAGGAGACCGGCGCCCGCTACGTGTGGTGCGAGAACGGCAAGCTCTGCCCGGTCGGCAACTACGTCTCGGCGCGGCTGGTCGCCGGCGCCGACGCCAAGAGCCGCAAGACGGTCTCCGCGTCGTCCCTCAAGGACTTCCAGCGCGGCCCCGCCATCGGCATTCCGGGGGCGCCGAACACGCTTCCCGACCCCGGCGACCTGACGAAGGCCCCGTGGGCGGTCTGCGTCCGGACGGTCGAGGGGACCTCGCTCGGCCGCCGGTCGCTCGTCACGCTCACCGCCGGGCGCAAGGTCGGCGGCACCCCGCTGAAGGACGGCCAGGCGCTGGCCGTCCAGGCGGACGGGCAGAACTGGCTGCTGTGGCGCAATTCCCGGATGCGGCTGCCGCAGTACGCGCTGACGACGCTCGGCGCGACTTCCGTTCCGATCGCCGGAAAGTGGCTGAACTCCGTCACCCAGGGCTCGGATTTCGCGGCGCCGAAGATCCAGGGCGTCGGGCAGGCCGTCCGGGGGCCGGGCGGCGGCAACGCGCGGATCGGGCAGATCTTCAACCTGAGCACCGCGTCCGGCGCCTCCTCCTCGTTCGTCCTTCTCGCCGACGGGCTCGCGCCCATCACCCCGATCCAGCGGGACCTGCTGGTCGCCGACCCGGAGATCCGGAAGGCCTACGGTTCGGGCGGGGTCCAGGCGATCGAGGTCAACGCGGGCCAGGTCAACGCGATCGGACGGTCCGCGCAGCAGATACGGGACCAGAAGCTGGAGGGCAAGGCCCCCGAGATCGTCCCCTTCAACGGGACGAGCCCGCTGTGCGCCCTCTACAGCGACCCGAGCGGCAACGAGGACGCCACCCTGACCCTCAACGGCTCGCTGCCCGCGCCTCCGGATACGGCGAGCGCGGGCGGCGCGGACCAGCTCGTCTTCCCGCCGGGCAGCGCGGCCCTGGCCGGCCGGGTGCCGAGCCCGGGGCAGGCCGACCAGGTCAACACCTATTACCTCGTCGCCGAGGGGAAGCGGTTCCCCATCAAGGACAAGGAGACGGCGGAGAAGCTCGGCTACTCGCTGCCGGGGGACGCCTCCAAGGTGCCGGCCGGCGTACTCGACCTGATCGTGCAGGGCCCGGTCCTCGACCCGGCGGCGGTCTCCGCCACCCAGACCGCGAATGCCCAGGCAGTGAACTGATCCGCGGATGATCTCACATTCAATGAAACCAGAATGGGCGCTAATGCGTCTGTGACTGCGGAAGAACGGATGGACACCCGGCGAGGAAGATCCTATGGTGGAGGCACTCTGCGGTGCGACCCCCCGCCTTCTACGGCCACAGGGTTGAAAGCGCTGCCGAAAACGGGGGCAGTTGGTGTTGGCCCGGCGCCTCTGTTCCGGACCACCCTCGCGGGTCAGGACTATACGAGTCACTGGAGGTGACTGATGGGGCAGCAGTCTGCCGTCGACAGAGCGGCAATGAAGCAGGCCGCGGACGACATCGACGCATCCGCGAACATCATCAAGGGGCTGCAGACGCAGCTTGAGGGACACAAGCAGCAGGTCCGCTCGGCCTGGGAGGGCAACGCCTCCATGGCCTTCGAGTCGGTGTTCAACCGGTTCAACGAGGACTTCGGCAAGGTCCTTCGCGCCCTGGAGGGGATGCACCAGAGCCTCGTCCAGACGAAGATCACCTACGAGTCGAAGGAAGAGATGTCGGAGCAGGCCGTGAACAAGGTTCAGTCCCTGCTCAACGGCACGACCTGACCGAATTCTCATTAGGTGACAACGGCTGGAGAAGGAGAATCATGAGCTACACGAGAGCCAATTTCGGTGGCCTCAGCGAGGGTGAGGCCCAGTTCAGCCAGGCCGCGCGTGCCCTGATGGACGAGCTGAACGACCTGGAGGGCAAGCTCCGGACGAAGCTCAACCAGTGGGAGGGCTCCGCCCAGGAGGCCTACTGGGTCTTTCAGAAGCAGTGGGACGGCGCGGCCAAGGACATGCAGAACGTCGTGGCGCAGCTGGGCCTGGCCATCCGCGACGCGCACGACAACTACCAGCAGGCCGAGCGGAGCAACCAGGGCATCTGGGGCTGACCGGACGTCCGACGATGACTCATCCTGCAGTTCCGGGGTGAGATGGCCCTGGCCGTGCACTCGGCCAGGGCCTGCTTCGCCGCACCGGGTCCGACGGGGGAAACATGTGCCGTCCTGTGTCCCGGACAGTCGAAGAGCAAGAGGCTGACAGGAGGTAAGCGCACATGGGTCACCCGAAGAGCCTGCCCACGACCGGCGGCAAAGAGATCAAGATCAATCACGACACGCTCGACGACATCGTGAAGAAGCTTGAGAAGGATCTGCGTGACCTGAAGTCGCAGCGCTACGGCGACAAGATCGAGGACGGCACGCCGCCCGAAAGCGCGATGGGCGACTACCAGGCAGGACGCGGTCTGTACAGCACCGTCACGGCGGCGCGCGACCAGATCGGCGGCACGTATGATCAGTTCCTGACCGCGTACGCGCAGGTGATCGAGGCCATCCGGGCATCGGGCAAGAACCACAAGAAGGCCGATGACGCTTCCGAGCTGGGTGTGAAGGCGGCCGGTTCCCCGCACACCGCCATTTGATCGACCATCTGATCGAGACGCGAAGGGAGAAGTGATCACCAGTGGGCCAAGAACAGAAGATCAGAGTCGATCACATCCAGGGCGGTGACGAGGGCACCGGCGGTTTCTTCAACAAGCTGAAGGTCTGGGAAGACCATTTTGACAAGGTCAAGAAGGTCGTCGACAGTATGCACCCCGAAAAGGTGGACACTGCTGCGACGACTTATGGCAATGTCGCAAAGAGAATGGACGACTCCGTAGGCCTGCTCTACAACCAGGCGACGCGGATGGTCGAGGCCTGGGGCGGCGACGACGCCGAGAAGGCCATGGACCAGATGAACAAGGCCTACCGCCAGGCCCAGGAGATCCAGACCAAGGCCGACACGACCAGCAAGGCGCTGACGACGCACGCCAAGGCGCAGCGGAGCTGGAAGCAGGCGTACGGCAGCGGCAGCGCCATGGACAGCTGGGTCAAGGACGCGGTCAACTGGGGTGAGCGGGCGCTCGCCGCCAACCCGGCGACCGCGCCGGCCGCGATCGGCGGCCTCATCGCGAACAACTACGGTGCCGAAGACGCGATGAACAACATCAACAACGGCACCGTCGAATCCAATAACAACTTCCCCAAGGGCATCATCCAGAACATGCCCCAGACGAATCCGAACCTTTTCGACACAGACCCGCCGCCCACCAACACGGGCAAGCCCCCCGGTTCCCCCAAGATGCCAGGTGGCGGGCCGAGCGGATCCCCGAAGCCCGGCGACCTGCCGAGCAGCCCGACCGGGCCAAGCGATCTGCCCAAGAGCCCTGACAGCCCGACCGGCCCCGGCAACATGCCGGGCGGCCCCGGTTCGAATCTCCCTGGCGGTCCGAACGGACCCGACATTCCGAACGGACCGAGCGGGCCGGGCGGGTCGAATCTGCCTGGCGGGCCTGGTAGCGGCAGTGGCATCCCCGGCACGGACCTGGCCAGCCTCCCGCCGGGCGGTGGCCCGGGCGGTGGTCCCGGCCTTGGCGGCGGTGGACTTCCGGGCGGGGCTCCCGGCCTCGGCGGCGGTGGCGCCGGCGGCGGTCTCGGTGCTGGCCCGGGCGGTCTGGGCGGCGGTCTCGGTGCTGGTCCCGGCGGCTTCGGCGCGGGCGCCGGTGCGCTGGGCAAGAACGCCATGGGCGGCATGGGCGGCATGGGAATGCCCATGGGCGCCGGGGGCCGCGGAGGCGGCGACGGCGAGGAGCACGAGCGCAGCACGTGGCTGACCGAGGACGAGGACGTCTGGGGCGGCAACGACGACACCGCACCGCCGGTGATCGGCTGACGCAGAGACGTCGGGTGGTCAACGTGACAGCATCGGCAGGCCAGGAGTCACCTGGCCTGCCGATCTTCTTGTGGAACCGTGACCGTTGTTGAGGAGCGCTGATGCTGCACCGAGCTAGGAGAGTGGCCAGTACGACGTTGGCCCTGCTCGTCCTGGGCGCAGTCGCCCATCCCGGCTCGGCTGCTGCCGCGCCTCAGCCGCTGCCGCAGGAGTGGTGGTTCAAAACTTGGGGTGTGCAGAGCCACCTCTGGCCGTTGTCCACGGGTAAGGGCGTCACGGTCGCGGTGATCGACACAGGCGTCCAGGCGAGCCTGCCGGAATTGCAGGGGGCGGTTCTTCCGGGTACGAACACGGAGGACGGAAGCGGCGACGGTCGGCAAGACCTCGATCAGGTGAACTCGCCGCCCGGTCACGGCACCGGAATGGCCTCGCTGATCGCCGCTCAGGGTCGTGGAACAGGAATGGTCGGGGTCGCGCCGGACGCCAAGATCCTGCCTGTGGTGGCACAGAGCATCCCCGCCTACACCAAGGGCATCCGTTATGCGGTGGACCACGGAGCCCAGGTGATCAACCTTTCGCAGGGGCTGCCTGGGCCTTGCCAGAATGACTTGCAAGAATCCATTGCCTATGCGCTGGGCAAGGACGCGGTCATTGTCGCCAGTACGGGTAACGACGGGAACGGTGCGAATTCCAGCAACGCGCCCGCCAACTGTGATGGTGTCCTTTCTGTGGGCGCCGTCGATCTGAAGTTCAACCCGTGGGAGAAGACCCAGCGGCAGCCGTATGTGAAGGTGGCGGCTCCCGGCGTCAACACGCAACTCGTCCTGAAGGACGGGAAGCTCTATAACGGCAGTGGTACGAGCGCCGCCGCGGCGCTGGTGTCGGGGGCGGTGGCCATCATCCGGGCCAAGCATCCGGACATGAAGAACCGCGAGGTCGTGCGGCAGCTCATCGCTTCGGCGATGGACGTGCACGAGAAGGGGAAGGACGACAAGACCGGGTACGGGATCATCCGCCCCTACCGGCCGCTCGCGGGGACGGCGCCGAAGAGCAGCGCGAATCCGGTGTTCGACGAGTTCGACCGGTGGATGAAGACCCATCATCCGGAAGGCGCCAAGTCGGGCGCTCCGGCGGCGTCGAAGGAGGACGACTCCTCTTCGTCCGTCTTCATCGTGTGGGGCGCGATCGTCGTCGTCCTGCTGGGGGTGTGCGTCTTCGCGTTCTTCTTCACGCGGCGGAAGCGTGGCGGATCGCCGCCGCCTCCGATGGGACCTGGTCCCGGTTATGGCGCGCCTCCAGGGTTCGGACAGCAGCCGCCGCCGGGAGGCCAGTATCCGCCGGGTCCGCCCCAGGGCGGGCAGCCGCAGTACCAGCCGCAGCCGCCCGTGCCGCCGGGCCAGCGCCCGCCAGAGGGCGGTCCTCCCATGCCGCCGCCCCGCTAGCTGTACCTGTCCGCGGCCTGGTGATTGCGGGAGACGGGCGAGGGAGCTGCAGCGAAGGAGGTGCGGCGAGGATGCGGCCGGGTGCGCGTGGCGCAGTCGCGGCGGTCCGGCGCGTTCCGTGCGTTCCGTGCGTTCCGTGACTGTCCGGGCGACGGTCGGCTCCGGACCTCGTAGGCTGTCGTGCGACGAAAGGGGGCTGGGTGCCGGACTCTAGTTGGCAGCAGGCCGTCCTGCGCGATCTCGGCGTTTCGCAGCGGGGACTGCAGGTGCTGGAGGCGGTGACGTCCGTGACCGGGCAGCCCGCCTGGGGCGCCGAAGCGCCGCCTCTGCCGATTCCGGAGCAGCAGCCCGCAGCGGCCCCCGTCGTGATGCCGGAACCGGTTCAGGTGGCCACTCAGCCGCCGCCGGCGCCGGTTCAGGCGGCCGTCGAGCCGCCCCCGCAGCCCCCCTTCGCGCCGCAGGCGCAGCCCTCGTTCCCGCCTCAGGCGGAGTCGCCGTCGCAGGGGGGCGCCGAGATTCCGCCGCCTCCGCCTCCGCCCGCGTTCTCGCAACCGGCGCACGAGGACATCGAGCCGCCGCCACCACCGCCTCCTCCGCCCCCGATGGTCCACGAGTCCGTCCCGCAGCCGGCGGACGCACCGCCCGAGCAGCCCCAGGAGGAGCAGCCGCCACCGGTCGCGCCGCCGACGCATTTCGACTTCGACTGGGCGGCGGCGGTCAACCCCCTCATCGGGGTGGACACCGCGGACGCCCCGGCCCAGCCGGGCGCCGACCAGGGCGCCGCGAGCCCGGCCGCCACAGGGCCCGTCGACCCGCAGGCGATACCGCAATCACCGGTCCAGCCGGTGGCGCAGGGGCCTGCGGACGCGGCGGCGGCGGTCCCCGCCGAGGACTTGGTCCGCAAGAACCAGCACGGCGATCCGCTGGGCCGCCGTATGGGACGCAACGTCCGCAAGGCCGTCGGCGGCGGGTCCCGCGAGGCGCGGGAGATGGCCGCGTTCCTTGAACTGATGCGGCACCCGGTGCCGAGCACCCGGCAGATCGCGGTCGCCAGCGTGCGCGGCGGCGCGGGCAAGACGACGATGGCGGCGCTGGTCGCGACCGAGCTGGCCCGGCACCGGCAGGACCGGGTGCTCGCCGCCGACGCCGACGCCGAACTGGGCTCGCTGCCGCTGCGCCTAGGTGTCCGCACGCAGCTGTCGCTGTTCGACCTCGCCGGGCAGAACCCGCGCACGTTCGAGGAGGCGTCGCGGTACCTCGCGCGCACTCCCGAGGGTCTGTTCGTCCTGTCGTCGACGCGGGGCGGACGCATCGCGGGCGAGTTCACGCTGGAGATGTTCCAGAGCGCGCTCAACCTGGTGGCCCGCTATGTCGGCGCCACGGTCATCGACTGCGGCGCCGGGATCCTCACCGAGTTGAACCGGGGTGTCGTCGCGGCCTCGCACGGTCTCGTCCTCGTCACGCCGGGCACGGTGGACGGCGCCCTCAGCGCGCGCGGGGCGCTCGAGTGGTACGCGAACAACGACCAGCAGGACCTGCTGCGCCGGACGGTCATCGCGATGGTCTCGCACGCTCCCCAGGTGGGGGCCGACCTGCACCGGGCGCACCAGATGCTCGCCGCCTGGGGCCTGCCCGTGGTGTTCGTCCCGTACGACCGGCACCTGGCCACCGGCAGCTCGGTGGACATGTCGAAGGTCTCCGCCGCCGCACGGGCCGCGGCGACCCGCGTCGTGCACGAGGTGTTCGCGCGGGCGCTCACCGCGGGCACGGCGCGCTGAGCGCCGGAACGCCGTCGGGCCGGATGGGTCCGCGGCTTCGGGCGACGGCGGTCAGTCGGTCCAGATGAGGGTGTTGGTGATCTCCACGCCCAGTTCACCGGCGGTGGCGAAGACGCTGCCCTCCCGGCCGCCGGTGGCGGAGCCCGACGACCAGTAGGACTGCGCGTAGATCACGCGCGAGCCCTGCGTCCACGAACGCGTCCAGTAGGCGGGGTCGGGCCGGGGCTGCGGCAGGCCGCTGGCCGTGGACGGGGTGAGCAGCAGAGGCCAGCCCTTGTCGGTGGTGACCCGGCTGACGCTGCTCGCCGCCGACGGGCTGGACAGCGTCATGATCGAGACCGAGGTGATGATCTTCTTGGCCGGGTCGGCGTAGACGGCCGACTGCATCAGGCCCGTGCACGGGTACGTGCGCAGTGCCGTGCGCAGCCGGGAGTTGGCGCGGCTGGTGCACGACTGGGTGCGGGTCCCGACCCTGGTGAAGGTGTTGCCCTTCGCCGTCCGGACGGTCGCCGACAGGACCCCGGACGGGTCCCCGGGCGTCCCGCCGGTCGATCGCGTGGGGGTCGGCTCGATGGGGGAGTAGGTGGGCGTCGGCGGAGAGTAGGGCGTGTAGCTGGGGAACGCGGACGTCCTGCCGTCGTCGTCGCTGCTGACCACAAGGAACGTGCCGACCCCGACCACGGCGAGGACCACCACCACGCCGATGATCAGCAGCGGGATCAGGGCGCCGCCGCCGCCGCGCGGCGGCGGCGGGAAACCCGGGCCGCCGTAGGGGCCGGGCGGGCCCGGCGGGAAGCCCGGGCCGCCGGGCGGCGGGCCCGGCCGTTGAGGGGGATACATGATCGCTCCGTGCCGATGCTCAAGCGGGGTGGCGGAAGATCGGACCAGAGTAGCGGGCGGAACGTGGCCGTATCACGGTGAATGGTAGGTATGTCGCTCCAGGCGGGCCCGTCCCGTGGGCAGCGCGTGCGGATCTCTCATAAAGTTGCGGAGGAGAGGGGAGGCAGGTGACCGATGAGCAGTGACCTCGTGGCGCTGGTGCGGCGCAGCCCGGACGTGCACGCCGTGGCCGACGGCATGATCGCCATGGGCGAGCAGCTGGAGCTGCGCGGCGGGGAGCCGGAGCCGACCCTGCTGTACGACGCCGAGGGACGGCTGCTCGTCTCGATCGAGGACGCGGTGCAGGTCTCCGCGCAGAGCGAGATCCAGCGGCTGCTCGGCGCCGAGTTCGCCCACCGGGTCGGCGTGCCGGTGTGGTGGGTGGACGTCCGGGCGGTCGCCGACCTGCCGGACGCGATGCGGGTCGCGCGCACCTTCGCCGACTCGCTCGTGCGCTGGTGCGGCGGGACCGTCTACCCGGACGGCGCGAGCGACGCCCCGGCCCGCAGCTGGAAGGCGTCCGACCACGGCGACGACCAGGTCGGCGGCGCCCCGGCGCCCGGCGGCCTGCCCGGGGACGCCTACCAGGGCGGCGTGATCGGCTGACGCGTCCGCCCCGGGTTCACGGCCAGTCGCGCGTCAGGTCCAGGTCCCACGGGACGAGGTTCCAGGGGCTGCGCGGCTCGGTGGCGAGCTCCTCGACGAGCCGTTCGTACTGGGCCCGCGCCGACTCTTCGCCGCCGCCCGACCAGAGCGTCCGCCCCTGCAGGTAGCAGGTGGCCATGTCCCGCCAGGACGAGTACCGCCGCTGGATGTCGATCGCCAGCGGGAGCATCCGCTCCCAGCAGTACTCCTCGGTCAGCCACCCCACCATGTGGCCCCAGCGGTAGAGCATCAGGGCGCGTCCGTAGTCCCAGATGAGGAAGCGCCCCACGTTCGCGCGCAGCGCCGGGTCGGCGAGGACCTCCAGCCGGTGCAACTCCTCGCCCGCGTGGGCGCGGTCGTTGAAGAGCCGGTGCAGGAACTGGGCCAGCTCGGCGCCCTCCTCGCTGGCGTCCGCGCCGGGCTCGTCGCGCAGCAGCCCCGGGACGAGCCGCGCGTAGGAGCCGCCCTCGTCCCCGTACCGGACCCGGACGAGCTCGATGAGCCGCTCGACGAACGGCGGTTCGAGCCGGTCGCCGGCGATGAGGGCGTCGACCTCGCGCAGCAGCGTCCCGTACTCCTCCCGCGCGGCGGGAGGCCGGGCGGCGAGGCGGGCGTCCTGGTCGAAGTCGGCGCGGTGCCCGTCCTGGACGAGCCAGTTGGCCGCGGCGAGGAGCTGTTCGAGGTCGTAGGCGCCCCAGGGGTCCTGCAGCAGCTCGTGGGCGGTGCGGCGGTCGGCGGCCGTGGCGGACTCGCCGGGGGCGGCGCCGAGCCGGTCCACCCGGAACCCGTTGACGGCGCCGTAGGGGGCGCCCGCCCCGATGATCCAGCGCTGCACCGGGGTGAGGTCGCTGCCGTGCAGGAGGACGCCGGTCAGGTCGGGTTCGGCTATCAGCTCCCAGAGCCGCCGCTGGAACTCCTCGGCCTGCCGTTCCTCGCTGTCGAAGAACCCGGCGAGCTGCTTGCGCAGCGACGGGTGCCGGACGTACAGGCGCCGGAAGAACGGCCCGTTCTTCCACACCAGGTGCTCGGGGCGCAGGTCGCCGAACGGTATCCGGGTCCGCCGGTGGACGATGGCCCGCTCGTCGAACCGGAGTTCCAGGTACGACCACAGCCGGGCGAGCGGTGTGAAGCGCCACAGCAGCAGGAAGCAGGCGACCGCGCCGAGCAGCGCCGCGCCGGGTGCGAGCGCCCACCGCGCCTCGTCCTGGAGCCCGGCGATGGACAGCACGGCTCCGGCGAGAAGCAGTGCCACGCCGCCGATGCCGAGCCCGAGGAACCAGCCGGTGGTGACGACGGGGGACCCCTCGATGCGGAGCACCGCCTCGTCGCCGTCGAACTCGAACGACCCTTCGGCGAGAGTCCCCTCGACGGCCTGTTCAAGCGCGTCGAGCTGACCGGGCATCCGCATGAGCAGGACCGTACATCATCCCTTCCGGGTAGATCATCGGCGCTCTGCGTCGTATGCGGAGTATGTCTCCTATTGCGGCTACCGGAGCCCGTGGCCGGATCAGGCCGGGAACCAGGCCGGAACCAGGGCGAGGTTCAGGCCGACTGGAGGTGCTGCATGAGCATGCTGTGCCGCTGCCAGCCGTCCGGCGAGCGGCCGTCCCCGAGCGGGAAGAACGTCAGCGGCGCGCGGGGCGGGCCGACCTGCTGGCCGGGGATGCCGTTCGGGCCGTGCACGGCGCCCGCGACGGCCAGCGCGACCGGGGCCGGCGCGCCCGTCCAGCGGGGCTCGGTGGTGAGGTCGGCGCGGCCCGGCGTGAGCTGGACGAACAGCGACGCGATCGGCTGGTCGGCGGCGAGCGCGCCGACGAGCGACGGGAGGTGCTGCAGGGGCGGGGGGTCCTCGGGCGCGTATCCGACGGTCACGGTGCTGACCTCGGCGACCGTGCCGCCCTCGCCCGCCGTGTAGTCGCAGACCGCCTGCGCCGGACGCGGCCCGTCGCCGCCGACGACGAGCCGCACGGTGGAGCGTCCGCGCGCGTACTCGGTGAGCCGGTCGCGGCGCCACGGGTGCTCCAGCGGCTCGGCGGGGCCGAGCCCGGCCGGGTACTTGCCGGTGAGCAGTTGCAGCAGCCGCTCGACCGTCCCGGCGAGGTCGCCCTCGGCGCCGTGCCTGACCCGGTACACGAGGGTGAGCTGCGAACCGATCGGCGCGGTCGGGCGGGTGGTGAACCCGGGCGCGTAGTCGCGGGCCTCCGGGACGGGGACGAACGTCCGCCCGCCCCACTTCATCGGCCGTCCGGTGAGGCCCTCGTAGTAGCCGTCGCCGTTGCGCACGATCCACTGCACGTCGTCGCCGGACGCGGCGGTGCGCAGCGGCAGCGTCAGCCGGGACTCCAGCGGCGTGACGAGCTGCAGGGTGCGGCCGGTCTCGGCACACTCGCCGAGGGCCCTGTTCAGCCAGGCGCTCAGCGGCACGACCGGCCGGTCCTGGAGGACGACCATCGCTTGGTCGGTCAGCGCGTCTACGGTGCTCATCTCGACCGGGAGTCTAGTCACCGCGGACCCCGTGCGGCGGGGCGGCCGTGCGGCCGGGACCCGGCGGCCGTGCGGCCGGAACCCGGCGGCCGGAGAGTTTCCCGTGGCCCACGTGACGGCTGTCCAATCTGTGTTGAAATGTGACCGATGCAGCGAACCGTCGCGCCCTCCGGCGTGTACTACGCGGACGACGCCCCGCCGCCACCGGAGCCGCCGGTGCGGGGGCGTCTGTGGCGCGTGCTCGGCGGAGTCTCGATCGCGCTGTCGGTGGTGCTGGTGGCGGGCAGCCTCACCGCCTACGGCTTCTGGCGGCGGCTGGACGGCCAGATCGACCGCGAGCACGTCGACGGCAGGCTCGGCGAGAACCGTCCGCCCAAGCTCAACGGCTCGCTGAACATCCTGCTGATGGGGTCCGACAGCCGCGCCGGGGAGAACGCCCGCTACGGCGTCGAGGCGGGGCGGCGCTCCGACACCACGATCCTGCTGCACATCTCGCCCGGCGGGGAGAGCGCCATCGGCATCAGCTTCCCGCGCGACTCGATGGTGCGGATGCCGCCGTGCAAGAAGAAGAACGGCACCGTGATCCCCGCCCAGTTCGGGATGATCAACGCGGCGTTCTCCAACGGCGGCCCGGCCTGCACCTGGCGCACGATCGAGTCGCTCACGAGGATCCACATCGACCACTACGTCGAGGTCGACTTCGCCGGCTTCAAACGGGTCGTGGACGCCCTCGGCGGCGTCGAGATCTGCGTGCCGAGGCGCATCGACGACCCCAAGGCCGAACTGCACCTGCGCGCGGGACGGCAGGTCGTCCACGGCGACCAGGCGCTCGGCTACGTCCGCACCCGCTACGTCCTCGGCGACGGCTCCGACCTCGACCGGATCAGACGGCAGCAGGCGTTCATGGCCTCGGTCGTCAAGAAGGCCACCGGCAAGGGCATGCTCACCGACCCGGGACGGACCTACGGCTTCCTCTCCGCCGCCACCAAGTCCATCAAGGTCGACGACCGGCTCACGCTGTCGGTGATGCAGAAGCTCGCGTCCGGCCTGCGCGGGATGAGCGCCGGGAAGGTCCGGTTCGTCACCGTGCCGGTGCAGGCCTACCCGCAGGACAAGAACCGCGTCCAGTTCGACCAGGCCCTCGCCGAACCCCTGTTCAGGGCCGTCCGGGAGGACAACAAGGTCCCCGACCCGGCGCCGACCCAGGCACCCGCGCAGAACGCGGTGCAGCCCGTCCCGCCCGCGCAGGTGAAGGTCGGCGTCTACAACGCGTCCGCCGCGCCGGGACTCGCCCAGCGGACCGCCGACCAGCTCGGCGAGCGGGGCTTCCACATCGTCAAGGTCGGCACCAGCCGGAAGAGGTACGCCCGGACCATGATCCTCTACGGTGCGGGCGCCGAGCGGCAGGCCGCCCGTCTGGCGATCGCGGTGCCCGGGCATCCGCCGCGCGCCTGGCGGTCCGCGAAGCCCGGCTACGTGTACCTCGTCATCGGCAAGGACGGCGCCGAACTGCGCGCGCTGAAGCCGGTGGTGCCCAAACTCGCGGGCGAGATCCGCGCCGACCGCGACATCTGCGCTCGGACCTGATCCGGCCACGCAACAGCGATATCTTGGCCGCGCCAACCTTCAACCGCAGCAAAGCGTCCCTAGTAGGACGGCCTAGTTGAATCCCCCCGACCCTGGCCCCACGAGCCGCCTCCCCGCATCGCGCTCCGCCGGCCTAAGCAGCTCCCCCGGAACGGACGCATGCAGCCCGAACCCTTCACTCTGCTGATGACCGTCTACGGCGGCGACCAGGCAGAGCATGTCCGGGACGCGTTCCGCAGCGCCGTGCAGCTGCAGACGCTGCGTCCCGACCAGGTGGTCCTCGTCCAGGACGGCCCCGTCCCGCCCGCACTGTCGGACTGCCTGGGCACGCTGGTCTCCGGCAGCCCGGTCGAGGTCGAGTTCGTCCATCTGAGGCACAACCGGGGTCTCGGCCCCGCCCTCGACGCGGGCCTGCACGCCGCCCGGCACGACATCGTCGCCCGCATGGACGCCGACGACGTCGCCATGCCGCACCGCTTCCAGACCCAGGTCCCGCTCGTCCGCGCGGGCGCCGACCTCGTCGGCGCCGGCCTCCTGGAGTTCGGCACCGACGTCACCGACATCGTCGGCCGCCGCATCCCGCCGAGCGACCCCGCCGACATCGCCCGCTACTCGCGCCTGCACGACCCGTTCAACCACCCGACGGTCGTCTACCGGCGCAGTGCCGTCGTCGCCGCCGGCGGCTACGGCGACCTGCCGCTGATGGAGGACTACTGGCTGTTCGTCCGCATGATCGCGAACGGCGCCCGGATGGTGAACGTCGCCGAGCCCCTCGTCTACTACCGCGTCGGCGAGGGCGCCTACGAGCGCCGCGGCGGCCGCGACCTGCTCCGCTCCGAACTGCGGCTGCAGCGCGAGATGCTGCGCGAGGGCTTCATCTCCCAGCCGCAGTACTGGCGCAACGTCATGGTCCGCGGCGGCTACCGCCTCGTCCCCACCATGATCCGCAAACCCTTCTACCGCGCCGTCGTCGCCCCTTACGGCGCCCGCCGCAACCGCTCCCGCGACCGCGCCGTCACCGACCTCCCCGCCGGCGCCCTCTCCTACATCCCCCGCCACGCCCGCCGCCCCGACCAGACCCCGCCGACCCTCACGCCGCCGCGCCCCGGGACGCCGGGCGAACCGGAACGACGCGGTTAGCGGTCGGCGGTCAGTTCCGCGTCCACAGGACCGGCTGCTCGCCGGATCCGGTGACGGTGCGGCCGACGCCGAGGACGGTGTTCTTGAACGGCGCCAAGCCCGTGATCTCCTGCCTGCCGGCGCCGGAAAGGGCGTCCCCACCGGGTGTCCGCGCCTCCCACGAGGTTCCGTCGGCCGACGTCCATGAGACGACGTCGGCCGTGCCGCTCTCGCCGGCGGTCCCGGTGACCACGAAACCGCTCGGCGCCGCCGTGATCGCCGTGATCTCGACCGAGCCCTCCGAGCCGGGCGCCGGCAGGTCGGTCTCGTTCCAGGTCTTGCCGCCATCGGTGGAGACGTAGGCGAGAACGGCCGTCCCGGACGAGCCCACGGCGTCGCCGGCCGCGACCAGGACGTCGCCCTTGGCCGTCACATGCGTGAGAGAGCCCTGCGACACCCCGGCGGGCAGCTTGAGTTGCTGGAGCCGCCACTTCTTGCCGTCGGCCGACGTCCACACCGCCGGACGCCGGGTGCCGGGTGCCTCCGCGTCGAACACGCCGCCCGCCGCGACGAAGCCGAACGATCCGCCGGCGGCCGAGCGGATCCAGCGGTTGCCGTTCTGCTCGGCGGTGAGGTCGTTGCGGTGCTCGCCGCCGCCGCGCCGCCACGTCCGCAGGTCGGGAGAGAACCAGATCGCGCCGGACGGTCCGTCGTCGCCGACGACGACATAGCCGGACGGTCCCGCGGCGGCGCCGTAGGTGGACAGGGCCTGCGACCCCCTCTGCTCGAACACCGGGTCGGTGTCGACGGGCTTCCAGATCGCGCCGTCCGTGGAGGCCAGCACCAGCGGGGCGCGCACGGCGGCGCCGCTGTCGCCGACCGCCAGCCAGCCGGCGTCGCCGCCGGCGACAGAGGTCAGCCGTTGCAGCCCGGGGCGGGAGATCCCGCCGGAGAAGCGCGCACGGCTCCAGGTGGAGCCGTCCGCCGACGTCCAGATCGCGGCGTCGCCGCCGGTGCTGCCGGACGCGACCGCCTGGGCGCCCTTCGCGGCGACGGCGGCGACGGCCTGGTCCTTGCGGAACGCGCCGGGGATCTTGAACGGGTCGGCGGTCACGTCCGCGCCGCCCTGGTCCCGCACGGCCAGCAGCGGGTTCAGGTCGCCGTTGCCGGGGTCCCGGCCGACCAGCACGGTCTGGCCGCCGCCGGTGACGGCCGCCCCGAGCACGCTCCGGCCGGACGCGGCGGGGAGCGTGCCCGCGTCCTCCCAGGAACCGCCGTCCGCCGAGCGGGAGATCAGCAGATCGCGTCCGCGCTGGACGATGCCCGCGAAGCCGGCGTCGGTGCCAAGCAGCATCTGGACCTGCTGGTAGCCGGACGGCGCCAGCTTCCCGCCCTTCTGCCAGTCGGCGGCGTCCTTGGACGTATAGACCTGGCCGTAGGACGACTTGCCGGACTTGACCTCGCGGACGGCCAGCAGCCCGGCCTGACCGCCGCCGACCGCCAGCCCGCTGGTGCCCTTCGGCGCGGGGATCTTCGCGGGTGACCAGGTGCGGCCACCGTCCGTGGAACGCCATGCGCGGCGGAAGGACGACTTGCCCGGCTTCGGGGTGTGGGCGCTCTCCATCAGGATCACGCTGCCGTTCGACGCGGCCTGCTCCAGCACGACCGCCCCGCGGATGGGGATGCCGACCTGTGCGCCGGTCAGCGCGTCCCAGTTCCGGCCGTCTGCCGACAGCCAGGTGGCGGGCGCCGAATCGGTGAAGTCGCCCTTGCGGGAGTGCTCGCCGAGGGCGAGGAAGCCCTTGTCCGTGCGGATGAGCACCGACACGCGGTTGCCCGGGCCGAAGACGTCGCCGGCCGCGTCGGGCTGGCGCTGCCAGCTCCGGCCGTCATCGCTCGTCCACACGACGCCGCCCGCCGGCCGGGTGCCGATCGCGACCCAGCCGCCCTGGCCGCCGGCGACCAGTCGCGGGACCTCGGTGGCGTCCGTTCCGCCCCGGACCTCGGCGGCCTCGAAGGTGCGGCCGGCGTCCGCGGACACCAGGAACACGCCCCGGTAGTTGCCGGGGTCGGCCTCGCCGCCCACCGCGACCACGGTGGAGCCGGACGCGGCGACACCGGTGAGCTCCTGGTCGCGGCCGTCGGATCGCGCCGCCGGGTCGGCCGGGAACAGCGCGCCCGCGAGCCGCGCGCCGCCGTCCCCGCCGCCGGAGTCGCCGCCGCGGCCGAGCAGCACGACGACGCCGCCCGCGACCAGCGCGGCGGCGGCCACGCCGCCGACGACGCCGAAGAGGATCTTCTTGTTGACGCCCTTGCGCTTGCGCTTCGGCTTGGAGGTCGAACGCCACGGCTCGTCGGCCGGCGGCGGGGCCACCGGCGGCGCGGCGGAGACGGGGTTGCCCTGCACCGGATTGCCGGACGCCCCGGGAGCGCCGGGGACCTCCTGCGCCCAGGGGAACGGCGGAGGCGCCGGAGACGACGGCGGCGCCGGCGCGGGCGGGGCCTGCCCGGGGATTTCCTGCGCCCACGGGAACGGCTCCGAGGCGGGCGGAGCCGGAGCTGGAGCCGGAGTCGGACTCGGGGAGCCTGGAATCTCCTGCGCCCAGGGGAACGGCTCGGGCGCGGGAGGCTGCGGAGCCGACGGTTGCGGGGTTGCGGGAAGTTGCGGGGAGGGGAATTGCGGGGCGCCCGGCGGTTGGGGCGCGGGAGGCTGCGGGGCCGGCGGCTGGGGCGCGGGAGCCTGGGGCTGAGGCGCCGCGGCCTGCGGCGGCGGGGTCGGGAACTGCGGAGACTGCGGCGCCTCCGGGATCTGCAGGGCCCAGGGGGGCGGGGGAAGCGGCGGGGGTTGCACATCCTGCGGCTCGGACCACCCCGGCGCCTGTTGGACGCGGGTCCGGTCCGCGCCGCCCTCTTCCTCGTCGTCCCCCGGCGCGGCCTCGGCGGCCCCCTCGTCGTCCGCCGGATCGTCCGCCGCCTTCTCGCCCGATGGAGAGCGCGAGAAGTCCGACATCGTCATGTCCGCGATTCCGCCGGACGGCGCGGCCGCCTGCCGGAAGATCTGCGTCCGCGAGTCATCGGGCAGCTCGTCCCCATGCTCGCCGTCCGGCGTCCCCTTCGGAGTCACACCCGCACACCCCTCGGCACTCGGCTTGGCCCTGCGTGATCTGCGTCGTCAGGGATCATATCGACGCAGGGCGGTCGAAATGACTTCCTCGGTGGGGCGGGGACGCCGCCGCAGCCCGTCCCGCACGCCCTCCCGCAGCCCCTTGCGCAAGGTGGCGCGGTCGTGTGAGCGCAGGTAGGTGCGCGCCCACCGCCGGATGGACGACCCTGCGTAGACGACGCGTTCGGCCGGCGCCAGACCGCGGCTGCGCGTGAACAGCCAGATCTTGTTGCGGACCTCGTAGTAGAAGCGGTCGCCGGGATCGGCGTCGGTCCCGCCGAAGGTGCCGGTCTTGTGGACGACGACACTCGCGGGGCAGTAGAGACCGATCCGTCCGCGCAGCAGCCGGGTGGTGAACTCGAAGTCGTCGTTCCACAGGAAGTAGTCGGCGACCGGCAATCCGCGTTCCCGGACCGCCGCCGCGTCGACCAGCACGGACACGAAGGACGCGGACCGGACGGGCCGGCACCCGATCTCCTGTGCGGCGTCCAGCTCGGCCCGTGACGCACCTGGCTTGACGCGCGGGGTGTTCATCGGATGGTCGCGGCCGTCGGTCCACACGACCCGGCTGGCGATGAGCACGGGCTCCCCGGACGCCCGTTCGCGCGCGTCCAGCAGGGCGGCGAGCGCCCCCGGCTCGGGGACGGTGTCGTCGTCCATCAGCCAGATCAGCCCGGTCCCCGGAGTGTCCAGCGCGCGGGCGATCCCCGCCGCGAAACCGCCGGCACCGCCGGTGTTGGCACCGAGAGCGAGGAGGTCGGCTTCGGGGAACCGCTCGCGGACGAGGCCGGGGGTGCCGTCCGTGGAGGCGTTGTCCACGACGATGACCGAGTCCGGCCGCCGGGTCTGGGCGGCGAGCGCCTCCAGCGCCTCGGTCAGCAGGTCGCGCCGGTCGTGGGTGACGACGACTGCGGTGACCCGCGGGACGGTGCTCATCGCGGCACGGCCCGGCGGGACAGGGCGGTGCCGGGCTCGTCCGCGGCATCGGCCTCCGTTCCGTCCGTTGGCCCGGGAGGCGGTTCGATGCCCCTGAGCCGCTCGACGAGGTGCCAGTACCCGACCCGCATCTTCCAGACGGCCTGGTTGCGTTCGCTGAGATGGCGGGCCATCAGTTTGGGGAGGGCGGTCCGGTGCTGCTCCTGACGCTCGTCGCGGAGCGCTGCGATCTCCTCGCGGAGCATCTCGATCCGGTCGAGGAGCCCGAGGATGGTGTGGGCCGCGGTGTCGAGCAGCACCGCGTCGCCGGGCGCGTCGCGGGGTCCGTCGGCTCCCGGCGGCTCCCCGGGCAGCAACTCGTTCAAGTCGCCGACCACGTCGTGGCCGGCGGAACGGAGCCAATCGACGTGTTCGTGTGCTTTTTCCTGCGCCCATGCGCGATGGCCGGAGGGCAGCGGCACCCGGCCGGGCTCGCTGCGGCCGGGGAGCACCTTCAGCGCGAGGACATCGGTGACCAGCCGGTGGTACAGCCACATCGGAGCCTCGTCGTCGATGGCGGCGTTGACCCTGCGCAGCAGCTCGGTCTCCGTCCAGCTCAGCGACGCGTTCGCGTGGGTCTCGGACAGGTCCGCCACTGCGGGGTCGATGCCCAGCAGTCCGGCGAAGCGCTCCCAGAGAAGGCCGCGGGGTGCGTCCCGGCCGGGCACGGTCAGGACGTGCACCCGTTCCGGCGGGACATGGGGCGACCAGCGTCCGAGCACGTCGGGGATGTCGTGCACCTGCCAGAACCACCGTGCCGCGCCGTCGCCGGACGGGCCGTCGGCGATCTCGCGCAGCCAGTGCTCGAAGTCGAAGTGGAACCGGTGCTTGACGTACTCCTGCCATTCCGAGGGGAGGAGTACGGCGAGGTCGCGGGCGGAGTAGACGATGTGGACCTCGCAGGGCGCGAGCGACCGCACGGCACGTTCGGCGCCTTCGGCGTCCACCGAGCAGAGCACCTCGTGCGAGATCACGGCGGTGCGGTGACCGGACGGCTCCTTGATCTGTTCGACGAGCTCGTCCCAGGCGCCGTCCCAGCCGGGTCCGGGCTCGTCCGGTTCCGGTTCCACCCCGCGCAGGTCGCGGGTGGCGCGGACCTGCTCGCCGAACGAGCCGCCGGGAAGCAGGACGCCCGCCTCGGACAGCGCCTCGGCGTTGCTCCACAGCAGGCCCTGCAGGAACGTCGTCCCGCTCTTGGGCGCGCCGATGTGGAGGTACACGGCCGGCGGGGGACCGGGGACCGCTGCCACCAGATGACTCCTCTGCGAGCTCGCGTGCGGACGCGCGTGGCGCCGATCCGGATCACCCGAAGGGTACAACCGGCCAACCGGGTTGATTCCACACATCTCGAATGACAGCGCCGGTATGTTGGCCGCGCAGCATGTGTCATTCTCTCCTAGCCCGCGCGGGCTGCGGACCGGAACGCGGGGACGGGCCGCTCTCATGACGCGGCGGGGGCGTCGCAGGAAGATGGACCGTGAACGTTGATCTTGTAGTGGTGGGCTCGGGCTTCTTCGGGCTCACCGTCGCCGAGCGCTGCGCGGCGGAGCTGGGGCTGCGGGTGCTGGTCCTCGACCGGCGCGACCACATCGGCGGCAACGCCTACAGCGAGGACGAGCCCGGCACCGGCATCGAGATCCACCGGTACGGCGCGCACCTCTTCCACACGTCCAACGAGCGCGTGTGGGAGTACGCCAACCGGTTCACGCGGTTCACCGGCTACCAGCACCGCGTCTACTCGACGTTCAAGGGCCGCGTGTACCCGCTGCCCATCAACCTCGGCACGATCTGCGAGTACTTCGGCCGGGCGTTCACACCGGACGAGGCGCGCGCGCTGATCGCCGAGCAGGCCGGGGAGATCGTGGCCGGGGACGAGCCGCGCAACCTCGAAGAGAAGGCGGTGTCGCTCATCGGGCGCCCGCTGTACGAGGCGTTCATCCGCGGCTACACGGCCAAGCAGTGGCAGACCGACCCGCGCGACCTGCCCGCGGACGTCATCACCCGGCTCCCGGTCCGGTACACCTTCGACAACCGCTACTTCAGCGACACCCACGAGGGCCTGCCGGTCGACGGCTACACGGCCTGGCTGGAGCGGATGGCCGACCATCCGAACATCGAGGTCCGGCTGAACACCGACTTCTTCGACCTGCGCGACGACCTCACCGGGCGGGTCCCCGTCGTCTACACCGGCCCCCTCGACCGCTACTTCGGCTACGCCGAGGGCGAGCTCGGCTGGCGGACGCTCGACTTCGAGACCAGCGTCGAGCCGACGGGCGACTTCCAGGGGACCCCGGTGATGAACTATGCCGACGAGGACGTCCCCTACACCCGGATCCACGAGTTCCGGCATTTCCATCCCGAGCGGTGGCACTACCCGGACGACCGGACGGTCATCATGCGGGAGTTCTCCCGGTTCGCCGAACGGGGCGACGAGCCGTACTACCCGATCAACACCGCCGAGGACCGCGAGCGCCTGCTGCGGTACCGGGAGATGGCGCGGCGGGAGGACGGCGTCCTGTTCGGCGGGCGGCTCGGCACGTACCAGTACCTCGACATGCACATGGCGATCGCCAGCGCCCTGGGCATGGTCGACAATCGGCTGCGGCCCCACTTCACGCGGGGCGGACGGCCGACCAGCGGAGGAGTTGACCGATGACCGAGCGGGCGGCCGAGCCCGAGCTCCCCGAGGAGCTCGCCGAAGAACACCCCGACGCCGTGCCGGGCGCGGGCCTGCGCGTGCTGCACCGGGTCGTGATGCCCGGCGAGCGCGACTTCGACGTGCTGAAGCTGTACGTGGACGGCAACGCCGTGTTCGGCCGCCGCACCGCCGACCTCAAGAGCGCGGCGGAGCAGGTGCTCGCCGAGCAGGACGGCGGCGCCGTGCGCGCGGCGACGTACCGTCCCGCCTCCCAGGACGACAGCGCCGAGATCATCGGGCGCCGCAGCCTCGTCGTGCCGTCCGGGACGCGGGTGTCCTTCTGCACCTACTTCAACGCCTTCCCGGCCGGGTACTGGCGCCGCTGGAGCACGGTCGAGAACGTCCGGCTGCGTGTCCGGGTGCGCGGCGAGGCGACGATCCTCATCTACCGCTCCACCGGCAAGGGGCATCTGGAACGCATCAAGTCGCTGCACATCGACTCCGACTCGTCGGTCGAGGAGAACATCGACCTGCCGCTGGCCCCGTTCATCGACGGCGGCTGGTACTGGTTCGACCTGGTCGCCGACGGCCGCACCGCCGTCCTCGACAGCGCGGACTGGTGTGCGGCCACCGACCGGACGGAGCCGGGCACCGCGACCATCGGCATCACCACCTTCAACCGGCCGAAGTTCTGCGTCGAGCAGCTCACCGCGCTGGCCGCGGCGGGCGACGTGCTGGACGTCGTCGACGAGATCGTCGTGGTGGACCAGGGCACCGACCGAGTCGAGGACCACCCGGACTTCCCGGCGGCCCAGGAGGCGCTCGGCGACCGGCTGCGCGTCATCGACCAGGCCAACCTGGGCGGCTCCGGCGGCTTCGCCCGCGTCATGCACGAGACCGTCGAGTCAGGTCGCAGCACCTACGCGCTGCTCCTGGACGACGACGTCATTCTGGAGCCCGAGGGGATCCTGCGTTCGGCGACGTTCGCCGACCTGGCGCGCGGCCCGATGCTCGTCGGCGGCCACATGCTCGACCTGTACAACCGGTCGGTGTTGCACGTGTTCGGCGAGACCGTCGCCCGCTACCGCTGGTGGATGGTCCCGGCCCCGCACACCGAACTGTCGCACGATCTGGCCGCGAACCCACTGCGCCACACCCCGTGGCTGCACCGCCGCGCGGACGTCGAGTACAACGCCTGGTGGATGTGCCTGATCCCGGTCGAGGTCATCCGGAAGATCGGGCTGTCGCTGCCGTTCTTCATCAAGTGGGACGACATCGAGTACGGGCTCCGCGCCAAGGCGGCGGGCATCCCGACGGTCTCGCTTCCGGGGGCGGCGGTGTGGCACGTGCCGTGGCACTCCAAGGACGTCATGACCGACTGGCAGGCGTACTTCACCGAACGGAACAGGATCGTCACCGCGCTGCTGTACTCCCCGTACGAGCGCGGCGGCAACATGCTCAAGGAGAGCCTGTTCATCACCATCAAGCACGCGCTGGCCATGCAGTACTCCACGGCCGAGCTCATGCTGCTGGCGATCGAGGACGCGCTCAAGGGTCCCGAGGACCTGCACCCGTCGATCATCACGAAGATGGGCGAGCTGCGGGAGTTGCGCGCCGGTTTCGTGGACGCGCAGGCCAAGCCGGACCTGGACGAGTTCCCCGCCGTCCGGCGCCGCAAGCCGCCCCGCAAGGGACGCGACGTCGTCCCGCCGAAGAACCGGCGGGCGATGTTCCAGACGGCGATCCTCGGCGCGGCCCGGCAGGTGAAGCCGGTCGGCCCGTACCCGAAGACCCATCCGGAGGCCCTCGTCCCGCACGTCGACCAGACATGGTGGCTGCTGACCAAGTTCAACAGCGCGCTCGTCTCGTCCGCGGACGGGACCAAGGTCTCCTGGTACCAGCGTGACCCGCAGCGGTTCTGGTCGCTGGTCAGGCGCGCGTCGGCGCTGCACGCCCACCTCGGCAAGGACTGGGCGGTGCTGAGTCGCCGGTACCGGGACGCGCTGCCGGGGCTCACCTCCCAGGAGGAGTGGCGGGAGACGTTCGAAAAGGCGCGGCGGCGGCAGTGAGCGCCGCTTCCGGTGCGCCGGCCGGCCTGGACGAACCGGGGCTCATGGAGCCGGGGCGCGGCGGCGGGCTCGGTGAGGTCTTCCGGCGCCGTTACCTGCTGAAGCTCATCGTGCGGCGGGAGCTGCGCGCGCGGTACCAGGGGTCGCTGCTCGGCCTCGGCTGGTCCTACGTGCGGCCCGCCGCGCACTTCGCCGTGTTCTACTTCGTCGCCGGCATCTTCCTCGGGATGAGCAAGCACCTGGAGCACTTCCCCATCTTCATGTTCTCGGCGCTGGTGCTCGTCTCCTTCTTCAACGAGACTTTGATCAACACCACGCACTCGGTGCTCGGGAACGCGCCGCTCGTGCGGAAGGTCTACCTGCCGCGCGAGCTGTTCCCGGTGGCGTCGCTGCTGGTGTCGTGCGTGCACCTGCTGCCGGGCCTCGCGATCGTGCTGACCGTCGCGGTCGTCTGGGGCTGGACGCCGTCGGCCGCGGCGATCGGCTCGGCGCTGCTCGGGTTCGCGCTCGTCGCCACGATCGGCATCGGCCTCGGACTGATCTGCTCGGCCCTGCACGTCTTCTACCGCGACACCGACAAGGTCGTGGACATCGCGACCCTGTTCGTCACCTGGTCGGTGCCGATGATCTACCCGTGGACGCTGGTGCGGGACACCGCGCCCGGCTGGGCGCTGGACGCCTACCTGGCCAATCCGATGGCCGTCGGCGTCATGCTGTTCGAGCGGGCCTTCTGGTGGCCGACGACCGGCGGCGCGTTCGAGTTCCCGGCGGACCTCACTCGGGACGGGCTCGTCCTGCTGGCGGCGGCCGTCCTGCTGCTCGGCCTCGGCCAGCTCGTCTTCGGCCGGCTGCAGCGCCGTTTCGCCGAGGAGCTCTGATGGACGGGACGCGGCGCGCGGTCGTCGTCGACCGGGTGACCAAGCAGTTCACGCTGCGGCACGCCCGGTCGATCAAGAACATGACGGTGCGGGCGCTGCGCCGCGAGCGGCTCCGCGACACGTTCACCGCGCTGGACGACGTCTCGATCACCATCACCGTGGGAGAGGCCGTCGCGCTGGTCGGGGTGAACGGCTCCGGCAAGAGCACCCTCCTGAAGATCATCTCAGGTGTGATGCCGCCGGACGAGGGCTCGGTGCGGGTCCGCGGACGCGTCGCCGGGCTGATCGAGGTGGGCGCCGGCCTGCATCCCGATCTCACCGGCCGGGAGAACGTCTTCCTGAACGGCGCCATCCTCGGCATGGACCGTGCCGAGACGCTCCGCAAGTTCGACGCGATCGTCGAGTTCGCCGACATCGGGCGGTTCCTCGACCAGCCCGTCCGGTTCTACTCGTCCGGCATGTTCATGCGGCTGGCGTTCTCCATCGCCGTGCACACCGACCCCGACGTGTTCCTCATCGACGAGGTCCTCGCCGTCGGAGACCCGCTGTTCCGCCGCAAGTGCATCGAACGTCTCCACGAGTACCGCGAGAGCGGCCGCACCATGGTGATCGTCGCGCACGACGCCGCTCTCCTGCGGCGGCTCTGCACGCGCGGTGTCTTCCTGGAGGCAGGCGGCGTGCTGTGGGACGGCGACATCGACACCGCCGCGGACCTGCTGCTGAAGAAGCGCGAGGAACGCCGCCGTGCCCAGCCGCCGGCGGCCGAGGCGAGCCGGTGACCTCCGTCCCGCCCCCGGACCGGTCTCGGCTGCGCGAACTGGACCTGCTCAGGTTCGTCGCGGCCGTGCTGGTGCTGTTGCACCACTACGTGGGCCGCATCGCCGGGTGGGGTGTGGAGAACCATCACAACATGCCGGTCCTCGCGCCGATCACCCACTTCGGGAACCTCGGCGTGGACCTGTTCTTCTTGATCAGCGGATTCGTGATCCTGATGAGCGCGTGGGGACGGGGCGTCGGCGACTTCGCGGTATCACGCACCGTGCGTATCTTCCCGGCCTACTGGGTCGGCGTGTCTCTCGCGCTGCTCAGCTTCTTCGCCGTCGGCCAGACACCGGTGGAGGGGCGCAGCCCACTCGTCGCTTATCTGCCGAACCTGACGATGCTCCAGACGGGCCTCGGCGTGCCGGGCATGGAGAACGTCTACTGGACGCTGTGGGTCGAACTGCACTTCTACGTGCTGGTCGCCCTGCTCGTCTGCCGCGGCATCACCTATGAGCGCTGCGTGGCGTTCATGGTCGGCTGGGTTCTGCTCGCGGTGTTCGCACAGGAGGCGGACGCCGTGCCGCTCATGCAGATCCTCATGACGCCGTGGGCTCCGTACTTCGTCGCCGGCATGGCCTTCTACCTGATCCACCGATTCGGCCCGAACCTTCTCCTGTGGCTGATCGCCGCCGGGTGCTGGGCGCTCGCCATCGACTACCGGCAGGCCACCGTGAACAACGACCTGGCCTGGCCACGGGTGTGGGACGCAGCGATCGTCGGCGGCGTCACGTTCATCTTCCTGATCATGGCGATGGTCGCCACCCGCCAGTTCGAGATGGTGCGCTGGCGGGGCTTCACCGTCCTCGGCGCCCTCACCTACCCGCTGTACCTCGTCCATGAGAGCATCGGGAGGGGCCTGTACGAGCTGCTCGGCTCCCACCTCGGCCGCTGGACGCTCCTCGGCGTCTCCTGCACCGCGGCCCTCGTCGTCGCCTACCTGGTGCAGCGCTTCGTCGAAGAGCCGCTGCAGAGGTGGGCGAAGCCGAGGCTCAAGGCAGGGCTCGCCAGGTCGCGGCGGAGCCGCCTCGCGCTTGCCCGGAACCAGCCCCCGCCTCGCAGCACCGTGGAGGCCGCCCGATGACACGTCCCCCCGCCGTCCCCGACCAGGCCGAGCCCGCCGCCCTCCCGGCGCGGCGGCTGCGCGAACTGGATCTGCTGCGCTTCGTCGCCGTCGGCGCGATCGTCCTGCACCACTTCGCCGGGGTGCGGAGCACGGTCTGGGCCGGACGGGACGCCCAGAAGGTCTATCCGGAGCTGGCCCCGGTGGCGCACTTCGGCTACCTCGGCGTCCAGCTGGCCTTCATCATCAGCGGCTTCGTCATCCTGATGGCCGCCTGGGACCGGAACGCGGGCGACTTCGCCGTCGCCAGGTTCGTGCGGGTCTACCCGGCGTACTGGTTCAGCGTCCTGCTCAGTTTCGGGCTTTTCCTGGCGTGTGGTGCCGCGGTGCCGTACGAGGACGGCGACGGCCCCGTCCAACGGCTCCTGCCTAACCTCACGATGCTCCAGGACGGGATGCACGTAGCGCCGCTGGAGGTCGTCTACTGGGTCCTGTGGGTGGAGCTCCATTTCTACGTGCTCATCGCGCTTCTAGCCAGAATCGGTGTCACCTACGGTCGCTGCGTGACCTTCATGGTCTCCTGGCTGATCGCGGGCGCCTATGCCAAGGAGTCGGGCAGCAGCCTGCTGCACACCCTCTTCTTGCCGGACACCGCTCCCTACTTCATCGCGGGAATGGCGTTCTTCCTGATCTACCGGTTCGGGTCCAACATCGCGCTCTGGCTGCTCGTCGCGGCGTCCTGGGCGCTGGCCGTGCACTACCTCGTGAACGACATCAGTCCGCTGAACGCCTGGAAGGGCGTCCACGAGATCGTGATACCGGTCGTGCTAGCCGTCATCTACGCGGTGCTGGGGCTGGTCGCGTTGCGGAAGCTGACCTGGCTGAGGTGGCGTGGCTTCACCTTCCTCGGAGTCATCGCCTACCCGCTCTACCTGGTGCACGAGACGGTGGCGCGGGCGATCGTCAAGGTCTTCTTCCCGCATCCGATCCTCGACAGGCTGACGATTCTGCCGGTCATCACGGTCTCCGTACTGGTGACGGCCGTCCTCGCGCACCTGTTCGTGGAGCGTCCACTGCAGTCCCTGATACGCCCGCGGCTCTCGGCGGCGATGGCGCAGATCCGGCGCGGCGGGGCGCCGTCCCCCGACGAAGCGTCCTCCGACGTCCCGCCCCCCGATTCCGCGCACGGCGACGACGAGGAGTCGAAGCGCGATGCCGCGGCGGCTCCGCCGGCTCCCGTCCCTTAATCTGATCACCATCGATCCGGGTCGCCGACCGGATCCGTTCTTCCAAGAGGATGCCGTCCGAAGGGTGTGTGATGCTCGGCGCCAAGCCGCGACCACGATGGTCGGCCGCACCGCTCTCGGCGGTGCTCTTGGCGTGCGCTCTGGCGCTGGCCGGGTGTGCGCAGCCCGCATCGGGTGACGGCAAGAAGGGCAGGGACGCCGTGGTCTCGGCGTCCGCGCAGGCTAAGGGCAAGCGGCCCAACATCGTCTACATCCTCACCGACGACCTGTCGTGGGACCTGGTCGACTACATGCCCAACGTCAAGGCGCTGCAGAGGCGCGGCATGACGTTCTCGAACTACTTCGTCGCCGACACGCTGTGCTGCCCGTCCCGCGCGACGATCCTGACCGGCAAGTACCCGCACAACACCGGAGTCCGCAGCAATGACCCGCCGACCGGCGGGTTCGACATCTTCAACGCGCGGGGGAACGAGAAGGACACCTTCGCCGTCGCGTTGACGAAGGCCGGGTACCGCACGGCGCTCATGGGCAAGTACCTCAACGGCTACGAGACCAAGAAGAGGCAGGGGTCGTCCCGCGTCTACGTCCCGCCCGGCTGGGCGGAATGGCAGGTCACCGGGCTCGGATACGCGAACTACAACTACAACCTGAACGGCAACGGCACCCTCACCCACCACGGGCGCTCCCCGAAGGACCACCTCAACAGCGTGATCACCGCCAAGGGAGTCGACTTCGTCAACCGGTCCGCCGATGCCGGTCAGCCGTTCATGCTGGAGATGTCGACGTTCTCGCCGCACGCTCCGGCGACCCCCGCGCCCGAGGACGCCCACAAGTTCGGCCGGGTCAGGGCCCCCCGCACGCCCGGGTTCAACGAACCCGACATCAGCGACAAGCCCGGCTGGTTGCGCAAGTACCCGCGGCTGCGGCCCCGGCAGATCGCGAAGGTCGATCAGGCGTTCCGCGAACGGGTCCGGGCCGTCCAGTCGATCGACCGGATGATCGGCGCGCTGCAGGCCGCGGTCAACGCCAAGGGCCGGGGCGCCGACACCTACTTCGTCTTCAACTCCGACAACGGCTACCACCTCGGGCAGCATCGCCTCGTCGAGGGGAAGCTGACCGCCTACGACACCGACATCCGGGTCCCGCTGGTCGTGGCGGGTCCCGGCGTCCCGGCGGGCAAGACCGAGCCGAGGTTCGCGCAGAACACCGACATCTGCCCGACCATCGAGGAACTCGCCGGGCTCAAGCCGGCGGACTCCGCGGACGGGCGCTCTCTCGAGCCCCTGCTGCACGGGCGGCCTGTGTCGTCCTGGCGGACGACCGCGTTCATCGAGCATCTCGGGCCCAACTACAGACACGACGACCCGGACCTGCCGACGAAGTACGGCGGCAACCCACCGACGTACTACGCCGTCCGCACGGCGAACGAACTGTACGTCGAGTACGAGAACGGCGATCGCGAGTACTACGACCTGGCCCGCGACCCGTGGGAACTGGGGAACCTGTGGCGGCAGGCACCCGAGGCGCGGAAAGCCGAACTGAAGTCCCTCGTCGCTTCGTACCGGAACTGCGCCGGGGCCGACTGCCGCAACCTGTGATGGGCCCGCCCTAGCCGGTCTTGGGCGCGGACGGGGCGGGAGCCCATGAGGACGCGGCGATGTAGGCTCGGCACGTCCCGTCGTCGTCCCGTTTGGTGGCCGCCTCCAGGAGGCCCCTGCCGTCGCCCATCACGAGCAGCGACGAACTGTAGTTCGCGCAGACGAGGTCGGAGTGTTCTGGACGGGCCGGGAACGGGACGCGCACCGGTGCGGGCGCCTCTCGCCAGCTCCCTTCCCCGTCCGCCGTATTGACGAAGACGGTCGCACCGCTGGCCGCGCGTACCAACCGCCCTTCGGCGTCGCGGACGATCCCGCCGATGAGCAGGATCGTCCCTCGCGGACCGCCGCCGGGGGCCCAGGTGAGCGTGGGCGCGTGGTAGAGCTCGTGGCCGTCGGCGGTGCGCGCAGGGGTGCCGCGTCCCGCGGGGTCGCCCCACGTCCAGCCGTCGGTCGACCGGCGGTGGTACACCCGGCAGGATGCGGAAGGGCCGCACACCTCGTACACCATGAAGTACGTGCCGTCCGGCAGCCGCCGCACCACGGGCATACCGGGCCTGTCATGGCGGCCAGGGGCGACGATCACCCGGCCCGGCCCCCAGGTCGCGCCGCCGTCGGCGGACGCCGCCTCCACGATGACCTGGTCATGGCCGGGCCGGGTCTCGTCGGAGTAGTAGCAGACGAGCCGGCCCAGCCCGTCGATGGCCAGCTCCGGTTCCCACAGCCCCCGGTCCCAGGACGTCCCCTCCGCGGCGAGCGCGCAGCTCGACAGGTAGGACCAGCGCCGACCGCCGTCCACGCTGCGCCATACACGCAGTCCGGGACGGCGCCCCGGCGCGCGGTTCTTCATCCCGGCGGTGCCCGCCCACAGCAGCGTCCCGCCGGGTTGGGCGCCGAGCCGCCGGGGCAGTTCCAGCAGGCTGCCGCAGCAGGAACCGCGCCCTCCGGCGGCGGCCGGATCGAGGATCTCCGACAGCATCCGGAACGTGCGGCCCCCGTCCGCGCTCTCGTAGAAGCGGGCCATGTCGGTGACGCCGTCGCCCGAGGCGGTCATGACGCTGAGGACGATCCGGCCGTCCCGCAGCTCGACGAGCCTCGGGTACATCGCCTGGCGCCGGTCGACCTGCCGTTCGGCGAGGGACGCGAACACCGTCGCTTCCGGCCGCTCCACAAGGCCACCCCTCGCCGCGTCGCCCTTGGAACTCGTCCCGGTGGCCATGCAGCCGGTCAGTGCGAGCCCGGCGACGAGCAAGATGCCCGTGAACCGTCCTCGCATGAGGGGGCCCTCAGACGGTGAGGCCATGGCTCATCCAGCGCAGCACCTGCGGCAGGGCGCGCCTCCAGGTCTCGAAGTTGTGGCCGCCGCTGTCGAGGATGAGCGAGGACGCCCGCATCGGCGGCCTGACCAGGGAGAGGAACCGTTGGGTCTCGTCCTTGTTCTTCTCCCCGGTCCTGCTGGTCGTGACCAGCACGGAGATGGGCGGCTGCGGCCGGTGCCGCATCCGCCAGAAGAGGTCGTTCTCGTTGCGGACGGCCTGGCTGCCGCCGTACAGGTCGCCAGTCGTGATGTCCTTGATCGCCCCGTAGTAGCCGGAGAGGGACGCGGCCCTGGAGAACACATCGGAGTGCCTCATGGCGAGCTTGAGGGAGCAGTAGCCGCCCGTGGACAGTCCGAGCACGCCCCACCCTTGGCGGCCCTCGGCGACCCGGTAGGAATTGCGGACGGCCTCTGGCAAGTCCTGAGTGAAGAACGTCGCGGTCTGCGGACCATTGGGAATGTCCAGGCACTCGGTGTCGCGGCCCTTCACCATGGAGGGCCGCAGCATCACGTACACCATGGGCTGGATCCGGCCGCCCTTGACCTCGTCGCGTGCCGTCTGCGGAACCTTGACCTGCGTGATGAGGTTGCGCTGCGCCCCCGGATAGCCGCTGAAGACCACAGCGACCGGGAAACGCCGAGTACCGCCCTCTTGGAAGTACTGCGGGGGAAGGTAGACGTACCCCCGTGCGTGCAATCCGGACCGGGGGCCGCGGATGTCGACGGTGTCCAGCCTGCCATCGCGTTTCGCCGTTCCGCCGATGGACACCTCGGGCTTCCGCTGGACCAGCGTGGCCGTGACGCCGCCTCCACCGCGTTCCTGCTTCTGGACGACCCGTCCGCCGACGCCCGCGGCTCCGGCCAGTTCGCCCCACGTCCCGTAGAAGCCGAAGTGGCCGTTGACGACGACCAGTACCAACAGCGTGACCAGCGCCTGGCATAGGGCGAGGGCACCGAGCCGGGCGGCGACCATTCGGACTCCCGGCCCCGCGAGACGTCCCCAGCCCCATACGGTCGCCGCCAGTACGGCGACCACGGCGACGATCAGAAGGCACAGCAGCGGTCGGCCGGTCAACGACACGCGGGCTCCTCGTCTTCGTCCTGCGAGACGGACGACAGCGGACCATACCGCCCCCGTGGATCACGTCCCGTGTGCACCCGGCCCACGATGCGGGATCGGGCGGGCCGTCGAGGTGGACGAGGGTGGCCGGGTGTGGCCAGGTGGCTGGGGTGGTTGTCCGATCTTTGGGGCAGGTGGGCGTTGTGACCGGAATGTCGGGGCTGGGCGGGCATCTGGGGAGCTGTTCCGTTGAACGAGGCGCGGGGAGGTGGGAAGGTCTTTACCCTGGGTGTGTACGAAACCGAACCTGCAACCCCGAGGCGTTCCCTATAATCCCGCGACTCCCAGGGGTCTCTCGACGTGACGGACATGGCGAGCGGGTCCGCGATGGCGCGGCTGACACAGGCCGACCGCGTCCATGTGGGCTGGCGCTACGCGCAGGTGCACCCCGATCCGGGGCCGCCCCCGGACCCGCCAGAGCGGCCTGAACAGGCGCCGCTGCCGCCGCCCGCGCGGCGGCCCGGCGAGCACATGGCGGGCAGGCCGCTGCGGATCGCGGTCGGCGGCACGCTCGTGTTCGCCGTCCTGTTCCTGCTGTGCGGCGCGGTCGGGGTGATCCCGTGGGCCTTCGCAGGGGTGGCCCTGTTCGCGTGCCTGGTCGTCCTCGCCATCACGGGCGGCGGCCTGTGGCGGGACGAGCGGGGCGTCCGGGAGAGGCTCGCGCAGGAGCGGTACGAGGAGGAGCGGCGGAGCGCCGCCCGGGCGAGTGAGCGCGAGGCCGCCGAGAAGGCGTACGCCCAGGCGAGGGCCGAGTGGGAGCGCCGCCGGGCCGCCTACGAGAGCCAGCGCGAGTGGTATCCGGTCGCCGTCCCGCCCGGGGTCGACCGGGTCGACGTCGTGGGCGGGACGCTCGCGGGGTGGTCCGCGGCCGTCACGACCATGGGCGCGGCGCGGCTCGCGGTGGGCGCGCGGCTCACGGTCATCGATCTGTCGGAGGGGGCGGTCGCGCACGATCTGCTGCGCCTCGCGGCGGATCGCGGGGACGACCCGCTCGTGTGGGTGCTGCCCGCCGACCTGCCCCGGCTGGACGTCACGAGGGGCCTGAACCGTGAGGCCCTGGCCGACGTGCTGTCGCTGGTCGTCAGCGCGGGCGAGGAGGAGGGCGGCACCCGGGACCTGTCGTTCGACAACTCCATCCTGGAGCGGCTCATCGAGGTCCTCGGGCCGGACGCGACCATCCCGCGGATCACGGCGGCGCTGCGCGTCCTCGCCCAGGTGGGCGACCCGCGCGACGACCTGCGCAAGGGTCTGCTGACGGACGGGCAGCTCGAACGCATCGCCACCCTGTTCGGACGGGACGCCACCGACCGGATCGTCGTCCGGCGGGCGTGGGCGCTCGAGGCGCAGCTTCGCAAGCTGGAGAAACTCGCGACGGAGCCGGTCAGGCTGCCGCCGTCCAGGCTGCACGTCGTGTCGATGGACAGGCGGGCCGGCGTCCTCACCAACCGCATCCTGGGGACGTACGTCACCACCGCGCTCACCCACCGGATCCGCGAGTCGCCGCCCGGCGGGCGCTGGGACCACACCCTCTTCCTGTGCGGGGCCGAGAAGCTGCGCGGGGACGTCCTCGACCGGCTCATCGACGCGTGCGAGGCCACCGGGACGGGCCTCGTGCTCATGTACCGGTCGATCCCGAACCACGTCCGGGAGCGGCTCGGACGGCGCGGCCACGCCGCCGTCGGATTCATGCGGCTCGGCAACCCCGAGGACGCCCGCGTCGCCGCCGAGCACATCGGCGCCGGCCAGCCGCTCCTCATCGCCGAGATCACCGAAGCGGCGGGCGAGACGCTGTTCGACGTCGCGGGGGAGAGCTACGCCAGCACGGTCGCGTTCGCGCGGCCGCGCGGCGACGGCCTCACCGATCCGGTCTGGTCGCCGCTGCCCGCGCCCGCCGCCGACGACTCCGTCCTGGTGCAGGGCATCAGCTCCGCGACCGCATGGGGCCGGACGGTCGCCGACCGGCGGACCGACAAGCAGCGCTTCCGGGAACTGCTCGTGGGGCCACCGCAGTTGCAGGAGTTGCCGCCGACCGCGATGGTGTTCACGCATTCGGGCGCCACCGGCCGCAGCACCCTCCTCGTGGACGCCAACCCGGGCATCATCACGCTGCCGTCCGCCCACTCGATGGAGTTCGAGGAGTGCCTCCGCGAGCAGGAGTCGCTCGTCCAGCCCGAAGAGGACGTCCCTGCGAACCCCGAACCGGAACCGCCGGAGGTGCCCGCCCCCCGGCGAGCGCGCCACGCACTGCCCCGCGGCGCGTCCCGCCCGGTCCGGATCGTCCCGTCACGGAAAACCAACGGCAGGCACAAGGCCGACCCGCAACCGTGATCCTGACGCCGGGTGTCAGGATTGCTGGCGTCTCCCGGGCTCTTCCTGGAGGGCGGTGGCGTGGGGCGGGGTGGGGCGCGAGGATGCTGGGGTGACTTTGCCGCCTGGTTCGTCCGCTATGCCGCCCTATCGAGGGGGGACCGGTGTTCCGCCGGGTGGGCCGCCGCCCGGGATGCGGGGCGCGCCGCCGGAGCCGTTCGTGCTGCCGGGGCCCTGGTACCGGATCCAGGCGATACCGGCGCCGCAGCGGGACGCGTCCGCCGAGTGGGACTTCGTGAGCGTGCTGCCCGCCGCGTTGTCGGCGGCGCGGTCGCGCAGGCCGTTCGTCGTGGGGTGGTTGTCGGCGGGGGACGGGGCGCCGCTGGAGCTGATCACCAATGCGGGGCCGATCGGGACGCCGGTGCCGGGCGCGGAGACGCACGGGTTGCTGTTCCCGAGCGGGGCGCGCGGGGTTCCGATCGGGGACGGGTGGCTGCGGCAGGCGGAGCGGATGGCGTGGACGCGGTGTCCGGGCAGGATGGCTCCGCAGGGGGCCGGGGGAGGTCCCGGGCTGTTCGAGGCGACGCTCGTGACGTTGATGGAGCGGCCGTTCGGGTGGTTCGTGGTCGCCGAGCCGGGCGACGAGCGGTTGATCGACATCGAGATGCGGGAGCTGCACCACGAGCTGCGCATGCTGCGCAGGGGAGAGGACGAGAACGCGCGGCTCGCCGTCGCGCGGGCCGACCAGCGGCTCGCCGAGCTGGACGCGTTCCGCGAGGCGGGCCTGTGGCAGGTGCGGGTCGTGGCGGGTGCGGCGTCGCAGAACGAGCTGGGGCAGATCGCGCCGGTGCTCGTCGGGTCGATGGAGCTGGGGCACCATCCGTACCGGCTGAGGTCCGGGCACGGCAGCGGCTCGTTCGCCGAGATGTTGGGGCCCGGGGCGGAGCCCGTCCCGGCGCGTCCGATGGCGGAGTCGGAGCAGCGGTTCCCGTTCGTCGCGACGGCGGGCGCGCTGGCGGCGCTGGCCGGGCTGCCGCGGCGGGAGGTCCCCGGGCTGCGGGTGCTGGACGCCGGGTACTTCGACGTCACGTCCGAGACCACGCCGCAGGGCGGGGAGCCGCAGATCGAGCTGGGCGCCATCCTGGACGGGCAGGACCGGGAGGTCGGACGGTTCACCGTGCCGCGCTCGACCATCAACCGGCACGTGTTCGTGACGGGGGCGACGGGCGCGGGCAAGTCGCAGACCGTCCGGCATCTGCTGGAGCAGCTCACTCGCGCGGGCATCCCGTGGCTGGCGATCGAGCCGGCGAAGTCGGAGTACGCGGCGATGGCGGGCCGCATCCAGGATCTCGGCGGGCCGGTGACGGTCGTCAACCCGTCCGACCCGGACTCGGTGCCGCTGTCGGTGAACCCTCTCGCGCCCGAGCCCGGTTACCCGGTGCAGGCGCACATCGACATGGTTCGGGCGCTGTTCCAGGCCGCGTTCGACGCCGAGGAGCCGTTCCCGCAGATCATGGCGCAGGCCCTCCAGCGCGTCTACGAGAACAACGGGTGGGACGTGGTGACGGGCGGCGGCGTGCCCGGGTCGCTCATCGAGCCTGCGGTTCCGACGCTGGAGCAGTTGCAGAACGCGGCGCTCCAGGTCATCCAGGACGTCGGGTACGGGCGCGAGCTGATGGCCGACGTGCAGGGGTTCGTCGACGTCCGGCTGCGGTCGCTGCGCATCGGATCGGCGGGACGGTTCTTCGAGGGCGGGCACCCGGCCGACATCGGCGGCATGCTCCGCGACAACATCGTCCTCGCCATCGAGGACGTCGCGAACGACGAGGACAAGGCGTTCCTCATGGGGACGCTCATCATCCGCATCGTCGAGCACCTGCGGATGCGCGAGCGGAAGCGCGACCGGGCGACGGGTTCGGTGTTGCGGCACGTCATCGTCATCGAGGAGGCGCACCGCCTGCTGCGCAACCGCGGCCCGGAGCGCGGCAGTTCGCACGCGGTCGAGCTGTTCGCCGGGATGCTCGCCGAGATCCGCGCGTACGGCGAGGGCATCATCGTCGCCGAGCAGATCCCGACGAAGCTCGTCCCGGACGTCATCAAGAACACGGCGCTGAAGGTCGTGCACCGGCTGCCCGCCTACGACGACCGGCACCAGGTCGGCGCGGCGATGAACCTGGACGGCGACCAGTCCCGCGAGGTGGTGTCGCTGCGTCCGGGCGTCGCGGCGGTGTTCGCGGACGGCATGGACCGCCCGCTGCGGGTCCGGGTGCCGCTGGGCGAGGGACGGGAGGCCGAGCTGCCCGGCCCGCCGCCCCCCGTGGACGGACGCCGGTCCGCCGCCTGCGGT
This sequence comes from Actinomadura chokoriensis, assembly GCF_041463665.1. Lineage (GTDB taxonomy): Bacteria > Actinomycetota > Actinomycetes > Streptosporangiales > Streptosporangiaceae > Spirillospora > Spirillospora chokoriensis_A. The sequence goes on from NZ_JAXCEJ010000027.1 coordinate 83,871, forward strand.
TGCGAGTGCCGTTCGGGACGCGCCTGCACGCTGTTCGAGCTGCGCGAGGCCGACCTCATCGCCGGCGGTCCCGACTGGGCGTGGCTGCGGCTGTGGGCCGACACGCTCGTGCTGGCGCACGTGGTGAACCGCCCGCTGCCCGCCGTGCCGTCGGAGCTCGGGCGCGCCTGGTCGCGGCTGTCTCCGCGGCTCCGCGAGTGCGCGCTGGCGACCGTCCTCGAACGGGCGGTGACGCGGCGGTCGCGGTCGTTGCGCGCCGCCTACCCGCCCGCCGAGCTGACCGCCGCCGTCGCCGGGGTCGCCGGACGGCTGCTCGGCGGCCTCGTCCCCGGCAACACGGTCGCCGCCGGCGCCGCCCCGGGCCCGCAGTGGATGATCCCGCAGCTCAAATGGCTGCACGAGCTCGACCGCCTGTTCCCGTACGGTGCCGAGGCTCCCGACAAGCACACTCTGGCGCCGCCGCTCGACTACCCGCTGCCCGGCCTCAAGCAGCCGCCGGACGCCAAGCTCGGCCACCGCCTGCGCGCCCTGCGCCGCCACCCGCTGTCGATGGAGCTGGAGCGCAACCGCCCCATCGCCCTCACCGCGCTCTACGGCGACGACGACCAGGCCGGGTTCTACCAGGACCTGTCCGTCGTCGCGATCGGGTTCGAGGAGGACGAGCAGGTCGAGCACGTCGCGGAGACGATGCGCGTCGCCGACTGGCTCGAACCCGTGCTGAGCTGGTTCGAGCGCTTCATCGACCCCTTCGCGGATCCGTCGAAGGGGCTGCCCTTTCTCGGCCGGCCCGGCGACCCCGAAGGACCCGCCGTGTCGTGACCAAGTGTGGCCAGAAGGTCACAACTCGGGGCTTTCTTTCAAATTCGCGTTGCGGGCTGGATATTTTCGTCGCCATGACCGTGGACGAGGAGGTTCCCGCCCCTCCGCAGCCCCCCGGCGCCGCGCCGTTCTTCCAGCATGTGCAGACGGCCGCGGAGACTTCGCGGCAGCCACTGCAGAACACCACCCGCTACCTGTGCGCCGCCGTCTACCTCGACCAGCGGATCTGCGACCAGGTCATCGGTGAGTTCCTCGACGACGAGAACCGCGCCGTCGTCCCGTCCTACGGGTTCGACGTGGAGCCGGTGCTCCTGCACGCGCTGCGGGCGCGCCGCTACCGGCTCGTCCGCGACCTGCTCCTTTGCGGGATCTGGCTGGGCGCGCTCATCTTCCTGCAGTTCCTCGCCGTCGGGTACTTCCTCGTCCTGCTGATCCTCGCCGGGCTCGCCGCGATCCCGTGGCGGCGGCTCTCCTGGACATGGCGGCTGGTCGCCGGCTGGGCGACGTTCGTCCTGTTCCCGTGGGCGGTCTTCGCCATCCTGTACGCCGTCGCGGGCGAGAAGTCGGTCGAGGAGTCTGGTTTCACCCCCTACGACCAGGAACAGAGCAAGGGAGTCCTGGAACTGCTCCAGACGGACCTGGCCGTCCTCAGCCTGATCATCCTCACCCTGGCGCTGTGTTCGGTGATCACCGGGCATCTCGCCGTCGTCTACGGCGTCCTCGCGCGGGAGCTGGCGCCGGGCGCCGCCGGGCCGGGGCCGCGCACGTTCAGCGAACGAGCGTCGCGGGTCCTCGCCCGGATCCGGTCCGCGCAGCGCGGCAACATCACGCTGCACTCGGGGACGAACCCGTTCATCGGCGCGGGCGACCTCACCTCGCCGTGGGCGCGCGCCTGGTCGATCGTGCTGGAGCTGGACCGTCCAGCCACCGGCCCGGTCGACCTCGCCAAGGACGGCACGGGCGAGCCGCCGCCCCGCGTCGATCCGATGATCATGCACCTGCGGGTGCGGGACCGGCTGCACGCCATGCGGGACGAGCGGCCGTCCGGCCAGGACGCGAGCGGCGCCGAACCCCTGCCGCTGAACGAGCGGATCACCGCGCTCCTCACCGGCATGCACATCGCCGGACGAGGAGAGAGCGTCCAGCGGAACCGTCCCGTCGACCCGGCGAACTCCATCACGATGCCCCCGCACCCGCTGGTGGACCCGGCGCACGGGTGCCCGTTCTCGATGGCCACGCCGGAGGCGGCCGAGGCGCTGATCCGGCATCCGCAGTCGCACATCCGCTGCTTCCAGCGGGTCACCGTCGGCGCCCACGGGCAGGCGGTCATCGGCCGGGACGGGCGCGTCGTCGCGCCCGCCGAGGAACAGGACATCTCCCTGACGGCCTTCGTGTACCTGGCCGTCGAGGGCAGGATGCTGTACGGGCACTTCGCGGCGACCGTCCTGCCGCCCGTCCGGCGGGAGTTCCGCGTCGTGGACCTGCTGCCCGCCTGGGGCACCGGAACGCTGGTGCTGCGCGCCATCGTGCACGGGCGGCGCGGGCTGTTCCGCGCGATGACGCTTCCCGGCGTCCGGACCGTCGCGACCTGCTGGGCGATGCTGCGCAGCCTGGTCGTGGCGACGGCCGCGCAGAGCTCCGCGCAGCGGATGCTGCACGACTTCGGCGCGCGGCTCAGCGTGCGGGAACTGTGCGCCGCCGACGCCTTCGACAGCTACGTCCAGGAGATGGACGCCGACAAGTACACGCGGCTGATCGAGTGGCGCGTCAACGAGGCGCTGCTCGACTACCTGGGCGACGAGTGCGGCCTCGACGTGTCACCGTACCGGGCACAGGCCGGCGTCATCATGAACGAGGGCGTGATCATGACGGGCGGGACCGTGAACGGGCAGGTCGCCGCGGGCGCGCGCGTCGACCAGCGGCAGGCCGGCGCCCGCCGCACCGACCCGTGACCATCTGGAGGCGGCATGAGCGAGCGCGGTGACCGGGGCATCAGGATCGGCGGCAACGCCAACGTGTCCGGGCAGGTCGCGTCGGGCGACAACGTCACGCAGAACCAGCAGATCAACGCCGGGCCGTCGAGCGAGGTCAGGGAGGCGCTCGCCCGGGTCGAGCGCCTGCTGGACGCGCATGCCGGCGATGTCGCGGAGCCGGCCAGGGCCCGCCGGGATCTCGTCGACGTCCGCGAGGAGGCCGAGTCCGGCGACCCGGACGCCGAACGCATGGCGGGCGCGCTCGAACGGCTCGGGCGGCGTGTGGCCGGTGTCGCGGCGCTCGCCGAGGCCGTGCACGGCCTCGCCGGCGCCCTCGGCGTGGGCGGCTGACGCGCCCTTCAGATCGGGCCCGTCAGATCGTGCCCGTCAGATGTCGCCCTCGCTGCGGGCCGGCAACCCGGCCTGCTCGGCGATCGGCGTCCAGTAGCCGATGAACTCGCTCTTGGCGCTGCTCGCCCGCTGGTTGACGTCGGCGACCTCCCCTTCGGACGGGCAGCCGGGCGCGGTGTCCAGGTAGCGCTGGTTCGACTCGGTCGACGCCTCCAGCGCGCGGACGAGCGCGTCCTTCATCTGGACGCCGTTGTCGAGCGCGCTCACCTCCAGCGTGCGCGCCCGCTCCAGCTGGCCCTTGCGCGCGTCGAGGATGCGCTGCAGGCCGCTCGCCGGGCAGCCGTCCGCGACGACCGACCCCAGGTCGGAGCGGGTGGAGCCCATCTCCTCCAGCAGTCCGTTCACGGCGCCGGCCTGCGTGCCGAGGTCGCCGGCGTCCTCGGTCTCGGACACGACGCCCTGGCTCGGCTGGTCGGACGGCTGCCCGGACGACTGCGCCGCGGCGGGCGGATTCCCGGAGGGGCTCGACCCGCTCGGCCAGAACACGATCGCGGCCGCCACCCCGATGAGGAGGACGGCGCCCGCCGCGCCCAGGAAGTACGGGAGCCTGCTCTTGCGCCGCGGCGCGGGCGGCTGCCAGATCGCCGGCTCGTCCCACGGCTCGCGGGACAGCGAGATCGACCGCTCCTCCGACGGCGGCATGGGGCTGGTGTAGTCGGCCGCGGACTCCCACGGGATCGGGCTCTGCTCGGCCCACGGCGGCGGGACGGGTCCATGGGGGCCGGGCGCCTCGCCGAACGGCTCGCGGAGCGTCTCGTCGCGGGCCGTCGCGCCGCCGTCCGGCGGCAGGGGCGCGTTGCACCGCATGCATGCGGGCGACGACGACGAGGTGTCGGTACCGCAGTTCGGACACCGCATGACGGCCCCCTGACCCGTGGATGCGAACCGTCACAAGATAACGCGCGACCCACCTGGTTCGTACAATTCGTCCCCGGTCGAGACCGGGCCGTAATCGGCCGTCAGACCCGCTTCCAGCTGCGCAGCGGCTGGCCCGTCTTCTTCGCGACCGGGTTCCACAGGACGACGAACTGCTTCTTCGCCGACGTCGCGCGCTGCTCGTGCACCGCACGTCCGGGCACCTGCGCCGCGCTCGGCTTCGGCTTGCCGCGGCAGCCGCTCTGGTTCGCCTGCGCCCACTGCAGCAGCACCTGGTCGACGCGCAGCGACGCCGTCAGCGCCTCGGACAGCGACCCGCGCAGGCGCTCCCCGTTGGCCAGCTTGTCGACCTTGAGGTTCGCGGTGCGCTGCAGCTGGTTCTGCCGGCGCTGCGCGACCGTCTGGAATCCCTGGATCGCCTGCGGCAGCGTCTTGCACTTGCCGGCCCGGCCGATCGCCCCGGCGAGGATCCGGCGGGTGGCGACGCTGTCGTTCAGGATCCCGTTCAGGGTCGCGGCCTGCTGCTTGGTCTCGGGCGGGATCGTCTTCTTCTGGGCGACCTGCGTGCTGGACGGCGAGGAACTCGGATGCGTGCCCGCGGACGGGTCGTCACCGGACGGCCACACGACGAACACCACCGCACCGGCCGCGATCGTGACGAGCGCGGCGACGGCGGCGATGAGCGGCTTGCTCGTCCCGCCGCTGCCCTTCGCCCCCTGGTGAGGGGGTGGGGGGTAGCCGCCGTATCCCGGGTCGGCCTGCCCCATCCCGCCCATGGGCGCCACACCGGGCTGGACCATCGTCCCCATCGGGGGAGGACCCATCGGAGCGCCCATTTGAGCGCCCAGCGGGAGACCCGGATCCATCCGCGTCTGGTCGAGGTCTCCACCGAATCCCTGGACGCCGGGATTCATGGGACCCATGGGATTCATCGCCCCGGGGGCGATCTGCGTCGCATCGGCGTCCGGTATGCCGGTAGGCGGCGCCGGCGGCTGGGCGCCGCCGCCCTGCCGCCCCCACACCTGGGTGGCGTCCGCGTCCGCACTCTCGGGCCTGCGCGGCTGCGCGAACCACGACTCCGGGACGATCGACTCGGCCGGCTCGGGCTGGTCGGCGAGGTTGAACGGGTTCGCCCCGGCGCCCCCGGCCGGGGGCAGCGCGGGCTGGTCGTTCGCGGGCAGCGCCGGCTGCCCGGTGCCCCAGGCGGGCGCCGGCGGCGGGACGGTGCCGTAGCCGCCCGATTCCTCGTCGGGGTTGAAGGTCCAGGCCGCGGTGTCATCGGGGTCGACGGACGGCAGCGGGGAGGCGGACGCGGGCGTCACCGCCGACGGCTCCACCGGCGACCGCGGCTGCGCCGGCGGCTCCAGGGCGGTCCGCGGCTGCGGAGTCGGCGGCTCGGGCATCGGCGGCTGGGGCATCGGTGGTTGGGGCGCCGACGGCTGGGGCGGCATCGCGAAGTCCGGCATCGCGGGCGGCTGCGCGCTCGCGGCCCAGGCGGGCTGGGGCGGCGGCACCATCATCGTCTGGTCGCCGAGCCCGTCGGCACTGCCGGGCGGGGCCGCGTCCGTGACCGGTGCGCCCAGCGGAAGGGCGGGCCCGACCGAGTACACGTCGATCGGCGCCGCGCAGTGCGAACACTTGCCGAGCGTCCCGGGCGTGTCATTACCGCACGTCGGACACTGCATCGCTCAGACCTCGCCTTATCGCCGCTTGCCACGCTTGCGGTCCTGGCCCGCCGGCCGGGACGGGCACCGCTTCCCCGCGAATCAGCAGGGCTCCCGACAAAAGTAGTGGGTGCCGCTGTTCTCGGACGCGTGGATGGAAATCTGGCACACCGCAGTCGGAGGTGGCACCGAATCACGACATGTCGGTATAGGTCAAGATCGGTGCCGGTGGTTTACCGGATCTGCTGTGATGATGCTCACACTATCCGTCCGGCCGCCGGAGGACGCCCCCGAACCCGCCGGTGGCCCGGCAACGGGCCCGCGGCGGTGCGTTCAGCGGCTAGGCTCGGAGCGGTTTCCCGGCGCATCCAGAGAAGACGGAGTTCATGAGCGATCTTCCGCTGCGTTCGCAGCTGGCCGTCGCGCTCGGTCGTACGGCCGCCAAGATGTCCCGAATGGCGGGCCGCGGGGACGGCTCGGTGATCGGCGGGCGGGTCGGCCTCCGGCTCGACCCCGAGCTGCTGACCAGGCTCGCCAAGGACCGCAAGCTCGTCCTCGTCAGCGCCACCAACGGCAAGACGACGACGACCCGGCTGATCACCTCGGCGATGACGCCGCTCGGGGAGGTCGCCACGAACGCGTTCGGCGCGAACATGCCGACCGGGCACGTGTCGGCGCTCGCGTCCGCGCCGACCGCCCGTTACGGCGTGCTGGAGTGTGACGAGAAATACGTCCCGATGGTCCTGAAGGAGACCGGGGCGAACGTCGTCGCGCTGATGAACCTGAGCCGCGACCAGATGGACCGCGCCGCCGAGATCTGGCTGCTGGCGGGCAAGTGGCGCCGGGCGCTGGAGGCGTCCCCGACCAGCCACGTCATCGCCAACTGCGACGACCCGCTCGTCACCTGGGGCGCGTCGAGCGCCAAGAGCGTCACGTGGGTCGCCGCCGGTCAGCACTGGCGCGAGGACTCCTGGTGCTGCCCCGAGTGCGGCGGCCCCCTCGACCGGCAGGACACCGACGAGGACAGCGACTGGGCCTGCCGCCAGTGCCACTTCCGCCGTCCCCGCCCCGACTGGGCGCTGCACGGCGACACGATCACCGCGCCCGACGGCCGGGCGTACCCGCTCACGGGGCTGTCCCTGCCGGGCCGCGCCAACCGCTCGAACGCGCTGATCGCGCTCGCGGTCGTCGCGCAGTTCGGCGTCCCGCCCGAGCAGGCGCTCCCGCTGCTGTCGCAGGTCACCTCCGTCGCCGGCCGCTACACGACGGTCGAGCACCAGGGCCGTTCGATCCGGCTGCTGCTGTCGAAGAACCCGGCCGGGTGGCTGGAGGCGTTCGACGTCCTGCGGCCCGCGCCCGGCCCCGTCGCCCTGTCGGTCAACGCGCAGGGGCCGGACGGCCGCGACACGTCCTGGCTGTGGGACGTCGACTACCGCATCCTGCAGGGCCGTCCCGTCTGGGTCACCGGCGAGCGCCGCGTCGACCTCGCCGCCCGGCTGGAGGCCGCCGACGTGTCGTTCACCGTCGTGGACGACATCGACCAGGCGGTCATGGCCGTCCCGCCGGGGCACCTCGACGTGATCGCCAACTACACCGCCTTCCAGAACATCCGAACGAGGTACGGCCGTGTCGTCTGACCGCACGTATTCCGCCCCCATGGCTACGCCCCACCAGCCCCTGAGGATCGTCTGGATCTATCCGGATCTGCTCAGCACCTACGGCGACCAGGGCAACACGATCGTCCTGGAGCGGCGGGCCGCGCTGCGCGGCATCCCGACCGAGACCGTGAACCTGCGCTCGGACGAGCCCGTCCCCGCCGACGGCGACATCTACCTGCTCGGCGGCGGCGAGGACCGCCCGCAGATCCTCGCGGCGCAGCGCCTGCGCGGCGACGGCGGTCTCGCCCGGGCCGTGCAGTCGGGCGCGGTGGTCTTCGCGGTCTGCGCGGGCTACCAGCTGCTCGGCCACGAGTTCGGCGGCGAGGAGGGCCAGCCCGTCGCCGGCCTGGGCCTGCTCGACATCCGCTCCGGCCGCGGCGAGCAGCGCGCCGTGGGCGAGATCGTCGGGGACGTGGCGGCGGAGCTGAACGTCCCGCGCATCACTGGCTTCGAGAACCACCAGGGCGTCACCCACCTCGGCCCGAACGCGCAGCCGTTCGCGAAGGTCGTGCACGGCATCGGCAACGGCGACGGCTTCGAGGGCGCCTACAGCGGGCGCGTTCTCGGCACCTACATGCACGGCCCGGCGCTCGTCCGCAACCCGGGCCTCGCCGACCTGCTGCTCAGCTGGGCGACCGGCACGCAGTTGCAGCCTCTGGACGACTCCTGGGCGGGCCGCCTGCGCGAGGAGCGGCTGCGGGCCGTGGCGGGCTGAGCCGCCCGGTCGCCGGGCCCTGCCGCCCGGCGGCCGTCTTCTTTGGGCCTGTTCGGGCGGCGGCTCCGCTGCCACCGTAGCGATCATGATCTGCTGCCGGCCGAGCCGCCGAGCCCTCCTGCGGTGGAGCGCGATCGTCGCGGGCGCCTCCCTCCTGCCCGCCGAGGCCGCGTCCGCCGCGGACGACGTCCGGCCGGTGAACCTGGAACTGGTCACGGTCACCGAAACGACGGCCGTCCTGACCTGGTACACGGGCATCCCCGGGACGGACGACGGTCTGGGGCGCATGAAGCCCGCCCCGTCCGATGCCGAGGTGCTCTACGGGACGCACCCGTCCCGGCTGACGATGACGGCTCACGGCCCGTCCGACACCCCTTACCACTACGTGGAACTGACCGATCTGGAACCGGGGCGCACGTATTACTACAAGGCCCGTTCCAGAGGCCGGGCAGCGGCTCCGACATGGTTGGCGTTCGGTGAGTCGGCGGGCACCCCGCTCGGCGACGTGTTCGCTTTCACCACTCCGCAACCGCCCCCAGGCAGGCACCTTTTCTCGATCGCCCTTTGCAACGACCTCCACCTGGGCGAAACCGTCGCGGGACTCGTCGGCCAGCTCCCTTGGATCAAGGGCATCGAGCAGGTCCCCGGCCACCCGCCCTACCCCGAAGTCATGGCCGAGGCCCTGATCGCGGACGCCCGCAGCCGAGGCGCGACCCACCTTCTCGCCGCCGGGGACGTATCGAGCGAAGCGGCCCCGGCCGACCTCCACAATGCCAAGCGCCTCCTCGACACATTCGGGACCCTGGGCACCGACTACCTGGTGGCTCGCGGCAATCACGACCGCGCCCACTCGGGATCGCCGTACGCGTCCTGCAGCCCTAGCACGTGGCAGGGAAACGACTGCTTCAAGGACGCCTTCTTCCCGTCCGGCCGGACGTACTTCGCCCATGACCTGCGGGGCCTCCGCGTGATCGGCCTCGACACCTACGACAAGCCGGGCGACGGCGGCGACTCCGGCGGCCTGTCCGCGGACCAGCGGGAATGGTTCGAATCCGAACTGGCGAAAGACCCGGACCGCCCCACCCTCGTCTTCGGCCACCACCCTCTCTTCACGGAGAACGACCCTCTTGCCGTGACCGGGACCCATTCCCTGGACGCGGGCCAGTCCCTGGGAATCCTCGCGGCCTACAACCGCGCCCCCGGCGTCTTCCTGCACCACGCCGGCCATACCCACCGCAACCAGCGCTCGACATTCCCCCTCGCGCCCAGGGTCGTCCAGCAAGAGGTGGGAGCCGTCAAGGAATACCCGGGCGGATTCACGCTCCTGCGCGTCCACACCGGCGGCTACGCCCTCAACTTCTACAAGACCCGCGGCGACGAAGCCCGAGCCTGGAGCGAGCGCAGCCGCCAGGAGCTCTCCGGCCAATGGCCCCAGCTCTCCCTGGGCAACCGACCGGCCGACCGCAACACGGTCATGACCCGGGACCTCTCCGGCCTCGGATAGCCCTCCGCGCCGGGACGGAACACGACCTCGTCAGCCGGTGAAGGGCTCGAGCCCGAAGCGGCCCCACGCGACGAAGGCCGCGAGTGCGAGATAGACCAGGTTCAGCATCGAGAGCTTGAACTGGCCGAGGCGGCCATGAGTGATCATCGCGCCGATCATGAGCAGGACCCAGCAGACGGCGGTCACCGGCACCATGACCGGTGCGATGTCGAGCGCGGCGGGCAGGATCAGGCCGGCCGCGGCCAGGATCTCCAGGACCCCGAGGGTCTTGACGAAACCGGCGCCGAATTGCCCGGTCCACTCACCGCCGGGCTGCGCGGCCAGTTTCTCCTTGGGGATGAACGTCTTCGTGATGCCGCCGATCAGGGCGACCACGGCCAGCAGTCCAGCAGCGATCCACAGGATCAGGTTCACGGGGTTCTCCTCGCCGTCAGATGACTCGTCCCCATGAGACGCCGGCGACCCGATCTTCGTGACAGCGCGGCCGGCTGACGCTCGGGCCGCGGTCTCGGGCGGGAGCCAGCCGGCTTCCAAGCACGTCCTCTACTGTTCCGCGGGCGGTTCGGCATCGATCAGGAGCAGCGACTTGCCCACGGTGGTGCGCGCGGCCAGTGAGCGGTGGGCGTCGGCGGCCCGCTCCAGCGGGTGGACGTCGCCGATCACCGGCCGCAGCCGCCCCTCTGCGGCCTGCTCCAGTGCGAGGCCCAGCAGCTCATGGACGGTCTCCTGGTCCGGCGGGCCGTCCATCAGCGGGGTGAACACCGTTACGCCGCGGCGCGCGGCGACGTCCGGGTCGGGGGCTGCGAAGCCTTCCGCGGTGCCGTAGGTGACGAACCGGCCGCCGTCGGACGTCGCGTCGAAGGTCGCCGTGCCGAGCGGGCCGCCGGCGCCGTCGTACACCAGCGGGGCGCCGCCGCCGGTCGCCTCGCGTACCCGCTCGATCCAGTTCGGCCGCGTGTAGTCGACCGTGATCTCCGCGCCGAGCCTGCGGGCCAGGGCCAGCTTGGTGTCGCTGGACGCGGCGGCCACCACCCGTGCTCCGGCGTCGACCGCCAGTTGCACCAGCAGCGACCCGGCACCGCCCGCCGCCGCCGAGACCAGCACCCATTCCCCCTTCTCCGGCGCGCCGAGCCGGTCCATGGTGAGCGCGGTCACGCCGTCGTGGACCAGCGCCGCCGCCGTCTCGAAGGCCAGCTCGTCGGGGATCGCCATGATCTCCTCTTCGCCTGCGACGACCTGTTCGGCGTAGCCGACGCCGGTCCGCACGACCACGCGCCGGCCGATCCACGCCGGGTCGACCCCGTCGCCGACCTCCGCCACCGCTCCGGCTCCCCCGCCGCCCGGCACGTAGGGCAGCGTCCGCGGGAAGAACTCCTTGCCGAAGCCGGCGCGCAGCAGTGTGTCAAGGAAGATGACGTCCGCCACGGCCATATGCACGACCACCTGGCCGGGGCCGGGCACCGGATCGGGCAGTTCCACAAGGGACATCGTTTCCGGACCGCCGTACGAGACCACCTGGATCGCGCGCATGAGCAGCACCTTTCGCGTGAGACAGCGTCCCCGCCAGTGTTCAACCTGAAGATTGGTCGAGGTCAAGAGCCCCGCTGTGCCGCTGCCGTCCGGCGAGGCGCGGTCGCGGCAATTGACCCACGAATCTTGACCCGAAATGAACCATTCGGTGGGTCTTTATGCGCTCTAGATTCGTCGGTGTCAGCAAGAAGGGCCTGGTGAGAAGCCAGGCCGGACACTCGGGAGAATCGATGCACGCCGCCGCGAACCAGTCCACCGCACCCGCGCCCGCACCCGTCCTCGTCCGGGCCGGGAACGCCGAGACCGTGCAGGACGGCGCGACGAGCCTGATCACGCTGCTCGCCGACGCGGGCGCGACCGGCGGCGCGCTCACCGCCAACAAGGCCACGTTCCGCGCGGGCTCGCCGGGCGCTCCCGCGCACTTCCACACCCGGGCGACCGAGATGTTCCTCGTCCTGGACGGCGCCATGAGCATCCTCGTGGACGACGAGGTCCTGCACCTGGACAAGGGCGACTTTTTGACCGTCCCGCCGACCGTGCCGCACGCGTTCGCGCCCGCCCCCGGCTGCGAGGCCGAGATGCTGGTCGTCTTCAGCCCCGGCCTGCAGCGCTTCGACTACTACCGGCTGCTGGAGCGCGTCCACCGCGGCGAGGCCACGGTGCAGGACATCCGCGACAGCTCCGAGCAGTACGACAACCACTACTTCGACAGCCCCGTCTGGACGAAGGCGCTCACCGAGCGCTGACCCTCGCGGCCTCTCTTCCCCGCCCCTCCTCTCGAAAGCAGCACCCTCATGCCCTTCATCGAGCCTGCAGCGCCCCGGCGACGCCGTCCGGGGGCTGTCCTCGCCCTGCTGGCGTTCGCCCAGCTGATCATCTCCATCGACTACAACATCGTGTACGTGGCCCTGCCCGAGATCGGCTCGGGCCTCGACTTCTCCGCGCAGAGCCTGCAGTGGGTGATCAGCGCGTACGCCGTCGCGTTCGGCGGCTTCCTGCTGCTCGGCGGGCGGGCGTGCGATCTGTTCGGACCGCGCCGGATGTTCACCGTCGGGCTCGTCCTGTACGCGGTCTCCTCGCTGCTCGGCGGCCTGGCCGAGTCGGCCGCAGTGCTGGTCGCGGCCCGCGCCCTGCAGGGGGTCGGCGGCGCGTTCCTGTTCCCCGCGACGCTGACCCTCGTCTCCACTGGCTTCGCGGAAGGACGCGAGCGCAACCGGGCGTTCGCGGTGTGGGGGACGGCGGGCGGCAGCGGCATGATCCTCGGTTCCCTGCTCGGGGGCGTGCTGACGGACGCGTTCGGCTGGGAGTCGGTGTTCTTCGTCAACGTGCCCCTCGCCGCCGTCGCCGCCCTGCTCGCCGTCCCGCTGATCGCGCCGGACGCGCCCCGCGGCGGCGGACGCTCGATGGACGTCGCGGGCGCGCTGACCTCGACGGCGGGTGTCACGGCCGTGGTGTTCGCCCTGGTCCAGGGGCCGGAGTCCGGCTGGCTCTCGCCGGTCGTGCTGGCCGCCGCCCTCGCGGGGGCCGTGCTGCTCGCCGTGTTCGTCGCGGTCGAACGGCGCAGCGCCGACCCGCTGCTGCCGCTGCGCCTGTTCGCCGACCGCGACCTGAGCGTGGGGACGGCCGTCACGTTCGCCTACATGGGCACGTTCGGCACGCTGCTGTACTTCCTGACCGTCTACTTCCAGGGCGTGCACGGCTACGACCCGCTGGCCACCGGGCTGGCCTTCCTGGTGCCGATGGCCGCCATCGCGGCCGGCTCGCAGACCGCGGGACGGCTGGCCACCCGGTACGGGATCCGCCCGGTGCTGGCCGTCTCGCTGGCGGTGGGCGGCGCCGGCGCCGCCATCGTCGGCGCGACCATGGCGACGGACGCCTCGTACGCCGCCCTGATCCCCGGGCTCCTCGTGCTCGGCGTCGGCCAGGGCGCCGGCTACACCCTGATGTTCGGCGCCGCCTCGCTCGGGGTGTCCGCCGAGGACCAGGGCATCGCCTCGGGCGTCGTGTCCACCGGTCAGCAGGTCGGCGGTGCGGTCGGCCTCGCCCTGCTCGTGGCGGTCGCCAACGCGGGCCTGGACGGCCGCGGCGGCGAGGCCCTGCGCGCCGCGACGAACGACGGGCTGCGCACCGCGATGCTGATCGCGGCGGCGGGCATCGCGGCGACCGCGCTGGCCGCGCTCGGTCTGCGCAGGCACGGCGCCGGGCAGGCCGCCGAGGCCGAGGCGCCGTCCGGCGCCCGCCCGGCCGTCCAGGTCTGACCGGCACGGACCCGCCGCGCGATGCCGCCCCCTCTGCGGGGCGGCATCGCGCTTTCGTGCTCCGTGCCGTCCGGCGGGGGCTTCAGGCTTCGGCGGGCGGCAGGGCCCGGCACAGCGCGTCGAGCGCCGGCCGGTAGCGGTGTTCGGGAGGCGTGGCGTATCCCACGACCAGGCCGTCCCGGTGGGGGAGGGGACTCGCGGGGTGGCGGAAGAATGCGAGGCCGTCGAGCGCCGCTCCCGCCTGTGCGGCCGCTTCGACGGTGGACGCCTCGGTGCCCGGCGGCAGGCGCAGGACGGCGTGCAACCCGGCCGCGATGCCGGTCACCGGGATGTGCGGGGCACGCTCGGCCAGCGCCGCGACGAGCTGGTTGCGGCGGGCGCGGTAGCGCTGCCGCATGCGGCGGACGTGCCTGTCGTACTGCCCGGACTCGATGAACTCGGCGAGCGCGAGCTGGTCGGTGACGCCCGTCCACGCCTCGCGCAGCCCCTTGGCCGTGAGGACCGCGTCGACCAGGTGCGGCGGCAGGACGAGCCAGCCGAGCCGGATCGCCGGGGACAGGCTCTTGCTGACGGAGCCGATGTAGACGACATGGTCGGGATCGAGTCCCTGGACGGCGCCGACCGGCTCGCGGTCGTAGCGGAACTCGCCGTCGTAGTCGTCCTCCACGACCACGCCGCCCCGGCCGCGCGCCCAGTCGACGGCCGCGGCGCGGCGCGTCGAATGGAGGGGTCCGCCGGTCGGGAACTGGTGCGCGGGGGTGAGCAGGACGGCCCGTGCGCCCCGCCGCGCCGAGGCATCGGGGTGCGACGCCAGCCGGTCGGTGCGCGCACCGTCGGCGTCCAGCCCCAGCGGGATCGTGCGGACTCCGGCGTCGGCCAGGATCTGGCGGTGGAAGGGCAGCCCGTACGGTTCGACGGCGAGCGGCCCGGACAGCACGCCGCCGAAGAGGAGCCGCAGCGCGTGCGCGAACCCGGCGCAGACGACGATCTGGCCCGGCGCGGCGGACACACCGCGCACGCGGGCGAGGTACTCGGCGAGCGCGCGGCGCAGTTCGGGACGCCCTTGCGGGCCTCCCGGGGCGAAGGCGTCGTGCGGCGCGGCGGCCACCGCGCGGCGTACGGACGCGGTCCACGCGGCACGGGGGAAGGACGTCGCGTCGGGCTGCCCCTGCCGGAGGTCGTGGACGGTGAGGGCACCGCGCCCGGGGGCCTTCGCCGGGGCCCGCTGCGCCCTGGCCGCGACACGCTCGGCCACGCGGGTGCCGGAGCCCTGCCGCGCGGTCAGCCAGCCTTCGGCGACCAGTTCGGCGTACGCGTCCGCGACCGTGTTGCGGGCGACCCCCAGGTCGGCGGCGAGCGAGCGGTACGGCGGCAGCCGGGTCCCCGGCGCGAGCCGCCCGCTCCGCACGGCCTCGCGGAGCGCCGCCGCCACCGCCGCGCGGTGAGGACCCGAGGAGGAGAGTTCCAGGAGCAGGTCGGAGCCCGCCTCGCGGCCGGAATTGACCTGCGGACCTGGCATCTGACCGCACCCTTCGACCGGTCTATCGGGTGCCCCAGCCTAGCCGTCCGGCGTTTACTGCAGGGAGGCGAGGCCCTTCTGCAGGTCATCCCGGTTCATCACCGGAGTGATCTCGATCTTCGCGCCCAGCTCCTGGAAGAGCGGCTCGGCGATGGTGGGAATCGACGCGGTGTCCTTCATGTCGAAGACGAGGACGCAGCAACGCCCGCCGTCGCCGGGGCCGAAGTACGCCGCCTCGGGATCGAACCGGTCGATCAGCGACTGAATGATCTCGGGCAGCCTGCCGGTCTTGATCGCGTCGTTCGAGACCTGGGTGTCCATGATCGCTCTCAGCATGACTCTCATGGCGCTGCTCTCCTTGGACACCTGAGCCGACGCGGCCCCCGCCCGCGCCTGCGGAAACCGGCGCCGTTCCGCCCACCCTCCCCTCGGACCCAGGAGAAATACCCCCGAACACGTCTCTTTCGGGCATCGCTATGGGAGATCGTCCGGCCGTGCCAGCCGAATAGGCCAAGGCCGAACGGCCGACCGTCAGGAAAGCGAGGTGGCCGGGGTCAGGTGGGAGCAACTCGTCAGAAGCCAGCGGACGACGTGGCGACAGCGTCCGGCGAGGTCGCGACGGTGCGGAGATCCGGCGGCGGTGGGCTTCGCGGTCGTCCAGGTGCCGTCGGGACGGCGGGTGGGCGGGAGCGGACGGCGGATGACCTGCGCGCCTGGGCGGGGGAGTGCGGCGTGCAGTTGGCGGGCAAGGCCAGCGGCCGTCCTGGCTTCGACAAGACGGTCGGGGAGAAGCGCCCACAGCGACCCGCTGAACTCGCCGTGCCAGACACAGATGCCGGGGAAGGCGTGGCGTAGGTCGTCCAGGGCCTGATCGATGTCGAGATGCATGTCCAGGCCAATCGACGCCCGTGATGATGCGAGCGAAGCATCGTTGCGGGCGGGGCGGCCGTACCAAGGGCCAGATCTGTAAGTCATCAGAAAGCCTCCGGGAGCGCGTGCGCGGGTTACCAGGTGGACGGGAACATGCGATGTTTGAGGAGTGCGTCGACCTGGTCTGCGGCGTGCTTGGTGTCGCCGCAGGGTGAGAGGTAGCCGCGCCGTCCGCGTCCGGCCTCGTAGTAGGCCCAGCCGCCGCCGGGTGTGGCGTGGACGTTCACCGCGACGCGGACGTGGTCGTCGGGGCTGAACGCGAAGACCCACAGCAGCGGCGGCCGGTTGGGGAATTCGTCGGCTTGGTAGAGCTTGACGTGCCGGTAGTTCTTGGCCTGGACGGCGACGGCGAGCAGGTCGAGGTTGCGGATCGCCGTGGTGCGCTCCAGCCGGGTCCGCCACCGCAGCAGATGGCGGCCTGCTTGGACGTTCAGCGGGCGCAGCGAGCCCATATGATCTTCCCTCCCTCGATGAGCGGCCGCACGCCCCAGTCGTGGACGAGTTCGGACATGAGCAGCAGGCCACGCCCGTCCGTCGCGTCGTGGTTCTCACCTCGGACGATGGGCATGGCGGTGCCTTCGTCCCAGACCTGGATGACGGTCAGGTCGGCGCGCATGTCGGGGAAGATCCGGACGACGATGTGCCCGATACCGACGTGCTTGTAGGCGTTGGTGACCAGCTCCGTCACCACGAGCCGCCCGACGAAGTCGTCGGGGTGCCCCAGTTCCCGGAACCGCTCCGTCAGGTAGCGCCGCGCGAGCGCGGGCGCCTTGTCGGACGGCTCCAGCACCAGGTCCGGCGCTTCTGGCGCGAGTTGTACTGCCCGCATCGGTGAACTCCCCCAGCCTGGACGGCGGACGACCCCGAAAAGACCTCCGACTCAAACCGGAAAACCCCGACGTTGTCACCCTCTGTTATCGAACGAACACCATGAGGCCACACGGCGACGTAAAATTGCAGGAGAGCTTGGAATTGGCCACATTTGAGTAGCAGCTACTCGCGTGCTACTAGCATCCCGAGGGAGAGCGGTCATGTCCCGATCTGGTAGCGCACGGCCGAAGATCGACCCTGAGCTGGTGGGCTTCGGAACCGTGGTCAAGCGTTTCCGAGAATCAGCCGGTGTCAAGCAGGGAGAACTGGCGGAACTCGTCAACGTGGCCCGGTCCTACATCAGCCACGTGGAGTGCGGCCGGACGAAGTGCCGCCGGGACTTCGCCGAACGCGTCGACGGCACGCTCAAGGCCGACGGCAAGATCACCGAGGCATGGGACGACCTTCTGGAGCAGATCAAGCAGGTCAGGTACCCGACCCACTTCGTGGCCTTCCCGAAGGCCGAGGCGTCGGCCGACCAGCTACGGGTCTATGAGAACTATCTTGTCTATGGGCTGTTTCAGACGGAGGCGTATGCTCGTGTCCTGCTGGTCGATGATGACGCAGTAGCCACCCGGATGAGGCGTCAGGAGCTCTTGTCCAGAAAACCCCGGCCCATGATCAGTCTGGTGATGGAGGAGAGCGTCCTGTATCGCCAGGTCGGCTCGAAGGAGGTCATGCGGGAGCAGTTGGAGTACCTGATCGAGCTGTCCCTGCGAGAGGGCATCTTCTTGCAGATCGCTCCGACCGCCTACTACCGGGGCGTACGAGCATCATTTCATATCGCCACGCAGCCGGATCGCAGCGAAATTTCCTACGTTGTGAAGGCGACCGGAGGTGAAATCACGCGGGATCCGTCAGAACTGGCAAAGATGAGTAAGGTTATGCACACATTGAGCGCTCAGGCGCTCAACACAGAGGATTCGCGAGCTTTTATCAGAAAGGTGATTGAAGAACGATGGACCTGAGTGATGTGCTATGGCGCAAGTCATCTCGTAGTCATGACGACGGAGACGCGTGTGTCGAGGTGGCGTCCATTGCTGAGGTCGTGGCAGTCCGTGACAGCAAGGACCCCCACGGCCCCGAGCTCGCGATCAGTCGGAGCGACTTCCGGAACTTCGCAAGCCTGCTCAAGAACCTTTAGGCCCAGGCTGCGACGGGGCCTTGGGGGCGTAGTGGTGCACTCGACGTAGGTACTCGATGGCGTGGTCGGTGGCGGGATCGTGGTTCAGCTGGTCACGGTAGAAGTGCAGCCGGTTCTCGCAATCGTCGACGACCTCACACCAGGTGCGTGCCCAGATCCGGACGCCGCCCTCCCACTCCGCGATGCAGCCGGGCGGGCGGTGCGGAGCGGTGGCATCGCGGCGTACGACGTTGTCCATCGTCGTGGAGATGACCCAGAAATCCCATTTCACTCGGGCGTCCGCGAACTGAGGGTCGCTGACCACCGCTTCGGCGTAGCTCTTGATCTGCCCCACCTCGGCCTGGCCGACCCTCACGGTCGGTGCCTTCAGCTCCACGACCAGATGCTCTCTGCCCGAGCTGCCGCGCAGAGCGCGGCCGAGCATGAGATCGACGATGCCCTTCCGGCCGTCCTCCCGTAGAACCGGTGACCGCTGCTCCGGCACCGGGTTCCGCCCCAATTCCTGGAGATGACGCAGCAGGACGGTGTCGAGGCTTCGGTCGCTGACCATGAGCGCGTAGGCGTCACCGAACAGCCACGTCTCGCGCTCCAAGATCTTGTGAAGTTCGCTGCGTTCCTTGACCGTCCTACTGGTCTGCGGATCGAAGACCATCCGCTTGAGCGCTGCGACGAAGTCGAGACGGGCGGTGACCTCGGTGGTCGCCCTGATGATGTCGGACAAGCTTGCGCGTTCGAGCAGCCGTCGCAACTCGTCCTGCTCTGCCTGGGGGAGCCGGAACAGTTCGTCCAGTACCGGATACAGGCCGCAGGGATCATGCGCGATGATCTCGCGGAGCAGGCGAAGGGTCGTGCGGCGGTTCTGGGCGGCCTTGGGGAGTCGCCTTTCCACGGTCGTGGCGACCTCGTCGAAGAGTTGGCGCTCCACCGCCTCAGCCGGTTCGGACGGCTCTTGCCGATAGGGATAGACGTCCTCGTTCTTCCATTCTTGGATGAGCCGGGCGCGGCGTGCGCTGTCGCGTTCGCGGAAGTGCCGCCGCAGGGCATCGCGCGCCGCACCGGAAAGCCCGGCCAGGTCCGCGTCCATCTCCGCCAGTTCGAGCGTCTCGCGCCGGTCGCTGAACCCGTCCCAGAGCAGGTAAGCGGTGAAGTGATAGCCCGGTGCCTGGATTCCGGCCGGCAGTTCGGCCAGCACCACGCCGCGGGAATCGCAGAGAGCCAGCGTCCGACCGACGTCCCGCGGCCACTCGATGACGCGAAGGACGGGGCCCGGCAGAACCCCGTCCCCGGGTGCGGTCACCTCGTACTCGGCGGTGTGCACCCAGACGGTGGACGGGTCGAGGACCCGCCCCGCATAGACGATGGTGACGTCCGGGTTGGCGGCGAGAAAGGGCGCGAAGACGGACGTCAGTTGATCGCGTGTGCCCGGTTCGGTCAGCCGGCCTACGAAATCGGCGGGCATGGACGCTTCCATCCTGGTGCCGAGAGGGATGTCATCGCTGACCGGCTCGGGTTCGGAGATGGTGAAGTCCGCGGGCGAGTCGATCGTCCCGCTGATCGTGGTGCGTTCGCGCCGTCCGGCGGCGTTCACCGCGGTCGTCACCCAGCAGATCTGCTCGCCCAGCGCGAACGCCTGCAAGCGCCCCTGGCCGCTTCGCCCGTGCAGCCCGCGCTTGAGTTCGGGGGAGATCTTCGCGGCGCTCTTCCACGATCCGCCGAGCCGCCCGAAGAAGCCGCCGCACGACGCGTTGCGCATGCCGTGACCGTCATCGGCGACGTTGATGTACTCCACGCCACCGAGATCATTCGTCTCCACTTCGACCACGATCTCGCAGGCTTCGGCGTCGAGGGCGTTCCAGATCATCTCCGCCACCGCACCGAGCGGATCCTTCAACCCGCCCAGACGCAGCACGTGGTCAGGCCGGGCCTCGATGTGGACCGTGCGCATCCGGAAACTATGGCAGAACGCGCGCCGCCATCTCCGCGCTTCCTTGGCCATGGGTGACAGGTCGTGCACCGGGTGCGTTGATTTGCGGCATGTTGTTGGTATGGGTGCGGGCGGTTTCTAGTGTCTGTTGCAACGAGGTCCTTCTGGAAGGATCTTGTTGTGCCAGGACGTCGTCTTACGCTTGGTGAGCGTGCGCAGATTGAGGTGTTGTTCGGTGAGGGCCGGTTGA
>NZ_JAXCEJ010000028.1:0-100154 GCF_041463665.1 Actinomadura chokoriensis
CTTTCCTGGCATGCTCCTGTCCCGTCCCCCTTTCGGGTTCGGGTAAGCCATCAGACCCAGAGACCTCCCTTCAAGTCCCTCCCGGCTGAGCCGGGGATATGTCAGAGCGCCTCGTGGCGCAACTGGCCCAGACCCATTTTCCGCCATGGGGGTCGGGGGTGTGGCCGCATGAGGCGGCGAGGGCGGCGACGATCGGCAGACCCCGGCCGCCGTTGTCCTCCCAGCGCTCCTCCGACACGTCGAGGGTGTCCAGCGTCATCTCGGTCATCGGGCGGGCCTGCGGCTGCGCCGGGCTCGAGTCCCACACCGCGATGAGGACGCCGGCGATGTCACGGCTGAACTGAAAGCGGATCTCCTTTCCGGGGGTGGCCGTCACGGCGTTAGTGATCAATTCCGAGGCGATGAGGAATGCATCGTCCGAAATATGCATAAAACCCCATTTGTCGAGACGTGATCGCGTGAGCGTGCGCGCCAGACCGGGAGCTGCCTTTGACGCCAGAATGGGCATCAGTAGGCAGTCGGGCGTTGTGATCATGGTCGAGCCTCTCGGGTGTTGTTTCTTTGTTTTCCCTCCAAGGATGGTTCGCCACGGCTACCCTCCTGTGTATCTGCGAAAATCGGAAACATGGGAGGTGGCGTGGCACGCGTTAGAGACCCCCTCGATCCCAAGATCTCGCTCTGGCATTTCCTGGCCTATGCCCTGCGTTTTGAGCGGGAGAAGCACGGCCTCTCGCTGGCCCAGTGTGGTCAGATCATCAATGCTGCTCGTTCGACTGTTTCCAATATCGAGGCGGGCAGGCTCAAGATTGGCGAGGACCAGGCCAGGAAGCTCGATGCGCGATACGACACCCCGCGCATGTTCGAGTTGCTGATCTTCTTCGCCAACACGTCCCATGATCCCGATTGGCTTCGGCAGTACATCGAATTCGAATCAAAGGCCGAAATCATCCGAATCTACCAGGGGCAGGTCATACCCGTCACACTGCAGACAGATGACTATGCGCGAGCTTTCCTTGGTGTGGCTGATGTCAAAGACGTTGACCGAGCGCTGGCAGCGCGGGTCGCTCGGCAAAATGCGATCTTCGAGCGCCGGAATCCGCCTGTCCTGCTTGTCCTTCTTGACGAGGATGCGATAGATCGCCCGGTCGGCGGATTCGATGTGATGAGGGCGCAACTTCAGCATCTACTTGATCTGGGGGAGCGGCCAAACGTGATCATCCGCATCGTTCCGAGGAAGGTCGGCGCGCACATCGGCCTCAACGGGCCGTTTCAAGTCATGAGCCTCGAGGCTGACGTCGCCTACGTCGGCGCGTTCCACGGTGGGCGATTGGTCCAAGATCCTGTAGAAGTGCGGGAGCTCGCCGTAGATTTCGAGATGATTGGGGCGAAGGCGCTGAGCGAAGAAGCGTCCAGGACTCTGATCCTTGAGATCATGGAGGGTTTTCATGACGGTCTGGCGTAAGAGTTCCCGCAGTGGAAGCGCAACCGACGAAGCCTGCGTCGAGATGGCCGCGTTGCCCGAGGGAGTCGGGGTCCGGGACTCCAAGGACCCGGACGGCGGGCGGCTGGTCGTGAATCGGGCACAGTTCGGGAACCTGCTGCAGGTGATCAAGTCGGGGACCCGCGACCTCGCCTGACGAGACTAAGGGGCCGATCCTGGAGTGAGAGTCTCGCTCCAGGATCGGCCTGCCCGGCGGGGGAGGCGACGGGTCGGCGCCCCGGTAAAGATCAATACCAGTGGATCAAGCGCTCTAGACTGCACGGATGACCAGCGAGCTTCTCAGTTTCACGGTTCTGGGTTCCGCGACGCCGTACCCGAGCGTGGACAACCCCTGTTCCGGCTACCTGGTCTCGGGCGCGGGCGCCCGGGTGTGGGTGGACGCGGGCACCGGGACGCTGGCTGAGCTGCAACGGCACGTCCGGCTGGACGAGCTGGACGCGATCTGGATCTCGCATCTGCATGCCGACCACAGCGCGGACCTCCTCACCGCCTACTACGGCGCGCTCTACGCCGACATCCAGCTCGCCGCTCCGATTCCCCTGTACGGCCCGCCGGGCATCGCGGACCGTCTGGCGAACTTCCTCACCAACACCTCGACCCGCAGTCCGGTCGAGTCCGCCTTCGCCATCGAGGAACTGCACGACGGGCACCGGGCGCGGGTCGGCGCGCTGACCCTGACCAGCCGGGCTGTCTCACACGGCATGCCGGCTTTCGGCCTGCGTGTCGAGGCCGAGGACCGGTCACTGGTCTACTCCGGGGACACGGCCCCCTGCCCGGCCCTGACGAGTCTGGCCGACGGATGCGATGTGCTGCTGTGCGAGGCCGAGAGCGCCCAGGTCCCGGACTCGGGCGAACAGGTCCACCACACGCCGGAGGACACCGGTGACACCGCCCGCGCGGCCCAAGCGGGCAAGTTGATCGTCACGCACGTCGGACGCTTCCTCACCCCGCAGCAGGCGGTGGCCCGTGCCTCGGCCCGCTTCGACGGCCCCATCGACTACGCCGCCCCCGGTGCCACCTTCCCGGTCGCCTGACCCCCGCAACCTCTGCACGTCCAACACTGGCCGCCCGCGACCAGAGGAAAATGGCTCCGCTGCCCTCTCCGGCAGGCCTAGCATTCGTAGATGCCTACCCTCCGTGTGCGTCCAAGTACGCTCGGTCTCAGCCTCCTTGCCCTCCTGGCCGCCGGTCTCATCGGCTCCTCCCTTTGGGCCCTGAGCGCGTTCGACGGACCGGACACCCGCTGGGAGCGGCTGAGCTTCGGTGCGCCCTCGGCCCTCGTAGCGGTGGTCGCGCTGGTCGGCATCGTGGCCACCCTCATCTTTCAGGCGCGCGAAACGAAGATCGCGCGTGAAGAGGCACGGCGCATCGCGACCGCCGAGCTGCTCACGATGGCCATGGACGACCCCGACCTCGACGAGGCGTGGGGCCCGGTGTCGGCGGGCGAGGATCGTAAGGCCAGGCGGCAGCTCATGTACATCAACATGATCATCTCCGAATGGCAGCTGTCCTTCGAGACGAAGGCGCTCCCCGAGACCCGCCTGCGCGCCGTCTCCCGCGAGATGTTCAGCGCCCGCCCCGGACGCGCCTACTGGCGTGAAGCCCGCCGGGTACGGACGAGCACCTCGCACACGAAACGCGCCAGCCGCTTCCACCAGATCCTGGACGAGGAGTACGACCGAGCCCCCGCCCCGCCACCCGACCGCACACGCACCCGCCGTCCCTGGGCGCTCGTGGCCGGCGCGGCGGCAGCGGTGACCCTGGCCTCCGTCCTCGGCCGCGCCCTCACCCTCCAGATCC
This sequence comes from Actinomadura chokoriensis, assembly GCF_041463665.1. GTDB lineage: Bacteria > Actinomycetota > Actinomycetes > Streptosporangiales > Streptosporangiaceae > Spirillospora > Spirillospora chokoriensis_A. The sequence continues at coordinate 3,302 of NZ_JAXCEJ010000028.1, forward strand.
GAAGGCGCTGAGCGCCGCCGCCACAGCGGCGCGACGATCTCCCGGTCGGCCACCGCCTCAACCCGGCCCCACCCGACGCCGCACCACGGCCGAACTTCGAGCAGGCGTCCACCGGCGGAGTCGTGGGCGTGCGCTACCGGGCCCGGGGGTGAGGCGTAGCGTCGCTCGTACGGTGTGACCAGGCGTTACCGTCGACATCGACGGCTGTTACGTTCGGGGCATGACGCACCGCCGTCCGCTTCCCGGGGAATCCGTGTGAAGCACCAGCCGGACGCCTGGAACGGGGCCGCGCGGGCGGGCCTGCGGCCGTGGCGGTTCGTGGTGGCGTTCGGTGCGATCAGCATGCTGATGGACGTCGTCTACGAGGGCGCCCGTTCGATCACCGGCCCCCTGCTGGCCTCCCTCGGCGCCTCGGCCGTGGTCGTCGGCGTCGTCACCGGGGCGGGGGAGGCGGCCGCGTTCGTCCTGCGGCTGGGCTCGGGTCCGCTGGCCGACCGCTCCCGCCGGTTCTGGGCCTGGACGATCTCGGGCTACGTGCTGACGGCGGTGTCCGTGCCCGTACTCGGTGTCGCGGGCGCACTGTGGGCGGCGTGCACGCTGGTCATCGCCGAACGGGTCGGCAAAGCCGTGCGCAGCCCCGCCAAGGACACCCTGCTGTCGCACGCCACCGCCGTCACGGGCCGCGGTCGCGGCTTCGCCGTCCACGAGGCGATGGACCAGGTGGGCGCCGTGCTCGGCCCGCTGAGCGTGGCCGGGATGATGGTCGTCACCCACGACGACTACGCGCCGTCCCTGGGGGTTCTGGCCGTTCCGGGGATCGCCGCCCTCGCGCTGCTGGCCTGGCTCCGGCTGCGTGTCCCCGACCCGACCGCCTACGAGATCCCCGAACCCCGCCACCGCGACACCCGTCAGGAGCCGGACGGCCCGCAGCGCGACCGTCCGGACAGGCTGCCGCGCACCTTCTGGGTCTACTCCGCCTTCACGGCCACCACCATGGCCGGATTCAGCACCTTCGGCGTCATCTCCTTCCACCTCGTCCAGCGCGATCTGCTGTCGGCCGCCGCGGTGCCGGTGCTCTACGCCGCCGCCATGGGCACCGACGCCGTCGCCGCGCTCGCCACCGGCTGGGCCTACGACCGCGTCGGCCCGCGCGCCCTGACCGCGCTGCCGCTGCTGTCGGCCGCCGTGCCGGTGCTGGCCTTCACCGACACCCTCACCATGGTCGTGGCCGGCGCGTTGCTGTGGGGCGCCGCGCTGGGCGTCCAGGAATCCACCCTCCGCGCCACCGTCGCCGACCTCGTCCAACCCGACCGGCGCGCCACCGCCTACGGGCTGTTCGCGGCCGTCATGGGCACCGCCACCCTGGCGGGCGGAACCCTCGCCGGCTTCCTGTACGCCCGCTCCATCCCCATCTTGATCATCTTCACCGTTGCCGTCCAGGCCGCGTCCCTCGTGCTGCTGGCCGTCACCCGTCCAGGACGCTGAACGCCGTCAGTGCGGGACCAGCGGAAGTTCCGGCGCGGCGGTCTCCAGCGGCACCAGCGGAGACCGGACCAGGCCGAGCTGGACGACCTGGCGGTGCAGGAGCGCGTTCAGGACCCACTCCGCGGCGGTGCGCGTCCGGTTCCCGGGCAGCGACAGCAGGTGGTAGCCGCGGGTCACCGCCTTGGCGGGCAGCCCCGACATCGGCACCCGCAGCGGGTTGGCGGCGGCCTGGCCGCCGCCCAGGTCGACCACGAACCCCAGCTCCCGGTGCCGGTAGGGGGACATCACGCCGGTGCCGTAGGACGCGGCGACGTTGCGGGCGGCCAGCCTGCCCTGCCGGACGGCGTGCTGCGCGGTCATCGGCGTCACCCCGCCGGGACGGTTCGCGTCAGGGACCGCGGCGGCGTCACCGCACGCGAAGATCTCGGGGTGGCCCGGGACGTTGAGATACGCGTCGACGACCAGCCGCCCCCTCCTCGTCTCCAGGCCGAGCGCTTCCACGAGCGGATCGGGACGGACCCCCACGCACCAGATGAGCGACCTGGTCGGCACGCGGCGGCCGCCGGTCAGCCGCACACCGCCCGGTTCCGCCACCTCGACCGACGTGCGGGTGCGGACCTCGACTCCGCGCCGGCGCAGCACCCGCTCGGCCGTGCGGGACAGCCGCTCGTCGAGTTCGGGCAGCACCCGGGGCGCCACGTCCAGCAGCAGCCAGCGCGGCTCAGCGCGCAGCCGCGGAAGCCGCCGCCGGAGGGCCTCGGTGAGGAGCACTCCGTGCGCGGTCACCTCCACGCCGGTGTAACCCGCCCCGACCACCACGAAGGTGCAGCGCGCCGCCCGCTCGGCGGGATCGCGGGCGGCGTCGGCCAGTTCCATCTGCCGGATCACGTGGTCGCGCAGGTACAGCGCTTCTGGAATGCCCCGGAATCCGTGCGCGTGCTCGGCCACGCCGGGGATCGGCAGCAGCTTGTTGACGCTGCCGGCGGCCAGGACGAGCCGGTCATACCGGATCTCGCCGGGCCCGTCCTCCGGGTCGGTGTAACGGACCGTCCGGGCGCCGAGATCGATCCCGTCCGCCTCGCCGAGGATCAGCCGCACGCCGGGAAGCGCGTCGGTCAGGGACACCACCACCCGCCGCGGGTCCAGCAGGCCCCCGGCGACCTCCGGCAGCAGCGGCACGTACAGGAAATAGTCGGTCGGGTTGATCACCATCAGGTCCGCCCGGCCCCGGGCCAGCCGCGCCAGCGTGCGGGCGGCCTGGAACCCGGCGAACCCGGCCCCGACGATCACGATCCTTGGACGCCTCACCCGTCCCCCTCTCGGATGGTTCCTTGGGGTACCCGCGGGCCCACCGGCGAAAACGGCACCGCAGCCCGCCGCCGTCCCGATGAGTTCCGGGCCGCCCGCCGGTCGGTACAGGGACAGACGATCGGGAAGGGGAGGAGAGCATGGCGACCATCGTGACCGAGATGAGCATGTCCCTGGACGGCTACGTGGCCGATCCGTCCGACGGAGTGGACGAGCTGTTCGGCTGGTACGGCAACGGCCCGGTCGAGATCCAGACGGTGAGCGACATGCCGCCGTTCCGCGTCTTCGAGCCGAGCGCCCGCCACATCCGCGAGACGATGGACGCCCTGGGCGCCGTCATCACCGGCCGCCGCCTCTACGACATCACGCACGGCTGGGAGGGCCGCCACCCCTACGACGCCCCCGTCTGGCTCGTCACGCACGAGGCCCCCGACGACCCGCCCCCGGGCCTGACCGTCATCACCGACGGCATCGAGAGGGCGGTCAGCGAGGCCTCCGCCGCCGCAGGCGACGGGATCGTGAGCGTCGCCGGCGGCCTCACCGCCCAGTCCTGCCTGGACGCGGGACTACTGGACGAGATCTGGATCGACCTCGTCCCCGTCCTGCTGGGCGAGGGCATCCCCTTCTTCCCCGGCCCGTCCACGGCCCCCGTCCACCTGAAGGACCCGTACCGCACAATCCAGGGAACCGGCGTAACCCACCTGTACTACCGCCTCCCCTGACCGGCGACCAGCAACTTCTCAGCTCAACGTCGAGGCCCGTCAACTCGTGGCGCCATTTCAGTTGAGGGTCGGAGGACCTCGTCGAATTACGGATCGAGAGCGACTTGAAATTCCCTCTCGCAGCCTCGTTTTCGCTGCCCCCAGGGCTTCAATGAAAATTCATGCGTTGGCTGGGTCGATCGGATGATTGCTGAAATCGAGCTTCCCCTCGGACTTCGCAGCGATGCGCTGCGTTGCCTGTTCGAGGTCGCGTAGCGCGATCAGTGTCTTCTCGCTCAACGTCGTCTGGAAGCGTCCACTTGGCTGGAAGGGGCGTTGGTCCGCGCTGACCGTCGACACACGAGCCCCGGCTCGCTGAGGGAAGTCTTGATCTCGAAATGGCCTTCTCTGGCCGCATGGGCTGAACCTCTCCTCTCGGCGACGAAGCTCGTGGAGGATCGCGATGCGGGCCGCGGGGGGAGCGCCGCCTTTCCGGCGTCGAGGGGCGGTCGGAGCCGGACGGGCCCTCGCCGAAATGCGGATACAGGAGGATTTCATGGGCCAACTTGGACTCGCTGAGAGCATCGCCGCGCTCCGCGCCGAACTGCTGGAGGCCTTGGCGGCCGGGGAGGATGCAGAGTTCGGTTTCGGTGTCGGCCAGATACAACTCGAATTCCACGTAGGCGTCACGCGGCAGGCCGGAGCGTCAGGAAAAGCGAAGTTCTGGGTCCTGGAGATGGGCGGTGACGGCTCCTACCGGAGGGAGGAGATCCAGCGCGTGACGGTCACGCTGGAACCGCCGCTCGACGACGAAGGCCGTCCGATCAAGGTGACCCGCGATCTCGGGGGCGAGCCCTGACATGCCCGAGAACACGGCCCGTGCCGTCGAGGTGCTGCGCCGAAGCCCCGGCGGCCGGTGGAGTGTGGGCTCCGGCTGCCTGGTCGGCGGGCGGTGGGTGCTGTCGGCGGCGCACAACGTCCTGGACGCCGAGGCACTGCTCGTCCGGCCGGTGGACGAGACGGAGCACCCCGCCGAGCTGGTCATGCTGGACGAACCCCGAGATCTCGCCCTCCTGCAGGTGACCGGTGAATCCTTCCTGCTCGACCTGCCGCCGGTCCGTTTCGCCCGCGTCGATCGCTCCCGCACAGGCGTGATCGAGTCGTGCTGGGCGATCGGCTTCCCCAGGTGGAAGGAGCGTCCGGGGGAGCCGGGCACGGTCCCGCGGCGCGACAGCGCTCAGGTGGACGGTGACATCCCTACCGGCTCGAACCTGCGCACGAACCTGATCGAGTTGCGCACCACGTCGGCGCCTCGTCCGTCCGGCAGGCGGGGTCTGAGCGAATGGCAGGGGATGTCCGGGGCCGTGGTGTTCGCCCAGGACGCCGCAGGCAAAGCGCTCGCCGTCGGCGTGGTGATCGAACATCATGTGGTCGAGGGGACGTCCGCGCTGACCGTCGCCCCGCTGGACCACTGGGCGGACACCATGCGGGACGCCCCCTGGTGGCCGGAACTCGGCCTGGACGCGATGATCCGGCTCCCGCGCCCGGCCGGCGCTCCTCGGTCCTCGACCGGCCACATGAACCTGGAGCGGTCGCTCCCGGACTTCACCGACCGGGACGAGGTGATCGAGAAGGCGACCGCCCTGCTCACGGACCGGTTGACCGAGACCTGTCCGCTGGTCGTGCTGCACGGCATGGCGGGGGTCGGGAAGACCGAACTGGCCAATGAACTCGCCCACAGGCTCGCCGCCACGTTCACGCACGCGCGGATCCGGGTGGACGTCGCCGCCGCGTCCACCGCGGACGCCGCCATGGTGGAGGTCCTGGCCGCGTTCGGCATGTCCGGCGACAAGTTGCCGGACGACCCGGCGCAGCGCCGGCGCGAGTTCCAGACGCAGTTGGGGAAGGGGCCGAGCCTGCTGCTGCTCGACAACGTGTCCGAGAAACGGCAGGCCGCCCCGCTCCTGCCCGCGTCCCCCGGCACGGCCGTGATCGTGACCAGCCGGACCACGCTGGCCTCGGTGGACGGCGCCGACCGGCTCCGCCTCGACCCGCTTCCCGACCCCGACGGGCTCCGGCTGTTCGAGCGGATCGTCGGCACCGAGGCGGTGGACCGCGACCGGCCTTCCGCGCGGAAGATCGTCCAGCTCCTGGCGGGGCTTCCCTTGGCGATACGCATCGCCGCCGCCCACCTCGTGATGAGACGCGGATCGCTGGCACGCTACCTGTCCGACCTCCTGGACGAGACCAGGCGTATGTCCCATCTTGAGGGCGAGGACAGGGGAGTGCGCAGCAGCTTCGAACTCAGCTACCGGTCCCTGCGGCCCGACACGGCGTCGCTGTTCCGCCGGCTGGGCGTCCTCGCGGGCCGGGACTTCACCGCAGCCGTGGTCGCGCGCACCGGCGGCGTCGACGACGAGGACGCCGAGCGCATGCTCGGGGAGATGACGGACCGTCATCTGATCGAGGTCGCGGGCGAGGACCGCTACCGCCTCCACGACCTTCTCCGGCTGTACGCGAGGGAACGCGTGGAGGCCGAGGAGACGCCGTCCGAGCGGCGGGAGGCGTTCCGGCGCTCGCTGGACTGGTACGGCGACCGCCTGCACGAGTGGATGTCCCGGCCCGGCGCCCACGAGCAGCCGCCGGCCGAGGCGATCGCTTGGTTCGCCGACGAATCCCTCAACGTGCAGGCGAGCCTTCGCGCCGCCGCGGAGGCGGGGGAGGACGGGCGCGTCGTCCGGATCGCGGAATCGCTCTACGGCCTGCTCTTCTACCGCGGGCACTGGGAGGAGATGGCCGCGGTCAAGGACCTCGCCGTCCGGGCGGCGCACCGCATCGGGGACGCCCCCGCCGAGCTCGGATCGCTGATCCACCTCGCCGAGGCGCGCAGGATCATCGGCCGCGCGGCCGAGACGCCGCCGCTCTACGAACGCGCGCTGGAGGTGGTCCGCTCCATGGACGATCCGGCCAAGGAGGCGTGGGTTCTGACCCACTTCGGCGACTTCCAGTGCGATCTCGGCCAGCCTGAGCAGGCCCTTGACCGTTACGCCGAGGCGCAGGCCCTCTACCGGAGCCTGGACGACACGGCGGGCGAGATCTGGCTGGCCGCGCACATCGGCGACGCGTACCGCCAGCTCGGCCGGCATGCGGACGCCGCCCGCGTCCTGGAGCGCGCCATGGCCATGGGCGAGCGGCGCGGCGACCGCGACGAGGTGGTCTGGTGTGCATGGCACCTGGCGCTGGCCTACGAGGGCCTCGGCCGTTTCGCCGACGCCGAAGAGGTACTCGCACCGGCGGTCGCATTCCATCGAGAGATCAAGAACAAGGCGGGTCTGGCCACGATGTTGTGCATTCTGGGCGGCGTCCAACGCCATACCGGACGGCTGTCCGAGGCCCGGATGGCCTACTCCGAAGCACTCGATCTGCTCGTCGAGATCGACGCTCCCACCAGGGTCGCCGAAGTGCGGGAACTCCTTGCGAGCCTTTCCGAGGACGGCGATGCCGGAGCGTGACGCCGTCCCCGCCGCACGTCGCGCGCTACCCGCCCCCCGGACGCGGCCCACCGGACGTCCGGATCATCCGTGCGATATCGGGGAAGGAGTGACAGCGACCTGCGGACGAGTGGGCCGTTCCGGTCGCCCGGGTGCGACCGGAACGATCGCGACATCTAAGGTCATATAGGAGGACGACGCATGGGCTCATCCACCGGAAGGTGCGGGGAGCCCGCTTGACCCTGGGGCGGCAGCAGTGAAGGTCAAAGAGATCATGACGAGCCCGGTGATCACCGTGGAACGGGACGCGCCCGTGCCCGACGTCGCGGCCCTGCTGCGCGCCCGCCGGATCAGCGCCGTCCCCGTCGTCGACGCGCACGGCGCCGTCGTGGGCCTGGTCAGCGAGTACGACCTGCTGGCCCGCGAGGGGAGCACCGCCGCCGACGTGATGACCACCGGCGTCATCAGCGTCACCGAGGACACCGACGTCGAGGAGGCCCGCCACCTGCTGCTGGAGCGGCGCATCCGGCGCGTCCCGGTGCTGGCGGGGCGCGAACTCGTCGGGGTCGTCGCCCGCTCGGACGTCATGGCGCTGCTGACCACCGAGTGGGCGTGCGCCGTCTGCGGCGAGGTCGTCCGCGGCGAGCACGCGCCGGCCCGCTGCCCCAAATGCCACGCCACCGCAGACCGTTTCGCCCTCCAGGAGCCCCCGCCCGGGACGTGAGGCGACGCCCGGCACCTGAACCGCCGGCCGGACGGCTGCAAGGAGATCGGCCGACCTCACCAGGACCCGGACGACCCGTTACGCGATGGTGCGTTTGCTCATCCCTTCGGACTCCGGGTCGATCCCCCAGGTGAACACGGTTCTGGGATGAATGCGGATGACGTCGTTGCCGAAATGCGCGTCCTCGGCGGCCTCCGCGACGGTGGTCTCGGCTCGTCCCCGGATCTCGATGCCCCGCACGACCCAGGGGCCGACGGAGACGAGCTCGTCGACGACGAACGCCACCTGATCGTTGTCGCGCAGATTACGGTACTTGCGGGACTTGGTGAGGTTCCATCCGCGGATGTCGATGGTTCCGGTCTCGGGGTTATAGCGGAAATTGACGGGGTTGTTCTGCGGGTCGCCCTTCGGACCCACGGTCGCCAGGCGGCCGAGCAACTGCGTGGACAGGTATTCGCGTTCGCTCTCGGTGAGGCTCATGCCTGCACCGTGCTACCTCAACCCGGCTTGAGGTCAAGTGCGAGGATGACGTCTCGGAGCCGGGGCGACATCTCGTCCGGCAGCCCGTCCAGCGGGAACCAGCGGGCCTCGAGGATCTCCGCCGCGTCCAGTTCGAGCAGCCCGCCGACGACCCGGGCCTCGTAGTAGGCCTCGACCCGGTGCCGGAAGCCGCCCGCGAGCCGCAGCGGACGCCCGGCGACCGCCACCTCCAGGGCGGTCTCCTCCCGCACCTCCCGGGCGACCGCGTCCTCGATCCGCTCTCCGGCGTCGACGTACCCGCCGGGCAGCCCCCACGCCCGGTACGCGGGCCACAGCCGGTGCCGCAGCAACAGGATGCGGCCCCGCTCGTCCCGGACGATCCCGCCCGCGTACACGAGGAACGTCTGATGCCTGAACCGGGCGAGCCGCCACTGCGTCCGCCCGCCGAGCCGCTTCCAGACCGCCGCGGCCAGCGCCCCGGTACGCCCGCGCGCGCGGCGCGGCACGCCGATGGGGATCTTCATCACCCCGATGCTAGCCCGCCGTGGAAGATCGCCGACCCGGCGCGAGGGCGAGCCGCGGGTGCTCGGCGCGCTGTCCGCCATTCCGCGCACGCCGACCGCCGGGCGGGCCGGGAAGGTGGACGAACGGGATCCGTGTGATCTCTGGGACGGCCGGGATTATCCGGAAAATGCTTTGTCACCGCTGGTGACGTGACAGCTGCAATTTTCGTGAGATTTCAGATTTCAATGGCGAATTCTGACAAAGGTTGTTGATCAGATCCGGGGCTTCGGAGAATGGTGGAACGGGTATAAGGCGGGAGCCACAATTCGATACGACGCTCCGGAGTGCAGATGCGTCTCACCCGCCCCTGTCTGGCCGCTCTCGGTGCGGTGACCCTCGCCGCCACATCACTGCTGTGGTCCACCACCGCCTCGGCGGCCGGGACCGACTACGTCGCACTCGGGGACTCCTACTCCTCCGGCACGGGGGCCGGAAGCTACGACTCCGGCAGCGGGTCGTGCAACCGCAGCGCCAACGCCTACCCGAACCTGTGGGCGGCGGCGCACTCGACGAACTCGTTCAAGTTCGTGGCCTGCTCGGGGGCGACCACAACGACCGTCGCGAGCGGCCAGCTCGACGCGCTCAGCTCGTCCACGACGCTCGTGAGCATCACGGCCGGCGGCAACGACGCCGGGTTCAGCGACGTGATGGAGACCTGCGTCCTGTCCTCCGCCTCGACGTGCCAGAGCAGGGTGGCGGAGGCGCAGAGCTACATGGAGAACACTCTGCCGGGCAAGCTCGACTCGCTCTACGGCAAGATCCGCGCGAAGTCGCCGTCCGCGCGTGTGGTCGTGCTCGGCTACCCGCACCTCTACAAGATCGTCAGTGTGTGCGTGGGGCTCAGCAACGCCAAGCGCACCGCGCTGAACGGCGCCGCCGACACGCTCGACGGCGTCATCGCCAAGGCCGCGGGGCGCGCCGGGTTCACCTGGTCGGACGTGCGGGACGAGTTCACCGGCCACGAGCTCTGCTCGGGCGACGGCTGGCTCAACGCGGTGACGATCCCGATCGAGTCGTCCTACCACCCGACCGCGCTGGGCCACCGCCTCGGCTACCTGCCCGCGCTGACCGGCTCCGCCAGCCTGGCTTTGCAGAACCAGACCTGACCGGACTCAGGAGCCCCGGCCCCGGCCCGCCGGCCGGGGCCGTCCGCTGCCTGGGGAACCGACGGAACGCCGTAGGTGACCGAGCGGCGTGCCAGAATATTGTTCTGTGAGTGAGGTCGGGCGGGACAGAATCCTGCGGGCGGCGCTGGAGCTGTTCGGGCGGGACGGCGTCGCCGGAACGACGCTGAGCGCGCTCCGGACGGCGAGCGGCGTGAGCGTCGGCAGTTTCTACCACCACTTCTCCGGCAGGGAGCAGGTGGCGGAGGCGCTGTTCGTCGAGTGCATCGCCATGTACCAGGACGCGTTCCTCACCGCACTGAAGGCGCATGGCAGCGCGCGCGAGGCGGTGCCCGGCGCCGTGGCCTTCCACGTGCGGTGGTGCAAGGAGAATCCCGGCAGGGCCCGGTTCATGTTCACCGAACGTCCTGCCGCGAGCGCGGCGCTGGACGAGCGCAACAGGGCGTTCTACCGCGAGGTGCGCGGCTGGTGGCGCGCGCAGGTGCGGCACGGCGCGCTGATCGGAGTGGACGGGACGACCGCGTTCGTCCTCTGGCTCGGACCCGCGCAGGAGCTGTGCCGGCTGTGGCTGAACGGTCAGATCCCGGAACCGGACGAAGAGCAGATCGTATGGCTGAGCGAGGCCGCGTGGCGGTCGTTGGGAGGTGACCATGCTGGTTGACGCATGGATGCAGCACGGCACGGCACGGTTTCTGCAGCACGAGATGCTCGCCTCGCTGTGGCGCTGGCTCGGGACGAAGCCTCCCGCAGAGGAGATACCGGTCGCCTCCACGGTCGCCGCCATGGACGCCGGGGGAGTGGACGTCGGCCTCATCTGCGCCTGGTACGGGCCGGAGGGCGACCTGGTGAGCAACGACGAGGTCGCCTCGTTCGTCGAGCAGGCCCCTGACCGGCTCGTGGGCATCGCCTCGGTGGACCTGCGCAAGCCCATGGAGGCCGTGCGGGAGCTGAGGCGGTGCGTGCGCGAACTGGGGTTCAAGGGGCTGCGCGTGGTGCCGTGGCTCTGGGAGCTGCCGCCCACCGACCGCCGCTACTACCCCCTGTTCGCGGAATGCGTGGAGCTGGGGGTTCCCTTCTGCACGCAGGTCGGGCACACCGGTCCGCTGCGTCCGAGTGAGACGGGACGGCCCATCCCGTACATCGACCAGGTGGCGCTCGACTTCCCCGAACTCGTCATCGTCGGCGGGCACATCGGCTACCCGTGGACCGAGGAGATGATCGCGGTCTGCCGCAAGCACCCGAACGTCTACATCGACACGTCCGCCTACACGGTGCGCAGGTATCCGCCGGAACTCGTCCGGTACATGGTGCAGGACAGGCACCACAAGGTCATGTTCGGCACCAACTATCCGATGGTGACCGCCGACCGGGCGCTGAAGGGCCTGGACGAGCTCGGTCTCGGCGAGCCGGCCAGGGAGGCGTTCCTGTCGGGCAACGCCGTGAAGGTCTTCCGCCTATAGTGATCTACAATGTAAAGGTCAGCGCCGGAGCGTCCGGCAGGAGAGCAGACCCAGCGGGACGGGCGCCCAGAACGTGATCGCGCGGAACAGCAGAACGGCCTGCAGCGACGGGCCGGCGTCGAAGCCGAGGGCGGCGAGCGCGGCGACGAGTGCCGTCTCGGTGGACCCGACGCCGCCGGGCAGCGGGACGGCGGAGCCCGCGGCGGCTCCGACCAGGTAGGCGGCGACGAGCGTGCGGACGTCCGCCGGGCCCGCCCCGGTGCCTGGGACGGCGAGGACGCTGAGCGCGAACGCCACGCCGAGGACGAACGTGGTCCCGGCGGACGCGGCCAGGGTGAGCAGCAGGTCGCGCGGGCGGCGGCACAGTTCGGTGAACCCGGCGGCGGCCCGGCGGACGGCGCCGGAGCCGGCCGCGCGCCGGACCCACAGCACGGCGGCGGGCAGCAGCACCCCGCCCGCGATGAGCAGCGGGACGGGCGGCAGCAGCCCGGCGGCACGCGCGGCGTGCTCGCCCAGCGCGTCCAGCGTCCGGTCGTTCCCGCCGCCGAGGCCGAGGACGGCGGCCATCAGCAGCAGGTCGGCCGGGACGCCCGCCACCTGCAGGACGGCGACGGCGACAGCGGCGCGCGGCAGCGGCAGCCCGCGGCACACGAGATAGCGGGTGTTGACGGCGACGGCGCCGAGACCGCCCGGGGTGATCCGGTTGGCGGCGGACGCGGTGAACTGCGCGAGCGTCGTGGCGACCAGCGGCAGCGGGCGGCCCGCGGCGCCGCGCAGCGCGACGGCGGAGCACACGTAGTGCAGCACGCAGAGCAGGACCAGGGCGGGCAGGAACTCCCAGCGCAGGTCGCCGAGCGCGGGCACGGCCGGCCCCGGCGGGCCGTAGGTCACCAGCAGGGCGGTGGCCAGACCCGCCAGGAGCACCGCGAGGACCGCCCAGCCGGCCCGATGGATCCGCTGGGCGATGGGAAGCGGCGTGGCGTCGGCGCCGGAGCCGGAAAGCCCGGCGGACACCGCGCGGTCAGCGCTGGCGGCGATCGTTTTCACACTCCAAGTGTTCGGCGACGCAAATGAAGTGCATGCGACCAGCTGATACCCGGTGAAGCGAACGATAAGGGACGAGTAGCTCGCCGGGCCCGCAAACCCCGCCCCGGGCACGGGTCGCGCGCAGCCGGGGTAGCGCGGATTTCCCTTGGAGACGTGCGGGGTTTGGTCTTCGCAAGAGATTATTTTCACACTATGATCAGGGTCCACTACGGTAAGTGACCATCGTTTGACCGGGGAGTGTGACGACCATGACCAGCGCTCACCAGCGGCTGGGCGAACGCATCAGGGTGTTCAGGGGTACTCGGGGCGGTCGCCGTCCCCGGCCGGCCAGGGCCCGGGGGGACCGGGCGATCGTCCTGACCTGCAGCGACTATCTCGCGCTGGCCGAGCATCCGGCGATCACCGAGGCCATGATCACCAGCCTGCGGGCGGCCGAGCCCCCGGCGCCCGCGACCGGCCCCTGCCTCCCCGACGACCACCCCCAGGTCGTCCTCGGCGAGGGGTTCGCCCGGCACCTGGGCGCGCAGGCCGGGGTGCTGTGCTCCTCGGGGTGGACGGCCAACACCGGGCTCCTGCAGGTGGTCGCGGGCCCGGACGTCCCCGTCTACCTGGACGTCCTCGCCCACATGTCGCTGTGGGAGGGGGCGCGCGCGGCGGGCGCCGAGGCCGCCGGCTTCCGCCACAACGACCTCGACCACCTGCGGCGCCGGATCGAGGTGGGCGGCTCCGGCGTGATCGGCGTGGACGCCGTCTACAGCACCGACGGCTCGGTCTCCCCGCTGCCCGACCTGGTGGAGATGGCCGAGGAGCACGGCTGCCTCCTGGTCGTGGACGAGTCGCATTCGATCGGCACGCACGGCGACCGCGGTGAGGGCATGGTCGCCGCGCTGGGGCTCACCGGCCGCGTCGACTTCCGCACGGCGAGCCTGGCGAAGGCCCTGCCGGGACGCGCCGGCCTGATCGCCTGCGACCGTCCCGGCTTCGCGGACTACTTCACCCACACCGCGCTCCCGGCGGCGTTCGGCTCGACGCTGCTGCCGCACGAAGTCGCCGGCCTGGCGGCGGCGCTGAAGATCGTCCGCAGGGAGGGCTGGCGGCGCTCCCGGCTCCGCGACGTCACGGCCCGGCTGCGGGACGGCCTGGCGGGTCTCGGCTACCGGCTGGTCGAGTCCGACACGCAGATCATCGCGCTGGAGGCGGGCTCGGAGTCCGAGGCGACCCTCATGCGGGACGCGCTGGTCGGCCGCGACATCTTCAGCGCGGCCCTGTTCCCGCCGGCGGCATCGGTGGGCCGCACCCTCGTCCGGCTCTCGGCCCACGCCGGGCTTTCCGGCGGGGACGTCCGCCGGATCCTCACCGCGTGCGAGGAACTCCGCCCCCAGACCGCGGCCGCCGTGTAAGCGTGTTCATTGCTTCGCTCTCGGCGTCGGGCGCTGGGGCGCCCTCCTTCAACGGGCGAAGCGGCGATCGCTGCATCGCTCCGGCTTGCCCAGGGGCTCGCTGCGCGATCAGGTTTCTCGCGGGCTCGAAACCTGCCTTCGGACGCGATCGCAACGCCAAGGCCGTCGCGGGCTCGGCTCAAGGACGTTCGCCTCGTGTAGGAGATCGAGGTAGTGGCTCACGCGGCGGGCCGGTACCGCTCCTCGCGGGTCTGCGCGCCGATGTAGCGGAGCATGCTGCGCAGGGCCCAGTGGTTGATGCCGCTGGGCATCATGCGGTAGCCCTGCCGATTGGCCATGGCGAGGGCGGCGAACCGGGCCTGGTCGAGCGGTGACCACGGGATGTCGAAGCGTTCCCGGACGAGCGGCGGCAGGCAGCCGAAGGTGATCAGGCGCAGCGGGCGCTCGAAGACCATGCGTCCGGCGCGGTCGAGGCGGGGGCCGCCGACGGGCAGGACCGTGACGGTTTCGGAGCCGTGCTTGGCGATATCCAGGGCGCGCGCGGCGGCCGGGGTGAGTTCGAGCGTCCTGGCGCAGATGTGCCAGAACTTGGACTGGAACGCCGCGTAGTCGGCGGGGACCGGCCGCATGCTGACGCCGTAACGGGAGTACCAGGTGACGGTCTCGGCGTACATCTGCTCGTGGTCCTCGGCGGTGAGGGTGCCGGGGTGGAACGTCTCGGCGGCCTTGAAGATCTCCCAGGTGAAGGTGGCGTGCGCCCACCAGAACGTCTCGGGTTCGAGGGCGTGGTAGCGGCGGGCGTGCTCGTCCACGCCGCCGATGGCGCGGTGCAGGTCGCGGATGCCGCGGGCGCGGATGGCGCCGTCCGGCGCGAGGATCGTCGCCCAGATCTGCGGGACGGAACGGTTGATCCGGTCGAAGGGCGCGTTGAAGAACGCCGAGTGCTCGCCGACTCCGGCGCCGATGCCGGGATGCATGAGCTGCATCAGCCCGGCGGCCGCCCCGGGGAGCAGTGACCGCAGGTCACCGGCGTGCCGCCAGAGCAGCGTGCCTGGAACGAGCGGCGCGTGCGGGACCGTCCGGGCTGAGCGCGACCGGGCGGCGGCGATGGGCGAGGACGAGGCGGGCATCGCGGCTCCTGACCGGTCGACCACTTACGCCGAGCATAACCCGCATGAGACAAGAGTCAATTCTTGTCGCAAGTCCGAACCCCATAGCATTCGTGGGGAGCACAAGGCTCTCACCCTCTTGGACCGGACCTCAGCCGTCGGAGCACGGGCAGGCACGCGGAGCGAGCTCTGCGAGCGCAGCGGGCATGCCCGACGACGCAGGCGACCGCAGCGACGCCGCGCACGCCCGCACGGGCGCGACGGACCGCAACGGCGGCGCGAGGATCGCCTGCGTCGTCAACGGGGGTTCCAGGGGGTCGCCCCCTGGGGCAACGCTGCTAACGAGCCTGCTTGTAGACGGCGACCGCGCAGGCGCTGCCGAGGCCGATGTTGTGCTGGAGGGCGACGCGGGCGCCCTCCACCTGGCGCTTGTCGGCCTGGCCGCGCAGTTGCCAGGTCAGTTCGGCGCACTGGGCGAGTCCGGTGGCGCCGAGGGGGTGGCCCTTGGAGATCAGGCCGCCGGACGGGTTGACGACCCACGTGCCGCCGTAGGTGGTGGCCGCGTCGTCGATGAGCTTGTGGCCCTCGCCTACCTCGGCCATGCCGAGCGCCTCGTAGGTGATCAGCTCGTTGGCGCTGAAGCAGTCGTGGAGCTCGATGACGTCGACGTCGTCGATGGAGACCTGCGCCTCGTCCATCGCCTTGCGGGCGGCCCGCTGGGAGACGCCGAAGCCGACGACCTGGATGGAGGAGTGGTCCTCGAAGCTCTGCGGCGTGTCGGTGGCGATGTGGTGGCCGGCGATCTCGATGGCCTGGTCCCACAGGTCGTTCTCGTCCAGGAACCGCTCGCTGACCACGAGCGCGGCGCCGGCCCCGTCGGAGGTGGGGGAGCACTGCAGCTTGGTCAGCGGGTCGAAGATCATCGTGGCGTTCTTGACGTCGTCGAGCGTGTACTCGGTCTGGAACTGCGCGTAGGGGTTGTTGACCGAGTGCTTGTGGTTCTTCCAGCCGATCCAGGCGTAGTGGTCGGGGGTGGAGCCGTACTTCTCCATGTGCTCGCGGCCGGCGTTGCCGAACATCTGCGGCATGGGCGCCTTGTCCAGCTCCCATTCGCGCCCGGCGGTCATGGAGCGCAGGTGGTGGTCGATGATGGTGACCTTGGACTCGCCGACGCCGGCGCCGAGGGAGCCCTTCTTCATCTTCTCCATGCCGACCGCGAGCGCGCAGTCGGCGAGGCCGCCGCGGACGGCCTGCCGGGCGAGGAACAACGCGCTGGAGCCGGTCGCGCACGCGTTCATGACGGTCATCACGGGGATGCCGGTCATGCCGGTCTCGTAGAGGGCGCGCTGGCCCATCGACCCGTACATCGAGCCGGCGTAGGCCATCTCGATCTTGTCGTAGCCGACGCCGGCGTCCTCCAGGGCCTTGCCGACGGCCTCCTTGGCCATGTCGGGGTACTCCCAGTCGCGGGAGCCGGGCTTCTCGAACTTGGTCATGCCCACGCCGACGACGAAGGTGCGGTTGGCCATCGGGCTCGCCTCCTGTAACCGAATCTTGTTCGGAAGTACGATAACCCGCCGCGCGCCCGGCGGCCGGAGCGCTCCCGTTGATCGGGATGAAGCCGCTGGTCAGTCGGACATCTCGGAGGCGAGGGCGGCGGCGAACGCGTCCACGTCGTCCTCGGTGGTGTCGAACGAGCAGACCCAGCGGACCTCGCCGGTCGCCTCGTCCCAGGTGTAGAAGGGGAACCGCTTGCGCAGCCGCTCGGCCACGTCCTTCGGGATGACCGCGAAGACCGCGTTGGCCTGCACGGCCTGGGTGATCTCCACGCCGGGGACGGCCCGGGCGGCGGCCTCCAGGCGGCGGGCCATCGCGTTGGCGCGGGTTGCGTTGCGCAGCCACAGGTCGCCGTCCAGCAGGGCGACGAGCTGCGCCGACACGTACCGCATCTTGGACGCCAGTTGCATGCTCGACTTGCGCAGGTAGCCGACACCGCGCACCGCGTCCGGGTTCAGCACGACGATCGCCTCGCCGAGCAGCAGACCGTTCTTGGTGCCGCCGAACGACAGGACGTCCACGCCCGCATCGGTGGTGAGGGCGCGCAGCGGGACGCCGAGGGACGCGGCGGCGTTGGCGATGCGGGCGCCGTCCATGTGCACGGTGAGGCCACGCTCGTGCGCCGCCGCCGCGACGGCCGCCGTCTCCGCGGCGGTGTAGACGGTGCCCAGCTCGGTGCTCTGGGTGATCGACACGACGGCGGGCTCCCGCCGCTGGACGTTGCCGAATCCGGTCGCGTGCGCGGCGACCAGCTCGGGCGTGAGCTTGCCGTCCGGCGCCGGGACGGTGATCAGCTTCAGCCCGGCGATCTTCTCGGCGGCGCCGCACTCGTCGGTGTTGATGTGCGCGGACTCCGGGCACACGACCGCGCTCCACCGTTCCGACATCGCCTGCAGCGACACGACGTTCGCGCCCGTCCCGTTGAACACCGGGAACACCTCGGCCCGGTCGCCGAAGTGCCGGCGGACGACGTCGCGGAGCCGGCCGGTGACGGCGTCGTCGCCGTAGGCGGGCTGGTGCCCGCCGTTGACCTCGGCCAGGGCGGCGAGGACGTCCGGATGGACGCTCGCCTGGTTGTCGCTGGCGAATCCGCGCGCGTCGGCGGGACGGTTCTCGGGCGGCTGCGTCATGCGTCCATTCTCCCGGACGCCCGCCGCGCCCTTTCTCCGTCTACGCGGGTCGGTCGGTGATGTTCTGCACCGGCGCCGGGGAGGCGTCGGCCGGCGGCTCGGCGGCGCGCAGCGCCATGCGGGCGCGCATCGCGTCGAGGTCGTCGCCGAACCTGGCCACGGTGGACTGCAGGTCGCGCCAGAGCCCGGTCCGCTGCTCCAGCTGCGCGATCTTGGTGCGCAGGTCGCCGATGCGCCGCTCGGCGGACTCCAGCCGGGCGCCGTTGCCGGCGGTGTCGCGGCCGGTGCGGATCAGGCTGGTGGCGACGGCGGCCAGGTCGCGCTCGGTGTCGTCCATCCGCTCGTCGATGCGCGGCAGCAGCCGGTCGTTGAGCTGCCCGACGAGGGAGTCGAGCTCGGTGCGGATCGTGCGGAGCTCGGCGTCCTGGTCGTGGACGGCCTGCTCTAGGATCGTCACGCGCTCGATGTAGCCGGGGAGCAGCCGCCCGAGCTCCACGGACCGCTCCAGATCTCGTCCCACCCTGACGAAGAGGCCGATGCCTCCGCGCAGATGGCGCTCCGCCTCGGCGGCGGCGCGGCGGACGAGACCCGGGATCACGGTCATGGCGCTCCCTCCTGGGGCGGTTCGAATGGATTCTCCCTGAACTCTAGGCGAACCGCCCGTGAACATTTTGTAAACGACGATGTTTATTTCGGGGAATGCGCGTGTTTGCGGACGGCCGGCGCGCGCCGCGTTCGCGGCGGCGCCGGCGGTGTCGGCGCGGCGCAGGTGCACAGGCCCCGGCGGATGATGAGCCAGGCGCGTTCGGCCGTGTAGTCCGCCCGGCTGAGCGCCGGGCGGACACGGTGACAGGTCAGGCAGAGCATGCGGTGTTCGTCCTCCCCGTGATCGCCGGGAGCGCCCCGCGCCGACGGGTCCCGGCCCGCCGCCCCGTGCGCATTCCCCCCGGACGCGCTACGGGACGGCGGAACCCTCGGGATGGCCCTTCGTCTCCCAGCCGCCGGTAACGCTAAGCGCCCCCACGTTGCACGCAGGTTGCGACTGCTCGACTACGCAGCGTGTCCAGATCCGGCCGTGCGAGATCCCTTGAATCGGTTGCGCGGAACCCCCGATGGGCGGATCCTCAGACGGGCCGAGGTTCTCTCCAGGGGAAAAGGACTGATGGTGGTGCACGATCCGGTGGCCGTCCGCCCGCCCATCTCCGATTCCTGGCGGCGCTCCCGGGAGGCCGGCGTCGACGTCGCCATCGACGCGGCCCCGCTGGTGTTCGACCGGGACGTCCTCGCCGACGCCCGCGGCGCCCACCCGCTCCGGTCGCACCTGCCGATGCTGGAGGCGCTGCTGCGGCGGGTCGCCGACGAGACCGAGCACCTGGTGGTGATCTCCGACGCGGCCGGGCACGTGCTGTGGACGCAGGGCCCGCCCGCCGCCCGGCGGGCCGCCGAGGCGGTCGGGCTGACCGAGGGGTTCCGCTGGTCGGAGGACGCCGTCGGCACGAACGGCATCGGCACCGCGCTCGCCACCGGGCGGCCCGAGTACGTCTACGCCGCCGAGCACGTCGCGCACGTCCTGCACGGCTGGTCGTGCGCCGGCGCCCCGATCGTCGACCCCGACTCGGCGCGGGTGGCCGGCTGCATCGACATCAGCGCGACCGTCGCGGCGCTGCACCCGGCGACCGTCGCGCTCGTCGCCGCCGCCGCGCGGCTGGTCGAGGCGCGGCTGGAGAACGCGATGCTGGCCCGGGACGAGCGGCTTCGCGAGCGGCTCCTGCCGCACCTGCGCGGGCTCGGCGGGGCGGGGCTGCTCGTCACCGCCACCGGCCGGATCCTCGCCGCGGGCGCGGACGGGCTGCGCGGACGCCGGGTGCCCGCGCCCGAACCCGGCGGGACGGTCGTGCTTCCGGACGGCCGCGTTGCCGTCGCCGAGCCGCTCGGCGAGGCCTTCCTGCTCCGGCCGGCCGGCCGGGTCGGCGCGGTCGCGGTGCCCGGCCCGCGGGTCGAGGGAGGGGCACGGCCCGCCGTGCACGGGCCGCTGCTGACGCTGTCGTTCCTCGGCGACGGCCGGCCGCACGGCCTGCTGGACGGGCGGCGGTTCGGCCTGACGCTGCGGCACGCCGAGATCCTCGCGCTGCTCGCGCTGCATCCGCGCGGGCTGAGCGGCGACCGGCTCTCGCTGTACCTGTACGGCGAGGACGGCAGCCCCGCGACCGTCCGTCCCGAGATCCACCGGCTCCGCCAGCAGCTCGGCGACATCGTCCGCGCCCGGCCCTACCGGCTCGGCTGCGCCGTCGAGGCCGACTTCCTCACCGTCCGGCGGCTGCTGGACGAGGACGACGTCGCCGGCGCCGCCCGGCTGTACGGCGGCGAGCTGCTGCCCCGCTCGGACGCGCCCGCCATCCGGGAGGAACGCGACGAGCTGGCGGTGCGGATGCGGCGGCAGGTCCTCGACGGAGGCCGCGCCGACGCGCTGTGGACCTACGTGCAGACCGAGCCCGGCCGCGCCGACCTGGAGGCCCTCGAACGCCTCCGCGCCGTCCTGCCGGCGGGCGATCCGCGGCGGGCCGCCGTCGCCTCGCGCAGCGACCGCCTGCGCCGCGGCGAACCTAGCGGCGGGCCCTGAGGACGGGCCCTGGGGACGGGCTGTGGTGGCGGGGCTCTAGGGGGCGGGCGCGCCGATGTCGGAGAGGTGGGAGCAGTCGTTGTAGCAGACGGCCTGCAGCTCGGAGCCGTCGCTGCGCCACCGGGTGAGCGAGGCGTTGGCGACCGGCTCCCGCTCGATCTCCATGATGTCCCGCTCGGTGAGGTTCTCGACCAGGTAGCGGGTCATGACGACGATCGCGTCGTGCGTGACGACGAGGACCCGGCCGCCGGGGGCGTCGGCCTCCAGGTCGCGGTAGAAGCTGCGCAGCCGCAGCGCCAGGTCGGTCCACGACTCCCCGCCGGGCGGGCGGTAGTAGAACTTGCCGAGCTGCCGCAGCCGGGCCGCCTCGCCCGGGAACCGGCGGCGGACGCCGAGCGCGGTGAGGCCCTGCAGGACGCCCTGCTCGCGGTCGCGGAGCCGCTCGTCCACCCGCACGACCAGGCCGCCCGGGTCCTGCGGGGCGGCGTAGGACGTCCGGCCGAGCGCGATCTTCGCGGTGTCGAGGGTGCGCAGGTAGGGGGAGGCGATCACGTGCGTCGGGCGCTCCTGCTCGGGCAGGCCGGCGAGCCAGCGGCCGAGCGTCGCCGCCTGGTCGCGGCCCGCGGCCGAGAGCGGGATGTCGGCGTCGCGTTCGACGATGCCGGCCTCCTCGGCGTCGGTGCCGCGCACCGCCTGGTAGGCGAGGTTGCCGGTGCTCTCACCGTGCCGGGTCAGGTTCAGCCACTGCAGCGCACTCACGCTCGCCATGCTGCCATGCCCGCGCGGTCCCCGGACCCCGCCGCGATGCGGCCCCCGGTCCCCGCCGCGACGCGGTGCCGCCGTGCTCTACGCGCGGTAGTACTCTCGTTGCCGTGACCGACGTCCTGGGCACCGTGATCATCGTGGTGGCGCTGCTGACCGCCGCCTACGCGCTGGTGGCGACGCTGCGTAACCGGGCGATGGACCTCGGGCAGGTCGCAGCCCTCGGCGTCCTCGAAGTCCTGCTGATCGCGCAGGCGGTCGTCGGGTTCGGCAAGCTGGCGGGAGGCGGGGGGCCGGACGGCTCGGCCACCTTCGCCGGCTACCTGGCGGGCTCCCTGCTCGTCCCGCTCGCCGGCGCCGGGTGGGGGCTGCTGGAGCGCTCCCGGTGGGGCTCCGCCGTGATCGTCGTCGCCGGGGTGGCCGTCGCCGTCATGGTCGTCCGGCTGAACCAGTTGTGGAGTGGCACCGGTGGCTGAATCGGAACGAGCGGGGGCCGGGCACGTCCGGCCCGGGGCCCGCGCGGGCGACGGCGCCCGCGCCGGCGACGCCGCCCGCACGGGCGGGACCCGCCCCGGCACCGCGGCCGGGCCGGGGCGGCTGCTGGTCGCCGTCTACGCGGTGTTCGCGCTCGCGGCCGGTGCGCGGGCGGCGGTGCAGATCGCCACCCGGTACTCCGAGGCGCCGCTCGCCTACGTCCTGTCGGCGCTCGCCGCGGCCGTCTACGTCCTGGCGACGGTCGCGCTGGCCCGCGGCGGCCGGACCTCGTTCCGGGTCGCCGTCGCCGCCTGCTCGATCGAGCTGGCCGGCGTGCTGGTGGTGGGCACGCTCAGCGTCGCCGACGCCGCCGCGTTCCCCGACGAGACGGTCTGGTCGATGTACGGGCGCGGCTACGGCTTCGTCCCCCTGGTGCTGCCGGTCGTGGGACTGCTGTGGCTGCGCCGCACCGCCCGCGCGGTCGGCGGGACCCCCGCGGGCGGTGGGCGCCCTGTGGGCGGCGGCGCGTGAGCCCTCCGGCCACAGGTGTCTGGTGAGCATCGCGGTGCCCGGCGCCTAGGCCGCGGCCGAGAGCGAGCGGCCGCCGATGGGCAGGGCGTGGACGGCGGCCCGCGTGACCGCCTCCACCTCGTCGGGGGACAGGTCGGCGGTCGGGTTGCGGCGCATCCAGCGGATCAGCTTCAGCGGCGGCGCGAAGACGATGCCGTCGGCGGCGAACGGCGTGCGGACGAGCCTGCCGCCGTGCACCGCCAGCACGGGCGTCACCGTCACCGGTACCTCGGCGACGGCGGAGATCGCCTGGGCGGCGGCCTCGGCCCGCGCGGTCAGCGCGGCCACCAGCTTGGACTGGGTGCGGCCGTCGATGAACAGCTTGCCGCCGTGGTGGGAGATCTCCGAGTCGGGGTTCCACGCCTCGTTGTGGACCAGCCACACCCCGCCCGGCCCGATCACCAGTTCGTCGGCGGACCCGTGCCCGGGGACCGTCCGCGCGTAAAGCACCCGGTGGCCGCGCCGTTCCAGCGTGTAGCGCAGCACCCGGTTCATGCGCTCCTCGCCGCGCAGCCCGAGCCGCCACACCCGGGACGAGTGGTAAACGCGCCAATGGACGAGCACGTCCGCGGCCGTCACCAAAAGTGCCATGACGATGCCGAAAACTGCGTTGACGAGCAGCCCGCACAGTAGGAGCGTCGTCCCACCCAGAAATGCGCGGGTCCGCAATCTCCCTTTTCGGCCGCGCTGCCAGAGCTCCTCGTACACCGCCTGAGGCGAACCGCCGGTGAACGCGACCCTGTCCCTGAGGTAGATGGAGCTGCCGAACATGACCAACCTCCCAGCACCCTGCGATGACTTCAATATTATGCTGATACCCGGAACTGTGCCGCCACAGTGGGAAGGGTGACGTAAGTCAAACTGCAAAGTCACTTCTCGGCCTTGAAGGCAATCCTCACCTGGTCTTTCATGTTCGGGTTGGACTCGACGGTTCGGGGAAGAATACGGAACGTATCCCGGTGAATGCACGAAAGGCTCGATGCAACTTCCATCGCAATGAACAGAGCCTTTTTCATCGCAATGGATTTCGGTGCGCCGGGCGGGCGCGGCAGACTGGGGCGATGCACCTCAGCGCCGCCGAGAACCTCCCCGTCCGCCACGCCGTCCCCGCGCTGCGCGCGGCCCTGGACGGCGGCGGAGCGGGCTCCAGCGGCACGGCGGTGCTGGCCGCGCCGCCCGGCACCGGCAAGACGACCCTCGTCCCGCTCGCCCTCGCCGGGCTCGCCCTCGGCGGCCCGCCCGCCGAAGGGAAGGTCCTCGTCCTGGAGCCCCGCCGGCTCGCCGCCCGCGCCGCCGCCCGCCGGATGGCCTGGCTCCTCGGCGAGCGCGTCGGCGACCGGGTCGGCGTCACCGTCCGCGGGGAGAACCGTCCCGGCACCCGCGTGGACGTCGTCACCACGGGCGTGGTCCTGCAGCGCCTGCAATTCGACCCCGAACTGGCCGATGTCGGGACGGTGATCCTCGACGAGTGCCATGAGCGGCACCTGGACGCCGACACCGCGCTGGCGTTCCTGCTGGACGTCCGCGCCACGCTCCGCCCGGACCTGCGGCTGGTCGCCGCGTCCGCGACCGCCGACACCGGCCCGTGGGCGCGCGTCCTCGGCGGTGCGCCCGTCGTGGAGACCGAGGCGGCGCTGCACCCGGTCGAGACGATCTGGGTGCCGCCCGAGCGCCCCGTCCCCCCGCCGCACGGCCTGCGCGTTGACCCGGCGTTCCTCGCGCACGTCGCCGCGACCGTCCGCCGCGCGGTGGCCGAACGCGACGGCGACGTGCTGTGCTTCCTGCCCGGGGTCGGGGAGATCGCCCGCGTCGCCGGGATGCTCGCCGGTGGGGGCGCCGACGTCCTGCAGATCCACGGCCAGGCGCCCCGCTCCGTGCAGGACGAGGTGCTCGCGCCGGCGTCCCGCCGCCGGATCGTCCTCGCCACGTCGGTCGCCGAGTCGAGCCTCACCGTGCCCGGCGTCCGCGCGGTGGTGGACTCCGGCCTCGCCCGCGAGCCCCGCACCGACCACGCCCGCGGCCTCGGGTCGCTCACCACCGTCCGCGCGTCCCGCGCCATCGCCGACCAGCGTGCCGGACGCGCCGGACGCGAGGCCCCCGGCGCCGTCTACCGCTGCTGGACACCGGCCGAGCACGACCGCCTCCCCGCCCGCCCGCGCCCCGAGATCGAGCTGGCCGACCTGACCGGCTTCGCGCTCCAGGCGGCCTGCTGGGGCGATCCGGACGCCGCCGGTCTCGCCCTGCCCGACCCGCCCCCACCGGCCGCGATGGACGCCGCCCGCGCCACCTTGCACGCCCTCGGCGCGGTGCACGACGGCCAGGTCACCGGCAGGGGCCGCCGCCTGGCCGGCGTCGGCCTTCACCCGCGCCTCGCCCGCGCCCTGATCGACGGCGCCGCCGAGGTCGGCGACGGCGCCGCGTCCGAGATCGTCGCCCTGCTCTCCGAGCCCCCGCCCCGCTCCGCCGGCGACGATCTGACCGCCACCTGGCGGGCGCTCCGCCGCCAGAGCCGTCCCGCCGACGCCCATGCCGCGCGGTGGCGCGACGAGGCTACGCGCCTCCGCAGGTCCCTTGGCCACCCGTCCCCGGAGGCCGGGCCGTCCGGTCCGGGCGGGACCCCGGCGGAGCGCGGACCTCGCCCGGATTCGGCGCGCCGGGGCGGGGGCGCGCCTCCCGGCGGGCAACGCGACGATCATGTCGCAGGCGTCGTGGTGGCGCTGGCGTTCCCGGAGCGGGTGGCGCGGGCGCGGCGGGGGAGCGGGTACCTGATGGCGTCCGGGACGGGCGCCGTGCTCGCGGACGGGACGGCGCTCGCCGGGGCGCGGCCGGAGTGGCTCGCGATCGCCGAGGCCGACCGTCCGGCCGGGTCGGCGTCGGCGCGGGTCCGGCAGGCCGTGGTGATCGACGAGGACGTGGCGCGGTCCGCGGCGGCGCCGCTGCTGGAGACGGCCGAGGAGGTCGCCTGGCGGGGCGGCGACGTGGCGGCCCGGCGCGTCGAGCGGCTCGGCGCGATCGAACTGGACGCCCGGCCGCTGCGCGACCCCGATCCCGACCTGGTGCGGGCCGCGCTGCTGGACGGCCTGCGCTCCGAAGGGCTCGGACTGCTCACCTGGACGCCGGCCGCCGTCGCGCTGCGGCGGCGGCTGGCCTTCCTGCGCGAGGCGCTCGGGGAGCCGTGGCCGGCCGTCGACGACGCGGCGCTGCTGGAGCGGGTCGAGCAGTGGCTCGCGGCGGCGCGGCGGCGCGCCGACCTGGCCCGGGTCGACGTCGCCGGGATGCTGCGCGGCCTCCTGCCCTGGGACCAGGCCAAGCGGCTGGACGAGTACGCGCCCGAACGCGTCGAGGTGCCGTCCGGGTCGCGGATCCGGGTGGACTACTCGGGGGAGCGGCCCGTCCTCGCGGTGAAGCTG
This sequence comes from Actinomadura chokoriensis, assembly GCF_041463665.1. Classification (GTDB taxonomy): domain Bacteria; phylum Actinomycetota; class Actinomycetes; order Streptosporangiales; family Streptosporangiaceae; genus Spirillospora; species Spirillospora chokoriensis_A. Next base: position 28,718 of record NZ_JAXCEJ010000028.1, read on the forward strand.
CAGGAGCTGTTCGGCTGGGACGCCGCGCCCTCGCTCGCCGGCGGCCGCGTCCCGCTGGTGGTGCACCTGCTCTCCCCGGCGGGACGTCCCGCCGCCGTCACCGCCGACCTCGCCTCGTTCTGGCGGGAGGGCTACAAGGCGGTCCGGGCCGAGCTGCGCGGACGCTACCCGAGGCACCCCTGGCCCGAGGACCCCGCGAGCGCCGTCCCGACGAGGCGGACGAAGCGCGCTAGCGGGAGTTGATCAGGACCTCGATGCCGTCCAGGACGCGGGCGAGGCCGAACTCGAACGCGCGCCCGGGGGCGACGGCCGCGCTGTACTCCTGCCCGGCGGCGGTGCCGACCCGGGTTCCGAGGGGGTAGTCGGCCTCGTTCACGAGCGTGCCGAGCACGGGCGCGACCGACTCCCACCACTGCTCGTCGCTCATGCCGCTGCGCCGCTCGGCCTCGGCGGCGTTGACCGAGACGCGGGCGGCGCTCTCGGCGAAGCCGGTGACGAGCGCGACGACCGAGTCCATCTCCACGTCGGTGAGGCCGAGGCCGTCCACGGCGCGCAACTCGTACTCGTACTTGCCGAGCGTGTTCGGGCCCATCGGCGGGCGCACCGTCGTGATCTGCAGCAGCCACGGGTGCCGGTGGAACAGCGCCCATTCGTCGCGGGCGATGTGCTCCAGCCGGGCCCGCCACGTCCCGTCGCCGGGCGGGGTCAGCTCGCCGAACGCCCGGTCGAGCATGACGTCGATCAGCTCGGCCTTGCCGGGGACGTAGGTGTAGATCGACATGGGGGACACGCCCAGCTCGTCGGCGATGCGGCGCATGGACAGGGCGTCCAGCCCCTCGGCGTCGGCCAGCGCGATCGCGGTGCGGACGATCTCCTCGGCGGTCAGCCGCGGCTTCGGCCCCCGCTTCGGCCGCTCCCGCACGCCCCACAGCAGTTCCAGGCTGCGCCTCGGGTCACCGCCCCCGCTGTACTCGGTCACCGTCCGATCCTCTCAGGACGAAACTCTGTACGACGTACGGTATATTGGCCGGCGATGGTTAATCCGTACTCTGTACATAGTTAGGGAGGGCGCATGGCCGAACCGCGGTTCGCGGTCGTCGCCGAAGGGCTGCGCAAGCGATACGGCGACACCGAGGCCCTGGCCGGGCTGGACCTGCGCGTGCCCGCCGGCACCGTGCACGGGCTGCTCGGCCCGAACGGCGCCGGAAAGACCACGGCCGTCCGCGTCCTGACCACGCTGACCGCGCCGGACGGCGGGAGCGCCCGGGTCGCCGGGCACGACGTCGTGCGCGAGGCGGCCGAGGTGCGGCGCGGCATCGGGCTGGTCGGGCAGCGCGCGGCCGTCGACGAGATCCTCGGCGGGCGGCAGAACCTCGTCATGTTCGGCCGCCTCCACCACCTCGGCGCGAAGCGGGCGCGGCGGCGGGCGGACGAGCTGCTGGAGCGCTTCCGCCTCACCGGCGCCGCGGACAAGGCCGCGGGGGAGTACTCCGGCGGCATGCGGCGGCGGCTCGACCTCGCCGCGTCCATGATCCTCGCGCCGCCGGTGCTGTTCCTGGACGAGCCGACGACCGGCCTCGACCCGCGCGCCCGCAGCGAGGTCTGGGACGCGATCCGCGCGCTGGTGGACGGCGGGACGACCGTCCTGCTGACCACCCAGTACCTGGAGGAGGCCGACCGGCTCGCGTCCGCGGTCTCGGTGATCGACCACGGCCGCGTCATCGCCGAGGGCACCCCCGACGAGCTGAAGAAGCGGCTCGGCGGCGACCGGATCGAGGTCGTCGTGGACGATCCCGCCGCGCTGCCGGAGGCGGCCGGAATCGTCGGCCGGGTCGCGGCCGGGGAGGTCGACGTGGACGCCGAGGCACTGCGGATCGGGGCGCCGGTGTCCGGGCGGGCCGCCGCGCTCACCGAGGCCGTCCGCGCCCTGGACGAGTCGGGCGTCAAGGTCGCCGACATCGGCCTCCGCCGCCCCACACTGGACGAGGTGTTCCTGCACCTCACCGAGAAGGAGGAGGTGCCCTCGTGAGCGCTCAGGCGCTTCGCTGGGCCGTCGCCGACGGGTGGACGCTGACCGGGCGGGCCCTCGCCCACTGGCGGCGGCAGCCCGGCCAGATCGCCATGGGGCTGCTGTTCCCGGTGATGGTCGTGCTGATGATGGGCTACCTGTTCGGCGGGCAGATGGACGTCCCCGGCGGGGGGAGCTACCGCGCGTTCATCGTCCCCGGCATGTTCGCTCTGACGATGGCGTTCGGCGTCGAGGAGACGTTCGTGCGCGTCGCGGGCGACGCGGCGAAGGGCGTGACCGACCGGTTCCGCACGATGCCGATGTCCCCGTCCGCGGTCGTGGCCGGCCGGGTCGGGGCGGACATGATCTACGCGGTCGCCGGGCTGGCCGTGATGGCGGCGTGCGGGGTGCTGATCGGCTGGCGCGTCCAGGACGGCGCCGCGAAGGCCCTCGCCGCGTTCGGGCTCCTGCTGCTCCTGCGGTTCTCGCTCATCTGGACGGGCGTCTACCTGGGCCTGATCGCCAAGGGGCCGGAGTCGGTGGTGGCCGTGCAGATCCTGGTCTGGCCGATCGGGTTCCTGTCCAGCGCGCTGATCGCGCCGAGCACCATGCCCGGCTGGCTGGGCGCGGTCGCCGAGTGGAACCCGATGTCGGCGACGGTCACGGCATGCCGCGAGCTGTTCGGCGACCCGGCGGGCAGTGGCTCGGTGGGCAGTGGCTCGGCGGGCGGCGGCTCGTGGGCGGCGCAGCACAGCCTGCTGATGGCGGTCGTGTGGCCGCTGGTGATCGCGGCGGTGTTCGTCCCGCTGTCGATCCGCCGGTACCGCGCCCTCGGCGGCTAGGGCCGCCCTTCCGCGGTCAGGGCAGGAGGGCGGCGCGGTGGCGGGCCAGCGGCAGCGCCGGGTAGCACGCCTCGGGGAGTGGCTCCGTGCCGTTCAGCACGGTGCGGAGCCTCGCCCCCACGGCGGCGGCGTCGTAGGGCTGGACGACGCACAGCTCGGCCTGCATCGCCTGCCGCGCCGCGCCCATCAGCGCCGGGACGTCCCCGACGATCACGACCTCGGCCGGGCCGTCGCCGTAGGAGAGCCGCACCGCCAGGGCGTGCATCCCGGCGGTGCCGGCGCCCTGGTAGCGGAATTCGCAGACCAGGCGGTCGCCGTCCAGCGGGCCCTCCTGGATCAGCCACGCCTGGCCGGGCACGACCCGTCCGAGCGACTCCTCCCAGGGGGCCGCCGGGACGTCGCCGAGCGCGTCGGCGGCGCGTCCCGCCGCCCTGCGTCCCTCGACCGGGCCGATCGCGGCGATCGCGCGCAGGAACGCCCGCGCGCCGGGCGTGGCCGCCGCCCGCAGGCAGCCGATCAGGTCGCCGAGCGCGGCGCGCCGGCCCTGCGCGTGCGGGGCCGCGGCCTCCAGCGCGCCGAGCTGCGCGGACGCCCACACCTCCGCCTGCAGGGGGCCGGGCAGCGCCGGAAGGGCGTCGGACTCCCGGACGTAGGCCGCGTACACGTCGCGGAGCCCCGGCAGCATCAGCTCGGGGCCTGTCGAAGACCGGCTCGCACTCACCCCGCCAGCGTATGAGACGGAAGGGAGCGGCGCGTCCCGGGCGTGCGGTGCGGCCGGGCCGGCCGGGACGCGCCGCGGGTCCCTACGCGGGGAGGGTCAGCAGGGTGCGGCCCTCGCCGATCGCGCGGACCTCGAACCGGCTGATCTCCTCGGGACGCAGCGCCGTGCCGCCCTGCAGCGCGAGCTGCGGCTGCGGCGATCCCGGCAGCCCGTAGCCCTTGGCGGGGACGGACCAGCCGACGACGGTGTGCGCGTCGCCGCGCTCGTCCACCGCGACCAGCTCGCATTCCAGCGGCCCCCGGACCCTGCTCAGCCGCATTCCGATCCGGCTGCCCCACGCCTTCTGCTGCGTGGCGACCGTCCCGGTGACGCCGGTGCCCGCGTCGGTGGCCGATGTCCGCCGCCCGTCCCGCAGCAGCGCGGCCGTCCCGTCGTCCTGCCGCGCCGGCGGGGAGGGCGTCGCGTCCCGGTCGGCGCCGAGCGTGAAACCGGCGCCGAGCGCCCCGCCCAGCAGCACGACCCCGGCGGCGGCCGCGGCCAGCGCGCGCGCGGCCCGGCGCCGCCGCTGCCTGCCGATCCTGTGCCGCATCAGGTCCGAGACCGCGGCGGGCTCGGGTGGGACCGGCATCGCGTCGGCCGGTTCGGCGATCGGCCCGATGCCGTCCAGCGTCTGGGCGAGCCCCCGCAGCGCGCCGAGCTCCTCGTGGCAGGCCATGCACGCCGACAGGTGCGCCTCGAACGCGCGGCGGTCCGGCTCCTCCAGCAGGCCGAGGGCGTAGGCGCCGACGTCGATGTGCAGCATGTCCGCGCTCATGGCGTCACGCCCCTCTCCTCCAGGGCGACGCGCAGCGCCCTGAGCGCGTAGTAGACCCGGGACTTCACCGTGCCCACGGGGATGCCGAGATGCCTGGCCGCCTCGTTGACCGAGCGGTCCCGGAAGAAGGTCTCGTTGAGGACCTCGCGGTGGGCGGGGGACAGCGCGAGGAGGGCTTCGGAAACGACGACGGAGCGCAGCAGATCCTCCAACCCGTCGGGCACCCGCATTTTCTCCAGCGGGCCCTCGCCCGCCTCCTGCGGCCGTGCGTTCTTGCGGCGCTGGTCGTCGATGACGATCCGGCGGGCGACCGTCGCCAGCCAGGGCAGCAGCGAGGCCGCGTTCTCGTCGAGCTGGTGCGCGCTCCGCCACGCGCGGATCATGGTCTCCTGCACGACGTCCTCGGCCCAGTGCCGGTCGCCGCCGGTGAGGCGGAGGACGAACGACAGCAGCGGGCGCCCGTACACGCGGTACAGCTCGGTCACGATCACCTGGTCGTCCACGCCGCCCGCGGGCTGCGGGCCGCGGAACCAGCTCCACGGTCCGGGCGGGCGTTCGCGGGTGGCCGAGGCGGCCGGTGATCTGTGGGCCATCGGGGTCTCCGGGCGGGTGCGGGGGCGGGACGACGCGGGTGACCGTGAGTCGGGTGTCACGCTGGGAGGCAGTACGCGATTCCGCGGCAGGCCGGTTCAACCGAGACCGGTTTGTGGTGGATTTTCCGGAAGCTCCCTTACTAGTTCGACAGGTTTTCCTTGCCTTCCGGTGCGGACGATCACCGCATCGCGTCCAAGCTGCGTACGGACGGCGACACGATCTCGACACGGAGTTCTCCGCCGGGGCAACGCTCACTCCACGCTTGGAGCGAATGAGGGCATCAGGCCCAATTGCCCACACAGAGGACCGAGGGGCGGGATCGGCACGATGGAAGGAAACGGGGAAGCACAGCTCAGCTACCGCCTGCTGCTGGCGGTGGACATCCAGGGCTACAGCAAGCGGGACACGCGCGAGCAGCTGCTCGCGCAGCGGCAGCTGTCGGACGCGCTCGACCGCGCCGCGCGCGGCGTCGGCCTCGACCGCGCCGTCTGGGACAAGCAGGTCGGCGGGGACGGCGAGCTCGCCACGCTGCCGGACGGCGTCGACCCGGCGCCGGTCGCCGGCGACTTCGTGATCGGCCTCGACCAGGCGCTGCACGAGGTCAACCGGGACGCCGGCCGGTTCCGGCTGCGGGTGCGGCTCGCGCTGCACCACGGCACGCTGACGGCGGGGCCGTTCGGGCCGGCAGGCGACGCGCCGATCGTCGTCCAGCGGCTGCTGGACGCCGGACCGCTGCGCCGCCTGCTGTCCGACGACTCCGGCCGCGACCTGGCCTACGTCGTCTCGGACTCGCTGTTCGACGACGTCGTCCGGACCGGGTTCTGCGCGCTGCCGCCGCACGACTTCCAGGCGGTCAAGCTCGTCGCGAAGGGCATGACGTTCCGCGGCCACATCCACACCGGCCGCGCCGCCCGCAGCGCCACCCGCCCCGCGCGCCGCCGGGGCGCCGACGCCGGCGGCGAGCGGGGCGGACCGGCCGCCGGTCCGCCCTCGCACGCCCGCGTCCTGGCCCTGCCGACCGCCGCCGCTCGCTGACGGGGAAGGAGCCGGGGCCGCCCGTGGTTGTGCGAGGGAAAGCGGATCACTTCCACGGAGGCGGACGATGGCGGACGACGCGGCGCTGGTGAAGCTGCTGGAGGACCGGGACCTCGGGGTGCTGGCCACGCTGAAGCGGGACGGGCGGCCGCAGCTGTCCACCGTCAACTACCACTTCGACGAGGCCCGCCGGCTCGTCCGGATCTCGATCACCGCGGACCGGGCCAAGGCCCGCAACCTGGCCCGCGACCCGCGCGCCAGCCTGCACGTCAGCGCCCCGGACGGCTGGTCCTGGGTCGTCGCCGAGGGCACCGCCGAGCTGACCGCCGTCGCCGCGGACCCGCACGACGCGGCCGTGGAGGAGCTCGTGCGGGTGTACCGCGACATCCGCGGCGAGCACCCCGACTGGGACGAGTACCGGCGCGTCATGGTCGAGGACCGCCGCCTGGTCGTGCGACTGCGCGTCGAACGCCTCTACGGGCAGGCCGGCTGACGCGCGGCGCCGGGCCGGCGGCCTTGTGCGGCGGTGCGCGGGTGGCTACGGTTCGGTGATGATGCAGGCCACCGCCACCACCAGCGCCACGCCCGAAGAGGTGTTCCGGCACCTGGCCGTCCCCGAGGCGTGGGGGGCGTGGGGGAAGTTCCCCATGCCCGCCAAGCAGGTGCGCAAGGGTGACACCACCACCTACGGCGTCGGGACGGTCAAGAAGATCTGGCCCGTCAGCGAGCAGACCGTCGCCTACGAGCCGTACTCGCACTTCGGCTACGTCGCCCTGTCGGGGATGCCGGTGCGCCGCTACCGCTCCGACATCCACCTGGAGGCCGGCGACTCCGGGACGGTCATCCGCTGGGAGGCGGCGTTCGAGCCGCTGATCCCCGGCACCCGCCCGCTGGTGGCGCCCGTGCTGCGGCTGATGCTGAAGTTGTTCACCCGCCGGCTCCCCGCGCACCTGGAGAACTGCCCGGCCGACTGCCCCGCCCGCCGCGCCGGCGACATATAGGGCACGCATGTAAGGCGGGCAGGCAGGACGGGCAGGGCGGGCGGGTAGGGCGCGGGCATGGGCCGGAGACCGCGCGACCCCCCGCGCGGCCTCCGGCGGAAAAAGGTGCAGGCCGAGAGCACCCCGCAGTTCCCTCGGCCTGCACGATCCGGCCCCCCTTGTCGGATCCCGTTCAGACGGGATCCGGGCCGTACACCTCCCAAAGCTCCCCGGCAAAGAATTTGCCGAAGTGGAGGAGCTTGCCCGCCCCGTCAGGGCCGGACGTGCGGAAGGTCGTCAACTGCCGCGCGAAGTCCGTCAGCCGGATGTGCAGCACCCCCGCCGCGACGACGTCCGCGCCGTCCTCCGCCTCCTCGCCGACGTGGCCGTCCAGCAGCCGCACGTACAGCGTGGAGGTGTCCGGCCAGATCCGCGTGGGCGGCCCGTGCAGGACGTTCTTGTGCCCGCTCAGCGTCCGCCGCCGGTCCTCGCCGTCGCGGTAGAACAGCCGGTACCTCATCAGCCGCCGGTCGTCCGCGCCGTCCGCGACGAACAGGTTGAACATGCCCCGCTCGACCGGGCAGCGGCCCCCCTGCCCGCCGACGTCGATCCACCCCTCGGCCTTCGCCTCGTGGCCGGGCTCGGTGAGGAACCGGTCGGTGTCGTCCGCGGTGATCGTCAGCCGGAACGACAGCGGCCGGCGCCCGTCCGCGAGCTCGCCGATCCGCGGGTCGCGCTCCCCGTAGGTGACGAACCCCTTCATCTCCTCGGTGAACGACAGCGACGTATGGCCCGCCGCGGTGGACGGTCCCCGTGCCCCGCCGCGGCTCCCCGAGTCGAGGCCGTACGCCGAGCCGTTCCCCGCCCCGCCAAGCGAGCCGGCTCCCCCGGCCGGCTCGGCCCCCGCGGCGGACGGGACGGTCGCGGACCGGGCCGCACGCCGTCGTGCGGACGTGTCCTCCAGCAGCCGCGTGGCCAACCGGTCGGCGTGCGCGGCGATGGTGAGCGAGGGGTTCGGGCCCACCGGTCCGGGCATCGCCGCCCCGTCGGCGATGTAGAGGCCCGGGAACCCGAACACCTCGCCGAAGGCGTCGCAGACGCCCTCGCCCGGGTGGGCGCCCATGGGGGCGCCGCCCAGCGGATGGACGGTGATGACGCGCTTGCGGAACCACATCGGGTTGTCGGCGTAGTCGGCGCCGAGCACGTCCGCGATCCCCCGCATCGTCTTGCGGACGCGGTTGAACAGCGCCTCGCTGGTCTCGGCCCTCCAGTCGGCGGCGAGCCGGCCGCCGCTGAGGTGCAGCCGCCCGTCGGCGGTGTCGCGGCCCATGCCGAGCAGCGGCAGCGAGCTGACCGTGAGGGCGCCGTCGCCGATCAGGTCGGCGATCTCCTTGGACAGGTTCGTGTCCGGCGCGTCCTTGAAGAACTCGGTGAACCGGTTCCACAGGAACTTCACCGCGCGCTCGAAGTCGTTGCCGAGGTCGAGGCTGTCGACGATCCAGTCGGTGAAGCCGGGGTAGCCGCCGTCCTCGATGTAGGCGCCGCGGCCCGCGCCGGGCACGCCGTCCAGCGCGTCCGGAAGCCGGATCGCGGTGGTGATCACCGGCCCGCGGGCGGCGTTCAGCGGCCGGACGCGGTTGCGGTCCTTGGCGCGCAGCAGGAACGTCAGCAGGTCGCCGTTGCCGCTGAACCGGGTGCCGAGTGCGGCCGGCAGCCCGGGGAACGCCGCCCGCGACTTCAGCAGCAGGTACGTCGTGCCGTAGGTGCCGGCGCCCAGGATCAGCCGGTCGCAGGAGATCGTCCGGACGGGCTGGCGGATCTTCTTCGCCGCCAGGTCGGCGTGGTGGACGTAGTCGACCTCGTACCCGCCGCCCGGCCGCGGCCGGATCGCCTTGACCTCGTGGGAGGTGCGGATGTCGGCGCCGTGGTGCGCGGCCGCCGACAGGTAGGTGTGGTCGAGGCTGTTCTTGGCGCCGTCGTTGCAGCCGATGTCGCACTCGCCGCACAGCCTGCACGTCCGCCGCCCGGCGCCGTGGATGTTGCCGTAGCCCGCGTCCGCGATCGGCAGGCTCAGCCCCGGCCGGCCGCCGGGACGCGAGGCGAAGCTGACCGCGAGCGGCGGCAGCGAGATCTCCAGCCCGAGCTCGGCCGCCGCGTCCTGCATGGCGTGCGTCTTCGGGGTGTCGTCGAACGGGACCTGCTCCAGCGGGTACGGCGTCGCGCCCATCATCCGCTCGACCGCGTCGTAGTGCGGGTCGAGGTCGGCGCGGGTGATCGGCCACGGATCGTGGCCGCCGTCCGGGCGGTCGTTGACGAACCAGCGCTCGTCCTTGCGCAGCAGCACGTTCGCGTAGATCAGCGACCCGCCGCCGAGCCCGGAGGACACGACCGAGTCGCAGCCGCTGAAACTCCAGACGTCGAACATCCCGTACAGGCCCTCGGCCGGGTCCCAGAAGGCCCGTCCCATCTCGGCCGGCGAGCGGGGGAAGGACCCCGGCGGGTACGGCTGCCCGCGCTCCAGCAGGACGACCGACTCGCCGGCCTCCGCCAGCCGGTACGCGGCGACGGATCCGCCGAACCCGGACCCGACCACGACGGCGCCGGCGTGCTCGACCGCCGCCCCGCCCCCCTTCGGGGACGCCCCCGGGGCCCCCGACTCGGGGGCCGGGCGGCGGCCTCGGCTCCGCTGACCCTCCGCTCCGCTCATCGATCAGCCCGCCTTCCGCTTCAGGAAGTCCACGACCTGCGGGAAGACCTCGGTGGCGGAGTTCTCGCCCATGAACGGGTCCTGGTGGCCGTAGCCGGGCAGGATCGCCAGCTCGTGCAGGCCGGGCGTGATCTCGTCCAGCGTGCGGTGGCAGACGATGTTGGAGTCGGTGAACACGTGGTTGCGGTCTCCGGTGAGGAACAGGATCGGTGTCGTGACCGTGTCGGCGCGCGACAGGTAGTCGTCCGGCAGCGCCGCGAAGCGGGGGTCGCGCGGGCGGTACTTCACCGCGCGGCCGGCCTTCACCATCGCGTGGATGTGCCGGTAGTAGTTGACGTTGCAGGCCCCGAACAGGTCGGGCAGCCGGCCGTGCGTGACCGGCGACATCTTCTCGTGCGAGAAGATCGGTTTCCCGCCGCCCCACATGAAGCTGAGCATGTGGCAGGCGGGCTCGGCGCACTCGCGGTGGAACGGCGCGACCGCCTTGGCGAGCAGCCAGCCGCGCGTCATGACCGGAGCGGTCCCGTACCGCGGGTCGAGCTGGCACGGCCCGACGGCGTACTCCATCAGCGCGGGCCCGTAGCCGAGCTTGATCCGCGACCAGCGCGGCGTCCGCGGGGTGACCGAGACGCTGTTGCAGACCAGGCTGGTGACACCGGTGACGGTGCCGGCGAACAGCGCCATCGAGAACGAGATCGCGCCCACGCAGTGCGTGATCACGTGGAGCCGGCGGTCCCCGATGTGGCGGCGCAGCTCGGCGAGCGCCGCGGGGTGGTCGTGGAGCGCGATGGTGTCGAGGTCGTTCCGCTGCGTCTCGGCGTTGTAGGGGAACCGGCCGCTGATCCGGTAGTCGGCCGCCCACACGTCGCCGAACCCGGCGTCGTGCAGGTAGTTCACCAGGTTGGTGTGCTCCGGCATGATGTACATGTCGCTGGAGGTCGTCAGGCCGTGCACCAGCAGGACGACGTCGTCGCTGTCGGCCCGGCGGAACCGGGTCAGGTTCAGGCCCAGCCCGTCGTCGGTGGCGAAGGGGTGCACGGACACCTCGGCGCCGGCGACGCCCGCGTGCGTGAAGCGCGCGATCCGCTGCTGATCCATGTCCGTCTCCTCCGCTTTCTGACGATCCAACCTTGCCAAACGCGAATATCGGCGCGGCATCGTGGAGAACCCGTACTTACGTGTGCGACAGGATTCGGTGCACGTACGGGACCTACGTGAACCAAGTGTCGGAACGACAACCGCGTGTCGGAACTACTCGGAACGGTTCATCGCGGTCGCGACGCCGACCCGCGAGGTCACACCTATCTTGGCGAAGACGCGGGACAGGTGTGTCTCGACCGTCCGGACGCTGAGGTACAGCCGCTCGGCGATCTGCTGGTTGCCGAGGCCGTCGGCGACCAGCAGCGCGATCTCGTGCTCGCGCGGCGACAGCCCGAACGGGAGGTCCTTCCTGCCCTTGGCGCTCTTCGCGGGCGTCCCGGCGGCGGGCACCCGGACGCCGAGGCGGCGCTGCTCGCGGACGACCTGCGCGTGCAGCCCCCGCATCCCGCAGGACTCGAAGATCTCCGCGGCGGCGCGCAGCCGCTCCCGGGCCTGCGGGCGGTCGCCGGCGGCGGCGTGCGCGAGCCCGGCGGCCAGTTCGGCGCGGCCCGCCTCCGGCCGCCGCCCGGCCTTGGCGAGCAGGTCGGCGGCCTCGGCGGCCAGGGTCGCGGAGGCGGCCGGGTCGGCGGCGCGCACCGCGTGGGCGCGGGCGAGGCGGGCGAGGCCGATGTCGCCGGGCAGCGCCGGGTTGGCGATCGCCTCGGCGATGCCGGCCCAGTTCGCGGCGTCGGCGGCGTCGTCCTGCGCGGCGCGGACGTGCGCGAGCGCCTCCGCGCATATGCCGAGCGTGCCGAAGTCCAGGCCGAGGGTGCCGTCGCCGCACGCCTCGATCAGCGTGGTGGCGCCCTCCTCCAGCCGGCCCTCGTTGATGATCGCGATGGCGCGGGCGACGTGCGCCATGTGCGTCCACCACTCGCCCGAACCGGTGTCGTTGGCGACGGCCTCGTCCCCGGCCCGCACCGCCCGCTCGTGGTCGCCCATCCAGGACGCGGTCAGGCACTGCTGGATCAGCCCGTAGGCCAGCACCTCCTGCGAGCGCAGGTCGCGGCCGACCGCGGTGGCCTCGTCGGCGACGGCGGAGGCCTCCTCCAGCCGTCCCAGCTGGGCCAGGGCGCGGGACTGCCCGGCCAGCATGTAGCCGAGTACGTACGTCTGCCCGGTCGCCTGGGTGATCGACACCAGCCGCTCCGCGTGCCGCAGCGCCTCGTCGTACATGCCGAGGAAGCCTTCGGCGAACACCAGCCAGGCGAAGCAGTCCAGGCAGTCGGCGAACTCGTTGTCGGACGCGGCGGCGAACAGCCGGTCGGCGGTCTGCGCGTGGCCGATCGCCTCCTCGACCTCGCCGCGCCCGTAGGCGACCATCGGGCGCATCGACGCGACCGCCGCCGTCAGCCCCGCGCCCCACCCGGGGGCGCTGTCCGGAATGGTCTCCAGGATGGCGTGGGACCCGCGGGTGTCGATCCGCTGGATGCGGTCGGCGACGAGCCGGATCCGCAGCAGCACGGCCTCGGGGGTCTGCCGGTCGGTGATGAGGCGCAGCTCGTCCAGCACCAGGGCGCGGGCCTCGTGGATCCGGCCGATCTGCCGCTCCATGATCGCGCACATGTGGACGGTCCGCGCCCGGCGGGCGATGTCGTCGGGCGGCAGCAGCCCGAGCAGGGTCCGCGCGGTCTCGCGGCCCTCTTCGGCGTGCCCGCTGACGGCCTGCACCCGGGTCAGCTCGACGAGGAGCTCCCGCCGGTCGGGGTAGGTCTGGTCGGCGGCGTCGGGCATCAGGTCGAGCGCGGCCTGCAGCCAGTACGCGGCGGTGCCGGGCGCCTGCAGCGCGACGACGCGGGCGGCCTCCACCAGCGTCCGGATCGCCTCGCGGTCGCCGAACCGCGCGGACCGCACCACATGGTGGGCGCGCACGGCCGCCGGCGCGCCCAGCGCGGACAGCCGCGCCGCCACCCGCGAGTGCGCCGCGATCCGCCAGCCCGCCGCCGTGGAGGCGTAGGCGATGTGCCGCACCAGGGGATGCCGGAACCGGAACCGGCCGCCCGGCGCGGGCCGCACCACGTCGTGGCCGGTCAGCACGTCGATCGCGGCGAGCGCGTCGCCCTGCTCCATCTCCGCGGCGACCGCGGCGAGCGCGGGCTCGAACACGTCGGCGGCGACGGCCGCGCCGCGCGCCATCTGCAGCGCCTGCGGCGGCAGCGCGCTGAGTTCCACCTGCAGCGCCGCCCGGACCGCCGGCGGCACCTCGGTCAGGTTCGCGACGCCCTTCTCCCACTGCCGGTCGAGGCCGTTTCCGGCCACGGGGGCGATGCCGTCCGCCATCTTGGCGAGCGCCTCGAGGTAGAACGGGTTGCCGCCGCTGGCCTTGAACAGCGCGTCGCACCGCGACCGGCTGACCTCCGGGCCGAGGAACTCGCGCACCTCGCTCTGCGTGAGCGGGTCGACGGTCACCCGCACGCCCTGCGGGCCGGCCGCGTCCACCAGCGCCGCCAGCCGCGGCGACGCCTGCGCCGGGCGGTAGGCGACCGCGACCAGCACCCGGGCGCGCGGCGGATGCCGGACGAGATGGTCGAGCAGCTCGATCGTCGCGTCGTCGGCCCAGTGCAGGTCGTCCAGGATCAGCACCAGCCCGGACGGCTCGGCCAGCTCCTCCAGCAGGTGCCGGACGGTGCGGTGCAGCTGGTACCGCGCCACCTGCGACTCCGGCGAGGCGAAGGCCGGCTCGCCGGTCAGCTCGGCCAGCGCGGGGAACACCGTCCCGAGCAGGCGCAGCGCGCCCGCCGACAGGCCGAGCGTGTGCTCCTCGAGACGGTCGTCGAGCGCGTCGACCACCGCGCCGAACGGCATCTCCTGCTCGAACTCGGCCGCGCGCCCGGCCACGAAGGGCAGCTCCCGCGTGACCGCGCCGTCGGCCAGCTCGTTCAGCAGCCGCGTCTTGCCCGCGCCGGGCTCGCCGACCATCGCCAGGAAGCCGTAGCCGCCCTCGGTCGCGTCGAGGACGCGGTCTATCTCGTGCAGCGCGTCCCGTCGCCCGACCAGCGGAGCGTTGCCGGAGACCCCGGCCCCGCGCGCCGCACGACCCTGCATGTCCACATCCCAACAGCGCCAGGCGGTCGATACGCCGTGATCATGCTTCTCGTTGTGGTCCCTGAGAATTGCGGAATTACCTTATCGGGTAGAACGTCAATAAGGTGGGGCAACACGCCCGCGCCCGCGCGTGACCTCCACGGGGCGGCCTCCTCCGTGACCGTGTGTACATAGCAATGAACGGCCCTCGGGCGCCCCATGTCAACCTCGGGTGGGTAAACCGTCGCGGCGCCGTGACATCCGGTGGCCGGGTCAGGTCTCCGAGCCGGCTCGGCTCTCCAGGCCGAGGCGGACGGCGGCCTCCCCTCCAGCGGGACTCGTCGCCGGACGGGGTGTGGCGGCGGAGGTCGTGGCCGCGAAAGTCGCTTCGCTCATTGGACGACCAGTACCTCCAGCGTGCGGGGCCCGTGCACGCCCTCCACGCGCGACAGTTCGATGTCGCTCGTCGCCGACGGCCCCGACACGAACGTCAGCGGGCTGGACGGGTCGAGCCGTTCGAGCGCCTCGGGGACGTCCGGCGCGACCTGGTCCGCGAGAACGACGATCAGGTGGTAGTCGGGCACGAGCGACAGGGCGCGCGGCCCCTGCGCGGCGCCGTGGTCCAGGACGATCGTGCCGGTCTCCGCGATCGCGACGGCGCAGCCGGTGACCGCGCCCGCCAGGCCGTCGAGCGACGGCGGGGACGGGTCGCGGACGAGTGGCGCGCCCGTCGCCGCCGTCCACTCGGCGGGCAGGTCGGCGGGGACGCCGTAGGAGCCGGGGCGGGCCGCCAGCCGCCCGGCGACCGCCGAGGGCAGTTCGGACGCGTCGACCCGCAGGACCGTCGCGCGGTAGTCGGCGACCCGCTCGGCGAACAGGTCGAGGACGCCGTCCTCGTGGTGGCGGCGCAGGTAGGAGCGGTCGATCCGGTCGTAGGAGGCCGCGACGTCGGCGGCCGGCCGGGTGGGCACGATGCCCTCTATCCGGCGGAGGATCTCCTCGCGGGCGTTCACTCGTCCTCCTCCTTGCGGCCGCCGTCCGTCCGGGCCCACCAGGCGCGGAAAGACTCGGGCGGCGGGGCGGGCGCGTCCCGCGTCTCGGTCCAGGCGTTCAGCGGCCCGGGCAGCCGCCGGATCCGGCCGCCGCGCGCCACGATCCGGCGGCTCGCGGACGCGGCGCGCTGGGCGAGGCCGAGGCGGGTGGGGGAGCGCAGCGTCCACCCGGCCGCCGTCATCGCCACCCGCTCCAGCGGATGGCGCGGGCCCTCCTCCACCGCGCGGGCGCGCAGGTGGACGAGCACCTCCGGGATGTCGATCGCGACCGGGCACACCTCGAAGCACGCCCCGCACAGCGACGAGGCGTACGGCAGGGAGGCGTCCACGTCCGATCCGATGCCCTTGATCTGCGGGGACAGGATCGCGCCGATCGGCCCCGGGTACGGCGACCCGTAGGCGTGGCCGCCCGCGCGCCGGTAGACCGGGCAGACGTTCAGGCACGCCGAGCAGCGGATGCAGCGCAGCGCCTGCCGGCCCACCTCGTCGGCCAGGGTGGCGGTGCGGCCGTTGTCCAGCAGGACGAGGTGGAAGTCGCGCGGGCCGTCGCCGGGGGAGACGCCCGTCCAGGTGGAGGTGTAGGGGTTCATCCGCTCCGCGGTGGACGAGCGGGGGAGCAGTTGGAGGAACACCTCCAGGTCCCGCCAGCTCGGCACGATCTTCTCCACGCCCATCACGGAGATCAGGGTCTCGGGGAGGGTGAGGCACATCCGCCCGTTGCCCTCCGACTCCAGGACGACGAGGGTGCCGGTGTCGGCGACGGCGAAGTTCACGCCCGACACCCCGACCTTCGCCGACAGGAACTTGGCGCGCAGGTGCCGCCGCGCGGCCTCCGCCAGCTCGGCGGGGGAGTCGGTCAGATCTTCCGGCGCGTCCTCCATCGCGCGCAGGAAGATGTCGCGGATGTCGGACCTGTTCCGGTGGATGGCCGGAACGAGGATGTGCGACGGCCGGTCGTCCCCGAGCTGGACGATCAGTTCGGCGAGGTCGGTCTCGTAGGCGGTGACGCCCTCCTCGGCGAGGAACTCGTTGAGGCCGATCTCCTGCGTCGCCATCGACTTGACCTTGACGACCTCGGTCTCCCCGGTCGCCTTCACCAGGTCCGCGACGATCCGGTTGGCCTCGGCGGCGTCCCGCGCCCAGTGCACCGTCCCGCCGGCCCCGGTGACCTTCTCCTCCAGCAGCCGCAGGTAGTGGCCGAGGTTCTCCAGGACGTGGTCCTTGATCTGCTTGCCCGCCTCGCGCAGCGCGGGCCAGTCCGCCAGCTCGGCGACGGCCCCGGCGCGCCGCCCCCGGATCGTGGCGGTCGCGTGCGCGAGGTTGCCGCGCAGCCGCGTGTCGGCCACGGCCCGCCGCGCCGCGTCCGGGAACGAGGGCATCCCGAGGTAGGTCGGCATGGCAGGAGAGGTCATGACGGGTCCTCCTCCGTCGACGCGAGGATCTCGACCAGGTGGACGGTCCGCACGCCCGCCCGCGTGCGGGTGAGCGCGCCGCCGATGTGCATCAGGCACGAGTTGTCGGCCGCGCACAGCGCCTCGGCCCTCGTCTCCCGGACGGCGGTGACCTTGTCGGCGCACATCGCCGCCGACACCTCGGAGTTCTTCAGCGCGAACGTCCCGCCGAACCCGCAGCACTCGGCCGCGTCCGGCAGGTCGGCCAGGTCGATGCCGCGCACCTGGCGCAGCAGCCGCAGCGGACGGTCGCCGACGTGCAGCATCCGCAGCGAGTGGCACGTCGGGTGGTAGGTGACGCGGTGCGGGAAGTAGGCGCCGACGTCGGTGACGCCGAGGACGTCCACCAGGAACTCCGACAGCTCGTACACGCGGGAGGCGACCCCGGCGGTGCGCGGCGCCAGCTTCGGATGCCAGTCGCGGACCATCGCGGCGCACGACGCGGACGGCGTCACGATCGCCTCGTACGGCTCGAACGTCTCCGCGAACCCCTTCACCAGGGGCAGCGCCTGCCGCCGGTACCCGGTGTTGAGGTGCATCTGCCCGCAGCAGGTCTGCGACTCGGGGAACTCGACGTCGTGGCCGAGCCGCCGCAGCAGCCGCACCATCGCCTTCCCCGTCCCCGGGAACATCGTGTCGTTGACGCAGGTGAGGAACAGCGCGACCTTCATGAGGCGCCTCCAGGGCGGCGGCCGAGAAATCGATGCCGTTTCTACCCGATCAAGGCCGCGTCAGTCGGCGCATCGCCGCAGCCCGTCGGCGCGGTGACGAACACGATCGCGCGGGCCCGCCGACCGGTGGCCCGCCGACCGCGCCAGAGCGCCTGGCGCGAGCAGCGGACGCGATAGGCGAAACTGTCCACCCGGGCCGGAGCCGGACAGGGCGCGGGCTTGGTGCGGCCCGCCGCCGGTGCGATCATGATCGTGAGCTTCGAGACGGGCGGTCCGGATGGGTTTCGGCGGCTTCTCCCTGTCGGACCTGCTGCGCGTCCTGGACGAGGAACTGCCCGCCGCGGTGAAGCTGCGGCACCGGCTGCACGCCGTCCCGGAACTCGGCGCGCACGAGCACGCCACGATCGCGCTGGTCGAAGGCGATCTCCCGGTCACGGGGGCGCCCTTCGCGGGCACCGGCAGGCTGGCGTCCACCGGCCTGCCGGGACGCGGCGCGGTCTGGGTTCGGGCCGAACTGGACGGGCTCGCCATCGCCGAACGGACCGGGTCGCCGCACGCGGCGGCGAACGGGCACATGCACGCCTGCGGCCACGACGTGCACCTCGCCGCCCTCACCGCGCTCGTCCGCGCCGCGCACCGGATGCGGGACGTCCTGCCGGCGCGGCTGGTCGCGGTCTTCCAGCCGAGCGAGGAGCGGTCCCCGTCCGGCGCGCTGGCCCTCGTGAACGAGCCGGCGCTCGGCGCGGGCGTGCGGGCCGCGGTCGCCGCGCACGTCCACCCCGACCTGCCGTGGGGCGGCCTCGGCATCGAGCCGGGCCCCGTGAACGCCGCCGCCGACGCGGTGCACATCGTCGTCGAGGGCGCCGGCGGCCACGCGGCCTACCCGCACCGGGCCACCGATCCGGTGCTGGCGATGGCGCACCTCGTGGTCGGCCTGCACGGGCTCGTCGGGCGCCGCGTCGACCCGGTGCGGGCGGCGACGCTCACCGTCGGGAGCGTCCGGGCCGGGTCGGCGGAGAACGTCATCCCCGGACGGGCCGAGGTCATGGCGACCGTACGGGCGCTCGACGAGGACGACCAGGACCGGCTGCGCCGCGCCGTGGCCGGCATGGCCGAGCACATCGCCGCCGCGCACGGCTGCACGGCGGCGCTCACCTTCCCCAAGAGCGAGCCGGCCCTGGTGAACGACGCGGGCCTCGCCCGCGCCGCCCGCGAGCTGGCGGAGCCGGCGGGGTTCGCGATCGCGCCGCCCTGGAAGTCCTGCGGGGGCGACGACTTCGCGCACTACCGGGCGGTGTGCCCGGCGCTCATGATCTTCGTTGGGCTGGACGGCGCGCCGGGGTTCACGCGGGTCCCGCTGCACCGGCCGACCTTCCTCCCGCCGGACGAGGCGGTGCGCGCCGTGGCACGGGCGCTCGCCGTCGGCTACGTCGCGGGGGCCGCCGCCTCCTGATCCGGCCGCCGGAAGACCAGCACCTTGAACAGCGGCAGCGTCCCGATCGAGTGCGCGCCCACGGAGACGAAGCCCTGCGACTCGGCCGCCCGCCTCAGCTCCGCGGAGGAGAACGCGTTGCACATGTCCGGGTTGCCGGTGATGAAGCCGTCGGCGTACTCCTCCGACAGCCCGTTGGCGATCATCGAGTCGCGCCACTGCGCGACCGCCTCGGCGGCGTCGACGCCCGCGTCCTCGTCGACCCCGAACGCGTCGGAGAACACCAGGCTCCCGCCGGGCCGCAGCCGCTTGGCGCACTCGGCGAAGAACGAGTCGGCGCTCGCCGGTCCCGCGTTCCGGTCGAGCATGAAGTGCGACACCAGCGAGCCGAAGACCACGTCGTACTGCAGGTCGTCGCGCACGCCCTGCCACGCGATCTGCCGGAGCAGGTAGACGCGCGCGTTGACGTCGTCGCCCAGGTACTCGCGCGCCAGGTCGTGCATCTGCTCGGCGCGGTCGACGGCGTAGTAGTGGCCGACCGGCGGGAGGTCGCCGAGCGCCTCCGACGGCGCCCGCAGATGCTTGATCCACGGCAGGATGCGGGCGGTCAGGCTGCCGGTGCCGTGCCCGATCTCCAGCAGGTTCACCGGTTTCCCGGTGCCCTGGCGGATGTGCAGCACCTCGCGGGCGACGGCCGCGGCGCACTCGGAGATCAGCTCGTTGTAGAGCGGGATCCAGCAACGGGCGTGCTGGTCGTACCGGTCGAAGTAGACCGGCGGGCGGCGCTCGGTCTGCTGCGTCCAGGCCGCGTCCCAGCGGCCGATCCGGTGCTTGGTGAGCCAGGCTCGCTTGAGGGTGACGAAGTCGTCGGTGCACTCGAACTCGACCGCGCCCTCCAGCACCGCGTTGTAGAACACGCGGGCGTTCTCGCAGCGGTGCTCGTCGTGCTCCATCACGAACGTCTGGTGGCCGCCGTTGCGGCTGCGGCGGTACCCGCCGAAGGTCGCGTCGCTCTCGATGAGCAGCAGGTTGAGGCCGATCGACTCGCTGCTGAACGGATGCCGGGCGCGCCGGTCGATGTCGTCCTTGGTCGCGACGTAGATCTTGTAGTCCTTGTAGCGCTGCAGTTCCTTGCGCCAGGTGTCGATGTAGCGCGAAAGCTCCGCCTCGCCCTCGAAGAAGAGGCGCCAGTCGATCAGGAAGACGCGTTCGCCGACCGGCGTGCTCAGGTCGGGCTTGCTCGACTTCCAGAAGGGCTCGACGTCCTCGGTGAGGTCCGCGATCGCCTTGACCCGCACGTCCTTGTTCTTCTGCAGCGCGTTGAACATGCGCACGTAGTACTCGGAGTGCGCGGTGATGACGGACTGCCCGCCCTCCCGGACGGCTCCCGACAGCGCCCGGACCAGGCCGTCCATCAGGTAGAGGTGGGCGTGGTCGCCGGCGTGGGCGTCGAGGACCTGCTGGACGCCGCGGTGGAACTCGCCGCGGGCGCGGCGCAGCTCGCGGTGCCCGGGGCTGAGCACACCGGTCTGCAGCCCGTCCAGCAGGCGGCGCAGGTCCGCCTCGAACCGCTTGAAGTTCGCCTCCCAGCTGGCGTCGTTCGGGTACCGCAGGTACTTGGGGGCGCCGAAGTCCTCCGGCAGGTCGTCGGAGTCCTCCTGCTTCAGCACGATCACCGGGATGTCGGCGCAGCGGGCGAAGCCCACCTCGAACGCCAGGTTGGGACGGCCCGAGGACCCCTCGATGATCATCAGGTCGCAGAGCTGGATCTGCTCCTCGATCTCCGCCCCGATGTTGCGGATGTGCTGCTGCTCGCTCCAGTCGTAGACCTCGCAGTCGCGCTCGCCGAGCTGCCGCTTGACGATGTCGAGCGCCTTGCGCAGCGGGCCGTCCTCGGGGACCTGCTGGGACCAGGCCAGAAACACTCGTGTACGGTCCAACGTCCCTGCCTCCCGAGTGCGCGTCCAAGGGGAATGCGGAATGTGCTCCGCAACCAGCATCGTGGGCGGGACGGCGGATTTCTATGGCGTGTGCCGCGTTACCGGACCGGTTTCGGCCGCGATATCGGCCGTGATTGGGCCTTTATCGCAATTCACCCATGCCGACGAGGCCGGCGAACCGTTCGCCGTCGCTCGCCACGCCGCCGTCCAGCCACTCGCGGGGGCCGGCGAGGCCCGGCGGCAGCAGCTCGAACCCGTCGAAGAACCCGCGGATCTGCGCGCTCGGGCGGGCGCCGAGCCGGGCGCTCGCGCCCTCGTAGACCTGCTCGGTCAGCGACATCTGCTCCGGGAAGGCGTCCGTGGCCAGGTGCGAGAGGATCAGCCGGCTGCCGGGAGCCAGCGCGTCCCGGTACCGGGCGACGAGCGCGGCCGGGTCGTCGGCGTCGTCCACGAAGTGCAGCACCGACACCAGCAGCAGCGCCACCGGCTCGGAGAAGTCGATCATGTCGCGGACGGCGGGGTGCGCGAGCACGCCGTCCGGCCGGCGCAGGTCCGCCTCGGCGAATCCCGCGTTCTCCGCGCCGGCGAGGAGCGCGCGGCCGTGCGCGCACACGACCGGGTCGTAGTCGACGTAGACGGTCCGCGCGTCCGGCGCCACGGACGTCACGGCCTCGTGCACGTTCTCCCGCGTCGGCAGCCCGGAGCCGAGATCGAGGAACTGGCGGACGCCGGCCGCGGCGCAGGCGCGCACCGCCTCGCGCATGAAGGCGCGGTTGAGGCGGACGCCGCGCACCACCCGGCCCTCGGAGATCTCGACGACGCGTTCGGCGGCCTCCCGGTCGGCGGCGAAGTTGTCCTTGCCGCCGAGCCAGTAGTCGTACATCCGCGCCACGTTGGGGGATCCGGTGTCCAGGCCGGCGGCGGCCCCGTCCGAGAAGTCGGTCACCGGGTCATGATCGTGCCATCGGGGGCCGGCGGCAACACGGACGGGCGACGGCCCCGGGGCGAGGTTCTCGCCGAGGCCGGCGACCCGGCCGGCCGCACCCGGTGTGACCAGCGCTTGCGCGAAAGGCCGCCGCACCTGTAGTCGTTACACCGTGAGTGAGCGCTGGGACGTCGTCGTGGTCGGGTCGGTCAACGCGGATCTGGTGGTCGGGGTCGACCGGCGGCCCGCGCCGGGGGAGACCGTGCTCGGCTCCGACCTCGTCGTCCATCCGGGCGGCAAGGGCGCCAACCAGGCGGTCGCCGCCGCGCGGCTCGGCGGCCGGGCCGGGATCGTCGGGCGGGTCGGCGACGACGGGCACGGCGACTTGCTGCGCGGCGCGCTCGCCGCGGACGGCGTGGACCTCGCCCACCTGGCGACCACGCCCGGAGTGCCGACCGGCGTCGCGCTGATCACGATCGGGCCGGACGGCGACAACAGCATCATCGTCTCGCCCGGCGCCAACGCCCGGCTCGGCCCGGCGGACGTCGAGGCCGCCCGCGCGATGATCGCCGGGGCGTCCGTCGTGTCGTTCCAGCTGGAGGTTCCGCTGCCCGCCGTGGAGGCCGCCGCCCGCGCCGCGGCGGAGGCGGGCGGACGCGTCGTCCTCAACCTGTCGCCGCCCGCGCCCGTCCCGGGCGAGCTGCTCGCCCTGTGCGACCCCCTCGTCGTCAACGAGCACGAGGCGGCGTTCCTGCTGGACGGCGCCGGCGACGCCGGCGAGCTGGCGGCGGCGCTCGCCGGCTCCGGGCCCCGCTCGGTCGTCGTCACGCTGGGCGCCGACGGCGTCGTGGTCGCCGACGGCGAGGGCGTCACGGGCATCCCGTCCCCGAAGGCGGACGCCGTCGACACGACCGGGGCGGGCGACGCCTTCACCGCCGCGCTGTGCCTGCGCCTCGCCCGCGGCGACGCGCTGCGCGACGCCGCCCGGTACGCGGCCCGCGTGGGCGCGGCCGCCGTCCGCAAGCCGGGCGCGCAGAGCTCCTACCCCACGCCGGACGAACTGCCCGAGCCCTAGCGGCTCGTCCGGGCCCGCAGCCGGTACAGCTCGTCGGCGACGTCGTGGACGTCGGCTCCGAGGTCGAACGCGCTGAGCAGATGCAGGTCGTCGGCGGTCTCGATCTCCAGCATCCGGGTGCGCAGCAGGAGCCGGCGCCGCTCGTCCACCCGGATCGCGCTGATCTCGTCCCACGCGACGCGGCGGCGCCCCGCGTAGCCGGTCACGACCGTGAGCCCGCCCTCGTCGGCGGCGAGCCGGACCGGCGCGACCAGGTCGCGCAGCGCGAGCGCGTTCAGCCCCACCGCCGCCGCGGCCGCGAGGAACACGAACTGCGGGTCGTGGCCGTAGAGGACCGCGAGGGCCGTGACGGCCGCCGCCGCGGCGCACTTCACCGCCACCTGACCTGGGGGTACCCGCCACCGCCGCCGTGCTCCCGCGTTCATGCCCGCCACCGTAGCCGCTACCGGCCCCCGCCCGGGCCGCGCGCGTCCGGTAGCGTCACAGGCATGCGACTCGGCGTGCTGGACGTGGGCTCGAACACCGTGCACCTGCTGGTGGTGGACGCCCACCGGGGGGCGCGGCCCCTTCCCGCGTGCTCCCACAAGGCCGATCTGCGGCTCGCCGCCCACCTCGACGACGCCGACCGCCTGTCCGAGGAGGGCGAGGCGCTGCTGCGCGACTTCGTCGACGAGGCGCTGCGGATCGCCGAGGACAAGGGCGTCGAGGACCTGGTCGCGTTCGCCACCTCCGCAGTCCGCGACGCCGCCAACGGCGAGGACGTCCTCGGCCGCATCCGCGCCGACAAGTCGATCGACATCCGCGCGCTGCCCGGCGAGGAGGAGGCGCGGCTGACGTTCCTCGCCGTCCGGCGCTGGTTCGGCTGGTCGTCGGGGCGGCTGCTCGTCGTGGACATCGGCGGCGGCTCGCTGGAGATCGCGTCCGGCATCGACGAGGAGCCGGACGTCGCGATCTCGCTGCCGCTCGGCGCCGGCCGGCTCACCCGCGACCGGTTCACCGCCGACCCGCCGCCGCCCGACGAGATCCGCGACGTGCGCCGGCACGTCCGGGCCGAGATCGCCCGGCAGGTCGGCGACGTCGCCAGGTACGGGCCCGCCGACCACGCGGTGGCCACGTCCAAGACGTTCCGGCAGCTCGCCCGGATCGCCGGGGCCGCGCCGTCCGCCGAGGGACCGTTCCAGCGCCGCACCCTGTCCCACTCCGACGTGACGGACTGGGCGGACAAGCTCGCGCCGATGCCGTCCGCCGAGCGCGCCGAGCTGCCCGGCGTGTCGGAGAGCCGCGCCGAGCAGCTGCTCGCGGGCGGGATCGTCGCGGACGCCGCGATGGACCTGTTCGAGCTGACCGAGCTGGAGATCTGCCCGTGGGCGCTGCGCGAGGGCGTCATCCTGCGCCGCCTCGACATGATCGTCGGCTGAGCCCGCCGGGCTACCAGTTCGGGTGGCCGAGGACGCGGTTCTTGGGGGTGAGGACGCGGTCTTCGGTGCCGTCCGCCCGGACGGCGCGGATCACGGGTGCGGCGACCGGGCCGCGCACGTAGCAGATCCACCGGCCGTCGGCGGACCACGCCGGGTCCTGGTCGTGCCCGCCGCCGGACGTCACCGGCCCCGCGGCGGATCCGTCGGCGGACATCGTCCAGATGCTGCTGACCTCGGACGTTCCCCGGGTGAAGGCGATCCTCGAGCCGTCGGGCGACCATTCCGGGTCCACCGACCGGACGCGGTCGTTCGTGAGCCGCTTCCAGTCGCCGCCGGGACGGGCCGGGTCGAGGGTGTAGATCTGCTCGACACCGCCGTCGCGCTTGCTCCAGAAGACGAGGCCCTTGGACGACCACATCGGGTCGTCCTTCGCGGAGGCGTCCGTGGTGAGCTGGGTGACCTTGTGGTCCTGCAGGGTGATCGCGAAGATCTGCTTGGTGCCGCCCTGCCTGCCCATGTAGGCGAGGCGCTTGCCGTCGGGGGACCAGGTCACGCGTCCGCCGGCGATGTCGGTGACCTTGCTGGGATCGCTGCCGTCGGCGTTCATCACCCATGCCTCGGACTTGCCGCCGCCCGTCCGGGTGAACGCGATGAGCCTCCGGTCCGGTGACCGCTCGGGCAGGATGTCGCAGCTCGACCCGCTCGCCAGCGTTTGCACATCCCCGTTGCCGGGCGTGAAGAGGCCGATGTCGGCGTGGCACGACTTCGGCCAGCCGGATTCGGTGTCGACGCGGACCAGCATCTGCCCGGTCGGGAACGCCCCCGGTGTCGCGCCCGTGTTCTCCGCGCTGCCGGACGGCCGGGTCAGGTAGTAGACGCCGCCCGCCACGGCCGCCGCCACCAGCACGCCCGCCACGCTGGAGGCGATGAGCGTGGTCCGCCGGGACGGCCACTCGCTCCGACGCGAGGTCCGGGGAAGGACGGGCGGGGGGACCGCGTACTCGCGCTCGGTGGGCGGGTCGGTCCGGCGCTCGTACACCGGCTGCGTCCGCGGCTCCGGCACGGGCGGCGCGGCGACGGGCTGCTGCTGGAGACGCTGCTGGGGGAGAGGCTGCTGCGGGACGGGCGGCTGCGTGCTGGGCTGTTGCGGGACGGGCTGTTGCGGGACGGGCTGTTGTGGGACGGGCTGTTGTGGGACGGGCTGTTGTGGGACGGGCGGAGCGGGTGCGGGTGCGGGCGCGGGGGTGTCGTACGAGGTGACACCGGGGTTCCCGGCGGCCGGGGGCGACGTCCACGCTTCGCCCAGCTCGGTCGTCACGGCGGCCTCGCCGGCGCCGCCGACCAGGGAGAGCAGCAGGTCGCGGGCGTCCGGCCGGGCGGCGGGGTCCTTGCTCAGCGCCGCCCGGACGAGCGCGGACAGCGACGGCGGCAGGTCGCCGAGCTCGGGTTCGGCGTGCACGGCGCGCGCCGCGAGCAGCTGGAACGAGCCCTGCCCGAACGGGTTGCGGCCGCTCGCCGCATAGGCGACGAGGCAGCCCCAGGCGAACACGTCCACCGCCGGGGTGACCTGCTGCGTGGTGATCTGCTCGGGCGCGATCCAGCCGGGCGTGCCGACGACCTGCCCGGTCCGGGTGTGGGACGAGGCCACGTCCAGCGCGCGGGCGATCCCGAAGTCGATCACCCGGGGGCCGGAGATGGACAGCAGCACGTTGCTCGGCTTCAGGTCGCGGTGCACCAGCCCCGCGCTGTGGATGGCGACGAGCGCGGCGGCGACGCCGACCGCGACGCCGTGCAGCATGCCGGGCGACAGCGCGCCCTTCGCGCCGACGTGCTCCAGCAGCGACGGCCCGTCGATGTACTCGGTCACCATGTAGGCGAGACCGAGGTCCTCGCCGTGTTCGAGGACCTGCGCGGTGCAGAACGACGCGACCCGCTGGGCGTTGGCGGCCTCGTCGTGGAAGCGGGCGAGGAACGTCCGGTCGCCGGCCAGCTCCGCGCGGACGACCTTGACCGCGACGGGACGTCCCGCCTCGTCGCGGCCCAGGTAGACGGCGCCCATCCCGCCCTCGCCGACCTTGGCCTCGATCCGGTACCGGCCGATCCGCGTGGGGTCGTCCGGGCGCAGCTCGCGCAGGGAGGGCGCTCGCGGCCCGTCCATGGAGATCACCTTTCTCCGCGAGCCGCGTCTTGGCGGCCGCCCCCGCGGCGGCACGCGGCCCCAACGCTTCCTTACGATGACAGAGGGCGGCCCAAGGTTCTAGCGTCCGGGGATCAATGGAAATTGCGCGCCCGCACCCGGCCGGGGACGGGCAGCCGCCGCAGCCGGGTCGCGCGGACGCTGGCGACCCCGTCGGCGCGCTCCAGCCGCCCGCTGACCAGCAGCGCCTGCGAGTCGACGGCGAGGCCCCGGTGCCGCTGGAACACCTGCGGCGGGCACACCACGTTGACGATGCCGGTCTCGTCCTCCAGCGTCATGAACACGATGCCGCCGGCGGTCGGCGGGCGCTGCCGGTGGGTGACGAGCCCGGCGACGACGACGTTGGTCTCGCCCGGCGTCCCGGCGAGCCGCGCCGACGACAGGGCGCCGAGCTCGTCGAGCGCCTCCCGGACGTGCGCGACCGGGTGGACGCGGGAGACGCCGGTGGCCCACAGGTCGGCGAGGGTCTCCTCGATGGGCGTCATCGCGGGCAGCGCGGGCGCCGACGCGCCCGGCGTGACGCCCTCCAGCTGCCCCGGGCCGGAACCGGCCAGCGCGCCCGCCGCCCACAGCGCCTCCCGCCGCGACAGGCCGAGCCCGTCGAACGCGCCCGCGGTGGCGAGCGCCTCCAGCGCCCCGGCCGACAGCGGCACGCGCCGGGCGAGGTCCTCCATGCCCGTGTAGGGACGTCCCGCCGCGACGGCCTCGGCCGTGGCGTCGCCCAGGTTGCGGATTCCGGACAGGCCCAGCCGGATCGCCGGCTGCGGCTCGTTCGGCGCGTGCGGATGGTCGGAGTCGACGTCGATGGCCTCTTCCAGCGTCGGATGGACGTCGCTGGCGTTGATGTCGACCCCCCTGACCACGACACCGTGATGCCTGGCATCGGCCAGAAGGCTTTGCGGGCTGTAGAAGCCCATCGGCTGGTTGCGCACCAGGGCGGCCGTGAACGCGGCAGGGAAGTGACGCTTCAGGTAGGCGCTCGCGTACACCAGATGCGCGAAGCTCTGCGCGTGCGACTCGGGGAACCCGAATCCGGTGAAGCCGAGGATCTTCTCGTAGACGCTCTCCGCGATGTCGGACGGGATGCCGCGCGCGGCCATCCCGTCCAGCAGCCGGCGCCGCAGCCGCTCCACCCGCTCGGGGGCGCGCTTGGCGCCCATCGCCTGCCGGAGCTGGTCCGACTCCGCGGGCGTGAACCCGGCGCAGTCGACGGCCAGCTGCATCATCTGCTCCTGGAACAGCGGCACGCCGAGTGTCCGGCCGAGGGCGGGCTCCATCAGCGGATGCGGGCACACGGCGGGCTCCTCGCCCTTGCGCCGCCGCAGGTACGGGTGGACCGACCCGCCCTGGATCGGGCCCGGCCGGATCAGCGCCACCTCCACCACCAGGTCGTAGAACGTCCGGGGCCGCAGGCGCGGCAGCGTCGCCATCTGCGCCCGCGACTCGACCTGGAACACCCCGACCGTGTCGGCGTCGCACAGCATGTCGTAGACGAGCGGGTCCTCCGCCGGGACCGACTGGAGGTCGTAGCGCCGCCCGTGGTGCTCGTCCACCAGGTCGAAGCAGTCGTGCAGCGCGGCGAGCATGCCGAGGCCGAGCAGGTCGAACTTCACGAGCCCGGCCGCCGCGCAGTCGTCCTTGTCCCATTGCAGGACGCTTCGTCCCGGCATCGTGGCCCACTCGATCGGGCAGATCTCGCCGACCGGCCGGTCCGCGATCACCATGCCGCCGGAGTGGATGCCGAGGTGGCGGGGCAGTTCCAGCATCCGGCCGGCCAGCTCCAGGACCGGCGCGGGGACGTCGGTCTCCGACCCCACCGGGTCGCGCGGGTCGATGCCCTTCGACCAGGCGTCCTGCTGTCCGGGGGAGAAGCCGAGCGCGCGGGCGGCGTCCCGCACGGCCATCCGCGGCCGGTAGCCGATGACGTTCGCGACCTGCGCCGTGCACTCCCGCCCGTACTTGCCGTAGACGTACTGGATGGCCTCCTCGCGGCGCCTGTGCTCGATGTCGAGGTCGATGTCGGGCGGGCCGTCGCGTCCGGGCGACAGGAAGCGCTCGAACAGCAGCCCGTGCCGGACGGCGTCGACGCCCGTGATGCCGAGCGCGTAGCAGACCGCCGAATTGGCCGCCGACCCGCGTCCCTGGCACAGGATGCCCCGGCCCCGGCAGAACTCCACGATGTCGTGGACGATCAGGAAGTAGCCGGGGAAGCCGAGCTGCTCGATGACGTCCAGCTCCTTGGCGATCTGCGCGTACGCGCCGGGGACCCGTTCCCGCCCGGGCGGCCCGTACCGCTCGAGCGCGCCCTCCTTCACCAGGCGCCGGAGCCAGGTCGCCTCGGTGTGCCCGTCCGGGACGGGCCAGTCGGGCAGCCGGGGCGC
Organism: Actinomadura chokoriensis; assembly: GCF_041463665.1. GTDB lineage: Bacteria > Actinomycetota > Actinomycetes > Streptosporangiales > Streptosporangiaceae > Spirillospora > Spirillospora chokoriensis_A. The sequence continues at coordinate 57,125 of NZ_JAXCEJ010000028.1, forward strand.
GACCACGTCGAAACCGAACAGGCACTCCCGGGCCAGGTCGACCGTCCGTTCCCGGACGCCGGGGAACCTGGCGAGCCGCCGGGCCATCTCGGCGCCGCTCCGGATGTGCGCGGTGCCGCTCGCCGGGAGCCAGCCGACCATGTCGTCCAGGCCGCGGCGGGCCCGGACGGCGGCCAGCGCCTGCGCCAGCCGCGCGTCGGCCCCCGGAGCCGCGAAGTGCACGTTGTTGGAGGCCACGACGTCCACACCGGCGCGGCCCGCCAGTTCGAAGAGGGCGTCGTTGCGGAGGTCGTCGTCCGGCTGGTCGTGGTCGACCAGTTCCACGAACACGTTCGCGCGGCCGAACATGGAGATCAGATCGCGCAGCTCGCGCTCCGCCGCGTCCGGGCCGCCCGCCTCCAGCGCCGCCGGGACGGGGCCCTTCCGGCATCCGGTCAGCACCGCCCAGCGGCCGCCGTGCGCACCGGCGAGGGCGTCGAGGTCGTAGACGGGACGGCCCTTGCGCCCGCCCGCCAGCTGCGCCGAAGTGATCGCCGAGCACAGCCGCGCGTATCCGGCCGCGCCCCGCGCGAGGACCAGCAGATGCCGTCCCGCCGGGTCGGGCTCGCCGGTCTGCGGGCCGGGCAGGCCGAGGCTCAGCTCCGCGCCGAACACCGTCCCGATCCCGGCGTCATGCGCGGCCTGCGCGAACTGCACCGCCCCGTACATGCCGTCGTGGTCGGTGACCGCCATCGCCTCCACGCCGAGCCGCGCCGCCTCGGCGACGAGCGAACCGGGGTCGCTGGCCCCGTCCAGGAAGCTGAACGACGAGTGGACGTGCAGCTCCGCCCACGGCACCTCGGCCTCGGCGCGGCGCGGGACGCCGGGTTCCGGCGGCGGCTCGTCCGGCGGCCGCTCGGACGGCCGCCACGACAGCCGCTCCTCGAACTCCCGCCACGAGATCGGCGGGTTGTACCAGCCGGTCATGCGCCGCCCCTAGTCATAGACGGCCTCGACGTGCCATCGGCCGCCCTCGACGGCGAGCAGGTAGGCGGCGCCGTCGTCCGTGGTGACCTGGAAACGCGCCCGGCGGCGGGACGCGCCCGGATCCCACCAGCGCTCGTCCGCCGGCCACGGGCCCGTCCAGCCGGTCACGGCGGCGGAGCGGCCGCGGAACACGAGCGTCGCGGGCGGCGCGGACACCTCGCACCGCGCCGACACGACCACCGCTTCGCCGGACCCGTCGACCAGCTCCGCCGGGGGCGGCGACACGGGGACGACCGCGGGCGCGGGGCCCGTCACACGACCGGGCCACGGGCCCTCGGGCAGGCCGGAGGGGTCCAGATCCCCGACGGGCACCCGGGCGACCCGCTCACCCGGGCCGCGCCCGCCCACGAGCACGGGCCGGGTGATCCCCTGATGCCCGAGCAGCGCCTGGATGCGGTCGGCGGCCCGCGTGATCCGGTCGGTGACGGACGTCCGGCCCCACAGCGCCTCCTGGCGTCCCTCGTCCGGGACGATCTGGTCCGGCGCCAGCTCCACCCACGTGACACCGCCCCACACGTCCTCGGCCTTGGCGCCCCGCCAGGCCGACAGCTGCCAGCGCACCCGCTCGGCGACGGCCAGCGCCGACAAGCCCTCGTGCCGCCACAGCCGCCGCAGCACGTGCCCGTCCGCGAACCCGACCGCGACCTCCAGCCGGACGCACGCGAGACCGCCCGCCGCGAGCCCCTCGTGCAGCTCGCCCGCGAGCCGCTTCGCCGCGAACACCACCCGCTCGGCCTGCTCGGCGGGCGGGTCGAAGTCGCCGCGCACCGACAGGTCCGCCGCGCCGCGGCCCGGTGCGAGCGGGCGCGGCTCCTCGCCGCGCGCCAGCCGGTGCGCGATCGCCCCGTCCAGCCCGAACCGCCCGGCGACGTGCCCGGACGGCAGCGCCGCGAAGTCCCCGAGCGTCCTGATCCCGAGCCGCCGCAGCAGGTCGGCCAGCTCGGGCCGGCCGAGCACCGACAGCGGGTAGGGCGCGAGGAACGCCGCCGCGCCGCCCTCCGGCGCCACGACGCCGCCCTCCCCGGCCCGCGCCGCCAGCTCCGCCGCGAACAGCCCGTCGGCGACGCCCGATCCGCAGTCGTGCCCGGCCTCCACGACCGTGTCCTGCACCAGGACGCGCAGCGCCTCCTCGCCGCCGTAGAAGCGCGCCGGCCCCCGCGCCGGGATCGCGCACAGCCCCGGCCGGACCACCTCGACGCGCGGCGCGAGCTCCGCGACCGCCTCCACGACCTCCTCGAACCGGCGGCCCTCCGCGTCGGTGTCGCGTTCCCGCACGACCAGGCCGGGGCAGCGCCGCTGCGCGTCCCGCAGCCGCTGCCCGCGCCGCACCCCCGCGGCCCGCGCCGCCGCCGAGCACGCGGCCACCCGCCCCTGCGCCACCACCGCCCCGGCCGTCGCCGCGTCGACCCCGGCGGCGGTGACCGGCCAGTCCGGGCACCACACGACCAGCACCCGCGTCACGCGATCCCCTCCGTCACCCGCACCGGCGGCAGAGCACCGGACGGCCGCCGATGGACGGTCGCGCCGTCGGCGACGGCGCCGGGCACGAGTTCGAGCGGCGGCCGCGCGCAGTCATCGGGCTTGACCGTGCCGTCGGCGGCGGGGAGCCAGAGGCGGGCGCGGCGGCCGGAGCCGGGGGCGTCGCGGCCCTCGGCGGTGACCTGGACGCGCCGGGCGGTGAGCCGCCCGTGGCCGTCGCCGAGGCCGTCCCAGCGCACGTCGTCCAGGTGCAGGCGGAGCCGGGCGCCCGGCCAGTCGCGGGCGAACGCGCCGGTCAGCGCCAGGACGCAGCCGTGCTTGCGGGCCAGCGCCGACAACCGCCGGACGGTGGCGGCGCCCGGACGCTCCGGCGGGCACAGCAGGACCAGGTCGACGGCCTCCGCCAGCGCGGCGACCACGTCGGGCCAGCGGTCGCCGGGGTCGTCGACCAGCAGCATCCGTTCGGGGGCGGCCCCCATCCCGGCGGCGGCGGCCACGCCGAAGTCCGGGACGCCGACGACGCCGCACCAGCCGCCGGCGCCGTCCGCGCCGCCGTGCCGGGAGACGCCCGCGACGAGCGCGAGGCCGAGGGACGCGGCGCCGAGCCCGCCGAGGCCGACGACCGAGCCCGGCCGCAACCCGCCGCCGGGCAGGACGGGCCGCAGCGCGGGCAGCACGGGCACCGTCTCGCGCGGCGCCCTCTCCAGCGGCACCCCCTCCAGCGGCACCCCCTCCAGCGCCGCCGACAGGTCCCGCAGCGCGGCCTCCGGCACCGTCGTCCTCCTCTCGAACGCCCCCTGCACAATTTCGAACACAGGTTCGACCTCTGTCAAGTTATCGCAGGTCACACAGCGGAGTTGCGGAGGGGCAAAGCCCGGTGGCGTAGGGGTTCGCGGTATTTTGCGGGCATCATGGGCGGTATGAGGAACGACGTGCGCACGCTGGAGTGGACCGGCGACGGGCTGCGCCTGCTGGACCAGACCGTCCTGCCGGGCCGCGTCGAGTACGTCGTCGCACGCGACGTCGACACGCTGGTGGACGCGATCCGCCGGCTGGTCGTGCGCGGGGCGCCCGCACTGGGCGTCGCGGGCGCGTTCGGCGTCGCCGTCGCCGTCCTGCAGGCCGCCCGCGAGGGGTGGGACGACGCCGCGCTGGACGCGGCGGTCGCGCGGGTCCGCGAGGCCCGCCCGACCGCGGTGAATCTCGCGGCCGGCGTCGACCGCGTCCTGCCGTTCGCGGTCGAGGGCGCCGGCGCGGTGGCCGCCGAGGCGCAGGCGCTCCTGGACGAGGACGTCCGCGGCAACCGGGCCATCGGCGCCTTCGGCGCCGACTGGATCCTGAAGCGGGTGGGCGACCGGCCCCTGCGGGTCCTCACGCACTGCAACGCGGGCGCGCTCGCCACGGCGGGCTGGGGGACCGCGCTCGGCGTCGTCCGGGAACTGCACGAGCGGGGCCGCGTCGAGATCGTCTACGTCGACGAGACCCGCCCGCTGCTGCAGGGCGCGCGGCTCACCGCCTGGGAACTCGACCGGGCGGGCATCCCGTGCGTCGTCCAGGCGGACGCCGCCGCGCCGAGCACGATCCTGCGCGGCCTCGCCGACGTCGCCGTCATCGGCGCCGACCGGATCGCCGCCAACGGCGACGCAGCCAACAAGATCGGCTCGGTGGGCGTGGCGCTGGCCTGCCACGCCGCCGGGATCCCGTTCGTCGTCGCCGCACCGTGGAGCACCGTCGACCCGGCCCTGGCGGACGGGGACGGCGTCCCGATCGAGGAGCGTCCCGCCGGCGAGATCGTGACCTGGGGCGGCACCCGAACCGCCCCGGACGGCGTGGCCGCGTTCAACCCCGCGTTCGACGTCACGCCCGCCCGCCTCGTGACCGCGCTGGTCACCGAGACGGGCGTGCTGGAGGTGTCGGCGGGCGCGACACCCGGCCGGCTCAGGGCGTGAGGGTGCGGGTCGCGGCGCGCAGGCTGCCGTACAGCTGCTCCTCGTAGACCTTCGCGGTCCGGACGTCATGGTCGACGAACAGGGCGTCGTTCAGCGCGGGCAGCCGCTGGGTGGCGTAGCCGGTGTCGATGCCGGGCGCGTAGATCTGGTGCCGGTACCAGGGACGGCCCGGCAGCCCGGCCTGCGTCAGCAGGTCCCGCTCGGTCTGCATGATCTTGTCGTTGAGGCGCCGGAACGCGGCCGTGTCGCCCTTGCCGAGCGCCTCGTCCGCGCGCGCCTGCAATGCCTCGGCGGCGCGCTGCCACGCCCTGGCCTGCTCGATGTCGCGCGAGACGTCCACGACCACCGATCCCAGCCGCTTGCGCTGCTCGGCGGTGAAGTCGGCGAGGTACTGGGCGGTCTCCGCCGCGTAAGGGCGGTAGCCCAGCGCGACGACGTCGGCGTTGGCGAGCCGCAGCGTCGCGATGCCGGCCAGCCGCGCCATCGCCGCGTGGTACTCCCAGTTCGGGTCGCCGAAGTGCGACATCCAGTAGAAGTCGTCGCAGGCGCAGTGGTAGTTGCCGGAGTCCCCGGGGGAGGACGAGCCGAGGTCCATCGCGGGCACCCCGTACCGCTGGAAGAACGCCTGGAAGTCCGAGCCGCCGCCGATGCGGTCGATCGGGGTCTCCCCGTCGTGCTGCGCCTTCCATGCCTCGTACAGCGTCCCGTCCGTGCCGGGCCACCGCACCTGCTTGGACGCGTCGACGACCGCCCGGTCCAGCGCGGGCGTCGCCGAGGCGCCGAACTGCGAGCCGGCGGCGCCGTCCATGTTCACGTACGCGACGACGTCGCGGAGCCGGCCCGCGCGCTGCTCGGCGTACTCGGTCGAGCCGAAGAGCCCGTACTCCTCGCCGTCCCAGGTGGCCAGGACGATGGTGCGCTTCGGCCGCCACCCCTTCCGGAGAAGTTCCCCCAGAGCGCGCCCAACCTGGACCACGTTCTCCGTGCCGGAGAGGTTGTCGCTGCTGCCGTACGCCCACGAGTCGTGGTGCGCGCCGAGGATGACCTCCTGCTCGGGGTGCTCGCTGCCGGGGATGCGCACGGTGACGTCCCACAGCGGACGCACCTGGAACTCGTTCCGCAGGTCCAGATGCGCCTTCGTCCCGCCCGGCCCGAACCGGTACGTGAACGGCAGGCCGCCCTGCCAGTCCTTCGGCGCCCGGTCTCCATTCAGCGCCCGCAGCAGCGGCTCGGCCGCGCCATAGGAGATCGGCATGGTCGGGATGAGGCCCTTCAGCATCGGCGCCTGCGACGGCGGGAGCCGGCGGGCGCCCTTCACCGACGGCCAGCCGGGCGTCTGCGGATCCCCGGCCGCGAGCTGGATCTGCGCGACGCTGCCGCGCTGGATGCCGTCCGGGGCCCGCCACGGCCCGTCCGGGTACACCGGGCCGCGCACGAACCCGTCGTCGGCGGGGTCGGAGTAGATGAGCACGCCCTTCGCGCCCCGCTTGGCGGCCTCGCGCGGCTTGATCCCGCGGAACACCGCGCCGTACCGGACGAGGACGATCTTGTCCTTGACCGAGACGCCGTTCCCGGCGAGCAGCTCGAAGTCCTCGGGCCGCCCGTAGTTGGCGTAGACGACCTCGCCCCGGACGTCCCCCGACGGCGACAAGCCGTTGTGCCCGGGGATGACCTCGTCGTAGTGCTCCTGCCAGGGCCTCTTCTCCTCCTTGACCGGCAGCGTGCGGCGCTGGGGCGCGGTCATCTCGACCTTCACATGCCGCGGCCGGGACAGGTACGCGTAGTACGTCCGGACCTCGGGCTCGAGCCCGTACGACCGGAGCCGCCGGACGATGCGCTGGACGCGGCGCCGGTCGCCGGTCGTCGTGGCGAGCCCCGGCTCGCTGGACAGCTCGGCGTCCAGGGCGCGGGCGACCCGCGCGGACGGGACGGTGCCGAGCAGCGTCTCGTACCGCCGCTGCCAGGCCGCGTGCGCGTCGGTGAACCCCGCGATCGGATCGGTTCCGGCAGGGGGCGAGGCCGCGGCGGGGACCGCGGCGGCGGCGAGGACGAGTGCCACGGCCGAGGCCGTGAGCGCCAGTGCCTGGGTTCGGGAGCGGAACACCAGCGTTACCTCTCAGTACTCTCGGTGCGGGTGGGCCCGGAACGTACGTCCGGACCGGGGTGAGATCCAGTTCGCCTGCCGGATCCGGCCATTCCGTCACCTGGATCGACCATCATGGTGATCGTGCCGACCTCCCCGAACCCCAACGCCACGCCGCGTCCGGCGGAGCTTGAAGCGGTCTTGGAACGGATCACCTACGCCAACGAGGACACCGGCTACACGGTCGCGCGCGTGGCGACGGCGAAGAGCGGGGCCGACCTGCTCACGGTGGTCGGCGCGCTGCTCGGCGCGCAGGTGGGGGAGAGCCTGCGGCTGGTCGGCCGGTGGCGCTCGCACCCGAAGTACGGCAAGCAGTTCGAGGTCGAGTCGTACACGACCGTCCTGCCGGCGACGATCCAGGGCATCCGCCGCTACCTCGGCTCCGGGATGATCAAGGGGATCGGGCCGGTGACGGCCGACCGGATGGTGGAGCACTTCGGCACCGACATCCTCCGGATCATCGAGGAGGAGCCGGAGCGCCTCGTCGAGGTCCCGGGCCTCGGCCCGAAGCGCACCAAGCGGATCGGGGACGCGTGGGAGGAGCAGAAGGCCATCAAGGAGGTGATGGTCTTCCTGCAGGGCGTCGGCGTCTCCACGTCGCTCGCCGTCCGCGTCTACAAGCAGTACGGCGACCAGTCGATCGACACCGTCCGCGGGCAGCCGTACCGGCTCGCGTCCGACGTGTGGGGCATCGGGTTCAAGACGGCCGACACGATCGCGCAGGCCGTCGGCGTCCCCCATGACAGCCCCGAGCGGATCAAGGCGGGCCTCCAGTACACGCTGTCGGAGGCCGCCGACGACGGGCACTGCTTCCTGCCCGAGCCGAACCTGGTCACGGCCGCGGAGAAGATCCTCGGCGTGCCGCGGGAGCTGATCGTCCCGGCGCTGGACGAGCTGGCTCGCGACGAGGGCGTCGTCCGGGAGCCGATCCCGGGCGCGGGGGAGGACGCCGCGACGATCCCCGCCGTCTACCTCGTCCCCTTCCACCGGGCCGAACGCTCCCTCGCCCGCGGCATCCTCGAACTGCTGGACGCCCCCACCGACCGGCTCAAGGCGTTCGCCGACGTCGACTGGGACAAGGCCCTCCCGTGGCTGGAGCAGCGCACCGGCCAGGCACTCGCCGCCGAGCAGCAGGAGGCCGTCAAGCTCGCGCTGACGTCCAAGGTCTCGGTGCTGACCGGCGGCCCCGGCTGCGGCAAGAGCTTCACCGTCCGGTCCGTGGTGGAGTTGGCCGCCGCCAAGAAGGCCGAGATCGTCCTGGTGGCCCCGACCGGGCGCGCCGCCAAGCGCCTCGCGGAGCTGACCGGGCACGAGGCCGCGACGGTCCACCGGCTGCTCCAGCTCCAGCCCGGCGGCGACCCCAAGTACGACCAGGACAGCCCCCTCGACGCCGACCTGGTCGTCGTGGACGAGAGCTCCATGGTCGACCTCATCCTCGCCAACAAGCTGGTGAAGGCGATCCCGCGCGGCGCGCACCTGCTGCTCGTCGGGGACGTCGACCAGTTGCCGTCCGTCGGCGCGGGCGAGGTCCTCGCCGACCTGCTCGGCGCCGAGGCCGTCCCGCGCGTCCGGCTCACGAAGATCTTCCGGCAGGCGCGGGAGTCCGGCATCGTCGTCAACGCGCACCGCGTCAACGCCGGCGACCACCCGCACACCCGCGGCTACGACGACTTCTTCCTCTTCCCGTGCGAGGAGCAGGACGAGGCCGCCGAACTCACCGTGGACGTCGTCGCCAACCGCATCCCCCGCAGGTTCGGCCTCGACCCGCGCCGCGACGTCCAGGTCCTCACGCCCATGCACCGGGGCACGGCCGGGGCGGGCTCCCTGAACACGCTGCTGCAGGAGGCCCTGACCCCGCACGACGACGCCCGCCCCGAACGCCGCCACGGCGGGCGCGCCTTCCGCGTCGGCGACAAGGTCACCCAGCTCCGCAACAACTACGACAAGGGCGAGGCGGGCGTCTTCAACGGCACGGTCGGCGTCGTCGCGAAGGTCAGCCTGGAAGAGCAGTCGCTCACCGTCGTGACCGACGAGGACGAGAGCATCGAGTACGCCTTCGACGAGCTGGACGAACTCGCCCACGCCTACGCGATCACGATCCACCGGTCGCAGGGCAGCGAGTACCCGGCCGTCGTCGTCCCGCTCACCACCGGCGCGTGGATGATGCTGCGCCGCAACCTCCTCTACACGGGCATCACCCGCGCGAAGAGGCTCGTCGTCCTCGTCGGCTCGCGCCGCGCCCTCGCCGCCGCCGTCCGCACCGCCGGCGCGGGCCGCCGCCACACCGCCCTCGCCCACCGCCTGTCTCAGCGGTAGCGGTCCAGCTCCCACGGGTCGTGGGCGCAGAAGACCTCCACCTCGCCGCCGCGCGCCAGCTCCCGCAGCCGGGCGACGTTCGCGAGGCGCAGCTCGCGGTCGGCCTCGCCGCCCGCCTGGACGAGTTCCATCAGCGGATGCACGACCGGCTCCGGGCGGTCGACCTCCCCGTGGTACATGTACGCGTCCCCGGCGTGCAGCAGCCAGCGGCCGCCGTCCCGCACCGCGACGCCCGCGTGCCCCGGAGTGTGCCCGCCGAGCGGGACGAGCAGGATGTCCCCGGCCACCCCGTCCAGGGCCCGGACGCCGTCGAACCCGTGCCAGGTCTCGCCGCCCCCGTCCCCGTAGACGACCCATTCCGGGCCGTGGGCGAGCTGCGCCGGGGTCTTGCCGCCGTCCGCCCGCTCCGCCTCGAACAGGTGCACGGCCGCCTGCGGGAAGTCGCTCAGCCCGCCGGCGTGGTCGCGGTGCAGGTGCGTCGGGACGACGTGCCGGACGTCGGCGGGGGAGTGCCCGAGCGCCTCGACCTGCCGGACGGCCGTCGCGGCGGGGTCGAGCACAGGCCCCGCCATCTCCACCCAGTCGTCGAGCAGCCGCTCGGACGGGTGCTCGATGTCGCCGAGGCCGATCCCCGCGTCCACGAGGACCAGCCCGGACGAGTCGGTCTCGACCAGCAGCACATGGCCGGCGGCCCGCGCGGGCCGCAGCGGGCTCTCCGGCCCGTCGGCGGGCTCGATCACCCGCATGGGGGCGCAGTCGAGGTGGTGGACGCGCATGGAACTCCTCAGAGAAGGCCGGCGAGCTGCCGGGTGACCTGGTGGACGACGGACACGTCCCGCTGGACGCGGGCGAGCATGAGGGCGCCCTGCAGCGACGACAGGACCAGCGTCGCCAGCGGCCCGACGCGCTCCTCGGGCACGCCCCAGCCGAGGAGCGCGACCCGGAGACCGCCCAGCCACTCCCCGTAGGCGGTGTCGCAGGCGGCCCGGATCGTCTCGCTCTCGGCGGCCGTCTCCAGGGCCACGGTCGCGACGGGGCAGCCCTTGCCGAAGTCCGACTCCAGCAGGTTCCGCGCGAAGTAGTCGCCGAGGGCCGCGAGGCCCGCCGGCCCGTCCGGCGCGGCGAGGACGACCTCGGCGAGGGCGTCGCCGACCGTCCGGCCGGACAGTGCCACCGACTCCGACGCGAGCTGCTCCTTTCCCTCGGGGAAGTGGAAGTACAGCGACCCCTTCGGCGCCCCGCTCTCCGCGAGGACCTGGTTCAGCCCGGTGCCGTGGTAGCCCTGCCGCTGGAACAGCTCCGCCGCCGTCCGCAGGACCCGCTCTCTCGTCTCTCCACGCGGTGCCATGGCGACCACACTAGACCGACCGGTCTATAGATTTCAATGTAGTGGCGGCCGGGCCGCTGCTGACCGTGCTGCCGCTCGCCGCCGCCTACCGGACGGGGTCGCGGCCCGCGATGGTGCCCGGCTTCGCCGTAGGCGGCCTCGGCGTTCCGTACGGAATGGCCGGGCTGGGCGCGATGCTCGTCACCGCCACGGCCCCGGCCCTCGTCGGCGCCCTGCCGCCCTTCACTTCCTGACGGTCAGCCGGTCGAGGCGGAGGCCGGTGAAGGCGCCGGCGGTGACGCCGCGCACCCGCTCCGACCAGACCAGATGATCGTGGGCGGACCACAGCGGCAGCGCGGGCATGTCGCGCAGCATCGCGCTCTCGGCGAGACGCGCGGGGATCACTCCCTCCTCGGGAGCGGCGGCGCGTTCGGCGTCCGCGACCAGGTCGGTCGTGTACGCGTCGTCGAACCCGGTTCCGGCGTCCAGCAGCGGGGCGAGCGCGGCGACGGGAGCCGGGTAGGCGGCCGTCGTGTGGATGACGAACGGGCCGTCCACCTCGTGATCGTCCCCGGCCTTGCGCAGGTCGGCGACGGGGTGCGGGCGGGCGTCGAGCTTGAGTTCCTCACGGAGTTGGTCGGTGACGGCCTTCACCCAGGCGTCGTCGCCCCGGTTCGCCTCGTACCAGACGTTCAGCGGCCCGCTCAGCCCGCCCGCGTCGGCCAGCGCCGCCGCGGCGGCCTTGGAGTCGTGCACGCACAACCGGCACTGCCCCTCGCGGTGGCCGGGACGGATGCCGGGCGCGATCAGGGAATCGGCGGGGGAGTACTGGTGACCGAGCGCCCCCTCAATCACCGCGGACCGGTCGATCGCCATCGACAGCGCCGACCGGACGGTCGGTGACGCCAGCCGTTCCTCCCAGGCCGGGAAAGCCAGGTAGGTGACGTCCCGTCCGGGGACGGCGAGGTGCCGGCCGCCGAAGTCGGCGTCCATCGACTCGTGCCGGTCCGGCGGGACCCGGGTGGCGACGTCCAGGTCACCCGCTGCGGCGGCGTTGTACTGCACCCTCGCGTCCGGCATCGCCTTGACGACCACGGAGCGTCCCCGGCCCGACCGGCGCTGCAGGACGATCTCCCGGGAGCTCCGCGAGGCCACCCGGAACGGGCCGTTGCCCACGGGCAGGCGCCCGTAGGCAGCCCAATCACGCGACTCCAGGACGCTGTCCGGCAGCGGGAAGAACGCGGGGTCGCCGAGCAGGGCCGGGAAGCCGCTCAGCGGGCGGTCGAGCGTCACCTCGAAGGTCTGCTCGTCCTCGACCTTGAGCCCGGCCACCGTCTCCGCGCCCCGCCGCGCGCCCTTGACGTGCGCGACCTCGGTGAACAGCCGCGCACCCGCCCAGCCTTCGCGCAGCACGGCGGTCCAGGCGCCGGTGAACGAGCGGGACGTGACGGGCGAGCCGTCCTGGAACGTCGCCCCGGGCCGCAGCCGGACCGTCCAGACCCGCCGGTCCGGGCTGGTGATGGACGCCGCGGCGGCGTTGCCGGGAGCGCCGGTCCCCGGGTCGTAGGAGACGAGCCCCGTCCACACCGCGTTCGCGATCATCCGTCCGGCCGGTTCGCGGACGTCGCCGGGCAGCAGCGTCGCGGGGGCGGGCGCGCCCACCGAGATCCGCGGATCGGCCGGCTCGCTCCACGCCCGCAGGGCCGCGACGGGCGCCAGCAGCACCACCACCGCTCCGGTGACCAGGGCGGCGGTGCGGGTGGAACTCCTCATGCCTCTCCCGGGAGCAGGGGGCGGCCGACGCCGGTGAGCGTAGAGCAGGACGTCAGGGCCCACCAGTCCTTACGGTGCTGAGTCCATTTCGTGACCGAGCCGCCTGTTGATCAAGCTGGGCGGCGCGGTCACACTGGCGCTTGCGAAGATCTTCTTCCATGGAGGCGCGATGCTCCCTCGCACGTCCAGCCCCGCCAGGCGCCTGATCCAGGGCGGTGCGGCGGTCGCGGCGGCCGCGGCGCTGATGGCCGGCACCGCCTGGGCCTGCCCGCCCGAGCCCGAGAACGCCGACGCCCCGCAGGCGGCCGCGGCCGCGGGCGAGGGCACCGGCGGCCACGCCGGGCACTACCACCGCGCGGACGCCAAGACGGCCGAGGCGTCCGAGGCGATCAAGGGCGTGCGGCGCGTCGGCGGCGTGTCCGACGCCAAGGGCGCCATCTCGCTGATGTTCATGGACTACGGCCACGGCCGGCACAAGCGGACGATCATGTACGCGACCGGCGAGTTCGGGCTGAAGGCCTACGACGTCACCGCCGACCCCAAGGTCCCCAAGCTGGTCGGGCAGCTGAACATGCCCGGCATGTGGGAGACCGAGGACACCGACTTCGACCCCGAACGCAAGATCATCTACCTGTCCCGGGACCCGCGCGCGTTCGGCGGCAACACCCGGACCGGCGAGTCCGGCATCTACGTCGTGGACGCGTCCAAGCCGGAGGACCTGCGCCAGATCACCTACGTGCAGGTACCGGCCGGGCACACCACGACGTGCGTGAACGACTGCCGGTACCTGTGGACGGGCGGCCCCGCCAAGGCCGACTGGATGCCCGCGGACTGGGGCGGCCGGCCCGTCTGGGTGACCGACGTCCGCGATCCGGCCAGGCCGAAGGTCCACAAGGACCCGATCGACACCGGCCGCAACGACGGCAAGACCGACTACACGCACGACATCCAGGTCGACTCCGACGGCGTGGCCTGGGCGTCCGGGCGCGGCGGCGTGCGCGGCTACTACACGGCGGGCCGCCATTACGACCCGGTGCAGAAGAAGTGGCGCCGGGCCACCGCGGTCGACCCCGTCCCGTACGCGGGCGGTGGCCTGGACGAGGCCACCACCAACTCCACCTTCATGCACAACAGCTACCGCGCGGTCGGCCGGACGCGGAACCAGGCCGCCGACCCGCGCAGGTGGGGCGACGGCAAGCTGCTGTACGTCACCGAGGAGACCTTCAACGACGGCTGCGCGAACGACGGCCTGCTCGTCATCGCGTCGCTGGAGGGCTCGTACAAGGGCGAGGGCTGGCGCTCGACGCCGGAGAACAAGTTCCGCCTGCACACCGTCGGGACGTGGGGCGTCGCGGGCAGGGAGGGCAGCGACCCCGCCAGCACGGACTGCTCCGCGCACTACTTCGACGTCCGCGACGGCATCCTCGTCCAGTCGTTCTACTCGCAGGGGACGCGGTTCCTCGACGTCAGCGACCCGACGAACCCCAGGCAGGTCGCCTACTACCGGCCGGCGGACGCCGCGTCCTGGCAGCCGTACTGGCACGGCAAGTACGTCTACGTGGCCGACAACACGCGCGGCGTCGACGTCCTGGAGCCGACCTTCCGCTGACCGCCGCTCGCGCAGGGGCCCGTCCCGTTCCCAGGGGCGGGTCCTCTGCACGTCAGGGGTGGTCCTCGGCGTCGCCCGGGTCGCGGGCGCCGCGTTCGGTGGCCTGGACGGCGGACCCGGCGGCCCGGCGGAGCTGGTGCCCTGCCTGCTGGACGGCCCGGACCGGGCGGGCGGGCAGGTGCCGGGACGGGCCGCGGTGCCGCCGCCAGTGCTCGCGGGCGCGGGCCCGGTGCTCGACGCGCAGGTTCTCGATGAGGCGGTCGATGTCCATGGACACCTCGCCGTACAGCGGCCACAGGTCCCCGGCCGCGGCGCGGGCGTGCAGGTCGCGGGTGAGCCGGGCGCGGCGCTCGCGGGCCACGTCGACGCGCATCTCCAGGTCGTGCTCGGCGAGGAAGGGCCGGGCGTCGCGGGCCAGGTCGGAACGGGCGAGGCGCCCGTAGGCCGCGATGCTCGCGGCGATGCCGGCGAGGGCGTCGCCGAGTTCGCGGCGCAGCGCCGGGTCGGTCAGCAGCCGGCCCCGGTCGCCGAATCCCTCGTCGTCGGCGAGGGACCGGGTCAGCCCGCGCAGCGAGAGCATGAAGTGCTCCATCGTCTCCATGGCGTTGCGCAGCGCGACGCCGGCGTCGATCAGCCGCCGCGCCCGCGGGTTGAGCTTGACGCTCTCCTCGGCGGCGCCGAGTTCCCGGTCGGTATGGCTGAGTTCCCGGGCGAGCCGCTCGGCCGCGTCCTGCCAGCGGGCCGCCTCGCCGTCGGCGCGGTCGCCGCGCAGCCCGTCCGCGATGCTCTCGATCAGCTCCCGCAGCTTCTCGGCGATGTCCTGGACGGCCTCCTCCGCCGGGCGGACCCGCACCGAGGGGAACAGCAGCGTCGCCGCCAGCCCGGTGGCGGCGCCGATCAGGGTCTCCAGGATGCGCTCGGTCGCGCCCGAACTGCTCGCCGCGCCCAGCGCGAAGATCAGCATCGCGGAGATGGGCACCTCCAGCACGTGCTCGCCGAGCCGCAGGACGTGCCCGATGACGAGCGCGGCGAGGATGGTGAGGCCGAGCGTCCACCAGGAGAACCCGATGGTGCTGGCGGCCATCACCGCGACCAGCACGCCCGCGGTGACCGAGGCGACCCGCAGGATGCTCGTCTTGATCGTCTGGACGACGGAGAACTGCACGACGAGCAGCGCGGTCAGCGGCGACAGCAGCGGCTGCGGCCCGCCCGGCGGCAGCACGGCGACCGCGAGCAGGAACGCCAGCACGGCGGTGAGCGTGAGCCGGGCGATGCGGTAGGCCGCGGACTGCACCTCCGTCGTCACGCGGAGCGGCGAGCGCCCGGCCCGGTCACCCCGGTCGGAGCGGCGGCGGTGGAACGGGAGTGACATGTCGTGTGTCTTTCCCGCGTGGCGGCAATATTGCGGCAAAGCCGCGAATGCGGGCCAGGTCACGTTCTCCGGCGGGCGCGGAACGCGGCGACGTTCGTCCGGTTCGCGCACCCCTCCGAGCAGAACCGGCGCCGTCCCGCCCGGGACGTGTCGGCGTACACCCGGTCGCAGCCGGCGGCGGCGCAGACGCCCGTCCTGCCGAGCCCGTACTCGACGACCAGCTCGGCGAGGTTCATCAGCGTGGTCGCGCGGAACCGGTCCAGCAGCCGGGACGAGGGCGGCGCGTAGTGCATGTGCAGGCCGTGCGGCTCGTGGTCGGACAGGTGCGGGTGCATCGGGATCTCCAGCATGAGCCGGTTCAGCAGCGCCGTCGCGTCCTGGAGCCGGGGGGCCTCGAAGAACGGGCGCAGGACCCGGCCCCAGCGGCGGAAGTCCTCGGCTTCGGCGTCCTCGAACTCGTGCCAGAAGAACCCGTTCTCGCGCAGGAGGCGGCGCAGCGCCTCGGCCGAGGCGTCCCCGCCTTCGCCGGTCGCGGCGTTGACCAGCGCCACCGCCGCCGACACCCCGTGGCTCCCGTACCCCGTGGTGCGCATCGCCCGTGCCTCCGGTCCCGCTCGGCTGCGGTAAATATTATCGGGCTTACAACCCTTACAGGTGCGGGAGCGCGCTCAGTACCGCCATCGAGTGGCGGCCGCGATCCGCTCCGGGGTGGCGCCGTCGAACAGCGCGATCTCGCCGCGCCGCACGGTCGCGACGGTGTCGATCACCGCCTCGCCGAGCGCGTCCCGCAGGACGGCGTCGGCCTCGAACGCCGCGACCGACTCGGCCAGCGACGCCGGCAGCGGCACGATCCCCCGCGCCGAACGCTCCTGTTCGGCGAGCCCCGCCGGGTCGACGTCGACCGGCTCGGGGAGCCGCAGCCCGGCGCCGAGCCCGTCGCGTCCGGCCGCGAGCAGCGCGGCGAGCAGGAGGTACGGGTTGGCGGCGGCGTCCAGGCACTTGACCTCCACGTTCGCCGCGGTCGCCCGCTCCCCTTCGGCGCCGGTCACGAAGCGAAGCGCCGCCTCCCGGTTCTCCAGCCCCCAGCACGCGTACGCGCCCGCCCAGTGCGACGGGACGAGCCGCAGGTAGCTCGCCACCGTCGGCGCGCCGATCGCCAGCAGCGCCGCCAGCCGGCGCAGGATCCCGGCGGCGAACGCCTCCCCGGCGGCCGTCATCCCGTACGGGCCGGAGCCGCCCGCCATCGCGTTCGCGGGGCCGTCCCCCGTGTCGTCCCGCCACAGGCTGAGGTGGACGTGGGCGCCGTTGCCCACCGAGCCGGCCTCGACCTTGGGGGAGAAGGACGCCGCCAGGCCGTGCTCCATCGACACCGCCCGGATCGTCTCCCGGACCAGGACGGCGGTGTCGGCCGCGCCGAGCGGGTCCTCGGCCGCCACCGACACCTCGTACTGCCCGGCCGCGTACTCGGGGTGCAGCTGCACGACCGTGACGCCCGTCCTCTCCAGCGCCCCGAGAACGTCCCGCAGGTAGCCGGCCAGCTCGACGACGCGCGCCATCCCGTACGCGGGGCCCCTGCAGGCGGGGGAGAACTCGTCCCCGCCGCCCTTCGACACCGCCCACTCGATCTCGAACGCCGCCTTCACCGACCAGCCCAGCCCGGCGAGCCGGTCGATCTCGCGGCGCAGCAGCGTCCGCGCGTCCAGCGGATGCGCGGAGCCGTCCTGGGCGTACCGGAGCGCGGGCGCGTGCGCCCAGCCCGGCAGCGCCGCCATCGGCACGAGCCGCTCCAGGACGGGATGGAGCCGCAGATCGCCGCTCGGGCCGCCGATCCACCGCCCGGACGCGATCGAGTCGTCCACGAGGAACACGTCGAAGACCGGGGACATCCCGACGCCCCACGCGGCCGCGTGCTCCAGCCGCTCCACCGGCACGGTCTTGGTGCGCGTGATGCCGCTGACGTCCACCCAGGTCAGCGCGGCCGCCACGATGCCCTCCCCGGCGAGCCTGCGGGCCGCCTCGGCGGCCCGGCCGCCGAGCCGCGCGCGGTCGCGCCCGCCGAGCGCGTACGCGTCGAGGCCGGGTCCGCCGAGCGCGGTCTCAGGGTTCTGTTGCACGGTGCTGGCTCCCGGTCGGAGTGGCGGCGGAGGACACGGGCGCGGCCCGTAAGGGCATCGTAGGGAGAACACCGGCTAGTTTCGGGGAGGCGGGCGCCGTGCTGGAGTACCTGGAGTCGCTGGCGCTGATCGATCACCACTGCCACGGCGTCCTCGGCCGCGGTCTCGGCCGCGCGGAGTTCGAGGAGTCGCTGACCGAGGCGGAGACGGCGGGACCGCCCGGTGTGAGCATGTTCGACACTCAGGTGGGGTTCGCGCTGCGGCGCTGGTGCGCGCCCGTCCTGGACCTGGACGCCCACGCGGAGCCGGACGCCTACCTCGCGCGCCGCGCCGGGCTGGGCGCGGCCGAGGTCAACCGGCGCTTCCTGGCCGCGGCAGGGCTGGAGGCGCTGTGCGTGGACACCGGTCACAGCCCGCAGGCGATCCTCGGGCCGGACGCCCTCGGACGGCTCGCCGGAGCGGAGGCCCGCGAGATCGTCCGGCTGGAGACCGTCGCCGAGCGGGTGGCGGCCGAAGGCGTCGACGCGTCCCGGTTCGCGGACGAGGTGCGCGCCAGGGTCGCCGGCCACGGCGCGGTGGGCGCCAAGTCGATCGCCGCCTACCGGGCCGGGCTGGAGCTGTCCGGGCTGCGGCCGTCCGACGCGGAGGTGCGGGGGGCCGCGGGGCAGCTGATGCTCGCGGCGGAGACGGCCGGGACGGGCCCGCGCGTCTGCGACGAGATCCTGCACCGGTTCCTCGTCTGGTGCGCGGTCGACGCCGGGCTGCCCGTCCAGTTCCACGTCGGGTACGGGGACGTGGACGCCGACCTGCGCCGCGGCGACCCGCTGCTGCTGATCGAGCTGCTGCGCGCCATGGACCCCGTCCCGGCGATGCTGCTGCACAACTACCCGTTCCACCGGCACGCCGGCTATCTCGCGCAGGTCCTCCCGAACGTGTACGTCGACGCCGGGCTCGCGACCCACAACCTCGGGCACCGCTCGCCCGCGCTGATCGCCGAGCTGCTGGAGCTGGCGCCGTTCGGGAAGGTGCTGTACTCCTCGGACGCGTTCGGGCTCGCCGAGCTGTACCACCTGGGCGCGCTGCTGTTCCGCAACGGCCTCGCCGGGTTCCTCGCCGGCGGGGTGGAGGACGGCGCGTGGACGTCCCGGGACGCCGAGCGCGTCGCGGGGATGATCGCGTCCGGCAACGCCCGCCGCGTCTATGGTCTGTGAGCGAGAGTGACCATTTGGGGAGGAACCGGTATGGCCGCACGTGAACGCCTGCTCGTCATCGGCGGCGACGCCGCGGGGATGAGCGCCGCGTCCCAGGCCCGCAGGCGGCGCGGCCCGGACGAACTGGAGATCGTCGCCGTCGAGCGCGGGCACCACGCGTCCTACGCGGCCTGCGCCATCCCGTACTTCGTCGGCGGCGTGGTCGACGATCTCGGCAAGCTGATCTCCCGCACCCCCGCCCAGTTCCGCGAACGCGGCATCGACCTGCGGCTGCGCACCGAGGCGGTCGAGATCGACGCGGACGGCGGCCGGGTGCGCGTCCGCGACGTGGACGGCGGCGGCGAGCGCTGGGAACCCTACGACGACCTCGTGATCGCCACCGGCGCCGTCCCGGTCCGGCCGCCGCTGCCCGGGACGGACGCGAAGGGCGTCCACGGCGTCCAGATCCTGGACGACGGGCTGGCGATCCTCCGCCACCTCGAAGACCGCGCCCCGCGCCGCGCCGTCGTCGTGGGCGGCGGCTACATCGGCCTGGAGATGGCCGAGGCGATGGTGAGGCGCGGCCTGGAGGTGTCCCTGGTGGACGCCGCGGACCAGCCGATGCGCACCCTCGACCCGGACATGGGCGCGATCATCGCGGACGCGATGCGCGGCCTCGGCGTGAAGCTGTACCTGGGCGAGCAGATCGAGGGCTTCGACACCTCCCCGGACGGGTACGTCGCGGCCGTCCGCACCGGGCAGCGGACGCTGCCGGCGGACCTGGTCATCCTCGGGCTCGGCGTGCGTCCCGCGTCCGGCCTGGCCCGCGAGGCCGGGATCGAGGTCGGCCCGACCGGCGGCATCGTCACCGACCGGCGGATGCGGACCCGCTCCGACCGCGTGTGGGCGGCGGGCGACTGCGTCGAGAACCGCCACCTCGTGTCCGGCGCCCCGGTCGCGATCGCGCTCGGCACGCACGCCAACAAGCAGGGACGCGTCGCGGGCGTCAACCTCGGCGGCGGCTACGCCACGTTCCCCGGCGTCGTCGGCACCGCCGTCTCCAAGATCTGCGAGTGGGAGGTCGCGCGGACGGGCCTGAACGAGCGGGAGGCGGCCGCCGCCGGGTTCGCGACGCTGAGCGCGGTCGTCGAGTCCACCACCCGCGCCGGCTACCACCCGGGCGCCACCACGATGCAGACGAAACTGATCGCCGAGCGCCGGTCCGGGCGGCTGCTCGGCGCGCAGATCGTCGGCCGGGAGAACGCCGCCAAGCGGATCGACGGCCTCGCCATCGCGCTGTGGAACCGCATGACGGTCGAGGAGATGACCGGGCTCGACCTCGGCTACGCGCCCCCGTTCGCACCCGTCTGGGACCCGGTCCTGATCGCCGCCCGCAAGGCCGCCGAAGCGGTCGAGGCGGACATGCGCTCCGATTCTTGATCCGCTTTGTCGGTGATCTCCCCTAACGTGTGGCCTCATCGGCCGGGCGTGGGTCTCCCGGCGACATCGACTTGAAGGACGTCATGGAACTGCCGAAGGCGCTGCTGGAGCCGCCGTGGGCGCGCAGGCCCGCCGCGCAATCGTCCGGCGGCGAGCCCGTGCTCGTTCCCGGTCTCCAACCGCCGGACGGCCGCGCCATCCTCTGGGCGCCGGGCGAACGCGAGGAATGGGCGGCGACCCGTCCCTACGGTTCCTGGCAGGACGGCGAGTGGGAGGAGGCCGCCGAGCAGTTCCGGGACGGCCGGATGGGTTACGAGCCCACCCGGGCCGGGTTCCTCGCGCAGGCGCCCGAGCAGCTCGCCCGCCCGCTGCTGGCCGCGTGGCGGCCGGAGGTGACGTGGGACTTCGACCACTCGCTCCGGCCGATCGTCGCGCGTTTCGGGACCGGCGTGTGGGACGTGTCGTTCCGGCTCGCCAAGCAGAACCCGGCGGGGACGGGGCCGGTCCTGCTGCCTTTCCTGTCCGCCGACGTCGCCCGCCTGGCGGCCGACTGGCTGTACCGGCTCAAGTCGGCGCAGCACCTCGCCGGCCTGTGGTTCGAGCGGCACGGCCTCGCGGCCGTCCCGTACCTGGTGCCGGACGCGCTGGGCAAGCGCGTCGGGCCGCGCCGCAACGCGGTGAAGGCGCTGCGGTCCATCGAGGGGGACGTCGTCGGGGCGGCCCGCGTCCACGGCGGCGAGGCCGCCGACGCGGTCGCGGCCCTCCTCGCCGCCGCGCCGCCCGCCGCCGCGCCCGTCCAGCCTCCGTACACGCCGCCGCCCCTCCCCGCGTGGCTGGACCCGGGCAGCCTGCCCCCGCCCGCGCTGAAGGACGGCGGGGAACTTCCGGTGGAGGCGGTCCGCACCCTGCTGCTCGCCATGACGGTGCCGGAGAGCCGGGGGATCGACGTCGCGCCGGTCGTGGACGGGGCCAGGGAGGTCTGCGCGCCGGAGTCGCTCGCCGCCTTCGCCTGGGCGCTGTTCGAGGCATGGCGGGAGGCGGGGCTGACGAACCGCAGCGGGTTCGTCCTCACCACGCTCGGACGGTTCGGCGACGACGACGTCGCCCGCCGGCTCGCCCCGCTGATCAAGGACTGGCCGGGGCAGGGCGGCGGGCACGGCCGCGCCGTCCACGCGCTCGGGGCACTGGTCGAGATCGGCGGCGACGTCGCCCTGGCGCAGTTGAACGGGATCGCGCAGAGGAGCCGGTACAGGGGCCTGCGCGAGGCGGCGGAGCGGAAGCTCCAGGAGATCGCGAAGCGCCGCGGCCTGACCTCCGGGCAGCTCGCCGACCGCCTCGTCCCCGACTTCGGCCTGGACGCGGACGGCACGCTGACCCTCGACTACGGGCCGCGGCGATTCGTCGTGGGCTTCGACGAGCAGCTCAAGCCCACCGTCTCGGACGAGAACGGCGGGCCGCGCAAGTCGCTTCCCAGACCCGGCGCGAAGGACGCCCCCGACCTGGCTCCCGCCGCGCACCAACGGTTCGCGGAGCTGAAGAAGGACGTCCGCGCGGTGGCGTCCGTCCAGGTCGCCCGGCTGGAGTCGTCCATGGTCACCGGCCGGGAATGGACGGTCGCCGAGTTCGGCGAGTTCCTCGTCCGGCACCCGCTGATGCGGCATCTGGCACGCCGCCTCGTCTGGCTGAGCGGCGACCGGTCGTTCCGGGTCGCCGAGGACCGGACGCTCGCCGATCTGAACGACGACGCGGTGGAGCTTCCCGAATCAGCGAGCACCCGGATCGCGCATCCTCTGGAGCTGGGCGATTACGTGACGGCCTGGTCGGAGGTGTTCGCCGACTACGAGATCCTCCAGCCGTTCCCGCAACTCGGCCGTCCCGTGTTCACCCTGGCCGACGGCGAAGGGAAGGACGGACGGCTGGAACGGTTCGAGGGCGTGACCGTCCCCACCGGACGGCTCCTCGGTCTCACCCGGAACGCCTGGCGGCGCGGCGCACCGCAGGACAACGGGATCGAACACTGGATCTCGTGGGAGCTCGCCGCGGACGTGTCCGTCGTGGTCGACCTCGATCCGGGCATCGCGGTCGGCTATGCGGGCCTGGACTCCCTCCAGACGATCGAGCGGGTCCGGGTCGCCAGGGCAGCCGGTTTCCACGTGCCGTCCAGCGTGATCGAGAACGGCTTCGACGGCATCGCCCCCGTCCTCGTCTCCGAACTCCTCGCCGACCTGACGAGCCTGACCGTCCCCTGAGCGGAACGGCTCCGCCGGACCGTCCCGGAGCCGCCCGAGGCTTTGCTGAGGGCCCGCGCGCCCCTCAGGTGATCTTCTCGAGCGCCTGGAGGACGTCCGCCACCAGATCCTCGGTGTCCTCGATCCCGACCGAGAAGCGGATGAACCCCGGTTCGACGGCGTCGCCGCCCCACCGTCCCCGCCGTTCCGCGGAACTCTGCACGCCGCCGAAACTGGTGGCCTGCATGACGAGCCGCAGCGACCCGAGGAACCGCTCGGCGGCATCTTCGCTCGGCAGCGTGAACGAGACGACGCAGCCGAACCGCCGCATCTGCCGGACGGCCACCTCATGCGAGGGATCGTCCGGCGATCCCGGATACCTGAGCCCCGAGACCCGCCCCCACAGCGCCTCCGCCAGCGCCAGCGCGTTGGCGGACTGCCGCTCCAGCCTCAACTGCAACGTGGCGAGCGACCGATGCGCCAGCCATGCCTCCATCGGTCCCGGAACCGCGCCCACGGTCTTTCGCCACAGCCGGATCGCGTCGGCCAACCCCGGATCACGCGTCGCGACATGCCCGAGCAGCAGATCCCCGTGCCCGGTGAGGGCCTTCGTGTCACTGGCGACGGAGAAGTCGGCGCCCAGATCCAGGGGCCGCTGCCCCAGCGGCGTGGCCAGCGTGTTGTCCACCGCCACCAGCGCCCCCGCCGCGTGCGCGGCCGCGACGACACGCGCGATGTCGCACACGTCCAGACCCGGATTGGACGGCGTCTCCAGCCAGACGAGCCGCGCCCCGTCCACCAGCGCGGCCTGGGCGTCCCCGGCGGTGGGCGCCATCCGCACCACCGCGCCGTACGACTCCAGCCGCTCCCTCAAAGCCCGCGTGGTCAGGTAGCAGTCATCAGGCAGGACGACGACGTCCCCCACGCGCACCTGCGACAGGAGCACGGCCGACACCGCTGCCATTCCGGACGAGAACGAGACGACCTCGGCCCCGCCCTCCAGCTCCCCGATCGCCTGCTCCAGCAACGTCCACGTCGGGTTGGAGTCGCGTCCATATGTGTAGGGCCCGCTGGCCTCCCCGGCGAGATGGTAGTGCCCCGCGAAAACCGGTCCCGGCAGCGCCGGCGCGAAGTTCTCCGCACCCGGCCGCCCGGCCCCCACCGCCAGCGTCCCGTCCCCAACTTCCACCCGAGCCTCCTTCACAGATCTCCTTCACCATCGTCCCGCAAGCGCCACCACGAACACCACTGCCGGCCAGGCGAGGGGCACCGGGAGGACGCTCGCGCCGGTTTCGAGATCAGGAGTTGCGCAAGGAGTCGGCTATCCCTCGGGCCACCTCCGATTCCTCCAGCCGACCGAGGCGTTCCAGGGCGTAGGACTTGTTGAAGTAGTTGTTCCAGGAGTCGGGACCGTTGTCTATGGCGTAGTCGATGGCGAGGAGCGCTTCCTCGTAGCGGCCCAGCCGGACCAGGGCGGCTCCCTTGATGCTGTGGGCGTCGGCGGCGTCGTACTGGCGCCCGCCCCTGGTCCGGCCGGAGTCGATCAAGGCGATGAGGTGGTCGGCCACGGCCAGGGCGTCGGTGTCGCGGTCGACGTCGAGGAAGACGAGCGCGCGGCCGAGGTGCGGGGCGGGGTAGCCGGGCTGGAGGGCGATCACCTGCTCGTAGGCGGCGAGGGCCTCGTCGGTTCGCTCCAGCCGGGAGAGGGCGCCCGCCTTCTCGTAGAGTGCCGCCACATCGGACGGGTTGCAGCGGACGGCGTCCTCGAAGGAGTTCAGGGCTTCGGCGGGCCGGTTCAGCTG
Organism: Actinomadura chokoriensis; assembly: GCF_041463665.1. GTDB lineage: Bacteria > Actinomycetota > Actinomycetes > Streptosporangiales > Streptosporangiaceae > Spirillospora > Spirillospora chokoriensis_A. The sequence continues at coordinate 80,893 of NZ_JAXCEJ010000028.1, forward strand.
GGTCAGGGCGCCGCCGCGCCAGTAGTAGGCGTCCGCGTAGTCGGGGCGGAGGCCGAGGGCCGCGTCGAATTCTCGGACGGCCTCTTCGGGACGGCCGGACTCGACCAGTTCGACGCCTCTTCTATGGTGTTCGACTTCGCGCGGGCGCGGACGGCCGGCGAGTTGCTCCAGTTTCGCGCCGGGGGCGAGTCTCCCTCCGCAGGACGCGCAGCGGGGCGCGCGGAAGCGGGAGGCGGGTGCGTGGCAGCGGTCGCAGTAGTTGTGTCCGCAGTCCTGGCAGATCATGAACTCGATCGCGAAGCCCTCGGGGTCGTTGCGCGCCACCGGGTTGCCGCCCGGCACCTTCGACACCGAGATCAGCCGCGTGCAGGCCCAGCCGGAACAGCTGAGGAGCATGGTCATCGTCCCTTTCCGTGGTCGAACGTGTAGTCCCAGTCGAGTTCCCACGTCCGCATCTCGTGGTCCCTGCCGCGCGACACCGCGAGGTGGGCGTCGGCGCTGAGACCGACCCACTCGACGCCGGTGCTGTGCGCCTTGATGGTGTGCAGGCGGCGTCCGGCCGGGAGGTCCCAGAAGCGCAGCGTCCCGTCGGGGCCACCGGAGACCGCGAACCTGTCGTGCCGCGCCAGGCTGGTGACCGGGTCCGGCGGGTCGTGCAGGAGGCGTTCGGCGCGCAGGTCCCAGACGCGGAGGTTGCGGTCCGGGCCGACGGTGGCGGCGAAGCCTCCGTCGGCGTCCACATGGATCGACGCGAGTTCCTCGGACGGGCCGCTGACGTAGCCGGTGCCCTCTCCCGTCGTCCCGTCCGACGTCCACAGGGTGCCGACGGTGTGCCCGCACGACACCACCGTGCGGCCGTCCGCGCTCATCGCGGCCGGGGTCTGGCCCGGCAGGACGTGTGAACGTCGTCCGTCGAGGTGCCACAGCGTCACGACGCGGCGGAAGTCGCCCACGAGGAGGGTCTCGCCGTCGGGGCCGAAGCGGAGGGAGAAGACGATCCCGCCGTGTCCCTTGAGGACGTGTCTGCGCTTGCCCTTGGCGAGGTCCCAGACCCGGACGACGCCGTCCTCGTCGCCCGACGCCGCGAGACGGCCGTCCGGGCTCACCGCCAGCGCCCTGACCTCGGCCCGGTGCCCGGCGAGGACGCGGACGCATTCGCCGGACGCCACGTCCCACAGCCCGACCTTCCCGTCGCTCGCCCCGGTCAGCAGCCGGCCCCCGTCGGGGGTGAACGCGACGCGGTCCACGGACCATGCGCCGATCTGGAGCGTGTGCAGGAGGTCGCCGGACGCCGCGTCCACGAGCCACACGATCGGCCGGCCGCCGAACGTCACCGCGAGGACGCCGCCGGGGCCGAGGACGCTCCCGTTCACCGACCCGCGTCCGGTGTCCGGAAGCTCCCGCCCCTGCCAGGCGCCCGCCAGCCCGGCCGGGCGGCCGTGCCGGCCGGTCTCGCGCCACAGGTCGAGCAGCTCGCGGTTCCGCTCGTGACCGGGAACGTTCCGGCCCGCCCGCAGCTCCGCGGCGGCTCGCGCCCACTGCCCGCCGTCCGCGAAGCGGCGGGCCCTGGAGAGGGCGAGGTCCACCGTGCCGGCCTCGCGGGTGAGTTCCGCCGCGCTGCGCGGACGGGCGTGGCTCCACGGCGAGAGCGGCCCGGCCTCCGGGAGGCGCCAGGCTTGGGCGGCCGGTCCGCCGGACGCGGTCATCGCGCGGCGCCCGTCGTCGCTCAGCGTCAGCGTCCCGCCGAGGGTGCCCTCGCCCGGCAGCGTGCGGAGGCAGCGTCCCTCGTCCAGATCCCACAGTTGCAGGCCGTCCGGACCGATCGACAGTGCCCGGCTGCCGCCGCCGTCGACCGCGTACCGGGCGTCCTGCGCGACCGGAAGTTCCACGGCCTTCAGCGGACGGCCCGCCACGGCGTCCCAGACGCGCAACTCCGTCTCGGTCACGGCGAGCGCGACGCGGCCGCCCGCGCTGAGCGTGACGCGTGCCCGCGGCATCGACGTCGTCCGGACGAGCATCCCCTTGGCGGCGTCCCACACCCGCAGCCGCATGGTGGTGGGCTCCCACCGGACTACATGGCCCTCACCGGTCACCGCGACGGCTCCGCCGAGGCGGGGTGCGAGGTCCTGTTCCTTCTGCAGGGTGCGGGCGCAGCGCCCGCCGGCGGTCTCCCAGAGCCGGACGGCTCCGCCCTCGGTGGCCGACACGAGGAGCGAACCGTCCGAGGCGAACGCGATCGAGTCGACACGGCTGGCGTGGTCGTCGATCCGGTGCAGGAGGCGGCCGGTGGCGGCGTCCCAGACGAGCATGACCCGGTCCGCGCCGGCGGAGGCCGTGAACCGGCCGCAGGGGCTCAGCGCGACCGCGCTCACCCCGCCCGAGAGCCCGGCGGAATGCGCGGGCAGCGCGTGGACGCAGCGCCCGGTCGCGAGGTCCCACACCCGGACGGCGCCGCCTTCGGAGCCGGGCGGGGGAGGGGTCGAACTGTCCCGGCCGCCGCTGACCGCCAGCGTCGCGTCCGCCCCGAGCGCGACGGCGCTGACCGCGTTCGCGTGGCCCTCCAGGACGACGGGCGGCGGCGGGACGAGCAGCCGCCGGGCGCGCTCCAGCGCGGCGGCCGGTTCGGGAGCGTCCGGCGCCCGCCCGGTGGCCTCCTCCAGCAGCGCGACCGCGCCGGCCGTGTCGCCGCGCTCCAGGTGGACGAGACCGAGCAGGTGCGCCGGCATCCAGTCGTCCCGGTGGGTCGCGCGGACCTGCTCCATCTCGCCGACGAGCTGCGCGTCCGTCAGCCGTCCCGCGCGCCACAGATGGACGCCCCCGTTGAAGACGGCGTGCGGGTTGTGCGGGTCCGCCCGCAACGCCCGCTCCCACAGCGCCTCGGCCTGGTCCGGGTGGCCGAGGTCGAGCATCGACAGGGCCTGGTTCGACAGCCCGTCCGCGAGCAGCGTCGCGGCGGCGGGCCGGACCCGCGGGTACGGGGCGCCGGCGACCTGCGCGTAGACGGTGGCGAGTTCGTCGGCCAGCTCGTCCATCCGGTCGGGCCGGGACGACGGATCCGGCCGGAAGCACGCGCGGAGCAGGGCCGCGAGGCCCGGCGGCAGCACCCCCGCCGCCCGCACCGCGAACTCCTCGAACGCCTGCCCGCCCGCCGCCCCCGACCGGGTCGGCGGGCCGCCGGTGAACATCGACAGGACGCTCAGCGCCCACGACCACACGTCGGTCGCCCGGGTCAGCGGCGCCAGGCCGCCCGCCGCCGCCCGCGCCTGCTCGGGGGAGCAGTACGCCGGGGTCAGCCCGGCGAAGCTGACCGCCGGGTCGGCGTCCGGGCGCGGGACCCCGTCCTCGCCCGCCCTGACGCGCGCCTTCGCCAGCCCGAAGTCGGTGACCTTGACCGTTCCGTCCGGGGTCAGCATCACGTTCGCGGGCTTGACGTCCTGATGGACGAGCCCGCTCCGGTGCGCGTGGTCCAGCCCCCACGCGAACTGGATCGCGATGTCGATGATCCGCCCCGTGCCGCGGCGCCGGTCCGGGTCGTCCAGCCGCCCGTCCCGGATCGCGTCGGCGAGGCTGCCGCCGCCGACCCACTCGGCGAACACGCCGGGCAGCGGGCCCAGCCGGCGCACGTAGGCGCAGTTCACGACGTGCGGATGCAGGCCGAGCCCGACCCACGTCTGCGCCTCGTCCTCGAAGCCCCGCAGCCCCCATTCCGACCCGACCAGCTCGGGCCGGGGAACCTTCATCGCGAGCTCGGTGTCCCAGCCCCGGTGCCGCACCCGGTAGACCAGCCCCATGCCGCCGGTGGCGACCACGTCGCGCACCTCGTACAGATCGAGCACGACATCGCCCCGCCGCCACATCGCGTCGATCATGACCGGAATCCTACGGATCTGTCGGCCCGCTCCTCTACCGTTGGTCGCCATGGAAGATCACCTCGCGGACGAGGACGCGCTGACGATCCCGGAGACCTGGCGGCGGATGCTGCACCCCCGCCGCGGCGGAGCCCCCGGCCCCCGGATCAGGGTGGACGCGGCGGCCCCGGAGGCCGTCCGGGCCCTCGTCGAGGAGACCGGCGGCGCGGTCGAGGCGCTGCTCGAAGGGGGAGCCGGCGACCCGGCGCTCACCGAGGCCGCACGCCGCCACCTGAACGGCGAGGACGACCCGGCGGGAGCGGGCGCGGTCGCCGCCGTCACCGTGATGGGCGTCGGCGGCCCGTACCGGCGGGACGAGGTGCACCGGACGTTCACCGACGCGTGGATCGCCGAGCGCGGCGCCGCGTTCGCGGCGTGCGCGCTGGTCGAGCTGCTCCGGACGGAGGCGGCCCGCAAGGGCGGCGGTTCGTGGCGCGGCATCAGGGTCGGCGCCGTCCACCGGGAGGACGGCGCCGTCCTCGGGGGCGCGCTGTCGGAGAACCTGCGGCGTGTCCGGGGGCTGCTGGCCGGCGCCGCCGACGGCGACTACGCGGACGCCGTCGACCGGCTGGCGGCGTACCGCTCGACAACGGCGATGAGATGGATCGTGTCGTACCTGGTCCCCTCCCAGGAGGACTGGGTGGACGAGTGCTGCGCGGCCCCCGGCGAACTCGGTCCGTGGGGTGGGCGGCGTCTGGTGCTGCTGACGCTGGGCAAGGCGTCGCAGATCGCGGCGACGCCCGGGTTCTACTGGGGAGACCCTTCCCGGGCGCTGCTCGCCACGATGGTGGACGGGATCGGCCCCGACGTGCTCCCGTTCCTCCTTCACGAGCTCGCCGCCGCGAATCTGGAGTCGGCGGATCGCAAGCACATCTTCGAGGCGATCGCCGTCCTGCCGACGGACGAGGCGTTCCAGGCCCTGATCGACCGGCTCGATCAAAAGCATGTGCCGGGCGCGCTGGGCGAGGCGGCGCGGCGGTTCCCCGTCCGGGCGCTGCGGCTGCTGGCCCGCGCCGGCGCCGACGAACTTCTCGGCCGGCACGCCGAAGCGCACGCGGAGCTGGTCGCGGCCGTGCTGCCGACCCTGCCGGACGAGGTGGCCGCCGCCGTCCGCGCCGCGGCGTCGTCCACCCGCGTCCCTCCGGCGGAGCCCGGCGCGGTGCCCGCCGTGCTGGCCGACCCGCCGTGGCTGCGCCCGCGGCGCCGCGTCGTGGCCGGCCTGCGGGCGCCGGAGCCGCGGACCGTGTGGCGCGAAGGCGAGCGGCAGGCGTGGCTCGCCGCGGACCCCGGCATCGCGAAGCCCGACAGCACCGACTGGGAAACCCTCGTGGAGGGCTACCGGACCGGCAACCACAAGACCGGGCAGGTGCAGCTCATGGTGCACGGACCCGAGGAGCTGATCCGTCCGCTCCTCCCGGGCTTCGACGGTTTCGCCCGCCGTGACTCGTACCGCTGGACGCGGCTTCTCGTGGCCCGCTACGAGCTGGACGCGCTGCCCGTCGCGATCCTGATGGCCAAGCCGTCTCCGGAGACGTGCGCGGAGCCGCTGATGCCCTTCCTGGACGCCGGCGTGGCCGCGCTGATGGCCGATTGGCTCGGCAAGCGCGGAAAGCATCAGGCCCCGGCCCGGGACTGGTTCCGCCGGCACGGGCCGGACGCCGCCGCGCTGCTGGTCCCGGCGGCGCTCGGCGCGAAGCCGGGGCGCCAGGCCGAGACGGCCCTGCGGTACCTGGTGGACGCGCACGGCCTCGGCCCCGTCGTGGACGCCGCGCGCCTCGCCCATGGGGACGAGGCCGCGAGCGCGGTCGGGGAACTCCTGTCGTCGCCGCCGGTCGAGACGGGACTCGACCGCCCCGCGAAGATCGGCGAATGGGCCGACCCGGCGGCGCTGCCCCAGGTGCTCCTGCGCGGCGGCGAGCGCGCCGTGCCCTACGACGCGGCCCGCCGCCTGGTCGAGCTGCTCTCGCTGCCCACCCCGTACGGCATGGACGAGCTGCGGCGCGCCTGCGATCCGGACTCGGTGGCGGAGTTCGGCTGGGCGCTGTTCCAGCAGTGGCTCGAAGCCGGCAGGCCGTCCAAGGACGGCTGGGCGCTGGCGCAGCTCGGCCGCACCGGCGACGACGAGATCGTGCGGCGCCTGACCCCGGTGATCCGGGCCTGGCCGGGGGACGGCGGGCACAAGAACGCCGTCAACGGCCTCGGTGTGCTCGCCGAGATCGGCTCGGACGTGGCGCTGATGCATCTGCACGGCATCGCCCAGAAGGTCAGGTTCAACGGGCTGCAGGCCGAGGCGCAGGCGCGGATCCGCGAGGTGGCGAAGCGGCTCGGCCTCACCACCGAGCAGCTCGCGGACCGGCTCGTCCCCGCCTTCGGCCTGGACGCCGACGGGAGCATGACCCTCGACTACGGGCCGCGCCGCTTCACCGTCCGGTTCGATGAGCAGCTCAGGCCGTCCGTCGCGGACGAGGACGGCCGGCGCCGCAACGTCCTCCCCAAGCCCGGCGCCAAGGACGACCCCGAACTCGCCCCGGCCGCCTACAAGGCGTTCGCCGGGCTGAAGAAGGACGTGCGGACCGTCGCGTCCGACCAGCTCCGCCGCCTGGAGCTGGCCATGGTGACCGGACGCCGCTGGACGCCGGCCGAGTTCGGCGAGTTCCTCGTCCGGCACCCGCTCGTCCGGCACATCGCCCGCCGCCTCGTCTGGGTCGCCGAGGACGGCGAGCGGACGACCGCCTTCCGCATCGCCGAGGACGGGACGTTCGCCGACGCCGACGACGACGCGTTCGCCCTCGCCGAGGCGGCCCGTGTCGGCATCGCGCACCCGCTGCGCCTGGGCGACACCATCGCCACTTGGTCGGAGGTGTTCGCGGACTACGAGATCACGCAGCCGTTCGCGCAGCTCACCCGCCCCGTCCACACGCTGACCGGCGGCGAGCGGGGCAGCGGGAGGCTGGAGCGGTTCGAAGGGCTGAAGGTGCCGTTCGGCAAGGTGCTCGGCCTGGTCAGGCGCGGCTGGGAGCGCGGCGAGCCGCAGGACGCTGGCGGCGAACGCTGGATCTCCCGCCGCGCCGCCGCCGGCCGGTACGTCGTCATCGACCTGGATCCAGGCATCTCGGTCGGCGCCGTGGACGCGACCGGCGACCACCAGACGCTCAAGTACGTGTGGCTTGCCACGGCACCCGGCGACTACTGGCCTCGCAAGGGCACGCCCCTGACCTTCGGGGAACTGGACGGCGTCACGGCGTCGGAGATCCTGGCGGACCTGGAGGCCCTCGCGGAAGCCGCCGTCCGGTGAGCGGCGGAACCGCGCCGCCGGCGGGGCCCTCCCCGCACTGCCCGCCCTCCCCGTACCGCCCGCCCTTCTCGCACTGAACGCCCTTCGCGCACTGACCGGACCCACCGACCTCGAGGAACGATGAGCGACGACACCACCGAGTTCCAGCGGCCCCCGGCCGAGGTCAGGTTCGCGGCCGAACTCGACCGGCTCCGCGAGGACGACACCGGACCCCGCCCGCCCGGCTGGGCGCTGAGCCTGACGGCCGCGCGCCGCTTCATCGTCGGGGACGACGCACTCGGCGTCCGCCGGAAGTTCGTCGGAGACGCGGCCCTCATCGACCGGGCCCTCGTCACCCTCGCGACCAGCCGCGGGCTGATGCTCGTCGGGGAGCCCGGAACGGCGAAGTCGCTGCTGTCGGAGCTGATCGCGGCGGCGGTCAGCGGGACGTCCACGCTGACGATCCAGGGCGGCGCGGCCACCACCGAGGACCAGATCACGTACTCGTGGAACTACGCGCTGCTCGTCGCGGAGGGGCCGTCCACGCGGTCGCTGGTGCCGGCGCCGCTGCTCACCGGGATGGCCGAGGGCAGGACCGTCCGGTTCGAGGAGATCACCCGCTGCCCGCTGGAGGTGCAGGACTCGCTGCTGTCCCCGCTCTCCGACCGTGTCCTCGCCGTTCCCGAACTGTCCGGGCCGGACGCGATGGTGTTCGCGCGGGACGGGTTCAACGTCATCGCCACGGCGAACACCCGCGACCGGGGCGTCAACGAGATGAGCGCCGCGCTCAAGCGGCGGTTCAACTTCGAGACCGTGTTCCCGATCGCCGACTTCGGCACCGAGCTCGACCTGGTCGAGCGGGAGGCCGGGCGGCTGCTGGAGCACAGCGGCGTCGAGGCACCGCCGCGCCGGGACGTCCTCGAAGTGCTGGTCACCACGTTCCGGGAGCTGCGCGACGCCACCACCGAGGACGGCCGGACGCTGGACCGGCTGTCGGCGGTGATGAGCACGGCCGAGGCCGTGTCGGTCGCGCACCAGATCGGGGTGCGGGGCTGGTTCCTGCGCGGCGAGCCGGGCGGCGCCGCCGACATCGTCGAGTGCCTCGCCGGGACGGCCGCCAAGGACAGCCCCGACGACCTGGCCCGGCTGCGCCGCTACCTGGAGCAGGAGGCGGCCCGGCGCGGCGGCGAGCAGTGGCGGGCGCTGCACGCCGCCCGGCACCTGCTGCCCGGCTGATGGCCGTCACGTTCCTCGGGGTCCGGCACCACAGCCCGGCGTGCGCGCTGCTCGTCCGGGACACGATCCGGCGGCTGAGGCCCGCGTACGTCCTGGTGGAGGGGCCCGCGGACTTCGGCACGCGGATGGACGAGCTGCTGCTCGGCCACGCCCCGCCCATCGCGATCTTCAGCTACTACCGGGACGCCGAACGCGTGCACGCCTCCTGGTCGTCGTTCTGCGGGTACTCGCCGGAATGGGTCGCTCTCAATGAGGGACGCGAGGCGGGCGCCGAGCTGCGGTTCATCGACCTGCCCGCGTGGCATCCCGCGTTCGCCGGCCGCGGCAACCGGTACGCCGACGCCGAACGCCGCTACGGCGAGGTCGCCGAGCGGCTGTGCCGGGAGTTCGCCGTCGACAACACCGACGTCCTCTGGGACCACCTCTTCGAGATCGACCCGGACGGCGCCGGGGAGCGGCTCGACGCGTACTTCGCGCTGCTGCGGGGCGAGGCGGAGGCCGGGGAGGACGACAAGGCCCGCGAGTCCTACATGGCGGAGTGGGTGCGCGCCGCCGGGGCCGACGCCGGTGACCGTCCCGTCGTGGTGGTCACCGGAGGATTCCACAAGCCCGCCCTGGAAACGCTCGCCGCGTCGGGCGGCACGGACTGGCCCGACGTGCCGCGGCCGCCGGAGGGCTCGACCGGCGGCGGCTTCCTCGTCCCGTACTCGTTCAAGCGCCTGGACGCGTTCACCGGCTACCAGTCGGGCATGCCGTCGCCCGAGTACTACCAGCGGCTCTGGGAGGGCGGCCCCGACGCGGCGGCCGGCGCGCTCGTCGAGGCCGTCGTGACGCGGCTGCGCGAGCGGAAGCAGGTCGTGTCGACCGCCGACCTGGTCGCCGCCCGCACCCTCACCGAGGGCCTCACCCGGCTGCGCGGCCACCGCGCCCCCGCCCGCACCGACCTGCTGGACGGCCTCGTGTCCGCGCTGGTGAACGACGACCTCGACCAGAGGCTGCCGTGGACGTCGCGGGGCGCCCTCGCCCCGGGCGCCCACCCGGCCGTCGTGGAGATGGTCGCCGCGCTGAGCGGTGACCGCGTCGGGCGCCTGCACCCCGCCACGCCCGCGCCGCCGCTCGTCCACGACGCGGCCGCCGAACTCCAGCGGCTGGGCCTCGACCGGGACGGTCCGGTCGTCCTCAAGCTGACGGCGCCGCGCGACCTGGAACGCAGCCGCGCCCTGCACCGGCTGCGCGTCCTGCGGATCCCCGGCGCCGTCCGCGACGCGGGACCCGCGACGGGCGCCGACCCGGTGCTGGAGGAACGCTGGACCCTGGAGGCCTCCGACCCCCGCGGGCGCCGCCACTCCGCGCTCATCGAGGCCGGCGCCTACGGGCCGACGCTCGCGGAGGCGGCCGCCGCCGTCCTGGACGAGCGCGTGAACGACGCCGGCGCCGACATGCGGCGGCTCGCGGACGTGCTGTTCGACGCGGCGCTGTGCGGCTGCGCCGACCGGTCCGACCGCATCGCGGGGGCGATCGCCGCCGGGATCGCGGGTTCGTCCGACATCGCCGCGCTCGGCGTCGCGCTCGGCGCCGTCCTCGGGCTGTGGCGGCACGACCGCGTCCTCGGGACGGCCCGGAGCCCGCTGTTCGGGACGGTCGTCGAGGAGTGCGCCGCCCGGATCCTGTGGCTGGCCGAAGGAATCCGCGGCGGGCCCGCGCCCGCCGACCGCGACCGCCTGCACGCCCTGGCCGCGACCCGCGACGCGCTCCTGCACGCCGCCGGGACGCTCCACCTGGACCGGGACGCGGCGCTCGGCGTCGCCCGCCGCGTCGCCGCCCGGCGCGACGTCCCGCCCGACCTGCGCGGCGCCGCGTTCGGGCTCGGCCGGGCGCTCGGCGACACCGCCGACCCGGCCCGCGCGGTGCGCGGCGCGGCCGGACCGAAGACGTTCGGCGACTGGCTCGCCGGGCTGTTCGCGCTGGCCCGGCAGGAAGTGCTCGACCCGGACGGCGCCGTCCTCGGCGTCCTCGACGAGCTGATCGGCGACCTGGACGACGAAGGCTTCCTCGTGGCGCTGCCCGCGCTGCGGCAGGCGTTCGAGTTCTTCCCGCCGCGCGAGCGCGAGGCGATCGCCGAGGGCCTGCTGGAACGCCGCGGCCTGCGCGGCTCGGCCCGCGCGCTGCTCCGCGCACCGGCCGCGCCGCTCCTCGTGGCCGAGGCACGCGCCCTGGAGGCCCGCGTCGACCGGGCCCTCGCCGCCGCCGGTCTGCTGGAGCCAGGCGAAGCGGGCCCGGGTGCGCGGGGGGCGTCCCCCCGCGAGGACGAGAAGGAGAATCGTGATCCCGCCTGATCTGGAACGCTGGCGGCTCGTCCTCGGCGCCCCCGCGGAGTCGTGCACCGGGGCGCTCGGCGGCGAGGGCGCCGAACGGGACGCCGCCCTCGACTGGCTCTACGGCCGCGACGCCGACCTCGGTCGGCGCGGCGTCCGGCGCGGCTCCGGCGCGAGCGGCGGGCGCGAGCCAGGGCGCGACCGCACCGGCGGCGACGAGCCGTCGCGGCTCACCACGGTCGACTGGATCGACGCGGTGCACCGGCTCTTCCCCAAGGAGACGATCGAGCGGCTCGAACGCGACGCCGTCGAGCGGTACGAGATCCACGACATCGTCACCGACCCGGCCGTCCTGGAACGCATCGAGCCCGACGCGACGCTGCTGCGCGCCGTCCTGCGCACCAAGCACCTGATGGACCCCGAGGTCCTCGCGCTCGCCCGCCGGATCGTGGAGGCCGTCGTCCGGCAGTTGATGGAGCGGCTCGCGACCGAGGTCCGCCAGGCGTTCCACGGCACCCGGTCGCGGCGCCCGAGCCGCATCGAGAACTCCCGCAACTTCGACTTCCACGGGACGATCCGCGCGAACCTCGCGCACTACCGGCCGGACGAGCGCCGCCTCTACATTGAGAAGCCCCGGTTCGTGTCCCGGACGAGACGGCATGTCGAGCAGTGGCAGATGATCCTGCTCGTCGACCAGTCCGGATCCATGGCCGGGTCCGTGATCCACTCCGCGGTCACCGCGGCGTGCCTGTGGGGGCTGCCCGGCCTCAAGACGCACCTGGTCGCGTTCGACACCGCCGTGGTCGACCTCACCTCCGACGTCACCGACCCGGTCGAGCTGCTGATGAAGGTGCAACTCGGCGGCGGCACCGACATCGCGCGGGCCGTCGCCTACGGCGCAGGGCTGGTGGAGAACCCGCGCCGGGCGATCGTCGCCGTCGTCACCGACTTCTACGAGGGCGGGGACCGGGCCCGGCTCGTCCGGGAGGTCCGCGGGCTCGTCCAGCAGGGGACGCACGTGCTCGGGCTGGCCGCGCTCTACGAGGAGGCGGACCCCGACTACGACCGCGAGACCGCGCAGTACCTAGCCGACGAGGGCGCCCACATCGGCGCCATGACGCCCGGGCTGCTCGCCGGGTTCGTCGCCGAACGGATCGCCGGATGACCCGCCCCGCGACCCGCACGGACCTGCTCTCCCTCACCCCGGACGCCCTGGCCGCCCTCGCCAACCGCGGGCTCGTCAAGCGCGCGACGAAGGACCTCGACGCGGGCGGCGGCCCCGAGATCACGCTCTCCCTGGATGGCGGCGTCCACGGCGCCTTCCCGGACGGCACCGCGACGTCCCTGCCCGCCGGGGCCGGGCTGGAGGCCGCGACCTGCTCCTGCGCCGCGACCGGGACCTGCCGCCACCGCGTCTGCCTCGTGCTCGCCTACCAGCGGACGGCCGCCGCCGAACCGGAGGCGGATGCGTCCGGTGCGGCGCCCGGTGCGGCGCCCGGTGCGGCGGCCTGGTCGCCGGGAGCGTTCGACGACGACGCGCTCGCCCGCGTCCTCGGGCAGCGCGCCCTCACCGCCGCCCGCCGCACCTTCCGCGCCGGCTACACCGCCACGCTGCGGCGTCCCACCGCCTCTGGCCGGCGCGGGCATGACTCGGTGACCCAGGCGGAGCTGGCGACCTGCACCGTCCGGTTCCTCGTGCCGGACGAACTCGGCTACGTCCACACCGACGCCGTCGCGGCGGCGCGCGGCGAGATGACCGTGCTCGCCGTGTGGGCGTTCCGCGCCGCCGACGAACGCGGCCTCACCGGCGAGGAGATCCGCCTCGACGTGGGCGGCACGCCGGGGGAGCGCCGCGACGCCGGTTACGCGCTGCTCGACGCCGCCCTGGACCTCGCCGGCCAGGTCCTGCTGGAGGGCGCCGTGAACGCGGGGCCCGTGCTCGCCACCGCGCTCGGGCGCACCGCCGCCGATCTGGCCGGGCGCGGCATGCACTGGCCCGCCGCCGCGCTGGACGACCTGGCCGCCCAGCTCGCCGCCTACCGCGAGCGTCACGCCGACCACGACCCCGCGCGCATCGCGGAACTCCTCGCCGAGATCCACGCCCGGCACCGCGCCGCCGGCGGGCCGGACCGCTCCCAGGCGCTCGGCACCGACGAGCGGGCGGAGACGCGGCTGCGCCGCGTCCGCCTCACCGCCCTCGGCTGCCGCGTCGCCGGCACCCCCGGGAACCGCACCGTCGACGTCTACCTCGCGCACGCCGGCATCGTGCTCGTCCTGAAACGCGGCTGGGACGTCCCGGACGGGGCCCGCCTCACCGGCGCCGACCTCGCCGGACGCAGGATCCTCGGCGCGCCGCTGCGGTCCCTCGCCGCCGCGAACATCGTCTCCGAGAGCGCCGCCCGCAGCGCCGGGAGGATCGTCCGCGTCGCCGCCGGCCGGATCGCGAAGACCACGGTGACGCCGCTCGGCGACGCCTGGGCGAGCCTTCCCGCGGGGCTCCTCGTGCGCGACCTCGCGGCGGAGGCGCGCGCGCTGGACGCCCTGCCGCCCCGTCTCGTCCGGCCCCGGGTGGCGGCCGAGTCCGTCCGCGCCGTCGAGATCGCCGAGGTCCGCGACATCGGCTACCACCCCGGCGCCCAGCGCCTGGAGGCCGTGATCGCGGACGCGGCGGGCACTACCGCCGTCGTCTCCGCCGACTACAGCCCGCACCGCCCCGCCGCGCTCGACGCCCTCGCCGAAGGGCTCGCCGCGGGCCCCCGGCTGCTCACCGGGGCCGTCCGCAAGGGCCGCGGCGGACTCGTCATCGACCCGTTCGCCGTCATGACCGGCGATGGCGTCGTCGTCCCCGACCTGACCCCGGGCGACGGGACCGCCGCGCTGGAGTCCCCGCCTCCGGCCGTCCACGACCCGCTCGGCCACGTCCTGGCCGAGGCGCTCGCGGCCTGCGCCGACGCGGCCCACCGCGGCCTCCTGCACGCCCCGCCGGGCCGGCGGGAACGGATCGTCCGCGCCGGAAAGGACCTGGAACGCGCCGGCCTCCGCACCGCCGCCGGGACCGTCGCGGCCCTCGCCGCCGCCCTCGCCGCCGACGACCCGCACCGCATGGTCCGCACCTGGGCCGCCGCCTGCATCCGCCTGCTGACGACCGCCGAACTCCGCTGACGAACGCGCGCCTTCCCCCGCGGTGGCTCCGCCGGGTCAGGCGCGGCAGGTGAGGGGCCGGCCGCCGTTGTAGGTGACCATGTCGCTCATGGCGGCGACCAGGTCGATCCCGGCGCCCGGTTGGAGGCCGTCCAGCTCCGCGTAGGCGCGGTGCAGGTTGCCGACGAGGCGCTCGGGATCCGTCAGCTCCGCGTACGGGCCGAGATCGGCCTCGCGCGCGGCCTCCAGCGGCGTCAGGCCGGCCGGTTTCGCCTCGGCGGCCGTCGCCTGCAAGAACCGCGCGTAGCCGAGGACGCGGCCGATGAGCTCCGGGCCGCCGACCGGACCGTGCCCCGGGACGATCGTCTCCGCGTCCAGCGGCGCGATGACCTCCTCCAGCACCTTGACGGCCCCGGCCACCGAGCCCTGCATGAGGAAGGGGGTGCCGCCGTTGAAGAGGAGGTCGCCGCAGAACAGGACGCGGCGGTCAGGGATCCAGACGATGGAGTCGTTGGTGGTGTGCGCGGGCGTCCCGACGTGCCGGACCTCGCAGCGCAGGTCGTCCACCCACAGCGTCACGCCCTCGGTGTAGGTGAGGAACGGCGGCTCGACCTCGATGCCGCCCCAGTCCACCTTCGTCCAGAACGGCTCGTCGAACGGCTCGCCCCAGGCGAGCGCGCCCTCCCGCGTCCCCTCGTGGCCGACGACGGTCGCGCCCGCGAACAGGTAGTTCCCGAACGTGTGGTCGCCGTGGTGGTGGGTGTTGACCAGCGTCCGGACGGGCCGGTCCGTCACCGACCGGATCGACGCCAGGTACGCGCGGGTGCGGCGCTCGGTCGAGCACGCGTCGACGCTGACCACCCCGCGCGTCCCGGCGAGGAATCCGGTGTTGTTGATCCACCAGGTGCCGTCCGGCTGGACGTAGGCGAAGATCCCGTCCGACACCTCTTCCAGGTGCGGGCTTCCGGGGCCGTCGAGGCCGGGTGCGTCGCTCATGGGACCGGCAGTCTAGTTCCGGTCAGTACTCCGGCAGCGTGGTCAGCACCTGCGGGCGTGGCGAGGACTTGCGCGCCGACGGCTCCTGCGTGCGGGCCGAGCGCAGCACCTCCCCGGCGCCGAGCACGGCCGCGTCGCCGTTGTCGTCGCCGAGCCGCGCCTCCAGCCCGGTCCGGTCGCGGATCAGCCGGTCCAGGCCGGGCAACTGGGCGCACCCGCCGGTGAGCGTGATGCCGACGCTCAGCAGGTCGCCGGAGATCTCCGGGGAGCAGCCGATGAGGCCGGCGCCGATCGCCTCCACGATCTCCGCCACCGGCCCGCTGATCGCGCGGGCGACGTCCTGCGTGGTGAGGACGATCTCGCGCGGCATCCCGGTCGCGATGTCGCGGCCGGTCACGACGGTCTGCTTCATCGGCCGCCGGCCGAGCGGCGGCACCGCGCCGACCGCCAGCTTCGCGGCCTCGGCGGACGACCGCGACAGCGCCACGTTGTGCTCGCGCCGGACCAGCGTGACGATCGCCTTGTCCAGCGACGACCCGCCGGTGTGTGCGGTGTGCGAGGTGACGAGGCCGCCGAACGCGATGACGCCGACGTCGGTGACGTCCGCGCCGATGCAGGCGATGACGGCGATCTCGGGCCGCGTGGACGAGGTCATCCCCATGCCGATGGCCGCGGCGATCGGCGTCGGCACGAGCGTGAGCCGCCGCGCGCCCGCCTGGTAGGCGGAGAACTGCAGGGCCCGGTAGTGGACGGACGTCATCCCGCTCGGCACGGTGACGACGAGCCGGGGGCGGGCGGTGTAGTGGCGCCGGTGGTGGCGGCGGACCAGATGCCGCATCAGGTACTCGGCCTCGTCGGTCTCCGTCGGTGCGCCCTCCCGGATCGGCCGGACGAGCGTGACGTCGGGGTTGCGTCCGGCCATCTCCCGCGCGGGCAGGCCCAGCGCGAGGATGTGACCGGTCTCCCGGGACCTGGCGAGCACGGACGGCTCGCGGCACACGACGCCGTGGTCCCGCACGTGCATCCGCACGGTGTCGCTGCCCAGGTCGATAGCGGTGTCACGGCCCGCGAAATCCCACATCGCGTCCCTCCCAATCGCCCCGAAAGTCGCAAGAGTCTTGTTGATGCCCTTGCGCTTCGGCGCGATGCCCACGGCCGGGTAAGCGAATCGCAACGTCATCGCGAACGAAGATCCGGCATGTCGGGAACGCGGACCGCCGCACCGAGCCCGCCCGGCCGGCAGTACCCGGCGCGCACCAAGAGATCATTTGGGGACGGTGTCAGACGAGGGGGTGGGCGAGGAGGTTGGATGAGGGGGCGGGGGAGGGGGTCAGGCGAGGCGGTGTTCACGCGGGGCGGTGCCCGACGAGGACGTCCGGGCAGACGAACGCCGTCCCGGCGCCGGACTTCGGCGCCGGGACGGCGGAACGGGGCTTACGGAGCGACGTACTCGGCCCACGGGCGGTTCCACGGACGGAATGGGCGTTGCTGGTGGGCTGGGGCCATGGCCCGCGGCCTCGGATCGGGCTTCGTGTTCGACGGTGTGTCGCTTCGCGGTGTCTGGGCCGCGGAATCGTCCGGCGCCGGTGCGGGGCCGCCGGGTGGCGCGGCCTGTTTCGCCGGGGTGTGTCCGGGGGCGGTCATCGGGGGATTGTCATGCGTTTTAGGCAATGTGTCGGAAGGCGGCGGAATTTGGGGGGTCCGCTCCTTATCTGGCGGCTTCTGATCCGCTCTCTTCTGCGTGCTCATCCGGTCGATCTTCTCGACGAGCTCCCGCACCGAAGGCGACCATTCGTGGTAGGCGGGCGCGCCCGGCCGTACCGCGCCGGCGAACTGCCCCCTCCGCGCCTCGGAGATCCTGTCGATGCGGACCCGCGCGCCCGAGTGCGGCGCGTGCAGGAACCGCCCGTGCCCGACGTAGAGGCCGACGTGGCTGCGGCCGTGGAAGAAGATGAGGTCGCCGGGTTTGAGATTCCGGTACCTCACCTTCCGGTCGACGCCGCGGTACTGGGCGTAGGTGACGCGCGGAATCCTCACGCCGGCCCTGCGCCACGACGCCATCGCGAGACCGGAGCAGTCGTAGCCGCTCGGCCCGTCGGCGCCCCACCGGTAGGGCTTGCCGATCTGCTTGCGGGCGAACCTGAGCGCCTTTCTCGCCTTCCTGCGCTGCGTCGCCTCACGCGTCCGGTACTTGTCGAACGCCTTCACCTTCTCCAGCGTGGCGGTGTCCAGATGCAGGCTCTGCAGCACCGATGGGCTGATCGCCGCCCGGGAGGGCGCGCTCAGCGGAACCGTCAGCGAGAGCCCCGTCGCCGTCGCGATGACGGTCGCCCGGAGCATTCCCTGTTTTCGGCCGTCCGCGCGGGTGCGGCCGGTATGGCCGTCGAATGCTCCGTTTCCGGCCCCGTCATCGTGCGAGTGGCGTTCGATGGACATTCCCGTTCTCTCCGTTCCCCCATTATCGGGTCGTCCTCCACAGGTGATCATCATCCTGCCGAGAGTCCGGATACCCGTTGATCGCCGCGGAATTGAGAGAATCGGCCGATTTTACGTGATCATGGTTTGGAATTGGAGGCTTGCTTCGGTGTCTTTGATCAAGCCGTCAGATGAGCCAGCGAGGTGAGGGGCACGGGCAGCCAGGCCGGCCGGTTCCGCGCCTCATAGCGCACCTCGTAAACGGCCTTCTCGAATTCGAACGCGTGCATCAGCACCGAATGCGCGGCCGGATCGGCGCCGCCGGCCGCCGCGTAACCGCGGCAGAACGCCGCCCTGTTCCGCGCCGCCCAGGAGTGCGCCCGCGTCTCCAGGCGCGGTCCCGACTCGGTCGGCACCGTGCCGGCCTTGGTGATGAGGAACCGCGCCGCGTACTCGAAGGAGCGCAGCATCCCGGCGACGTCCCGCAGCGGGTGCGCGAAGGCGCGGCGCTCGCTCTGCGTCCGGGCCGGCTCGCCTTCGAAGTCCAGCAGCGTCCAGCCGTACTCGGTGCGCAGCACCTGCCCGAGGTGGTAGTCGCCGTGCACGCGCTGGACCGGCATCGGCTCCGCCCGCGCGGCCAGGTCGAGGTACGCCGCGGTGAGCGCCTTCGCGTGCGGCGCGAGGCCGGGCACGGCCCTGCAGGTGGCGGTCAGCTCGGTGTTCATCCGGGCCGCGATGGCCCGCACCTCCGCCGCGGGGACGAGCGTCACGCCGAACGCGTCGGCGAGCGCCCGGTGCACCTGCGCGGTGGCGGCGCCGAGCCGCTCGGCCTCGGCCGCGAAGTCGCCGCCGGCTGCGCTCGCGTCCAACTCCGCCCACTCGTCGCCGTACGGCAGCGGGTACGCGAACCAGTCGCGGACGCTCGCGATCGCCAGGCTCCAGCCGTCCGCCCCGGTGTGCAGGTAGTCCGACAGGAGCCCGAGCGTGACCGGTTCCGCGCCGGGTTCGCCCGGTTCCAGCTCGATCCAGCCGTGCACGGCCGGGACGTGCGTGCAGCCGCCGTGGGTCAGCGCGAGGTTCACCTCCAGGTCGAGGTTGACGCCGTCGCTGAGCCGCCGGAACAGCTTGCAGATGTAGGCGTCGCCGAACAGCAGCGAGGTGTTGCTCTGCTCGGCAGTGATGGGCAGGCTCGCGAGGTCGGTCCGGATGCGGGCGCCGGCCACGTGCCGGAACCGCAGCGGGCCGATGGACGCCTCGTCAGCCATGGCGTCCAGCAGCGTCCGGGTCAGGTCCGGGTCGTGGGCTGCGTCGTACAGGCGCGGCCTCGCGCCGCCCGAGTCACGGCCGATCTCCACGTGCCGGAGCCGGTCGGGCAGGTACCGGCGGACGCCGAGGAGCAGCTGGTAGCGGTCGGTGAGGCCGTTCTGGCGGACGTCGAGGACGAGGTGGTGCAGGGCGGGGTCGCCGGAGCGCAGTTCGGTGGCGGTGCCGATGGACAGCTCGTCGATGGGGCCGTCCTTGCCGCCGAACCACCGCTGGCTCGGCAGCCACTCCGCGAGGTCTCGGGTCAGGTCCGATCCGGGTGGCAGCACGGTCAGACGGTCCTTCCCGCGCCCACGATCCGGTCGGCGTCGGCGTCGTCCGGTGGGAGCAGCTGGAACCAGAAGAAGCCGTGCCCGGGAAGGGTCAGCAGGTACGGGAGCTCGCCGATCGCCGGGAACTGGACGCCGCCCATGCACTCGACGGGGGAGTAGCCCTCGAAGCGGCGCAGGTCGAGTTCCACCGGCTGCGGGAAGCGCGACAGGTTGCTGACGCACAGGATCGCGTCCATCTCGTCCCACGGGGCCTCGTCCTCGTTGATCTCGCGGGTGAAGGCGAGGACGGAGGGGTTGGAGGCGGAGAGTTCGACGTAGGAGCCGACGCCGAAGACGGGGTGGCGTTGGCGGATCTCGATCATTTTGCGGGTCCAGTGCAGGA